>CAVTNH010000001.1:0-210427 GCA_963736025.1 uncultured Chloroflexia bacterium
TACGCCCTGTCTGTCGCCGATCAATTCATCAAGACAGGAATGTATAAGACAATATTGGTTATTGGCGCTGAGATACAGTCAACAGCACTGGACTTAACGACGCGGGGGCGAAACACCGCAGTGATCTTCGGGGACGCGCTGGAGCGGTTATTCTTCAGTCTTCTGACAAACCCGGTATTTTGTCTACCCACCTGCACTCGGATGGTAATTTTGCCGAGGAGCTATACGTGAAAGAATCCTGGAAGCAGCAGGCCCCATAGCGAGAGGCAACCCGAAGATATCATGGATACTTCCACGTATAAAGTTGTCATGATGCGGGAACCAGGTGTTTAAGCATGCGGTCGTGCGATTCATGGAGGTTATCAACTAGGCTTTGGATGCCAACCATCTAAAGAAAGAAGACATCAACCTGCTCGTCCCCCATCAAGCCAATCTAGGATTGGCCAATACATTCAGCAAAAGCTGGGACTCACCGACGAACAAGTCTATAATAATATCATGCGTTACGGAAATACGGCTGACGTCGCATTCCAATTGCATTAAGTGAGGCATGGGCTGAGGGTAAAATCAAAGAAAATGAGTTTAATTTGTTTAGCAGCCTTTGGCAGCGGCTTTACATGGGCTTCATCGCTGATCCGTTGGTAGAGGCGTTATCCGTTAAACCGTCTGGCAGAGGTCAAGTATCTTATCCAGTAATAGAGATTAGAGCAACCGATTGGGCGATCAGTCGATTCATTGCACTATGCGGATGACTGTTTAATGGTTTGAATTCTTTAACTTTTACCTATAACGGATAACGACTGACATGAAGACCTCTGCTTACAACCCCAGCCCACTGGAAGTTGATTTCGCCAATGCCCTATACGTTCTGCAAAAAGAAATCGAAAAAGAACCTACACGACAACCAGGTCATCCACGTAGAAAGTCAGATCAGGCGAGACAACCCCATGGTTAAATTCAGCCTTCTTGACAAGGACGGTGATCCCCACGAAGTTGTCGTCCGCATCATTCAAATACCGGATAAATTCTAACCGGCGGATTACACGCCAACTTTCTCAGTTACTTTCGCTTAAGTCACTCTCCCAACCAACAATCAGCGCAAAGGATGTCCATTCTAATCATACTGTTCTGCATCGCGATACTTGTTCTCCTGATCACACAGTTTAAGATCAACGCTTTTCTTGCCTTCCTGGTGGTATCTATCTCTCGCTGGATTGCTGCTCGGCATAGAAGTGTCAAAGATCACAGCTTCGATTCAGAAAGGACTTGGCGATATGCTTGGATCACTGGTCATTGTGGTTGCCAGTGGAGCAATGCTTGGCAAACTCACCGCCGAAAGTGGTGCTGCCCAACAGATCGCTTCAGGGCTTATGAAACTGTTTGGAGAGAAGTACATCCACTGGGCGTTGATGATCACGGGCTTTATTATTGGAATTCCACGTTTTTTACAACGTTGGCTTTGTGTTGGTGATTCCGCTAATATTTTCAGTGGCGTACAAATACAAATTGCCTGCAGTTTATATCGGTGTGCCTATGCTGGCGTCGCTTTCGGTAACTCATGGATTTCTTCCACCCCATCCATCACCGACAGCGTTAGTTGCTCAATTCCATGCCGACATGGGAAAAGACCTTGTTCTATGGAATATTGATCGGAATACCAACGTCCATTCTGGCAGGACCTTTTTTTGCCAAGACATTAAAGAAAGTATTAAAATTCGGTGCCGTTAAAGATTTTTAATGCTGATCCAATTCCTTCGGGACAAACTGCCAGGCCTCGGGATAAAGCGTATCGTCGGCAATGCTTCCTGTTATTCTAATTGCACTTACAACAATCCTGGGCAACGTAGTAACTGAACCTGGGCCATTGAGGACAGTCGTTGTGTTTTTTAGTGATGCCGCGATCGTTATGATTATTTCGCTTGCAGAAGCAATGTAGACTTTAGGGCTTCGTCTGGGGATGTCGATGAAGAAGGTAATGGTATTTATGCTGATGCTGTAAAAGACATTTCCATGTTACTTCTCATCATGGGCGGCGCCGGTACATTAAAACAGTATCCTTACTGACAGCGGTGTCAGTAACGAAATCGGCTCATTGCTCAATGGATTAAATGTGCATCCTCTGATCCTGGGTTGGTCAATTGCATGTGTCATCCGTGTTTGTGTTGGTTCAGCGACAGTGGCGGGGCTTACTGCTGCGGGAATTATTATGCCCGTGCTCGCCGCCCAGGTGTTGATCCTAACCTTATGGTGCTCGCCGTGGGGCCGGAAGTCTCATGTTCTTCACGTGAATGATGCCTGGATTTTGGCTGTTCAAAGAATACTACAACCTGAGCATAAAAGACACGATCAGAACATGGTCAGTGATGGAAACGATCGTAGCCATCGCGGGCCTGATGGCGTTATGGCACTTGAATATCTGCGCTAATACTCCATGCCCTTCGTCTAATATCACTGCTTTAGGCAAACTAATTTAGCCTTGCGTTATGGATATATTTTTTGAAATTTGATCAATATATTCCGGCAAAAAAATAGAACTACCTCAATCTATGTCAGCTGACGAACGTTTCGCCCAATTAAATCTTACAGCTTCCCCGGCGCCGACGCCGCTAGGTGTGTACAAACCATTCTTGATCGTAGGAAATTTTGTTTACGTCTCAGGGCACGGCACAGTAAAGGAAGATAAAAGCCTTATTATTGGTCGTGTTGGCAAAAGACCTCACTATGGATGAAGGAAAACTCGCAGCCCGACAGGTTGGTCTTGCGATTCTGGCAACACGTAAAGGTAAACCTTGGAAAGCTTAAATAAGATCAACGCGTCATCAAGGTACTCGGCATGGTGAACTGCACACCTGATTTTGAAAGACATCCATATGTTATTAATGGATGTAGCGAACTCTTTGCAAAGGTGTGGGCGAAGATAATGGCGTGGGTGTTAGAAGTGCTGTGGGAATGGGATCTTTGCCAGATAATATTCCGGTGGAGATTGAGGTGATGTTTGAGTTGGCGTGAGTAAAAGTAGTAAGTAGTAAGTAGTGAGCAGTAAGTTGGAAGCATCAGGTAATAAGCTTGACGCTTGAAGCTTGTGGCTTGTGGCCCAAAGCTGAAGCAATAGATACTAACAGATTAAGGTACATGTAAGGATAGAAAGTTTATGGACAACGAATGGTATATCGTAGACAACATTGGAGAATTGGACAGTCCGGCTCTTGTGATCTATTCGGAGCGGGTGAGTCACAACATCGAAACGCTGATCAAAAGTATTGTTAATATCGCACGGCTGAGACCTCATGTGAAGACACACAAATCGCTGGAGGTAAGCAAGATGATGTTGAAGGCGGGTATCAAAAAATTTAAATGCGCTACGATTGCCGAGGCGGAAATGCTCGCGATGGCCGGCGCGCCTGATGTGCTGCTAGCTTATCAACCAGTAGGACCGAAAGCGAATCGTCTGCTGATAATTGTCCAACAATTCCCATCAACGCGATTCTCATGTCTAATCGACAACATAAACGCAGCAAAAGCGCTGTCTGATCTTTTTAATTCTTTTAATGTTCGCCTCCCAGTATTTATCGATGTGAACGTGGGGATGAACAGAACTGGCGTTATGCCAGAGGACGCGTTAGCACTCTACGAACAAGCTCATGCTCTTCCCGGAATTAACATCGTGGGACTGCATGCTTATGACGGGCACATACGTGATGTAGAGTTCGACACTCGCCAGAAACGATGCGATGAAGCTTTCAAACAGGTGACTAACCTTCAACAACAGCTAAGGAACAAATTTAACGCGGAGCTTACACTCGTTGTAGGCGGCACTCCCACCTTTTCGGTTCATTGCCTGCGCAGCAATGTGGAATGTAGTCCCGGTACGTTTATTTATTGGGACGTAGGCTATGCACAAATTCTCAAAGAGCAGCAATTTACCTTTGCAGCGCTCGTGGTTTCCAGGGTGATTTCGAAACCGGCAGCGGATACCATCTGCGTTGACCTCGGACACAAGTCAATCGCATCTGAAAACCCTATTACGCAACGCGTATATTTTCTGAATGGCCGTAATCTTACCCCTATTGGTCACAGCGAAGAACATATGGTCTTCAAAGTTGGAGCAGGTAGATCCTATAATGTAGGTGATGTACTATACGGCATTCCCTTCCACATTTGTCCAACAGTTGCTTTGCATGATCGTGCCGCAGTTATTGAGAACAACAGGATAACCGCTTATTGGAATAATGTGTCACGCAGCCGCAAAATAACAATCTAACCCGCCTTCGCGCTGAGACAGCGCTTCGGCGGGCAAAGCATACTCATAACTTCTAACTCATAACCATCTTCCATGTACGCCCACACCCGCTCCCATGCCCCAGCTCATAACGCATAACTCATAACTCATAACTTATAACTATCTTCCATGTTCACCATCGATGCTCACCTAGATCTAAGTATGAATGCTCTTGAGTGGAACCGCGACTTGCGCCAACCGATTAAGGATATAAGAGCCAGAGAAAAAGGCATGACCGATAAGCCAGATCGGGGGAACAATGTTGTATGCTTTGAGGAGCTGAAAAAAGGCAACATCGGATTGGTGGTGGCTACGCAAATAGCGCGGTACGTCGCACCTGATAATCCGCTTCCGGGTTGGAATTCGCCACAGCAGGCATGGGCACAAACGCAGGGACAGCTTGCATGGTACTCCCAGATGGAAGAGGAAGGCCAACTCGTCCAGATCAACTCACTGGATAAGCTTGAAAAACATTTGGGGTTGTGGATGGATAACACACCAAATGAAAACAAACCAATTGGTTATATTCTAAGTCTCGAGGGTGCCGATTCTATCGTAACACTCAAACACCTGGAGAGAGCATACCAAAAGGGATTGAGGGCGTTGGGGCCAGCCCACTACGGACCGGGCCGATATGCGCAAGGAACAAACGCAACGGGCGGAATAGGCGCACAGGGCGTGGCCCTTCTTAAAGAAATGGAACGGCTGAATATCATTCTTGACGCAACCCATCTTTGTGATGACAGTTTTTGGGAGGCCATGGATCACTTTCATGGTCACGTTTGGGCCAGCCATCACAATTGCAGAGCGCTGGTAGACCACAATCGCCAGTTCAGCGATGAGCAGTTCAAGGAACTTATTTCGCGCGGTGCTGTGATCGGCGGAGTTCTCGATGCGTGGATGATGGTACCGAATTGGGTACGAGGTGTGTCGACACCGCGTGGCATGAATTGCCGGCTGGAAATTGTCATCGACCACATGGATCACATTTGCCAACTGGCGGGAAACGCACTTCATGTGGGGATTGGATCCGACCTGGATGGAGCATTCGGCAAAGAACAAAGTCCCTATGACCTTGAAACCATCGCCGATCTTCAAAATATTCCCGGACTGTTGAAAAAAAGAGGATACACTGACGACGATATAAAAAATGTCATGCACGGAAACTGGCTGAGGTTCCTTCGAAAAGCTTGGGCATAATGGTCATTCTGGCGAGCATTGGGGTATTTCAGGCCCCACTTGTCAAAAACCCAGTCAATAAATCGAATTGCAACCGGTTAAATCCGTAATTTTCCGGAAGTTTCGTAAGCGCATACTATTTGTCTTTTTGTGCGTTTCTACCATTGAAATCCAGTCTAATGAAAAGAAAGCTTATCTACCTCTCCCTATTGCTGGTTATTGCTGTTGCATTTTCCTTCAACAAACCCGCGGAACGTTACTTCGAAATAGCAAAGAACCTTGACATATTTGCGACTTTGTTCAAAGAAGTCAATGCGTTATATGTCGATGAAGTCAATCCAAATAAACTGGTTCGGACAGGTATCGACGCGATGCTTGTTTCACTCGACCCATATACAAACTATATCCCGGAAGATGAAGTCGAAGATTTCAGAACTACAAACACTGGTCAATACGGTGGTATAGGCGCAGTCACAAGGGAGATTGGCAAGCGTACCGTTGTTACTATGATCATGCAAGGATACGGCGCTCAAAAAGGTGGCTTGAAGATCGGAGACGAAGTGATCAGGATCGATGATATTGAGCTTGCAAAATTGTCGCGCGAAGAATCCAGCCAGCTCATGAAAGGTCAGGTTGGAACACCGGTCAGCCTTACGATCAAAAGGATGGGCGTCGAAAAGCCTATTAAGCTTGAGTTCAAGCGCGAAAAAATAAAACTCAACAACGTGCCATACGCAGGAATTGTAGGAAATGACATTGCTTACATTCAATTGTCAGACTTTACGCCAGATGCGGCAAAGGAGGTTAAGAACGCTTTGTCAATTCTGAAGGAACAAGGAGCTAAAGGGGTCATTCTCGATCTTCGTGGAAACCCCGGTGGACTTCTGATTGAAGCGGTGAACATCACTAACCTTTTTTTACCTAAGGGCAAGCTGGTAGTAAGCACAAAGGGAAAGATCCCGGAAAACAATCTGAATTATGAAACTCTAAACGCACCGGTTGACACCGAAATACCCGTCAGCATACTTATTAATCGGGGAAGTGCCTCGGCGTCGGAAATAGTAGCAGGTACGTTGCAAGACTATGACCGCGCAATAGTTATTGGCGAAAAGTCCTATGGCAAAGGATTGGTTCAGGTAAGTCGGCCGCTGTCGTACAACTCACAATTAAAGGTTACGACGGCCAAATACTACACACCCACAGGCAGATGCATTCAGGTGCTGGACTACACGCATCGCAGAGATGACGGAAGCGTGGGCTCAATTCCTGATTCTATAAAGCGTGCATTTAAGACCACGAACGGGCGGACAGTCTATGACGGCGGTGGTATCGATCCGGACGTCAAGACTGAGGCAAAAGAAGCTCATACATTGACGCAAGTATTATTTGAAAAAGGGTATTTGTTTGATTTTGCTGCACAGTACGTCTACAACAATCCCGAAACAGTCGATCCTAGAACTTTTACTCTAAGTGATGACGTTTACTCTCGTTTTATCACCTGGATGAAGGACAAAAATTACGCGTATAAATCATACCTGGAGTATCAACTTCATCAATTCAGTGAAGAAGCGAAGAAAGAAAAATATTACTCTGAACTGAAGGGACAAATTGATGCGATGCAGGCACGAATAGGCGATAGCAAAAAGAATGAGCTGGTCCTTTATAAAGACGAGATAAAAATGCTACTCGAAGAAGAGATCGTATCCCACTATCACCTTGAGAAAGGAGGAATCGAAGCAGGCTTCAAGTACGACGATGATATAAAGAAGGCTTCAGAGATTTTACACAATAACGAACAGTACAAGAAGCTGCTTAACATCCAGTAGTTATGACCTTCCTCAATAGAAGGAAATGGGGGTTATTGTTTTTTCTTTCATTCGTCATCATTACGGCAACTCTTCATTCTTGTATGACCTTCCGGTCCAGCCCAAAGGAAGTTGATGCTTATTTCAAAAAAAGGAACGTTGCAGCTGCACAGCTGTGTTATAAGGTGGGATTCCGCGAGATCCACTATGTAAAAGCCGGTGATGAGACAAAGCCTTTAGTTGTTTTCATTCACGGTTCACCAGGATCGTTATCGGCCTTTATACATTTCGTTGCGGATACGAGCCTTCTACACCGCGCGGAACTGATTTCCACGGACAGGCCTGGGTTTGGCTACTCCAACTTTGGCAACGGTGTTCGAGTCTTTGCACGATCAATGTGTAATCCTAAAGCCGCTCCTTGAAAAGAATAAGAACAACCGGCCTGTTATTCTAGTTGGCCATTCATTGGGTGGGCCATTAATTGCACGTCTTGCAATTGAATATCCCGACCTCGTAGACGGACTGATCATCGTGGCCGGTTCGATCGACCCTGAGCTAGCAAGATGCTGAACGAGTGGCGCCAACAGAACAGTACATGGCCACGTATTGCTGGCTACGTGAAGGTCTTCATCCGGGCCGGCAAACAGCACATGAACGGACACAAGGCCCTGATCTACGCCCGATCGCGCCACCAGGACTCGGACTACGGCCGGATGGACCGCCAGCAGCTGGTCATCGCCGCGGTCGGCAAGAAGCTCCTCAAGGGTGACCTGCTCGGTGAGGCTGCCGAAGCTGCTCAAGATCGCCAAGGAGAACCTCTGGACGAACCTCAAGACGGGTGACCTGCCCGCCCTCGCCACGCTCGCGGAGCAGGCGGACCTCAAGGGCATGCGTCGGATCCGCTTCATCCCGCCGACGTATCGCGAGTTCCTGGACCGCGCATCGATCAAGCGGATCCGCTCCGACGTGAAGCACGCGTTCGGCAAGGCGAAACCGATCGCCACGCCCAAGCCGACCGCGACCCCGTCGTTGAAGCCGCCGCTACCCGCGTACTGAGGCGCGTTTCTGGGGCCGGAAGACAGGATCGGCGGATCCGCGGTATGATTCTCGTGCGCCGGGTTCTTCTCGAACCTGCGCCAACATCGCCTTCATCTTGAACCCCGGGCCCGACCACCCGGGGTTCTTCCTTTTCGAGGACGTGACGAGACGGCGAGCCGCCGCCCGCCGTCTCGTTCGCTGGTCCTAGTCGAAGGCCATCGACTGGACGATCTCCTCGATGACGGCCCGAGAGGTCGCTGGTGTCTCGGAGAAGGTCTCCCCATCGATGATCACGGGTGTGCCATCGACGTCGATCACCCAGAGCCGATCGGTCGCTCCGTCGTTCGGGCCCCCATTCGTCGCGCCGTTCTGGCCCCCGTGGGTCGTCCACATCTGCAACATCGCCCCACCCGAGCAGGTCTCGGCGTCGGTGTCGATGGTGTTGGTGAGATCGACGACCTTGCCGGTGTGATCACCGACGACGACGTCCGTGACCGGACCGGCCGAGAAGCCGACCATCCGCGTGAGCGCGGAGACGATGGCGTCGACCGTCGGAGGGACTGGCGGCTGGATGGGGCCGCTGCTCGCGCGGCACGGATCCGCGAACACGTTGTCGACGACGTCGACCACGATCCAGGCCGCGCCGTTCCCCCCATTCACTGCGGTGTTGTGGAACTGGACGTCGCCCGCAGTGAGCGTATCGAGCGTCCATCCGGACGGGACCGTGAGAGCGAACGGCTGGGTGAACGGAGCCGCGACCCGATACCGGCCAGCGGTCAGTTCGGGCGGTCCGGCTCCTTCGATGGTCGCCAGGGAGGGCGTCGGCGAGGGAGTTGGGGTCGCTGGCGGCGCGCCAACACCCGACTGCCTGGGTTGGTTCCAAAGGATCGCGCCCCCCGCGAGGACGGCGACGACGGCCGCGGCAGCGGCCACGAGCTGAAGACGATTCATGGGGTCGGGCCTCCAGGGAAGCCAGCGGATCGGTCGCCGCACCTGCGGGATCGTCTCGGCGGCGTGGAGGACGGCATCGATGACGCGGTCGGGGGCCTCGTTCGGACCCAGGTCGAGCCAGGCTCGGGCGATTCGGTCGAAGTCGCGTTCGCTGGTCATGCCATCCGTCCTTCGTGCGCGACCGGGCGTTCGTCCGCCTCGATGGCGGCGCGCAGCACCCGGGTCGCGTAGTGGAGTCGCGATCGGGCCGTGCCGGCCGGGATCCCGAGCGGTTCGGCGATCTCGACCAGCGGCAGGCCCACGTGGTGATGCAGGACGAAGACGGCGCGCTGCTCGATCGTCAGGCGTCGGAACGCCCGGTCGAGCGCGTCACGCTCGTCGATGGAGACGAGGTCATCCGGACCCGCCGGTCCGTCGACCGGCAGGACTCGGACATTGGCCGACCACGACCGGCGACGCCTGGCCTCGGCGTAGCAGGCGTGGACCAGCAGGCGCCTGATCCAGGCTTCGAAGCGATCTGGATCCCGCAGGGTCGGGAGCTGGCGCCAGGCGTTGATGAGGGCACCCTGCAGGGCGTCCTCGGCCAGATCGTTGTCGCGCAGGATCCGGGCGGCGAGGGCGTACATCCGGTCGCTGGCCAGCTGGACCAGCGCCGCGAAGGCATCGCGATCGCACGTTGCGCCCGGACGACGAGATCTCGCACCGACACTCCCTGCGTCGACCACGCCGGCTGGCGGGGTCACATCCAATGAGTCGGCGGTGGCTCGGAACGTTCACCGGGCGGGGACCGTTCTCGGCCGATCACTCCCAGCGGAACGTCCGGACGGCGACGACGATCGCCCCGATCGCCCAAGCGCCAGGACGACGAGCGAACGGCCGATGTCGCCGCCTCCTCCAAGGGCGCACGCGGAACGCCTCGGCCAGGGCGCTCGCCGGCAGGAGGGCGCTGAGCTGCGCGAGCGAATCGGGGAGCCGGTCGGCCGGGACGATGAGCCCGCCGAGCAGGAGGAACGCGAGGAAGAGCGCGTTGGCGAGGGTGAGCGTCGCCTCGGCCCGGAGCGATCCGGCCATCGCGAGGCCGAGCCCGGCGAACGCGGCCGTGCCGAGGAGCAGCGCGACGACGAAGAGCGGCAGCGAGGCCCCGTCGCCCGGCCGCCAGCCGAAGGCGACCCATGCGATCGCCACGAGGGCGACCACCTGGGCGACCTCGACGACCAGCACGGTCAGCACCTTGGCCCCGACCAGCCCGGTCCGGCCCAGCGGCGACCCGCCGAGCCGCTTGAGCACGCCATAGGAACGCTCGTAGGCCGTCGCGATCCCGAGGTTGACGAGGCCGGTCGCGATGACCGCCAGCGCGAGCACGCCCGGCAGCAGCGCGTCGATCCGCGAGCCGCCGCCGGCCGGTGCCGGCAGGATGTCGACGGACCCGAAGAACACCAGGACCGCGACCGGGATGCCGATCATCGCGAGGAGGTTCTCGCCGCGACGCGCGGTCAGGCGCAGCTCCATCGCGGCCTGGCCGAGGGTCGCCGCGACCGGCGATGCCGGGGCGCTCACGACTCGCCCACCAGTTCGAGATAGGCGTCCTCGAGCGACCCGCCGACCGTGGTCAGCTCGACGATCCGCCGGTCGGCGGCGGCGCACCAGCTCGTGACCGCGGCGATCGTCGTCGGGCTCGCGGAGACGCCGTCGATCCGATAGCGCCCGGCCTCGAGCGCGACCACGGAGCCGCCGATGGCGCCGCCGAGCGCCGCGATCTCGGCCGGATCGAGCGGGCGATCCAGGCTGACCCGCAACGACGGCGTCACCGCCGCCATCAGCTCGTGCGGGCTGCCGCTCGCGACCACCCGACCACCGACGAGGACCGCGATCCGATCGGCCGAGCGCTCCACGTCGGCCAGGTCGTGACTGGTCAGCAGGATCGCCGCGCCCTCGTCGCGCAGGTCCGCGATGATGCGGCGGGTCGCCGCCCGGGCCTCCGGGTCCATGCCCGCGGTCGGCTCGTCGAGGATGACGACCTCGGGTCGTCCGACGAGGGCCATCGCCAGGCCAAGGCGCTGCCGCTCGCCGCCGGAGAGTCGCCGATAGGCGGTCCGCGCGACCGTCTCGAGTCCGACCAGCCGCAGCAGCTCGTCCGGGTCGCGCGGGTCGGCGTGGAACCGCGCGTACTGGGCGAGGGTCTCGCGCGGCCGGGCCCGCCGGTCCACGCCGCCGTCCTGGAGCATCAGCCCGACCCGGGCCCGGAGCGCCCGCCCGCCGCTCGCCGGGTCTGCGCCCAGCACCCGGACCTGCCCGCCGTCGCGGTCCCGATAGCCCTCGACGATCTCGACCGCGGTGGTCTTGCCCGCGCCGTTCGGCCCGAGCACGGCGACCACCTCGCCGCGGCGGACCTCGAGCGACACGCCATCGAGGACGGTCCGCGATCCGTACCGCTTGACCACGCCGTCGAGCAGGACCGCCGGCTCGCCGGCCGCCGCGCTCACGGTGCGATCTGGGCGTACTGGCGCTCGAAGTCGGCGTCGTTGGCCTGGCCGATCTGGATCGACCGGAGGATCCCCTGCGCGTCCACGAAGTAGGTCTGGGGCCGGGCCGCAACGCGGTAGGCCGTCTTGATCGACTTGTCCGGGTCGACCACGGTCGGCCACGTCGCCCCGTATTCGGCGATGAAGTCGCGCGCCGGCTGCTCCGGGTCGTCGGTCAGCACGCCGACGATGGCGAGGCCGTCCGCCCCGTGCTCCTCGAGCTTCGCGAGGAACTGCGGGAACTCCTCGCGGCACGGCACGCACGAGGGACCCCAGAAGTTGACGATGACCGGCCGCCCGCGGAGGGCGGCGAGGTCGAACGGCGCGCCGTCGAGAGTCGTCCCGACGATCGGCGGCGCGGGCTCGCCGATGACGGCCTTCGGGCCACCCCGGCGTCGCCCCGACCAGCAGCACGATGCCGACCAGTGACGACCGCACGCGATGGCGAGGGCGAGCAGGATCGGTCGCCGCGGCATGCCCGGCCTGCTACTGGAGCGTGGCGGTGCCCGTCATGTTCGAATGGATCGTGCACACGAACGTGTACGAGCCAGCCGGCAACGCGGGGACGTCGTAGACCTTCGTCGCGACACCGGTGACCGGCTCACCGCGCCAGGCGAAGGCCCCGCTCGCGTCCTTGAACGCGACGTCGTGGGGCACGCCCGGATCGCTGTTGTCGAAGGCGAGCTTGAACGGCTTGCCGGCCGGGCCTTCGATGGTCTTCTCGATGAACTCGATGCCCTGGGCCGTGAGCTTGACGTCGCCGGTCACGGGCCCGGTCGGCGATGGCCCCTCCGACGATGGCGGAGGGCCGGATGGGGCCGCGGACCCGGATGGCGCCGGCGATCCGGACGCCCCGGGTGCCCCGCCGCTGGCCGAACCCGGTGGCAGGAGGCCGGTGGTGAGCAGGACCCCGGCCACGAAGATGACCGCGAGGACGCTCAGGAGGAGCGACGGGGTCCGCGGGTCGGGGAGCGGGTCGAGGTGACCGGTCACGTCGGCGGCGACCGCGTTGCGGTACTCCTTCAACGCGTCGACGAGCCAGCCGACGAGGGTCAGGATCAGGGCCACGACGCCGCCCAGCAGGAGCGGGCCGCCGAAGACCAGGCCGGCCATCAGCATCGAGACGCCGATGGCCCCGAGGAACGGACGGAACGACGGGCCGGGCATGTGCACGCCCGGCGGTGGACCCGTGTGGACCGTCGGCCGGGAGCGCGGGCACGGTCGAGCCGACGTCGTGGTCGTAGTTCCGGATGCCCTCGGCGAGCCAGTAGAGCAGGGTCAGCGCGAGGGCCAGGATGCCCAGCCACCAGCATCAGGCCGCCGTACACGAGACCCCAGAAGAGCAGGGCAGCCCCGATCGCCGCGAAGATCGGCGACCACGACGGTCCGGGCATGTGGATCCCGGCCGGCGTGCGACGGGGGAGCCGGGTCTTGCCTCGTCGGGCCGGCGGCTGGCTGCGGAACCGACGGACGACCCAGATCAGCCAGACGACGACCAGGACCATGATCGCGATCGGCATGAGCGCGACGAGCGCGCCCCAGTCCGGCGTCACCAGCTGGGCGGTGACCTCGAGGAACCAGTTCCAGATGTCTTCGAGCATCGGGTGGCCGGCTCAGGCGGGCGTCGCGGTGGTCGAGCGCGTCACTCGTGCGATCCGGCGATGAGCACGTACGCCATGAGGGACATCGCGACGCCCAGGGCGAGGAGCATCGTGACCCCCGCGTAGTCCACGTGCCAGCCGCCGATCGTGGGAATGGCCCAGTAGAGGACCGCGATGACCACGAAGATCAGCCCGACGAAGATCGAGTTCCGTGGATGGCGCAGTGGATGCACGATCGTGAGCCCTCCTAGACGCCGTGTGGGGCGTTGCCGGGCAGCAGGTAGATGAGCGAGAAGAGCAGGATCCAGACGACGTCGACGAAGTGCCAGTAGAGCGACGCGGCCTCGACGGCGTCGTGGTGCTTCGGCGAGAACTGGCCGAGCAGGCCGCGATAGAGCACGACGCTCAGCATGATGACGCCGCCGAACACGTGCGCGCCGTGGAAGCCGGTCAGCGTGTAGTAGGTCGTGCCGAACGTGCCGGACGAGAGGGTCAGGCCCTCGGAGCCCAGGATGCTGTAGTCGGTGATCTGCATGATCAGGAACACGATGCCGATGACCATGGTGACCGCGAAGTTGCGGACGAACGCGACGTGGTCACCCCGCCGGATCGCCCACACGCCGAACTGACAGGTGAACGAGCTCAGGATCAGCAGGATCGTGGCCGGTCCCACCAGCGGCAGGATCTGGAGCGTGTGCTGGAACTCCTCCGGCGGCCATTGCGGTGCGTTGGCCCGGACGTTGAAGTAGGCGGCGAACAGGCCCGAGAAGAACATCACCTCCGAGGTGATGAACAGGAGCATGCCCAGGACGGGGTTGCTGATGCCGCCCGTGGCGTCGTGGGCGAGGCCCGCGATCGGGCTGTGCTCGTCGGTCGTGGTGAGGGCGTGGCTGTCGGCGGTCATGTCGTTCGCCCGCTCAGTGCTCGGCCGCCTGGCCGTGGCGGAGGTCGAAGACCGGTCGCTCCGAGCGGATGTCCGGCAGTCGATCGAAGTTGTAGGCCGGCGGCGGCGAGGTCGTGGCCCACTCGAGCGTGTTGCCCTGCCACGGGTCGTCGCCGGCGGGCTGGCCGCTGCGCAGCGAGATGAAGATGTTCCAGAGGAACGGCAGCATCGAGGCGGCGATCGTGAAGCCGCCGATGGTCGCGAGCAGGTTCAGGTCGTTCCAGCCGGCCGCCGAGGAGTAGTCGGCGATCCGTCGCGGCATGCCCGCGAGCCCGAGCTCGTGCATCGGGAAGAACGTCAGGTTGAACCCGATGAACATCAGGACGAACTGGGTCTTCCCGAGCGTCTCGTTGAGCATCCGGCCGGTCATCTTCGGGAACCAGTAGTAGAAGCCGGCCATCAGCCCGAACACCGATCCGCCGAAGAGCACGTAGTGGAGGTGGGCGACCACCCAGTACGTGTCGTGGAGGGCGAAGTCGACCGGCACCGCGGCGCTGAACGCCCCGTTGATCCCGCCGATGAGGAACATCGTCAGGAAGCCGAGCGCGAACAGGAGCGGCGTCTTGAGCATCAGCTGGCCGCGCCACATCGTGAACACCCAGTTGAACATCTTCACGCCGGTCGGGACCGCGATGAGGAACGTCATCAGGCTGAAGAACGGCAGGTACACGGCGCCCGTCGTGAACATGTGGTGGGCCCACACGGAGAAGCCGAGCGCCCCGATGCCGGCGGTCGCGAAGATGAACGCCTTGTAGCCGAAGAGCGGCTTGCGGCTGAAGACCGGCAGGATCTCGCTGATCATGCCCATCGCGGGCAGGATCATCACGTAGACCGCCGGATGCGAGTAGAACCAGAACACGTTCTGGTAGAGGATCGCGTCGCCGCCGACCCGCGGGTCGAAGAAGGCCCCGCCGTAGTTGCGGTCGATGAACAGCATGATCAGTGCGCTCGTGATGACCGGCGTGGCCATGAGCACGAGGACCGAGGTCACGAGCATGGTCCAGACCATGATCGGCATCCGGAACAGGGTCATGCCGGGCGCGCGCATCTTGAAGATCGTGACGAGGAAGTTGATCGAGCCCAGGATCGAGCTCGTCCCGATCAGCACGAGCGCGACGATCCACAGGTCCTGCCCGGACCCGACCGAGGCGAGCGGGCGGTCCTGCGCCAGCGGGCTGTAGCTCGTCCAGCCGGCCGCCGCGGTGCCGCCGGTGACGAAGCCCGAGAAGAGCAGGATCCCGGCCAGCGGCAGCATCCAGAACGACAGGGCGTTGATGCGCGGGAACGCCATGTCCGGGGCGCCGATCTGGAGCGGGACGATGTAGTTCCCGAAGCCGGCGAGGACCGGGATGATGAACAGGAAGATCATCGCCGTCCCGTGCATCGAGAACAGCTCGTTGTAGGTCTGGTCGGTCACCAGCTGGAGGCCCGGCTGGGCCAGCTCGGAGCGGACGCCCAGGGCCAGCAGGCCGGCCAGGAAGAAGAAGAAGAACGAGTTGATGACGTACAGGATCCCGATCTTCTTGTGGTCGGTCGTCGTGATCCAGTCGTACAGCGCGCTCCGATAGGTGGAGGCGGCCGGCGTCAACGTGGTCGTTGCCATCGGTGCTCCTTACTCGACCGTCAGGGTGCCGGTCATGTTGGTGTGGACCGCGCATATCGAATGGGTAGGTGCCGGCCGCGAGCGGGCCGACCGGGTACGACTTCTTGGCCGGACCCGTGAAGATCTCGCCGTCATAGACGACCGGGCCGCCGATCGTGTCCTTGAAGATCTTGACGCTGTGGGGCAGCACGTCCTGGTTGTCGAACTCGATCGTGATGGGGCTGTTGGCCGGGGCCGTCAGGGTCGGCGTCTCGAAGGCGACGGCGTTCTTGGCGACGACCGTCAGGGTCGTCCCGGCGACCGGCTCGCCGCTCGGCGGCGCACCGGACTCGGCCGGCGCCGACGGCTGCCCCGAGGCCGGGGGCCCGGAGGCCGGTGGCGGGGGCGGGGCTCCGGCGATCTTGCCGGCCAGCCACGCATCGAAGGCGGGGCCGGCCATGGCATGGACCTCGAAGAGCATGACCCGGTGGCCGGCGCCGCACAGCTCCGCGCACTGGCCGCGGAAGGTCTGGCCGGCCTGCACGTCATCGACCTTGAAGTCGAACTTGTTCACACGACCAGGCACGACGTCGCGCTTGAACAGGAACTGCGGCACGTAGAACGCGTGGATGACGTCCGGGCTGGTCAGGTACAGCTGGACGGTCCGCCCGGTCGGGACGGTGAGGCCGCCGTCGGGGCCCACCGGCACGTACTGCTGGAAGAGCGGCGTCGGGCCCGGCCTCACCGGGCTTCGGGTCGTAGTCGCTGGGCATGTAGTCGAACTGCCACTGGAACTGCCCCGCGACCGCGCGGATCTTGATGTCCGGCTGCGCGACCGGGGCGTCCACCTCGTTGAGCGTCTGCCACGAGAGCACGAACATGAACGCCACGATGATCGTCGGGACGACGGTCCAGACGATCTCCGCGATCGCGTTGCCATGCGTCTGGGGCGGCAGCTCGACGTCCTGGGGCCGGCGCCGATAGCGGACGACCGTCCACACGATCAGCCCCTCGACCAGGAAGAAGATCGCGGCCGCGATGAGGAAGACGATGTCGTAGAGGTTCCGGATCTTGGCGCCCTGCTCGGTCACCGCGATCGGCGGATAGAGGCTCTCGACGACCCGGGCGCCGGCACCGCTGACCACCAGGACCGCGCCGCCGACGACGATGATCGCCACCAGCAACAGGAGTCCGACGAGCGAGGTGGGGGAGCGGCGCGCGCCTGGGGAGCTCGACATCCGGTGTCCTCAGCGGGGCGACGGGCACCGGGACCGGGCGCCTCGCCGATGTGAAGTTGGTCGCTCTGGGAGCCCGCCGACGGGCCGCGGTCATGATACCCGGAGCGTTGCCGCGTCGTTCGTCTGCGCGGCTTATCCACGCGGGCGATGTCCGCTCGCGCCGGTTCATGCGACGATGCCCGCGATGCGCCTCCGATCCGTGTTCGTCCGTCCCGTCGCCCTGCTCGTGCCGGTGGCCTGGCTGGCCGCGGCGGGCCCGGCCGCGGCGCACGGCCCGGCCCCGGCGGAGCCGCCCACGATCGCGAATCTCCTGCTCGGCTGGACGTTCGAGCCGTTGCCCACGCTGGCGATCGCGGTCGCGCTCGGCTGGTGGTGGTGGGCGGTCCGGCGCGTCGACGCGGCCCACCCCGCCAACCCGGTGCCGCGCCAGCGGACGGTCTGCTTCGTGCTCGGGCAGGTCGCGCTGGCCTTCGCCCTGCTCTCGGGCATCGCCGCGTACGACACGACGCTGTTCTCGATCCACATGGTCCAGCACATCCTGCTGATGCTCGTCGCGGCCCCGCTGATCGCCCTGTCGGCGCCGATCACGCTGCTCCTGCGCGTGTCATCGCACGAGACGCGCCGGCGCTGGATCCTGCCCGTCCTGCACTCGCGGGTCGTGCGGGCGCTGTCGTTCCCGGTCGTCGGCTGGATCCTCTTCGCCGCGGTGATGTGGATCGCCCACTTCTCGCCGTTGTTCAACGCGGCCCTCGAGGACCCGTTCATCCACCAGCTCGAGCACGTCCTGTTCCTGAGCGTGGCGCTGCTGTTCTGGTGGCCGGCCGTCGCGCTCGACCCGGCGCCGTGGCGGATGGGCCACCCGGTGCGGGTCGTGCACCTGTTCATGGAGATGACCCAGAACACGTTCCTCGCGGTGGTCATCCTGAACGTGACCACGGTGATGTACGCCCACTACGCGACGGTCGTGCGCGACTGGGGGCCGACCCCGCTGGAGGATCAGCGACTCGCCGCCGGGGTCATGTGGGTCGCAGGCGACGTCGTCTTCATCGCCGCGATCATGGCCGTGGTGGCGGGCTGGGTCCGGTTCGACGCGAAGGACGTGAAGCGCGTCGACCGCCAGGCGGCCAAGGCGATGGTCGCGATCCGCGTCCGCGAGCGGGCACTGGCGGAGCGGCTGGCCGACGAGCGCGGCGAGTCGAGGTCCTGAGCCCGGGCCTCAGCCGCGCGGCGGGATCGGGGCGGCGAGGTACTCGAGGTAGCGCTCGGGGTCGACGTTGCCGCCGCTCACGACAGCCACCACCGACCCGTCCAGACCGCTGACGCCCGCCTCGCGCGACCGGAACGCGAGGGCGGCCACGGTCAGGGCGCCGGACGGCTCGGCGACCAGCCGGCTCTCCTCGGCGGCAAGCCGGACGCCGGCCGCGATCTCCTCCTCGGTGACCGTGACGATGTCGTCGAGGTGCGCCCGCAGGTGCTCGAACGTCCGTTGCCCGAGCGCCTGCGTGCGGGCCCCGTCGGCGATGGTCCGCGACACGAGCGCGGTCTCCCAGCGGACGATCGCGCCGCGCCGCAGCGACTCCTGGGCGTCGGCGGCCAGCTCGGGCTCGACCCCGACGACGCGGACCGCCGGGCCGGAGCGACTTGATCGCAGTGGCGACCCCGCTCGCGAGCCCGCCGCCGCCGATCGGCACGAGCACGGCCGCCAGGTCCGGCAGGTCCTCGACGAGCTCGAGCCCGATGGTGCCCTGGCCGGCGATGATCCGGTCGTCGTCGAACGGCGGGATGACCGTCAGGCCGCGGTCCGCGGCGATCGTCTCGGCCACGCGCTGGCGCTCGTCGCTGGCGGTCCCGACGACGACCACCTCGGCGCCATCGGCCTCCACCCGCTCGCGCTTGATGCGCGGCGCGTCCGAGGGCATGACGACGACGGCCCGGATGCCCGAGCAGTGCCGCCGCGCGGGCGACGCCCTGGGCGTGGTTGCCCGACGAGTAGGTGATCACGCCGCGGGCGCGCTCGGCGGCGTCGAGGGACGCGATCGCGGCGTAGGCCCCGCGGAGCTTGAAGGCGCCGATCGGCTGGAGCGACTCGGCCTTGAGGTACTGGCGCTCGGCGGGCGGCCCGAACGGCACGAGCGGGGTTCGCACGATGACGCCGTGCAGGCGTTCGGCGGCCGCGCGGATCGCCTCGATCCCGACCAGCGGGATCGCCTGGACCGGCGGGTCGCCGACCGCGCTCACCGCCCGCCCCGGTCGACGATGCGCTGGCATTCGATGCAGTAGGCCGCCCAGGGCAGCGCCTCCAGCCGCGCCGCGGAGACCGGCTTGGCGCAGCGCACACACGTCCCGAATCGGCCCTCGTCGATCCGGGCAAGGGCCGCGTCGACCAGCTCGAGCTGGGCCAGCGCGCGGTCGCGCAGCGCGAGATCCCGCTGCTGCTCGAAGACCTGGCTCGCCGCGGCGGCCTGCGAGCCGTACGTCATCTGGCCCGGTGCGACGATCGTCTCGCCGACCTCCTCGAGGAGATGGGCGCGCTCGGCGAGCAGGGCGGCCCGGGCGGCGTCGAGATCGGTCGCATCCATCGGCCGATGCTACTCCGTGGGGGCCGCCGCCGAGCGTCGTCGTATACTCCCCCCGAGTACACCAAGGGAGGCAACGATGGCCATCGCGATCGACCCGGTCTGCGGCATGGAGGTCGACACGGCGACCTCCGATCTCTCGTTCGAATTCGAGGGCACGACCTACTGGTTCTGCGGTCGGGGCTGCCTGCTCGAGTTCAAGGACGACCCGAAGCGATACCTCTCACCGGACCACCAGCCGAGCATGTGAGGGCGCCGCGGCACAACGCGCTGGCGATAAGCCGCAGATAAGCCCTCATCGCGACACTGGTCGCCTGGCGATCAGACGGACCGGGCACTCCTCGGACAGGGGTCCGACGCCGGATCTCGGGCCGCATCGGCCCGCACGGAGGTGCCCCATGCGCCGTCATCTCGCGCGTCTCGCCGTCCTGGTCCCCGCCGTCGCGCTCGCCGCGGCGCAAGGCGTCAAATGGCCCGTCGGTTGAGGTCGAGCCCGGGTCGTCGCGGTCCTAGCCGCGCGTGCCCGCGACGGCGGCCGGGTCGGAGGTGATCCGCGCCGCGAAGTAGACCGGGATGATCGAGAGCACCAGGACCATGACCGACGCGACGTTGACCAGCGGGAGCTGGTTCGGCCGGGAGTAGTTCGAGAAGATCCAGATCGGCAGCGTCTGCGTGCCCGGCGCCGGCCGTGAACGTCGTCACGATGATCTCGTCGAACGACAGGGCGAAGGCGAGCAGCGCGCCGGCCACGATCGGGCCGTCCCGATCGCCGGGCAACGTGATCCGCCGGAAGGTCTGCCAGCGTGTCGGCGCCCAGGTCCATCGAGGCCTCCTCGGGCGGACGCGAGCCGTGCGGCGCAGCCGGGCGATCGACGTTGTTGTAGATGACCACGACGCAGAACGTCGCGTGCCCGATGATGATCGTCAGCAGGCCGAAGTCGATGCCGAATCGTCCGGAACGTCGTGTTCAGCGCGATCCCGGTGACGATGCCGGGCAGGGCGATCGGCAGGAGGATCAGGAACGAGAGGCCCTCGCGGCCGAAGAACCGGAAGCGATGGACGGCGAACGCGATCAGCGAGCCGAGCACGAGCGCGACCGTGGTCGCGCCGATGGCCGCCTGGAGCGACGCGAGCAGCGCCTTGCGGATCCCCTCGTCGCTGAACGCCTGGACGTACCAGTCGAGCGTCAGCTCCGTGATCGGCCACCGGCACGAGGTCGCTCGCGTTGAACGAGTACAGGACGATGACGCCGATCGGGATGTAGATGAAGGCGAGCGTCACGCCGGTCGCGAGGCGCAGCGCGATCCGCGTGAGCCGACCGCCCGGCCATCAGAGGGCCTCGAACGCGCCGAGCCGGCGCGCGACGAGCAGGTAGATGGTCATGATCGCGCGGGCACGAACGCGTACGCCGCCGCCAGCGGCTGGTTGCCCGCCACGCCGACGTTCGAGTAGATGACGTTGCCGATGAACTGGCGTGCCCGAGACCAGGGTCGGGGTGATGTAGTCGCCGAGCGTCAGCGAGAACGTGAAGATCGAGCCCGCGACGACCGCCGGGAAGACCAGCGGCAGGATGACCCGCCGGAACGTCGTCGCACGACCGGGCGCCAAGGTCGGCCGACGCCTCGAGGAGCGAACCGGGGATGCGCTCGAGCCCGGCGAAGATCGGGATGATCATGTACGGCAGCCACAGGTACGACATCACGAGCCAGACCGCCACGTCGCCGTAGCCCGGGCCCTTCAGCCCGAACGGCGCGAGGATCCAGTTGAGCAGCCGTTCCTCGCTGAGGATCAGCCGCCACGCATAGACCTTGACGAGGTAGCCGGACCACAGCGGCAGCAGGATCGAGACGACGAGCAGCGCCGCGCGTCCGGGGCGACGCGACGCGCGCCATGTAGTAGGCGATGGGGAAGGCCAGGATGATGTCGGTGATCGTGACGAGCGCCGCGAACCCGATCGTCCGGATCGCGATCGTCCGGTAGATCGGGGTCGTGAGGAGCTCCTCGAAGTTCTGGAGCGATGGCTCGGTGATGATGTCGCCGCTGAACGGGTCGAGCGTCCAGAACGCCGAGATGAACAGGATGACCAGCGAGCCGATGTAGGCGATGAACAGCCAGCCGAGCGGCGCGGCCAGCAGGAGCGCCAGCTGGGCGCGCGGACGCCGGTAGAGCGCCGCGGCCAGACGACGTCCGGCGGACGGCGGCACCGGCGGGACGCGCGGACTCCCGCGCCCGGGATCGCGTCCGAGGTCGTGGTCATGCGGATCGGTCGTCCTGATTCGAGCGACCCCGGCTCCCAGACAGGAGCCGGGGTCGCTGACTAGGGTCTCGGGCGATCAGCCCTTGATCTCGGTCCAGGCCTTCGTCCATTCGGAGAAGTCCTTGCAGATGGGGCCTCGGCCGTCGAGGCACTCGGCGGTCGGGGTGTTCCAGTAGTAGACGTCCTTGAAGTAGGCCTCGTCGGTCGCGTGGAACAGTGTCGCAGTGACCGGGCGAGAGCTTCTCGGCCTCGTCGCAGGCGGCCTGGCTGACCGGCGCCTCGCCGAACCAGACCGTCGCCATGGCGTTGGCCTCCGGCCGATGATGTAGTCCATCCACTTGTACATGCAGTTGGGGTGCTTGGCCTGGCGACGAGATCATCCAGGTGTCGGACCAGCCCGTGGTGCCCTCCTTGGGCTTGACGGCCTTGACCGGGACCGGCGGCGTGGCGCCCTGGAGGACGCCGACCTGGTACTGCCAGGTCGTGCCGACGACCATGTCGCCGCTGGTGAACGAGTCGATCTGCTGCTGGGCGGTGCCCCAGTAGGTCGTGATGTTCTCGCGCTGCTGCTTGAGCAGGTTCGACGGCGGCCGTGAACTGCGCGTCGTCGAGGGCGTACGGGTTCGTGATGCCGAGCTTCTGGCTTGGTCGCCATCAGGTAGACGGCCGCGTCGGCGATGTAGATCTCGTAGTCGTAGGCGGTGACCTTGCCCTTGTAGGCCGAGCCGCCCTCGAAGACGACGCTCCACGAATCGGTGGTCTCGGGCACGACGGTCGGTGTTGAACATCAGCAGGTTCGCGCCGCGACCGTGCGGGCACGCCGTACGGGACGCCGTCGACGGTGTTGTGCGGCTGGTTCTTGAGGCCCTCGAAGACGTTGGCGTAGTTCGGGATCAGGGAGGTGTCGACCGGCCGCGACGTCGCCGCCGGCGATGAGGCGCAGGGTGGCGTCACCCGACGCGGAGACGCCGTCGTACTCGCCGGTCTTCATCAGCTGGACCATCTCGGACGAGCTCGCCCCGACCTTGACCGTGGTCTTGCAGCCGGTCGCGGTCTCGAACGGGGTGACCCAGTCGTAGCCGCCGGCCGGGACGGGCTCGCCGCCGGAGCCGCCCATGACGTAGCTGCGCCCAGGCGACGAGGTTGAGCTCGCCCTCGCCCTCGCCGACGGTGCCGCCGCCCGCCGACGGACTGGCCGCGCTCGACGCCGGGGCGCTGGCCGCCGTGCTGGGGCCGCCGACGTCGCGGACGACGGGGCCGTCGAGGCGCCGTCGCTCGAACACGCCCACGAGCAGGGCGACGCCCGTCAGCGCCGCCGCGATCCTTCGATATCGCATCGATCCTCCTCCTCTGCGCGCCTCCGCGGCGCGATCAACCGCCCCATCCGCGACGGGGAGCTCGTGCTGTCGCTTCCAGATCAGGCGGACAGCCTTGCCTTGCTGCGCGAGCGCCTCGGTCGAGGACGTCGCGAGGTTCTGCTGGGTGACCACGAGCTGGCCGCCGGCGTCGAGGATGACGACGTAGCGCGTGTCCGAGCCGAGGTAGACGACGTCGCGGATCGACGCCGTCGGCGGCCGTCTCGTCCGGGCCGACGGCCTGCGCCGGCCGACGGCGCATGTGGATCTTCTCCGGGCGGATCGTGAACGTCCCGGCGCGGCCGACGATCCGTTGCGGCGACCTCGCCGGAGAGCAGGTTCGACGTGCCGACGAAGCCGGCCACGAACCGGCTCGCCGGTCGTTCGTAGACCTCGGCCGGTGCCCCGATCTGCTCGATCCGGCCGCCGTTGAACACCGCCATCCGGTCGCTCATCGTGAGCGCCTCTTCCTGGTCGTGGGTCACGTAGATGAACGTGATCCCGACCTGCTGCTGGATGGCCTTGAGCTCGATCTGCATCTCCTCGCGGAGCTTGAGGTCGAGCGCGCCGAGGGGCTCGTCGAGCAGGAGCACCCGCGGCCGGTTCACGAGCGCCCGGGCGAGCGCCACGCGCTGGCGCTGCCCGCCCGACAGCTGCGACGGCTTGCGCTTCTCGAACCCGTCCAGCCGGACCATCCGCAGCGCGTCGGTGACCCGCGTCGCGCGCTCCGCCTTCGGGACCTTGCGGACCATCAGCCCGTAGGCGACGTTGTCGCCGACCGTCATGTGCGGGAACAGCGCGTAGTCCTGGAAGACCGTGTTCACGTCCCGGTCGAACGGCGGGACCGTGGTCACGTCCGCACCGTGGAGGAGCACGCGGCCCGCGGTGGGCAGCTCGAAGCCCGCGATCATCCGCAGGGTCGTCGTCTTGCCCGACCCCGACGGCCCGAGCATCGAGAAGAACTCGCCGTCGCGGACGTCGAGATCGATCCCGGCCACGGCCACCACATCGCCATAGCGCTTCTCGACGCCTTCGAGGCGGACAGCGGGTGACGCGGCCGGGGCGGCACCGCCGGCGGGGGTGCCTTCGACGCTCGGATCGTGGGTCTCGGTCGGTGACGCCAAACAAGGCCTCTCGGCGAACGGGTGGGGCGGTGGCGTGACGGGTGCGCGCACATTGCGGCGCGTCCGCAAGGCATGTCAAGACGCCGCGCGCGTCGTTCCGCGTCGCGCGAGGGACCGGGACGGTCGCTGGCGAGCGGGGAGGCCTCCCACTCGTAGACTTGGCCGATGCCCCTCGCTCCGACAGGCGTCCGCGCGGCCGCCTCCGTCCCGCTGCTCGTCGCCCTGGCCGTCCTGGTCGTCGTCCTGACGGCCTGCGAGGCGGGGCCGCCGCCGGTCACCCCGGCGCCGGTCGCCGGGACCCCGGACGCGCCGCGCGAGGTCAACCTCATCGCCAAGGACTACATCTTCCAGCCGGCCACGCTCGACCTGATCCCGGGCGAGACCGTGCTGCTGCACGTCATCAACGGCGGGCTCGAGGTCCACGAGGCCGTCATCGGCGACGGCGAGGTCCAGGCGGCCTGGGAGCGAGCCGAGGCGGCGACGGTCGGCGGCGCCGCCCGGGCCCGACGCCGGTCGTCAGCGTCCCGCCCGACGTCTCCGGGCTGCGGGTCGTCGTCCGATCCGGCGAGCGCGTCGACGTCCGCTGGACCGTGCCGGACGATGTCGGCGACGCCTCGGCCCCGACGGACTGGACCGTCGGGTGCCACATCCCCGGCCACCTCGCCAACGGGATGTCGATCCCGATCCGCTGGCTCGCCCCGCCCGCATCATGAGCGGGCCGGGTGGTACGCTTTTGCACCCGCGGCCGGGTGACCCGTGCAGCATCGCCTCGAGGAGGACCTGAATGGCCTACGTGATCGCCGAGCCGTGCATCGACGTGCTCGACATCTCGTGCGTCTCCGTCTGCCCGGTCGATTGCATCCACTACGAAGAGGGTGTCGACCGCAAGCTGTTCATCGACCCCAACGAGTGCATCGACTGCGGCGCCTGTGAGCCCGAGTGCCCGGTGAACGCGATCTTCCCCGAGGAGTCGCTGCCGCCCGAGTGGGCGAAGTAGACCACCGTGGACGCGACCTGGTACACGGACAAGGCGGCCGCGCGCGCCGCCGTCGACGAGGCGAAACCCCAGTAACCTCGAGCCCTCGGGCTGATGGCCTCGCGGGGCTCGGCCTCAGGCCTCGGGGCGCGAGGGTCAGTTCGCCGTTGAGGGTGGCAAGACCACATCCTGTATGCGCATCGTCTCTCTCCTGCCGTCGGCGACCGAGATCGTCTGCGCCATCGGCCTCGGCGACGAGCTGGTCGGCGTCACCCACGAGTGCGACTGGCCGCTCGAGGTGGTCGGCAAGCCGGTCGTGACCCGCAGCGTCCACGACCTGCGCGACGCCTCGTCGCGCGACATCCATCGCCTGGTGACCGCCTCGATGCACGGCGGCTCGTCGCTGTACGCCCTCGACGAGGAGGCCCTCGCGGCCGCCGAGCCGGACCTGATCCTGACCCAGGAGCTGTGCCGCGTCTGCGCGGTCAGCTACCGCGAGGTCAACGAGGTCGCCCGCGCGATCGACGCCGACATCACGGTGGTCTCGCTCGAGCCGACGTCCATCGAGGGCATCTTCAACACGATCACGACCGTCGGGGCGATGGCCGAGGCCGAGGACGCCGCGCTCGACCTCGTCGAATCGCTGCGCGAGCGCCTGAGCGCGGTCGAGGAGGCCGTCGCCGCCCGGCGCGAGGGCGGCCGGGCACCCGTCCGGGTCGCGAGCCTCGAGTGGCTGGACCCGCCGTTCGCGGCCGGCCACTGGGTCCCCGAGCAGGTCCGGCGGGCCGGCGGCTGGGACGTGCTGGGCGCCGATGGCGACCGGTCGCGTCGAGACGACCTGGGACGCCGTCGCCGAGGTCGACCCGGAGATGCTCATCCTCATGCCGTGCGGGTTCCACCTCGCCGAGACCGTCGACGAGTGGGCGCGGACGCCGCGGCCGCCGTGGTACGGCGACCTGCCCGGCGGTCCGTCGCGGCCAGGTCTTCGCGGTGGACGGCTCGTCCTACTTCAGCCGGCCCGGTCCGCGCGTCATCGACGGCATCGAGCTGCTGGCCGAGATCCTCGATCCCGACGGCGTTCGAGGAGATCGCGCCGGTCGGGTCCTGGACCCCCGTCGTCGAACCCTAGGACGCCGGTCATGCCGTTCCGCGCGAGCTTCGAGTGCCTGTGGTGCGGGGCCGCCCACGCCTGCCGGACCCCGGACGACCTCGAGGGCTGGGCGCAGCTCTGCCCCGACTGCCTCGGCAAGGCCGGTGACAACGGGTTCCTGCGCTTCCGGCTGCGCCAGGCGATCACGGAGCGCGGCCAGGCGAGCGGCGTCGGTGGCCGTGGCCGAGCGGCCGGCGGAGCCTGCGGCCGGCCTGCGCCGACACGGCCGCGCGATCCCGAGGCGGCCCTGGTCCCGTACTACGAGGCCCGCGCCGGCGAGTACGACGACTGGTACCTGCGCCGCGGCCGCTACGCGCGCGGCGCGATCCACGACGCCGCCTGGAACGCCGAGCTCGACACGGCCGGGCGGTGGCTCGACGCGCTGCCCGATCCGCGGCGAGATCGTCGAGCTGGCCGCCGGGACCGGCTGGTGGTCGCCGCTCCTCGCGAGCAAGGGCGAGCTGTCGCTCTACGACGCGAACGCCGCCACCGCTCGACCGCGCGCGCGACCGCCTGGTCGCCCACGGGCTGCGTGCCCACCTCCACGTCCGCGACGCCTGGGCCGAACCGGATCGCGCGGTCGACGCCGTCTTCGCCGGCTTCTGGCTGAGCCACGTCCCGCGCGCCCGGCTCGGCGTCGTTCCTCGCGCTCGTCCATCGCTGGCTCAAGCCGGGCGGCCGGTTCGCCTTCATCGATTCGCTGCCGGACCCGCAGTCGTCCGCGGCCGACCACCCGACGCCCGCCGACGACGTCTCGGTCCGGCGGCTCGACGACGGCCGCGAGTTCACGATCGTCAAGGTGTTCTACACGCCCGCCGAGCTGGAGGCCGCCCTCGCTGGCGGCCGGCTTCGCGACGGCCGAGGTCACCACGACCGGCCGGTTCTTCGTGACGGGAAGCGCCACGGCCTGAGCGCCGCGGTCATCGCCGGCACCTGACGGGATGTTCGTCCGGGGCCGTCGGAAGCCGGCACGCCCGCCGCTATACTCCGGCCGATGTCCCCCCTCTCGAAGGCCACGATCGCGACCGTCGGCTCCGGCGTGATGGCCGAGGCGATGATCGCCGGGCTGCTGCGCGGCAAGCTCGTCGAGCCCGGCCAGGTCGTCGCCAGCCATCCGCGGCCGGAGCGGCGCGAGCATCTCGCGCGCGAGTACGGGATCCGGACCGTGGCCGACAACAGTCGAGGCGGTCGAGGGCGCGGACGTCATCCTGTTCGGCATCAAGCCCCAGATGCTCGGCCGGGTCGGGCGCGAGATCGGCCCGCATCTGCGTCGCGGCCAGCTCGTGCTGAGCGTGCTCGCCGGCGCCACGACCGCGGCCCTGACCGGGATCCTCGGTCACGACCAGGTCGTCCGCAGCATGCCCAACACGCCGGCCCGGCTCGGCAAGGGCATGACCGTCTGGTACGCCACGCCCGAGACGACCGCCGAGCAACGCGGCCAGGCCGCGGCCCTCCTGGGTGCGCTCGGCGCCCAGCTCGAGGTCGACGACGAGAAGATGGTCGCGATGGCCACCGCGGTCAGCGGCACCGGCCCGACCTACGTGTTCCTCGTGATGGAGGCGCTCATCGACGCCGCGGTCCACCTCGGCTTCCCGCGCCACATCGCCCACGACCTCGTCATCGAGACGCTCGAGGGCTCGACGCTCTTCGCGAAGCAGTCCGGGATGCACCCGGCCGAGCTGCGCAACATGGTGACCTCGCCCGGCGGCACGTCGGCGGCGGCGCTCCACGAACTCGAATCCGGGCGGCTGCGGACCGTCCTGTCCGAGGCGGTCTGGGCCGCCTTCCGCCGGACCGTCGAGCTGGGCGATCAGCTCGAGGCGCAGGCGCTCGAGCACCCGCCCGCGAAGGCCCGAGCGAAGGCCCGGATCGTCGCCGGAACGGAGGCCGATGAGCCCGGTCGGGACGCGGATCGCCGTCGACCTGCGACGCGCGCCGCTGGCCGACCTGCGCGAGGTCGACCTGCGCGGCCCCGAACGCGACTTCTGGGCCGACGAGGCGGCGCTCTGGGATCGACTCGTCGCGTCGTGGGCCGGACTCGATGACGCGGCCTGGCACCTGTCCGGCGCCGCGCCGTCGGACGCCGGCGGGCCGGACTGGTCGCTCGCCGAGCACGTCGGCCACATCGCCGCCTGGCAGGAGCTCGCGATCGACTACACCGCGACCGCGATCGCGACCGGCCGCTGGCCGACCGACGACGACTACGACGGCGGCGACTTCGACCGGTTCAACGAGCGGCTGCGCGAGCCGTGGGCATCGCAGCCGCGCGACGAGATGCTCGCCCGCCTCGACGACCGCCCGGGACGGGCTGCTCGAGGCGGCCGCGACCGCTCGTCGCCGACGGCCATCCGCGAGGACGCCGCCTGGGGCTGGGTCTACATGACCCTCCACGGCCACTACCTCGACCATCTCGCGGTCATCGAGCCGTGGGCCGAGCGACGCTTCGCGCCCGCCAGATCGACGGCGACCCGTTCGTCGACGACCCGCGGGCCGTCGACCACGCCGCGTTCGCGGCGCAGGACGCGCGCCGTCGCGGCCGACTTCGACGCCCTCCTGCGCGACGCGTCCCGCTCGATCGCTGGGACGTCGGCGAGGTCACGCCCGGCTGGACGTTGCGCGACCACGTCGCCCATCTCGCCGACTGGGCCGAGGAGGGCGTCCGGGCGATCGAGGTCTTCCGCCGCGACGGCGACTGGCTGGCCGACCCCGACGAGGGCATCGACGCCTGGAACGAGCGGATGGTCGAGCGCGCGCGCGGCGAGATCGCCCGCATGCGACGCTCGCCCGCTACGAGCGAGGCCGGCGTGGCGCTGCGCGAGGCCGTCGACACGCATCGACATCGAGGAGCTCCGCTCGCCCGACGGCTGGAGCTGGGCCTACGACTGCCTGCACGGCCACATCCGCAAGCACGCGGCGATGCTGGGCCCGTGGTGCGCGACCGCGGGCTGGCCGGACCCGAGGGGCTGATGCCGCGGATCATCGAGCGCGGCCCCGACCGGACTCACGATCGAGGCCATCGTCGCGGTCGAGGCGCCGCGCGAGTTCCGCCTCCACCCGCGTGACCGCGTCGTCGCGTACACGGCGGAGGCGGCCGGCGCCCGCCAGCTGTTCACGCTGCCGCTCCGCGGCGGCGACGGCGACCCAGGTCACCGCGTCGGAGAAGGCGGTCTCCGACCGGCATGGTCGCCCGACGGCCGTCGCCTCGCCTACGTCCGCGACGAGGAGCTCTGGGTCGTCGAGGCCGACGGCTCGCGGTCGACCCGCGTCGTCGGCCAAGCCCGGTGGCGCGCGCCAGCCGCGCTGGTCGCCCGACGGCCATCGCCTCGCGTTCCTCTCGCGCCGTCGCGGCTGGTCGCAGGTCTGGCTCATCGACGCGCCCGGTCCCGCGCCGCGGCCGCCCGGCCAACGACCCGAAGCCGCCGGAGCCGTCGGCGCTCACCGCGTCGGGCGTCGACGTCGACTCGTTCGAGTGGGCGCCCGACGGCGAGCGCCTCGCGATCATGGCGCAGGCTGCTGACGAAGGACCCGGAGACGTCGCAGATCGGCGCTCGTCGACCTCGCCACCGGGCACGATCGAGATCGATCGCGGGCGAGCACAGCCTCGACACCGGCCGCCCGCTGGCTGCCGGACGGGTCGCTGCTCTACGTCTCGGATGCCGACGGCTGGTTCCAGGTGGTCCGCCGGACGGCCGACGGCCACGACCGGATCGTGCTGACCGCCGGCGAGCGCGAGCACGGCGAGCCCTCGGGCGGGCTCGGCTTCGCGCCGCTCCCCTCGCCGGACGGCAGCCGCTTCGTCCACATCGAGGTCCACGACGGCCTCCTCGATCTCGTCGTCGGCGAGCTCGCCGGCGCGCCGCCCCGAAGCGCGGACGCGGCCGGCCACCGAAGACGCCGCGGACCGTCGCCGCGGCCGACGACCGGCCGGCGGATCAACCCGTGGGACGGCATCTGGCGGTCCGTCGGCTGGCTGGCGGACGGTGCCTGGGTCGCCGCGATCGGCGAGAGCGAGACGCAGCCGCAGGACCTGTGGCTGCTGCCCGGTGCCCGGGTGTCGCGCCCGACGACGCCCGGCCGCGCCGCGTCACCGACTCCCGACCGGCCGTCCTGGGCGCGGCGCTCGCGCCCGGTCGCGTCCCGACCGGCGAGCGGATCGCCTTCACGGCCCGCGACGGGCTGCGCCTCGAGGGCACGCTCTGGCGCCCGATCGCGGCCACCGGCAAGCGCGGCGGCCAGCGCGTCCCGACGATCGTCTATCCCCACGGCGGCCCCACCTGGCAGGCGTGGCGCGATCTTCCCGCCGTTCAAGCTGCTGCTCACCGAGGCGGGCTTCGCGGTCCTCGACGTCGACTTCCGCGGCTCGACCGGCTACGGGCGCGCGTTCCGCCAGGCCAACCACGACGAGTGGGGCCACGCCGACGTCCACGACGTCATCGACGGCGCGCGGTGGGCGGCCGAGCAGCCGTGGTCGGACGGGCGGCTCGCCATCTACGGCGGGTCGTACGGCGGCTACGTCGTCCTGTGCGCGCTCGTCGAGGAGCCGTCGATGTGGCGCGCCGGCGTCGACCTGTACGGCGACTCGGAGATCGCCGAGAGCTATCGCCACGGCGACCGGGTCGGCCGCCTGGACCTGTTCCGGATGATGGGCTCGCCCGACGAGCCCGGAGCGACGGAGCTGCTACCGGCGCGGCTCGCCGGTCTATCGGGCCGAGCGGATCGAGGCGCCGCTGCTCATCCTCCACGGCCGCAAGGACAAGCGGGTCGTGCCGCTCATGACCGAGCGGATGGTCGAGGCGCTCGAGATCGAGGGCAAGCCGCACGAGGTCCACTGGTACGACGACGAGGGCCACGGCTGGGAGCGCCGCGAGAACCGGCGCGACGCGTTCGACGCGGATCCTCGCGTTCCTGCGGACCCACGTCCTCGACGAGCCGCCCGAGACGAAGTAGCGGCCCCGTCCGACCGACCTAGGCCTTGGCGTCGGGCGGCGCCTGGGCCGGCGCCTTGTCGTCGCGCGGGATGACGCTGATCGAGCCGTCGGTCTCGAGGACCGCCATCCGGACGTCCTCGATGTTGCGCGAGCCCATGCGCGCGGACGGCCGTCCGGACGTCCTCCTCGGACGACCTTCTCCTCGCGGATGGCGCGGTGCAGGAGCTGGCCGTCGCGGACAAGCAGCCGCGGCTCGCCTTCGAGGGCCCGGCGCAGGCGCCGCGATCGGGCGGTCAGCGAAGCTCAGGCCCTTGTCGAGCGCCACGAGCGTCAGGACGGCGACGAGCCCGCCCCACACCGTCGTGTTCTCGCCGACCATCGAGTTCTGGACCGCGTCCGAGATGACGAGGATGACGATGAGCTCGAGGATCGAGAGCTGGCCGACCTCGCTTCTTCCCGGACAGCCGCAGCACGACGACCAGGAACAGGTAGACGATCGCGGTCCGAAGGACGATCTCGGGCAGGCCCGAGCCGATGTCGGGCAGGGTCATGCGCGTGTCGCCTCCGGCCGGGCGCCGCGCCGCATCGCGAGCGCGATCGTCGCGGCGACGCCGGCGCCGATGAGCACGTCGCCGATGCTGAACACGTTCGCGAACGGCAGCCAGGACGGCATCGCGAAGATGTCGGTCAGGGGGCGGAGCGCGGGCTCGGCGGTCACGACGCTGTTCGTGTGGCCGGCCGCGTCGATGCCGGCCGCGATCAGGGCCGCCGGGTCGGCCGGCATGGCGCCGCCGTTCGCGAGGATCGCGACGAGGTTGCAGCCGGCGCCGACGGCGATCAGCGGCATGCACCGGCACGGCCAGGTTGCGGAGCACCGCGGCGAGGACGGCCAGGTTCGAGACGACGTAGATCGCCGGCGCGGCGTCGCCGACCAGGGAACCGAGCGGCTCGGAGAAGAGCGCGACCTGCACCACGAGACCCGCGACGGCGAGCCAGGCCCAGCGGAGCCGGAGCTCGGCGAGGCCGCCGAGTCGCCCGCCGATCGCGAGGCCCGCGATGATGCCGATCGGGATCGCGTAGAGGATGAACATCGCGCCTCAGTCGCTCGTCGGGGCCGTCCCCATGCGTCGTCTCGAGCTGGGCCGCGTGGTCGGCGAGGTGGTCGACGACGAATCGGTCCGCCGACGCGCGCGACGGTCATCTCGCCGAGTCTCGGATGGAGTCCGACGCGGTCGCGTTCCGTCTGCCGTCCATCTCGCCCAGGAGCCGAGGAACAGCTCCGAGCCCGCGTCGATCCGGGCGAACAGCTCGGCCGGAGGAAGGGATCGGTCGCGCTCGATGATGCCGAGGCGGTTCGTGTCGGTCGCGACCCGCCCGAACGGCACCGGGTCGCCCGTCACCCGCGGCGACGCGCTCCAGCTCCGTGCGCCAGTACTCGAGCATCTCGGAGACGTGGGCGAGCACCTCGGGCGGACCCCAGGACGCCTCCTCCGAGGTGTCGAACCGCTCCGCGAGCGGCCACGGCGCGCGCGGCCTCGACGGCCGGGCGGAGCGCGCTCGAACCGTTCGAGGGCGGCCCGGACGCGGTCGGCGACGTCGTCGGTCGGCATGTCGGACAGTGTCGCACGCCGGGCGTAGCATGGGAGACCACATCACCGGGCGGCCTCCGGGTCGCCCGCCCCATCGCAGCACGGGGAGACGCGCGCATGACCGAGACCCTCTCGAAGGGTGCCGCCAACCAGGCCGGCGCCCGGGTCGACACGGACGCCTATGCGAAGGCGGCCGACTTCCTGCCGCTCAACGGCATCGACCACGTCGAGTTCTGGGTGGGCAACGCCCGCCAGGCCGCCGCCTACTACCGCGCCCTGTGGGGCTTCACCCCGGTCGCCTTCAGCGGCCTCGAGACCAAGGTCCGCGACCGGGCCAGCTACGTCATGGTCCAGAACGACATCCGGTTCGTGTTCACGGCGCCGCTGACCCCCGACGGCGAGATCGCCGAGCACGTCCGCGCGCACGGCGACGGCGTCCACGACATCGCATTCGCCGTCGACGACGTCGAATCGGCCTGGCGCGAGACCACGACCCGGGGCGCCGTGTCCGCGCTCGCCCCGACCGAGCTCGACGGCGGCGAGGACGGCGTCCTGCGCAGGGCCTCGATCCACACCTACGGCGAGGTCCTGCACTCGTTCGTCGACCGGCGCGACTACAGCGGCGCCTTCGCGCCCGGCTACCGGAAGGTCAAGTCGCCGGCGCGCGCGGCCGAGGGGCTCTCGCTCCTCGAGGTCGATCACTGCGTCGGCAACGTCGGGCCTGGGCGAGATGGACCAGTTCGTCGACTTCTACCGCGACGTGCTCGGCTTCGCCCAGCTGATCCACTACGACGACAAGGTCATCCACACCGACTACAGCGCGCTGATGTCGAAGGTCATGACCAACGGCAACGGGCGCATCAAGTTCCCGATCAACGAGCCGGCGACCGGCAAGAAGAAGAGCCAGATCCAGGAGTACCTCGACTGGTATCGCTCGTCCGGCTGCCAGCACATCGCGCTGCGGACCGAGGACATCGTCACGACCGTCCGGCGGCTGCGCGACAACGGCGTCGAGTTCCTCGGCCTGCCGCACGAGTACTACGCGTCGCTCGCGGACCGCGTCGGCGACGTCGGCGTGCCGATGGACACGCTCGAGGAGCTCGGCATCGAGGCCGACCGCGACGAGGAGGGCTACCTCCTCCAGATCTTCACGCGACCGGTCCAGGATCGCCCGACGTTCTTCTTCGAGATCATCGAGCGCCACGGCTCGCGCGGCTTCGGCGTCGGCAACTTCAAGGCGCTCTTCGAGGCCATCGAGCGCGAACAGGCGAAGCGCGGGAACCTCTGACCGTCGGCTATCCTCGGCCGAGGCCGGTCGCGGCGGCCGGCGGTGGGAGGGTGTCGCCATGTACCAGTGGCTCGTGTTCGCCCATCTCCTGGGGCTCGTGATCTTCGCCATGTGCCACGGTGTCTCGGTCTTCGTGGCGTTCCGTGTGCGGCGGGTAGCGGACCCCGCGGTCGCGGCGGGCTATCTGCAGCTGTCGCAGACGGCCAATCAGGCCATGTACCTCGGCCTGCTGCTGTTGGCGATCGGCGGGATCGGCGCCGCCTCAGTCGGCAACCTGTGGGGCCAGACGTGGGTGTGGTCGTCGGTCGTCGTCCTCATCGCGATCATCCTGCTGATGTACATCGTCGGGGCGAGCTACTACTACACGCTCCGGGACGAGCTGGCCGGCAAGAAGGACGTCAACATCACGACGAGCGAGGAGCTCAGCCGGCGTCTGGCGACGCGTCGTCCCGAGTGGCTCGCGGTCATCGGCGTCGCCGGACTGGTCATCCTGATCTGGCTGATGGTCCTCAAGCCGGGCTGAGGTGACACCCTCGACCGAGCCGTCGTGAGACTCGCCCACGTCCGGGACCGGACGGCGCCCGCGGGCGCGCCGTGGCGGCTGTCGGCGGCGCTCGATCCGTCATCGAGCCACTGGGTCGATCTCGAGATCGCCCGTCGCCGGGCGGTCGGGCGGCAGCCGGCGCTGGCCCACGACTCGGCGCTCCATCGGCAGCCGATCTCGACCCTCGACGACCATCTCGCCCGTGGCCTCCGGGTTGACGCCCTGGCCGACCTCGTCGAGGGCTTCGAGCTGCACGGCGGTCCCGACATCGACGACGCCGTGCTCGACACCGACGATGTCAGGTTCGGTCCGCCCATCCTGCGACCGCCCTCGTTGCGCGACTTCTACGCCTTCGAGCGCCACGTCCGGACCATGTGGGAGCGGCGCGGCGGCGAGATCCCGGAGGCCTGGTACCGCCTGCCGATCTTCTACTTCTCCAACACCTCGGAGATCCGCGGCCCGTTGGACCCGGTCTGGGCGCCGGGCGGCTCGCTGGAGCTCGACTACGAGCTCGAGGTGGGGGCACTCATCGACACGCCTGTGCGCGACCTGGCGGCGGAGCGGGCCGAGGAGGCCATCGGCGGCTTCTTCGTCCTGAACGACTGGTCGGCGCGCGACCTGCAGCGCGACGAGACCGTGGTCCGCCTCGGCCCCGCCAAGGGCAAGGACTTCGCGACCTCGATCGGGCCGTGGCTCGTGACGCCGGACGAGCTGGCCGATGCGCGCGCCCCCGGCGCGACCGCGCCCGACCTCGCGATGACCGCTACGGTGAACGGCACGGAGACGTCGCCGCGGCCGCTGGTCGGATGCGCAGTTCAGCTTCGGCCAGATGATCGAGCGGGCCTCGGCCGACGTCACGCTGCGCCCTGGGGACATCCTCGGCAGCGGGACGGTCGGCGGCGGGTCGCTCCTGGAGATCCGTGACGAAACGCTCGGGCGCTACCTTGTCCCCGGTGACGAGGTGACCCTGACGATCGAACGGCTGGGTTCCCTCCGTAACCCGATCGTGGCGCGAGGCGTCTGAGGCGCCCTGACCGCCGACGTCGAACGCGTCCCGGGCGATACCGATTCATCGCCTGATGACCGAACCCATGACCGTGGCCATCGAGCCGATGACGCCCGACGACTGGCCCGCGGTCCGGCGCATCTACGCCGAGGGCATCGCGACCGGTGACGCCACGCTAGAGCGCGAGCCGCCGGACTGGAACCACTTCGACCACTCCCACCCGCCCGAGTGCCGGCTCGTGGCCCGCGACCTCGGGTCGGGCGATGTCCTCGGCTGGACGGCGCTCGGCGGTTACTCGTCGCGAAAGGTCTACAGCGGCGTCGCGTGGGAGAGCGTCTATGTCGGCGCAGAGGCTCGTGGTCGAGGGGTCGGGAGGGCACTGCTCGAGACGCTGATCCCGGCGTCCGAAGCGGCCGGCTTCTGGACTCTGCTGGCCGGTGTGCTCGCCGACAACGCGCCGAGCCTCGCTCTCCATGAACGCGTCGGCTTCCGGCAGATCGGGGTGCAGCAGCGCCTGGGCCAGGACGCCACGGGACGCTGGCGCGATGTCGTCGTCCTCGAGCGCAGGAGCACGACCGTCGGGGTTTGACCGGCCGTCTGAGCGCTGGTCTCACGCCCCCGCGTGCAGGACGAAGACATCGATCGTCGCCTCGCGGCCACGCAGGTCGAGCGTCCGGCGCTCCGCGTCGGACGCATCCATGCCCGCCGCCACGGCCGCGTCCACGCTGACCAGCAGTTCACCGGCCGCGGCCGCGGACGCGAGACGCGCGGTGGTGTTGACCGCGTCGCCCAGGGCCGTGAAGTCGTCGACGGCGCCGGCCGGGCCGGTCGGGCCGACGTACGCGATCCCGGTGTGGACCGCCGCCCCGATGGGGATAGGCCCATTCGGGGTCGCGTCCTGGCGTCCGGCGCGGCGGACCATGTCCGTGGCCGCGGCGACGGCCGCCTCGGCGTGCTTCGGGCCTGTCACCCCTCCGAAGAACAGGCCGATGATCTCGTCGCCGACGAGCTTGTCGACCAGGCCGTCGTGATCGAGGATCGAGGCGGACGCGAAGCGATAGAACAGCGTCAGGAAGTCGTGGAATGCCGTCGGCGTCAGTCGCTCGCCGATGCCGGTCGAGCCGCGGATGTCCGCGAAGAGCAGGGTGACCGGGATCTCGGCCCCACTGGCCCCCGTCTTGAGGAACTGCGAGATGCAGTTCGAGCAGATCGCGGGATTTCCGGGGAACCTCCCGAACCCGAAGTGACGCAGGATCGCGCCACCCACGCCCGCAAAGGGGGCGGCGCACAGCTTGCATCGCGGTGCCGACGGGAGGCGTCTGAGTCGCTTGCGATTGCTGGCCAGCCCGGGATGTTCGCCCGTGAGGACGCTCCGGAGATCCTCACCACCATGCGGGTCCGACATGACGTGACTCTACGCCGCACGTCGCGGCTTGGACGATGTCGTCAGGACCTCGCCACGACCTAGACTGACCGACACGGATCAGGAGGCCGGTCGATGTTCTACGCCGCCCGCGGCAACGTCCCGCCCAAGCGCCACACGCAGCACCGCGCCGCCGATGGGTCGCTCTACGCCGAGGAGCTGTTCGGGGTCGAGGGCTTCACCGGGCGCTCGTCGCTGCTCTACCACCTCGTGCCGCCGACGCGGACCAACAAGATCGAAGCGGGCCCGCCCATGCCCGCGCTCGAGGAGGCCGACGACGGGTACCACCACCATCGCCTGATCGACGCCGCCGGGGTCGACCCGCGCGGCGACGCCGTCACAGGCCGCATCCCGCTCTTCTTCAACTCGGACGTCGTGATGGGCGTCGTCCGACCGGCCGATCCCGATGCCGGACGGCGTCTTCTACCGCAACGGCGAGGCCGACGAGATGCTCTTCGTCCACGAGGGCGCAGGGCTGCTCGACACGGTCTTCGGGCCGATCCGGTACGGCCCGGGCGACTACCTGGTCCTGCCGATCGGCACGACCTGGCGTCTCGAGCCCGACGCCGGCTCGGCCCAGCGGATGCTCTACCTCGAGTGCCCGTCGGAGATCGAGGCGCCGAAGCGCTATCGCAACGACTACGGCCAGCTGCTCGAGCACTCGCCGTACTCGCAGCGCGACATCCGGCTGCCGGACGAGGTCCCGCCCCGGGCCGACGACGGGGCCTTCGTCGTCCACGTGAAGATGCGGGGCCGCCTGACGGCCTACCACTACACGCACCACCCGTTCGACGTCGTCGGCTGGGACGGCTACCTGTGGCCGTTCGCGTTCAACATCGGCGACTTCGAGCCGATCACCGGGCGAGTCCACCAGCCGCCGCCGGTCCACCAGACGTTCGCGGCGCGCAACTTCGTCGTGTGCTCGTTCGTGCCCCGCAAGTTCGACTACCACCCGCTCGCGATCCCGGCGCCGTACAACCATTCGAACATCAACTCGGACGAGGTCATCTACTACGTCGCGGGCAACTTCATGAGCCGCCGCGGCGTCGGGATCTCGTCGTTCACGCTGCACCCGCGCGGGCATCCCGCACGGGCCGCATCCGGGCACCGCCGAGGCGTCGATCGGCAAGGAGGCCACCGAGGAGCTGGCGGTCATGGTCGACACGTTCCATCCGCTCCGGATCACGCGCGAGGCGGCGGCGCTCGAGGACGCCCGCTACCCGTACTCGTGGCTCCCGGCCGAGGACGCCTCCGGCGAGGCCCGCGAACTCGCGGACCGCGGACCGGAGGCGTTCCCGGACTGACCTAGGGCCCGGTCGCCAGGAAGGTGGCGGCGGCGTCGGCATTCTCGGGATAGGTCTTGTCGGCGGGCCACACGGCCATCGCCGCGCCGCTGTTCGACGCGTCCGACATCGAGGACGTCGACAGAAATGCTTCGAGCAGGCGGCGGGAGCCGCCATACGGCGCGACCGCGGGCTCGGAGTCGCCCCACCAGACGACGACGACCGTCATGGGGGCGCCATCGCCGCCGTTCGTGAAGAACGCCTGGACGTCGTTGTCGAACGGCACCAGGAGCGCCGGGATGGCAGTCCCGCTTCTCCAGGCAGAGCGGCACGGCTCGTTCATGGATGCCGGTGCACGGAGTGCTGCCGTTCCGCTCGCAGTACGTCTGGACCCACTCCTCGACGGCTCCCCACCCGGGAGTGCCAGAGGTGGTAAAGGCTATGGACCCCTCTGCAGCATCTCTCGGGACCGACCAGGCGCTCACGCGCACGTGGCCATCGGCGACTGTGGAAGTTCTCCTGGGCCGGGTTGAGGGCTTCCGTGAGCGTCGTCCCAGGTCCACGCACGGCTGGCGGGATCCACGGTCCAATCGGCCGGGTGGCCGATGCTGAACCCGTACTGGCTGGACGTGTACGTCGTCCACGTCGCGAGGTGTCGAGTGAGGTCGGCCGCGGCCGACGGCAGACGGCGACGGGACTCACGGTGGGCGACGGCGAGGGGGTCGGACCGACCGCCGATGCCATGGTCGGGTGGACGCGGGCCCAGGACGAAGGCGCCGCCGAGCACGACGGCGATGACCGCCGCCGCCCCGAGGGCGAGCTTGAACGTTGTCGACATGGGCGTGAGAACCTCCACGGCAGGCGCGAGCCATGCCGTTGCTTGATCGAAGGGAAGGCGGCCAGGACGATCTCGAGCGCCGGATCGGGCGCGGTGTTCGGGTCGCCTTCGAGCCAATCGGCGATGCGGGGATCGAAGGGATTCCGGTCCTGGTCGGTCATGCTGGTCGCTCCTGCGAGGTGGTGGCGGACGGAGCATCCGCATCGAGCGCGGCCCGCAGCTGACGGACCGCGTAGTGAAGGCGGGACCGCGCGGTCCCTTCAGGGATGCCCAGGGTCGCCGCGATCTCGGTGAGCGGATACCCCAGGTGGTGGTGCAGCACGACGACCGCCCGCTGTTCCGGTGTCAGCAGGCGGAAGGCGTGATCAAGGGCATCGCGGTCGACGACCGACTCGGCGATGTCTGGGCTGTTGGGCGGGTCGACGGAGAGCAGCCGGACGCGGGCGGTCCAGCGCCGCTCGCCTCGGGACTCGAGATAGCAGGCTTGGACGACGATCCGATGCAACCAGGCATCGAACCTTTCAGGGTCTCGGAGGGTCGGGAGGTCACGCCAGGCGTTCAGGAGCGCCTGTTGTGTCGCGTCCTGGGCCCGATGGGGGTCACGCAGGATCCGGTACGCGAGGGCGTAACAACGGTCGACATGACCCCTGGCCAGGCTGGCGAACGCCTCCTGGTCTCCTTGGGCTGCCCGTTCCACGACCTCGCGTTGCACGGTGTCGTTCACCTCGGGGCGCAGCCCGTCTGGCCGCGTCACCGAGTATGGGACCGCCCGATCCCGAATCGTTCACCTCGGGATCGGGCGGTTGGTGTGTCCGCGGGCGTCCGTCAGTTCCAGACGATCGAAATCGACGAGGGGCTGGAGCTCCGTCAACGAGTCATCCTCTGCGACCAACATGATGAGAACCTGACGGCCATCGACCGGCACGACGAACAGCCGGGCGATCACGTTGGCGCCAAGTCCCAGCCCGGGATCGGTGACCCCAGGGATCGGGCCGAAGGACACGTCCTTATCGCCGGTCCGGATATCGAGTTGGGTCGCGGCGAGGCCACCCACCTGGACGGCCTTCTGGGCGTTCACGGTCACGCCTGGCCGGCTTGCGATCCATGCTGCGAGGTCGGCCGGCGCATCGATCACCGTGCCGGGCTTGGCCGGGTCGTTGACCTTGTCGACGCGCACGACATGCACCTCGATCCTTGGCTGGCCGAACTCGATGTCGATCCAACCAGGGAGGTTGGCATCGATACTGCCGCGGCACTCGATGCCGGGTGCGCAGTTGTGCTGGACCTCGCGGTCGATCGTGAATGTCAGGCTCGGGTCGAAGGCTGGAACGTACGTTCCCGGGTAGACGAAGCCCTCGCTCGCGAGGATGGCAGCGCTCGCCGAGGGCAGCGTGGTCGGGGCTTGCGGGGTCGCCGAAGCGGCCACTGACGACGAAGGCGTTGCTGATGGTGTGGCGTTCGGTCCGCCGACGTTGGCCGCCGGCAGGCGCCAGGAAGTAGGCGGCCCCGCCGATAGCGAGGACGACCGCGATAGCCGCGACCGCCCATCGGGCATAGGTGTTCATCAAGGGTCTCCCTCGCGGCATCCAGTGCGGATGTCGCCGTTGGGTAGTGGTTCGGGTGGTGACCGCGATCGCCCGCCGTGTGGGCTCGGGAAGGGCAGTCGGCCCCTCTTCGAGCCACGCGGCAAGGATCGCGTCAGGATCGCGCGTGACGTTCATGCCAGTCGTACCTCCTTGGGATCGACCTGGCTGTCAGCGACGATCGCCGCGCGCAGGGTTCGCGTCGCGTGATGCAAACGGGACTTCACGGTGCCGACCGGAACGCCGACGATGTCGGCGATCTCGGCCAGCGGCAGTCCCGCGTGGTGGTGCAGGACGAAGACCGCGCGGTGCTCGGGCGTGAGTCGCTCGAAGGCGCGATCGAGGGCGTCCCGGTCGTCGACCGAGACCATCGGGTCGGGCCCGCTCGGTCCGTCGACCGGCAGAGCCCTGATTCGGGTGCTCCAGCGCCGGTGTCGGCGCGACTCCTCGTAACAGGCGTTCACGAGCAGCCGATGGAGCCAGGGTCCGAAGCGCTCCGGATCGCGGAGCCGCGGGAGTTCGCGCCAGGCGAGGAGGAATGCCTGCTGGACGGCGTCCTGGGCTCGATCGACATCGCGCAGGATCCGATAGGCGATGGCGTAGCACAGGTCGCCGTCGAGGTCGACGAGTTCCGTGAAGGCGACATCGTCGCCGTCGCGGGCCCGTTCGACCAGCCTCGTCCGCATGGGCGGTACTCCAGCGGCGCCCGATCGGGCGCTTCACCCACTACAGATGGTCGCACCCGCGCAAAGGTTCACCGTTGCTCCGCGGATCAGGAGACCGCTGCGGCTCGGTCGCGGGACCCCTGGCCCGGTCGCGGAGCCCCGTCAGGCGTTGTCCAGCGGCGACGCGCCGAGCGCGATGCCGATCCGAACCAGGACGAGGCCGACCGCCATCGCGACGGCGCGGACCGGGCGGAGGACCCGACCGACCCGGATCTCGGCCACGCTCCGCGTATCGGCTTGCGTGGCGGCTCGTCGGACGAGTCGCTGCCGGGCCGCCTCGTCGCGGAACTCGTCCATGCGGTGACGCACATAGATGTCGTTCGGGTGCACTGGGAGCCCCCCTCTTGCGGGCGGCGCCGTCGGGCCGGCGCCGTCATCGTTCACGCTGGTGCCTACATCGACCCGATTCGTCCGGGATCGCGGGTCGGATCCCCTGGTGTTGCACCGCGGAACAGGACCACCGGCCGTTCCAGCGGGACCAGTTGGTGGGTCGCGAGGGTTGCCTCGGGGGGCGACCATGGGGCCCATGACTCGTCGTCCGCGTGTCGGAGCGCGCCACACCGTGCTGGTCGCCATGGTCGCCGCCCTCGTCATCGGGGCGCTCCCGGCGCCGCTGCCGCCGCCTCCACCGATCCCGACAAGGACGGCCTCCCGTCCGCCTGGGAGACCACGTGGTCGCACACGAACCCCAGGAAGAAGGACACGGACAAGGACGGCATCCTCGACGGCAAGGAGGATCCCGACAGGGACACCCTGAACAACCGTCAGGAGTACCTCGCCGGGATGAGGCCGCGCCGCGCCGACAGCGACAGGGACGGCATCCGCGACGACAAGGAAGACACCGACAAGGACGGCCTGAAGACCAAGTTCGAGTTCACGGCCGGCACCAAGCCCAAGGTCAAGGACACCGACAAGGACGGCCTGCGCGACGACCGCGAGGATCCCGACAAGGACGGGCTGACGAACCGCAGCGAGCAGAGCCGCGGGACGCATCCGACGAAGCGGGACACCGACGGAGACGGCTACTCCGACGGCTGGGAGGTCACCTACGGCACCAACCCGCTCGATGCCGCCAGCCATCCGGTCCCGCCGCCGCCTGGCGCCGTGCCGACCCTGCCCGGGATCTCCGACTGTTCGGTCTTCCCCGCCGACAACGTCTGGAACGCCCGGATCGACCACCTCGACGTCGCCTCGAACTCCTCGACGATGATCTCGTCGATCGGCCTGAACGCCGGCCTGCACATGGACTTCGGCTCGTACGCGGGCTACGGCATCCCGTACAACGTCGTGACCTCGGCGACCCCGACCTCCACCGTCACCTTCGACTACGACGAGGACTCCGACCACGTCCCGTACCCGATCCCGGCCAGCCCGAAGATCGAGGGCGGCGGGACCGCCGGCGCGGGCGACCGCCACATCCTCATGGTCGACGCCGACACCTGCCGGCTGTACGAGCTGTTCAACGCGCGCAAGGTCGAACGGCGCCTGGCGCGCCGGCAGCGGCGCGACGTGGGACATGCACTCGAACGCGCTGCGGACCGCCGGCTGGACCAGCGCCGACGCGGCCGGCCTGCCGATCCTGCCCGGCCTCGTCCGCTACGACGAGGTCCTCGCCGGGGCCATCAACCATGCCCTCCGGTTCACGACCGACGAGACCCGCAAGCAGTACATCTACCCGGCGCGCCACTACGCCAGCGACTCGACGTCCGCGTCGCTGCCGCCGATGGGCCTGCGCGTGCGCCTGAACCCCACCTACGACACGTCCGGCTTCTCGCCCCAGGCCCGGGTCATCGCCGAGGCGCTCAAGCAGTACGGCATGATCCTGGCCGACAACGGCTCGCCCTGGTACATCACCGGCGTCAGCGACCCGGACTTCGACGACGACGTCATGCACGAGCTCGACGTCATCAAGGGCCACGATCTCCAGGTGGTCGACACCTCCGGGCTGGTCAACGGCCCGTAGCCGAGCGCCGCGGGCGCGACCACGGCCCGCGCCGGACCGGTCATCATCGCGGCATGACGACCCTCCGTGAGCGCGTCCTCGGCGGCGAGACGACGTTCGGCACCTGGCTCTCCACCGGTTCGCCGTACGTCGCGGAGGCCTGCGGGCGCGCCGGATTCGACTGGCTGGTCATCGACACCGAGCACGGCATGACCACGGAGACCACGGTCCTCGCCGCAGCTCTACGCGATCGGCACGACCGCCGCGACGCCGATGGTCCGCATCGAGCGCAGCGACCGGCTGCGCATCTCGCGGGTGCTCGACATGGGGGCCGGCGGCCTCGTCGTCCCGCGCGTCGAATCGGCCGACGACGTCCGCCAGGCCCTCGACTGGATGCGCTTCCCGCCGCAGGGCCAGCGCGGCATCGCCCTCGGCGGCCGCGGTCAGGGCTTCGGCGCGGTCGGTCACGCGGACATCGGCACGCTCAACGACGTCGTCGTCGGTGCGTTCCAGATCGAGAACCCGGCGGCCGTCGCCGACGCGGACGCGATCGCCGCGCTGCCCGGCGCCGACGTCCTGTTCGTGGGACCGGCCGACCTGTCGCACTCGCTCGGCGTCCCGGGCCGCTTCGACGACCCGATCTACCTCGACGCCATCGGGGCCGTCCTCGCCGCGTGCGAGCGCCACGGCAAGGCGGCCGGCATCCTGCTCTACGACCGCGCGGTGCTGCCGCGCCACCTCGAGCTCGGGTTCCGGTTCATCGGCCTCGGCTCGGACCTCGGGTTCGTGTCCGCCGGGGCCCGCGGGATGGTCGAGGCCGCCCGCGGCGGCTGAGCCGGCTGTCCGTCGCGCCCACGGCCCCTATTCGTCGGCGATGCGCATCGCGGGATCCGGCGCCCGGCCGGCCGCCGGCCCGGTCTGGGCCAGCAGGACGCCCGCGATGATGAGCGCGCCACCGACGAGCTGGACCGGCGTCAGCACGAAGCCGAACAGCAGGTAGGCGAGCACGATCGTCCAGATCGGCTCGACGGTGCTGATGATCGAGGCCTGGGCGGCCCCGATCCGCTGCGCCCCCGCGTAGAACGCCTGGATCGCGATGAAGGTCGCGACGACCCCGACCCCGAACAGCCCGAACCAGGCCTCGGGTGGGATCTGCGAGGGCAGGACCGGCCGCCCGCTGCCGAGACTCCAGAGCCAGTAGACGGTCGCGGTCGCGGCCATCATCAGCGCGGTCGCGGCCGACGCGGCGGCGCCCGCTGTCCGACTCGCCGCCGACCGCGTCGCGGCGTTCGCCCGCCAGCCGGGCCGCCAGGACGATCCACACGACGTAGATGAGCATCGAGGCGATGACGAGCAGCAGCCCCGACACCGGCGGCGCATCGTCGGGGTCGATGCCGCCGATCGTGAGGGCGACGCCGACGAGGGCGACGCCGAGCGCCAGCCACGCGCGCCGCCCTTCGAGCCGTTGACCGACCCGCAGCGTGACGACCGCGACGAGCGCCGGGTACGTGAAGACGATGAGGCCGGCCAGGGACGGCGAGACGGTCTCGAGCGAGGCGTAGTACGCGCCGGAGTTGCCGACGTACAGGACGCCGAGCCCGAGCGCGACGACGACCGCTCGCCGGTCGAAGGCGCGCAGGCCGCGTCGCCGGGTCGGCGACGCGAGCAGCCAGGCCCACGCCAGGCTGGCCCCGAAGAGGAATCGCCAGGACGACAGCACGAGCCAGTCGACGCCGGTCGCGTACACGGGCTGGGCGAAGAGCGAACCGGATCCGAATCCCGCTGCCGAGACCAGGATGAGGGCGACCCCGCCCAGGCGTCGGCGATCCATCGGCCGGAGGCTAGCAGCCCGGGGACCACCCGTGCCCGTTCGCGCCGGCCGGTGGGCCGAGCCTCAGTCGGCGTACTGGAACGTCGCGACGAACTGGTCGAAGACCGGGATGTCCGATGCGCCGCCGGCGGTCACGAGGAAGACCTCCCAGCCCGTCCGGCCGCGGACCGAGACGTCGTCGACGAAGGTCACGTCCTGCCCCTGGTCGTTGGTGAACTGGTACACGAGCCGGGTGGCGGGCTGCCCGCCCAGCGACGTGGCGGTCTGCGAGGTCGGCACCCCGAAGTCGTCCTTGTAGAACGCCTGGAGGTCGGCGACGAAGGCATCGAGCGTCGCGTCCTTGGCGAGCTGCTGCGGGGCCACGTAGACGTACGGCTGCCCGTCGATCGCGTAGGCGTCCTCGGTCTTCGACGATTCGATGGTCCAGTCCGCCGGGTGCGCCATCGTGTACTTGAAGGGCTTCGAGGCGTTCACGACCCAGACGTCCTCGGGCGGCGAGACCGCGTGGGACGTCCCGACGCCGCCGAAGGCGAACTCGAAGTCGAGTTCGATCGGGAGCGACACGTCACCCACGGTCTGCGTCCAGGTGGCATCGAGCCCCATGACCGCCGGTGTCCCGTCGTCGGTCGCGTAGAAGTCCATCACGAGTGCCGCGTCCGTCGCGCCCTCGACGTCGAAGCCGAGGATCGCCGGCGAGATGGCGCCGCCGCCGCTCGGCTGGAGGTGGTGGAGAGGCCGGCCGTCCTTCTCCTCGACCCCGAGGTCCTTGACCGAGGCGATGGTCGCGAGGGTCCCCGACATGGAGCCCTCCGACGGGTCGGCGTCCGGGGCCGCGAGCCACGGTCCCGGCGTCTTGCGGCCCCACCGCTTCGTCCCGATCGCCACCGACTCGATCACCTGCGTGACCGCGCCGCCCGTGATGCTCAAGGCGACGCTCGAGTCGGGCCCGGCGAAGATGGCGTTCCCGGTGACGTCGGCCGTGCTGCGGCCCGACCATGACCGTCCCGCTGACGGTCGCCGTCGCGCTGAAGTCCGGCGCCGCGATGATCCGGACGAAGTCGTCGGTGACGTCGACAGGCGAGGGGCTCGGCGTCGGCACGGCGGTCGGGGTCGGGACGGCGGTGGGCGCCGGTGTCGGCGTCGCGTTCGGGTCGCCGCATGCGCCCGCGACCACGAGGACGACGATCGCCAGGGCCGCCATCGGTGCGTGCTGCCGATCCCGTCGCATGCCGCCCCCTCCGATGCGCTCCCGGCGTCTGCCGGCGGGCGTCCGGCGCATCATGCTGGCTGACGCCCGGTTCCGGCAACGGTCGCTACACTCTGGAGCGTGACCGACCTGACCGAGACCGCCGTCGCCCGCCGCGTGCCGGCCATCCTGGAGGAGCGCCTGCGGGTGCTCAGCCGGCGCGAGCCCGTCACCGTGCCGCCGGCCACATCGCTGGCCGACTGCCTGCGCGCGATCCAACGGACCGGTACAGGCGATTCAGTGTTCGTGTGTGACCAGTCCGGACGACTCATCGGGGTTCTGACCGAGCGCGACATCTTCGCGCGGATCGTGGCCGGCCGCGTCGACCTGGCGCAGCCCGTCGAGACGCTCATGACGACCGAGCCACGGACGCTCGACCTCGACCAGACCATCCGTGACGCGATCGACCTGATGCAGACGGGCCGCTACCGGAACGTGCCGGTCGTGGACGCCGGCGGCCACCTCGTCGGCGTCATCCGGCAGGCCGACATCATCAAGTACCTGGCCGAGTCATTCCCCGAGGAACTGCTCAACCTCCCGCCCCGGCCACATCAGCGCATGAAGGAGCCGGAAGGCGCGTGACGACCACCACCAAGGACCTCGAGCCCGGGATCTCGGAGCTCGAGCGGGTCACCATCCGCTTCGCCGGCGATTCCGGCGACGGGATGCAGTTGACCGGGACGCAGTTCACCCGGACCGCCGCCGTCTTCGGCAACGACATCAGCACCCTGCCCGACTTCCCGGCCGAGATCCGGGCGCCGGCGGGCTCGCTGCCGGGCGTGTCCGGGTTCCAGATCAGCTTCAGCTCGACCGACATCCACACCCCGGGCGACCAGCCCGACGTCCTGGTCGCGATGAACCCGGCGGCGCTCAAGACCAACATCATGGATCTGCCGCCGGGCGGCGCCCTGATCGTCAACAGCGACGCGTTCACGCAGCAGAACCTGAACAAGGCCGCCTACGCGAGCAACCCGCTGACCGACGGCTCGCTGAGCGACTTCATCGTGTTCGAGGTCCCGATCTCGACGCTCAACGAGCGCTCGCTCGACGGGCTCGACATGACGAGCAAGCAGAAGGACCTGACCAAGAACTTCTTCGCGCTCGGGATCATGTTCTGGCTCTACGAGCGGAGCATGGACCCGACGATCACCTGGATCGACCAGAAGTTCTCGGCCCGTCCGGTGGTCGCCGAGGCGAACAAGCGGGCCCTGAAGGCCGGCTACGCGTTCGGCGAGACGACCGAGATCTTCCACACGCACTACCGCGTCAAGCCGGCCCACCTGCCGCCGGGCACGTACCGGAACATCACGGGCAACGAGGCGACCGCGCTCGGCTTCCTGACCGCGTCGAAGCTGGCCGGCCGGCCGTTGTTCTACGGCAGCTACCCGATCACCCCCGCGAGCGACATCCTGCACCAGCTCTCGACGTACAAGACGTTCGGGGTCAAGACGTTCCAGGCCGAGGACGAGATCGCGGCCATCGGGGCGGCCATCGGGGCGAGCTACGGCGGGTCGCTCGGCATGACCGCCTCGTCCGGCCCGGGCATCGCGCTCAAGACCGAGGCGATGGGCCTCGCGGTGATGGTCGAGCTGCCGCTCGTGGTCATCGACGTCCAGCGAGCCGGCCCGTCGACCGGCATGCCCACCAAGAACGAGCAGGCGGACCTGCTCCAGATCATGTTCGGGCGCAACTCCGACTCGCCGATCCCGATCGTCGCGCCCTCGACGCCGGGCGACTGCTTCGACATGGCCATCGAGGCGTGGCGCATCGCGCTCAAGTACATGACCCCGGTCGCGTTCCTGTCCGACGCGTTCCTCGCCACCGGCTCGGAGCCGTGGAAGATCCCGGACCTCGCCACGCTGAACGACATCGGCGTCGACAACGCGGTCCGGGGCGACGGCCCGTTCCAGCCCTACCTCCGCGACCCCGACACGCTCGCGCGGCCGTGGGCGGTCCCGGGCACGGCCGGCCTCGAGCACCGGATCGGCGGCCTCGAGAAGGCCGACGGGACCGGCAACGTCAGCTACGACCCGGACAACCACCACAAGATGCAGCTCCTGCGGGCGGCCAAGGTGGCCGGCATCGCGAAGGACATCGCGCCGCTCGACGTCTACGGTCCGGCGACCGGCGAGCTGCTGATCCTGGGCTGGGGCTCCACGTACGGCGCCATCCGCTCGGCGGTCGAGCGCCTGCAGGCCGACGGCCGGCCGGTCGCCCACGCGCATCTGCGCCACCTCAACCCGTTCCCCGCCAACACCGAGGAGGTCCTGCGCTCGTACCGGCGGGTCCTCATCCCCGAGGTCAATCTCGGCCAGCTCCTGATGCTGGTCCGGGCGAGGTACCTCATCGACGCCGTCGGCTACGACAAGGTGCGGGGCAAGCCGTTCACGATCGCCGAGATCGTGGCCGAAGCCGAACGCATCCTCGCGGAGTGATCCACGCATGACCGAACCGATCGCCACCAACGGCGCGACACCGTCGTCCGTCCCGGCCCAGCCGCCGCTGAGCGCCGAGAACGCCGCCGTGATCGCGCTGACCCGCAAGGACTTCGTGTCCGACCAGGAAGTCCGCTGGTGCCCCGGCTGCGGCGACTACTCGATCCTGGCCCAGACCCAGAAGGTCATGCCCGACTTCGGCTACCCGAAGGAGAACATCGTCTTCATCTCGGGCATCGGCTGCTCCGGCCGGCTGCCGTACTACATGAACACGTTCGGCTTCCACACGATCCACGGCCGCGCGCCGACGCTCGCGACCGGGCTCAAGGCCGCCCGGCCGGACCTGATGGTCTGGGTCATCACCGGCGACGGCGACGCGCTCTCGATCGGCGGGAACCACGTCATCCACTCGATGCGCCGCAACGTCGACATCAAGCTGATCATGTTCAACAACCGGATCTACGGGCTGACCAAGGGCCAGGCCTCGCCGACCTCGGAGTTCGGGAAGCGGACCAAGTCGACGCCGGCCGGGACGGTCGACACGCCGATCATCCCGCTGACGATCGCCCTCGCCGCGGAGGCGAGCTTCGTCGCCCGTTCGGTCGACACGCATACCGAGCATCTCCAGAACACGCTCGAGCGGGCCGGCCGCCACAAGGGCTCCGCGTTCGTCGAGGTCCTCCAGAACTGCAACATCTTCAACGACGGGGCGTGGCGCGACTTCACGGACCGCGAGGTGCGCGAGGACCGGATGCTCGTCCTCGAGCACGGCAAGCCCATGATCTTCGGCAAGGACCGCGACAAGGGCATCCGCCTCGCGGGCCTGCATCCGGAGGTCGTCACGATCGGCGAGAACGGGGTGACCGAGGCGGACCTCCTGGTCCACGACGAGGCCGCCACCGAGCCGTACCTCGCCCTCATGCTCTCGCGGATGTCGTGGCCGGACTACCCGGTCCCGGTGGGCGTCCTGCGGTCCGTGGCCCGGCCGACCCACGACCAGCTCCTCGAGGACCAGCTGACCGCCGCCGTCGCGAAGTCCGGCCAGGGCGACCTGGCGCGCGTCCTGAGCGGTGGCGAGACGTGGACCGTCGACTGACCGGAGGGAGGTCGCGATGCTGATGAAACGGTGTCCGAGCTGCGGCTTCGAGAACCTGCCCGACGCCGATACGTGCGAGAACTGCGAATCGGACCTCATGGGCAACGACGTGCCGCAGCAGACCTCGTCCTTCCACGGCCGCCTGCTCGGTGAGCACCTCGACGACCTCGGGGCCCCGGCGCCGGTCACGGTCGAGCCGGAGACGCCCGTGGACGCGGCCATCGCGCGGATGCAGGACGCCGAGGTCGACTGCGTGCTGGTCGTGACCGACGGTCGCCTCGTCGGCATCTTCACCGACCGGGACGCGGTCGCGAAGGCCGCCGGCAAGCCCCTCGACGCCTTCCGCGTCCGCGACTTCATGACCCCGGACCCGGTCGTGCTCCGCCACGACGACCCGATCGCGCTCGCCATCCACAAGATGGCCGTCGGGGGCTTCCGCCACATCCCCATCGTCGAGGACGGCCGCCCGACGGGCGTCGTGACCGCCCGGGACGTCTTCCATCACCTCGCGCGGGCCTTCGGATGACGACCCGCATCGCGGTCCTCGCGCAGGACCTGATCTGGCAGGACCGCCTGGCCAAGGCCGTCGAATCGGCCGGCGCCACGCCGATGCGGGCCAAGACGGCGCCCGAATTCGATCGCGCGCTGGCCTGCGCCGACTTCGCGATCATCGACCTGACGGCACGGGCATACGACCCGCTCGTGGCCATCGAGCGAGCGCAGTCGCTCGGCGCCCGGGTGCTCGCCGTCGGTCCCCACGACGACCTCGACCTGCGCAAGCGAGCCCTCGCGCGGGGCGCCGATCGCGTGCTCGCCTACCGCAAGCTCTTCGAGGACGGCCCGGCGACCATCGCGACGTGGCTGGAGCGAGCCCCGGCCCCCGCCAAAGCCTCGTGACCACCGAGGCGATCCGGCCCACCATCCCCGCCGAGCGCTATGCCGAGCGTCTGCGACGCGCGGCCGACGCGACGGCCGAGCACGGTTTCGACGCGATGCTCGTGGCGGTCGGCCCGGACCTGCGCTACCTGACCGCCTACGAGGCGATGCCGCTCGAGCGGCTGACGATGCTCGTGGTGATCCCCGGTCAGGCGCCGACGATCGTCGTCCCGCGGCTGGAGCGTGGTGCCGCCGAGGCCGGTCTCCGCACGGACGTGACGATCGTGACGTGGGACGAGGTGCGCGATCCGTACGACGTGGTCACCGGACTCCTGCTGGGCCCGACCGGTCACGCCGCCCCGCGGATCGCCGTCTCCGACACGCTCTGGGCCAGCCACCTGCTGCGACTGCAGGCCGCGCTCCCGGCCGCCCGGTTCGAGCCCGCATCGCCGGTCCTTGCGGACCTGCGGATGATCAAGGACGCCGACGAGGTCGCGCTGCTGCGACTGGCGGCGCAGGCGGCCGACCGGGTCGTGGCCCACATCGCCGCGGGTCCGCTGGTCGGGCGGACCGAGGCCGACGTCGCCCACGAGGTGCGCGACCGGCTCATCGCCGAGGGCCACGACACGGCCCTGTTCGCGATCGTGGGTTCCGGGCCCAACTCCGCGTCGCCCCATCACGAGGCGTCCGAGCGGGTCATCCGGGCGGGCGAGCCGATCGTCCTCGACATCGGGGGCACGCTCGGCGGGTACGGCTCGGATGTCACGCGGACGCTGTGGGTCACCGGCGGCGACCCGGCGAACGGGCCGGACGAGGCATTCCGACACCTGTTCGGCGTCCTGCTCGGGGCGCAGGCCGCGGCGACGCGCGCGGTGCGTCCGGGCGTCGCCTGCGAGGAGATCGACGCCACCGCGCGCCGGCCGATCGACGCCGAGGGCTACGGCGAGGCGTTCTTCCATCGGACCGGGCACGGCATCGGCCTCGAGGGCCACGAGGACCCGTACCTCATCGCCGGCAACGACCTGCCGCTGCGCGAGGGGATGGCGTTCTCGGTCGAGCCCGGGATCTATCTCGTCGGGCAGTACGGCGCTCGCATCGAGGACATCGTCGTGTGCGGGGCGGACGGCCCGATCGTGCTCAACGAGGCGACCCGCGAGCTGTACGTCGTCGACGGCTGACACCGGAACCGTCGCCGGGGCCGGGTCTCGATGCGCGCCTGCGGTATCATCGGTCGACGGATCGGCCCGATCGATCCGCCAAGATCCGAGTACCGATGACCAGCCACTCACCGCGCCGCACCCGCGGCGCCTGCCCCGGCCGGGACTCCGAACCCGGCCACACCGGCTCATGAGCCGGCGCCACGGCCGCACGCACCATCACGAACGCGGCCACCACGGCGCCCCGCGTCCGGGGACGCCCGCCGGACCGCGCCCGAACCGGGCGACCGAGGGCGGAAACGGCCATGTCGCGCCGCCGCCCGTCGCGGCCGACCAGCACGTGCCGACCCAGCCAGCGACCGCGTCCGCCGCGGCCCCCGACGTCGCGGCTCCCGAACGCGCCGGTCGCGCCGACGCCGCAGCCGGCCGCCGATCCGCCGCCCACCCAGGCCCCATCTGCCCCGACCAACGGGGCGTCGATGACCGAGGCCCATCCCGTCCACCACGACGCGCCCTCCGGCACGCAGGCGCCGGCCGACCGAGCGCCGGCGATCGAGGCGGCGGGCAGGCTCGACCGATGGGCCAGAACGGCCAGGCTGGCCAGCAGGGGCATGCCGCCCAACACGGCCAGCCGAACGGCCAGAACGGGCAGCCAGCCCAACATGGGCCGAACGGCCAGAACGGGCAGCCCGGCCAGAACGGTCAGCCGCAACCGGCCCGAACGGCCAGCCCGGCCAGAACGGTCAGCCCGGCCCGAACGGCGCAGAGCGCGGCTCGCCGTGCACCGCCCCGCAGCTGCGCCGGTTCATCAAGAGCCGCCCGTACGTGCCGATGCACGAGCTGCGCCGCCGCTTCGCGATCGACGGCGGCGACGATGACGTCAGCACGATCCAGCTCGATCCCGGCTGCATCTTCGTCGGCCTGCCGGCGCGCGAGGGCCAGCTCCTCGGCGAGCTGCTGCGGGCCGGCGAGATCGGCTACGAGCTCTCGCTCGACCCCCGCACGCCGATCGTCGTCGGCGTGTACCCGATGCGCCCGGTGCCCCGGCCCTAGCCCTCGCCGTCGCGAACGGCCACGGTGATCCCCTCGCGGCGCAGCAAGGTGCGCTTGCGCTCGAGCGCAGACTCGCGCGAACCCCAGGCGTCGCCGCCGTAGCCGCCGATCGTGCCGTCCGCGGCGATGACCCGATGGCACGGCACCAGCAGGCTGATCGGGTTGCGACCGAGCGCGCCGCCGACGGCCCGGGCCGCCCGCGGCGCACCGATCCGGCGCGCGATCTCGCCGTAGCTCGCCGTCTCGCCCCACCCGACCGCCCGGACCTCGCCGAGGACGCGGCGATCCCAGTCCGGCCGGTCCGTCGAGATCGATCGGTGGCACGGCGCCCCGCGGCGCCCGGCCCGCGACGAGATCGGCGATGACCGCCGCGGCGCGGTCCAGGTGGATCCGCCGCGGATCGTCGGGCGCGACGTCCCCTTCCGGGACGACCGGGCCGTGCACGCGCCGGGCGACCGTCGGACAGGAAGGCGTCGTCGGTCACGGCCGACTCGACCGCCACGATGCCCCGCGTCGTGGCCGCCAGGTGGAGCGGGCCCCACGGTCCCGCGATCGTCCGGGTGATGGCGCTGGCGGGCTCCGTGGTCTGCACGGACCCAGTGTGCCGGAAGGCCGACCGCGTTCGCGGGACCGGGCACTGCTATACTCCTAGGGAGTATGTCGAGCCAGCCCGTCGCCAGCACCAGCCGGTCGAGGTCGCCCTGCCGATCGAGGGCATGACCTGCGCCTCGTGCGTCAACCGCATCGAGCGGTTCCTGCGCAAGACGCCCGGCGTCCAGGACGCGACCGTCAACCTCGCCACCGAGGTCGCGACGATCCTGTACCTCCCCGACGTCGCCGCCCGCGCGGACCTGGTCGGGGCCGTCGAGGCGGCCGGCTACGAGGTCCGCGCAGCGCCCGGCCACCGACGCCGTCGCCCCCGCGTCACTCGGCCGACGAGCGCACGGCCGACGACGTCGCCCGCGCCCGCGAGTCGCGCCTGCTCCTCGTCCAGGCCGTCGTCTCGATCGGGGTCGCGCTCGCGATCATGGTCCTCATGGCCGCCCCGGCCGAGCTCGCGACGATGGACCCAGCGGAACCTGCTCGCGCTCGTGCCCGCGACCTTCGTCCAGGTCTGGGCCGGGCGCCGCTTCTACCGCTCGGCCTGGCGGGCCGCCCGCCACGGGACCAGCAACATGGACACGCTCGTGGCGATCGGCACGAGCGCGGCCTGGGCGTACAGCGTCGTCCTGACGCTCGCGCCGTCGGTCGTCGAGGACGCCGGCCTCGAGCCCGCGACCTACTTCGACAGTGCGGCGATCATCATCGGGCTGGTCCTGCTCGGTCGCTGGCTCGAGGCGCGCGCCAAGGGCCAGACGACCGGTGCCATCCGCCGGCTGGCCGCGCTCGCGGCCCGTCTCGGCCCGCCTCGTGCGCGGCGAGCTCGAGGAGGACGTCCCGCTCGAGTCGGTCGTCGTCGGCGACCTGCTGCGCGTCCGCCCCGGCGACAAGGTGCCGGTCGACGGCGTCGTCGTCGAGGGCGCGTCGGCGGTCGACGAGGCGCTGCTCACCGGCGAGCCGATCCCGGCCGCCAAGGGCCCCGGCGACGAGGTCATCGGGGCGACGCTCAACACGACCGGCACGTTCGTCATGCGCGCCACGCGCGTCGGGCGCGACACGGCGCTCGCCCGGATCGTCGAGCTCGTCGAACGCGCCCAGGGCTCGAAGGCCCCGATCGCCCGCCTGGCCGACCGCGATCGCCGAGGTCTTCGTCCCGCCCGTGCTGGTGATCGCCGCCGGCACGTTCGTCGTCTGGATGGCGGTCGGGCCGGAGCCGCGCCTCACCCACGCGCTGGTCGCCGCCATCACGGTCCTCGTCATCGCCTGCCCGTGCGCGATGGGCCTCGCCACCCCGACCGCGATCATGGTCGGGACCGGGCGTGGCGCCGAGGCCGGCATCCTCATCCGCGGCGGCGAGGCGCTCGAGACCGCCCACAAGGTCGACGCGGTCGTGCTCGACAAGACCGGGACGCTGACGCTCGGCCGGCCCGGTCGTCGACGACGTCGTCGCGGCCGACGGGTTCGACCTCCGCGAGGTGCTCGACCTCGCCGCGTCCGCCGAGAAGGGCAGCGAGCATCCGCTGGCGGCCGCGATCGTCGCGCGCGCCCGGGTCGATGAGCTCGGCTTCCGCCGGATCGACGGGTTCGCGACCGCGGTCGGCGGCGGCGTCGGGGCGACCGTCGTCAGCGAGGACGGGCCGCGGGACGTGCTGGTCGGCAGCGCGCGCTGGCTGCGCGAACGGGACGTGGACCTCGCGGCATTGGACGACGTCGCCGCGCCGGGCCGCGGCGGACGGCCGGACGGTCGCCTTCGTGGCCATCGACGGTCGCGCCGCCGGCCTCATCACGATCACCGACCCGGTCCGCGACGACGCCGCCGCCGGCGTGGCGGCGCTCGCGCCGGGACGGCATCGAGACCTGGCTCGCGACCGGCGACGGCCGGGCGACCGCCGAGGCCGTCGGCCGGGCCGTCGGCATCCCGCCGGAGCGGATCCTCGCCGACGCCCGGCCCGCCGACAAGACCGCGCTGATCGAGCGGCTGCAGGCCGAGGGCCGGACCGTCGCGATGGTCGGCGACGGCCTCAACGACGCGCCCGGCGCTGGCCGCGGCGGACCTCGGGGTCGCGATCGGGACCGGCGCCGACGTCGCGATCGAGGCCTCCGACGTGACCCTCGTCGGCGGCGACCCGCGGGCGGTCGCGACCGCCATCGAGCTGTCGCGCTCGACGATGACGGTCATCCGCCAGAACCTGTTCTGGGCGTTCGCCTACAACGTGCTGCTGATCCCGGTGGCGATGGGCGTGCTGTACCCGGCGTTCGGGATCACGCTCAGCCCGGCGCTCGCCGCGGGCGCGATGGCGTTCTCGTCGGTGGCCGTGGTGCTCAACTCGCTCCGCCTTCGCGGCGCTCGGCCACGGCGCGCTCGAGCGCGGCGTGACGCCACGTAGACTGCGGCCGTGACCGCGCACGCCGACCACGATCACGCCGACCCCGGGCCGGACCCGCGCGACCTGACCGGCCCGTTCCGGCACGTCGTCGAGATCGCCGTCCGCTTCGCCGACACCGACGCGATGGGCCACGTCAACAACGCGATGTACCTGACCTACTGCGAGATCGCCCGGATCCGGTACTGGACCGACGTCACCGGCGAGCCGATCGCGCTCGGGACCGCAGACGCCGAGAGCCTCATCCTCGCCGAGGCCCGGATCACCTACCGCGCGCCGGCGTTCCACGGCGAGGTCGTGACGGTCGAGACCCGGGCGATCCGGATCGGACGCTCGTCGTTCACGCTCGAGCACCGGCTGCTCGCGGCCGTCTCCGGGACGACAGCCGCGGCTCGTCGCGGTCAGCGAATCGGTCCTGGTCCGCTACGACTACGCGACCGCGGCGTCGGTCGCCCTGTCGGACGAGCACGTCGCCGCCATCGAGGCCTACGAGGGTCGGACGCTGCCGCGAGACGTCCGTGACGCGCCGGAAGATCGCCACCGCGTTCTGCCCGCCGAACCCGAAGCCGTCGACCGCGACCGTGTCGACCTTCGCCTTGCGCGCGGTCAGCGGGACGTAGTCGAGGTCGCACTCCGGGTCCGGGGTGTGCAGGTTCGCCGTCGGCGGGATGACCTGGTCGCGGATCGCCCCGACCGCCGCGAGGACGCTCGCGATGCCGGCGGCCCCGACGAGGTGGCCGATCATCGACTTCGGCGAGCTGATCGCGACCTTGTAGGCGTGGTCGCCGTAGGCCGCCTTGATCGCGCGCGTCTCGGTCACGTCGTTGAGCGACGTGGACGTGCCGTGGGCGACGATGTAGTCGATCTCGTCGGGGGCGACCTCGGCGTGCCGCAGGGCCTTGGTCATGGCCCGGGCCTGGCCGCGGCCGGTGGGCTCCGGGGCGCTGATGTGGAACGCGTCGGCGGTCAGGGCGCCGCCGATGATCTCGGCGATGGGCGTCGCGCCGCGCTCGAGCGCGTGGGCGAGCGACTCGACGACGACGACCCCGGCGCCCTCGCCGAGCACGAACCCGTCGCGCGTCAGGTCGAACGGCCGCGAGGCCGTCTCCGGGGAGTCGTTGCGCTTCGAGAGCGCGGTCATGTTCGAGAGGGCCGCCACGCCCATCGGGACGATCGGCGCCTCCGAGCCACCGGTGAGGACGACGTCGCACTCGCCAGTAGCGGATGAGCCGGAGGGCGTCGTGGAAGGCGATGACCGAGGTCGCGCAGGCGGCGACCTGGGTCATGACCGGGCCGGTCAGGCCGTACTCCATCGAGAGCATGCAGGCGCCCATCGAGCCCGACAGGGCCGGGACGGCGAACGCGCTCACGAAGCGCGGCCCCTTCGTGTCGTGGACGTGGGTGCCGTCGATGATCGCCTCGATGCCGCCGCCGCCGGTGTTGACGACGACGCCGACGCGGTCGCGCTCCTCCTCGCTCATCGCCTCGAAGTCGATGCCCGAGTCGCGGACGGCCTCCTTGCCGGCGCCCATCGCGAGATGGATGAACCGGCTCATCCGGCGGGCCATCTTGGCGTCCATCACGGTCGTCGGGTCGAAGTCGAGGACCTCGGCCGCGATGCGGACCTCGAAGGCGGACGCGTCGAAGCTCTGGATCAGCCGCGTCCCGGTGACGCCCGCGACCAGGTTCGACCAGTAGGTCGGGAAGTCGTTGCCGATCGGCATGACGGCGCCGAGGCCGGTGATGACCGCTCGGCGCGCAGGGTCTTGTTCAGGCACGGAGGTTCCTCAAGGTCGGGGCGTCGCCCGGCGATTGTAGTGAGCGCACTCGACGGCGTACGGCCGATTCGGCCGGTGGGTCGCGACGTCAGTCGCCGTCGTAGCGCTTGAAGATGACGGCGCCGTTGTGGCCGCCGAGGCCGATGTTGTTCGACAGCGCGTAGCGGATCGGCAGGGACTGCGTCTCGGTCACGACCCAGAGGTCGCACTCCGGGTCGTAGTCGCGGTAGTTGATCGTGGCGGGCGCGCACTGCTCGGCGATCGACTTGACGGTCGCGAAGGCCTCGAAGGCGCCGGCGGCGCCCATCATGTGGCCGGTCATCGACTTCGTGGCGCTGATCGCGATCGAACGCGCGGACGCGGCCGAGCGCTCGCCGAAGACCGTCCAGATGGCCTCCGCCTCGCGCTTGTCGCCGAGCGGCGTCGAGGTCCCGTGCGGGTTGATGAGGTCGACCTCGTCGGCCGGCACGCCGCGTCGGTCGAGGGCCATCTGCATCGCCCGCGCCGAGCCGATGCCGGCGTCGATGGGCTGGATCATGTCCCAGCCGTCGGCGGCCGAGCCGTAGCCGACGACCTCGGCGTAGATCCGCGCCCCGCGCGCCTTGGCGAGCTCGAGGTCCTCGAGGAAGAGCGAACCCGACCCCTCGCCGAGCACGAACCCGTCGCGGGTCAGGTCGAACGGCCGCGAGACGGTCTGCGCCGCCTCGCCGGGCCGGGGCATGCCCATGCCGCGCATGTTCGAGAAGCCGGCGTGGCCGACCTCGAGCAGCGGGGCCTCGGTCGAGCCGGAGATGACCGCGATGCAGTCGCCGCGCCGGATGGCCTCGGCCGCCTCGCCCACGTTGTGCGTGCCGGTCGCACAGGCCGACACCATGCAGACGTTGTGGCCGATGGCGCCGGTCTCGATGGCGATCATCCCCGAGCAGCTGTCGACGAGCGCGTTGGCGATGAACGTCGGGGCCACGGTCCGGTTGCCGCGTTCGTGGAGGGCGATGTAGTTGTCGATCATCAGCGTCTGGCCGCCGGCGCCGGACCCGAAGATGACCCCGACCTCGGTGCGGTTCTCGTCGGTCAGCTCGAAGCCCGAGTCGGCGAGCGCCTGCTTGGCGGCGGCGACGCCGAAGTGCATGCTCGACTCGCTGCGGCGGGCGGCCTTGGGGTCCATCCAGTCGGACGCGGTGAAGTCGTGGACCTCGCCGGCCAGCTGGGCCTCGTACGGGCTCGGATCGAACCGGGTGATCGGCCCAAGGCCGGAGTGGCCCTCGACCAGGTTGGTCCAGGCCGTCTGGACGTCGTTGCCGACCGGGCTGACGACGCCGAGACCGGTCACGACGACACGTCGCTCGTAGTCGGGCTTGCGCAAGTTCAGGGCTCCTTCTTGTGAGGGTCAGGCAGGGGTGGCCGATGCGGCCAGGTCGATGAGGCGCTCGGTCGAGGCCGGATCGTCGGCCGCGATGAGCTCGGCATCCGGGGCGATGCGCTTGATGAGCCCGGTCAGCACCTTGCCCGGGCCGACCTCGACGAACGTCGTCACGCCCGCGGCGCGCATCCGGGCGATCGCCCCGACCCAGTCGACGCCCGGCGGTGAGGTGGTCGACGAGCTCGGCTCGCGCCGCCGTCGGCGGTGGTGATCACGGCGGCGTCGGCGTTGGCGAGGAGCGGGATCGCGGGGTCGTCGAACGGCACGTCGGCGAGGACGGCCCGCATCCCCTCGGCGGCCTCGGCCATCAGCGGTGAGTGGGCCGCGACCGAGACGGGCAGGACGATGGCCCGCTTCGCGCCGAGCGTCCGGGCAAGTTCGGCACCGGCCTCGACGGCGGGCCGGTCGCCCGATACGACGACCTGGCCGGGCGCGTTGCGGTTCGCGACCACGAACGTGCCATGGGCCGAGGCGGCGGCGACCAGCTCGGGCAGGCGGTCGTCGTCGAGTCCGATGAGGGCGGCCATCGCGCCGTCCTGTCCGCCACCGGACGCCTGCATGAGGCGGCCCCGTTCGCGCACGAGGCGGATGCCGTCCGCGAGCGAGAGCACGCCGGCGGCGACGAGCGCCGAGTACTGACCCATCGAGTGGCCGGCCGCGAAGGCCGGTCGCGGTTCGGGGACCCCGGCGGCGGCCCAGCGCTCGCGCATCGCGGTCAGGATCGCGATCGAGGTCGCGAGGATGGCCGGCTGTGCGTTCTCGGTGAGGTCGAGCCGTTCGGCCGGCCCGTCCCAGGCGAGCGCGGTCAGGGGCTCGCCGAGGGCGGCATCGGCGGCCTCGAAGGTCGCACGGGCGCCGGCCGACCGCTCGGCCAGCTCGCGACCCATCCCGACCGACTGCGAGCCCTGCCCGGGGAACACGTAGGCGAAGGACGTCATCGCCGTTGAGGGTAGTCCCCGACGCCGCCAGAGGCCCGATTCGCGTGCACGGTTGCATGCAAGTCGTGGTCGTCCTACGATTTTGGTGTGTCCGAGCAGCCGATCTCCATCCGCCGTCGCGTCGTCCCGCGACAGGCCGTCGCCCGCCGCTTCGAGGCGGACCTCTCCGCGCCGGTCCTGGCCGCGGGCGATCGCCTCCCGAACGTCCGCCAGATCAGCGAGCGCGTGGCCATGGGCCGCGCCCTCTGGCGGGAGCTGGTCATCGGGTTCGCCAGCCAGCTCGGTGAGCTGCGGCTCGGGTTCACGCAGCTCGCCGCGCTGTACGTCCTGGCCGACGGCAGCACGATGACCGTCGGCGAGCTGGCCGAGGAGATCGGCCGGTCCCCGTCGGCCACGAGCCGGCTCATCGACGGACTCGTCCGTCGTCGACTCGTCGAGCGCCACCAGGAGCCCGAGGACCGCCGGCAGCGGACCCTGCGCCTGACGCAGCGCGGCCACGCCGTTCTCCGCGTGGTCGACCGGTCGCGGGCCGATCAGTTCCTGAGCGCGGTCCGGCCACTCCCGACGGCGGAGCGCGCCATCGTGGCGATGGGCGTGGCGGCCCTCGCGACCCATGCCATCAACCGGCGCGGCCGATTGATCCGGACCCCGCGCGAATAGCGCCGGCGACGAGGAGGGACCAGATGGACCAGCTCAACGTGCGCGAGGCGCTCTACCGCCTGGAGCACCGCCATTCGGACGGCAGCTGGAGCCCGCTCGAGCCACGGCCGCAGCATCACGACGCGGCGGAGCACGACCCGGAGCGCTCCTGGTCCGGCGGCAAGCTGTACGTCTGTCCGACCTGCGACGAGCAGGTCATCGTCCGGGATCCCGACGGGTCCGAGCCGGAGTAGGCCGACCCGGCGTCAGCCGCAGAAGCGGCGGACGACGTCGTACAGGACGGGCAACCCCCAGCGCAGGGCGTCGAGGGCCACGCGCTCGTCGACGCCGTGGAACCGCTCGACGAATCGCTCGTCGGGAGCGGTCCGGAGCGGCGAGAACCCGTAGGTCGGGACGCCGAGCGGGGCCGTGTGCTTGCCATCGGTCGCGAACGGGACCATGAACGGCAGCGGGATGCCGTCGGGGTCGTGGTCGCGGATCGTCGCCTCGAGGATCTCGTAGAGCGGGCCCTCGGCCGGCGCCTCGGTCGGGGCGCCGAACACCGTGAGCTCGATCTCGCAGGCCTCGGCGAGTTCGGGCCCGATCCGGCGCAGCACCTCCGCGCGCATCTCGGGCTCCGTGGTCCCGGGCAGGAGGCGGCAGTCCACCTCGATCGTGGCGTCGCCCGGGATGACGTTGTACTTGATCCCGGCCGTGATGATGTCGGGGCTGATCGTGTCGCGGAGCAGGGCCCGCAGCGTGCGCGCGTACGCCGGGTCGCAGATCGCCTCGAGCGCCGCGTCCGCGCGGACCGGATCGTCGCCGAGGAGCGCTCGCAGCACGCGGGCGTGGTCGGCCGGGAGCACCTCCGCCGCGGCGGCCATGAACCGGGCCATCACCGGCGTCACGCGGATCGGTCCGGGCACGGCCAGTCGCCCGACGATGGCCGCCGCCAGCACGGCCGCGTTGTCCGCGCGCGGCATCGAGCCGTGCCCCCAGGTCCCGCGGACGGCGATCCGGTAGGCGGCGTAGCCCTTCTCGGCGACCTGGATCGGATAGAGGCGGACGCCGGCGACCGTCGTGGCGACGCCGCCGCACTCGTTGAGGCCGCCGGCCGCCTGCAGCCACTCGGGCCGATGCGCGGCGATCCACTTCGCGCCCGCGAGGCCACCGGCCTCCTCGTCCGCGGTGCAGGTGAACAGGACGTCGCGCCGAAGCCCCGGGATCGGGTCCCGGGCCGGGTCCAGACCGGCCGCCCGGGCCTCGCCGGCCAGCAGGCGGACGACACCGAGCTCCATCGCGACCATGTCCTTCATGTCGACGGCGCCGCGGCCGTAGAGGTAGCCGTCGGCGATCTCGGCGGCGAACGGGTCGTGGCTCCAGCGATCGGGCGGCGCCGGCACGACATCGAGGTGCGAGAGCAGCAGGAGGGGCTCGCCGCCGGTCCCGTCGCCGCGCAACCGGACGTGGACCGACCCGCGCCCGGGCACGGGCTCGACGATCTCGGGCCGGAGACCCTCGGCCTCGAGCAGGCCCGCGATGTGCCGCGCCGCGGCCAGCTCCTGGTCCGGGCGATCCGGGGCGGGCGGGTTGACCGACGGGATCCGGATGAGGTCGCCCAGCGTCGCGATCAGCGAATCGTGGGCCGCCGCCCAGGTCGCGTCGTCGAGCCGTCCGGATGGCGCGGCGACGGCCCCGCTCATGCGCCCGAGCCGATGAGCGCGAGGACGGCACCGACGACGAACCCGCCCAGGATCAGCACCAGGACCATGCCGAGCAGCAGCCGGCCGTAGTAGCGCTCCTCGCGCAGGGCCGGGATCGGGTCCGGGTCGGTGCCGCCGGGGATGTACGCGGTCGGCAGCCCGCGGGCGCGTGCCTGCACGTTGCGCGCCGCGTCGTACGCGGCTGGATCCGGCGGCAGCGCGACCGGGGCCTCGTCGGATCTCGGCGTCGCGTCGCGTTCGGTCACCGCTCCATGATGCCGTGGACGAGCGGACCACGCATCGTGAGGAGATCCGGCTGCGGCTCGGTAGCCGAGCCGGGCGTTCAGGGCCCGCATCGCGTCGTTGTCGACGTCGTTGCCGGTCTCGAGGGCCGTCAGGCCGTGCTCGATCGCGGCCGCGATGGTGGTCGCCTTGAGCGCCATCGCCAGCCCGCGTCCCCGCCAGGACCGCCTGACCGCGGTCATGTCGTGCCAGGCGATCCGCTCGCTGCCCGGGACCAGGATCAGGCTGGCGTACCCGACGACGCGATCGTCGGGGTCCACCGCGATCGCGAACCCCCAGGGCGCGATGGCCGGTCGATCGACGTCGCGCGCGCGGAACTCGGCGAGGTCGCCCGGCGCCATCGGCTCGTCGCCGGGGATGTCGCCGAAGGTCTCCATCGCGACGTCGTGCACGCCCGGCACGAGGTCGGGCCGCTCGGCCAGCGTCGTGATCACGACCCCGTCGGGTGGTCGAGGCGTCGGCGGCGTGAGCCCGGACAGGTCGAGCCGGACGGCCTTCGTGCGCTCGAACTCCGTGAATCCGCGGTGCTCGAGGAAGGCGATCCCGTCCGGCCGACTCTCGGTCGCCGGGATATGCAGGTGGGACTTGCCGGCCTCGCGAGCGACCTCGGAGACCGCGTCGAGCAAGGCGCTCCCGACACCCTGGCGCCGCGCTTCGGGGAGCACGTCGATGCTGGCCCAGTAGCCGTCGAACTCGGCTGGGTACATGAAGATCCGTCCGACCGCCGACGCCCCCACGGCGATGCCGTCGAGCTCGGCCAGCAACCGGGCGCCGGCTGGATATGTCTCGTCCGCCCAGTGCATCTCCGCGACCGAGGTCGGCTCTTCCGGGCTGACGCGGTTGACGATGCCGGCGATGGTCTCGAGGTCCGCGTCGTCGACGGCTGGTCGCACCGCGACCGTCATCCGATCGCCTCGCGCAACGGCTCGGCGATCGACCGGGCGACGTCGTCCACGCCGGCCGCACCGAGGCGCGGCGGCATGCCGATGATGAGGTGGGTCGCGCCGAGCCGGACGGCTTCCTTCGCGGCCTCGAGACCCTCGCGACGGCTCTCGGCGGTGGTCCCGGCCGGGACCTGGGCGGTCAGCGCGAACGTGGCCGGGTCACGCCCGATCGCCTCGAGCGCGGCGAGGATCGCGTCCCGCCGGTCGGCGAAGTACGTCATGTCGGTCGGGTTCTTGTCGGGGGTGACGGCCGGCAGCAGCCACCCGTCGGCGGTGGCCGCCGCCAGGGCGATGCCGCGCCGCTTCTGGCCGCCGAGCCAGATCGGCGGTCCGCCGGGCGTCAGCGGGGCCGGATCGTTCGTCGCGCCGACGAGCGGGTAGAACGGGTCGGGCCGGGTCACGCCCGCGTCGGTGGCCGCCTCGTCCGAGAACAGGGCCCGGATGGTGTGGACCGCCGACTCGAACCGGTCGAACCGCTCGGGCATCGGCGGGAACGGGATCCCGAACGGCGTGTGCTCCGGGTCGAACCAGCCGGCGCCGAGGCCCAGGATGAAGCGCCCGCCCGTGACGTGGTCCATGACCGTCGCGGACTTGGCGAGCACCGACGGGTGGCGGAAGGTCGCCGAGAGCACGGCGTGGCCGAGCCACTTGCCGGGCACGTGGTGGGCGAGCGCGGCCATCGCGGTGAACGCCTCGAGCGACGGGCCCGCCCGCTCGCGCCCGATGTCGGTGAGGTGGTCGTTCATCCAGACGCTGTCGAAGATGTCGTGCTCGCCGATCCGGGCCCAGGCCGATTCGAGCGTCGGCCAGTCGACGCCCTGTGGCGAGGTCTTGATCCCGATCTCGACCCGTCGCGCCGTCGCCATGGACACGGGCTAGCGCCGGCTCAGCGCCGAAGACATCCGGTCGCCGGTCGTCACCGCCCCGCGCGAGGCCGAGTCGACCAGTGCCGCGTACTTGGCCATGACGCCGCCCGTGTAGCGCGGCGGCGGCGGCGTCCAGCTCGCCAGACGCGTGGCGACCTCCTCGGCCGGGACCTCCAGGTCGAGCGCCTTGCGATCGACGTCGATCACGATCGAGTCGCCCTCGTGGACGACCGCGATCGGGCCACCGAGCGCGGCCTCGGGCGCCACGTGGCCGATCATCAGGCCGTGGGTCCCGCCGGAGAACCGGCCGTCCGTCAGCAGGGCCACCGTGTCGCCGAGGCCCTCGCCGACGAGGGCTGCCGTGACGCTCAGCATCTCCTGCATCCCGGGTCCGCCGACCGGCCCCTCGTTGCGGATGACGACGACGTCGCCGGGCGACGATCCGCTGGTCGCGGACCGCGGCGTAGCACTCCGACTCGGACTCGAAGACGCGGGCCGGGCCGCGGTGGAGCCGCCGCTCGTGTCCGGCGAGCTTCACGACGCAGCCGTCGGGCGCGAGCGACCCGCGCAGGATGGCCAGGCCGCCTGTCGCCTTGAGCGGCCGTTCGAGCGGCACGACCACCTGCTGGCCCGCCGTCTCGGTCGCGCTCGCGGCGATCTCCGCGATCGTCCGCCCGTCGACCGTCGCCTCGTCTCCGTGGAGGAGACCAGGGCGCTTCAGCAGCTCGCGCATGACCAGCGAGACGCCGCCCGCGTCGTACAGGTCGCTCGCGACGAAGCGCCCGCCGGGCTGCAGGTCGGCGACGACCGGCGTCCGGTCCGCGATCGCCCCGAACTCGTCGATGTCGAGCGGGAGGCCGAACTCGTGGGCGATGGCGAGCAGGTGCAGGACGCCGTTCGTCGAGCCGCCGGTGGCCGCGACCGCGGCGATCCCGTTCTCGAGCGCTGCGCGGGTGACGATCGATGACGGCCGGACGTCCCGCCGGACCAGGTCCATGACGAGCTCACCGGACGTCCGGGCGGCCGCGTCCTTGGCGGGATCCTCGGCCGGGATGCCGTTGAGCCCGGCCGGCGAGAGGCCGATGAACTCGAGGACCATGCTCATCGTGTTCGCGGTGAACTGGCCGCCGCACGCGCCCGCGCCCGGGCAGGCCGCGTTCTCGACCTCGTAGAGCTCGTCGAGCGTGATCTTGCCGGCCCGGTACGCGCCGATGGCCTCGTACACCGTCACGACGGTGGCGTTGCGCTGGCCCTTGTAGACGCCTGGGTAGATCGTGCCGTTGTAGAGCGCGAGGCTGGGCACGTCCAGGCGGCCCATCGCCATCGCCGCGCCGGGCATCGTCTTGTCGCAGCCGACGAGGCACACGAGCCCATCGAGCAGGTGGCCGCGCATGACGAGCTCGATCGAGTCGGCGATGACGTCGCGGCTGATGAGCGAGGCCTTCATGCCCTCGGTGCCCATCGTGACGCCGTCGCTGACCGAGATCGTGTTGAACTCCATCGGCGTGCCGCCCGCGGCCCGGATGCCGTCCTTCACGTGCTCCGCGAGCCGCCGCTGGTTGTAGTTGCACGGCATCGTCTCGATCCAGGTCGTCGCGACGCCGACGAGCGGCTTCGCGAGGTCCTCGTCGGTGAACCCGATGGCCTTGAGCATCGAGCGCGCCCCGGCCCGGTCGGGGCCGTCGGTCAGGGCCGCGGAATGGCGTTTCGCCGGGTCGCTCGGGCGGTCGTACGGATGGCGCTCGTCGGGCATCGGGTCGTCCTTGCTCGGTCTCGATGGGGACCGCCAGTGTAGAGCGGCGCGGAGCGTGCGATCAGCGGGCGCAGGCGCCCGTGTCGACCGCCTCGGTCCGGTCGATCGCCGGCGCGACGCGGGTCGCGACCTCGGTCGGGGACAGGGCGTACCCGACGTCCGGGTCGGTCCGCGCCTCCGCGAAGACGACCCCGCCGACCGTGCCGTCCTGGAGGATCAGCGGCCCGCCGCTGTCGCCCCGGTCGATCGCGGCGCGCAGCTCGAGGATCTGGCGCCGGACGGTCTTCTTGCTGTAGATGTCGCGCCCGGTCGCGGCGTACGCACCGCTGACCACGGCCGGCAGCACCTCCAGGCGACCGCCACCCGGATACCCGAGCGTCGCCCCGATCGCGCCCCGGGTGGGGTCGACCGCGGCGAACCGCAGACCGGGCGCCCCGAGTCCCGGGACGTGGATGACCGCGATGTCGAACTCCGGGTCGAACGAGACGACCGTGCCGTCGAGCAGCCGGTCGTCGGCCGTGGCGACGCGGACCGCGCGCCGGTCCGCCCCGGCGACGACATGGGCGTTGGTCACGACGTAGTTCCGCCGGACGGCGAACCCCGTCCCGACCGATTCGTAGCCGCACGCGGCCGCCGACACCTTGACCGTGCTCGCGACGGCGCCCTGGGCCAGGCGACGCGCCGTGGGGTCGTCGGGCCGGTCGATGGACGGTGCCGGGATCGGTTCGAAGCCGACGAAGACCGCCGGCAGGCCGGTGCTGTCGAGGAGCCGCCCCAGCTCCACCGCGAACTCGGACGGGGCCGGCAGCAGCGCGTTGAGGACCCGGATCGCCCGCGACGTCTGGGCCGCCTCGGTCAGGCGGGGGACCGGGCCGAAGGCGACGAGCCCGCCGACCAGCCAGATGATGAGGATCGCCTGCGCGACCCCGACGAAGGAGCCGAAGATCCGATCGGCCGCCCCGAGGACCCCGGTCCCGAGGCTCGTCGCCACGCGACGGCCGATCGTCGACCCGATCGACTCACCGAGTGCGACCGCGATCAGCAGGCCGGCGAGGACGAGGAACGGGCGGAAGGACGGTTCGACCTTCTCGAGCTGGTCGGCGAGGAAGGGGAGGCCGACGATCACGATGGCGGCGCCGCCGATGGCCCCGATGAGGCCACCGATCTGCGGGAGGGCGCCAGAACGGAAGCCGAGGAGCGCTCCGACGACCACCAGCAGGATCGCGACCAGGTCCAGCGGGTTCACCGCCCGATCGTCGCACAGCGAGCCGGATTTGCGGCGGCCACGCGCGGGAGGACCCGCCGCCCGGAGCCCCGAGCGGGCCCTCGGCTGATCCCTAGCCGATGGTCACCTCGATCGGGGCCGCGCCGCCCGCGCCGTCGGAGATCGTGTACGTGCCGGGGTCGAGCATGCCCAGGTCGACCGAGGCCTGCTTGGTCTTGGCGATCTCGATGCAGATGGGCTCGCCGGGTCCGTGGCCCTCGAACAGGGTGATCGTGAACGAATCGGCCCCCTTCTCGACGACGATGCGGTCGAGCACGTAGCACGGCTCGACGCCACTCGTCCATGTCGCGACGACCTGCACGTGTCGTCCGAGCACGTCGGCTGTGAGCTCTTCCAGCTTGACCGGGCGCGGATCCAGCTGGCCCGGCTTGGGGACGGTGAGCGGGCCGGCGCCCGGGTCGCCGCCGCCGGGCGGGACGTCGGTGCCCACCGGCTCGTTCGGGTCGACGCTCGCCGGCGGGTCCGCGCTGGGCGACGGCACGGCCGCGGTGGCGGGCGCGGCGCTCGGTGCGGCGCTGCCGGACGGCGCGGCCGCGCCGGCGCACGCGGTCACGAGGAGGACGAGGGCGAGGGGGCCGGCAAGCCGGCGGAGGGTCTGCATGCGCGGCAGACGGGCGCATCGGGCCGTGGGTTCCGCGCTGTCCATGGTCGGTGTTGTCATCCGTCGATGCGCGGAGGCGCCTGCTGCCGATGGAGCGGCGGAGCCGGCTGCGTCAAGGTGCCCTGGCGAGCACGTCCGGATCGCCCGTCGTGCTCGCAACACCACATCCCGACCCGAACCGACTGGAGTCCTGCCATGTCCCGCCCGACCGGCCACGCTGCCACCCGTCCGTTCCGCATCACCCGGTCCGCCGCCGAGGCCCATCGGGACCACCTCCCGACGCCGTTCCTCGGTTGCCCCGCGTGCATCCGCCGCCAGCCGATGCATGCCATCGAGATCCGCTGGAGCTCGCCCCGCCTCGGCTGAATCGCCGATCCCGTTCTACCATCTCGGGCCGCGCCAGATCGGTCAGTTCGCTCCGGCGAGCGAGTCGATCCGGGGCGGATGGGCTGCCTCCCAGGCCCTGAGCTCGGCGTCCTTCGAAAGGAGGTAGCCGAGCTCGTCCGTTCCCGCCAGCAGCATCCGCTTCGCGAACGGGTCGATCTCGAAGTCGATGGTCGAGCCGTCCGGCAGCAGGATGCCGCCCTCGGCGAGATCGACGGTCAGCGAGGCGTCCGGGTCGGCCCGGATCAGCTCCACGAGACGGGCGTGGGTCGCCGCATCGACCGCGATCGGCAGGACCCCGTTCTTGAGGCTGTTGCTGCGGAAGATGTCGGCGTACGAGGTCGAGATGATCGCGCGGACGCCCCAGGCCGACAGGGCCCAGGGGGCATGCTCGCGTGACGACCCCGCCCCGAAGTTGTCGCCGACCAGCATGATCTTCCGCCCCGCCATGCTCGGCTGATCGAGGATGAACGGCGGGTCCTTGAGCGACCCGTCCTCGTTGAACCGCCAGTCCCGGAAGAGCGCATCGGCGAGGCCGAGCTTGTCGGTGATCTTGAGATAGCGGGCGGGCACGATCTGGTCGGTGTCGACGTTCTCCGCCGCGATCGGCACGACCTTGCTCGTGAACACGGTGATCGGCTCGCCCATCGTCAGCGCCCGCCGACCGCGGCCAGGGCCTCGATGCCGGGCAGCCGCCGCGGGTCGCTCACGACGCCGTTGATGGCGCTGGCGGCGGCGGTCAGCGGCGAGGCCAGGAACGTCCGGCCGCCCTTGCCCTGGCGACCCTCGAAGTTGCGGTTGCTGGTGCTGACGGCGTACTGGCCCGGCGTGAGCTGGTCGCCGTTCATCGCGATGCACATCGAGCAGCCGGCCTCGCGCCACTCGCCGCCGGCCGCCTTGAAGATCTCGGACAGGCCCTCGGCCTCGGCCTCGCGCTTCACCTCGTCGCTGCCGGGGACGACCATCAGGCGGACGCCGTCGGCGATGTGCCGGCCCTTGAGCAGCGGCGGCCGCGAGCCGCAGGTCGCTGATCCGGCCGTTCGTGCAGCTCCCGACGAAGACGACGTCGACCTTCTGGCCGAGGATCGCCTGACCGGGCTGCAGGTCCATGTACTCGAGGGCATGCTCGAGGGCGCGGCGCTGGGCCGGGTCGGCCTGCTCGTCGGGCGAGGGCACGTTGCCGGTGATCGGGATGCCCATGCCCGGGTTGGTGCCGTAGGTGACCATCGGCTCGAGGGCGTCCGCGTCGATCGTGATGGTCTTGTCGAAGGTCGCGCCGTCGTCGCTCGGCAGGCCGCGCCAGCGGTCGACCGCGGCGTCCCAGGCGGCGCCGGCCGGGGCGTGCGGCCGTCCGGCCAGGTACTCGAAGGTCGTGTCGTCCGGGGCGATCAGCCCGGCCCGCGCACCGCCCTCGATGCTCATGTTGCAGATCGTCATGCGCTGTTCCATGGTCAGCGCCCGGATCGCCTCGCCGCGGTACTCGAAGACGTGGCCGGTCCCGCCGCCGATGCCGATCCGCGAGATGAGGTTGAGGATGATGTCCTTGGCGCTCACGCCCGGGGCGAGCCGCCCGTCGACGCGGACCTCGTAGGTCAGCGGGTCGCGCTGGAGCAGCGTCTGGGTCGCGAGGACCATCTCGACCTCGCTGGTCCCGATCCCGAACGCGAGCGCCCCGAACGCGCCGTGCGTGCTGGTGTGCGAATCGCCGCAGACGATGGTCATGCCGGGCTGGGTCAGCCCCAGCTGCGGACCGATGACGTGGACGATGCCCTGGCTCGGGGAGCCGATGCCGTGGAGCGGGATGCCGAACTCGGCGCAGTTCGCCTCGAGCTGGCGCACCTGGGCGGCGGCCATCTCGTCGAGGATCGGCAGGTCGCGCGGCGTCGTCGGGATGGAGTGGTCAGCCGTCGCGACGGTCTGGCCCGGATGACGCACGCTGAGGCCGCGGGCGCGGAGACCGGAGAAGGCCTGCGGGCTGGTCACCTCGTGGATGAGGTGCAGGTCGACCGCGAGGACCGCCGGGGCGCCGGGGTCCTGGGTGACGACATGGTCGTCCCAGATCTTGGAGACGATGGTGCGCGGCTGGGTCATCGGGCGTGGCTCTCTGCGATCGGGTCCGTTTTGGGGTTGAGAGCGTATCAGCTGCCGACCGGTTCGACCGGTCAGGCGGTGACGCGCTCGCTGAGCGGGCCCAATGCACTCTCGAGCAGGTGGGCCTCGATCTCGTCGGCGGAGGCCGGGCGGCCGAGCAGGTAGCCCTGGCCCAGCTCGCAGCCGAGACGACGCAGCATCCGGAGCTGCTCGTCGGTCTCGATGCCTTCCGCGACGACCGTCAGGCCGAGCGAGCGACCGAGCGCCAGGATCGCCTTGGCGAACGCCCAGGCCTCGCGCTCCTCCGCCTCGCCCGGCCCGCCGATGAGCTCGCGGGCGATCTTGAGGATGTCGACCGGGAAGCGACGCAGGTAGGCCAGCGATGAGTAGCCCGTCCCGAAGTCGTCCATCGCGATCCGCACGCCGAGTTCGCGCAGCACGTCGAGCGTGACGATCGTGGCCTGGGTGTCGCGGAACATCGCGGTCTCGGTCATCTCGAACGTCAGGTCGCGCGGGTCGATGCCGGATTCGCGGAGGTCGACGGTGACCTCGTCGATGAAGCCCTCGTGCTGGAGCTGGAGCGGCGAGAGGTTGACGCTGAGCGCGAGCGTCTCGAGCCCGGGCTGACGGTGCCACTCGACCACCTGGCGCGTGGCCGTCTGGAGGACCGCCCGACCGAGCGCGACGATCTTGCCGTTCTCCTCGGCGAGGCGGATGAAGTCGGCCGGGTCGACGAGGCCACGGGTCGGGTGCCGCCAGCGCACGAGCGCCTCGACGCCCACGATCCGGCCCGTGGTCAGCTGGACGATCGGCTGGTAGAAGACCGCGAGGTCGCCCTGCTTGAGGCTGCGACCGAGGTCGGTGTTGAGCTCGTGCCGCTCGACGATCGAGCGGTGCATCTTCGGGTCGAAGACCTCGGCGCGGCGCTTGCCGTCGGCCTTGGCCCGGTACATCGCCACGTCGGCGTCGCGCAGCAGCTCGTCGACGAGCTCGCCGCCGCGGGCGACGCTGATCCCGACGCTGCAGCCGACGATGACGTCGGTCCCCGCGACCGGGAACGGCAGCTCGAGCGCGACGATGATCCGCTCGGTCAGGGCCATCGCGTCCTCGACGGTCGCCCCGTCCGCGCGGCAGGACCGCGAACTCGTCGCCGCCGAACCGCGCGAGCAGGTCGCCGTCCCGAAGCTCGGCCCCGAGGCGCTCCGCGACGTCGACGAGCAACGCGTCGCCGGCGGGATGACCGTACGTGTCGTTGACGACCTTGAAGTCGTCGAGGTCCAGGAACACGACACAGGGCGGGGAGGCGGGGTCGCGCGGGCCGGCGAGCCGACGCTCGACCTCTTCGACGAAGAGCGCCCGGTTCCCGAGACCCGTCAGCGAGTCGTGGTAGGCCTGGTGCCGGAGCTGCTCCTTGAGACGCGACAGCTCGTGCAGCGACTGCTCCAGCTGGCCGTTCTCCAGGGCGACGGCCGCCTGGTTGGCGATGGTCTCGAGCAGGCGCAGGTCGTCGGCCTCGAACCGGCTGCCCTCGCCGAGGCGGTTGATGATCGTGACCGCGCCGAAGATCCCGTGCTCGCCGACGAGCGGGCCGACCATCGCCTCCTGGACCGCGTCGGGATGCGTGGTCCACGCTGCGGTCACCTTCGCGTGGAACGCCCCGTTCTCGTGATGCGTGCGCGACGCGAAGGGCGTCGCCGACGGGGACGACCTGGGGCGTCATGGTCTCCGGGCCCGCGACGCCCCCGGCGCTCGAGCGGAGGGCGGCGTCACTGGCCGGATCGGGGAAGAGCAGGAGCTCCGCGCGCTCGGCCCGGAACATCTTGCGGGCATGGTCGAGGAGCGCCGAGATCGCCGAATCGAGCTCCGGCGCGTAGTGCAGGAGCCGGCTGGATTCGTAGAGCAGCTCGAGGCGCTCGTGCTTCTCCCGCTCGCCGATGTAGGCCCGATAGGCGAGGAAGACGATCGCCGTCGGCACCGCGAGCAGCAGCGCCGAGCGCGGGTCCACCTTGATGACCATGACCGCGAGCAGCGCGAGGCTGGTGTTGGCCATCGCGACCATGCTGCTGAAGCGCAGCATCTCGGGCAGCTTCGTGAACTGCGGCGCGCCGCCGGACAGCGAGATGACGGTCGCGACGAGGACCGCACCGAGGGCCGCTGTCGCGCCGCTCGACGCGAACGCGGCGACCCAGTCGCGCGGGCCCACGGTCGGGCCGGGCTCGGCGATCGCGTGGAAGACGGCCAGGCCCACGATCGCGCAGATCCAGACCTGGGCGATGTTGTAGGCGCGCTTGACCCCGGACTGGTTGCGGTCGAGCAGGAGCGCGGCGCCGGCGCCGACCACGTACGCGAGGACGTAGTCCGTCGGGCTCAGGAGGAACAGGCCCATGACCCCGGGCAGCTCGCTCAGGGAGAAGGAGTGCCGCTCGCGCAGGAAGTGCACGACGACGACGTTCGTCTCGCCGAGATAGAAGCCGAGCGCCGCCAGCGGCCACAGCAGGACGAAATTCCCAGCCACCGGGGGCATCCCGCGGATGATCGCGAGGTAGCCGAAGATCCCGACGATGACGAGGCTCACGATGAACAGCCGCACCCGCACGGCGGCGTGCAGCCACTGCGGCCGTAACCCTGTCGCGCCCGCGCGCGAGGGCCGGTCAGTCGGTGTCGTTGTCGGCGATCCGGAGGTTTGGGGCATGCATGCTCGTCGACTGGGGCGTCCCGAGCTGCCAGTGTCGCCCGGGCCCATCCCGCCTTCGCCCACCCGAAAGTCCTATGCCGGGAATCGAGAGAGCGGCCCCGATCGGGGCCGCTCTTCGTTCGGGGTCGCCGACACGGGGTCGGGCGACGGCCCGCTGCTCAGCGCCAGCGATGACCGGATTCGGGTCCAGGTCGGCCGGTGTCGGACAGGTGGGTGGCCTTGGGATCGAACATCACGTTCAGTCCCAGAACCACTTGATGCCCGCGCCGAGGGACATGGCCATCGTCGCCAGAAGCGTGATGGCAAAGGTGAAGCGCGCCAGGTTCGCCTTCACGGCACCTACCTTGTGGTTGTGCGCCAAGTCGATCGTCACCGGCGGCCGGGCGGTCTCCCGGGGGAGATCCCTGGCTTTGCGTCGCCGTCTCACGACGGGTTTGCCCTGGACGATGCCGATCGAGGGGAACGACCTTCGCTCCGTGCTCGAAGAGTGGCCGGACCATGGTCCCGTCACCATGGCGAGATAGTCCTATTCGCACCGCCCGTGCGGGTCAGTGCCCGGGCGCACCAACGGCGTCCGGATGGCCGCCGACCACGGGCGCCTCGATGCGCGGCCCGCGCCCGTGCATGCCGGCCACGATGGCGACCGCGACGCCGACCCCGATCAGGACGTCCCCGACGCTGAAGACGTTGGCGACCGGCAGCCAGACCGGCATCGCGAAGATGTCCGTCAGGGGGGCCAGGGTGACGTGCTCGAGCAGGGCGCTGTTGGAGTACCCGGAGGTCCCCGGCCCGTGTCCCATCGCCTCGAGCGCGGCGCGGCTGACCGGCATGTAGCCGCCGTTGACGATCATCGCGAGCAGGTTCGACGCACCGCCGAGCAGGACCAATGGCAGCCCCGGGATCGCGAGGTTCCGGGCGACCACGACGAGGACGACGCCGTTGGTGGCCATGTACACCGCGGGGGCTGCGAGCCCGAGGGCGTTCCCCAGCGGCGACGAGAAAAGGAGCAGCTGGGCGGCCATCCCGACCATGACGAGGAGGCTCCAGCGGAAGCGGAGCTGCCCGAGACCGGCAGGCGAACCACGGGTCAGGACGCCGATGAGAAGGCCGATCACGACCCCGTACAGGATGAACACGGTGTCAGCGTGACCCCGCGGCCGTTGCCCGGCGGCGACCCGTTGGTCCTATCCGCACCGGTACGACGGTGCTCGTCCGCTCACGACTCGTCCCGGCTATAACGGACCACACCGCACTCTCGGGAGAGGACCATCCGCGACGATCCTGCTGCTCCGGACGCTGCCCTGCTAGGCGAATCGACGAACCTGCGACTGGTTCGTCTTCGCCTGTTCCTCGCGCTCGTCATCATGTTCGCGATCCCGATCATCATCGCGGCGCCCTTCATCTACGGGCTCACGTCGCGATCGGGGACGTCGCTCCTCGTCCCGACCGTCGTCCTCCTCTCGATGGCCCTGCTCCTGGGTGCGCTGACCGTGTGGCTGGCGCGGCGCGTCCTCGAGCCGGCCGAGCGTCTCGAGGAGACCCGGCGCATCCTCGAGGACGCCTACGACCGGGCTCGGGCCGAGGCCTTGCGCGACACCCTGACCGGCCTCGGCAATCACCGCGCGTTCCAGGAGGAGATGGAACGCCAGTGGGCCATCGCCGCCCGGACCGGCCGCTCGATGGCGCTGGCGCTTCTGGACCTTGACGACTTCAAGCGGCTCAACGATTCGAGCGGGCACGCCGCGGGCGACCTCGTCCTGCGCCAGGCTGCGACGACGATGGCCGCGTACACGCGCCGCTCCGATCGGGCGTTCCGCGTCGGGGGCGACGAGTTCGCGCTCATCCTCTCGGACACCGACGTCGACGGGGCGCAGGTGCTGGTCCGCCGGCTGCTCGCCGCGTGTCTCGACGGCGAGGTCGGCAGGGGCGCGGCGAACACCGTCTCGTTCTCGGCCGGGATCAGCGCCGGCCCGACGCCGGCCCTCGACCGCGAGTCGCTCTATCGCCAGGCGGACAGCGCGCTGTTCTGGAGCAAGCGGCACGGCCGGACCTGCGTGACGATCTACGACTCGAGCCACGACAGCCACGTGACCGAGCGCCCGGCAGCCGAACTGTCCGCGGCCGTCGCACAGGTGGCAGCCACCGGCGCCATCCGGGCCGTCTTCCAGCCGATCTTCGATCTCTCCACCGGCGCGCCGCGCGGCTATGAGGGCCTCGTCCGGCCGCTCCCGGACAGCGGCTTCACCGACCCCGGCTCGCTCTTCGAGGCGGCCGAGGCCACCGGACGCACGAGCGAGCTCGACATCGCGTGCCTCAACACGGTCATGGAGACGGCGGCCCGGCTGCGCCTCCCCGGATCGCTCACGGTCAACCTGTCCCCGCGGACGCTCGAGAGCGACGACTTCAGCGTGCACGCGCTCCTGCGGATGATCGTCCGCCACGGCCTGGATCCCCGGAACATCGTCGTCGAGCTGACCGAGCGCGAGGCCGTCGAGGACGTCGACCGCCTGCGCCGCGCCTGCGACGCGTGCCGGGTCGCGGGCATCCGCCTCGCCGCCGACGACGTCGGGGCCGGCAACGCCGGCCTGCGACTGCTCAGCCAGCTCCGCTTCGACATCGTCAAGATCGACCTCTCGCTGGTCCAGGGCGGGGCCGTCCGCGACACCTCGCTCGAGGTCGTCAAGACCCTGCGCGACCTGGCCGACCGCTGGGGCGCCCTGGTGATCGCCGAGGGGATCGAGACACCGGCGCAGCTCGAGGTCGTCCGCTCGCTCGGGATCGGGGCCGGCCAGGGCTATCTGCTGGGCCGTCCGACCGACCGGCCTTCGACCGAATCGATCGACCTGCCGGGCCTCGTCAAGGGCGCCGACTGGCTGATCGAACGTTTGCGGACGATGCCGACGTGATCGGTACGGGTTGCACGATGCCGATCTGCCTCGTAGACTGCGCGACACGTCGTCCGGTCACCGGGCGATGAGGCGTCACCGGGAGGCCAGATTGGGTCGGTTCGATCGACAGGATCGTCGGCGCGTCGCCATCGTGATCACGAGCGATGGCCGCCGCATCCACGTGCCCATCGAGCCCGCCGGCCTCTTCGACGTATCCCTCCTCGAACTCCTTCGCTCGCTTCCGGGGCTTGACGGCCTTCTCGGCCTTATTACCGGCTCCCGGCGGGACCGAGGAACGCGGAGGAACGAGCGCTCGTAGCGCCCGACACCACCGAAGACCAAGGGGACCCTCGCCGGGTGGCGAGGGTCTTTCTGTTTGTCCGAACGAACGGCACCAGGTAGAAGGGACCCGATCGATGACGATGGCGAAGAGCGAACCGTCCAGGCCACCGGGTCCGGGCACGTCCAAGACGGCCACCCGGCGCAGTCACGTGCCCGGCGACGGGACGCCGGAGGCCCTTGCGGTCGAGCGCGCCCGCAAGGGCATGCTCCACGAGGCGCGCGACCTCAAGCGGACGCGCATCGGGGCGGACGTCCTGTGCGAGGCCCTGCTGCGCCAGGGGGTCGACGTCTTCTTCAGCTACCCGGGCGGCGTGATCCTGCCGCTCTACGACGTCCTCGGCGACTACCCGGAGCTGCGCCACATCCTGGTCCGCCACGAGCAGGGCGGCGCCCACGCCGCCGACGGCTACGCCCGGGTCACCGGTCGGGTGGGGGTGTGCATGGGCACATCGGGCCCGGGCGCGACCAACCTCGTCACGGGCATCGGGACCGCGCTGCTGGACTCGATCCCGATGGTCGCGATCACCGGCAACGTGCCCGGCGCCCTGATCGGCAAGGACGCGTTCCAGGAGATCGACATCAACGGCATCACCCTGCCGATGACGAAGCACAACTACCTGGTCCGCGACGCCGACGAGCTGCCGCGCGTCGTGGCCGAGGCGTTCCACATCGCCCGGACCGGCCGACCCGGCCCGGTCCACATCGACATCACCAAGGACGCGCTCCAGCAGGAGACCCGGGCGCAGCATCCGAGCGAGGACGAGGTCATCGCGGGCCTGCCCGGGTTCCGGCCGAACATGGACGGCCATCCCCGCCAGCTGAAGCTCGCGGCGGCCGAGATCGCGAAGGCCGAGCGGCCGGTGATCCTGGCCGGCCATGGCGTCCTCCACGCCGAGGCCTGGGACGAGCTGCGGGCTTTCGCGGAGAAGACCCAGATCCCGGTCGCCTGGACGCTGCTGGGGATCGGGGCGATGGACGAGACGCACCCGCTCGCCTACGGCTACATGGGCATGCACGGCTGGAAGCACGTGAACCGCGCGATCCAGACCGCCGACCTGCTCATCGCGATCGGCATGCGCTTCGACGACCGGGTGACCGGCAACGTCCGGACCTACGCGCCGTACGCCCGGATCATCCACGCGGACATCGACCCCGCCGAGATCGGCAAGAACGTGGCGGTCGAGGTGCCGATCGTCGGCGACGCGAAGCGGGTCCTGGTCGGGCTCACCGGTTTGGTCGACGAGGTCAGCCCGGCGTCCCGCCAGCCCTACTTCGACCAGCTGGCCGAATGGAAGACCGACTCGGTCGCGTCCTCGTGGCACGGCTCCGGCGCGTGGCGCGACGGCCTGCTCTCGGCCGACTACGTCGTCGAGCGGATCGGGGAGCTGACCCACCACGACGCCACGTACATCGCGGACGTCGGCCAGAACCAGATGTGGCTCGCCCGCTACACCGGGTTCCGCCACCCGAACAGCCACGTGAGCTCCGGCGGGCTCGGGACGATGGGCTTCAGCGTCCCCGCGGCGATGGGCGCGGCCCTCGGACGGCCCGACCGCGAGACCTGGGCGATCACCGGCGACGGCGGGTTCCAGATGACCTCGCAGGAGCTGATGACCCTCGTCGCGGACCGGATCCCGGTGAAGATCGCGCTCCTCGACAACAAGAAGCTCGGGATGATCCGCCAGTGGCAGGAGATCATCTACGCGGGCAACTACCACTCGGCGAGCCTGCCCGGCCCGGACTTCGCGAAGCTGGCCGAGGCGTACGGCATCCCGGCCTTCCGCGCCCGGACGCCCGACGACGTCGACACGGCCATCAAGGCCGCCCAGGCGGTCGACGGCCCGGCGCTCATCTGGTTCGAGATCGCCGAGGAGCAGAACGTCTTCCCGATGATGCCCGCCGGCAAGGGCCTGTCGGACCTGATCGAGAAGTGGGGCGGGGCGGACGAATGACGTCCAAATCCTCGGGCGGATGGCCTCGCGGAGCTCAGCCTCCGACCTCGGAGAGCGAGGACCAGTTGCCAGTTGAGCCAAGCACTAACGGCGTCGTGCCATCGCCCACCGGCGGCCCGGCCCACGCGGCGCCGCCCCCGCGGGCGCTGCCCGGCGGCGGCGAGCATCGTCGCCACGTGCTCATCGCGATCGTGCTCGACAAGCCGGGCGTGCTGAACCGCGTGTCGAGCCTCATGCGCGCCCGCAACTTCAACATCGACTCGCTCGCGGTCAGCCACACGGACCGCCCCGACACGAGCCGGATGACGATCACCCTGCACGGCGACGACGTCGCGGTCGAGCAGGCCGCAAAGCAGCTCTACCGGCTGATCGACGTGCTCAAGGTCCAGGACGTCACGTCCGAGCCGACCGTCGAGCACGAGCTCGCGCTCGTGAAGGTCCGCTCGACCGAGTCGAACCGGGCCGAGATCCTGCGCCTGGTCGAGCTGTCGCGCGGCCGGGTCGTTGACCTGGCCGACGGTTCGGTGGTCGTGGAGGTCACCGGCACCGAGTCCGAGATCGACGCGTTCGTCGCGCTCGTTCGCAACTACGGCATCAAGGAATTGGTCCGCACCGGCGCCGTCGTCATGGCCCGGGGCTCCGGATCCATCGAGGAGGCCATCAAGCGATGACAGCGAAGATGTACTACGACGGCGACGCGGACCCCACCGCGCTGGCCGGCCAGACGGTCGCGATCATCGGCTACGGGAGCCAGGGCCACGCCCACGCCCTGAACCTCCACGAATCCGGGGTCGAGGTGATCGTCGGGCTCGCGCCCGGATCGAAGAGCCGCAAGATCGCCGAGGACGCGGGGCTTCGGGTCATGGATGTCGGGGATGCCGTGAAGGCCGCGGACGTCGTGATGATCCTCGTCCCCGACACGGCCCAGAAGGCCGTCTACGACGCCGAGATCGCGCCGAACCTGCATGCCGGCCATCTCCTGATGTTCGCCCACGGGTTCAACATCCACTTCGGGCGGATCGACCCGCCGGGCATCGTCGATGTCGGGATGGTCGCCCCCAAGGGCCCGGGCCACCTGCTCCGCAGCGTCTACCAGGCGGGTGGCGGCGTGCCGTCGCTGTTCGCGGTCCATCGCGACCAGTCCGGGACCGGCCGCGACCGGACGCTCGCCTATGCGCGGGCGATCGGCTCGACCCGGGCCGGCGTCCTCGAGACGACCTTCGCCGAGGAGACCGAGACGGACCTGTTCGGCGAGCAGGCAGTGCTGTGCGGCGGCACGGCGATCGCTCGTCAAGATGGCGTTCGAGACGCTCGTCGAGGCCGGCTACCAGCCCGAGCTCGCCTACTTCGAGACGATGCACGAGCTCAAGCTCATCGTCGACCTCATGTACCGCGGCGGGCTCAACTTCATGCGCTTCAGCGTCAGCGACACCGCCGAGTACGGCGACTACGTCAGCGGCCCGCGGATCATCGACGGCCACGTCCGCGAGACGATGCAGCAGGTGCTCCGCGAGATCCAGGACGGCAGCTTCGCCCAGCGCTGGATCGAGGAGAACGAGCACGGCCGGGTCGAGTTCGAGCGCCTCCGGGCGGCCGACCACGACCACCTCATCGAGCGGGTCGGCAGCCGCCTGCGCGCCCAGATGCCGTTCCTGAACCCGGTCGAGGTTCAGGCCGGCCAGGCCCAGGCCGCGGCGACGACCCCGGGAGCCTCCCGATGAGCGCGGCCCCCGTACCCCGTCCCGCGGGCCCGTTCGTGGCCGCGGGGAGCGTCCGCATCTTCGACACCACCCTGCGCGACGGTGAGCAGGCGCCCGGCGCCGGCCTGACCGCCGCCGAGAAGCTCGAGGTCGCCCGCCAGCTGGTCCGCCTCAAGGTCGATGTCATCGAGGCCGGCTTCCCGGCTGCCTCGCCCGGCGACTTCGAGGCGGTCCGGCGGATCGCCCTCGAGACCCGCGGCGGGATCGCCGTTGCGGCGCTCGCGCGCTGCAAGGACGGCGACCCGCAGCGCGCCATCGAGGCGATCAAGGTCGCCGAGCGGCCGCATCTCCACGTCTTCATCGCGACAAGCGACATCCACCTCAAGCACAAGCTCCGCATCGACCGCGAGACGGCCCTCAAGGAGGCTGTCCGGTGGGTCAGGTACGGCCGCGAACAGCTCGGCCGCGACGCCGAGATCGAGTTCAGCGCCGAGGACGCGTCGCGCACCGACATCGACTACCTGATGCAGGTCTACGAGGCCGTCGTCGAGGCCGGGGCATCGACCGTCAACATCCCCGACACCGTCGGCTATGCGATCCCGGCCGAGTTCGGGCTGCTGACGAAGCGGGTCGTCGACCTGGTCGGCGACCAGGCGACGGTCAGCGTCCACTGCCACAACGACCTGGGGCTGGCGACGGCCAACACCCTCGCGGCCGTCCAGGCCGGGGCACGCCAGGTGGAGGTCACGATCAACGGTCTCGGCGAGCGGGCAGGCAACGCCTCGCTCGAGGAGGTCGTCATGGCGCTCCGGACCCGGCCGACCCAGTTCGAGCAGGGCGGATCCGGGGTCGCGACCGAGCAGATCACCGCGGCGAGCCGCCTGGTCAGCTACCTGACCGGCTTCGCGGTCCAGCCCAACAAGGCGATCGTCGGCGGCAACGCCTTCGCCCACGAGTCCGGCATCCACCAGGACGGGGTCATCAAGAACCCGCTGACGTACGAGATCATGACCCCGCAGTCGGTGGGGCTGTCCGGCAGCCAGCTGACGATCGGCAAGCTGTCCGGCCGGCGCGGCCTGCAGGGCAAGATGAAGGAGCTCGGCTACGAGCTCGAGGGCGAGGCGCTCGACGAGCTGTACGGCCAGGCCGTCGCCCTCGCCGACGCGAAGAAGGAAGTCACCGACGCGGACCTCATGGCGCTCATGGAGCAGCGCGCGTCGGAAGTGCCGGCTTCGGTGTCGCTCATCGGCTGGAGCGTGACCTCGTCCCACGGCGGGAACGCGACCGGCTCGATCTCGCTCACGATCGACGGCGAGGAGCGAACGTCCGAGGCGACCGGCAACGGTCCGGTCGACGCGCTCTTCGACGCGGTCGACCAGGCCCTCCAGCCGGTCCTCGGCTGGCACCCGACGCTCGCCGAGTACGAGATCAAGGCGGTCTCGGCCGGCGAGGACGCCCAGGGCCAGGTCCTGGTCCGCTGCCGTCGCTCGTCGGACGAGGGGCCCGGGGCGCTGATCGTGTCGGGGCACGGCCTCTCGACCAACATCATCGAGGCGTCCCTCGACGCCTACATCGTCGCGGTCAACAAGCTCCACGGCGCCGAGATCAACGGCGTCGCGGTGGGGTTCGTGTCGCCGCGCTCCGAAGAGGGTCTCCCGTGACGGAGGGCAGCCTCACCTACCGCGTCGCCACGATCCCGGGCGACGGGGTCGGCCCCGAGGTCGTCGCCGCGGCACGACGTGTCGTGGATGCGGCCGGCGCCGCGTTCGGGTTCACCGTGGAGTGGAGCGAGTACCTGGTCGGCGGCATCGCCATCGACACCTACGGCGTCGCGATCCGGCCCGAGGACGTCGACCGCGTGCGGCGAGGCCGACGCGATCCTCCTCGGCGCCGTCGGCGGCCCGAAGTGGTCCGATCCGTCGGCGACGGTCCGGCCGGAACAGGCGCTCTTCGCGCTTGCGTGGCGGGCTGGGCCTCTACGCGAACCTGCGCCCCGTCAGCGTCCACCCGTCTCTCGCCGCGGCCTCGCCGCTGCGGCCGGAGCTGCTGGCCGGCGTCGACATGCTCATCGTCCGCGAGCTGACCGGCGGCATCTACTTCGGCGAGCGGCGCGAGGCGTCGGGTGCGCCCGGCGCTCGTTCGGCGCTCGACACGCTCCCGTACTCGGACGCGGAGGTCGGGCGGATCGTCCGGCTCGCGTTCGAGCTCGCGCGCACGCGCCGCAAGCACGTGACGTCGGTCGACAAGGCCAACGTGCTCGCGACGTCGCGCCTGTGGCGGACCGTCGCCGACGAGGTGGCCCGCGACTACCCCGACGTCACGCTCGGCCACCAGCTCGTGGATTCCTGCGCGATGCTGCTCGTCCGCCGACCGGCCGACTTCGATGTCATCGTCACCGAGAACCTCTTCGGCGACATCCTGTCCGACGAGGCCGCGGTGCTCGCGGGCTCGCTCGGGATGCTGCCGTCGGCGTCGCTCGGCGAGCGCCGGACCGCGCACGGCACGTTCGGGCTGTACGAGCCCATCCACGGGTCGGCGCCGGACATCGCGGGCAAGGACGTGGCCAATCCGACCGGGACCATCCTCTCGGCGGCCATGCTGCTGCGGATGTCGCTGGGCCGTGACGACGCGGCCTCGGCGATCGAAAGCGCCGTCTCGCGCGCCATCGACGACGGCTGGCGCACGGCCGACCTGGCCGATCCGGCCGACCAGCACGACGGCCTCGTGGTCGTCGGCACCACCGGCGTTCGCCACCGCGGTCGTCGAGGCGCTTGCGGCACCTGCGGGGGTCACGGCATGACCGACCAGCCTGTCGTCCTGTACGACACCACGCTCCGCGACGGGACCCAGGGCGAGAACATCACCCTCTCGCTCGCGGACAAGCTGCGCGTCGCCCGCATGCTCGACGAGTTCGGGATGCCGTTCATCGAGGGCGGCTGGCCCGGTTCGAACCCGAAGGACATCGACTTCTTCGCGGCCGCCCGGACGATGCGCTGGGAGCAGGCGAAGCTGGCGGCCTTCGGGTCGACCCGGCATCGGTCCAACAAGCCCGGCGACGACCCGAACCTCCGTGAGCTCGTGGCCGCGGAGACGCCGGTCGTCACGATCTTCGGCAAGTCGTGGCTGCTGCACGTGGTCGAGGTCCTCGGCGCCACGCCCACCGAGAACCTCGACATGATCGCGGACTCCGTGGCGTTCGTCGCCGAGCGCGGCCGTGAGGCGGTGTACGACGCCGAGCACTTCTTCGACGGCTACAAGGACGACCGCGACTACGCGCTCTCGACCCTGCGCGCGGCCCGCCAGGCGGGCTCCCGGACGCTCGTCCTGTGCGACACCAACGGCGGCACGATGACCGACGAGCTCGTCCGGATCGTCACCGACGTCAAGACGTCCCTCGAGGCCGACCCCGACGCCCCCGAGGTCACCTGGGGCATCCACACCCACAACGACGCGGAGCTCGCGGTCGCCAACTCGATGGCCGCGGTGGCCGTCGGCGTCCGGCACGTCCAGGCGACGATCAACGGCTATGGCGAGCGCTGCGGCAACGCGAACATGGTCAGCATCCTGGCCAACCTCGCGCTCAAGACCCCGCACGTCCTGGTCCCGGCCGGCGGCGGGTCGCTGGCGGGCCTGACCGAGCTCTCGCGCTCGGTCGCCGAGGTCGCCAACGTCAACCCGTCCGACTACCAGCCGTACGTCGGGCGCTCGGCGTTCGCGCACAAGGGCGGCGTCCACGGCGCGGCCGTCGCCAAGGTCGAGCGCAGCTATCAGCACGTGGACCCGGGGGCGGTCGGCAACGTCGGCCGGCTGGTCGTCTCGGAGCTGGGCGGCCGGGCGAACACCTCGATCCGGGCCCAGCAGCTCGGCCACGAGCTCGAGGGCGTCGTGGACCCGCGCGTCCTCTCGACCCTCATCAAGCAGCTCGAGTCCGAGGGGCTCGCCTTCGAGGGCGCCGAGGCATCGTTCGAACTGCTCATCCGCCGCCACGCGACGGACTACGCCGCGCCCTTCAAGGTCCTCGACTACACCTGTCTCGTCGAGCAGCGCGACGGCCGGGAGCTGCTGGCCGAGGCGACCGTCAAGGTCCAGGTCGACGGCGAGGTCCTGCACACCGCGGCCGAGGGCAATGGCCCGGTCAACGCCCTGGACGCGGCCCTGCGCAAGGCGCTGAGCGCGTTCTATCCGAGCATCGACGACGTCCATCTCGTCGACTACAAGGTCCGCATCCTCGACGGCGGGGCGGCCACGGCCGCCCGGACCCGGGTCGTCATCGACTCCGCCGACGGGGCGCGCACCTGGTCGACGATGGGCAGCGACACGAACATCATCGCCGCCTCGGCGCAGGCGCTCGCCGACTCGCTCGAGTACGCGATCTGGAAGTCCGGCGGCGAGCTCCGACGCCGCGACGAACGACATTTCACGACGGCCCGTCCGGTCGACGACGCGAGCGGCCCGACGGCCGCCGCCGAGCCGGCCCACGGCGCCAGCGCCACACCCCGGAGGTAGCCCGGATGCCCGAACCGACCAGCCCCGCCGCCCCGGCGACGATCCACCTCAGCCGCTGGACCGTCACGTCGGGCAGCAACGCCCAGAGCCGCGGCGCGGTCCTCATCTCGTCGGGTGACCACCAGTGGCGCGCGTCGGCCGAGGGCAACGGCGCGATCGACGCGCTCTACACGGCGGTCGACAAGGCCCTGGCCGAGATCCTGACGGGTCATCCCCGGCTGCTCGCGTACGACATCCACGCGCTGGGCGAGGGCACCGACACGATCGGGGTCGTGACCGTCCGGGTGGCGCCGCCCGACGTCGCGGGCGCGCGCGGCACCGGCGAGTACGCCGGCGAGGCCCGCAGCACGAACATCATCGCGGCCTCGATCGAGGCGTATCTCGCGGCGCTCAACGCGATGCTCGCGGAGACGCACTGGGAGGGCGCGCCCGAGGCGGCCGTCGCGACCGGCACGCGCGCTCGCAAGAGCACGCCCGTCCCCGCCGGCGAGGCCCGCGCCCGGCGCGCGGAGCTCGACGAGGACGCCGGCGAGATCGACACGACCGACTGGTTCAACCAGTAGCCGGTCGGGGCCGGGCGGCCCGCTAGACTTCGGCGACCATGCCCGACCCGACTGCCGTCGCCTATGCCGGGGAGCCCGGCGCGTTCGCCGAGGATGCCGTCCTGGCCGCGTTCGGGGACGTGCCGCGGACGCCGCTCGGCAGCTTCCGGGCCGTCTTCGAGGCCGTGGCCACCGGTGACGCGCCGGCCGGCGTCGTGCCCATCGAGAACGTCATCAACGGCACGGTCCGCGAGAACTACGACCTGCTCATCGAGCACGACCTCGTCATCCGCGGCGAGGTCGTCGTGCCGGTGAGCCTGTGCCTCGCCGCGCTGCCGGGGGAGCGGGTCGACGGCATCGAGCGGGTCTACTCGCACATCCAGGCGCTCGGCCAGGCCGAGGCGTTCCTGCGATCGCGCCCGTGGCAGCTGCTCACGACGTACAACACGGCGGGCGCCGGCAAGGCCATCGCCGACCGCGGCGAGCGCGGCGCGGCCGCCGTCCTGTCGCCGCGCGCGGCCGCGCTCTTCGGGCTCGAGATCCTCGCCGACGGGATCGGCGACCTGCCCGACAACAAGACCCGTTTCCTCGTGCTCGCGCGGCCTGACGGGCCTGCCCCGAGCCTGCTCGGGAGTGGCTCGGCGCACCGGACGACGCTCGTCGTCGCGGTCCGCAACGAGCCCGGGACGCTGCTCGCGGTGCTGGCGGTGTTCGGGGAGCACGGCCTCAACATGCACAAGCTCGAGTCGCGGCCCAGCCGCGAGCGCGCCTGGGAGTACGTCTTCTGGATCGACCTCGATGCCGACACGGCCGATCCGGCCACGGCGGCCGCGCTGGCCGAGCTGGGCGCCGTGACCACGATGGTGCGCGTGCTCGGGAGCTATCCCGCGGCGGTCACGACCTGAACGACGCTGGTTCGCGATGCTGACGTCGGCCTTGCTCGAGGTCGAGTGGCTGCTGCGTCGCCTGACCGGACGCGGCCTGCGGAACGGACGCATCGATCCCGGCCACGCCGACCCCGGCGCGCCGAGCGACATCGTCACGAGCGTCGTCTGGCTGCCGCCCGCGATCGCCGCACGACTCCATGACCTCGCCGACGAGTTCGCGGCGGTCCAGCCGGGGCAGTTCGCGTATCCGGCGGCGTCGATCCACATGACGGTCGTGGGTCCCGCCGGCCGGCCGGACCAGCCGCCGGCATCGATCCTCGACGACCTTCGCGACATCGCGCCGATGGTCGCCGGCACGCGGCTCCGGGTCACCGGCCTCCACTTCGGCTCGTCGACGGTGTACGCCCGGATCGAGGCGTCAGGCGGCGACCTTGTCGGGTGCGCGCCGGGTCCTCCGCGGGCGCTGGGGCACCCGGGGATCGACCGGGATCGAGGCCGTGTTCCGCGACCGGCTGATGTGGACGACGATCATCCGATGCACCGTCCGGCCGACGCCGGCGTTCATCGCGGCGGTCGCGCGCCGGCGCCGGATCCGGAGCGACTCGTTCGCGATCGAGTCCATCGAGCTCGCCCGGTCCAACCGGGTCATGGCCGAGGCCGCGACGATCTCTCTGGGCACCGTCCCGATCGCCGCCGAAGAAAAGGGCTAGACGCCGGCCGGTCATCCGCTATCCTCCGGCCACGCGACCGCGCAGGTCCGGGATCAGGTCATCGCGTTGGAGGGAAACGATGCGCCGCCCAGTCCGCCGCTCCCGCCTGCTCGTCCTCGCCTCGCTCACCACGGTGCTCGTCGGGACGACGCTGCTGACGGTCGGTCCCGTCGCCGCGGCCCGACCCACGGCACACCCGTTGGGCCAGGAGCCCACGGTGCGTGGCGGCGAACTCCGCGCCGGGGCGCGTCCGGCGTACCGACATGTCGACGTGAGCGCGCTGCCGGAGGCGAGGCGTGGCGACCAGTCGTCCTCGAGCAAGTTGCTGACCCCGATGGCGGGTTCCAAGGCGAGCTCCGGGACCGACACGTTCAACCTCCTCGAAAAGAGCGTCGGGACGGCGCCGCCTGCGACCGAGGTCACCGCATTCCCCGGGCTCGAGTTCGCCGATCCGCCGGGCATCGAACCGCCGGACCCGTGGGTCGCCGTCGGTCCCGAGCACGTCATCCAGGCCGTGAACACGACGATCCGGATCTCGGATCGCACCGGCAACGCGCTGAGGACCGTCGACATGTATCGACTTCTTCGGGCTCGACGACGTCCAGCAGCCGTACTTCGCGGAGCTGTTCGATCCGCGCGTCATCTACGACAGCCTGCATGGGCGCTGGGTCGCGGTCGAGACCAGCTTCGACTGCCTGACGGGCGGCGGCATCACGGCCGGTACCGGGTACATCGACATCGCCACGTCCGACTCCGCGGACCCGATGGGCACATGGCGGATCTTCTCGATCTTCTTCGACGATGCCGTCCCGGACTACCCCGGGCTCGGGACGTCCACCGACAAGATCGCCGTGTCCGGCAACGTGTTCGCGCTCGCCGCGGGTGGCGGCCTGTACGGGTGCCACATCGACGGCAGCCCGGCCGGCTTCATCGCGTCGGACGTCGAGGTGATGGCGTGGTCCGAGATGCTGGGCGGCGGCCCCGTGGACCTCGAGTCCTTCAACGGCGTCGCGACCTTCCCCGGGTCCTACATCACGTGGCGGCCCGCGCTCCAGACGCCGGCCACGTCCGCGACCCTCAGCCTCGTCGCCTATGACGGCGACGAATGGCAACATCCTGTTCGCTCGCGTGACGGGTTCGCCCGCTGGCTCGAGCGCGAGCTCGATGTCGGCGATCACGGACCTGACGGCTGCGGCGATCCTGCCGGCGCTCAGTGTCGTCGTGCCACCGCCACCCCCGCAGCAACCGGGTACGCCGACGACGATCGTCGACGCCGTGGACGGGCGACTGACCGACGCGATCTGGCAGAACGACCGCCTGACCACGGTCTCGACGTATGCGTGCGATGTGGCTCGCGCCATCGACCAATCGAGATTGCGTCCGGGTCAGCCAGCTCAACACGGGCACGAGCACGCCCACCGCCCGTCCAGGACTTCTTCATCGGCGAGGACGACAAGGACCTGTACATGGGCGGCGTCGGGTACGCGGGGAACGGTGACCTGCACATCTCGTGGACACGATCGTCAGCGGTCGGGAACGACTACCCGTCCAGTTACATCACGCGGCAACCCGCGGCCGTCCTCGCCGGCGAGCTCGCCGCGGACGACGGGACCGGGCCGTACGGCACCCTGACCGGCGACGGGCACCGGCACGTATCACCGGCACGCGCTGGGGCGACTACGTCGGCGTCGCCCAGGACCCGCAGGTTCCCGAACGCCGTCTGGCAGGCGAACCAGTTCTCCACCGGCGGCAGCTACTGGGCGACCAACGGTCTCGCAGCTCCAGACCGGCGGCGCCACGTACGTCCCGATCGCTCCACTGCGGGTCCTCGACAGTCGCGTCAACCTCGGCGTGACCGGCATCTTCAACGCGAGCACGCCCAAGTCGTTCACGGTCGCCGGATTCACGTCGTCCGGCGGCACGATCCCGGCCGACGCGATCGCGGTGACCGGCAACGTGACGGTGGTCGGCCAGACCGCGAACGGCTTCGTCTCGGTCACCACGACCCCGACGAGCACCCCCGGCTCGTCGACCCTCAACTTCCCGGTCAAGGACACGCGGGCCAACAACGTGACCGCCCCTGTCGCCTCGAACGGCAAGCTGTCCGTCGTCTACAAGGCGGCCGCCGGCAAGAAGGCCCACATCATCTTCGACGTCACCGGCTACTTCCTGCCCGGCACCGAGGACGCCGCCTACAACACGCTCGCCCCGATCCGGGTCCTCGACAGCCGGGCGGCCTACGGGATCGGCCTGACCGACCGGTTCCACACCGGTGTGCCACGCCAGCTCGTGATCGCCGGCAACCATGACGTTCCCGCCGAGCGCCGTCGCCGTGACGGCCAACCTGACCGTCGTCGGGCAGACGAAGGGCGGCTTCGTGTCGATCACGCCCACGGCGGTGTCCTCCCCGACGACGTCGAACATCAACTTCCCCGTCGGCGACACGCGGGCCAACGGGCTCACGGCGAAGCTGGGAGCCGGCGGCGACATCTGGCTCGTGTACAAGGGATCGGCGGCCGGTTCACGGACGGACCTGATCCTCGACGTGACCGGCTACTACCTGCCGGCCGGCGACGGCCTGGTGTTCCACGCCCTCAACCCCGGGCGGATCATGGACACCAGGACCAGCCTGCTGTCCGGCCTGACCGGCACGTTCAACCACAACGTGTCCCGTGCGCTCGACACCGACGGCCACTGGGGCGTGCCCGCCGGGGCGAAGGCCGTGACCGGCAACCTCACGGTCACCGGCCAGACCAAGGGCGGATTCGTCTCGATCACGCCGGACCCGGATCCGGCGCCGATGACGTCGACCATCAACTTCCCGCTCGGCGACACGCGCGCCAACGGGGTCACCGTCCCGCTCAACGGGAGCGGCAACATGAGCCTCATCTACAAGGCGACGGCCGGCAAAGACCCACCTCATCCTGGACGTCACCGGCTACTTCGAGTAGCGGCGCCTACGACGGGCGCTTGCGCAGCTCGTCGCGGATCTCGGTCAGCAGGGTCTCCTCGGCGGAGGGGCCGGCCGGCGGTGCCTCCTTGATGAAGGCCTTGCTGATCCAGTAGACGACGAACGAGACGACCACGAAGACGATCACCGCGTTGACCAGGCGGCCCCAGTGGATCGCGACCTCCTCGCCGGTGGTCGTGTTCGTCCCGAGCACGATCTTCAGCTGGGCGAAGTTGACGCCGCCCAGCACGTAGCCGATGGGCGGCATGATCACGTCGTTGACGAGCGAGTTCACGACGCCACCCAGGGCGATACCGACGACGACGCCGATCGCCAGGGCCAGGGCGTTGCTCTTGGTCAGGAACTCACGGAACCCGCCCACGCGGGTCAGTGCTTCTGGCCGTAGACCGGGCCGATCCCCTCGACGTCTTCGATGTTCGCCATCTGCCGTCCTCCTCGACGTCATCGTCCGTGGCCGTGACTGGGGTCCGGCCAGGGGCAAGGGGCCGATGATACGCTTGCCTTTCCCCGCTCGACCCTCGTTCGCGCGCCTCCGGAGGGACTGATGGACCAGGCGTTCCGCGATGCCATGACGGCCGGTTACACGCTCACCGAGCCGGGTGTCGTGCTGGGCAGCGCCCTGCGCGACGGCGAGCTGTTCAACGACGTCCACGTCCAGGTCGCCCTCTCGATGCTCAACCGCCACGGGCTCATCGCGGGGGCCACCGGGACCGGCAAGACCAAGACGCTCCAGCTGATGGCCGGACAGCTCTCGAAGGCCGGCGTCCCGGTCTTCGTCGCGGACATCAAGGGCGACCTGACCGGCCTGGCCGCGCCGGGCGACGCGACGAACCCGAAGGTCGTCGAGCGCATGACGTCGCTGGGCCTGGAGTTCCAGGCGTCGGGTCATCCGGTCGAGTTCCTGTCGCTGTCGGGCAAGCTCGGGGCGCAGGTGCGGGCGTCGGTCCACTCGTTCGGCCCGCTCCTGCTCGGCAAGGTCCTGGACCTCAACGAGACGCAGACCAGCATCCTCGCGCTGATCTTCAAGTACTGCGACGACAACGACCTGCCGCTGCTCGACCTCAAGGACCTCGCGACGACGCTCAAGTTCCTGTCGTCCGACGAGGGCAAGCCGATCCTCGCCGACTACGGCGGGATGTCGGCGGCGTCGGTCGGCGTGCTCCTGCGCTCGATCGTCGTCCTCGAGCAGGAGGGCGCGGACGTCTTCTTCGGCGAGCCGGAGTTCGAGGTCGAGGACCTCGTGCGCTCGACGCCGGAGGGCGAGGGGATCATCAGCATCCTCGAGCTCTCGGACGTCATGGACCAGCCGCGGCTGTTCTCCACGTTCATGCTCTGGATGCTGGCCCAGCTGTACGAGAGCCTGCCCGAGGCCGGCGACCTGCCCAAGCCGAAGCTGTGCTTCTTCTTCGACGAGGCCCACCTGCTCTTCGACGACGCCACCGAGGCGCTGATGGACCAGGTCGAGCGGACCGCCCGGCTCATCCGCTCGAAGGGCGTCGGCGTCTACTTCGTCACGCAGACCCCGACCGACGTGCCGTCGCCGGTCCTGGCCCAGCTCGGCAACCGCGTCCAGCACGCGTTGCGGGCCTACACGCCCGACGACGCCGACGCGCTGCGCAAGACCGCCCGGACGTTCCCGATGACCGACTTCTACGACGTCGAGCGGACGATCACCTCGCTCGGGACCGGCGAGGCGCTGGTCACGGTCCTCTCGCCGCGGGGCGTGCCGACGCCGCTGGCGGCGACCCGGCTCCAGGCGCCCGACTCGCTGATGGCGCCCATCGACGCGGTCCAGTTCCAGGGCCGGATCGCGACGAGCCCGTTCCAGGCGAAGTACGGCGTGACCGTCGATCGGGACAGCGCCCACGAGCGGATCACGGCGCGGCTCGCGGCCGCCCGGCAGGCGTCGGTCGATGCCGCGATGCGGGCCGGCGTCGACCCGACGACCGCGACCGGCATGAACTCGATGACGCCGGCCCAGCAGGCGCGCGAGCTGGCCCGGCAGCAACGCGAGTACGAGGCGGCCCAGAAGGCCGCGGCCAAGGAGGCCGAGCGCCAGCGCAAGGCCGAGGAGAAGGCGGCGGCGACCGCCGCGCGGCAGCGCCAGAAGTCGGTGGACACGGCGATCCGGACCGGCGGCAAGGTGGTCACGTCGCGCCTCGGCCAGGACATCATCCGCGGCGTCTTCGGAACCCTCTTCGGCGGCGGCAAGTCGAAAGTAGTCGCGCGCGACGACGGCCGCGCTGGCGCCGCCGGCGCCGGCGCCTACTCGATGACGAGGTCCTTGGGCAGGTCCGGTGGCGCCGGGTAGGCGGGCTTGAGGGCCGCGATCGTGTCGGCCAGGATCATCGAGACGGCCAGGTTGCGGAACCACTTGTTGTTCGCCGGGATGACGTACCACGGCGCCCATGACGTCGACGTCTTCGAGAGGGCGTCGTCGAAGGCCGCCTGGTAGTCGTCCCAGAGCTTGCGCTCCTCGAGGTCGCCGAGCGAGAACTTCCAGCGCCGGGTGGGGTCGTCGTAGCGCGCCTGGAAGCGCTCGCGCTGCTCGTCGCGATCGATCGAGAGGAAGAACTTGACGATCGTCGTGCCGGACTCGGTCAGCATCCGCTCCCAGTCGTTGATCTGCCGGTAGCGCTTCGACCAGACCGACTTCGGCACGAAGCCATGGACGCGGACGACGAGGACGTCCTCGTAGTGCGAGCGGTTGAACACCCCGATCTCGCCCTTGCGCGGGACGTGCTGATGGACGCGCCAGAGGTAGTCGTGGCTGAGCTCCTCGGTGCTGGGAACCTTGAAGCTCGTGACCGGACAGCCCTGCGGGTTGAAGGCCTCCATCACCTTCTTGATGGTGCCGTCCTTGCCGGCGGCATCGATGCCCTGGAGGACGACCAGGACGCTCTGCTTGGCCTCGGCCCAGATCCGGTCCTGCAGATCGGCCAGGCGCTCGAGCTGTTTGCCGGTCTCGGCGACGCCGGCCGCCTTGTCGTAGCCGTGGGTCGCGCCCGGATCCAGCTTCTCCAGGTGGATGGGGTGGCCCGGTTCGACGAGCAGTCGCGAGCGAAGATCAGCCATCGGCGTATCGTCGCACGGTGGGTCACCAGCGTGGACCCAGTACGACCGACCACAGGAGCCGAACCCGATGATGCCAGCGACCGCATCCGAGACTTTCCCGACTGCGTCACCCCGTCAACGTCGCGATGGATGTCGACGCGCCCCTCGGGGCCCGCATCGCCGACCGCGTGACCGGGTTCCTCGGCAGCTGGCGGTTCCTGGTCATCCAGACGATCCTCGTCGTGATCTGGATCGGCGGGAACGTGATCCTGCTCTTCCACTTCGATCCGTACCCGTTCATCCTCCTGAACCTCGCGTTCTCCACCCAGGCGGCTTACGCGGCGCCGCTGATCCTGCTGGCCGGCAATCGGACCGAGATGCGGGACCGGCTGACCCTCGAACACGCGGCGGCCGAGGGCGACATCGAGGAGGAACAGAACGAGCGCCTGTTGAAGGGCAACAAGGAGATCCTCGAGCGGGTCGAGTCGCTCGAGCACACCATCCTCTCGCTCGAGCAGCAGATCAAGATGGCCGTCGATCGACTGGATGGCAACGGCTCGACCCCCGCTTGAGGCAAGGCGATACCATCGCCGACACGCACTCCCGTCGACCTGAGGTACCCATCCGATGACCATCGCCGCCGGCGCCAAGCCGCACCCGATCTTCCTCGCCGGGCGCTGGGTGGACTCGCCCGATCCGCTCGTCGTCGCCAACCCGGCGGATCCGTCGACGCCGGCCGGCTCGACGTTCAATGCCACCGAGGCGCAGTACGAGGAGGCCGTCGAGGCGGCGGTCGCCGCCTTCGAGGTCACGCGTCACCTGCCCGCCTACGAGCGGGGCCGGATCCTGCGCGAGATCAGTGCCGGCATCAAGGCCCGTCGCGAGGAGCTGGGGCGACTGATCGCGCTCGAGGCCGGCAAGCCGATCCGCGACGCGCTCGTCGAGGTCGACCGGGCCGTGGTCACGTTCCGCCTCGGCGCCGAGGAGGCCGAGCGGATGACCGGCGAGCTCATCCCGCTCGACATCACGCCCGCGTCCAAGGACCGCGATCGGGATCACGCGGCGCTTCCCGATCGGCCCGATCGCCGGCATCAGCCCCTTCAACTTCCCGTTGAACCTGGCGGCCCACAAGGTGTCGCCGGCGATCGCGTCGGGCAATCCCATCGTTCTCAAGCCGCCGTCCAAGGACCCGCTCGTGATGCTGACCGTGGCCGAGATCATCGAGGCAGCCGGCGTGCCGGCAGGGGCCGTCAGCATCCTGCCGATGACCCGCGAGCTGGGCGACCGGATGGTGGCCGACGAGCGGTTCAAGCTCCTGACCTTCACCGGCTCGCCGTCGGTCGGCTGGCGGATGAAGGAGCGGGCCGGCAAGAAGAAGGTCGTGCTCGAGCTCGGCGGCAATGCCGGCGTCATCGTCGACAAGTCCGCGAACATCGACTGGGCCGTCAAGCGGAACCTCGTCGGCGGCTTCGCCTATGCCGGCCAGGTGTGCATCAGCGTCCAGCGGGCGTTCATCCACGAGGACGTCTGGGACGAGTTCATGGACAAGTTCGTCGACAGGGGCGGCGGCGCTCAAGGTCGGCGACCCGCTCGACCCGACGACCGACGTCGGGCCGATGGTCGACGAGAACGCGGCGTCGCGGACCCAGCGCTGGGTGGACGAGGCCGTCGACCTCGGCGGCAAGATCCTCGTCGGCGGCAAGGCCGACGGCACGTTCTTCCCGCCGACGATCCTGACCGACGTCCCGCGGACCGCCGCGGTCTGCTCGAACGAGGCGTTCGCGCCGCTCGTGGTCGCGACGAAGTTCCGCGAGCTCGACGACGCGATCGCGATGGTCAACGACAGCATGTTCGGGCTGCAGACCGGCGTCTTCACCAACGACCTCGCCGGCGCGTGGCGGGCATTCGGTGAGCTCGAGGTCGGCGGCGTGATCATCAACGACGTGCCGACGTACCGGACCGACCACATGCCCTACGGCGGGGTCAAGGACTCAGGCCTCGGCCGCGAAGGCCTCCGCTGGGCCATCGAAGACATGACCGAAATCCGGATCATGGTCCTCGCCCAACCGAGCTAGCCGCGGATCCGTGGCGCGGCTCGGCCGTTCCGTGCAAGGCGGAGGCGAGCACGGGCGAGCGCACTCCAACGTGCGTGAGCGCGGCGCAGCCGACAACGCCGCCATGGGGCGCCGGCCGCGCCTGAGAATCCAGAACGCCCCGGCCGAGGCCGGGGCGTTCTGGGGTCCCGTATGTGGCGCGGAGGGGGTCAGCTCGGCGCCACGACGTAGATGGCGTCGATGGCGACCGTTGGTCGGCCGCGCGTACCGAGCGCCTTGATGACGAGCGTGTGGGAACCATTCTTCACGCTCGCTGCGAACACGACGCGACGGGGATGGAACGCGGCCGTCCTGAGGTCGACCGTCGTCACCAGCTTGCCGTCGATATAGACCTTCGCCTTGCCACGGGTGCCACCGACCGGTCCGACCCAGGCGACGCTGGTCCCCTTGAAGCGAAGCGTGGCGGTGGCGCCATTGACCTTGGTCCAATGGGCCGCGCCGCCGAAGTACCTCTTGAGCTTGACGGCCGCCCACTTGCCCTTCCAGGTGATCGCCGCCGAGGCGTCGGATACCCGGGCACCCAGGCGTGGCCCGACCGTCTTCCATTCGCCGACGCGACCCTTCTTGTCGACCGCGCGAACGCGGAAGGTGTAGGTGTGGCCCCCGTAGAGGGTCACCCACTTGGATCGGGCGCCGGCCGACGTGAGCGACACCTTCGCGAAGGCGCCGCCGTCGCGCTTGTACTGCAGGTCGTAGCGGCGGAGGCCACTCAGACTGCCCGCGAGGCTCCAGGACACGACAGCCGGCACGCCGACCGCCGGGGCGACCGCCTTCCTGGCCAGTCGGAGGGCCGGCGTGGTGACGACCGGATCGCTCCCGCCGCCGGGCGGCTTCGGCGTCGTCGTCGGCTTCGGCGTCGGCTTGGGCTTGGACGTCGGCTTCGGCGCGGCGCTGCCGCCGCCATTCCCGTAGAGCCAGTCGGTGAACCCGATGCCACGGCCCATGCCGGACCAGGACGTCGGGATCGAGGTGCCGTATCGCTCGTTGAGCAGCCACGGCATCTGCCGGCTGGTGTTCGTTGCGTTCCAGCCGGTCCCGCCGGCATTGGCGGATCGGGTGACCATGGCGGCCATCCGCTTGAGGGCTGAGTTCGACCAGGACCACGCGTTGGCATAGCCGTTGCGATACAGGAGTTCGACCTGGAGGCCGAGGCCCTGGATCGAGTCGAGCTGGTACTGGACGCCGGTCTTGGGCGGCGGCCACGTGAGCGACCCGCCGCGGCTGATGTCGGCGGCGACGCCGCCGTCGAGGTTGATCCCACTCTTGGTGCACGCGTCGTTCACCGGGGTGAAACCGGCGGCTCCGGTGCACGACCACGACAGGTCGTCGGATTCGAGGTTCGCGTCCCACCCGGCGTATGCCGCGCGGTCCCCCAGGAAGCCCCGGGTCACCTTCGCGGCGGCCCCGAGGTCGGCGTCATCGCCGAGGTACAGGTCGGCCGCGATCCTCGATGCGCCCGCGTAGGCACCCCAGTTGTTCACCGAGATGTTGTGGGTGCGGTTGAGGGCGTACCGCGTCGAATGCCCGCCGATGTTCTTCGTGCGGATGGCACTCAGCCAGGCGCGGAACGCGGTCGTCATCGGCGCCGGACAGGCCGGCGAAATCGGCCGCGAGCACGTAGCCGGTGAGCTGCCGCCCGAGCGCGAGGACCGCGTTCGCCGCAGCCGTCCTTCTGGCTGGCCATGCCGGCCATGACGCCGGCGCGAGCCTTGGTGCCGTATGCCGCGTCACCCGGTGCGAGCGAAGACGAGGGCGGCGGCCAGCGTGCGCAGATGATGATCGGAGTTGATGTCGCACGCGTCGGCACTGCCGAGGCTGCCGTTGGCCACGTCCACGAGGTTCGCCCATGCCGTGCCGCTCATCGGGCGCGCGAGGAGCTCGGAGCGGGGCATCAGGATGTAGCCGCCGGCCGCGGAGGCGGACGTGCTGAACGCGGCGACGGTGAGCAGAAGGGCGACGACCAGACCGATCGAGAGGGCCGCAGCGCTGGACGATCGTGAGCGGCGGCGGGTCCGTGACGGACGGGATCGGGGGTCGGGTGACGGGGCTGGCGAGTCGGGGGAAGGGGCTCGGAAGTCGGTGGGCGAATTCGAGGGTTTGCGTCGACTGGGGGCTAGACGCCCACTGGGCGCCGTGACGGACCGACGACATGGTGCTCCTTCCTACCTGGACGCCGCGGATGTGGGGGCGCGGCGAACGATGGCCATGGCTCCGTCGCGGGGGCGAACGAGGGGGATGCCGACGGAGCTGGGTCCCGCTGGGGGGCGGGTGGGGGCCTTCCCCGGGTCTCCTCGTCGGGTGCCAGTGTGCACCGTTCGAGCGCGCCGTGCATTGCGGTCCGGTGCAGCCTATGGAGCGGGAGGGTTGCGGTACCGCTCTGCGCAACGAGGTGCATGCGCGCACCAACCGGCCCGCGCCGTCGCCTGCCCGCACCGACCGGGACGTCGGTCGGCTGCCGTTCCGCCGTCCCGCGCCCCGCGACGCCAGCCGTGGTTGCGTGCCGGGGTGACGCATCCTTGGCGGCATGGACCTGACCCTCACCCCCGCGCAGCTCGAGCTCCAGGCCCGCGCCCGCGCGTTCGTGCGCGACGTCCTGCAGCCCCGCGAGGTCGAATTCGAGCAGGCCGGGGGCAAGGTGTCGCGCGAGTGGGGCGCCCCGATCCGCCGCGCGGCCATCGAGGCGCGCCTGCACGGCGGCTCGTTCCCGGTCGAGCTCGGCGGGCAGGGCTGGTCGGCGATGGACCAGGTGCTGGTCCACGAACAGCTGGGGCAGGGGACCGGCGGCCTGTGGTCGTACATCCCCGGCCCGTACAACGCCCTCATCCACTGCGACCCGGCGCAACGCGCCCGCTATCTCGATCCGTCCATGCGCGGCGAACGGTCGGGGAGCTACGCCATCACCGAGGACGAGGCCGGGTCCGACGCGCGATCGCTCAAGGCCACCGCGGTCCGTGACGGCGCGACGGGCGACTACGTCCTCAACGGGGAGAAGTGGTTCGTCACCGGCCCGGACGACACCGACTTCATGATCTTCCACTGCAACGTGGTCGAGGGGGACCGGCTCCTGCCGACGCTGTTCCTGGTCGACTACGACGTGCCCGGTCTCCGGGTGAGCCACGATCCCGACTACATGCACACGTTCGCGGACCGCCACCCGCAGTTCGTCCTCGAGGACGTCCGGGTGCCGGCGAGCGCGATCCTCGGCACGGTCGGGGCGGCGGACGAGCTGACCAACGAGTGGTTCGTCGAGGAGCGCATCCACATCGGGGCGCGCTGCGCCGGGGCGATGGAGCGATTGCTGACGCTCGCCGTCGAGTGGGCCACGGAGCGCGTCCAGTTCGGCGAGCGCATCTACGACTTCCAGGGCGTCTCGTTCCCGCTGGCCGACTCGGCCGCCGATGCCTCGGCCGCCCGCCTGCTCACCCGCGAGACCGCGTGGCTGGCCGACAGCGGCGCCGACCCCAAGGTCGTCCACGCCAAGGCGTCGCTGGCCAAGCTCTTCGCGTCGGAGGCCGCCTTCCGCTGCGCCGATCGCGTCGTCCAGGTGTTCGGCGGGCGCGGCTACATGCGCGAGTTCGCGGCCGAGCGGTTCTTCCGCGAGCTCCGGGTGGACCGGATCTGGGAGGGCACGTCCGAGATCCAGCGCCTCATCGTCGCCCGGGCGCTCGAGCGCCGCGGCGTCGACCGGGTGGTCGGCTGATGGACGTCGTCTCGGACTCGACGGCGACGCCGGACGACGCGCCGGCCACGGGATCGGGCTCGACGCCCGCCGTCAGCGGCGTGATCGACCTGCGGCCGCTCTTCGCGCCGAGCTCCGTGGCGGTCGTCGGGGCGTCGCCCCGGAGCTGGATCGCCGAGACGGTCCGCGACAACCTGCGCGTGATGGGCAGCGCCACCCGCTGCCACTTCGTGAACCCCAAGTACGAGGAGCTCCACGGCCAGCCCTGCTACCCGAGCCTCGAGGCGCTGCCCGAGCGGCCGGACGTCGCGATCCTCGCCGTCGGCACGACCCGGGCCGCGTCCATGACCGAGGCGGCGGCGGCGGCCGGCGTGCCGGCGGTGATCATCCCGGGCGGGGGCGTCGTGGAGGGCGGCGAGGCGGCGGCCGCGATGCAGGCAGACGTCGCGCGGATCGCCCGCGAGCACGGGCTGGCCCTCGTCGGGCCCAACTGCATGGGCGTCATCGACCTCGTCACGAACGCCGCGACGTACATCGGGGACGTCTCGCCGTACCTCCCTCTCGGCGGCGTCGCCGGGATCGCCCAGTCCGGGTCGGTCACCGACGCGTTCGTCCATTCCGGGTCGCGGGTCGGTTTCAGCCGGATCATCAGCTGCGGGTCCGAGGTCGTCCTCGACGTCTGCGACTATCTCGCCTACTGCCTCGACGACCCGGCGACGAGCTCGGTCATCCTCTTCGTGGAGGGCTTCAAGCGCCCGGAGCGGTTCCTCGCCCTCGCGGACCGCGCCCTCGAGCTCGGCAAGCCGATCATGGCGGTCAAGGTCGGCCGCAGCCAGCAGGCCCAGGTCGCGGCGATCGCCCACTCCGGGCTCGCTGGCGGGCGAGGCGCGCGTCACCGACGCGGCCCTGGACGCGGCCGGTGTGATCGTCTGCGACGACCTCGACCATCTGCTGGAGACCGCGGAGCTCGTCGAGGGGACGCGCCGGACGGGCCGTGCCGTCGGGCGCGGGCGCACGGGCGTCGTGACGGTGTCGACCGGGGAGGCGTCGCTCATCGCCGACCAGGCGCCGCAGACCGGCATCGACCTGCCGCCGCTGCCCGAGTCCGCTCGCGCGGCCATCCTGGCGGCGCTCCCGACCATGGGGTACGTCGCCAACCCGCTCGACCCGTGGGGCGCCGCGGAGCCCGCGATCGCGTACGGCGCGAGCTTCGAGGCGATGGCCGCGTCGGGCGCCTACGACGTGCTGGCCATCGTCCACGACTTCCCGTACCGCTCGCTGCCCTCGGAGGTCGCGACGGCCAACGACGTGACCTTGCCGCTGCTCGAGGCGACGCGCCACCGGCCCTCGATCCTGCCGGTCTACGTGTCGCTCACCTCCGGGGAGCCGCCGCCCGAGACGAAGGCGCTCCTCGACACGGAGGGGTCGGGCGCGCCGCTGCTGCGGGGCGGTCTCGAGGCATTCACCGCGATCGCGAAACTCGCCCGCTGGGAGGCGCGTCGCGACCTGCGCCGCACGGTCGGACCGTGGCGGGGCGGGTGGCCTGCCCTGGCCGCGGATCGGACGAGTCACGGCGCGGACCCGGAGCCCATCCCGCCGGCACCCCGACCGCCGCGGCCGCTGTCCGAACGCGACAGCCTCGCCTTCGTCGGTGCGGCGGGGATCGCCGTCACGACGTCGATCGCGGTCCGGGACGCGTCCGAGGCCGTCACGGCGGCGCGGCGGCTGGGTCGGCCCGTGGCCCTGAAGCTCGAGGCCACCGGCCTCGTCCACAAGAGCGAGGTCGGCGGGGTCGCGCTTGGCCTCTCCGACGACGACGCCGTCTACGTCGCCGCCCTCTCGATGCTCGAGAACGCCCGCCAGCGCGGCCTCGCGGTCCGGGGCCTGCTCGTCCAGCCGATGGCGCCACCCGGGGTCGAGCTGATCCTCGGGCTCCGGCGCGACCCGCTGTTCGGCGCGTCCGTGCTCGTCGGTCTCGGCGGGGTCCTGACCGAGGTCCTCGACGACGTCGCCATCCGGCTCGCCCCGGTCACGCCCCGTGTCGCGATGTCGATGCTCGACGACCTGCGCGGCCGGCGGGTGCTCGATGGCGTCCGCGGCCGGCGCGGCATCGATCGCGCGGTGATCGCCGAGATGCTGGTCGCGCTCGGACGGCTCGGCGCCGAACGGAAGGACGTGCTGGAGGTGGACCTGAATCCCGTGATCGCCCTGTCGAGCGGGGCGCTCGCGGTCGATGCCCTGGTCGTGCTGGAGGAGGACGGCGATGCCGGCTGAGCCTCGGGGCGAGCCGGCCGGGGGCGGCATCGCGGGGGACGAGGCCCTCGTCCTGACGACGGCCGAGCCGTGGGGCGTCCGCCTGACCCTGAACCGGCCAGCCAAGCTCAACGCCCTCTCCGGGCCGCTCGTCGAGGCGCTGGTCGAGGCGCTCGATGCGGCCATCGCCGACGCGCGGGTGCGGGTCATCGTCCTCGAGGGCGCGGGTCGGGCGTTCTCGGCCGGCTACGACCTGACCGAGGAATCGGAAGGCGGCGTCGGCGGCCCGGTCGGCTGGCGGCGCCTGCTGGCCGTCGACGTGGAGGCGACCCTGCGCGTGCTCGACTGCCCGAAGCCCGTCATCGCCCAGATCCACGGCTATGCGCTGGCCGGTGGTCTCGAGCTCGCGATGGCCTGCGACCTGATCGTGGCGGCCGAGGGCACCCAGGTCGGCGAACCGGAGATCCGCTATGGCTCGGCGCCGGTCACGCTCCTCATGCCGTACCTCATCGGCCAGAAGAAGACGCGCGAGCTCCTGCTGACGGGCGACCTCATCGATGCCGCCGAGGCGGAGCGGATCGGGCTGGTCAACCGGGTCGTGCCCGCCGACCGGCTGGCGGCCGAAGTCGACGCGCTGGCCGATCGACTGGCCCGGACGCCGCCCGAGGTCATGGCGCCGACCAAGATGATGCTGAACCGGGCGATGGACGCGGCGGGCTTCCGGATGGCGGTCGAGGCCGGCCTGGACCTCGGCGCGATCATCAACGCAGCCGACACGCCCGAGCAGCGGGAGTGGGACACGATCGTGAAGCGCGATGGCCTGAAGGCGGCGCTGGCCTGGCGGGACCGGCGCTACGACGAGCGCCTCGCCGAGAGCGGGCGCCCGCCGGCGCCCGCGGATCCGGACGCGGGCGGCTAGGGGTCAGGCGCCGGATTCGGTGGCCGGCGACTCGACGGCCGGCGGCTCGGTGGCAGGCGGCGCACTCGGCTCGACGGTGCCGCCCGATGCCGGCCGCCAGCCGCGGACGATGACGCGCCAGGCGAGGACGCCGAACACGAACAGCGCGAAGTAGAACGAGAGCTCGGCGATCTCGGAGAGCTTGGTCAGGGTGTACCGCGGCGCCGGCAGGAACAGATACCGGATCGCCCGATACGCGAACTCCATCCCGAATGCCGGGATGAGGGCGGCCGGCGGGATGAGCGCATAGCCGGCGATCGACCGCGCCCGCGCGCGCCATGTCGTCCAGCGCACGATCGGCAGCACGGCCGCGATGAACGCGACGGTCATGATCACGAGGTTGAAGATCTTCAGGATCGAGCCGATGTTGTGGATGTTCGTCTCGCCCTGGTTGTTGATGTCGTCGAGGGCTCCGGGCGTCATCCAGCCGAAGATCCGCTGGCCCCACGAGATCTCCTCGCCGGCCGTGAAGATGACCGCCACCATCGCGAGCAGCGTAGAGGAGCGCGAGCGGGCGCTGCTTCTGCTGCCAGAGCGCGATCGCCAGCCGGGCGTAGATGACGACGAGGCCGACGAGGAACAGCCACTGGCCCCACTCGGCGATGCCGTCCTCGTTCGCGAGGACGCCGAAGGCAGGCCGGAACGGGATGAGGACGACCGCCACGACGGCGAGGGCGAACGGCGCGAGGAAGATGAGCGTCGCCGTCCGGCGTGACAGGCCCCACTCGGCGTTGTCGTCGTCGAACCGGGCCATGACCGTGTCCCAGAGTCGCTTCACCAAGACCTGACCTCGCTACTCACGGGCGATGCCCGTCCGGAGCCGCGTGGGGGTCGGTCGCGGTCCGCCGCGGATGCTACCCCAGTACTGGGTCGTGGGGCGGCCCCGGACCCGCTCCACACGGAAAACGGTGACCGACTGCACCAGCCGAGACCTCGCCGGCGACTCGGTACTTTCCGTGCATCAGCGCACCGCACCCCACGACACCCTCCCGGTTGGGAGTCCACCCCGGGATGGCGCGTTCGAGCGTCGACGCAACGATCCGTGCGCGGTCTGGTGGGGTCGTATGGGCTATGGACCCGATCCGGGCCCCCGGCGATGGTCGGTCCAGTCCTCAGACCGCGCGGCGGCAAGGGGTCCGACGGGCCATCTCGGCCGGTCGGGTCGCGCGCCACATGAGGACAGACCACATGCGGTCCGCCCACTGACTGGAACGGATCGCTCGGCACGTCCCGCCCCAAGGAGGCGCCGCCGCTCAGCCAACGGACCTGTGGACGACACAGGTTCCCCGATCCCGAAGCGCTCACCGGCCGAACAGGGCCGCGTCGCCCGCTCGGCGACCGACCCGAGGTCGCTTCGGAACCCCCGGCCCCAGGAGGTCAGACCATTGCGGAACATCGCCATCGCCGATCGTCGAGATTGGGTCTTCGAGGCCCCCAAGCCAGAGCCCGCTCGAGGTCCCGCGCCCAGACGGCGCATGCGCAACATGGTGGCGACGCTCCCGATCATCCTTCTGATCCCTGCACTCCTGCTCCCATTCATGAGCACGTTCGCTTCGGGCCCCACCCTGTCCGTGTCGCCGAAGCACCCGGTCGCGGGCAAGATCCTCAAGGTGAAGGGCGTCGGCTTCGCGCCCGGCGTCACGATGGTGGTCCGTTGGGATGCCCGCCCGATGGTCCGCGTCACGACGAACAAGAACGGCAAGTTCTGGGCCACGTTCCGGGTCCGTGCCGACCAGAAGAAGGGCCTCCACTTCATGAAGGTGACCACGGTCGGAACGACCCGTGACACCCTCGCCCGCCTTCGCGTGTTCATCGGCAAGCAGAAGCCGGCCGCGAAGCCGAAGCCGCCGGTGGTCGACCCGCCGGGCGCGGCCCCCACCGACGGGGCCAAGGCCAAGGCGACGCCCAAGCCGACCCCCAAGCCGACGCCCAAGCCGACCGCGAAGCCCAAGCCCACGGCCGCGCCGACGGACAAGCCGCCGGTCTCCCCGCCCAGCGATCCGAGCGATCTCGCCGGCGCCCTCTACAGCGCCAACACCGTCAAGTCGTTGCCGATGTCCGGTACCGCCTGGACGCACTCTGAAGGCCCAGGCCGACAAGGCGATCGGCAGCCCGAACATCAGCGACCAGGACGACGACGCCGACCTCAACGTGCTGGCCGCCGGGCTCGTCTTCGCCCGGACCGGCGAGGAGTCATACCGCACCAGGGCGGTCGCCGCCATCAAGGCAGCGGTCCAGACCGAGAACGGCGGTCGCACGCTGGCCCTCGCCCGGAACCTGCCCGGCTACATCCTCGCGGCGAACCTCGTCGACCTGCCGGCCGTCGAGCCCGCCTTCAACGAGAACACGTTCAAGCCATGGCTGCGCTCGCTGCTGACCGAGAACCTCGACGGCAGACGCTGCGATCCACCCATGAGCGCCGGCGAACAACTGGGCACGCATGCCGGCGCAGCCCGCGTCGCGTCGCTGACTCGGCGCGAAGCCGTGGCTTCGCTCGCTGCTGACCGAGACGCTGGATGGCCAGACGCTCACGTCAACGCACGAGCGACGCCCGAACAACTGGGGCACCCATGCCGGCGCGGCCCGCGTCGCCGTCGCCCTGTACCTCGGCGACGAGGCCGAGCTCGACCCGCGCCGCCACCGTCTTCCACGGCTGGCTCGGCGACCGGGCCGCCTACGCCGGCTTCGAATACGGCGACGTCACCTGGCAGTGCGACTCGTCCAAGCCGGTCGGGATCAACCCGGCCTGCGACAAGAGCGGCCACGCCATCGGCGGCGCGCTGCCCGACGACATGCGCCGAGGTGCCAGCTTCAGCTGGCCGCCGACCGCGACCGGCTACCCGTGGGAAGCGCTCCAGGGCGCGGTCCTCGAGGCCGAGCTCCTGCGACGCGCCGGCTACGACACGTGGAACTGGGAGAACAAGGCGCTCCTCCGCGCGGCCGAGTTCCTGTACGACGGACATCGGCTGGGCAGCCACCGGTGACGACGAGTGGCAGCCGTTGGCTGCATCGACGCCCGCTACGGCACCTCGTATCCGTGGCTCGGTCGCCGGCCAGCAACGGCAAGAACTTCGGTTGGACCGACTGGCTGTACGGCTCCTGAGCCGATAGCGCTCCCCACCGGACCCAGGTCGGGCACACGCCCGGCCTGGGTCGTTTCATGTCAGGTGGCGAACGGATCCAGCCGCGGGTCGGGACCCCAGAGATCGGGCTTGCGGGCGACCGGCGGCTCCGTCGCGGACGGGTCCTCGGCGGGCGCCTCGAGTGCCGACTTGTCCTCGTGCGCCTTGGCGATCGCCATCGCGATGACGGCCGAGGCGGCCGCGAGCCCGAGCATGAGCCAGAAATACCGGATGAACGACATGTGCAGGAAGATCCCCGTCGCGAGATAGGCGAGGATCGCGAAGAGGAAGCCCGTGACGATGTCCGACATGAGCGGGTCGTACGCGCGCACCGCCCGCCGGGCCCGTGCCAGCTCGCGGAAGGTCAGCCCCAGGATGATCAGGAAGACCGTGATCCCGATGATGCCCAGCTCGGCGGCCATGCCGAGGTACAGGTTGTGGGCCTCGCGATCGCGCGCGAGCACCCGGATCCCGACGACCTCGGCGTACTGGCGGTAGTACTGCGGGAACTGGCCCGGGCCGACGCCGATGATCGGGTGGTCAGCCCAGGCGAGCAGGGCCGCGAGGCCCTCGGTCACCCGGCTCTGGATCGCCCCGTCGGCCTGATCGATGCCGGTGTCGCCGACCGACTCCGACACCGCGACAAGCTCCGCCAGCCGCTCCGTGTACACGGGCACCGCGGCGAGGACGATCGCGGCGCCGAGGACGACCGCGAGGAGGTGCTTCCATTTCAGGTAGCCCATCAGGAACATGATCCCGAAGAGAAGGACGAACCCGATCGCCGCGCCTCTCGAGAACGTCAGGGCGACGCCTATCGACGTGATGCCCGCCGCCCCGAGCGCCAGCAGCTTCCGGAGACGCGAGCGCTCGCCGATGGCAAGGAACAGGCCGAGCGGGACGAGCATGAGCATGATCTGCGCGTAGCGGTTCTTCTCGCCGATGTTCCCCGCGAGGCGGTACTGCGCGATGGTCCCGAGCCCGCTCTCGTCGCTCGAGACCGTCGCCTCGCTCGGCTGGGCGAACCCGAGATAGATGTTGTCGTACGTGCCCGTCGTGTCCTGGTAGAAGGACAGCGCGCCGAGGAACGCCCCGATCGCAACGAGGATCCAGACCACCGCGATCAGCACGTCGCGCGTCCGGACGACATTCGTGATCAGGAAGTACAGCCCGATCCCCTCGAGGACGAAGGTCACGACCGTGTCGAACGCCGTCGCGGTGTCATTCGAGAAGATGCCGCTCACGAGCTGGACGAGGAGGAACACGAGGATCCACGGGAAGGCGCTCGTGACGACGATCGGCCGGCGCTCGAGGATGATGAACGCCGCGAGCGGCGGGATGAGCAGCATCGGCACGGCCGCCGCAACGAAGCTCGGCACGTCGTGGAAGCGGACGGCGATCACCCCGGCGTTGCTGTACAGGATCGCGACCACCACCAGCGTCGCGGCACCGGGGCGGACGATGACCGTCATCCCGAGCAGGGTCGCGCCGACGGCGCCGATCGCGAGGAGGGGACTGTTCACCGCGACGGCCGCGAGGACCCCCGCGAGGCCGACCGCCGCGAGGGCCGTCACCGCCGCCCAGGCTCCCGGACGCCGGCGGCCGTGCGAGTTCGGCTCGGGGCCCAGCTGCCCGGCCGGCACCAGCTCGCCGAAGGGCGCGACGCCTTCGCTCATCCGACCAGCTCGCTCAGGGTGTCGTCGACGTTCGTCGCGGACGCGGTCTTGATCCGCGCCGGCTCGACGGCCGTGGACGCGGTCGTCGACTCCGCGCCGGGAGGCGTCGTCGGCGGTCCCGGCGGGCTCAGCCGCCCGCTGCGGCTCCCAGCGGTCGATCCGCCGGCCGGTCGCGATGTTGCGCAACGCCTGGAGCGCCGCGAGGTTGACCATGCAGAAGAAGGCCGGGAACGACAGCCACTTCTTTCGCCCGGCCGGCCGGTCCCGCAGCGCGAGTCCGGCCAGGCCGAGGCCGTAGCCGGCGGCCTGGGCGATCGCCGCGAGCGTGTAGATCCGCCCCCGTCCGACGAGCAGCAGGCTGCTGGCGAACAGTCCGAGCAGCGGCACGACCATCAGGCGCCGGAAGATCTTGTGCCACGCGAGCTGGATGGCATAGAACCCGTGCCGCCGCGGGTCGAGCAGCTCGCGCATGAGGATCGTCCCGCGCAGCCCGCGGGTCATGATCCGGACCTTGCGTCCGAACTCGTCACCGCCGGACTTCGCCGGTGGCTCGATACGCGACGGCGTCGCGCGCGAAGACCAGTCGCCGACCCTGGGCGACGACCTGGACGGACGTGTAGAAGTCGTCGGTGACGCCGGTCGCGACCGGCCGGAACAGCGATCGCCGGATCGCGTAGATGGCCCCGGTCGCCGAGACGACGTTGCCGGCCCGGCTTTCGGCGATCTTCAGGAGCCGGTCCAGATCCCAGTAGCCGCGCTCGCCCTCCGCCAGCGCGTCGCCGGTCGCGGCCGCCTCGTAGCGCTGGTCGCCCGCGACCCCGCCCACCTCGGGATCGGCGAACCGCCGGACGAGGGCCCGGACGGCGTCGGGCGCGAACATGCTGTTCGCGTCGGAGAAGACGAGGATCTCGCCGGTCGAGGCGGCGACTGCTGCGTTGAGGGCATCGGCCTTGCCGACCCGCGGCAGGTCGAGGAGTCGCACGCCCCGCTCGGCCCATCGGGCGACGATCGCGGCCGTCGCGTCCTCGGACCCGTCAGAGGCGATGACCACCTCGAGGCGGTCGCGTGGATAGTCGAGCGCCGCGAGGTTCTCGAGCCGCCGGCCGATGTCGGCGGCCTCGTTCCGCGCGGCGATGATGATGCTGACGGACGGTTCGATGGCGGCCGAGCGCACGGGCCGGCGCATGAGGGCGCCCCGGACGAGGAGTCCGACAGGGAAGACCGCGTACGTGGCGACGATCGTCGCTCCGGCCCCCCAGAAGACCGATCTGGCGACTCCCCTCGCCAGGCCGCCCAGGCTCATCCCTGGTCGGATTCGCGAGGTCGTGCCATGGCGGTCCGGATCGCGGTCGACGATCCGGGCTCGACCGGGTCGGGTGTCCGGCCGTCGGGCGTCTGGCCCGGTCGTCCGGGCGCTACTGCTCGGCGCCTTGGAGCGGCGGCGACGACCCGGCAGGATCAGGATGCTGCCGACGAGCGTGCCGTGGACCATGTCCAGCATCGCTGTCGCCTGGCGGACGACCGAGCGACGGGTCGACCCGCGCCGGACGACCAGGACGGTCGATCCGACGACGCCCGCCCAGACCATGGCGGTCGACGAGTTGGGCAGGGTGCCCGCGTCGATGATCACGACGTCGCCGGTCCCGGTCACGGACTCGAGCAGCTCGCGCGCCTCCTCGGGGCTCGGGTTGGTCGCGCCCGGGTTCGTGCCGGCAGGGAGGATCCGCGTGTTGGGGATCGAGCCCTGGACGATGCGGTCCTTCAGGCTCTCCCGGTGGCCGAGCGGGTCGTGGAGGCCGGGCAGGCCCGATGCGCCGAGCAGCCACGAGAGGCGGCCGTTCGGGTCCGCGTCGATCAGGACGACGGGGCGCCACTCCGCCGCCGCGGCGGCAAGGCCGGCCGTCAGGTCCGACCCGTGCGGGCCTTCGTCGGCCATCGCCACGACCAGGTCGCGCCGACCGTCGGCGGTCTCGCCGAATGTCAGCCCGGCCACGAGCGGGGCATAGTCATGGGTCGGTGTGAGCGAAGAGGCATCCGACGTCCGGGTGGCGGTCGCCGCGGGGGCGCCCGCGCTGACCTCGCCGATGACGCGCTTGCCGGTCGCCCGGCCCAGCTCGTCACGATCCTGGATGCGATCGGCGAGGTACTCGACGAGGAGGACCAGCACGACGGCGCCGAGCAGGCCGGCCGCGATGGACATCAGCACGACCAGGGACACCTGCGGGGCGACCGGGGCTGTCGGCTCCTTCGCGAAGTCGAGGACCGTGAGCTGACCCTGGGACTGGTTGGTGCCGCCACGGGACGTGGTCTCGATCAGCTGTGCCGCGATCGTGTTCGCGGCCTGGGTCGTCAGCTCCGCGCTCGGTCCCTCGACCCGGATCGTCAGGATCCGCGTCGTGTCGTTGGCGATCGTGCGGACGGCGCCCGCGAGCTCGTCGGCCGCGGCGGGGTCGAGGCCCATCTCCTTGACCGTCGCTTCGAGCAGACCCGAGCTCGTCGCCAGTTCCGCGTACGTCTGGACCAGCTGGCTGGACGCGCGAAGCGTGTTGGTGTCGGAGTTGATCGGCCCGACCAGCAGGCGCGCGGACGACTCGTAGGTGGGCTGGATCCGGCCGGCGATGACGTAGCCCATCAGGCCCGCGACCCACGCTGCCACGAGCAGGGTCCACCACCATCGTCGAAGGATCGCTAGATAGCCAGAGAGCTCCACCAGGACTCCAATCCCAACATCAATTTGTCAACGCCGGGCCACAGGATACGGGGGATCGTCCAGATCCGCCTCCCCCTCTCTGCGGTTCCGGACCCGGCTGCTACCATCCACGCCGGTGACCGGGCGGGTCGCCATCCCCATCCTGGAGTGTCGACACCGTGTCTTTCCTCGGGCCGCGGGCGGCCCATCGACCCCGGCTCTCAGGGGCCTTCGAGGCCGTTCGCCGTGCGGCGAACCGCCGTTCGGCGTTGTCGGACGCCCGGTCCGTAGTCCCGGCGGCCATGGCCTCGCTCCCCGGATCCGCCGCGGACGGCTGGGCGATCGAGCGGGCGTCGCAGGGCGGCGGCGGGATCTCGGCCTTCGTGGTGCGGTCCCGCACCGGAGAGCGGGTCATGGTCAAGGTCGCGAAGAGCGAATCGGGTCACGCGAGTCTTCTCCGGGCCGCCGAGGCGCAGCGGGCGATCGCCGGCGTCGAGGCTCTGGGGTCGTGGCGGGCGCACGTCCCGGCGTTGCGCTCGGACGGGGGGACGGGGCCGTGGCGGTTCGTCGTCGAGACCGCCCTGACCGGCCGAACATTGACGCTCCCGGCACCCGACGATCCCGGCTGGGACCGCGCCATGTCGGCCGCGCTCGAGGCCATCGGCGCGCTGCACGAGCGGACGGCCTCCACGGTGCCGGCGGCGGATCGCCGATCGCGCTGGGTCGACCGACGCGTCGCCGCCGCCGCGGGACTCGCACCGGTCGTCGCACGGCGGCAACCCGGCCAGGACCTCGCGCTCGTCGCGGGCCTGGAGCGTCTGGCGACCGATGTCGGCGCGATCGTCGGCGCATCGCCCCTGTCCGCCGGCTGGGTCCACGGCGACTACTGGCCGGCCAACATCCTCGTCGACGAGGCGGGTGCGGTGACCGGCATCGTCGATTGGGACAGCGCCGAGCCCGACGAGCTGGCCGCCCAGGACGTGTTCCATCTGGTCCTGTACGCACGGAAGCTGCGGCGCCACGAGGCACTGGGCGCGACCGTCGCCGACCTGCTCGGCGGCGCTGTTCACGCCCGCGAGCTCGAGATCCTGGAGCGCGCCAGTCCGTCAGGGCTCGGACTCCGGTCGACGGGGCTCCTGTACTGGCTCCGCTTCGTCGAGTCGAACCTGCGCCGCCAACCGGGGCTCGCGACGTCGGAGCAGTGGATCGCATCGAACGTCGCGGCGGTGGTGCCGTGGCTTTGAACGTCCTCATCGTCGACCGGTCGCCGCCGCTCGACCTGATGCAAGGCGCCACGCTCATCGCCTTCCATCTGTTCCGCCGGCTCCGCCACCATCGCCTGACGCTCGTATGCCCCGCACCGCTCGAGGGTATCGAGGAGACCCGGGCGGCCCTCGAGGCGATGTTCGACGAGGTCCACCTGGTCCCGCGGGCACGCAGCATCACCGCCCTCGCGGGCGCGGTCGAGCCGGACCTGGTCCGTCGCGGGCTGCCGACCCCGGGGCGACGCAACGAACCCGAGTCGAGCCGACAGCTGCTCGCGACCATCGACGACCTCGTGCGGACCGGGTCCTGGGATGTCATCCACGTCCGCCAGCTCCCGATGGCCGGCTACCTTCCGTCCTCGTCGATCGGCCGGCTCGTCGAGCTCATCGATGCCGAGACGCTCGCCTCGAGCCGCGTCTCCGGCACACGCGCACGGATTCGCGGGCTTGTCGCCCGCACCCTGGAGCGGCGGGCCGCGGCGACCGCCGACATCGTGACCGTCGTGTCGCCGGTGGATGCGGAGGCGATCCGGCGGGTCGCGCCCGGGACGCGCGTCGAGGTCGTCGTCAACGGCGTGGACACGGACCAGTTCGCGCCCGGCGCGTTCGGCGACGTCGCGGTCGAGCCGGACACCATCGTCTTCTCGGGCGCGATGTCCTTCGCCCCGAATGTCGAAGCCGTCCTCTGGTTCAGCCGCGAGGTCATGCCGCTCCTGCTGGCCCGTCGACCGGGCGTCCGGTTCCGCATCGTCGGGCGCGACCCGTCGTCCGCGGTCATGGCCCTCGCCGAGGATCCATCGATCGAGGTCACCGGGTTCGTCGACGACGTTCGGCCGTGGCTGGAAGGATCGGCGGTCGTCGTCGTCCCGATGGTCAGCGGCAGCGGCGTCAAGAACAAGCTGCTCGAGGCGATGTCGATCGGGCGCCCGATCGTGACGACCTCGCTCGGTGTCGAGAGCCTGGACATCGAGCCCGGCCGGGACCTGCTCGTCGCCGACGACCCTGCGGCCTACGCGGAGGCGCTCGACCGCCTGCTCGGCGATCCCGAGCTGCAGGCGCGACTCGGGGCCGAGGCGCGCGAACGGGTGGTCGCGACGTACTCCTGGGACGCGTGCGCCGCGCGCTACGACGAGCTGTACGCGGACCTGGCCGCGATCACCGCGCGTCAACGGACGGCCTGAATGGCGATGGCTCCCGACCCGCGCGGCGGGCATCCCATTCGGGTCGCGTACCTGATGTCCCGGTTCCCGAAGCTCTCGGAGACGTTCGTCCTCTACGAGATGCTCGAGCTCGAGCGCATCGGCGTGCACGTCGAGGTGTTCCCGCTCGTCCGGGAGCGAGAGGTGACGATGCAGCCCGGGGCGGAGGACTTCGTCGCCCGCGCCCACGACCTGCGCCTGACGTCACGACCCGTCCTCGCCGCGCAGTGGCACTGGCTCCGCCGCCGGCCGCGGCGATACCTCGCGACCTGGGGACGGGCGATCCTCGGCAACGCCCGCTCGCCGAAGTTCCTCGCCCGGACGCTCGCGGTCGTCCCGCTCGCCGCGGCGTTCGCCCGGCGGATCGAGGACCTCGACATCGATCACGTGCACGCGCATTGGGCGACGCACCCGGCGCTGGCCGCGTGGGTCATCGGACGGTTGACCGGCCGGACCTACAGCTTCACGGCTCACGCCCACGACATCTACGTGGAGCGCCCGATGCTCGACGAGAAGCTGCGCGGCTCGGCGTTCGCCGTGACGATCTCCGACTACAACCTGCGGCTGCTGACCGGCTGGTACGGCCGGCTCGCCGACCGGGTCGAGGTGATCCACTGCGGGGTGGATGCGGCCGTCTTCCGGCCACGGCCCGGTTTCCGATCCGGTCGTCGGCGGCGAGCCCGAAGGCAAGTCCCTCGAGGTCCTCTCGATCGCGACGCTCCAACCGCAGAAGGGCCACGCCATCCTGGTCGCGGCGGCGCGGCGTCTCGTCGAGCGTGGGGTCGCGGTCCGCGTCCGGATGGTCGGCGAAGGGGAGGAGCGCCCGGCCCTCGAGGCGGCCATCGCGGCCGCGGGCCTGACCGACCAGGTCCTGCTCCTCGGCCGACAGCCACGCGATCGGGTCGCCGAGCTGCTGGGCGAGGCCGATGTCGTCGTCCAGCCGAGCATCGTGCTCCCGAGCGGCAAGACCGAGGGAATCCCGGTCGCCCTGATGGAGGCGTTGGCGAGCGGCGTGCCCGTCGTCGCGACCGCGGTGTCTGGCGTCCCGGAGCTCGTCGAGGACGGCGTGACCGGCCGACTGGTCCCGCCCGGCGACGCCGAGGCCCTCGCCGATGCGCTCATCGACATCCAGCGCGACCCGGCCGGGGCAGCCCGGCTCGCCGCCGCCGGCCGGGCGCGCGTCCTCGCATCATTCGACCTGCGGACGAACACCCGCCACCTCGCCGCGCGGTTCATCGAGGTCGCGCGCGCGGCGGGCCGGCCGGTCGAACCGCTGTCGCCCGAGACCGACGGTCAGATCGGGGCCCGCCGTAGAGGCGCCTGAGGGTCGGGGACGTCGGTGACGCAACGATCCGTCGCGCGAACCGGGCGTAGTGCCCGTTGGCGACGTCGTCGGGCCGTCGTCGGTTGGATTCCTTGAGCGCGCGGTGGACCCAGCAGAACGTGAAGAGCGGCTCCACCAGTTCCGTTGCGATCCCGAGGCGGTCCCGATACGCCGTGACGGCGTCGAGGAGGAGTCCGCTGTAGCGGCCCGAGCCGAAGACGTGCTCGGCGAGGATCCCCATCCGGCGGCGGGGAAGCCGCGAGCGGCCGAGCACGAGCACCGCTGCGTGGGCCAGGTGGAACAGGTCCCAGAGCGGCAGCCCGTCGGGCTCGAACGACTCCCAGTCGAGGAATCCGACCCGGCCGTCATCGGCCGCGAGCAGGTTCCAGGTGCCCGGATCGCCGTGCATCGCCACGAGATCGATCGGGTCCGGCCAGGCGGCGACCCGTTCGACCAGTCCGGCCAGCCGCGCGCGATCCTCCGTCGACGGCTCGTGGATGGCCACGTACTGGTCCAGCAGCCGCCCGAAGGTCGCGGCCACGCTCGCGGCCGGGACGGAGTGGGCCGATCGCTCGGCGAGACCGCCGAGTCCCTCGAACGCCGGCCCCAGGCGTGCAGCGCCGCCGGGTCCGCGCAGCACTGGCTCGAAGGGCCGGCCCGGCACGATGGTCTCGATCACGGCGGCGAGGGCGCCGGCCTGCCCGGACCCGATCAGCCCCGGCACGGTCATCCCGTCGATGGGTCCGAGCCCGTCGAGGAAGGCCAGGCCGCGCGCCTCGTTCTGGAGGCGCTCGGCGTGACGCGCACCCCGGGTGACCTTGACGATCCAGCTCGGGGCCGCGCCACCCGGCTGGGTCAGGTAGACGAGGACCTTCTGCGAGTCGTAGACGCCCGGCGCCGCGATCGACCAGCGATAGCCGCGGACGTCGTGGCCGTGCTCGGCCGCGAGGCGGAGGACCCAGCTCGGCGGGTCGTGCGGGTCGTCCTGCGAGGCGATCAGGGCTCGCCCGGAGCGCGACCCCACGGTGCGGCCGCGCAGCGACCATCCCGCCGAGGGGCGCCGGATGCCGGGCAGGCTCGGGTGGTCCGGGTGGCCCGCCGGACCCATCCGGGGACCTGCCGCTCGCACCTCGCCGTCGATCACGAGCGTGTCGAGCTCCGCGACCTGTCGGCCGGCAGCTCGAAGGCGCGCCTCGAGGTCGGTACCGGCATCGACCGACGCGTCCTCGACGACGATGCTCGGCGTCCTCGCCAGGAGCGCATCCGCCGTCGCCTCGGCGATCGTCGCGACGCGAGCCGGGCCATCCGCGCCGCTGACCCACAGGACGTCGACCGGCGCCGCCGCGTCGGGCCCGTCAATCGTGATCGGCGCCACCTCGGACGCGATGCGCTCCAGCATCGTGCGGGTGCCGGGGCCCGGCTCCCCGAGGTAGCCGATGCGTTCGACGGCCAGGGACGGGAGGGCGAACGCGAGCGTGCCACCGGTGGTGGTGCCTCGCAGGTTCGTCCCCGGCGTGAACGGCTCGCGCAGCGACCAGGCAAGGGGGATCGCCGGCCCGCCAACGTCCACTGGTTGGCTCGGCTCGGTCATCGGCCACCATCGAGACGGCGCGCCCAGACCCGCCAGATCCGCGACACCACGTCGTCGAGGACCGCCTCGGGCGACCGCGTGGCGTCGACCAGCTCGGCCCGTGGCAGGCGTCCGGCGAGATCCCGGTACCGGGCCATCTCGGCGTCGAGGACGTCGGCCGGATGCTCGGGCTTGCGCGCATGGAGGACGTCGCCGGGGGCATCGAGGATGAGCAGGAGATCGGGCGCAGGGAGGGCGTGGCCGAGGACTGCCCGGCGCGCCCGGTCCGTGAGGCGCGGTCGCTGGCGCGGTGCCAGTCGCGCGTCGTATGGGTGCCGGTCGAAGAGGGCGAGGCGTCCGCGCAGCTGCTGGACCCGGGCCGCCCCGTAGCGGCGCCACATGCCGCCAAGGCGAAGGACGAAGCCAAGGCCCTTCGGCCCGCGGTGGTGCTCCGATCCCGCCGGGTAGAGCCCGAGGTAGAACGTCCGGACGCCCAGCGGGAACGCGTTCGGCAGCTCGTGGACCAGGTGTGACTTGCCGGCGCCGTCGGGGCCCAGCAGCGCGACGCTCGGTCCGCGACGGAACACGGCGGTCAGTGGCTTGCGGAGCCGCCCCACCATCGCGACCTGCGCTCGCCGCGCACGCCAGGCCAGCGGCCCGCCGGGGCGCAGGCGACGGCTGACGGCCCGTCGGAGCGCGGCCACCCGAGCGGGGTCCTCGTCGGGGGATGTCAGCGACGTGCGTGCCCGCTCGGGGGTCCAGCCGCGCGGGAGCCCGCGCGCCAGCGCCTCGGCCAGCGGCCCCGTGGCCGCAGCCCCGGCCGCGGCGGCCAGCCGGACCTCGTTCTCGCGGGAGACGGAGTCCTTGTCCAGCAGCAGGTGCAGCACGAGGGCCCATGCGGTGTCCTCGGGGGAGAGGGTCGGGACGGTGCCGTCCGTGCGACGGGCGAGGACGGCCGGGACCACGCCATCCGGCAGCCGCTCGCCTCCGAGGAACCGGAACGAGGTCAGCAGGTCCAGCCGCCACCAGCCGCCCGTCCCGCGCCCGACGTGGAAGGCGTGTTCGCCGTGGCCCCAGGCGGGCAGCCGCGGGAACCCGAGGTCGCGGGCGATCGAGCGGAACGCGGACGCGTCCTCGGGATGCACGAGCAGGTCGAGGTCGTCGCCGCTGGGGCGCTCGGTCTCGCCACGGATGACGGCCCAGCGGACCCCGCCTGCCGCCAGACGGTCGGCCAGGGCCGCGAGCGGCGGGTCGATGAGGCCGCTCATCCGATGATCCGCCGCAGCAACGGCAGCCGCGCCAGCTCGGGGAACGTGTCGGCGAGCTGCAGGTGCTGCCGGCCGGTGAACACCACGGCCAACGACGCGAATCCGACGAGCACGAGGCCGACGATCAGCGGCGGGTCGATGACGAACTCGACGACCAGCAGGCCCACGGTCGTCAGCACGATCGTCAGGTAGACCCGTGCGTACTGCCACTCGAAGAGGCTGACGCCGACGTAGCGGTGGAGTGCGTACTGCTTCAGCGAGTTGAAGACGAGCAGCGTCGACCCCGTCGCGATGGCCGCGCCGAGCGCCCCGAGGGGCGGGATGAGCAGGAGCAGCAGCGCGAGATTGACGCCGGCCGCCGCCAGATTCACCCCGACCACGGCCTTCATGTTCCCGAAGACACGCAGGGTGAGGCCGTTGAACCCGAGTGCCGCGTCGTAGTAGCGCCCGAGGGCGATGATCGCGAGGTAGACCGCCGAACTTGCGTAGCGCTGCTCGAACAGCGCCACGGTGAGCGGCTTGGCCAGGGCGAACGTGAGCGCGAAGATCGGGAAGGAGAGCACGGCGACCCAGGCGGCGGTCTGCCAGTAGAGCGATCGCAGCCCCTCGCGGTCGTTCTTCGCGAAAAGCCGTGCCGTGGCCGGGATGAAGAGCAACGTGAAGCTCTGGAGCACGATGAGGTTGAGTGCCGCGACCGGCTGGATCACCCGGTAGTTCGCGACCGCCTCGGCGTCGCTCGTGATGGCGCCGAGCAGCACGACATCGCTCGAGTTGAGCAGGATGTAGACGAGGTCCGTGGTCAGGAGCGGCACCGAGAACGCGAGGATCTCGCGCATCGGGAAGCTCATCTGCGGACGCCCGGAGCGCGGCAGCACGCCGACCTTGCGGAGCAGCCGGGCGAAGAGGAACGCGTAGATCGCCACGCCGACCGCCCCGGTCGCGACATAGCCGATCGCGAGGAACTCGACGTCCTGCTTGCCGAAGATCAGGAGCCCCACGACTGCCAGACGCAGGACCGGGTTCAGGACGTATCGGCGGAAGAAGATGGCCCGCGGACTGGAGAACACCGCGAAGCCGTTCATCAGGACGTCGTCGAGGGCCTGGATCGGCGCGAGGATCACGAGGATGAGCAGCAGCTCGCCGGCCTGGTCGTTGAGGAGCGAGCCGTTGACGAGGTCCTGGAACCCGTAGACGAAGAGGATCGACGCGATGCCCAGCGACGCGATCGTGCCGGCCACGAAGACGACCGTGCCGAGCATCGCGTCGGGGCGTCCGCGCTCCTGGTAGATCGGCAGGAACCGGCCGATCGCCCGGTCCGTGCCGAGCGCCACGAAGGTCGTGAGGATCGTCACGACCGAGAGGGCATAGGCGAACGCCCCGTAGTCGGACTTGTCCGTGAGATAGCGGACGATGAGGACCTGGACGAGGAAGTTCGTCCCGAGCGAGATCATCCGGCCGGCCAGGAGCAGGCTGGAGCCGCGGATCGCCTTGGCGGACCCCGACTTCGTGGAGACGGTGACGGCGTCCTCGAGGCCGTCGACCCCGTCGACCTCCGGGAAGGTCAGGGACGACTCGACATCGAGTCCGGGATCGGCAGGAGGCCCGGTCGACGGCGACCGGCGTTCGCCGTCGGGAGGCGTCAGCGCCAGGCCACTCGGTACCACGTCCCGAGGGCCAGGCCCACGGACGTGAGGATGATCGCAGCCGGCAAGAGGGCCTCTTCGACCTGATCGGGGATCAGGTCGACCTGCGTCGTCAGGAAGACGAGCGCGCAGGCGCCGCCGATGGCGACGCCGAGGCCGATTCCGTGGACGACGACCGAGGGGCGGTCGACGGCGTCCTGCCGATTGGCGAGGACGCGCGCGATGACCCAGATGAAGCCACCAAGCAGAGCGATGAGGACGATCGTGTGCATCGGTCCGAATGATATCGGCCCGCGCGAAGATGTCATCCAGACCGAAGTCCACCAGACCGCCGGGTCACGCCGGGCGGGCTACACTCGTCCACCCTCGGGCGGGATTTGCCCGGATAGCACGTGTAGGGAGAACCTTGGCAGACCGCCGTTCGCTGCTGGCCATCTCCCTCGTCGTCCTCGTCACGCTCGGGATCGTCGCCTCGATCGTCGTGCTCGGCTCGGCCACGCCGTCCCCGTCGCCGACGGCATCCGGCTCCGCGACGCCATCGCTGCCCGTGACCGCGACGTTGCCGCCCAACGACCAGCCGGCGATGACCATGCGCGATTTCGAGTTCAAGACCGAGGCGATCACGTCGGTGTCGGCGTCGCCGGCCCAGAGCAAGCTCTGGTACGCGCAGGACGCCTGGTGGGCCGGCCTCTACACGCCGGACGCCGACGAGATCCACATCTTCCGCCTCGACTGGGCGACCCAGATCTGGCTCGACACCGGCACGATCGTCGACGAGCGGGGCGACGCCGATTCGGACTTCCTCTGGACGGGCGAGCATCTGTACGTCGCCTCCGCGAGCAAGGGCACGGCCTCGTCGCACCGGGCGAAGATCCAGCGCTTCAGCTTCGACCCGAAGACGAGCCGGTACGTCGGCGACCCCGACTTCCCGGTCGCGATCAACGACACCGGCGCGAGCGGCATCGTCATCGACCGGGACACGCGCGGTGGCCTCTGGGTGACGTATGTGAGCGGCGGCAGCCTCTGGGTCGCGCACACCCTCTCGTCCGATGCCCATTGGGCCGCGCCGTACGCGGTCCCCGGCAGCGGCCAGCTCGTCGACGAGGACGTCTCGTCGCTCGTCCCCTACGGACCCGGTCGCATCGGCGTCGAGTGGACCGACCAGACGACGGAACGCGTGCTGTTCACCTCGCACGGCGACGGGGATGCCGACGACGCCTGGTCGCCCGTCGAGACCGTCGCGACCGGCGTCGGCACCAACGACGACCAGCTGAACCTCAAGACGTTCGACCTCGATGGCTCCCGCGTCGTCGCGACGACGATCCGCACGACCGTCGACCCCGACGCGGACCGGAACCCGCTCGACGCCCAGCTCCTGGTGATGGTCCGGCAGGCGGACGGGCACTGGACGGCGAGCGAGGCCGGCCGGGTCGAGGACAAGCACAACCGGGCGATCCTCCTCGTCGACGAGGGCCGGCGGCAGATGTACGTCATCGCGCAGGCCCCGACCGGCGGCGGGATCATCGCGATCAAGCGGGCTCCGCTCGACGACCTCATCTTCCCCGCGGGCGTCGGCGATCCGCTCATGTCGAGCCCCGATGACCCGGCGATCGCGAACCCCACGTCCACGAAGGCGAGCGTGTCGGTCGAGAGCGGCCTGGTCGTGCTGGGCTCTGACGAAACGACCGGGCGCTACCTGCACGCGGCGCTGGACCTCGGCTCGACCCCGATCCCCGCGGACGTCGCGACCGCCCCTCGCCCGGACCACCCGGCGCCGCCCAAGGATCCGGCCGCGAGCCTGCTGGTGAACGACGCCTTCGGGTCGTGGCCGACGGGCGAGCCGGTGAACGGCTGGACGGTCGACGCCTCGAACGGGACCGCGCTCGCCGGCGGGAAGGACGACCTGCGCTTCCTCAACCTCAAGTCGTCGAAGGCCACGGGGTTCGCCGAGACCTGCAAGGACCTCGCCCAGGTGGGCGCGACCCGGCTGCTGGTCGACGTGCGATTCCGTCCGAGGGTCGGCGGGACGGGCGAGATCCGGCCGCTCGGGATCCGCGGCGCGGGCGGCGAGGTCATGGGCCTCCGGATCGCGGAGGACAACGAGTTCTCGTTCTTCGATGGTGCCGTGAGGCAACGGCCGGGTATCCGCCTCGTCGACGGACGCTGGTATCGTGCGCGCCTTGACATCGACGTCGTCAAGCAGTCGGCGGCACTCGTCCTGACCAACGCGGCAGGCAAGACGGTCGTGAAGCAGTCCGGACTGGACTGGCGCACGAAGGAACCGGGTCAGCCGCGTCGAGTGTGCTTCCAGGTCTCCGGCACGCCGGCGTCCCTCGATGTCGATCGGGTCACGGTTTCGAGGTAACGATGCGCATCCTGGTCACCGGCGCGGCCGGCTTCATCGGGTCCCACGTCGCCGAGCGGACGCTCGCCGACGGTCACGACACGGTCCTGCTCGACGGATTCACCGACTACTACGACCGCGCGACCAAGGAGGCGAACGTCGCCACGGCGGCCGCGCATCCGCGAGCGACGTTCCACGAGCTGGACCTGCGGACCGACGACCTCGCTCCCGCGCTCGATGGCGTCGAGGCCGTCATCCACCTCGCGGCGATGCCCGGCCTGCCGCGGAGCTGGACCGAGATGGAGGCGTACACGAGCTGCAATCTCCTGGCCACCTACCGCCTCGTCGAGGCGTCACGGGCGGCCGGCATCAAGCGGTACATCCAGATCTCGACGTCATCGGTCTATGGCACCGAGGCCGTCGGCGACGAGACGCAGCCGCTCCGGCCGATCTCGCCGTACGGCGTGACGAAGCTGGCGGCGGAGCAGCTGGTGCTCGCGTACGTGCAGACGTACGGGTTCCCGGCCGCGATCCTGCGGTACTTCTCCATCTACGGCCCGCGCCAGCGCCCGGACATGGCCTACCACAAGTTCATCGAGGCGCTGATCGACCGGCAGGACCTGACCGTGTTCGGCGACGGCCGTCAGACACGTTCGAGCACGTTCGTCTCCGACGCCGTCGACGGCACGCTCCGGGCGCTCGAGGGCGCCGAGGTCGGCGAGGTCTACAACATCGGCGGGGGCGAGCGCGTCGAACTGCTCGACGTGATCAAGATCATCGGTGACGAGCTCGGCGTGGAGCCCGTCATCCATTTCGAGCCATCCCGACCCGGCGACCAGCGACACACGAGCGCGGACACCGGCAAGGCCGGGCGAACGTTCGGCTACCAGCCGACCGTGGCGCCGGCCGACGGCCTGCGGGCCCAGATCGCCTGGCACTGCAGCCGGCGCGCCGACGCGCGATGACCGACGCTCCCTTCGAGCCAGGCGGCAGCCCGCCCGAACCGACCGACGAGGAGACGGGATCGGCGACGCCGACCGCGAGCCGCCGTGGCCATGGACGGGCGCTGCTCGCGGGCGCGGTCGTCGTGGCGGTCGTGGGCGTGCTGGTCCTGGCTGTCCGCCCGGTCGCGGCGCCGGCCCCATCCGACAGCCCGCCGCCGAGCGCACAGGCAAGCGGTCCGGTGCCGACGGCCCCGGCAGCGTCGGGCTACATCGCGGCACGAGACGAGATCCAGCAACGCGTGGCGTGGGCGAACGACGGCCAGGAGCCCTTCGCGACCGGGCTGCGCGACCTGATCGACTTCGCCGACGAGGCGCGCAACGACGACCCCCGCCCGCGGCAGCCCCTGAACATCTCCGGGACGGGTGGGCCGTTCGTGGATGACGCGGCCGCGGCCTACGGATTGGCGATGGCCTACGTGGCGACCGACGACGTCAGCTACGCGGAAGCGAGCGCCCGGTACCTGATGGCCTGGGCCACCACGACCAAGACCACCCGGAACACGTGCAAGGACGGCGGCGACTGCCAGACGTCCCTCATCATCAGCCGGAATGCACCCGGTTTCGCCTTCGCTGCCGACCTCATCGCCCCGAGTGGGGTGATGAGCCCGACGGAGCTCGAGACGTTCCGCACCTGGATCCGGGACGTCATCCTGCCGACCGCCTCGGAACGCGACAACAACTGGGGCGATGCCGGCACGTTCGCACGGATCGCCCTGACGTCCTATCTCGGCGACACCGCCGGATTCGACGCCGCCGTCGCACGCTGGCGCGAGATGATGGACTTCGTCGCCGCCGACGGGCACATCCCCGAGGAGGTCCGACGGGAATCGAAGGGCATCATGTACACGCAGGAGGCGCTCCAGTACAAGGTCGGCTCGGCGGTCATCGCGGCACGTCGCGGCGTCGACCTGTGGGACTACCAGGGCGCACTGGGCGGCACGCTCAAGGGCTCGATCGACTATCTCGTGTCGTATCTCCACGAGCCGGATCGGTGGCCGTGGGACGATCACGCCGAATTCCCGACGCCGAGCCCCATGTGGGAGCTGGTCTACGCACACTGGCCGGACGTGCCGTACGTGGATCTGCTGATGGAGGATCGACCGTTCAGCGACGATGCCCATTCGGCGATCCGCTGGACGACGATCTCCAACGGCATCCCGCTCGTCGACGCCGGGGCGTCGAGCGACCCGTGAGGCATCGATGAACGGCCTCGAATCGATCGCCCTGCCGTTCCTCCTGACGGCGATCGCGTTCGGGCCGATCACCGCGTTCGTCGCGCGGTCACGGGATCGCCAGCCGCTGATCTGGTTCTTCCTGGGCGTCCTCATCGGGCCGATCGCGCTCGCGCTCGTGGTCTTCGCGCCCCCGGGACGCTGCGAATCGTGCGGCTGGCAGGTCGAGGGCTGGCCGAGTCACTGCGCCGTCTGCGCTGCCCGGCTGCCGACGCCGCTGTCGGGGCAGGAAGCGTCCAGCGAGCCGGTCGTCCCGCCGGTCACGCCATTCCCGACGCCGACGGTCGTGCCCGACGTCATGCCGAGCATCGTCCGCCCGTTCCCCGTCCCCGATGACGAGCTCGCGGAAGGATCCGGCGGGGTCGCGACGCGTGCGCGTCCGTCCCGCGCCAGGACGCGGTCCGGTGCCGGCGACGACGTCGACATCTCGGTCGCCGGTCGCGTCGGTGCGGCTCGACCCACCGGAGCCGGCGCGCGCGGCGCCCACAAGACCAAGGAGGTGGCGATCCTCGCCACGGCCGTGTTCCTGACCGGATCCTCGGCCTGCCGGCCGGGGATGCACTACGCGCTCGCGATCCGCGGCGACTCGCTGCTCGTGCTCGGCCCGCTGGAGGTCGATCCGGACGTCATCGCCGTCGAGCGGCCACTGGGGTCGATCGCGGTCACCGCGTACGAGGATCAGCTGCTCGTCAACGACCGACGGGTCGGGATCCTCACGTGGTCGCTGGCCTTCCGCCACCTGTCGGGCCAGTCCGCGGCCACGGTCGAACGGGCGCTCCTGCACGCCGGCAGCGCCCAGGGCTCGACGGGCTGACATGGAACAGCAGCAGGAGCGCTCCACGCGACCGGCGCCCGAGGTCATCGGCGTGATGCTGGCGGCCATCATCTACTGCCGTCGTCGGGGTGGGGATCATCGTCGCGAGCACGGTGACGCCCGAGGTGCCGACGCCCCGACGCCGGCGAGCAGCGAGGCGGTCGTGACGCCGCGGCCGGTCCCGACGATGGACCCCAGCCTCGTGACCCTCATCCGCGAGCGCCCACGCGAGGATCCCGCCGCTCGGCAAGGAGCTCGAGGTCCTCCTCGCGGACGATCCGATCGTGCCCAGGGACGTCATCCAGAAGGTCAAGGAGATCAGCGCCGCCGCCACGTTCGCGATCGGCATCGTGGACCGGATCGCGATCCAGCCGGGCGGCGCGCATCATCGCGCCGACGTTGCGAGCGGCCTACAGCGGCATCGTCGACGCGGCCGACAAGACGCTGTCCGTGCCGTTCGCGGACCGCGTCGCGCTTCGGCTGGGCGCCGAGGGCGTCGTGGCCGCGGTCATCGCGCTGCCCGACATCGACGCGCTCCTGCTCCTGGTGACCGCGTCGCCGACCCCGCCCCCGACAGCGACACCGACCGCGACGCCGAGTGCGTCGGCCGGGGCGACCGCGACCGCCGGACCGACCCCGACGCCGACCCCGACACCGACCCCCAAGCCGACCCCCAAGCCGACGCCGACGCCTCAGCCGACCACGAGCGATCGCTCCCTCGCCGTCGCCGAGCCCGCCGAGCCAGCTCGAGAACGGCGGCTTCGAGGTCGGCCTCGAACCGTGGACGCTCGTCCTGGCGCCGGGTGCGTCGGGAACGCTCGAGCGGACCGTTGCCGGACCACTTCGCGGGGAGCGCCTCGGCGATGGTGTCCGTGACCGGCCCGATCGGAGCCCCATCCGCGGTCTCGGTCGAGCAGGGCGGCCTGACGCTGACCAATGGCGTGACCTACACGGTGTCCATGGCCGTTCGCTCGACCGCGACGCGCGAGCTGCGGGTCCGGCTCTCGACGCCCTTGGGCGAGGTCATCGCCAGCCAGCGTCCTCCCGGTGACCACGACGTGGACCGTGGTCTCGTTCCAGGTGACGCCCATCGGCAGCTACCAGGACGTGACCTTGCACATCGAAGTCGGTGCGTCGGGTCAACGAATCTGGCTGGACGCCGTCTCCCTGGGCTGACGCCCTTGCGCCGCCGGTGCATAGTGGCGTAGTACTTATTCGGGGTTCTGGGGAGGCCTAATCGTCCTATGTCCTTAAGGGGGAGCTCGAATCACCGCGTCCCGGCGGTGATCGCGCTGGTGGTATTCATGGCTGCGGGGCTGTTCAGCGTGACCGCGCCCGCGGCCGTGAAGGCAGCGCCCGGTGACGTCGGTCAGGCGGGGCCGTCGTTCAGCGGGTCGGGCGCCGACCCGACCGGCACCAAGCCAGAGAGCAAGGTCTGGTTCAACGACGGCTTCTGGTGGGCGAGCATGTACAACAGCTCGGCCAGTGCCTACACGATCCATCGCCTGAGCGGCACCACCTGGACGAACACGGGCGTCGTCATCGACGACCGCGAGACCACCCACTCGGACATCCTCTGGGACGGGACGCAAGCTGTACGTCGCGTCGCACGTCTATACCACTGTCCCCGGCCGCCGGGAACCCGGCGCGTCTCTACCGCTACAGCTACAACGCCGGCACGGACACGTATGCCCTCGACGGCGGCTTCCCGCAGACCATCACCGACTGGAGCTCCGAGACCCTCGTCATCGACAAGGACTCGACGGGCCAGCTGTGGGCGACGTGGACGCGCGGCGGCTCGGTCCGGGTGAATCGGACCACGAGTGGCGACTCGACCTGGGGCACCGAGTTCGTCCCCGCCGTGACCAACACATCCGACGGCTCTGACGACATCTCGACGCTCGTCGCCTTCGGCGGCAACAAGATCGGCCTGCTCTGGAGCCGCCAGAACGGCAGCCCGCGACGAGTTCCAATTCAGCATCCACGACGACAGCGCCACGGACACGACGTGGGGCGCCAGCGTCTCCGTCTTCCCCGGCAACAACTTCGCTGACGATCACCTCAACCTCAAGGCCGATCCGGCCGGCAACCTGTTCGCCGTGGTCAAGACGTCGCTGGGGGCCGGCAGCCCGAACCTGGTCGTGCTCAGGCGATCGACCGGCGGGACGTGGACGAACGCCACCTTCAGCATCGGTTCAGGGACGATGACCCGTGGGGTCCTCGCGGTCGACACGACCAACAACCTGCTGCATGTCTTTGCCACGGCACCCGAGTCGAACGGGACCATCTACGAGAAGACGTCGCCCGCTGAGCTCCCTGTCCTTCGCGAGCGGGCTCGGGACGCCGTTCGTCCGTGACAACGCCTCCAACCACCTGAACAACCCCACGACCACGAAGCAGACCGTCAACTCGACGACGGGCCTCCTGGTCCTGGCCGGCCACGAGACGTTGAACGAGTACTGGTTCAACGTGGACACGCTTGGTGGCGGGCCACCACCGACCCCGACCCCCGACCCCGACGCCCGGGCGGCCCGTCGATCACGCTGACTCCGGCTGCCGATGCCCAGGTCAAGTCGACGTCGGCGACGACCAACTACGGATCGCTCGCCAGCATCCGGACCCGCAAGGACGCCGGAACGGCGGACACCTACCAGAGCTACCTGACCTTCAACGTCGCCGGCGTGACCGGCCCGGTGAACAGCGTCAAGCTGCGTCTCTTCACGAGCGACGAGAGCCCGAACGTGCAGAGCGTCTTCTCGGGCGACCCGACGTCGTGGACCGAGGGCGGGCTGAACTGGAACAACCGGCCGACCTTCACGACCCTGCGCGGGAGCGGGGCCGTTCCCACGCTCGGTGCCTACAACGAGATCACGCTCGATCCGGCCCTGATCACCGGCAACGTGCCGATCTCGCTCATGATCACGAGCGCGAACTCGAACAGCGCCATCTTCAACTCGAAGGAGGCGGGCCCGAACCCGCCGCAGCTCGTGATCACCCAGACCGTCGGGAACCAGGCGCCGACCGCGAGCCCCGTCTCGAAGTCCACGCCGCACGACGTCGCGGTCACGGTCGATCTCGCCGGCACCGACGCCGAGACGTGCAACCTGGTCGTTCGCGCCAGGGGCGATCAGCGCCGGCCCACGGCGCGATCGGAGCGATCACGAACCCGGCCGGCTGCACCGGCTCCGGGCCGTTCTCCGACGCGGCCACGGTCGTGTACACGCCGACCGCGGGCTACAGCGGCCCGGATTCGTTCTCCTACACGGTCAGCGACGGGACGAACCCGCCGGTGTCCGCCACGGTCTCGATGACCATCACGAACGCGGCCCCGACAGCCACCGGGAGCACCCAGACCACCGCCGAGGACACGCTCAAGACGATCAGCCTCGCCGGCTCGGACGCTGACGACTGCGACCTGACCTTCCTGGTCGGCACCGCGCCGGCCCACGGCTCGCTCGGCACGATCACGAACCCCGTCGGCTGCACCGGGACCGGCCCGTTCTCCGACACCGCCACGGTCGACTACACGCCGACCAGCGGCTACAACGGCCCCGACTCGTTCACGTTCACCGTCAGCGACGGCGTGACCACCTCGGCGCCGGCCACGGTCAACATCACGGTGGGGACGCCACCGAACGCGCCGCCGACGGCCAGCCCGGTGTCGAAGTCGACGCCGCACGACGTCGCGACCACGGTCACCATGTCCGGCACGGACGCGACCGACTGCCCGCTGGCATTCGCGATCGACACCGCCCCGGCGCATGGCGCGCTCGGCACCATCACCAACGCGGGCTGCACGGGCAGCGGGCCGTTCGGCGACTCGGCCACGGTCGTCTACACACCGACAGCCGGCTACAGCGGTGGGGACTCCTTCGTCTATACGGTCGATGACGGCGTCAACACGCCGGTCCCCGCGACCGTCACGCTCACCGTCACGAATGCCGCCCCGACGGCCAACGGCAGCTCCCAGTCGACGCCCCAGGGGACGCCGAAGACGTTCGACCTCACCGGCACGGATCCGGACGACTGCAACCTGACGTTCGCGATCACCGGGAGCCCCGCCAAGGGCACCCTGAACGCGCCTGGGGCCGGCGCCTGCACGGCGGGCAGCCCGAACAGCGACCGTGCGCCCATCACGTACACACCGGGTGCGGGCCAGACCGGCGCCGACTCGTTCACGTTCACCGTCAGCGACGGTTCGAACACCCCGGTCCAGGCGACCGTGAACATCACGATCACCTCCGCCGCACCGACCACGCTGACGTTCGTGCCGGTCGCGGACTCCCACGTCTCGTCGAGCAGCCTGAGCGGCAACTACGGCACGTTGACCACGATCAAGGTCCGGGAGGGCGACGGATCCGCCGCCAACCCGAACTACCGTGGCTACCTCAAGTTCAACCTCTCGGGCGTCACGGGCACGGTGAGCGCCGTCAAGCTGCGCCTGTTCGTCACGGACGCCGCGAGCGACCTCCAGTCGGTGTTCGTCGTCACGGACAACACCTGGACCGAGACGGGGATCACGTACACCAACGCCCCCGCCCTGCCCGGCACGGCTGCCGGGAGCGCGGCAGCGCCGACGGTGGGCGCCTACGTCGAGATCACGCTCGCGCCGACGACGGTGAATTCGAGCCTGACGACCCTCAGCCTGGCCATCAAGAACGCCGGGACCAACAGCGCCATCTTCTCGAGTCGTGAAGACGCCACGAACAAACCACAGCTCGTGGTGACGTTCCAATGACCAGCGGGCGACCCAGGAACGGGCGACCCAGGACGGTGACGCTGGCGACCTGAGGCCTTCGCCAGGCCAGTGACCTTTCAGGCCACCTTTCGGCCCAGGATGGGCCTTGGGGCCGTTCGGCTGCCGTCCGGTGCTCGCGGGCACCAGAATCGGGCTTCAGGCACGTCATCGCAATGTTTCTAGCTCGATAACGATGGTGCATTCGGACGCAGGCGCTGTAGCATTCCATTCGTCCTAGGACTTTCGTACGGGTCGATCAATCCAGGCGTTGCACTCATTCGCTCTTTCGCATCCGTTCTCCGACCGATCGAAAGCACCCGGGACGCGTAAAACGACTTGGTGGGCTCGCCCCGTAGAGCCCGGCAGGTGGAGGCGATCCAGGTATTGATTCAAGGGGTCCAGCATGCGCGTTGCTGTGTTTGGTATGGGTTATGTCGGCCTGGTCACGGCGGCAGGCCTGGCGAAGTGGGGGCACGAAGTCATCGGGATCGAAGTCGATCCTGAGCGGCTCGACGCTCTCCATGCCGGGCGACTGCCGCTCTTCGAGCCAGGCCTCGATGCTCTCGTTGAGGCCGGTGTCACGGGCAAGCGCCTGCGGTTCACCGACAGCCTGGACGGCATCGGAGCGATCCAGGTCGCCATCGTCGCCGTCGGCACGCACGACGGGAACGGCGGTTGGCAGACCGACACGATCAAGGCCTGCTTCGCGGGCATGGCTCCGAAGCTGGCCGACGACGCGGTCCTCGTGATCCGCTCGACGCTGCCGCCCGAGTTCCTGCCCAGGATCCGCCCGATGGTCGACAGCCTCCGCGCTGCCGCCGGTCGGCCGCCGGTCCCCGTGGTCGTGAACCCCGAGTTCACCCGCGAAGGCTCGGCCGTCATGGACTACCTCGAGCCGGACCGGATCGTGATCGGCGTCATCAGCGATGACACCGGCGCGGGCGTCCGTCAGCTTCGACGGATGTACCACTCGGTGACGGCGCCGTTCCTGGTCATGGCGTCCGAGGACGCGGTCCTGGCCAAGCTGGGGGCGAACCTCTTCCTCGCGACCAAGATCAGCTTCGCGAACGAGCTCGCCATGCTGTGCGAGGCCTACAACGCCGACGTGACCCAGGTCGTCGAGGCGATGAGCCACGACGCCCGGATCGGTGGCGCCTTCCTGCGAGCCGGCATCGGCTTCGGCGGGTCGTGCCTGCCGCACCAGGTGACGATGACGGTCCAGGCCGCCGAGGCAGCCGGGCGGTCCACGCCCCTGTTCGCGGCCGTCGACCAGATCAACCATCAGCGCCGGTTCGACTTCGTGGCGCGTCTCGAGGCCGCCGTCGGCGGCTCGCTCGAGGGCGCCAAGGTCGCACTCCTCGGCCTGACCTTCAAGCCCGGCACGGACGACCTGCGCGAGGCGCCGTCGCTGACCATCGCGGAGGCGGCCATCGCGGCCGGCGCCGAGGTGATCGCGTACGACCCGATGGCGTCGGCTCGCAACCGGGCCGCGCGGATGGTCCCGGGCCTGCAGATCGCCGAGTCCGCGGCGGAGGCCCTCGCGGGCGCCGACGTGGCCGGTCTGGTCACCGAGTGGTCCGAGTTCACGCAGCTCGACTGGGCAGCCCTCCGGGACACGATGCGCCATCCGGCCATCGTCGACGGACGCAATGCCCTCGATCCCGAGGCCATGGCCGCGGCAGGCTTCCGGCACACCGGCTTCGGCCGGCGCGCCGCGGGCGTCGTCCCGGCCCAGGTCGCCGGTGACAACGTGGTCGCGTGGCCGTCCGAGCCTGAGGTGCGTCTTGCCTCAGCCGGGGCTCGCTGACCGCATCGCGTCGATCGGGGGAGGGACAACGAAGATGGCGAAGGTCGCCCCGCTGCTGGTCGGTGCCGGCATCGGTTCTCTTGTCGGGCTTGCATCGGGCAACGCCGCGCTCGTCGGTGGGGCGTTGATCGTCCTCGGCGCGGTCGCGTTCGTCGCCACGAGCCTGGCCCGACGCCGCCCGGCGAGCGCCCCGGCCGTCTCGTCCGACGAGGGCTGGCGGGCGTTCGAGCGAGAGATCGCCCGAGCTCGCCGATACGAGCATCCATTGACCCTGGTCCGGGTCGAGCTGCCGGAGGACGCGGGGGTCTGGTATGAACGCCTCTCCCCGCACTTCCGGGAGGTCGACGTCGCGTGGCGGGATCCGTCGGCCATCTGGCTGGCAGTCCCCGGTGCCGACGAGGCCGCGGCCGCCCCGATCGTCGCCCGGTTGCTGCGCGAGGCACCGGAGCTCGCCGACGTCGCCGTCGTGCGCAATGCGAGCTTCCCGGCAGACGCGCTCACCGCGGGCGCGCTCGTCGGCCAGCTGCTCTCGGATGGCGATCGGCCGATCCGACTGCCCGTCCGGGCGGATGAGGTGATCGCCGGCGACGTGACCGACCGTCAGCTCGGCGGCGTCAGCGGATGACCGCCTACGCCTCGGTGATGGGCGAGCCGCGCAGCAAGCGCGCCTTCGATCTCACCGTCTCGCTCCTGGCGATGCCGTTGCTGCTGCCACTGCTGCTCATCGTGGCGCTGGCCGTCCGTCTCGACTCGCCCGGTCCGATCGTGTTCCGCCAGCAGCGGACCGGCCGGCACGGCCATCGATTCGCGATGTACAAGTTCCGCACGATGGTCCGCGATGCCGAGGCCATGAAGGCCTCGCTCGCGCACCTCAACATCCTGCCGCCGCCCGACTTCAAGATCCCGAACGATCCGCGCATCACGCGCGTCGGCAAGTTCCTCCGCAAGTCCAGCCTCGACGAGCTGCCCCAGATCTTCAACGTGCTTCGAGGCGACATGTCGCTGGTCGGTCCGCGGCCGACGTCGTTCGCGCCGAGCACCTACGCGTCGTGGCACACGGTGCGCCTCGAGGTCCGGCCCGGGATCACGGGTCTCTGGCAGGTCAAGGGCCGCAACGAGACGACGTTCGACGAGCGGCTCAGGATGGATATCGACTACATCCGGACCCGGTCCCTGCTGACCGACATCCGGATCTTCATGCTCACGTTCCTGTCAGTGGCCCGCCGCTCCGGCGAGTGACCGCGTCACGGCGCTGAACCCCCCTTCTGCGGTCCCCGAGACCGGACGGGGCCCCGCTCGATACCCCCGAGTCGAGCAGGGCCCCGTCGTCTCTTTCGGCGCACGGTGGACCGAGGCGCCCGGGCTCGGTGGCCCGGCCGCTACGACAGGGACTGCCCGGGTTCGAGGGCGTGGACCTGGACGTCGGAGAGGCCCCGAGCCGCGAGTTCTTCCCTGAGCTGGTCCGGCGTGCCGGCGAGGATCGGGAACGTGCCGTAGTGGATCGGGACGACGTGACCGACGCCCAGCAGCTCCGCGGCGATCGCGGCCTGTCGCGGGCCCATGGTGAAGTGACCGCCGATCGGCAGGAACGCGACGTCGGGCCGATGCAGCTCGCCGATGTAGCGCATGTCGCCGAACAGGTCGGTGTCGCCGGCGAAGTAGAACGTGAAGCCGTTCTCCAGCTCGACCACGAGGCCGACCGGGTCGCCGAGGTAGAGCGTCGTCTCGCCGCCCGGGTTCCAGTCGCCCGCCGAATGATCAGCGTGGGTCATGGTCACGCGGATGCCATCGACCTCGAACGTGCCGCCCTTGTTCATCCCGACGGCCGCGTCGGCGCCGCCGGGCAGGCGCCGGGCGAGCCACAGGCTCATCTCGTGCATGCACGGCCAGGCCGGCCGAAGCCGGCTGGCGAGGGCGACCGCCTCGCCCATGTGATCGAAATGCCCGTGGGTGACGAGCAGCAGGTCGCACGCATCCATCGAGTCGGCGGTCCGCGGCGAGCGCGGATTGCCGAACCATGGATCGATGAGGATGACCTTGCCGCCGGGCGTCCGGACTTCCACGCAGGAATGGCCGTATGAGGTGAATGTGGTGTCGCGGTCGAGGACCATGGTCGCGCTGCCTCCCTTGGTCGTGCTTCCTGCTCTGTGCGCATCGTAGGGCCGACTCGGTTTATGCACGATTCCGCCCCGCGCGTCGACATGTCCCCCGCTATGCCTGTCGGATGCATACCGACATGCACGATTTCGTGCCCTGGGCCGACACGTCCCCTGCTATGCCTGTCGGATGCATAAGCAACTCGGAGGGCGTCTCGGCGGGCGTCTCAGCGGTCGCGTCAGCGTCCCTGGCGCCGTATGCATCCATGTGAATACGTCGTCGAAGTCATCGCCGGGGCCGGAATTGTGCATATCGGTGGCGCCGGCGCTCCTGCGGGCTTCGCCCGTCCGCGCCACTCGGCGCCTGAGGACGAGCGCGCCGGTACACTCGGCCACGTGCCCGCCACACGGATCGCCCAGGACCTCGCCTTCATCAACTGGACGGTGTTGACCGGCCTCGCCCTGGGCTCGTACGCGGCCGTGATCCTGCTCCGGCGGCGGACGAGCGCGACGCGCGGCTACCTCGGCTTCACGACGGCGTGCGCGATCGGGTTCGGGATCCTCGCCTGGCTGTCCGATGGTGCCCTGCCGGCGAGCCCCGGCGCCCCGATCGTGGCCGACCCGGCCTGGGACGCCCCGCGCCGAGCGGCCCTGATCGGCTTCTGTGCGCTGGCGACGGCAGCCCTGCTCGCCCGTCGCGTCCGGCCCGGCCTCGGCGAGTTCCTGGAATGGACCGCGCTCGCCGCGGCGGCAGCCACGCTGGTCGCGGGCGCGCTCGCATGGGGCGGCGGAGCGATGGGCACGGTCTCCCTGCTGACACAACTCGCGGTCGTGACCGCGTCCATCGGCGGGGTCTTCGCCGCGATGCTCCTGGGCCACTGGTACCTGGTCACGCCCAAACTGCCGGAGGCCCCCCTCGATCCTGCTCGCCCGGGTGCTCCTGATCGTCGTCGCGGTCCAGGTCGTGCTGTTCTGGGCGTGGATCGCGACAGGCGCCGGTCCCGCGGACAGCGCACCGTTCGACGCGCTCGTCGGGCCGTACGCCCTGTTCGTCTGGCTCCGGCTCATCGTCGGGCTCGTCTTCCCGCTCATCGTGTCGTGGGCGTCGCTCCAGACCGCGCGGACCCGGTCCATGGAGTCGGCGACGGGCCTGCTGTACATCAACGTCGGCTCGATCGCCGCGGGGACGATCCTCGCTGCGGGTCTCTATTTCGGGGCCGGTCTCCTGGTCTGACCGTAGCGGAGGAAGTCATGGGCAAGGACGACCGATCCTGGATCCCGGGAGCCGTCGATCTCGAGTGGATCGATTCGCTGGCGCCCGCCCTTCCGGCCGCGCTCGCCGCGATCGAGGCGGCCGCGGAGCCGCTCGACATCCCGATCGTCGACCGGGACAGCGGGCGCGTGCTGCAGGTCCTTGCCGGCGGACGGCGGCGGATCGTCGAGGTCGGGACCGCGTACGGCTACTCGACGCTGTGGATGGCGCTGGGGCAGCCGCCCGACGGCACGATCGTCACCATCGACCCGGACCGCTCGCGCACCGACCTCGCCCGTGGCTGGTGGCGGGAGGCGGGCATCGCCGACGAGCGGATCACGGTCGTGAACGCCCCGGCGCTCGATGCGTTCGCCGCCGGTGAGCCGGCCCTGGCGGGCCCGTTCGACCTCGCCTTCATCGATGCGTTGAAGCCGGAGTACCACCGGTACCTCGAGCACATCACCGGCCGGCTGGCGCCGGGCGCCCTCGTGGTCGCCGACAACGTCCTCTGGAGTGGGCGGGTCTCGGGCGCGCGGCCCGCCGACCCCGACGACGCGAACACCCGGGCGCTTCGCGAGTTCGACACCGCCGTGCTGGGCGACCGGCGGTTCAACGCCACGATCCTGCCGCTCGGCGATGGCCTGCTCGTCGCCTCGTGGCTCGGGTGAGCGCCCCGCTCGGCGGCCCCCGAACGTGACGATCCACGTGCGCGTCCGTCTCTTCGCCCTCCAGCGGGAGCTCGCGGGCGCGCGCGAGGTGACGCTCGACCTGCCCGAGCCGGCATCGGTCGAGGCGGCCTGGGAGGCACTGGTCGCCCGGCACCCTGTCCTGGCCCCGGGCAGGCCATCGGTCCGGTTCGCCCGCAACGGGGCGTACGCCGACGCGACGGACGCACTCGCCGAGGGCGATGAGGTCGCGATGATCCCACCGGTCTCCGGCGGCTCCGGGTCGCGCGTCCTCGAGCTGCGCGACGACCCGTTCGGAGCCGGGATCCTGAGCGAGCTGGCGGACCGACTGGCGGACCCGGGCGACGGAGCCGTCGTCGGCTTCCTCGGGCGGACCCGGTCCACGCCCGGGACGCCGGCCCCCGGCCAGGAGGCGGAGGCCGCCCGGCACGCCGGCCGGGACGTGGAGTCGCTCGAGTACGAGACGCACGAGACGATGGCCCTCGACACCCTGGCCGCCATCGCCGACGAGATCGAGCTCCGCTTCGGCGTCAGCGGCGTGGCGATCGTCCATCGCATCGGCGAGGTGCCGCTGGGACAGGTGTCGATCGCCGTCGTGGCCGTCGCCCCCCACCGCGATGCGGCGTTCGCCGCCGCGCGCTATGCCATCGACGAGACGAAAGCCCGGGCCCCGATCTGGAAAGCCGAGCGGTTCGCCGACGGCCATGTCTGGATCGGGCACCCGGCCCGCACGGGACCAGCCAAGGACGGGGAGGACGGATGAGGGTCTACATCAGCGTCGACATGGAGGGCATCGGGGGGATCGGCCACCCGCATCCCACGGACCCGGCCGATCGGCGCTACCCGACGTCGGTGGACCTCATGGTCGGGGAGGCGAACGCCGCGATCGCGGGCGCCCTGGCCGCAGGGGCGACCGACATCCTCGTGAACGACAGCCACTGGAACATGTACAACCTGCTGCCAGCCGCGCTCGACCCGAGCGCCCGGGTCCTGCAGGGCGAGAAGGCCTGGTCGATGGTGGCGGGCGCTCAGCCGGCTGCCGACGGCGCGCCGGCGTTCGACGTGGCGCTGTTCGTCGGGTATCACGCTCGGGCCGGCCATCCGACCGGGACGATCGCCCACACCTACACGGGTCGGCCCGTGGAGACCCGCCTCGACGGCCGGCCGACGGGCGAGTACGGCTTCAACGCGCTCGTGCTCGGCGCGTGGGGGATCCCGGTCGGCATGGTCGCCGGCGACGACGGGCTCGCCGGAGAGGTCGAGGCGTGGCTGCCGTGGGCGGAACGCGTGATCGTGAAGACCGTCGACGGCGGCCACAGCGCGATCTCGGTCCACCCGACCGTCGCGTGCGACCGAGTGCGGGCCGGTGCCGAGCGTGCGGTCCGGCGGGCCGCCGCCGGCGAGCTGGAGCTGTTGCGCATCGAACCGCCTGTCGTCATCGAGATCGACTACGCGAAGGGCGTCGTGGCGGACTTCGCGGCGATCGTGCCCGGAGCGGAACGGATCGGCGATCGCGGTGTCCGCTACACCTCGGACGATCCGGTCACCGCGTTCCGTGGCTTCCTGGCCGGCAACCGGGTGGCCAGTACCGTGGCCTGAACGCGGTCCCATACTTGGCCGTGATATGACCGACGGCTGGGGCCCGCTCGACACGCTCGTCGAGCGCGCCAATTCGCTGGCCGCGACGATGGGCGCCCGGGCGCGCGCGTCAACGTCTGTCGGCCAGGAGCGCGCGATCCTGCGGCTGTTCGGCGTGACCGGCCTGGACCGTGGCGGCCGGCCGCTCGCGGGCGCGACCGTCGACCGCTGGATGCGCAGCGACCCGCGCGGCCTTGGGGCCGGCATCGCCCTGCCGTTCGCGATGGCGCTGCTCGAATACGACCTCGACCCGCCGCAGCTGGCGCTGGACGTGGCATCGGGCGCCGTGGACCTCGCGCTCGAGGCCGAACTGCTGAAGCAGCCCGATCGGCGGCACGTCGCGGAGGTCGAGGCCGGGCGCCTGGCGAAGGCCGCCATCGAACGGATCGACGCCGACCGGACCGCCCGCCGGGAGATCCTCGGGCTGCTCGGCGACGCGGCGCGGCCATGGGTCGGCATGACCCTGACCGAGCCCGACCTGGAGGGCGCCCTCGACGAGGCCGGCGACCTTGTCGCCGCCGGGATCGACGTCCTGCGGATCGAGGTGCCCGTCGGCCGCGAGCTCGCCGACCGGCTCCACGACACGGGTCAGGAGGTCCCCGAGTGGCGCCCGGGCGACAAGGGAGCGCGACCGTCGAGACCCGACCGCTCGGTCGAATCCGCCCCGACCGGCAGCCAGCGGGCCCTCGCCCAGCTCCGGCGCGCGGCCGACGGTCTCGCGGCGCAGCGGCGCGGCTACGTCCGTCTGGCGACGACGGCGCCCGCCCTCTGGTCGCCCGAGGACGCCGTGGTCGCGGCGTTCGAACGCATCGACATCGTCGAATCCGACCCGATGGCCGAGATCGTGGCAGCCGGCATCGACCCCGACCGCGCGCTCTCGGATCACGCCTTCGCCCACCGCCTGCACCGACGGTCGGGCACGCTCCTGACGATCGGGGCGGGCTCGCTGGTCGTCGCACCCGACATCCGGGTCGGCATCCCCTCGGACCCGGCGACGCGGGCCGGTCGAGCGCTCGCGCTCCAGCTCCTGGCGGTGGCGCTGGCCCGCAACGACGGGATGCCCGACACGCAGCTCGCCGTCGCTGCCCTGCCGACCTGGCTGATCGACGAGCCCGCCGCGGGCGCCCGGGCGATCGCCGAGGTCGAGGTCCGCCGCGCGCTCTACCCGAACCACCCGTTGGCCTTCAACGAGCCGGACGCCCCACCCGATCGCGCCGCCGCGTGGCCGCACATGCTTGCCGCGGCCCTGGTCCGGGCCGGCGACGTCGCGGTCGTCATCCGTCGACCGGGTGCGACCGGCGCCATCGCCCGCGACACGCGCGCGGCCGGCCGGGTCGCCGCCGAGGTGGCCGGCGCGCGCGAACGTGGCACGCTCTCGGGCGTCGCGCTCGACCATGCGCGCGGCGCGACGGGCGTGGCCCTGGCCACCCTCGACATGCTCGCCGATCGTGGCTGGCGGGCGATCGCGGGCGATGCCCCGGACGACGGCGTGCGGTCGATCGGCGGCAACGACGCCGTGGCCGATCGGACCGAGATCTTCGACCCGTTCGAGGCGTTGCTGGGCCGAGTCGACTAACGCGAGCGCGCCCGCCGCGCGCGCGGCGATCAGGCCTTCGCGCTCAGGATCCGATGGGCCAGGAGGGCGACGACCAGGCGCTGTCGGCTCGGCCCGTCGAGCGGGTGACCGAGCAGCGCCCGGATACGCTCGAGGCGATAGGCCACGGTTCGGTTCCCGAGGTGGAGTCGTCGCGCAGTCGCCCGCATGTTCTCCCCGGTGTCGAAATAGACCTGGAGCGTGCCGACGAGCTCCTCGCCCATGCGCGGGTCTGCCAATAGCGGCCCGAGCTCCCGTTCGACGACCGTGGCGAGCAGGGCGTCGTCGGCGAGCAGCAGGCGCTCGACCGCGAGATCGTCGGGGTCGTCGATCCAGCCGCGGCGATCGAGGCGGATCGCGGTCCGAAGCGTCTCGAAGAGCCTCGCCATGGCCGGGGCGAGGCGCTCGACGCCGGCCGTCGGCTGGGACAGCACGGCCGTCGTGTCGGGTCCGGCCACCTCGGTCAGCCCGTCCCGCAGCCGAGCGATCCCGGACCAGGACGCCTTGGCCAGGACGACGACGCGGCCGCGCCACGCGACGACCTGGGGGAGAGCGACGCCGGCTCGGGCCCGATCCACGACCGCCGCGCCGGCCAGACGCGTCCGGATCCGCATGGCCAGGAGCTCGGCCTGCGTGTCGTCCTCTTCCGGTCCGCGCGGCGATGACGACCAGCCGGTACGCGGCGCGGGGGTCGAGGCCGTGCCGGGCGCTGAGCCGGCGCAGCCGGCCGATCGTCGCGGTGTCGACGGCGACGACACCCAGCAGCTCGTCGATGAAGGCCTGGCGGGCCTCGGCATTGCGGACGATCAGCTGCCGCTCGACCGAGCGGTACCCGACCGCGACCGCGGCGACGAGCGCATCTGCGGTCCGCAGCATCCGGTCGCCGAGCGCGATGAGCTCGTCCCGGGAGCGCGTCGCCGGCGCGCGGACCTCCCAGATCGCCCACAGGGTCGAGAGATATCGGTCGATGAGCTGTTCGGGCAGCAGGCCGTCGCGGGCGGCGCCCTCGCTGTCGGCCTCGACGAGCATCGCCGCGTCGGCCACCGTGTCGGCATCGAGGGCGAGCCGGATCACGCGCTCGACGGCTGGCCGAACCTGGTCGGCGGTCTCGCCGACGTCGCGCGCCACGACGAGCGCGATCCGCTTGGGATCGACACCCTCGATCCGTATCCCGACCGGGGCCTTCGCGACCATGTGCGGACAGTACGCCTGGGCGGGCGCGCGCGCCCAGCGCGTCCCACCGTCCGACGGAGGTGCCCGGTTGCCACAGTCGTGCACCCGATGACGCGGCAGTCTGCCGCGTCCGGCCATGGGTTTCCCGGGCCCTATCGCTCAGATTCGGGACTGGCCGGCGCGATGTGCGGACGGGAGTTCACCCCCAACCACCGTTCGACGGGAGCATCGCTGCCGGTCAATCCGGCGGCGTACCCAAGCGGGTGTCAGGCGCCGCCGGATACTGCTGGGATGACGTGGACCGTCGCCGACGCGCCGACCGGGGTCGTCAGGTCGGCGGGGTCCCCGTCCACGAAGACGTTGATGTGGGGCCGAAGGCGCGTCTGCGACTCGACGAGTCGGTCACGCAGCCCGGGGACCCCGACATCGAGCGCGACCAGGACATCCGCGACGGTCGCACCCGCGACCTCATGCCGTCGCTCGACGCCCGGGAAGAGCGCCAGGAGCGACCTCGGCAGCAGGACGGTCGCCATCGCGCGGGTCAGTCCGGGAGGACGACGGCCTCGACCGCCCAGATCTCGGGCAGGCCGTCGGTGATCATCCGCCACGATCGCCCCTCGTCGGGGCTCTGCCACAGCTGCCCGGTCTCGGTCCCGAACGTGATCCCGACCGGGTCGAGCGTGTCGCGGGCCATCGCCTCGCGCAGGACCGTCAGGTAGGCGTTGCGGGCCGGGAGCCCCTCGTCGGCACGGATCCACGAGGCGCCCCGGTCGTGCGTCCGCCAGACCGCCGGCTTGCCGTCCGGCACGAAGCGGCCCTGGTCGGCGCCGTTGAGCGGGATGACCCAGACCGTGTCGGGGTCGCGCGGGTGGGCGACCATCGGGAACGAGAACTCGGACGGGAGCCCGTTGTCGGTCAGCTCGGTCCAGTGCTCGCCGCCGTCGTCGGAGCGGTAGACGCCGCAGTGGTTCTGCTGGTAGAGCGTGTCGGGCTGGTCGGCGGCCATGACGAACTTGTGCACGCACTGGCCGGTGATCGGGTACGGGTCGGGCATGAAGCCGGCGCGGACGCCGACGTTGCGCGGCTCCCATGACGTCCCGCCGTCACGCGTCTCGAACACGCCGACGGCCGAGATCCCGACCCACATGCGAGCGGGATCCGACGGGTGGGGGACGATCGTGTGCAGGATGAGCCCGCCCGCGCCGGGCTCCCAGGTCGGTCGGGTCGGATGGTTGGTCAGGCCTTCGACGTGGGTCCAGGTCGCGCCGTGGTCGGTACTGCGAAAGAGGCCAGCCGGCTCGACGCCGGCGAACAGTGTGCCGTCGGGAGTCGTCGCAAGGCTCCAGACGGTCTTGATCGCCGGCTGGTCGTCGCCATAGGTCATCCCGGCCGACGAATGGGTCCAGCTGGTGCCGCCATCCTCGCTGCGCCAGACCGCGGGCCCGAACCAGGGGCTGCCGCCGCCGGCGAGGATCGCCCCCGTCCCGGGCTCCACGATCAGGTCGTGGATCGGCCATCCCTCGCACAGCGGTCCCTGGACGTCCCAGTCGCGACGTGCGGCGTCGCTCTCGAGCAGGAAGGCGCCCTTCTTCGTGCCGACCAGCAGCTGCGTTCGTGTCATCGTCGGGCCTCCTTCAGCCACCGGCCTTGAACGGGTAGACCACCCACGCATCGGTCTCGACGGCGTGGACGTTCGGTCGTCCGGGCACCTTGGATCGTTCGGGCTTGTAGTGGAGCACCGCGGTCGTCGGGATGCCGCCGGCCTGGAGCACCCGCTGGGTCACCGCGTGGATCGTCGTGCCGCTGTCCCAGACCTCATCGACGATCAGGACCCGCTGGCCGCGCAGGAGCGGGTCGGCAGGGAACTGCAGGAAGGTCGGGCGCGGCCCGGGCTTGCCGTGGTCGTCGTAGAACTCGACCGCGGCGACGAGGATGTTCCGGATCTTCAGGCGGTAGGCCAGCATCCCGGCCGGCACGAGCCCGCCCCGGGTGATCGCGAGCATGACGTCGAAGGTCGTGCCGGCGAGCTGGTCCGCCAGGTCCAGCACAAGACGGTCGAGCTCATCCCAGCTCACGATGTCGCGCTCGGGAGCGGCTGCCTGGGTCATGGTCGAAGGATACGGACTCCTCACATCACCGTAGACCGGAAGACGCGCGAAAACTCATCGGTCAGGGTGAAGAGACCGTCGATGGCCGCGAGCATCGACTACCGGGCCCCGGATGCCGCCTTGCGGATCGCCTCGAGCGTCAGCGGGTCGTCCAGCGTCGTGATGTCGCCCGGGTCGAGGCCCAGCCAGGCGGCCCGGGCGACCCGCCGCATGACCTTGCCGGAGCGCGTCTTGGGCAGGGCCCGCACGACGGCCACGACCTCGGGCTTGAGTGGCTTGCCGAGCTGCGCCGCGACGGTCCTCGCCACCGAGGCGCGCAGCTCGTCGTCGTCGGTCTCGCCGGGACGGAGGACGCACAGCACGACGACCACCTCGCCCTTGATCTCATGGGGGATGCCGATGGCGGCCGCCTCCAGCACCGCCGGGTGCGACACGGCGGCACTCTCCACCTCGGCCGGCCCGACGCGCTTGCCCGCGACCTTGAGCGTGTCGTCGGAGCGGCCGTGGATGAACCAGAAGCCATCCGGGTCGATGCTCGCCCAGTCGCCATGCAGCCACATCCCGGGAAGGCGCGACCAGTAGGTCTCCTCGTAGCGCGCAGGGTCGCGCCAGAAGCCGCGGGTCATGCCCGGCATCGGCGCGCGGATGACGAGCTCCCCGACCTCGCCGCCACGGACCGGGCCACCCTCGTTCACGACGTCCGCCGCCGTCCCGATGCACGGCCCGGAGAACGACGCGGGCTTGATCGGCCCGACGACGTTGCCGCTCACGATCCCGCCCGAGACCTCGGTCCCGCCGGAGTAGTTCACGATCGGGCAGCGCCCCTCGCCGACCTCGCGGAAGTACCACCACCAGGGATCGGGGTTCCAGGGCTCGCCGGTCGAGCCCAGGACGCGCAGCGAGGAGCGGTCGTGCGAGCGCACCGGCTCCTCGCCGTGGGCCATCAGGGCGCGGATGACCGTCGGCGACAGGCCGAGATGGGTGATCCGATGCCGCTCGACGAGCGCCCACAGCCGGTCCGGGCCGGGGAAGTCCGGCGCGCCCTCGTAGAGCACGAGCCGCGCGCCGAGCATCAGCGACCCCGAGATCGCCCACGGGCCCATCATCCAGCCGAGGTCGGTGAACCAGAACAGCGTGTCGCCGTGGCCCAGGTCGAACTGGTGCGCGAGGTCCTGGGCGGCCTTGACCGGGAAGCCGCCGTGGACGTGGACGGCCCCCTTGGGTCGTCCGGTCGTGCCCGAGGTGTAGATGAGCAGGTACGGCGTCTCCGGATCGACCTCGCCTCCGACGACCGCATCCGCCTCGCCCGGCACCGGGGCGTCCCACCAGGCGTCGCGCCCGTCGTGCCACGGCGTCTCGATCGCCTCGCCCGCGCGTCGCACGACGACGACGCGGCGGACCGACGGCGCGTCCGCGACCGCGGCGTCCGCGACCGCCTTGAGGGGCACCCACGAGCCGCGTCGGAGGAAGCCGTCGGCGGTGATCAGCACGGACGCCTCGCAATCGGCGAGACGGGTGGCGATCGCGGGCGCGCCGTAGCCGCTGAAGATCGGCGAGTAGATGGCCTGCAACCGGCCGAGCGCGAGCACCGCGACGACCGTCTCGACGAGCATCGGCAGGAGGATCCCGACGCGATCGCCGGCCCCGACGCCGAGTGCCGACAGCCGTCGCGCGGCGGTGTCGACGGCCGCCGCCAGCTCGCGCGTTCGTCAGGCGCCGGACGGCGCCGTCCTCGCCCTCCCAGACGAGCGCCTCGCCGTCGGGGTCGCGCGCGGCGCGAGGCTCGGTGGCCGCCCGCGCGTAGTCGAACTCGGCGCCGCCCCACCAGCGTGCCCAGGCCGGCCCGTCCGTCAGGTCGAGCACCTGCCGCGGGGGTCGGCCCCAGGCGATGCCGATGTCGTCGGCGGCGGCACCCCAGAACCAGCCGGGATCGGCGACTGCGCGGGCCTGGAGCGCGTCGAGCGTCGGCTCGCCGGTCGAGCGCAGGAACCGGGCCAGCCGGGCCGCCTCCGCCGACGTCCCGGGTCGGGCGCCACGCGACGCCTTCGACGTCGCGCCCGAAGATCGGCCAGTCATCCGTCATCCGGACAAGCGTAGCGGGCCGCCCATCGTGGTCGTCGGGACCGGCGTAGCATTCGGCCGTGGGGCGTCGCGCACTGATCGTCCTCGATCTGGCCATCAAGGTCGCGCTGGTGGCGCTGCTGCTGCACGCTGTCCTGCTGCCCGACCTGCCCCAGTACGCCGACAAGGCGATGGCCCCTCGAGCCATCGCCTATCCGCTGGCTGCCCTCATCGTCCCGGCGCTGTGGTGGTGGCGCTGGCGCGACCAGCCGTATCCGGTCGCGATCGACATCCTCTTCACGACGCCGTTCCTCATCGACGTGCTCGGCAATGCCCTGGACCTCTACGACACCGTCGAGTGGTGGGATGACGCGAACCACTTCTTCAACTGGGCCCTCCTCACGGCTGGCGTCGCGCTGGTCCTGCGCTCGACGACGCTCGACACGTGGCCGCGCTTCGGACTCGCCGTCGGGTTTGCGGCGGTCGCGGCGATCGGCTGGGAGCTGGCCGAGTACTTCGCCTTCATCCGCTTCTCGTCGGAGCTCGCGACCGCCTATCGGGACACGCTGGGCGATCTCGCTCTCGGGACGCTGGGCGGTGCCGTCGGGGCCGGTCTCGTCGAACTCGGATCTCGGGCGCCCAAGCCGGCCACGTGACCCAGCCCACCCGCTTCACGGCGCGCGGACGTGATCCTCCCAGCGATGGGCGGGCTCGTAGCCGAGGAGTGCTCGGGCGTGGTCGATCGCGAGGAGCGTCTCGCGACCCGTGACCGGCCGACGCAGCGGGACGTCCGGGAAGACCTCGGCCATGAGGTCCGCGCTGGGCCGGGTCATGACCGTGTCGGCCGCCGCGACGATCGCGATCTCCGCCCCGCTGATCTTCGCCTCCAGCCCGAGCCGCGCCGCGGTCGCCACGTCCCGCGCGTCGACGTAGCCCCACAGGTTCCACTTCCGCAGCCGCGCGTCGTCCCAGTAGGTCGGGAATCGGGCGTAGTCCTCGACGTCCATGATGTTCGAGATCCGCAGCCCGACGAAGCCGATGCCGCTCCGGCGGGCGAACTGGGTCGCCATCGTCTCGCCGACGAGCTTCGAGAGCGAGTACGACGACTCGGGTCGCGGCTCGATGGTCTCGTCGATCGGCGCGAACGCCGGCGGCGTGTCGAACGGCAGGCCGAGCACGGTCTCGCTCGAGGCCCAGACGACGCGGCGCATCTTGTGGGCGACCGCCGCCGCGAACACGTTGTAGGTCGACATCGTGTTGATCCGGAAGGTCTCGCCGTCGGGGCGGATGCTCCGGCGCCGGGATCGCGGCGAAGTGCACGACCGCCTCCGCGCCCGCGAGCGCGTCCAGGGTCTGCCCGAGGTCGGTCAGGTCGGCGACCATCGTGAGCCCGTGCTCGCTGCCGTCGTGGCGTGCGTCGACGTTCAGGACGTCGTGGCCGTGCTCGCGCAGGTCGCGGACGACGTGTCGCCCGCCCTTGCCGCTGCCGCCTGTGACCACGACTCGCATGCGCCGGCACCTCCTCGCGCAAAGTATGGCGCGCGGGACCCACCCGTGGCCCGCGCGGTGCCGGCATGCGCCGCGCACCGCCCGTTCTCAGGACCCTTGAAGAATCGGACCGGACACTGACGGCAACGGGTCGGTCTCGGCCCGAACTTCGCGTACCCATCAGAGCCAACGGAGGCACGGATGACCGAGCCAGAGCAGGTCGAATTCCACGAGCGCATCGAGCGTCCCATCGGTCCCGGCCGACTCGCCCGGAGCGGCATCGTGCTGGGCGCCGCGGTCCTGTTCGTCGTCGGCGCCGTGGCCGCGATGGGCGCGTCGCCGTCGCCGGCGCCGTCGACCACCGGCGCGTCGCCGGCCCCGGCCGCATCGGGCGATCCGAACGCGGCTCCCAAGGACGGCGATCACGGCCCCGGCGGCTTCGGCCGGTTCGGTGGCCCCGGCTTCGGTCGTGGCGGCTTCGGGTTCGGTGGCATCACGATCACCGCGATCAGCGGCTCGAACCTGACGCTCAAGACCGAGGATGGCTGGACCCGCACGATCGCCGTCGAGAGCGACACGACGATCACCCGGGCCGGCACGACGATCGCCCTCGGCGACCTCAAGGTCGGCGACCAGATCGTCTTCCGCCAGGAGCGCCAGGACCGACGGCACGTTCAAGGTCACGGCCATCAACGTCGTCCTGCCGAGCATCGCGGGCACCGTGACCAAGGTCGACGGCTCCACGATCACGGTCGAACGGCGTGACGGAACGACCGCGACGATCCATGTGGACGCCGACACGACGTACCGGATCGCCGGTGACGACACGCCCGCCCTCTCCGATATCAAGGTCGGCGACGTGATCATCGCGTCCGGCACCCAGCGGACCGACGGCTCGCTGGACGCCGAGGCGGTGGCCGCCGGCGGCCCCGGCCGCGGCGACTGGTTCGGCGGTCATGGCCCGCACGGCGACAAGACCCCGAACGCCTCTCCCGCGCCGTCGACGACGCCGGGCTGAACCGGCGCCGCACGGCGCCTCACCGACACCCGCCCGACGCGGCGGTCCTCCGGGCCGTCGCGTCGTTTCGATTCTCACGCCGTTCTCAGGCGGCGGGGCTTTCATGGGCGAGTGGTCGCCACCCGACCACTCCCGTACGACCGGAGACCCGCGATGTTCGAACCGACCGCCACCCCCATCACCCCGACGTCTGCCCCCACACCGACAGCGCCGCCCGCCGCCTCGCCGGCTCCCCGGCCTGAACCGAAGCGGACGCGGCGGACCGGCTCGGTCATCGCCGCTGCCGTGCTCGCGGCGACGCTCGCCTCGGGATCCACGGCGATCCTCGTCGTGGGCCTGACCGGTGGCTCAGCGGCAGCGACGCCGGCGACCGGTTCGGCCGCATCGCCCAATGCCGTCGTGACCGGCGCCACCACCGACGTGGAGGCCGGCGACCTGACCGCGGTCGTGGCCGGTGCCACGCCATCGGTGGTGACCATCACCTCGGAGACGCAGGCGCGTCGCGGCTTCTCGCCGTTCGAGGTGCCCGCGACCGGCGTCGGCTCGGGCGTCGTGCTGACGGCCGACGGCTACATCCTGACCAACGCCCACGTCGTCGCCGACAGCTCCTCGCTGACCGTCGAGCTCGAGGATGGCAGCCAGTACCCGGCCACCCTGATCGACTCGAACACGACGAAGGACCTGGCGCTCATCAAGATCGAGGCCACAGGGCTGACCCCGGCCCGCATCGGTGACTCGACGAAGCTCGAGGTCGGACAGACCGCGATCGCCATCGGGAGCCCGCTCGGAACCTTCACCGAGACTGTCACCAAGGGCATCGTGTCCGCCGTGGACCGCACGGTCACCGTCAACGACGAGGCGACAGGTCGCCCGGCGACGCTGACCGGCCTCATCCAGACCGACGCCGCCATCAACCCGGGCAACAGCGGTGGACCGCTCCTCGATATCGGCGGCAACGTCATCGGCATCAACACCGCGGTGTCCACGGACGCCCAGGGTCTCGGCTTCGCGATCCCGATCGACGTGGCCGCCTCGTTCATCGCGAAGGCGACGAGCGCGCCGCTCAGCTAGCCCCGACAGAAGCGCAGGACCGTCGGAATGACCAGTCCACCGCACCTGACGGCGAGGGCCCGCCCGGCCGTCGCCCCGAGGGCCGCCCGGCACATTCGTGGGTCGGACGTCGTGGCCGTCCTCGTTGCGCAGGCCGTCGTCATCGCCGTGATCTGGGTGAGCCATGGTGGCCTCGACCAGCTCGGCGAGGGCCCGTCCGGGATCCTGACCGCGATCGGCCAGGTGACGGCGCTCTACGGGACGTATCTCGCCCTGATCCAGCTCGTGCTGATGTCGCGGAGTCCATGGCTGGACGCGACGTTCGGGATGGACGGGCTCGCGGTCGCGCATCGCTGGCTCGGGTTCACGACCGTCTGGCTGCTGCTGGCCCACGCGGTCGCGAGCACGATCGGGTACGCGACTGGCCGACGGGATCGGGCCGCTCGAGGAGTTCTGGACCCTCATCACGACGTACCCGTACGTGCTCATGGCGACGGTGAGTGCCGGCCTCTTCGGCCTGGTCGCGGTCACCTCGATCCGCGCCGCCCGCCGCCGGCTGAGCTACGAGACGTGGTACGGCCTCCATCTCTACGCCTACCTGGCGATCGCCCTTGGCTTCCTGCATCAGCTCTTCGTCGGGGCGGACTTCATGCACGACAGCGTCGCGGCCGCCTACTGGGTCGTGCTGTACCTCGCGGCCGCACTGATGATCCTCGTCTTCCGGATCGGCCAGCCGGTCTGGACGTCGCTCCGCCTCGACCTGCGGGTGGCCAACGTGGTCACGGAGGCCCCCGGCGTGGTGAGCCTCTACCTGACGGGGCGGGACCTGGACCGGCTCGAGGTCCGGGCCGGCCAGTATTTCCGGTGGCGCTTCCTCACGCCCCACGGCTGGTGGCGGTCGCACCCGTACTCCATCTCGGCCGCGCCCAACGGTGAGTGGTTGCGGATCACGGTCAAGGACCTCGGCGACGGGTCACGTGACCTCCAGGCCATCCCGATCGGGACGCGCGTCATCGTCGAGGGACCGTACGGCATCCTGACCGACGTCCGACGCACGAAGCCAGGCGTGGCGCTCATCGCGGGCGGCATCGGCATCACGCCGCTGCGCGCCCTGATCGAGGCCCTGCCGGCCGCACGCGGCGATCTCACCCTGCTCTATCGCGCGAGCCGACCCGCCGACCTCGTCTTCGTGGATGAGCTCGATGTCCTCGCCCGGCGGCGCGGGATCGTCATCCACTACCTCGTCGGTCGGCGCGGGACGCCGGAGATGCCGCGCGACCCGCTCGACCCGCGCGGGCTCATCACGCTGGTGCCCGACCTGCTCGAGCGCGATGTCTACGTCTGCGCCCCGGCGCCGATGATGCGATCGGTCGACGCGGCGCTCAAGGTGCTCGGCATGCCACGCGGGCAGATCCATGCCGAACGGTTCGCCTACTAGGCGCGGGAGACACACGATGGTCCATATCCCGCGACGCGCCGCCACGGCCCTGGCCGGGACCGCGGTCGTCACCGTCCTGCTGTTCACGTTCAAGACACCCGCCGAGCTGGTCGGGGCGCCAGACACCTCACCGATCGCCATCGTCGAGGACGGCGGCACCGCGACCGCCTCGCCGCCGCCGGCCGCAGCCCAGGGCGGCGTCAGCGCGACACCCGCACCGAGCGACTCGACCTCGGCGGCAGGCGGCACCGCCGACGCGACCGAGGTGACCGGGCCGACCGTCTCGACCCGCTACGGGCCGGTGCAGGTCATGATCGAGGTCAGCGGCGGGACGATCACCGACGTCGTCGCCCTCCAGCTGCCGTCCGGCGGCCGCTCGGGGCGCATCTCGGACGTCGCCGAGCCGATCCTGCACGACGAGGCACTCACGGCCCAGAGCGCCGCGATCGACGGCGTCTCCGGCGCGACGTACACGAGCCGTGCCTACGAGCAGAGCCTGCAGGCCGCGATCGACCAGGCCGGGATCTGAACGGCGTGGCCATCCGCGTCGAGCACGTCATGGGGACGGCGGTCAGCCTCGACATGCGCGGGGCCCCGACGCCGGCGACGACCGTGGATGCCGCCTTCGCGCACCTCCGCGACGTGGACGCCCGCTTCAGCACCTATCGGCCCGACAGTGAGATGTCCCGCCTGGCCCGGGGCGAGCTCCGTGACGCGGAGGCGAGCGACGACGTCCGGCACGTGCTCGCGGTCTGCGACCACCTCGCGACGACCAGCGGCGGCGCCTTCGATGCGCGAACGGCCGGGCCGGGCGGCGGCCTCGATCCGTCGGGCTACGTGAAGGGCTGGGCCGTCGAGGAAGCCGCCTGGCTGCTCGACAGTGCCGGCGCCACCGACTACCTCCTCAACGCGGGCGGCGACATCCTCGCCCGGGGCGAGGCGTCGGCGGGACGGCCGTGGCGCGTCGGGATCCGTCACCCGGACCGGGCCGACCGACTGGCGGCCGTCCTCGAGGTCCGTGACCGGGCCGTGGCCACCTCGGCGACCTACGAGCGCGGCGAGCACATCGTCGACCCGCGGACCGGGCGTCCGGCCGACGGGCTCAGGAGCATGACCGTCGTGGGTCCGCGGCTCGGGTTCGTTGATGCCTATGCGACGGCCGCCTTCGTCATGGGACTCGACGGCCTCCGGTGGGTGGCCCGCCATGCCGACCACGAGGCGCTGGCCATCACGAACGACGATCGCGTCGTGTGGACCGAAGGGTTCGCGCGCTACCTCGCCTCGACGAAGGGCGCCGGGCGCCGCCTTCTCCTGACCGCCGACCGGCAGCCGGACGGCAAAGCTCGCGCCACCCTCCGGCCGGTTGGACACCGCGATCCGTCCGCCGTGGCGCTCGACGATCCACGCGGCGATCGCCAGGCCGAGACCCGTCCCGCCACCGGGTGCGCCCTGCGCCCGGTAGAAGCGCTCGAACACGTGCGGCATATCCGCCGGCCGGATGCCGGGTCCCTGGTCGTCGACGGTGAGCGTGGCCCCGGTGCTGTCGGCCCGGACCGCCACGGTGACCCGACTCTGCGGGGGGCTGTGGCGGATCGCGTTGTCGACGAGGATCATCACGAGCTGCCGGAGGCGGGCCGGATCGCCCGTCACGACCGCGGGGTGCGGGTCCACCTCGACCTGGACGCCACGGCTCGCGGCTGGCTTCGCCAGGGCGGAGGCGCCGTCGGCCGCGACGTCGCCCAGATCGACCGGCAGGTGCTCGAGTTCGATGGCGCCCGAGTCCGAGCGAGCAAGCAGGAGCAGGTCCTCGACGATCGAGGTCATGTGGCGGACCTCGTCGTCGATGTCCTCGAGCGCGGTGCCGACGTCGCCGACAGGCTCGGCCTTGTGGCGCGACAGGTGCTCGACGCTGCTCCGGATGACGGTCAGCGGCGTGCGCAGCTCGTGACTGGCGTCGGCCGCGAAGTCGCGCTGTCGACGGAGCGCCATGCGTTGGTTGCCGAGCGATTCGCGGATCGGGACAAGGGCGCGCCGGGCGTAGACCAACCCGAACCCGAAGGCGACGAGGACGGCGAGCAGTCCGCCGACCAGCAGGACGGTCAGCATCACGCTCAGCGTCCGCTGCTCGGCGGTTCGGTCCTGGATGACCTGGATCGTGAAGATGTCGCCGCGCCGGCCCTGGGCGGTCTGCGTCAGGATCCGGACCGGCGTGCCCCGGATCTCGGTCGTGCGGACGTCGCGCCCTGTCGTCGCGGCGGCGGCCACGGCCGACGCCTCGGGCAGGCCCGGCGGCATCCGCGAATCGGGGCCGATCGGCTGTCCGTCCGGCCCGAGGATCAGCGAGAACGTGCCCGATCCGGGTCCGCCGAAGCTGAAGCCGTAGGGCGTGTCGTCGTCGGCATCGGGCGGCTTCCCGGTGATGACCGCCATCCGGGCATCGAGCTGGGCCATGCCCGAGCTCGCGAGCGAGCGTTCGACCGCCACGTAGAGGATGCCGCCGAGGACCATCAGCACGACGAGAGTCGTGAGGGCGCTCCACAGCACGAGGTTGCGCCGGACACCCCGAACCAGGCTCGCGTCGGCCGCGTCGGCGGCGCGTTCCTGGTCGGTCACCTCACTCGGCGTGATGACGTCGTCAGGCATCGGCCATGCGATACCCGATGCCGCGGACGGTCTCGATCAGCCGCCCGGCGGCGCCGAGCTTCTCGCGCAGGTAGTGGATGTAGGCATCGACCGCATTCGGGGTCACCGCCACGCTGAACGGCCAGGCCTGGTCGAGCAGCTGGTCGCGCGAGAGCGTCTGGCCGGGGTGCCGGAGGAAGCATTCCAGCAGCGAGAACTCGCGCGGACTGAGGTCGATCCGCTTGCCGTCGAGGGTCACTCGACGCGAGGTCTCGTCGAGCGTGATCGGTCCGACGACGAGCTTGGGCTCGGGCCGTACGGCGTTGCTCCCGCGACGACCCAGCGCTCGCAGCCGGGCTGCCAGCTCCTCGTAGGCGAAGGGCTTGACCAGGTAGTCATCGGCCCCGGCGTCGAGGCCGCTGACCCGGTCGCCGACCGTATCGCGTGCGGTCAACATCAGGATGGCGACGTCGGAGCCGGTCGCACGCACGCGGCGCGCGACCTCGAGACCGGAGATGTCCGGCAGGCCGACGTCCAGGATGATCGCCTCGACGCCCTGTGCCGCCATCGCGATCTCGAGGCCTGTTTCGCCGTCGGTCGCGAGTTCGACCACGTGACGGTCCTCCTCGAGGAGGCGTCGAAGCAGTCGACTCAGCCGGGGATCGTCCTCGATGACGAGCAGGTGCATGGCCGTCAGCCTACCCCTTCACTCACGGGATGACCGTCACGTCGGAGGCGGTCCCGGTCGGCCCGTTCGCGCCACCATTGCCACCCTGACCGCCGTTCGGGCCCTGGCCACGGCCCGCGAGGTCGAGCTGGACCGAGACCTTGCTCCCGGTCGTCACGTCGGACGCGGACCCGGCCGCCTGCTGGTGGTACTCGGTGTCGTCGCCAAGCTCGACCTCGATCGTCCGGCCGTCCGCGGTCGTGATCGTCATGGTCGTCGCCCGTGACCGACTGGACGGTGCCCTCGACGGTGAGACCGCCCGCGGCGAAGAGCCCGCCGTTGCCGCGGCCCGGAGCGAACGAGGCATTCGGGTCGAAGCTGCCGCCGATGAAGGCAGGCCCGTTGCGGATTCCGACCGAACGCGGACGCGGGGGCCGGCGCCGTGCTCCGCCCGACGGCGAACGCGATGCCGCCGATCGCGACGGCCGCGGCGACCCCCAGGAGGAGGTTGAGCCAACGGCCCGACGACGAGCGGCGCGGCCCGGTCACGACCGGCCGGACCGGCTCGATCGGGGGCTGGGCCTCGGGGGCGATCGGCGCGACCGGGGCGCTCGCCGCCGGGTTCGCGGGCGGCGTCGCGGGCGCGGCCCAGATCGGCTGGACCGGGGTTGACTGGGTGGGATCTTCGGACACGGGTGTCTCCTTGCTATTCATAGCGCAATGCACTGATGGGATCGAGGCGAGCGGCCTGGCGTGCCGGCCAGACGCCGAACACCACTCCGACCGCGAGGCTGAAGAGGACGGCCGCCGCAACGGTGGCCAGGTTGAAGGTGAAGCCCCAGCCGGCGAGCTGGCCGATGAGCGCGGAGACGCCGAGCCCGACCAGGATGCCGATCAGGCCGCCCAGCAGGGAGAGCGTCAGTGCCTCGACGAGGAACTGGGCCAGGATGTCGCGGCCGCGGGCGCCGACCGCCTTGCGGATGCCGATCTCGCGGGTCCGCTCGCGGACCGACACGAGCATGATGTTCATGATCCCGATGCCGCCGACGACCAGCGAGATCGAGGCGATCCCGCCGAGCAGGAGCGTCAGCGTCGCGGTGATCGAGGACGCGGCCTCGAGGAGCTGTGTCTGGTCGAAGACGTTGAAGTCGTCGTCATCGGTGGCGGCGAGGTCGTGGCGGTCCCGCAGCAGGGCCGTGAGCTCGGTCTTGGTCGAGGTCATCTGGTCGGCCTGGCCGACGCTGACGCCGATCGTCCGGACCGTGTCGCCGCCGACGAAGTACTTCTGCACTGCGCCGACCGGCACCATGACCTGGTCGTCGGGGTCCTGGAAGCCGCTGCCGCCCTTCGCCTGGAGGATGCCGATGACCCGGAACGGGATGCCGGCGATGGAGACCTCCGACCCGATGTCGGACGCGCCGAGACCCAGGTCGGTGGCCGTGGACGAGCCGAGCACCGCCACGCGCAGGTCGTCGATCCACGCTCACGTCGGTCAGGAACGTGCCCTGCCAGACGTCGAAGGCGCGGACCGCCGGATAAGCCGCGGTGGTCCCGACGATGGTCGTGGTCGTGCTCTTGTCGCCTGCCCGCACGAGAAGGCTCGTCGAGACCTCCGGTGCCACGCCCGCGACCGAGGCGAGCTTGCCGATCGCATCCGCGTCCTCGAGCGTCAACGTGCCACTCGACGCCCCGCCGCCGGTCGGGCTGACCGTCAGCAGGTTCGTGCCGAGGCTCGAGAGCCGGTTCGTGATGTTGGAGGTCGTGCCCTGGCCGACGCCGACGAGCGCCACGACCGAGGCGACCCCGATGATCACCCCGAGCATCGTCAGGGCGGCCCGCAGGCGGCTCGTGCGCAGGCGCGACAGCGCCAGTCGGAGCAGTTCGAAGAGGCTCATGCGACGACCCGTCCGTCTCGCAGGTGGATCTGGCGGGTTGCGGCCGCGGCGACCTCGTTGTCATGGGTGATGAGGACGATCGTCCGTCCGGCGTCGTTGAGCTCGTGGAGCAGGGCCATGACCTCGGCGCCGGAATGGCTGTCGAGGTTGCCGGTCGGCTCGTCGGCCAGGATGAGGGCTGGTTCGGTCACGATCGCGCGAGCGACGGCGACCCGCTGCTGCTGGCCGCCGGAGAGTTCCGTCGGCTCGTGGCCGAGCCGGTCGCCGAGGCCGAGCCGCTCCAGCGCGGCCTTCGCGCGGGCCTGGCGATTCGAGCGCGACACGCCCTGGTAGAGGAGTGGCGTCGCGACGTTGTCGAGGGCCGTGGTCCGTGGCAGCAGGTTGTACGACTGGAAGACGAAGCCGATGGTCCGGCTGCGGACCGCGGCGAGGCTGTCGTCGTCGAGGTCGCCGACGGGCGTGCCGTCGAGCGTGTACTGCCCGGCCGTGGGACGGTCCAGGCAGCCGAGGATGTTCATGATCGTGGTCTTGCCCGAGCCGGACGGCCCGACGATGGCGAGGAACTCGCCTGGATGCACCTGCAGGCTCACCTCGGCAAGGGCGGGCACTTCCATGTGCCCCATCTGGTAGGTCCGGCTGACCCGGTCGAGATCGATGATCGGCTGGGTCATCGGTCAGTTCCCGTTCCCGCCACCGTTGCCGCCACCACGGGGGAAGTTGCCGCCGTCGCGGATGATCGGGCCGTTGCCCGGGATCGCCACGCCGCCGAAGCCGCCGGTCGGGTTGCCCGTCCCGGTCTGTGCGCTGGCGGTCCCGGTCACGACCGCCTCGCCCTCGGTGAGGCCGCTCTTGATCTCGGCCGTGGTGTTCGTGACGAGGCCGACGTCGACGGCCTTGGCCTGCGGCTGCCCGTCGGCGCCGAGGACCATGACGCTGTAGTCGCCCTGGTTCCCACGCAACGCCTGGGCCGGCACGGTCAGGACGTTCTTGGCGCTCTGGATCGTGATCGTCACGTCCGCGCTCATGCCAGCCCGGGCGGTGGCCGGCGCGTTCGTGAGGGTGATCGTGACCGGGTAGCTGACGACGCCGGAGTTGCTGTCGCTGCTCGCGACCGGCGAGATGGCCGACACGGTGCCGGTGACGTCCGCGTCGATCGCGGACACGCTGACCGCGGCCTCCTGGCCGACCTTGACGTCCGCGAGGTCGCTCTCGACGACGTCGGTCGTGATCTGGAGGGTCGTCGAGTCGACGACGATGGCCGCGCCCGACGGGGCGTCGAAGCCGGCGGTCACGTTGACCTCGGTGACGACCCCGTCGATCGGCGACTTGAGGGTCGCGGCGGCCATCTGGGCCTTGATCGCGTTCCGATCGTCCTCGGCCTTCGAGACCTGCGACTCGGCGTTGTAGAGGCCGATCTTGGCCTGGCGGATCTGCGCGGTGACGTCGGCGTCCTCGGCGTCCGAGAGGTCGGTCTTCGCCGCCCGAAGGCTGACCTGCGCCGACTTGAGGGCGTTCGTCGCGTTGGCGAGGTCGCGCTTGAGGTCGGCGGTGCTCGCGGTCGCGAGGACGTCACCCTTGGCGACGGTGTCGCCGACCTTGACCTTGACCTCGGTGACGGGCCAGGTGGTCGTCGAGCTGGGGGGCGTCGCCGTGTCGGTCGCGAGATAGGGGTCGCTCCCGAAGACGAGGCCGTAGCTCGCCTGGGTGCCCAGCGCCCCGGTCGCGGCCACGTCATCGGTCACGTCGCCGGTCGTGGCAGGGCTCGTGAGGTACTGGGTCGTGCTCGCCGAACTCGCCGAGACGCCCCCGAGCGCGTACACGGCGGCGCCGACGCCGACCGCACCGAGCACGACCACCGCGAGGATCTTGAGCTTCATCGATCTTCCTTCCGTGTCCAGGCGTGAGGGGGACCTCCCGCAGGGGGTCAGGTGCCCTCATTTCACGGCGGCTGTCTGAGATGGCCATGAGAAATCGGGGTGTGGTGGTGCGCGCCGTGATGACTGTTGGTGGGCGCCCGCCGGGACATGCCGCGTCACCGGCGGGTGGCCGCGTAGCATCGACGGCGATGGACGACGCCCAGACGCCCGACCCCGCCGCTCCCGAGGCGCATCGCCGCCGCACACGGCGGGTGGTGGCCGGCGTCGAGCAGCTCCCGTGGCGCCGGCTGACGAACCCGTTCCGGCCGCTCGAGATCCTCTCCGAGGATCAGGTCGAGACCGTCCATCGGGCGTCGCTGCGGATCCTGTCCGAGATCGGGTTCGAGGTGCTCGGCGACCGCGCACTCGACGCGTTCGCCGGGGCCGGCGCCCGGGTCGACCGCCTGGAGCGGAACGTCCGCCTCGACCCGGCCCAGGTCGAGGAGCTCATCTCGACCGCGCCGTCCGAGTTCACGCTCCATGCCCGCAACCCGGAGCGGAACGTCGTCTTCGGGCCCGGGCATCTCGTGTTCTGCGCGGTCGGCGGGCCGGCGTTCGTCACGGACCTCGACCGCGGCCGGCGCGCCGGCAACTTCGCCGACTTCGTCGACTACGTCCGGCTCATCGGGGCGCTCGACGTCATCCACCAGGAGGGCGGGGGACCGCTCGAGCCCACGGACCTGCCGGTCGCCGACCCGCCATCTCGACATGTACCGGACGTTCGCGACCGAGCTCGACAAGACCTGGCAGTGCCTGGGCTTCGGGGCGACGCCGGTCCACGACGCGATGGCGATCGCCGCCCTCGTCCGCGGCATCGACCACGACGCGCTCGTCGACGAGCCGAGCTGCATGACGATCATCAACACGAACTCGCCGCTCCGCCTCGACGGCCCGATGGGCGACGGGCTCATCGAGATGGCGAAGCACGGCCAGCCGGTCGTCGCGACGCCGTTCACGCTGGCCGGCGCGATGAGCCCGGTCTCGCTCGCGGGCGCGATCGCCCAGCAGAACGCCGAGGCGCTGTTCCTGGTCGCGCTCGCCCAGATCGTGCGGCCCGGGGCGCCGATGCTCTACGGCGCGTTCACCTCGAACGTGGACATGCGCACCGGCTCGCCGGCCTTCGGGACGCCGGAGTCGGTGAAGTGCCAGTTCGCGAGCGGCCAGATGGCCCGCCGCTACGGGCTGCCGTGGCGGTCATCGAACGCGACCGCCTCGAACGTCGTCGACGCCCAGGCCGCCTACGAGGCCGAGATGGCCGTGTGGGGCGCCGTGATGGGCGGCGTCAACCTGCTCTACCAGGGCGCCGGCTGGCTCGAGGGCGGGCTGACGGCGTCGTTCGAGAAGCTCATCGTCGACGCCGAGATCCTCCAGATGATCTCGGAGGTGCTCCAGCCACTCCCCGTCGACGAGGGCAGCCTCGGGTTCGACGCGATCGCCGAGGTCGGGCCGGGCGGGCACTTCTTCGGCACCGCCCACACGCTCGAGCGGTTCGAGCACGCCTTCTACCGGCCGATGATCTCCGACTGGCGCAACTTCGAGACGTGGCAGGCCGACGGCTCGCGAACCGCCACGGAACGGGCGAACACGGTCTGGAAGCGGTTGCTCGCCGATGCGGTTCCGCCGGCCCTCGACCCACCGGTGGCCGAGGCGCTCGACGCCTTCGTCGCCCGCCGCAAGCGCGAGATCGAGTCGCGCCTGACGGCGGACGGCAGCGCGTGCCAGCCCCGCGTGCTACAAACGAGTTCGACGAAGCGATGGAGGTCACGACGGGTGGTCGCGGCGACGACGGGCTGGTTCGATCGGATCGACCGGCAGATCACGGCCTGGATGGCGGACCACGGGCTGACCCTGCTCCGGATCGCGCTCGCGATCGTGTTCCTGTGGTTCGGCGCCCTCAAGTTCTTCCCCGGCTCCAGCCCGGCCGAGGCGCTCGCCGGCCGAACGATCGAGACCCTGACCGGCGGTCTCGTGCCCGCGTCGGTGGCCGTGCCGTTCCTCGCCCTGTGGGAGGTCGCGATCGGGGTCGGGCTGCTCATCGGCCGCTGGATGCGCGTGACGCTCTTCCTGCTCTTCGTCCAGATGGTGGGCACGATCACGCCGCTCTTCCTGTTCCCGGAGGAGACGTGGACCGTCTTCCCGTTCGCGCCGACGCTCGAGGGTCAGTACATCATCAAGAACATCGTGCTGGTCTCCGCTGCGATCGTGCTGGGCGCGACGGTCCGCGGCGGCGAGCTGACCGACGAACCGGTTCAGAACCGCAGCTCGTAGACCTCGAGGATCCGGTCCGCGTCGTCGACGACGAGGGCCTCGCGCCAGAGCTGGAACGCGGTGCACGGGTGCGAGATCCCGAAGGCGACCAGGTCGCCGACGGCGACGTGCGCCCCGTCCGACAGCGCCAGGAACGCGTGCTGGTCGGCGAGCTTGGTGACCGTGAAACCCGGCTCGGCGGCCCGGACGGGGCCGGTCGTCGGCGGCCCTCACCTTGATGACGACCGGGAGGTCCTGGTCGACCGGGAGGTCGCGTCGGCCGGCGCCTGCGAAGGCGAGGCCTGGCTCGGGGACGGACAGGACGGGCGCCCAGACCTCGATGGCCGGCTCGAGCCGCGGCGCTCCGGGCTTCGCGCGCATCCCGAACGGCGACGACCGCTCGTACAGGCCGTGATCGTGGGTGACGTAGGCGCCGCTGCGGAGGACGACGCGGACGGGGAGTGACATGTCCCACGCCCGGGTGAGCTCGTCGGCCACGACGTCCGGGTACGTGCTGCCGCCACCCGTGACGACGATCTCGCCGATCCCCGCACGGTCGAAGAGCTCGCCGAGGAGGCCCACGACGCGTCGCGTCCGGTCGGTCAACTCGCGAACGGCCGTCTCGCGATCCGTCGCGGTCTCCCCGCTGACCACCCCTTCGTAGAGCGAGACGCCGGCCAGCGTCAGGGCATCGGCGGCATCGATCGCGCGCGCGACGGCCTCGGCCTCGTCCTCGGTGCGGACGCCGGTCCGTGCCCCGGCCACCCCGACCTCGACGAGGACCGGCAGCCGCCGACGGCGACCTCGCAGCCGGGCCGCCATCCGCTCGACCCCGGCCACCGAGTCGGCACAGACCAGGAGCTCCGGCCCGTCGCGGTCCAGCAGGTCGCCGATCCAGGCCAGCCCGGCGTCGTCGACGACCTCGTTGGCGATGAGGATCCGCTCGATGCCGGCGTCGACCGCCACCTCGGCCTGCCATGGCGTCGCGACGGTGATCGCCCAGGCGCCCGCCTCGGCCTGCCGACGGAAGATGGCCGGTGCCATCGTCGTCTTGCCGTGGGGCGCGAACGAGACGCCGTGCGACCGGCAGAACTCGGCGAGGAGCGCGATGTCGTGCGCAAGGGCCGTCTCGCGCAGCACGAACGCCGGCAGCCGGATCGTGGGGTCGAACAGGCTGCGCCCGATGCGCTCGTCCATCAGTCGCTCGAACGGCGCGGCGTCAGCCGCCGCGCCGGGGATTGCGCCGCCGGACGGGGCCGGCCGTCGCCGCCAGCGCCGCCTCGGTCGGCTCCAGGGCGGGCGGGATGAACGGCAGCTCGGTCTGGCTCTCGAGACCGGACCGGATGATCCGCCGCAGCTCCTCGTCGATCGCGGGATCCGTCTCCGGCGCCCGGTACGCCGCCAGCCGCCGGTCCGCCTCCTCGCAGGCGCGCTGGTACGTGTCCTTGGCCCCGAGCTTGGTCCAGTTCTCGCGGTTGTCGCGATCGACGATCGCCGATGGCAGGTACAGCTCCGACGGCCAGTTGGCCATCGTGTGCTCGGCCATGATCAGGTGCTGGTCGGCCATCAGCTGGTCGATGAGCGCCCCGACCGGCAGGTCGTCGATCGGGTGGATGTCGCGCACGAAGCGGAGCGCCTGCCCGCACATCTCGTCGTCGAAGACGAGCTTCGGCAGGTTGAACACGAGCAGGAAGTCGAGCATCCCGGGCCCGGACACCGAGTTGACGCCCGCGAGCGCCGCGATGAGCGCGCTCCCGAACGTCTCGGCGCCGGCCTGCGCGTCGAGGATCGGCGAGTCCGAGAGGGCCATGTACGACTGGCAGGGCAGCTCGAGCGCCTTCGCGACCGCGACGTAGGCCGCGTCGAGCTGGAGCGCCTCGATGGCGGCCATCGGCGAGCTCGCGATCTTCATGTGGAACGTGGCCGGCGCACCGCCGAAGAGGACCGGCGCGCCCGGCCGGATGATCTGGGCCATCGTGATGCCCGGCGAGGACGTCGATCGTGTGGAAGACCGTCGCCCCGACCGTGGTGACCGGCGCGATCAGGCCCATCAGCGTGACCGGCACGATCTCGACCGCGATGCCCGCCTCGACGCAGTCGATGAGGTTCTGGCAGGAGTCCTCGCTGTAGCGGAAGTTGCCGGTCGCGGTGATCGTGAAGATGCTCATCGGGCGCGCGATGAGGTCGGCCCGGTCGGCCCGGAACAGCTGCATCATCTCGACCATGCGGATGACGCCGTGCTCGGTGAACGCCCCCGACACGACCGGCTTCTTCGTGTTCGTCAGGATCATGTACAGGCGCCACGCATCGGACACCTGGGCCTCGATGTCGTCGTTGGTCGAGAAGGCCGTCGCGAGATACGGGATGTTGTGGAGCCCGTCGCCGACGCGCACGTACTCGACGAAGTCGGTCGAGTTCGCGAGGCGGGTCTCACCGGTCCGGTAGTCGAGCACCTTCAGCCCGGACGAGCCCGGGCACGAAGTGGACGCGGTCGCCGCCCAGGTCCGCGTGCGGGTTGCCGTCGCGGTCGTACAGGGTGAAGGCCTTCGGGGCGTCGGCGATCGCCCGTTCGACGACCTCGCGCGGGAACAGGACGCGGCCGTCCGCGCGTGGTCGGGAGGCCGGCGTCGAGCAGCCGCTGGCGCATCGTCGCCCCGCGGATCTCCATGCCGACCTCGGCGAGGACCCGCTTCGCCTCGTCGAGGATCCGGGCGATGAGGTCGTCGTCGAGGACCTTGAGCGTCGGTCGCATCGGGCCTCCATCGCGGCCGGGCACGTCCGGCCGGCGGGCGAGAGCCTACCGCACCGCACTCGATGGACGCCGGGGCGTCCTGATGGTCGCGCCGCCCGGGGACGCGGCGATCCGTGCACGATCCGCCGATGTGGGGCAGGATGACGGCATGGCCGGACCGACACGGCAGGGCCTCGCGCCCCGCCGGATGGCGACGTCGCTGGCGTTGGCACTGATCCTCGCAGCGGGCGCCTCGGTGGGCGCTGCCGCTCCCTCCGCCGTGGCAGCAAGCCGTGGCGCCGTCGCCTCCCCGGCTCTCGCAGGCGGCCGCGCTCTCGCCCTGGAAGGGCGGCGTGAACCTGTACCGCAGCGGCGTCTTCACCACGCAGAAGAGCTGGCTCTGGTGCACGGCGGCGAGCATCCAGATCATCCGCAACATCACCCGCGGCACGCGCGACCACACGACGGCCAACCAGCGGCGGTACTTCAACTGGATGCGCGGCCACAACCGCTATCGCCTGCCGCTGTCCGCCGGCGTCGACGCGCAGGGCTGGGCCGCCGGGTTCCGCCACTACATCGATGGGCGCTACCGCCTGATCGCGTCGAAGACGTTCGACAGCGCCCTTCGCCTGGCCGTCATCCGATTGCGCAAGACCAACCTGCCGGTCGGCGTGACCGTGTCGCGCGGCAACCACGCCTGGGTCCTCACCGGGTTCACCGCCACGGCCGATCCGGCGGCGACCTCGAACTTCAAGGTCACGAGCGTTCGCGTCACGGGGCCGCTCTACGGACGGCAGAGCAAGAACGGCTACGACATGAAGCCGAACACGAAGCTCACCGTCGCCCAGTTCCGGCGCTTCTTCACGCCGTGGCGGTACGCGCCCAAGCGGATGGTCTGGGATGGCCGCTACATCTCGATCCAGCCGGTGACCCCGAAGAAGGCGGCCGCCGCGTCTGCCACGACGGGCGTCGTCGGTGCGGCGACCGTGGCCGCGTCACGGCCGATCGGGGCCGCCATCGCGGTCATCGCGCGCGTGCCGGTCGGCCAGTCCCTGGTCGGCGACATGCCGGCCCGCAGCGCGTCCGCTGCGGGTCCGAGGCCGGTCGCGCGCCGCGCCGCCGGGCGTGATCGAGGGCCCGTCTCCACCGTCCGACGGAGCACCGCGCGGCCCGCGCCGATAGATTAGGCAGCCAGGCCGCGCTCGCCTGGAGCGCCCGCCCGAATCTGGAGTCCGATGCCCATGGGCGAGATCGCCCTGCTGGTCCTCGCCCTGCTCATCATCCTGCTCGGCGCCGAGCTGTTCACCAACGGCATCGAGTGGTTCGGGCGGACGCTCGGGCTGGCCGAAGGGGCCGTCGGGTCCGTCCTCGCCGCCGTCGGGACGGCATTGCCCGAGACGATGATCCCGACGATCGCGATCCTGCTCACGGGCGGTGACGCCGGCCACGCGATCGGCGTGGGAGCGCTGCTGGGCGCGCCGTTCATGCTCGCGACGCTGGCGATGTTCGTGACCGGCGTCGCCGTGCTGTACCGGAGCCGCAAGGGCGGCGACGACGTGATGCTCGTCGACCGCACGGTCCTCACCCACGACCTGCGCTACTTCTCCTTCTGCTACGCGCTCGCGGTCGGCGTCGCGTTCCTGCCCGCGGATCTCGCCATCGCCCGCTACGCCGTGGCCGTGGTCCTGATCGGCACCTACGTCTGGTACGTCAAGGGCCACTTCGAGGCGGACCCCGACGTGGACGCCGCCGACCTGAACCCGCTCCGGATGCACGCCCTGGACCGGCCCGGGCGGCGCGCGGACCCGGCGACGCCCCGACTGCGCATCGTCAACGTCCAGGTCCTGATCGCGCTCGCCTGCATCGTCGGCGGGGCGTACCTCTTCGTCGACGCCGTCGGCGCCCTGGCCCACGATCTCGGACTCGACGAGGCGCTCCTCGCCCTCGTCATCGCCCCGATCGCCACGGAACTGCCCGAGAAGTTCAACTCGGTCATCTGGGTCCACCAGCGCAAGGACACGCTCGCGATGGGCAACATCACCGGGGCGATGGTCTTCCAGAGCGCCATCCCGACCGTCGTCGTGCTGCTGTTCGCGGGCGCCGCCTGGAGCATCGACGCCGACTCCCTGCTGGCCTTCGCCTCGGCGGGGATCGCCTTCGCCTCGATCCTCGCGATCTTCGGGTTCGGGCGGTCGCCGGTCCTGCGCGGCCGTCGCCTGCTCGTGGGCGGGGCGTTCTACCTCGCGTACGTCGGCCTGGTCATCGCGGCTCTCGTCAGCCGCGCGGCATGACGAGGCGCGCTAGAGTCGTGCGATGAACGCCGATGCCGAGCGGGTCGTCCTCGTCACGGGTGCGACCGGGCGGCTCGGGCGCGTGGTGGTCGCCACGTTCGCAGCGACGGGCGCCCGGCTCGGACTCGTCGGGACGGACGCAGACCGGCTGACGGCCGTGGCCACCGACCTCGGCCTCGCCGCGGACCGCTGGACCCCGGCGGTCGCCGACCTCACGGATCCCGCGGCGGCGCATGCGGCCGTCGACGCGGTCGTCGAGCGCTTCGGGCGGGTGGACGCCGTCCTCCACCTCGTCGGTGGCTGGGCGGCCGGGATGCCCGTGGTCGAGCTGGCGGCCGACGACCTGCGCGGGATGCTCGACCAGCACCTGTGGTCGACGTTGCACGTCGTCCAGGCCGTCGTCCCCGGGATGGTGGAGCGTGGCTGGGGACGGATCGTGGCCGTCACGACCCCGTTCGCCGCGAACCCGGCCGTGAAGGGCGCGGCCTACGCCATCTCCAAGGGCGCCGAGGAGACCCTCCTCCGCACGCTCGCGCGCGAAGTCGCCGCCGACGGCGTGACCGCGAACCTGGTCGTGGTCAAGAAGATCGATGTCGAGCACGAGCGCGAGACCGAGCCGTTGCCCAAGAACGCGGCGTGGACGACGCCCGAGGAGATCGCCTCGGTCATGCGCTTCCTGTGCAGCGACGAGGCGGCGGCCATCACCGGGGCGCGCATCCCGCTCGACGGTCGCGCCTGAGGGTCAGGCAGGGTCCTGGTCGGGCGCGCGGTCGCTGCGCAGGCCCGAGCCGATCTCCGCAGAGACGCGACCCATCCCGACGTCGGGATCGGGCGGCTCCGCGCGATCGAGGTCGAGGTTGCGCAGGCCCGGGACCAGCACGGCGATCGCCGCGACGACGCCGAGGGTGAACACGCCGCCGGCGACGACAGCCGTGACCGTGCCGAGCAGCCGGGCGGCGACGCCGCTCTCGAAGGCACCCAGCTCGTTCGAGGCGCCGATGAACACCCAGTTCACCGCCGCGACCCGGCCGCGGATCGCCTCGGGCGACAGGACGCGCAGGATCGTCGAGCGGATGACCATGCTGATGCCGTCGGTGACGCCGCTCATGAACAGGGCCGCCATCGACAGCCAGAAGCTGGTCGAGAGCCCGAAGACGATCATGCTGGCGCCGAAGCCGGCGACGCAGATGAGGAACGTGCGCCCGGCGTGGCGGCTCGGCGGCCAGCGGGTCGCGACGACCATGACCAGCAGGGCCCCGATCGATGGCGCTGTCCGCAGCACGCCCAGGCCGGCCGCGCCGACGTGCAGGATGTCGCTGGCGAAGACCGGGAGCAGGGCGATGGCACCGCCGAAGAAGACCGCGAACAGGTCGAGTGCCATCGACCCGAGGAGCGGCGGGCTCTTGGCGACATAGCGGATGCCGATCAGGAGTCCCTGCAGGAAGGGCTCGCCTTCCACCGGCTCCGGCATCGGCTTGCGCTCGATCAGGAAGACGCAGCCGGTCGAGATCGCGAGCAGGACCGCGATCGCGCCATAGGTCGGGGCGAGGTCGAAGACCGCCACCGAGACCCCGCCGATCACCGGGCCGAGGATCGATCCGGCCAGGCTGAAGCTGCTGCTCAACGAGATCCCGCGGGTCGCCTGGTCGCGCGGGATGATCTGGGCCTCGAAGGCCACGAGCGCCGGGCGCTCGAAGCCGCTCGCCACGCCGGTCAGGAAGATCAGGACGAGGATGAGCCCGAGGCCCAGGAGGTCGGCCGCGGCGAGGACCGCCAGGGTCGCCGTGCCCAGGGTCAGTCCGGCGCTCGTGAGCAGGATGATCGACCGACGGTCCCGCCGGTCCGCCACGTGCCCGCCGAACAGCACGAGTGCGAGGGCCGGGATGGCCTCGACGAGGCCGAGCCAGCCGAGCGACAGGGGGTCATGGGTGATCTGGTACGTCTGGAACGCGACGACGGTCGTGAGCGCGCTGACGGCCAGTGAGTTCGTCAGTCGGGCGCCGAGGAACGCCCGGAAGTCTCGTTGCTGGAGCAGGGGCTGCGGTGGGCTCAACGGCGTTCCCGGCGCGGGGATGCCGCGCCCACAGGTGGGTGACGAGGGGGTTGGAGCGGGAGACGGGATTCGAACCCGCGACATCTTGCTTGGGAAGCAAGCACTCTGCCAGCTGAGTTACTCCCGCCCGGCAGGTGGACAGTCTAGGACAACGGTCGCGGCACGCCAAGGTCGGGACGACCCACGCCGCCCGACACGCGCTGGTCCCACTCGACGCGGTGGTCGTATTGCCAGGCCATGGAGCGATCGGTCACGAAGAACCGGAAGACCAGCCGCAGGACGAGGTCGCGTATGACCCGGCCGACCGGCCCGGGCACCTTGGCACTGCTGCTCCGGGCCCCGATCGCCACGATCCGCTCGACGCGGGCACGGCGCACCTGTTCGTAGGCGTCGAGAGCCTCGGGGATCGACCGGAGGTCGCGCAGCGCCTTGGCCAGGACGATCCCGTCCTCGGCGGCCATCGACGCGCCCTGTCCGGAACTTGGCGCCGGCGCGTGCGCCGCATCGCCGATGACGACCAGCGGCCCGCGATGCCAGACCGGAACATGGCCGAGATCGTATGTATTGTCGCCGGCGAGCTCGAGGAGGCCATCACGAATGAGCTGGCCGGCCGGACCGACGTCATCGGTGAAGAGGTCGATGAGCCGTTCCTTCCAGGCCTGGTCCGACGTCGTGGCCCGCTCCGTGCGGCTGATCTCGGCTCGGGGCCAGTTCACGAACCAGATGACATCGCCGTCGGGCGCGACGTAGTAGCCGAAGAACGCTCGGCGCCCGAAGATCATGTGCCAGGCTTCGGGCTCCACGTCGAGGGACGCGCCGTGCGTGATCCCGCCAAAATTCGTCAGCCCGACGTAGCGGCCAGTCGGTGCGTTCGGATCGATGAGGCGGCGAGTGACCGAGTGGATCCCGTCGGCACCCACGAGGAGGTCACCGGTCGCCCGGCTCCCGTCGTCGAAGCTGGCGGTCACGCCGGCGGGCCCGATCGCGGCGTCCGCAAGTCGCCGGTCGAACTCGACGGCGATGCCGCGACGGACGGCCTCATCGAGGAGGAGGCGGGCCAACTGTGCACGCTTCACGGTCTGCGCGACCGTCCCGTCGGACAACGCGGCCCCCAGTCCCGTCACACCGAGGCGGCGTCCCGCCTGCGTCCCAGAGGACATTGCGTCGCGTGGCGAGACCGATCGGCTTGACAAGGCCGAGGACGCCGACGGCATCGAGCGCGTCGAGTCCGTTCGGTGAGATCGTGAAATACGAGCCGACGTCGCGATCGCTCCGGGGCTGCGATTCGAAGACAGTCGCCTCGATCCCAGCCCGCTGCAGCGCGAGGGCCGTCACGGATCCGGCGATGCCCCCTCCAGCGATGAGTATCCGCACCGTGATATCCTCTCTTGAATTACTGGTATTTCGAGATTGTGATAGTTCGACTATCGAAGGATAGTGGGCATGGGCAAGAACCGTCAAGCCTTGATCGCTGAGGCTGGTCGCGCGATGCAGGCCTACCAGCGCAGCACCCAGTCGTTCGACGATGCCGTCGGGCGGGCGTTGGGTCTCAATCCGACCGATCTGCGCTGCCTGGACTGGCTCGTTGACGGCGAGAAGACGGCGGGCGAACTCAGCGCGGGGACCGGCCTCTCCTCTGCAGCGACCACCGCGTTGGTCGATCGCCTGGAACAGAGGGGGTTCGTCCGGCGACTCCGCGATCCCAATGACCGCCGCCGGGTGTTGGTCGAGATGACCGGGGAGGGTTTCGAGCAGGTGAACCGCTTCTACGGTCCGATCGTCAAGGAAGGTGTCGAGCTCTTCGCCGGCGCGACGGACAAGCAGCTCGTCCTGATGCGGGACTGGCTCGTCGCTGCCCGGGCTCTCACCGATCAGCACCGCGAGCGCATCAAGGGCTGACCATGCCTGACCAACGGTCAGGTGCGCATGGCCCGACCGGACCATGGCCCGAACGGCGGTGACACGGCACCATCCGAGCGATGACGACGGTTGCTGAGCGGATCGGCGACAGGACGGTGGGCGACGCCCTGCGCGCGCGTGCCGGAGCCGCTGCGTTGGCCTTGCCGATGTTCGCGGCCACGATCGCCCTGTCGGCGTTCCTCCTGTTCACCGTGGAGCCGCTGGTCGGACGGCTGACCCTGCCGACGTTCGGCGGAACGCCCGCGGTGTGGGCCACCGTGCTCTTCTTCTTCCAGACCGTGCTCCTGGCCGGCTATGCCTACGGGCACGTGTCGGCGACGTGGCTCGGGCCTCGGCGCGGGGCGGTCGTCCACGTCGTGCTCGCGCTGGCCGCGGTGGCCGCGTTGGCCGTCGCCCCGGTGCGGATCGGTGACCTGCGCGACGTCGGCCTGCCCGCGGTGGTCAACCTGGTCTGGATCCTTCTCGTGACGATCGGGGCTCCGGCCCTGCTGATCACGGCCACGACGCCCCTGCTGAGCTCGTGGCTGGCCGCCATCCGCGCCGCCGACGGCGAGCCTGCGGACACCTACTGGCTGTACGCCCTGAGCAACGCGGGATCGTTCGCCGCGCTCCTCGCCTACCCGTTCCTGATCGAGCCGGCCCTCGGGCTGGCCGCGCAACGAACGCTGTGGGCCGCCGGCATCGTGATCCTCATCGCCTGCCTGGCCGCCTGCGCGGCCCTTGTCCTCCGGCGGGTGCACCCGACGCCGCGCACGACGCCCCGATCGACCGCGACCGCCACCAGCCCGGCCGCCCCGGTCCGGGACGCGACCGTCCCCGCGGAGCGGATCGACTGGCGCCGCCGCGCCCGGTGGCTCCTGCTCGCCGCCATACCCTCGGGCCTCCTGTCGGCCGTCACCAACTTCATCACCACCGACCTCATCTCCGCGCCGCTCCTGTGGGTGGTGCCGCTGGCGATCTACCTGCTGACATTCGTGATCGCCTTCTCCGCGCGTGGACGGCGGCTCCTGCCCGGCGCCGAGTGGCTCGCCCCAGCCGCGATCACCCTGCTCTGGGTGCCGTTCGGATCGGCCGGCGGCTGGCCGATCGGACCCCTCATCGTGCTCGAGTTCGTCGGACTCGGCATCGTGGCGACGTGCCTCCACGGGCGCCTGGCCGCGGATCGGCCGTCGCCGGCGCACCTGACCGAGTTCTACCTCGTGCTGTCGGCCGGCGGCGTCCTCGCCAGCTCGTTGGTCGCCGTGGTCGCGCCGATCGCCTTCAAGGGCGTCTGGGAGTACCCGCTCCTCCTCGTCATGGCGCTGGGAGCACTCGCGCTCGGACTCCGCGGATCGAACGCGGGCGAGGCCGCCGCCGGTTCACCTGCCGCCGCGGCCCCCGCTCCGGCGGTGCGTCGCCGATTCGACCTGTCGCCGTTCTTCACGGGCGCTCCGCGCCGGCTCGCGCCGTACGCGGTCGTCGCCATGGCACTGACCGTCGGGCTGGCGGAAAGCCACTCGATCGGCCTCGAGGCCGGCGTGCGCTGGCTTCTCGTCGGCGGACTGATCCTCCTTGTCGGTGGCCAGCCGCGTTTCCTGTTCGTGACAACGGCCCTGGTCCTCGGCATCGCCGTCTTCGTCCTGTCGCCGCCGGCGATCTTCCAGGACCGCAGCTTCTTCGGCGTCACGGCCGTCCTGCGCCCGCCGGGCAGCCAGTTCACCGTCCTGATGAACGGGACGACGGTCCACGGCATCCAGTCGACCGATCCCGCGCTGCGCGGGATCCCGGGCTCCTACTACACGCCGAATGGCCCGCTCGGCGACGCCTTCCGGATCATCCGCAGCCGCGCGACCGCACCTGACGGGGCCGCGATCGACGATGGACGGTCGGTCGGTGTGGTCGGGCTCGGCTCCGGCACGGTCGCGGCGTGGATGCGCCCCGGCGACCGCCTCACGTTCTATGAGATCGATCCCCTGGTCATCCGCGTGGCCGAGGACCCGGCGTACTTCACCTGGCTGGCGGACGCCGCGATCCGCCCGGACATCGTCGTCGGCGACGCACGCTTGTCCCTCGAGCCGGTGGCCGCCGGGTCATACGACCTGCTGGTCCTCGACGCGTTCTCCTCCGATGCCGTCCCGGCGCACCTGCTGACCGCCGAGGCCATCGCCGACGATGCCCGGGTCCTGCGCCCCGACGGCATGCTGGCCTTCCACGTGTCGAACCGCTACTACGACCTTGCGCCGGCGGTCGCCAGCGCGGCCCGACAGGCTGGCCTGACCGTCCTCCAGCGCGTCTACACCCCGAGCGAGGCGGACGCACGACTCGGCGCGACCATCAGCCACTGGCTCATCGCGACACGCGAGCCCGATGACGTGCCGGGGCTGCTCGCGGCCGGCTGGGAGCCGATCCGGGACGGCGTGGCGCCGCTGACCGACGACCACCCCGACCTGCTCCGCCTCCTGCGGGCCGGTCTCTGGTAGGTCAGGTGAACGGCACCCACACGTCGGCGGCGATCAACCAGCTGATGAGCGCCGCACACGCGACCTCGATGTCGCGGTGGCGCTCGGTGTGGGGCTCGCACCAGCGCGTGCTGGCGGCCCGGACCTCCCAGCGCCCATCGGTGACCTGATCGAAGGTGATCTGGACATCGTCGGCCTCGGCGAAACAGGACAGACGCCGCAGATTCGGCCCCGGGCCCGTGAGGTGGCCGTGCTTCGTGTTCGGTTCCTCGATCAATGCGTCGGTGATGGTACGCCTTGAACACGATCGCGCCTAGTCGTCGGCCTCGCTCCAGCCCTGGCGTGCGGCCAGCCGCACGAGCGCCGTGCGGCTCGCCACGTCGTAGCGGTCGAAGAGCCGGCGCAGCTGGCTCTCGACGGTCTTGACCCGCAGGGACAGGCGGTCGGCGATCTCCGCGTTCGAGAGGCCCTCGGCGACCAGCGCCAGGATCTCCAGCTCCCGAGGCGTCGGCACCCGCAACGCGTCACTCGCCGCCTGGCGTGCCGCCGGCGGGAAGGCCGTCCCTCCGGCCGCGACCGTCTCCACCGCGCCGATGATCTGGTCGACCGTGGCCATCTTCGAGAGGTAGCCCCTGGCGCCGAGCTCCAGCGCTCGGACGTGGTAGCTCGGATACCAATAGGCACTCAGGATGATGAAGGCCGGACCGGCTTCGTGGGTCCGCACGAGGTCGAAGCCGTCGCCGGCATCGGACAGCCGGATGTCGCACAGGACCACGTCGGGCGATTCGCGCTCGATGAGGGTGGCCGCCGTCGCGACATCGCGAGCCGTCCCGACGACCTTCACGCTGGCCGACCCCTCGATCAGCGCCGCCAGGCCGTCGGCGATCGCCGGGTGGTCCTCGACGATCGCGACCCGGATCATGTCGACGGTCTCGCCGCGGCGCGGCTGCTGGCGCTGCGCCGGCGCGCGAGGGGCAGCCGCACGATCATCGAGGTGCCCTTGCCCACCCGCGAGGTCGCTTCGATCTCGCCGCCGTGGGCGGACACGATCTCGCGGGCCACGTACAGCCCGAGGCCCAGGCCCGGCGCCCGGTGCGGAGTGCCGAGACGGGTGTACGCCTCGAAGATCGTGCGCAGGTCCTTGGCCGCGACGCCTGCGCCGTGGTCGCGCACGACGATCTCGGCGTTCCCGGCATCGGCCTTGACCGTGACCTCGATCGACCCGGAGCCCGGCGCGTGCTCCATCGCGTTGGCCAGGAGGTTGAGGAACACCTGTTCCAGCCGGCCGGGGTCTGCCCGGACGCGGACCGCCTTGGGACCGGCCGTCAGGCGGATCGTCGGCGCCTTCGGCAGGACCCGGGCGGCCTCGACGGCCGATCGGACCACCTCCCGCACGTCGACGACATCGAACAGCAGCTCGAGCTGTCCGCTCTGGATCCGGCTGACGTCGAGGAGGCGTTCGATGAGCGTGGCCAGGCGCCGGGTCTGCGAGAGCGCACGGGCCGCGTAGGTGCCGGCCTCCTTGACGTCGCCCTGGGTCAGGTGGCGGTCGACGAGCTGGAGGTAGTTGTGGATGGCCGCGGTCGGGGTCTTGAGCTCGTGGCCGGCGGCGGCCATCAGCCGCTCCAGGCTCAGCCGCATCGTGCGCTCCGAGACGTCCCGGATCGCGACGACGCCGCCCCACGTCCGGTCCTGGCTGGTGAGTGGCTCGGTGACGGCCTCGAACCAGCGCCGGACCCCCTCGCGATCGCTGACCGCGAACTCCATCCGGAAGCGCTCGCCGCGGGCCGCCCGGTGTTGTGGCCACTCGGCTCGCGGCAAGCGGCAGGCCGGCGAGGTCCTCCGGCACGATCTCCGCGTCGGGGCCGCCGAAGAGGCGGTCGTACGCCGGGTTCGTCGCCAGCGTCCGGCCCTCGTGGTCGACCGCGACGACCGCGTCACCGAGGCTGGCGAGGACCGACTCGAGGCGGCTGTGCTCCTCCTCCCGGTGCAGCTTCTGCTCCTCGAGGGCGACCGCCTGCAGGCGCAGCTCCTCGGTCCGGGCGGCGAGGTCCTCGTTCGCGACCCGGAGCTCTTCGACGCTCGCGGTCAGCTCCTCGTTGAGCGTCTCGAGCTCCTCGTTCGTCGCCTGGAACTCCTCGTTGAGGGTCTCGACCTCCTCGCGCCCCGACTGCGCCTCCTCGCTCGACTGGAGCATCGTCTGGTTGGCGATGCGCAGCTGGGCCACGAGCGAGGTCAGCTCGTCGTTGGCGCGCGACAGGCGCCGGTTCGATGACCGCGGCCCGCTCGATCCGCCGCTCGGCGCGCGCGGCCGCCCGTCGGTCGCGCTCGATCGCGCTCACATCCGTCAGCTCGAGGAGCGCGCCCTCGACCGAGACGGATTGCCGGACGTACGGCCGCACGACGATCTGGATGAACCGTGGGCCATCGGCCGAGACGTCGTCACCCTCGATCTCGTAGACGGCGACCGTCGTCCGCCCCGTGAACGCGTCGTCGATCGCGGCCCGGATGGCGGTCGAGGGGAGCGACTCGGCGAGATGGATGAAGTCCTGGTCGAACCCGCGGCCGTGGATCCCGAGCATCCGGCGGGCGGCCGTGTTGATCCGCATGATGTAGTAGCGCAGGTCGACCACGACCACCCCGAGACCGAGGTCGAGCAGCAACGCCTCGGCGGCCTCGGTGGACTCGGCCGCGACCTGGACGTCGCGTCGGGTCGTGCGGATCGCGCTGCGAGAGTTGCGCCTCACTGTCGCGCGGCATCCGGGGCGTCTTCGCCCGGAGTCAGCGGCAGCGGTGCCGTCCCCCGCGCAGCGCCGGTAGACCCGCATCCGGGGGTTGTCCTCGACGAACTCTCCGGGCAAGGCGGCGATCGTCTCCGACGGTCCGAGCACGAGGCGCCCGTCATCGCGCAGCGAGAAGCCGAAGGTCTCGAGGGCGGCGCGCTGCATCGGCAGATTGAAGTAGATGAGGACGTTGCGGCACAGGATGAGGTCGATCCGCGGGAACGGGGCGCGAGCGCCCAGGTCGTGTTCCCCGAAGATCATCCGCGAGCGGAGCGACTTCACCACCTCGTAGCCGCCGTCGGACTTCGTGAAGTACCGAGCCCGCAGGTGCGGCGCGACGTTCTGGAGCGCCGCGGGTGGGTACATGCCCCGGCGGGCGAACGCGATCGCGTCGCGATCGATGTCGGTCGCGAACACGCGCACGTCGACCGGCCCGTCGTCCCCGATCGCCTCCGAGAGCGTGATCGCGAGCGAGTAGGCCTCCTCGCCGGTGGCGCACCCGGCCGACCAGACCCGCAGTTGCCGGCCGTCGTGGCGAGCGTCCTCGATGAGAGCCGGCAGGACCTGGTCACGCAGGTACTGGAAGACCTTCGGATCGCGGAAGAACTCGGTGACCTTGATCAGGAGGCTGCTGATGAGCCTGGCGTATTCCTCCGGGTCGCTCTCCAGCTGCTTGGCGTAGCCGGCAAGCGTGGTGTGCCCCGTGGCGCCCATCCGGCCGCGCAGCCGCCGGTTGATGGTCGCCGGCTTGTAGGTGCTGAAGTCGATGCCGCTCCGCTCCCGGATCCGGTCCAGCAACGCGTCGAACTCCTGGCCCTCAGGGCCGTCGAGCGCCGGCACGGACGGCCGCCAGCAGGTCGCGCAGGACCGCCCCGATGCCGTCGAGGTCCGCCGTCGCGTCGACGAGCGACGGCGGGATCGAGCGCGGCATCGAGGGGAACATCGCGGTGGCCGGGTTCTCGATGACGACCGCGCCGCCGGCCTGCTTGACGTGCCACGCTCCGGCCGCCCCGTCACTGCCGCTGCCGGTGAGGATGACCGCGGTCAGCCCCGGGCCGATAGGCCGCCGCCGCCGTCTCGAGCAGCAGGTCGACCGAGGGCGCGATGGTGCCGGGCCTGGCAGGTCGGAGGCGCATCTCGTGATCGACGATCTCGACGAGCTTGTTCGACGGAGCGACGAAGATGACCCCGTCCTCGAGGACCGCGGTCTTCTCGACGACCTTGATCGGCAACGTGGCCTGGCGGGCGAGGATCTCGCCGAGATGGCTCGGCCGGCGCGGATCGAGGTGCTGGGCGATGACGATCGGCGCCGCGAAGTCCGCGGGCAGACTGGCCACCACGCGAGACAGGGCCTCGATCCCCCCGGCGGACGATCCGATCACCACGAGCTGGGACTCGGTCGTCTCCTGCTTTACCACGATGCCGCATTCTAGCCACGCATCCCGGGCGGAAACGCCGATTCGGACCGGGTTGCAGGCGTCGCGTCCGGTGCCGAGTTTCCATCCTCAGCAAGGCGTTCGCGCATGCGTATCGTCACCAGTGACGAACGAGGGTGTGTGGGATCTCCTCCTCCCCTCAGCCGGCTGGAGCGACTTCTGGGGAAACCGCCGCAGCCGGTCGGGCAGATTCCCGCCTTCGACGTCGACGAATGCTCCGGCCCGCGCCGGGTCGTTCGTCCCCAAGCCCGGAGGCCGCCCGGGGGCGGCCTCCGGGCTCTTCCGTGCCGATGATCCACGGCCGCGAAGCCGGCCGCGATACCTCGTCGGAACAGGGCGGGATTTCATCCTCACGGGCCATCTGACGGGCGCGGCATCCTGTCGCAGCAGACCAGGTGGGTCGACCGAGTGCCTTCCCCTCGGGGATCCGGCCCCTATCGGGTATGCAAGCCCCTCGCCGCGGGGAACAACCAGATGGCGAGGGGCTTCACCTTGCCCGCGGCCAGTCCTCACGCGATGCGGTGACCGCCCGGGACCCCGGTTGCGCCCGGTGCTACCATCTGCCGCCCGATGGTAACGATGCCTCGGCAGATTCCCGCATGGTGAGAACTGACACGTGACCGTGATCCTGACCGGCCGCGACCTTCGACGTGACGAGGTGGTCCGCGTCGCTCGCCGTGGCGAGCCCATCGAGCTGCACGACGACGCGCGGGCACGGATGCTCGCGACGCGCGCGGTCGTCGAGGAGCGGCTGGCGTCCGGCGATCCGGTCTACGGGCTGAGCACGGCGGTCGGCGTGCTCAAACGCTTCGAGTTCGGTCCGGCCGAGGGGGCAGCCTACGCGAACCGGATCCTGCGCCAGCACCAGGTCGCGCAGGGGGAGCCGGCCCCGGTCCCGCTCGTCCGGGCCACGATGCTGTGCCTGGCGAACGGGTTCGCGGCGGGCTACCCGGGCGTCCGGCCGGCGCTCGCCGATCGACTCATCGCGGCGCTCAACCACGATGAGACCCCGCGCGTCCGAACCCTCGGCTCGGTCGGCCAGGCCGACCTCGCCCAGATGGCCGACCTCGGCGTCGCCCTGTTCACGGATCTGCCGCTCGAGGCCGGCGAGGGGCTCGCGCTCCTGGGCAACAACGCGTTCTCCACCGCGGCCGCGGCCCTGGCCGTGGAAGATGCCTCGCTCCTGACCGATGCGATGGAGCGGGCGGGCGCGCTGAGCCTCGAGGGCATGGCGGTCAACCCGTCGATGCTCCACCCGGCGATCGCCGCGGCAAGGCCGTATCCGGGTCTCGCAACGTCGCTGGCGAACCTGCGCAGCCTGCTCGACGGCAGCGCGATCTGCGACCCGGCGTCGTCGAGGAACCTCCAGGACCCGCTGTCGTTCCGGAACCTGCCGCAGATCCTCGGCGCCCTCCGCGACGCGCTGGCGCATGTCGACCGACAGCTCGCGATCGAGCTGGACGCCTCCCAGGGCAATCCCATCGTCGTGCTCGACGAGCGACGCGTGGTGTCGGTCGCGGACTTCGAGATCCTGCCGCTCGCCGCGGCCCTCGACTACCTGCGGATCGTCCTCGCGTCGGCGCTCGGCGCGGCCGCGGAACGGGTCGTCAAGCTGCTCGAGACGCCCTGGTCCGGGTTGCCGACCGGGCTGTCGCCGAGCCCCGATCGGACCGACCCCGGGCTGTCGTACCTGGGCATCGCGGTCCAGTCGCTCACGGCGGAGGCCCGTCTCCTGGCGGCGCCCGTGTCGTTCGAGCTCGTCTCGACCGCCCACGCCGAGGGCATCGAGGACCGCACGAGCCTGGCGCCGCTCGCCGCCCGACGCCTCGACGAGATGGTCGGCCTCGGGGCACGGATCGTCGCGATCGAACTGACCGTGGCCGCGCAGGCGGCCGAACTGCGCGGCATCGAACCACGCGGAACGGGGACCGCGGCGATCGCGGGGGCCGTTCGCGGCTTCGTGCCGTTCCTCGCGACCGGCGACGTCGTCCCTGACGTGGAGCCGTTGTCCGAGGCGGTGCGTCACGGCGAGCTCTCGCGCTGATGCCCGCGACCGTCACCGCCCGCGACCGGCCACCCGAGGAGGCGGCCGAAGACACCTCGTTCGCGCGCGGCCTGCGCCTGCTCCTCACCATCGCCGACCGCGGGGAGGTGCGGGCCGACGAGCTTGGCGGCGCCCTCGACATGCCGGTCTCGACGGTCTACCGATACCTGCGAACGCTTGCGGAGTTCGGGTTCGTCGAGCGCCGCGGCGGCGGCTACCGGCTCGGCCCGCGCCTGCTCATCGGGGACGGGGCCAACGTCAGCAGCGAGCGACTCATCCGCCACGCGGGCCCGGTCCTGCAGCGGCTCGCTGCGGAGACGGGCGAGACCGCGATCGTGGTCCGTCGGATCGGCCTGTCGTCGGTGTGCCTGCACCTGGTCGAGAGCGAGGCGCCGCTCCGCGTGACGCTCGACCCGGGCGCGCCGAGCCCGCTCTATGCAGGCGCGCCGGGCCGTGTCCTGCTCGCCTTCGCGCCCGCGCCTGTGCTCGAGGCCGTGCTGGCAGAGGACCTGGTGCGCCTCACGCGTCGGACGCCGACCGAGACCGAGCTGCGGGCGAGCCTCGGTGACATCGTCATGACCGGCATGGCCACGAGCGAGGGCGAGTTGATCGAGGGCTCGGTGGCGATCGCCGCGCCGGTCTTCCGCGAGGACGGGATCGTCGGGGCGCTCGGGCTGATCGGTCCGGCCATCCGCTGTCGGCCGGCGTGGCGGGCACGGGCCGGTCGGCTCCTCCAGGACGCCGCGCGGAACGTCAACGAGGCGCTGGCCGACTGACCGAACGATTCTCTGCATATGGCAAACCGTTGTCTCATAGCGTGACAATCGGCCCGCAGCTCACTATCCTGTCCACAATGGAACATCGATCGCCGTCCGGGTTCGATCGACTGGCCCCCGTCTCGCCACGCTATGCGTCGCTGCCGGTCGGCGAGGCGTTCAACTGGACCGAGGTCGCCGCCAGCATCCCGCCGGGCGAGTGGTACATGGTCGCGTTCCGCTCGACTCGCCTGCCCGGCGCGGACGAGACGGCCCTGACCACGCACGACGACTGGGCGCACGCCGAGGCGAGGACCGCGCCCGGGTTCGTGCACTACCTCAAGGGCCCGACGACGGCCGGCGGCATGTGCCTGTCGTTCTGTCTCTGGGACAGTCGCGCCGAGGCCCGCGCCGCCGCCGGCCGCCCGGCCCATGCGGCCGCCGCTACGCTCACGCACCAGGCCTACGAGGACTACAGCCTCGAGTTCCATCGGGTCAGGCGGCTGGCCGACGACGCCCGCTTCACCTTCGAGTACTACGACCGCCGCGAGATCGAGACCGCCGATCCGCCAGCGCGATCGGTCGTTCCGGGCTTCGCGCCAGGGGCAGCGACCGCCTGATCGGGGCCATACCCTGATCGCATGACCACGCCTCGCCCGCGTCCCGCGTTCACCACCATCGGCGTCCCGATCGATTCGGTCGGCCTCGGGCGGGCCGAGCCGCATGGGACGGAACTGTCGCCTCAAGCCATCCGGGAGGCAGGCCTCGCCCGGCTCGGCTGGGCCGATCTCGGGGACCTCGACGTGCGCATCCCCGACCACGAACGTGACGAGGCGACCGGCCTGGTCGGGATCGAGGGCGTGCTGGAGACGACGGACGTCGTCCGGAGCGCCGTCACCGACCTGGTTCGCGAGGGTGGCCGCCCGTTCGTGCTCGGTGGCTGCTGCACGTTGCTCCCGGCCGCGCTGGCCGGGGCGCGCGACGTCCTCGGGACGATCGGCCTGATCTACGTGGACGGCCACCTCGACTTCTACGACGGGGTCAGCTCGCCGACCGGCGAGGCCGCGGACATGCCGGTCGCGGTCGTGCTCGGGGACGGGCCGAAGCCGTGGGTCGAGCGCGTCGCACCGGTGCCGGTGACACCCGCCAAGGCGATCGCGATCCTCGGCTACCACGACCCCGACGAGCTCGAGGATCTGGGCGGGCAACTCGCGGTCAACCGCGCGGCCGGCCTCTTCGACGCCGACGTCGCGACGATCCGCCGCGACGGCCCGAGGGTGACTGCGAACGCCGCCCTGGACCACGTGCATCGCGCGAGCGACCGGGTGTGGTTGCACATCGACCTCGACGTGCTCGACCAGGCGGTCTTCCCCGCGACCGACTACCTGATGTCCGGTGGCCTCGACTGGGACGAGCTCATCGAGCTGCTGCGCCCGGTCGCGACCGACCCCGCGCTCGTCGGCTGGTCGATCTCGTGCTACAACCCCGAGAAGGACCCCGGCGGCACCGATGGCCGGGCGATCGTCGCCGCCATGGAGCGCCTGTTCGTCTGAGCTCCCGCGACCTCGGCCGTGTCGCGCAACGGGCTACGGGCGGGACCCCTGCTATCGTGCGTCGGTGGAGGCAGACCTGCTCACCCCGAGTGCGACGACGCCTGCCGCGACGTCCGCGGACCACGATCGGCCGCCAGCGCGGCCGCTCGAGGCCCGCTGGCTCGGGCGGATCGCCTATGACGACGCGTATGCGCTCCAGCGCCGCCTGGCCGCGGAGCGGGCCGACGGCCGGATCGGCGACCAGCTGCTGCTGCTCGAGCACCCGGCCGTCCTGACGCTGGGCCGCAACAGCGATCCGGCCCACATCCTCGCCAGCGCGACCGACCTCGAGGCGCGGGGCATCCCGGTCGTGCGCATCGAGCGCGGCGGCGAGGTCACGTATCACGGCCCCGGTCAGCTCGTGGCGTATCCGATCGTCGCGCTGCACGAGCGTGGCCTGCTCGTCCGGCCGTTCGTGCGCGCCCTCGAGGACGCGCTCGTCGCGACCTGTGCCGCACTCGGCGTGGCGGCGTCACGCCGCGACGGCCACCCCGGCTGCTGGTGCGACCCGGACGGGCCGGAGCCCAGGAAGATCGGCGCCCTCGGGCTCCGTGTCGAGCGCGGCGTGACCTACCACGGGATCGCACTCAATGTCACGGTCGACCTGGCCGACTTCGACCTGATCGACGCGTGCGGCATGCCAGGTGTCGTGTCGACGTCGATCGCGGCTGAGCTCGGGCAGCCGGACACGCCGCCCTCGACCGACTCGGTCGCCAGCGCGGCCACCTTCTTCGCCCGGGCGCTTGCGGACGCGATCGACGCGCCGCTCGTCGGCGAGCTCCCGGGCTGAGGGCAGCGACATGGCTGCCGGCCTGTTCGAGCTGCGCAAGGACCCCATCACCGGATGGTGGGTCGCGACGGTGGTGGATCGCGCCTTCCACCTGGACCGGTTCGCCCGGGCCGCCGAGCCGGTCGACGACCACCTCTTCGGATGCGCGAACTGCGAGGCCCCGGCCGGCGGCGGGATCCGCGTCCGGATGCTCAAGGACTTCGCGTTCCACGTCGTCGGCACCGACGTCGACGCCCGCGACCTCGATCAGGGCCTCGGCCAGGTCGCACTGGCCCAGGCCCGCGCGACCGGGAGCTGGCGGACGATCGTGGCCCCGCCCGGGGAGCATCGAGCCCTCCACGCCGTCGGGAACGAGGTCATCGAGGGCCTCCTGTGCGAGGCGCGCGACGCGCTGGCGGCAGCACGACGAACCGCCCAGACCGAGTACCTGACGGTCGTCCAGAACTGGGGCAGCCAGGCCGGCGCCCGGACGAACCACCTCTGCCTCGATCTGTACGACCTGCCCCAGATCCCGCATCGGATCGCCGAGGAGCTGGGCGGCGCGGCCCGGTTCGTCATCCGGGAAGGGGAGTGCCCGTTCTGCCGGCTCGTGCGCGAGGAGGTCCGCCGGCCGGACCGGCTCGTCTGGGAGGACGCCGACAGCGTGGCCTTCGCCCCGTATGCCTCGCGCTCGCCGTTCGAGGTCTGGGTCGTGCCGCGCCGCCACGAGGCGGACTTCGGGCGGATGGGCGAACCGGACATCGCGGCGACCGCGGAAGCGCTGCGGCAGGTCCTCGCGCGCCTGGCATCGAGCCTCGACGGGCCGCCCTACAACCTCGTGCTCCACACGGCTCCGCTCCGGGAGCAGGTCGACGCGACCTACCATTGGCACTGGGAGATCCACCCGCGCCTGCGCGAGATCGCCGGGCTCGAGCTGGGAACCGGCCTGCCGGTGAACCCCGTCTCGCCGGAAGACGCGGTGGAGGAACTCCTGGGCCGCGCCGATGCGCAGGGAGGTGCGACGGGTTGAACGGCTGCCTGCCGGGCACCCGCCGGCGTCACACCGGGGGGAAGTCCACCGTCTTTGGGCCAACGAGCGCGTCCCTTGCAGGCTGCGCGTTCCGGCGACCCATCCGCACGGAGCCCCTGTGGCCATCGACCGTCCGCTCACGATCCTTCGCGACTCGCTCGGCCGCTCGGCCTCGCGGCCGGTCGCCCGCTCCCACGGCCGTCCGATGAGCGACGCCTGGGACCGCGGCGAGGCCGGCGTCTTCATCGAGACCTTGTTCGCGAAGCATCACGGCGAGATCTATGCCTACCTGCTGCGCATGATGCGCGACCCGGAGGTCGCGGCCGACATGGCCCAGGACGCCTTCATCAAGGCCTACAAGAACTACGAGACGCTCGAGAAGCCGGAGAACGCCCGGGCATGGCTCTACCAGATCGCCCACCGCGTGGCGCTCGACGAGATCAGGCGGCGGAAGATCATCCGGTTCTTCCCGTGGACCGGCGAATCGCACGGCTCTGCGCCCTCGGCCGAGCACCTGGTCATGGACGCCAGGCTCTCGGGTGACATGCAGCGCGCCCTCGCGCGGATCCCCGAGCGCCAGCGCGCCGCCCTCCTGCTTGCCGAGCTGCACGATCTGACCGGCCTGGAGCTGGCCGCGGCGCTCGGCGTCAGCCACGTCGCCGCACGAGCCCTGCTGACCCGGGCCCGCGAGAGTCTCCGCCAGGCCCTCGCGGCCGAACGGTCGGCGGACGCGCTCGCAGAGGCCGCCGCCGACGCCAAGGCCGCGGACACGTCCAACGCCCATCTGCCGGGTCGGCCCCGATGAGCCGATTCGGGCGCGTCCCGCGCCGGCCCGACCACTGGTCCACGCCGCACGACCGCGCGCGGTCCCGTGCCGCCGAGCGGATCGACGCCCCGCTCGACCCGACCGAGGCGGCCTGGCTGGACGAGCATCTGGCGGGTTGCGAGGCATGCCGGGCCGTCGCCTCCGCGTATGACACCGATCGCCTGGCCCTGCGCGCTCTGCGCGACGTCACCCCTGAGCCGCCGCGTGACCTGTGGGCACGCACGGCCGCCCGCATCGAGCAGGAGGCCGGCGGCCACGGCCGCCGCCGTCGCGTGGGGTCCGAGTCGTCGCGGGTGCCAGTCGGCGCACTCTCCGGGATCGCCGTGATCGCGGTCGTCCTCGGGGCGACCGCGCTGTCGGGTGCCTGGACGCAGTCCGCGCCCGGCGTCGCGAACATCAGCCCTGGCCCGACCACCGCGGCCGCTGCCACGCCGATGCTCGTCGCAGCCGGCTCGGTCGGCTGGGTCCACACGGTCGGTGACGGCGCCTACGCCTACAACGTCGCCGCGCTCGAGGAGGTCTGCCCGAAGGGCGACCAGCCCGATTGCGCGGCCCTCGGCGAGCAGGCCGGCGAACGGATCGATCTGGAGGCCGCGCCGAAGTCGGTGATCGGGTCGCCGACCGACGGGCAGGCCATCGTCGTCGGCCAGGACAAATCGGGTCGACAGAGCGTGTTCGTCGTCTCGCTGCCCACGGCCCGCGCCGAGACGCAGCCGCCGAAGGCGACGCCCACCCCGACCCCGACCGACGTCGCCCCGACCGCATCGGCGGCGACCGCAAGCACGGCACCGAGCCCGACGCCGAGCACGGTCGAGACGCCCGCACCGACGCCCGACGTGACCGCGACGGTCGGACCGACGAGCGAGCCCACCCAGACCGCCGAACCGACACCGACCACGGAGCCCAGCCCCGTCGTGACGCCCGTGCCCACCCCGTCCGGGCTCGAGACGCCGACCGCGGAACCCAGCGTCGCGTTGAACCTCGCGATCGCGAGCGGCGTGTCGGTCGTCGGCGAGTCCGCCGCATTCTCGTCCGACGGGAAGTGGTTCGCATTCACGGCGCGCCCCGAGGACGGCTCCGGCGGCCCCGACATCTATGCCTGGCGCGTCGGCGATGCGCGAGGCCAAGCGCCTGACGACGAACGGCCTGAGCGTGTTCGCCTCCTGGGACGGCGACCGCATCATCGGCAGCGGTCCGGAGTCCGACGACCTCATCGACGGCGAGTACCAGCCGGTCAGCTTCCGACTCGACCCCGCGAGCGGCGAACGGACCGTCGTCTCGAACGGGCTGTGGCGCCCGGCCCTCGACCCGACCGGGACGTTCGCGGTGGCCTGGGACGGCTCGGTCCGGGCGCCGGTCAGCGGTCCGGTCGAGATGACGGCGGGCCGCGGCGACTTCCGGATCGTCCGCTGGCCGTCCGACGGAACGTCATCGAACACCGCGGGCGATCCGATCCCGGGGGTCCCGGGGCAGATCACCGACTTCGACGTCCGCTGGGACGAGACCGGCTCGTGGCTGGCGATCTGGATCGCCGAGCGCTCGGATCCGGCGATCGGCCGGCTGACGCTCCTGCGACTCGACCGCGACTCCGGCCGGCTGTCGCGACCCGACGGCGCCCCGACCGACGTCCCGGCCCTGCCGGGCTTCTCGATCGGGAACGGGCGACTGGCGTGGGTCACGCCGCACGGCCAGGACGCCGAAGGCAGCAAGGTGCAGGTCGTCGCCTGGTCCGGCGACGGGGTCGGCGCCACGGAGAGCGTGCCGGGCGAGGGCGTCGTCGTCGTCCGCTGACATGACGGGCCGCTCATCCGCGCGATGGGCTGGCGGACCGGGCCGATCCAGCGTATCTTCACCCTCCCATGCGACCCAGAACGTTGGTCGTAGGGTTGGCGCTCACCGCCTCCCTCGCCCTGGTCGCACTCCCCGGTCTCACGGGTTCACGGGCCTCGCGTCCTTCGGAACCCGTCCCGGTCGGTGCGCTCCAGCCGCTCCCGGACTCGGGCGGCGGCTCGCGTCACGCGATCACGGTCGACGGCCTCGACACGGCCTTCGTCGCCGAGGGCGCGGTCCCGCTCGACGCGACCTTCATCGAGCCGGGTGAGGCGCCCAAGAGCGGGCCGACCACGCGCCCCAGGGCCGTACCAGCCGGACGGCACACCGCGATCGGTCCGCAAGCCCGCGAAGTACAAGCTCACGGGCACGGCCACCTTCTACTCGGCCGGGACCACGGCGATGCGCCTGCCGCGCGGCACGGTCGTCATCATCTGCGGCGGTGGCGGCTGCGTGGAACGGGTCATCAACGACTACGGCCCCGCCCAGGGCAGCGACCGGATCGTCGACCTCTACAAGCCCGACTTCTTCGACATCTGCGGCTGCCCGTCGTGGTCGGGCACGACCGAGGTGACGGTCTACGTCTACTGACGCTCGCTGAGCGGCGGTCGCCCGGCGCGGGCCGGCGCGGTATCCTGTCGGGGACCCTTCGGCTTGCGGCCCCGTGAGGCCGCCGACGAGGCCCCGTGAGGCCGGGAAGGAGCGATGAGCGGCCGTCAGATCATGACCGCGGACGAGATCCGGCGGGCGACGATCCGGCTCTCCCACGAGATCGTGGAGAAGCAGGCTGGCACCGATGGCCTCCTGCTCATCGGGATCCAGCGTCGGGGCGTGCCACTCGCGCGGCGCATCGCCGACGCCATCGCCGAGAACGAGGGTGCGACCGTGCCGGTCGGGGCGCTCGACATCACGTTCTACCGCGACGACCTCTCGCTGATCGCCCAGCAGCCCATCGTCAAGGGCACCGAGCTCCCGATGGGCATCGACGGCCGCACGGTCGTGCTCGTCGACGACGTCCTGTACACGGGCCGCACGATCCGGGCCGCCATGGACGCGCTCGTCGACTTCGGCCGGCCGCAGGCCATCCGCCTGGCGGTCCTCGTCGACCGTGGCCACCGCGAGCTGCCGATCCGCGCCGATCACGTCGGCAAGAACGTCCCGACATCGCGCGAGGAGCTGGTCAAGGTCCATCTCGAGGAGACCGACGGCGAGGACGCCGTGGAGATCGAGCGACTGGCGTCGGCGGCGCCCGAGCCGGTGGCGACCGAGCGCGTCGGGTGAGCCTCGTGGTCGACCCGGACGCCGTCCCGGCGGTCCCATCGGTCGACGTCGCGCCGGAGAGCCAGCCGGTCGGCTGGCGGCATCGCCACCTCCTTGACGTCGACACCCTCTCCGCCGGCGACCTCGACCTCGTCATGCGCACGACCGACGCGATGCGCGAGGTGCTGGCCCGGCCGATCGCGAAGGTCCCGGCGCTGCGTGGGCGCCAGGTGACGATCCTCTTCTACGAGGCCTCGACCCGAACCCGCGTCAGCTTCGAGGTCGCGGCGAAGAACCTCTCGGCAGACGTCGTCAACATCGCGGCGGCCTCCTCGTCGGTGTCGAAGGGCGAGTCGCTGGTCGACACGGTCCGGACGGTCGAGGCGCTGGGCGCGCAGATGCTCGTGATCCGCCACAGCGTGAGCGGGGCGCCGTACCTCGCGGCCGAGATCTTCGGGGGCTCGGTGCTCAACGGCGGCGACGGCTGGCACGCCCACCCGACGCAGGCCCTGCTCGACCTCTACACGATCCGGTCGCACACGGGCGACGCGTCGCTGGCGGGCCGCAAGGTCGTGATCCTGGGCGACGTCCTGCACTCGCGCGTGGCGCGCTCGAACATCTGGACGCTGACCGCGGCCGGCGCGGACCTGTGGCTGTGCGGGCCGGCGACGCTGCTGCGCGGCTTCGAGGCGTGGGCGGGCCGTGGCGCGGCGGCCGGACGGCGGTTCCACGTGACGACGTCGATCGACGAGGCACTGCGCGACGCCGACGTGGTGATGGCGCTGCGCATCCAGCGCGAACGGATGGCCTCGGGGCTGCTGCCCTCGCTGCGCGAGTACGCGGCACGCTACGGATTGACCGCCGAGCGCCTGCGGGCGGCGAAGCCCGGGGCCCTCGTCATGCATCCGGGCCCGATGAACGAGGGTGTCGAGATCGCGGCCGACGTGGCCGCCGGGTCGCAGTCGGTCATCACGGACCAGGTCACGAACGGGGTCGCCGTCCGCATGGCCCTGCTCTACCTCCTGGCCGGCGCCCGCGAGGCCGCGGGTCGTGAGGCGACGCGTTGACCGACCTCGAGATCAGCCGGGCGTGGCTCGTGGACCCGGCGGCGGGTCGCGAGGGCCCCGGCGAGATCGTCGTCGTCGACGGGCGGCTCGAGGCCGTGACGTGGCTCGAGGGGGCGGAGGCCGACGGCATCGACGATCGCGGCGTCGTGGTGGCGCCCGGGTTCATCGACCTGCACGTCCACCTGCGCGAGCCCGGCAACGAGGACGCGGAGACCGTCGCGTCCGGCCTCGCCGCGGCGGCCCACGGCGGCTTCACGACGGTCTGCGCGATGCCGAACACGACGCCAGCCCTCGACGAGCCCGGCGTGCTCGCCCGGATCCGGGCGGCCGGGGTCGCGAGCGGATCGCCGGTGGAGCTGCTCGCGCACGGCGCGGTGACCGTCGGCCGGGACGGGGAGACGCTGGCGGCCCTCGGCGAGCTCGCCGACGCGGGCGTGGTCGGGTTCAGCGACGACGGGTCACCGGTCGCGTCGGCCGTCGATCCTGCGGTCGGCGCTGGCCTACGCGGGCGCGCTCGGGTTGCCGATCGTCGACCATCCCGAGGATCGCGGTCTGACCGAGGGCGCCGAGGCGAACGACGGGTTCGTGGCGACCGTCCTCGGGCTGCGCGGCTGGCCGGTCGCGGCCGAGGAGGCGGCGGTGGCGCGGGACCTCGCGGTCCTCGCCGATGTCGTGCGCGACGTGCCGGGCGCCCGGCTCCACCTGACCCACGTGTCGTCGGCGGGCGCGCTCGACCTGGTCCGCCGCGCGAAGGCCGCCGGCCTGCCGGTCACCTGCGACGTGACGCCCCATCACCTCGCGCTCACCGACGAATGGGTCGCGGGCGCCCGACGCTGGGCATGGGACGCGAGCGGCGACCCGTGGCGCGACGACGCGATGCGGGCCAGCCCGTACGACTCGTCGTTGCGGGTCAACCCGCCGCTCCGGGCGCCCGAGGATGCCGCGGCCGTCCTGGCCGCCCTCGCCGACGGCACGGCGGACGCGGTCGCCACCGACCACGCGCCGCACACCGAGGTGGACAAGGCGGTCGAATTCGGGGCCGCGGCCAACGGCATCAGCGGCATCGAGACGGCGCTCGGCCTGCTCCTCGCAGCCGTGGACGCGGACAAGCTGCCGCTGGCCCGGGCCATCGAGTCGCTGACGACCGGTCCGTCGCGGGTGCTCGCCGGTCGATCGAGGCGGAACGGGTCGGTCGGGCTGGTCGAAGGCGCGCCGGCGGACCTCGTGGTGTTCGATCGCTCGGACTCGTGGCTCGTGACGGCCGAAGGCCTGACGTCGCGGGGCAAGAACTCGCCGCTCCTCGGTCGCGAGCTGCCGGGCCGGGTCCTCGTCACGATCGCCGGCGGCCGGCTCGCCTACGAGGCGCCCGACGCCTAGTCGACGATGGTGACTTGGCGAAGGGCCGAGAGCTCCACCGAGTCCGGATCGACAGGCTCGTCGAAGCTAAGGATCAGGCCGTAGGTCCGGGCCTCACCCGAACAGTTCGGCGCTTCGCTGTGCACGACTTCGATGGTCGACAGGTCCTTGGGCGGCATCGCGGGCGTCGGCTTCGTTGCCGAGGATCGCGTAGGACAGTCGGTACACGGCATCCATCCGGGTTCGAACGAGTTGCTCGAACGCATCGAGGTCGCCGTGGCGGGCCCGGTCGACGATCGACCGGTCGGTCGCGGTGTTGATCGGGTACCTCCGATGACGCGTTCGACCATCTGATGCCGCCCGGACGGCCCAGGTTCACCTGTCGGTCGTGAGAGTGACAGCGGACAGTCCGACTCGCCCGCCGGGTCGAGGACGCATGGTCGGGGTCGCTCGGCTACCCTGCCGCGAGTGACCCCCAGCCCGACGCCCACGCTCAACCGCGACTACGAACGCCGTTCCTTCTGGCAGGCATCGATGGACGCCGATGCCGGATCGCGCCGGCCGGCCCCTGCCCGACGTGGCCGACGTCGTCGTCGTCGGCGGCGGTCTGGCGGGCATCAACGCCGCCCGGGAGTTGGCGACCCGGGGCCAGGCCGTCACCGTCGTCGAGGCTCACACGCTGGGCTGGGGCGCCTCGACGCGCAATGGCGGCATCGTCCATGCCGGCTACAAGTGGGGACCGACGCGCCCTGCTGAAGCGCTACGGCGACGACCTCGGGCGCGCCCTGTACCAGGAGACGCTCGGGTCGTATGCGCTCGTCAAGCGCCTGATCGCCGACGAGGCCATCGACTGCGACTTCCGCGAGGACGGTGGCGTCGAGCTCGCCTACGCGCCGTCCCATCTCGCGGACCTCGAGCAGGCGCGGGAGAGCCTCGCGTCGGTCGGGGTCGCCGCCGAGATCGTGCCGCGCGAGCGGATCCGCGAGGAGATCGGGTCGGACGTCTACTACGGCGGCCTGGTCACGCCGAACAGCGGCCTCATCCACCCGGGGCGGTATTTCGCGGGCCTCGCCGCGGCCGCCGACCGGGCCGGCGCCGACCTCCACGAGGGGGTCCGCGCGACCGCGATCCGCAGGCAGGCGGACGGCCGGTTCGTCGTCGAGACCGAGCGCGGCGCGATCCTCGCCCGGGACGTGTTCGTGGCCACGAACGGCTACACGGACGGGGTCGTGCCGACGCTCCGCCGGCGGGTGATCCCGATCGGGAGCTACATCATCGCGAGCGAGCCACTCCCCGAGGACCTGGCACGCGAGCTGTCGCCCAAGGGCCGCTCGTTCTACGACACGAAGAACTTCCTGTACTACTGGCACCTCTCGAGCGACCGCCGGATGGTGTTCGGCGGGCGAGCCAGCTTCATGCCGACGTCGATCGACCGGACCGCGGCCATCCTCCACAAGGGACTCCTCGAGGTCCACCCGCAGCTCGCCGGCTACCGGATCGAGTACGCCTGGGGCGGCAACGTCGGATTCACGTTCGACCGGATGCCGCACGTCGGCCGGACCAAGGAAGGCGTCACGTACGCCCTCGGGTGCTGCGGCACCGGCGTCGCGCTGATGACGCACCTGGGCACGGCCGTCGGGGCCTGGCTGGCGGGCGGCGAGGCGCCGGCCCTGACGAAGATCCAGTTCCCGCTGGTGCCGGCCCCGTACGAGGGCCGTCCGTGGTTCCTCCCCGTGGCCGGAGAGTGGTTCCGCCTCCAGGACCGCCTCGCCGCCCGCTCCCGCCCAACCCCCGAGCCTGACTGACAAGGTGACATCCATGACCAAGCCCCTCGCCGTCCAGCTGTACACGTTCCGCGACACGACCCGACCGGGACCCGCCGGCCTTGGCCTCGATCTCGAGACGCTCGAGGTCATCGCCGAGATGGGGTACCTCGGTGTAGAGACCGTCGACGTCCCGGGCGGCGACCCGGTCGCCGCGCGCCAGGCGCTCGCCGATGTCGGATTGCAGGTCGCGAGCTCGCACTCGCTGGGGCGATCCGGGCGACATCGAGGCATTCGAGCAGGCGTCCGCGGCCGATCGCCGCGCTCGGATCGAAGCGGATCATCGTGTCCGGCGGCCCGTTCCCGACCGTCGGCGACGTCGAGGCCTTCGCGGAGCGGATGAACGCCGCGGCGGCCGTCGCCGGACGGCATGGCCTGACGCTCGGCTACCACAACCACAGCTCGGAGATGCACGCGCTCGATGGCGTCCCGGTGTACCGACGCCTGCGCGACCGATTCGACCCCGCGATCGTGTTCCAGGTCGACATCTTCTGGGTCGTCGTCGGGGGCGCGGACCCGTCGACCGTCATCGACGATCTCGGCGACCGGGTCGTCTCGCTCCACGTCAAGGACGGGGTCACGCTGCCGTCGGCCGCGAGCGCCGAGCCGTTCGTGAACGTGGCGGTCGGCGAGGGCGTCATCGACGTGCCATCCGCGGTCGCCACCGCGAACCGGCATCCGGGCATCGAGTGGCTCATCGTCGAGTTCGACCACGCCGAGGGGCCGCCGGGCGCGGCGGTTCGGGACAGCTACGCTTACCTGACGAGCAACGGGCTGGGCCGCGGGTCGCGGGCGTGACGGCAGCTCGCCCGGCCCGCGTCGGGATCGTCGGGTGCGGCAACGTCACCGACCTGTACCTGCCCGGGCGCGCACCGGTTTCCGCTGATCGAGCTTCGCCGCCTGCGCGGACCTCGATGCCGAGCGGGCCGCGGCGCTCTCGGCGAAGGGCGGCTTCCCGGCCGTGCCGATCGACGCCCTGCTCGCCGATCCGAGCATCGAGATCGTGCTGAACCTGACCCCGCCGACCGCGCACGCGGGCGTGTCGCGGGCGGCGATCGCCGCCGGCAAGCACGTCTACTCCGAGAAGCCGCTGGCGACGACGCTCGCGGACGCGACGGCGATCCTCGATGACGCCGAGGCGGCGGGCGTCCGCGTCGGCGGCGCCCCGGACACGTTCCTCGGCGGCGGACTCCAGACGGCTCGCGCCCTCGTCGATGCCGGGGCGATCGGGCGTCCCCTCGTCGCCAACGCGGCCGTCATGCACCTCGGCCCCGAACGCTGGCATCCCAACCCGGCCTTCTTCTACGGTCCGGGCGGGGGACCGATGCTCGACGTCGGGCCGTACTACGTCGCGGCGCTGGTCGGGCTGCTCGGTCCGATCGTCGAGGTGTCCGCGGTCGCCCGTGGCATCGGGGACGAGCGGCTGGTCGGGTCGGGGCCGCGGGCGGGCGAGACCTTCATCTCGGAGGTCCCGACCTCGGTCGTCGCCACCTATGCGTTCGAGTCCGGGGCGATCGGCGGGTTCAGTGCGTCGTTCGACGTCGTGGCCAGCGAGTCGCCGCACATCGAGATCCACGGGACCGACGGATCGTTGAGCCTTGGCGATCCGAACACCTTCGATGGGCACGTGCTCTCGCACGCCATCGGCCCGCCGGGCTGGAAGCCGGTGGCCCCCGTGTTCGACGGGACGATCGGCCGCGGCATCGGGCTCGACGACATGATCGAGGCGATCCGCGACGAGCGCCCGCATCGGGCCTCCGGCGCGTTCGCCTACCACGTGCTCGAGGTGCTCCTCGCGACGGAGCTGGCCGCGTCGACCCATCGAACCGTGACGGTCGAGAGCCGAGCGCCGCGCCCCGAACCGCTGCCGGCGCGAGCCTAGGAGGCGAGGCTCCGGAGCGTGTCGAGCAGGTGGTCGACGTCGTCCTCGGTCGCGAGGTAGTTCACGATCCCGGCCCGCAGGTACGTGGCGCCGCGAAGCCGGGTGGTCGTCAGCCAGCCGTCGCCGGACACCTCGAGCGCGCGCTGGAGTCGATCCTGGTGGGCGTCGAGCTCGCCCGGTGCGAGGCGCAGGGCCGCGTCCCGACCGCCGGGCAGATGGCGGAAGCAGACGACCGAGAGATCGGGCGTCTCGGGGAGCGCCTCGAAGTCGTCCGCCTCGGCGCAGCGGCGGGCGAGGTGGGCCGCAAGGTCGTCGTTGGCCTCGATCAGCCGCCCGAACCCCTCGGTGCCCAGGTGCTTCCATGACATCCAGAGCTTGAGCGCGCGCCAGCGGCGGGTTCCCTCGAAGCTGAGCTTGTAGAAGTTGAGCTGGTCGGCGTGGTCGTCACGGTCGCCGTGGTCGTGCCCGTCGTCGCCCGCCGGTTCGCTGTCGCGCAGGTAGGCCGGCACGCCGGTCCCCGCGGTCTCGCCGCCGCGGTAGTACTCGGGACTGCGTCCCCCGAAGGTCGCCGCAAGGTGCGAGCCGTCGCGGACCAGCAGGCCGCCGATGTCGTAGGCCTGGAAGAACCACTTGTGCGGGTCGAGCGTGATCGAGTCGGCGCGTTCGAGGTCGGTCACGCGGCCGGCGTCGCGGGCGGACAGACGGGCCGCGCCGCCATACGCCGCGTCCACGTGGAGCCACAGGTCGTGTTCCGCGGCGACGTCGGCGAGCTCGCCGATCCGGTCGACCGAGCCCGTGTTCGTCGAGCCCGCGACCGCCGGCGATGGCGAACGGCGTCAGGCCGGCCGCCGTGTCGCGCGCGACGGCCTCCGCGACCGGGGCGCCCCGGAGCCGGAACAGCTCGTCGGACGGGACGATGACGAGGGTCTCGGCCGGGAAGCCGAGCAGGTCCAGTGCCCGCGCGACCGAGAAGTGCGTCTGGTCGCTGGCGTAGACCCGCGCGCCCTCGAGGTCCTTGCCGCGCGGCGGACGGCCGAGGCCCAGCAGTCGTCCGAGCTGCAGGTCGCGCGCGATCGTCATGCCCATGAAGTTGGCCATGACGCCGCCCGAGGTCAGGAGACCGAACGAGCCTGGCCCGTACCCGACGAGGTCGCCCAGCCAGCGGACGACCTCCTCCTCGACGAACGCGGCCACCGGCCCGGCGTGCCAGACGTCGACCCCCTGGTTCGTCATCTGGGCGAGCAGCTCGCCCATCATCGAGATCGGCAGCGGCGGCGGCGTGAAGTAGCCGAACTGGCGCGGGTGCTGGGCGTTCATCTGGCCGCCCGCGAGGCGCGTCCGGAACTGCTCGAGGATCTCGGCGGCGGGGATCGGGGAGGTCGGGGGCGGGCCCGGGGACGCGTCCGCTCCCCGAAGAAGGAGCGGCGGACCTCGTCGTAGGACGCGGGGTCGCCCATGGCCCGCTCGGCCGCCGGGCCCGTACAGGAAGTCGAGCGCGGCCCGCCACGTCGCGTCGCCCAGCCGCTCGAGCGCGGCCCGCGAGGCGCCTTCGTCGCGGTACCCGACCAGCTCGGGCTCGGGGTGCCAGCCGAACCGCGCCAGGTAGGCGTCGATGTCGGGCGGCGCGGTCGGATGCTGGGTCGTCGATCGATCGGTCATCGGTTCGATGGTAGCGGCCGCCGGGCCTCGCGCGTCCGGTCAGCCTCGGGTCGTCGAGCCCTCGCCGTCCTCGAACTCGACAGCGGCCAGCCGCCGGCGGTTGACGGTCAGGTGCAGCACGTCCGGCCGGGAGTAGTGGCCGGTCGGGTCGAAGTTCTGGCGTTCCTCGCGGACGCGGGCCACGTCGATGTCGGCGCAGACCAGGCGCTCGTCGTTGGCCACCGGCGCGACGACCCACTCGCCGTCGGGCCCCGCGATGCACGAGCCGCCGTCCTCGTAGCCCTCGTCGCGCATCTCGGCGCGGACGGCCTCGGCGAGCGGGAACGAATCCGGGATGTCGGCCGCGCTGTGGAGATCGGCCGCCGAGAGCACGAAGACCCGACCCTCGCGGGCGATGAAGCGCGTGATGTCCTTCGTCAGCCCGACGCCGCCCGGCCAGACCGCGACATGCAGGTCCTCGCCGCCGGCGTACATCGCCGCCCGGCTGAGCGGCATCCAGTTCTCCCAGCAGTTGAGGCCGCCGACCCGGACGCCGCCCGGGCCGTCGTGGACCCGCAGCCCGTGCCCGTCGCCGATGCCCCAGGCGAGGCGCTCCTCGTACGTCGGCATCAGCTTGCGATGGGCGCTGACGACGCCCTGCTTCGGATCGATGGCGACGAGCGTGCAGTAGACCGTGCCGCGCCCGGGCCCGCTGCCGCGCTCCGCGACGCCGAGGTACGTGAAGACGCCACGATCGCGGACGGCCTCGGTGATCGTCGCGATCTCGGGCCCGCCGAGCTCGACCGCGGCATCGAGATAGGCCGAGAAGGCACGCTTCTGGTCGGCGTTGTCGAATCGAGCGCCGTCGGTCATCGCGATCCAGAGCGGGTAGCCGCCGAGGAACGTCTCGCCGAACGCGACGAGTTCGACGCCCTCGTCGGCGGCCTTGCCGATCCAGTCGGTCACGATCGTGGTCCCGCGGGCGGGGTCGAGCCAGGCCGGGTGCACCTGGGCGGCAGCGATGCGCATGCCCGGCATCGTACGCTTCGCCGCGATGAACGACCACGACCCTGACCACGATCCCGAAGGGCGCGCCCGCCTCGAGGCCGCGCTGGCCCCGCTCGGCGTCGAGTACGAGCTCTTCGCCTGCGACCCGGCGCTCGCCGACACGGCCGCGTTCTGCGCCGCGTACGGGTTCGCGCCCGAGGACTCCGCGAACACGATCGTCGTGATCGGCAAGTCCGACCCGCCGCGGTACGCCGCGTGCGTGACGCTCGCGCCGTACCGGCTCGACGTGAACCGCGCGGTCCGGGACCGGCTCGGGACGCGCAAGGCCTCGTTCGCGCCGGCCGAGGACACCGCGGCCCTGACCGGGATGACGATGGGCGGCGTCACGGTCTTCGGCCTGCCGGCCGACCTGCCGGTCTGGGTCGACTGCGCGGGTCATGGAGCGCGACCGCGTGATCCTCGGCGGCGGGTCGCGGTCCTGGAAGGTGATCTCGACGCCGGCGATCCTCCGTGCGCTGCCCGGGATGGAGGTCGTCGAGGGCCTCGCGACGGAGCCCCGGCCGGAGGGCGCGGCGCCGCCCGTGGCGGACGCCTAGGCCGGCGACCCGATCCGGAGCCGGTTCCCGTCGAGGTCGACCACCTCGATCTCGCGACGCTGGTAGTCGGTCTCCTCGATCTCGAGCTCGAGCGACTCGGCCAACGGCGCCACATCCTCGACGTGGAGGTACGCGAGGCTTTCCGGTGGCGCGTCGCCGGTGTGCTCCGAGAGGTAGATCAGGACGCCGTCCCGCTCGATCGCGATGAGCAGCGGGAAACCCGGCTCGAACTGATGGCGCGACGTCACGACGAAGCCGAGTCGCGCGTACCAGCGCGCCGACGCCTCGGCGTCGCGGACGCGGAAGAACGGGACGAGGATGGCCACGCAGGCAGTATGCCGAGGCCACGTGGGCGTGGGTCGGGCATCTCCCGTATCGTTCCGGCTCGTGACCGACGAACCCCAGCCGCAGGTCGCCGCCCCCGACCCGAACGCCGACCCGACCCCGCCACGCCCGCCGCGGCCGACCGGCCCGATCCGCTACAAGGGCGAGGTCCTCGAGGCGGAACGCGGCCCGGGCCTCGGCTGCTTCCGGTTCCAGGTGATCGTTCTTCTCGCGCTGATCGTGCTGACGCCGCTGAGCGTGGTCTGGAACTGGTCGCCGACGGTGAGTGCCGTGCTCCTCTTCGCGGTCATCTTCCTGCTGCTCGTCACCGGCCAGACGATCATCTTCCTGCTCCGGCTGGTGGCAGCCGACCGGCGCGGGCGGCGTCGCCCGCTGGCCAGTGGCACGAGGACGGTCGGGGAGCTGGAGGACGCCGCGGCACCCGGGTCCGAGGCCGCCGCCGGACCCGAGTCCGACGCCGCGACGGGGACCGCCGCGGACTCCGGGGACGCGATCTCCGCCAAATCGCCACCAGGCGACAGTTAGGCGGATCCATCGGGGGATTCGGCCTCGGTACGCCGGGCGTCGTGGACACGGTCGAGCTCGATCCCGCACGGATCTCGGTGTCGGAGCGACCGGTGGCGAGCCTCGCATCCCGGCATGTGCGCCCAACGTGCACCTGATGGCGATCTGGCGGACTTCGGCCCCGAGCGCAAGCGCCCACGGCACCACCGGTGCCCCGTGCGACAATACGCGCCGGGTCCGGCCCGAGCCGGACCATCGTTCGCCCAGGGAGGACCGCACGACGTGCCCGTGCTCGCGACCTACTTCTCAGTCCGGCGGGGACGCGATCCGTTCTTCAAGTTCTTCATGCGGACGATCTTCCCGAGGCAGGTGAAGGACTACGAGGAGAAGTTCGGCATCCGCTTCATCGGCTGGTTCAACGTCGCCTACGGCTGGGACTTCGACAACGTCATCCTCCTGGACCTGCCCGACTACGCCACGATCGACAAGCTGGAGAAGGACGAAGCCACGCGCGCACTCGGCCATCGCGCCGGCGAGTGGATCTTCGAACGCCACCACTCGATGTTCCTGCGAGAGCGGATGGGGCCCGATCTCGAGTACCACCCGTAGACTCCCCGAACAGCACGGAGGCGACCATGGACGGCCACAACGACCTGCTCGGAGAGCTCGCGGCGGACGCCGCCCTCGAACGCTCCGATTTCCTGGTCCAGTCGACCGAGCAGCTGCGCAAGTTCCTTGACCACCACAAGGAGCGGATCGCGGTGCTCGGCGGCCTGACGCTCATCGACGAGGAGCCCGACTACCTCTCGATCGCGCCGGATCTCAGCTTCCGCAGCCGAAGCCGATACCAGGACGAGGTCACCGGCGACTGGGTGAGCGAGACCGAGGTCATCGAGAGCGCCTCGGAACTCGTCGAGCTCTACAACCCGGCCGACATCTACGCGGCCTTCACCGAGGCCGCCCGCGAGGCGTCCGGCATGCACGCCGAGCCGACCGCCGAGGCCGACCTCATGGAGGTCGCCGGCATCTCGATCGAGGAGACCGTCCCGCTCGGCGAGGACCCGTACGCGGCCGCGGCCGACTCGTGGGCCGCCGGCCAGGGCGTGCCCCTCGACGCCGACGACGACGAGGCCGCCGCCCATCGGCTGTACGACCTCGCGCTCGAGTACCAGGAGCGCAGCCAGCGGAGCGAATCGCGCCTGCTCGAGGAGTTCGAGGGGGCCGCGGCCGGGCTCAGCGGGCTGGTCGGCGACCTGATCATCGTCGACGACGACGACGAGCGACTGACCCTGACGTCGTCGGGCACGTTCCGCGCCGAGGTGATCCCCGAGGACGCCGAGGGCGAGTGGCGGATGCTCACCAACGCCGACGAGCTCGTCGAGTTCTACGACCCGACCGACGTCTTCGGCGACCTGGCCGACTCGCTCGCGGAGGCGTTCCCATCGGTCGCGCCGGAGGTCGGCGAGGCCGCTGAGGGCGCCAAGGCCGCGGCCAAGGCCGCGACGGCCGTCGCCGACGCCGAGGCCAACGAGGACGTCGAAGATGTCGAGGACGTCGACGACGCCGACGAGGCGGAGGGCAAGCCGACCGCGTGAGCATGCGGCTCGCTGCAGCGGAACTCGTCGAGAGTCGGGAGATCCTGCCGGGCCAGTGGCTGCAGGCGTTCCACGCCCCGGACATCGCGAGCGGCTCACGGGCGGGCCAGTTCGTCCACGTGCGGACCGGCGACTTCTCCGGGATGGTCCTGCGCCGGCCGTTCTCGCTGAACACGACGGACGCCTCGACCGGCATCATCACGATCCACTTCCGGGTCATCGGCCGCGGCACGGAGTGGTTCACGCAGCTGCGGCCGGGCGACACCGTGGACATGCTCGGCCCGCTCGGACGGCCGTTCGAAGTCGACTCGCGGAGCCGCCACCTGCTGCTCGTTGCCGGCGGGCTCGGCATCGCGGGGGTGCGGATGCTCGCCGATGAGGCGATCCGCGACGGTCGCCAGGTGACGCTGCTGTTCGGCGGCGCCAGCCTCCGCGAGGTCTACCCGTCGAGCCTGCTGCCCGACGAGGTCGAGTACGTCGTCGCCACCGACGACGGGTCGATGGGCCACCACGGCTACGTGACCGATCTGCTGCCCGAGTACGAGGCGTGGGCCGACCAGGCGTTCGCCTGCGGCCCGGCACCCGATGCTCGCCGCCCTGTCCCGGCTGGCCGCGAGCCGCCGCGAGCGGATGGGCGTCGCCAACCTCGGGCGCAAGCGCGGCGGCGGGAAGGCCGACCCGATCGGCTCGCCGGCGGCGCGTCGCAAGACGTTCCTCCAGGTCTCGATGGAGCAGAACATGGGCTGCGCGGTCGGGGCGTGTCTCGGCTGCGTCGTCATGAGCGTCACCGGGACGCCGCAACGCGTCTGCCGCGAGGGCCCGGTCTTCGCGTCCGACGAGCTCCGCTGGGAAGGGCCGTGGTCATGACGCGGACCCCGCTCGACCGGGTCGCGATCTGGACCGGCCTCCTCGGCTCGTCGATCATCGCGCTCGGCTCGGTCGTGACGGCGCTCGCGTACACCGGTTCCGACGGCCAGCCGTACAGCCCGCTCAACCACTTCGTGTCCGAGCTCGGCGAGATCGGCGTCTCGGAGCTCGCGATGGTGTTCAACATCGCGTTGCGGATCGGCGGTGCGTGCTTCGTCGTCTTCATGTTCGGACTGGCCGTCACCCGCCCGGGCGCGCTGCGCTATCTCTACGGGTTGACGGGCGTCATCGCCGGCATCGGCGGCGCGTTCGTCGGGCGTGTTCCCGATGAACGACCTCGCCAAGCACTCGATCGCGGCGCTGACGTTCTTCCTGCTCGGGCTCGTCACCGTGCTGCTGGCCTCGATCGACTTCGTGCGCCGACCCGGACCCGCGTTTCCCGCGCTGGCTGTCGGCCGTCGGCGCGGTCGACGGTCGCGGCGTTCGCGATCTTCCTCGCGATCCTGTTCGGCGGCGACAACGACCTGGCCCATCCCGACGAGCGCGTCGCGGTCTGGCCGCTCACGATCTTCGAGTGGCTGTTGATCGTCGGCATCCTGCTCTGGGTGTTCCTGACCGCCTGGACGTGGCGGCGCGCCACGACTGACCGATGAAGCCGAAGCGACGCGCCATCACCTCGACCGCTCGGCCGGCGAACCCGCAGCACCCGCCGTCGAACCGGCGGGTCCGGCCGTCGATCCAGGCCGTGCCCGTGGCGCGCGACGCGCCGACGATCGTGCGTCGGCGGACGGCCAGCGTGACCGCCCGACTGCGCTCGGGCCCGAGCAGGAGGTCGACCTGTCCGTCGATCTCGGTCGCGGTCTCGTGCTCGCCAACCCGATCCTGGTCGCGTCGGGGACGTTCGGCTACGGCATCGAGTACGGCGAGGTCGTCGACGTCGATCGGCTCGGCGCGATCTGCTGCAAGGGGACGACGCTCCGGCCGCGGATCGGCAACCCGACGCCGCGCGTCACCGAGACGCCGGGCGGGATGCTCAACTCGATCGGCCTCCAGAACCCGGGCGTCGACGCCGTCATCGAGAAGTACTCCGGCACCTGGACCGGCTGGAAGGTCCCGATGATCGTCAACGTCGCGGGCGAGTCGGTCGAGGACTACGTCGAGGTCACGCGGCGCCTCGACGGCGTGCCCGGCGTGGCCGGCATCGAGCTCAACATCAGCTGCCCGAACGTCGGGCGGGGCGGTCTCCAGTTCGCGATCGACGCCGGCGCCGCCGGCGAGGTGACCGCCGCCGTCCGGCGCGCGACCGACCTGCCGCTGCTCGTGAAGCTGTCGCCGAACGTGGCGGACATCCGGCCGATCGCGAAGGCCATCGCCGACGCGGGCGCCGACGCGCTGACCGCGATCAACACGCTGTCGGGGATCGCGGTCGCGCCCGGCCGGAAGAAGCCGCTGCTCGGCAACATCTACGGCGGACTGAGCGGTCCGGCCGTCAAGCCGGTCGCGCTGCGGGTCGTGTACGAGGCGGTCCAGGCCGTGAAGATCCCGGTCGTCGCGATCGGCGGGGTCACGGAGCTCGCCGACGTCCTCGACTTCCTCGCGGTCGGGGCGGTCGCCGTCCAGGTCGGGACCGCGATCTTCGCCGACCCGACGCTCCCGGTCCGCCTGGTCGACGAGCTCGCCGACGAGTGCCGGCGACTCGGCCTCGCCTCGTATCGCGACCTGATCGGGACCGCGCTGCCGGCGAAACCGGCCACCCCGTCCGCGAAGGGCGTCGAGTACAAGCCTTGACCGTCCCCGGAGCCGTCAGCCCGACGGTCCTACACTGGCGCGCATGACCACCATCCGACCGGCCGTCGATGCGGCCGCGCGTGCCGCGATCGCCGCCCGGACCGAGGCCCTGTTCCGCTCCTCGGGCGCCTTCCGCGAGGGTCACTTCCTGCTCAAGAGCGGCCGCCACGGCGACGCGTACGTCGAGAAGTTCGCGGTCCTGTCCGACCCGGCGGCCACGAGCGACCTGTGCGGGTTCTTCGCGGCGCACGTCCGCGATCGCGACGGCGGGGCGATGGTCGACCTGGTCGCCGGCCCGACCACCGGCGGCGTCATCCTCGCCTTCGAGACCGCGCGCCAGCTCGGCGTTCGCAGCATCTTCGCCGAGGAGGTCCGGGCCGACGACGGGACGACCCGTCGCGAGTTCCGCCGCGGCTTCCGCATCGAGCCGGGCGAGCGTGTGCTGCTCGTCGACGACATCCTGACCACCGGCGGCTCGCTGCTCGCGATGCTCCCCGCGGTCGAGGCGATGGGCGGCGAGATCGTCGAGTGCGTCGTGCTGGTCGACCGGAGCGGCGGACGCGCAACGCTCACGTCGCCGACCACCGGCCGGACCTACCCGCTGCGCTCGCTCTGGGCGCTGGACCTGCCGACCTACGAACCGGGCGAGGCCACCTGCCCGATGTGCGCGGCGGGCGTGCCCCTCCATGCGCCCGGAAGCACGGGAACCGGCGCGGGGGCGCTGACGGCGAGCGCCTGACCGGTGGATCGACGGACCCGGAACCTGTTCGCGCTGGCATTGATCGTCGTGGTCGTCGTCACGGGCGCCGCCGCCCTGATCCTCGGCGGCACGCCGCCGCCGGCGCAACCCTCGGGCCCGCCGGTCGGCACGGTCCCCGTCGTCGGGGTCGTCGTTTCCGTCGATTCGGGCGGACTGACCGACGTGCGAGCCTTCACGCTCCGGACGACGGACGGCCAGCTCCGAACGTTCGGCCTCGCCGAGCTCCAGAACGGTGTCGAGTTCCCGCCGGGCCATCTCGCCGAGCACCAGCTGACGGCGTCCCCGGTCCGCGTCTGGTACCTGCCGGGGGCCGACCCGCCCCAGGCGATCAAGCTGGAGGACGCGCCCTAGCCGCCGGGCGCGATGGCCGCGATGGCCGCGTCCATCTCGGCTGCTGTCGCGATCAGCTCGTACGACTTGCGCACGACGCCGGTCCCGTCGACGGCGAAGATCCACGGCTCCGACGTCAGGCCCCAGGCGTTCGTCACGTCCGTGGCCTGGAGGTTGCCCTGCGCATCGAGGACGGGCTGGAGCTGTCCGCTCGAGTCCTCGAGGATGTACGGCTCGACATTGATGAACGTGACCTCGGGGTGGGCCGCCGCGATCGGCTTGAGGTCGTCGAGCGTCGGGCCGCACTGGGCGCTCGTGCAGAACTTGGGCGTCGCGAACACGAGGATGAACGGCGTGTGGGCGGCGAGGGCGTCCGCGACCGACGTCGTGTAGAAGGCCGGGTCGGGCTTGGCGTCGGTCGAGATCTTCGAGAGGTCGCCACCGACGTCGGCCGCCGTCGGCGTCTTCGAGGCGGGCGCCGGGTCGCCGACCTTCACCGTCTCCGAGCCCGGGAGGATCGTCGTCGTCACGCGGATCGTCTCGGCGGGCCCACCGGGCGCCTGCGTCGTGAACTCGATCCCGTAGGTGCCGGCCTCGGGCAGGTCGACATCGAAGATGTAGAAGCCGCGTGAGCCCTCGATCGCCCAGGCGAACGTCCCATCGACCGTCGTGACGGGCGTCTTGAGGTCCTTGGCGAGGTCGAAGAAGGCGGCCTTGAGCGGCCGGTCCGGCCCGGCGACCGGCACGTTGTCCTTGTCGAGCAGCGAGATCAGCATCCGCGACGGGCCGCACAGCAACGGGTTCGTGATGAGGCTCGGGAAGACCGTCGGCGCCTGGGACAGCGCCTCCCAGCCCTCCATCGACGCGGGCTCCGGCGCGGTGGCGCAGCGGTCCGTCGTGGCGCCGCTGGGGCCGGCCGAAGGGAGCGTGGACGGGGCGCCGTCGGGGTCGACGACCCGCACGCCGCGATGGCCAGGACGAGGGCGAGCAGCATCGCGGGGGACCGGAATCGGGACATGACCGAAAGCGTAGCGGCTCCCGCCGGGATGCGCCGTCACCGGGCTAGAATGGCCGTCTCGTGACGCGCTTCCAACGCCTGGCCCTGGCGACCCTGCTGACCACGCTCGCCCTCGTGACGATCGGCGTGATCGTGCGTGCGACCGACTCCGGGCTCGGCTGCCCGGACTGGCCGCTCTGTCACGGCCAGCTGCTGCCGGCCCTCGACGACACCAAGGCGTGGATCGAATGGGTCCACCGCGGTGTCGCGGTCATCGTCGGGTTCGAGGTCCTCGGTCTGGCCGTCCTGGCCATCCGCGATCATCGCGACCGCCGATCGATCCTGTGGCCGAGCATCGGCGCCGTCCTGCTCGTCGGCTTCCAGGCCTGGCTCGGGCGCGAGACCGTGCGCCTCGGCAACTCCGGCGAGTCGGTCACCGCGCATCTGGCCGCCGCGATGACGCTGGTCGGACTGCTGGTCTACGTCACGGTCCGTGCCGGCTTCCCGGCCCGTGTCGGCGGCCGCGGCGCGAGCCAGCGGTTCACGCTGCTGGCGGCCTTCGGGGCCCTCGCGACGTTCGCCTTGCTGCTCTTCGGCTCGCACGTGACCGCGACGGATTCCGCGCTCGTCTTCCCGGACTGGCCGCTCATGGGCGGGACGCTGCTGCCGGCTGTGACCGATGCGACCTCCGCGCACGTCCTGCATCGCTGGGTCGCGGTGGTCGTCGGGCTGATCGTGCTCGCGATCGCGGTCGTCGCCTGGCGCACGGAGCGGGCGCACCCGGCCATCACCCGTCTCGCGGTCAGCGCGGCGGTCCTCTACGCGATCCAGGTGGTCGTCGGCGGCGCCCAGGTCCTGACCCGGCTCGCCCCGTGGACCCAGACCCTGCACCTGGCGCTCGGCGCGATCATCTGGGCGCTGATGGCGGGCCTCGTCGTGACGAGCTACTACACGGCGCGCGTCGGCGCCGGGGCGACGAGCGGCCTGGAGCCGGGCGGCCGCACCGAGTCGGGGCCGCGCACCCGCGCCGACACGATCCGCGCCTACATCGCGCTCACGAAGCCGCGCATCATCGAATTGCTGCTGGTGACCACGGTCCCGGCCATGGTCCTCGCCACGCGCCAGGTGCCCGGCATCGCCTGGACGGACTGGGGCGTGCTCGTGGTCTGGACGATGGTCGGCGGCACGCTCGCGGCCGGCAGCGCCAACGCCATCAACTGCTACCTGGACCGCGACATCGACGCGCTGATGACCCGCACGCGTCGTCGTCCGCTGCCGGCCCACCAGGTCGAGCCCGAACGGGCGGTCGTGTTCGGGATCGTGCTCGGCGTGATCTCGTTCGCGGTGATGGCCTGGTTCGTCAACCTGCTGGCGGCGTTCCTGACGCTGCTCGCCATCGGCTTCTACGTGGTCGTCTACACGATCATGCTCAAGCGCTCGACCCCGCAGAACATCGTCATCGGCGGCGCGGCCGGCGCCCTGCCGCCGGTCATCGGCTGGGTCGCGGTGACCGGCAGCATCGGCCTGCCGGCACTGCTGCTGTTCGCCCTCGTCTTCTACTGGACGCCGCCCCACTTCTGGGCGCTGTCGCTCCGGATCCGCAAGGACTACGCCGCGGCCGGGGTGCCGATGCTCCCCGTCGTGAAGGGGATCCCCGAGACGACCCGCCAGATCGCCCTGTACACGGTCCTGATGGTCGCGATCTCGCTCGTGCTCTTCGCGGTCGCGCGGATGGGTGCGGTCTATCTCGTCGCGGCCGTGGTCCTCGGGGCGATCTTCCTGTGGCAGGCCTGGGGGCTGTGGCGCCGGAGCGCGTCCGAGGAGGCCTCGACCGCGGGCGCGATCGGGCTCTACAAGTACTCGATCAGCTACCTCTCGCTGCTGTTCCTCGCGGTCGCCGTCGACGCGCTGGTCGTCATCCCGGTCTAGCCCCGGCTCTCAGCCGGCGCGGCGCAGGTCGTCGAGGACCGGCTGGACGGTCAGCGGGCCGCCGAGCAGCTCGGCGATCAGGTCGGCCGGGACCCGCGATCCGCCGAACCGCAGCAGCCGCTCCGAGACGAACCCGTACCAGCCGGCGTCACCGGTCGACCAGTCGCCCCGGAGCTCGCGGATCCGGCCGCGCAGGGCGGCCGCCGCGATCGCCGCGAGCACGTAGTTCGCGAGGTAGCCCGGGCTGTCGATCAGCTGGCCGCGCACGGCCCACCACGACCACTCCGGGTGCGGCTCGATGCCCAGACCGTCGGCGACCACCTCGGCCCACACGTGGTTGGGTCGCCGCCCCGGCGAGCGGTGGAGCTCGATCTCGAAGAGCGCCCAGCAGGCATCGAGCAGGACGCCGCCGTAGCGATCGAGCGCCGCCAGCCGCGGCTCGACCGAGACGCCGAGGTGTCGAGCCTGGAACGCCGGCTCGTCCACGTCCCACCCGAGCAGCTCGGCGATGGCTTCGAAGAACGCCGCGTGATCGGCCGGCGGCTCGATGAACGCGGGCCTCGTCCGGATCGCCGCGTAGTGGAGGGCGTGCCCGCTCTCGTGGAGCAGCTCGGCGAGGTTGCCGAGGCCGCCCTCGGTGTATGTCGCGAACACCCACGGCCCGGGCCGGCCGCCCGTCGTGAAGGCGACCGGGATGATGGGTCGGCCAGGGCGCGGGACGATGTCGTAGCCGATCGCCAGCTCGTCCGGCTCCGCGCCCAGCGAGCGCAGGTGGGTGTCGTTGATGGGCCGCAGGCGCGCGAGCGGGATGGCGCTCCGGAGCCGGCGTTCCGCCTCGCCGACCACGTACCGGTAGTCCCACGGCTCCACCCGCGCGCCCGGGCGGAGGCCGGCGGTGTCGGCGAGGACCTGCCGGCCCAGGGCCAGGATCTCGTGGAGCATCGGCTCGAACGCGCCCGGCGCGATGCCGAGGATCGCTGCGTTCGCCTCGATCGTCGAGCCCTCGCGGGCCCAGCGCTCGGCCGAGGCCGCGACGAGCCGCGGATAGGGGCTCGTGACGCCGCCATCGCCGTCGACGGCCCGCCACATCGGGGCCATCGACTCGAAGACGGCCCGGCGCTCGGCGGCGTCGTCCGCGGTCGCGAGCCGGCTGAAGGCGCTCAGGCGATCGATCGTCTCGCCGCCGACCTCGACCGCTGCGGTCGCCTCCCCGTAGGCCTCGTAGGTCGCTCGCCGGAGGGCGGCGACCACCGGCGATTCGGCGGTCGGGCCGGGCGCCGGGTCGGCCACGTCGAGGCCTTCGACCGGCGCGAGCTCGTCGAGCGAGCCCAGCGCGCCGTGGATGCAGTCGAGGCCGGCGCGCTCCTCCTCCGACAGGCCCGCGTCGTCGAAGGACGCCATCGTCGATTCGAAGGCGAGCCGCCGCGCCGGGTAGTCGTCGTCGAGCGGCAGGCCCCGATGCTCGTCGACGAGGCGCGTCTCGAATGCCGTATGGAGATCGGCCCATTCGCGCTCGAGGCGCTCGAATGGCGTCGGGTCGATCGCGTCGGTCACCACGCAACGATAGCGGCGGCGCGCGCGCGAGCCGGGGCCCTGTCACCATACCGCGCGATGGACATCCACTTCCTCGGTGGCGCGACGACCGTCACGGGGTCGCAATTCCTGCTCGTCACCGAGCGGGCGCGGGTGCTCATCGATTGCGGCATGTTCCAGGGGAGCCCGAACGAGTCGATCCGCAACCGGGTCCCGTTCGCGTTCGACCCCGCCGAGCTCGACGCCATGCTGCTGACCCACGCCCACCTCGACCACTGCGGATTGATCCCGTTGCTGGTGAAGGACGGGTATCGCGGGCCCATCCATGCGACCGCAGGGACCGTGGAGCTGGCCACCCTCGTCCTCCTGGACTCCGGGAAGCTGCACGAGGAGTTCGCCAAGCGCAACGCGCGCTGGGAGCGGCGCAACCCCGACAAGGCCGCCGCGGAGGACCGCGAGGATGCCGACCAGTACGCGGCCGCTGTCGCGCTCGCCGAGGCGGGCGAGAACGGCGAGGCGGGTGCGACAGGCGAGGCCGGCGAGCATGTCCCGACGGCCATCGAGCCGGTCCTCCAGCCGACGTCGACCGGCAACATGGCCGCGCGACCCGGAGGCCGAGCTCCGCGCCCAGCCGCCGGAGCTCGAGGTCGACCTCGACGAGCCGCTGTACACGGCCAAGGACGCGGAGCGCGCGCTCGTCCAGTTCCACCCGATCGCGTACGACCAGGAGTTCGAGGTCGCGCCCGGGATCCATGCCACGTTCTTCGATGCCGGGCACATCCTCGGCTCGGCGATCATCCGGTTGCGGGTCACCGATCGCGAGGGCGGCGAGGAGCGGGTCATCGTCTGCTCCGGCGACCTCGGCCGGCCGGGCACGCCGATCCTGCGCGACCCGACCCAGATGACCGCCGCGGACTACGTCCTCGTCGAGTCGACGTACGGTGGCCGCGAACACGAGCCGGGCGAGGAGGCCATCCGGATCCTCGCGGAGACGGTCCGCCTCGTCGCCGAATCCGACGGCGTCCTGCTGGTGCCCTCGTTCGCGATCGGGCGCACGCAGGAGGTGGTCTGGCAGCTCGACCGGCTCATCGAGCGCGGCGAGATCCCGCTGCTGCCCCTGTACCTGGATTCACCGATGGCGTCGAAGGCGTCCGACATCTACCGCCATCACCCGGACTACTACGACGAGGAGACCGCCAAGCTGCTGCGCGAGGGTGAGACCCCGCTCGACTACCCGAACCAGACGGTCACGAACAACGTGAAGGAGTCGCAGGCCATCGAGCACGCCACGCGGCCGTACATGATCGTGGCGTCCAACGGGATGCTGACCGGCGGTCGCGTCGTCGCCCACCTGCGCAACCTCATCGACGACCCGCTGGCCGTGATCCTGTTCGTCGGCTACCAGGGGCAGGGGACGCTCGGCTCGCACCTCCAGGCCGGCGCGGAGACCGTCAAGCTCGATGGCCAGATCCGACGGGTCCACTGCCAGGTCCGCTCGATCAGCGGGTTCTCGGCCCATGCCGACGAGAGCGAGCTGCTCGACTGGCTGCGGCGCTTCGGCGAGGGGAAGCGCCCCGGCGACCCCGGCTATCCGCGGCGTGTGTTCCTGGTCCACGGCGATCCGGACGCGCAGATCGCCCTGGAGCCGAAGGTGCGCGACCTGGGCTTCGCGACCCACGTCCCGCACTGGCACGAGCACGTCACGCTCGACTAGGCACCTGGCCGCCGCCGACCACCGCGGCGAAACCGGACGACCACCGGGGAGCGTAGGGAGAGGTGACCCCCAACCCCCAGGTGGAGAACCACAAAGATGCACAAGATCATTCGTCTGCTCGTGCTCGGCGTCGCGCTGAGCGCGGTCATGGCGGCCTGCTCGAGCAGCGGCGCCTCGCCGTCCGCGGCAGCTCCGTCCGCGGCAGCTCCGTCGGCCGCAGCCCCGTCCGCGGCCGCTGGCGGCACGACCCTGGCCCTCGCCGACTCGGCGCTCGGCAAGATCGTCGTCGACGGCCAGGGCAAGACCCTGTACATGTTCACGCCCGACGAGGACCAGGCCGCGCCGACCTGCGTCGACAAGTGCGCCGCCAACTGGCCCGCTCTCATCGTCACCGGGACACCGACCGTCGGTGCCGGTCTGACGGCCGACCGCTTCGACCATCGCCCGCACTGACGGTGGCGGGACCCAGGTGAAGTACGGCGAGTACCCGCTGTACTACTTCGCCGCGGACAAGGCTGCCGGCGATACGAGCGGCCAGGGCCAGGGCGGCAAGTGGTACGTGGTCGGTGCCGACGGCGAGCCGATCAAGGGCTAGTCACCGTCATACCTACGCTGGCGGCGCCTTCCCGTAGGGCGCCGTCAGCCCACCCAGCCCTGCCATTGCTCGTTCAGGGGTCGGCCGAGCGCGTGCAGGTAGACGACGCACTTCCCGTAGCAGACCAGCGTGGCTTCCCGGTAGCTGTGGAACGCGGCGCCCAGTGGGAGCTGAAGGCCACCACCGCGATCGACCTGCTGCGCCCAGAAGCCACCCTCCGGAACGGCGGTCAACACGGCTTCCATCTCGCGGTCGAGGTCGGCGAACCAGGCCTGCAGTCGAGCCACGCTGGTCTCGACGCCGGCAGGGCCCGGGCGGACCCCCCACGCCTGCTTGAGCGTCCGAAACGCTTCGATGTAGTCGCCCTGGACCTCGCCGAGACCCCTGATCAGCTCACCGAACGTGGGGTTGCCCGGCAGCGCGAACGCGAGATCCTCGTCGGACAGCGAGTCGAGGAGCTGGATCCGCAGGGCCGCATGGCTCCGCAGCAGGTCCAGCTCTCGCTGGTCCATCTCGTCAGGCCCGGACCTTGGCCAGGTCCTTGATGATCTGGCCCGCGGCGAGCTTGCCCGGCGCGCCCATGACGCAGCCGCCCGGGTGGGTGCCGGACCCGCACTGGTAGTAGCCGTCGATCGGCGTGCGGTACTGGCTCCAGCCGGGCGCCGGCCGGAAGAAGAACATCTGCGGCGCGAAGAACTCGCCCGCGAAGATGTTGCCCTCGGACAGGCCGACCGTCCGCTCGATGTCGAGCGGGGTGCGGATCTCGCGCTGGAGCACGAGGTCGCCGAAGCCCGGGAAGAACGACTCGAGCGTCGCCTGCACGGTGTCGCCGAGGTTCTCCTTCTCCGTGTCCCAGTCGCTCTCGCGCAGCTTGTAGGGCGTGTACTGGATGAAGCAGCTCATGACGTGCTTGCCCGGAGGGCGCCATGTCGGCGTCGATCGTGGACTGGACCGCCGTGTCGATGTACGGGCGCTGGCTGTACCAGCCGTACTTCGCGTCGTCGAAGGCGCGCTCGAGGTAGTCCATCGACGGGCCGATGTTGGTGAACCCGCGGAACATGTCGCCGCGGTCGCCGAGCGCCGGGTACTTGGGCAGGCCGTCGAGCGCGAAGTTCACCTTCGACGAGGTGCCCTGGAACCGGAAGCGCTCGATGTTCTCGACGAGGTCGGCCGGCAGCTCGCGCGGCTTGACGAGCTCGAGGAAGGTGCGCCGCGGGTCGAGCGCGGACACGACGACGTTGCTGTAGTACTCGGTGCCGTCCGTGAGCGCGACGCCGGTCGCCCGGCCGTTCTTCGTGATGACGCGCTCGACCGGCGATTCGAGGACGATCTCGGCACCGAACGACTGGGCTGCCTTGGCGAGGACCTTGGTGAAGCCGCCGTTGCCACCCTTGTGGAACGCCCACGCCCCGAACTCGCCGTCGTGCTCGCCGAGCGTGTGATAGAGCAGGACCAGGCCCGAGCCCTGCGAGCGCGGCCCGACCTTGGTCCCGATGATGCTCGACGAGGCGAGGTAGCCCTTGAGGATGTCCGACTCGAAGTAGTCGTCGAGGAAGTCGGCCGCGCTGCCGGTCAGCAGGCGGACGGCGTTGTGGAGGACGCGCTTGTCGAGCTTGCGGAAGCGCGAGCCGATCGAGGCGAGCGCGATGAGCTCCTCGGGGTCGTTGCTGAAGATGTCCGGCGGCACCATGTCGAGCAGCGGCTTGATGGCCTGGCAGACCATCTCGACGTCGTGCGAGTACTGCTCGTAGGCGTCGGCGTCGTGCTTGGAGTGGCGCGCGATCTCCTTGAGGTTCTCGTTGTGGTCCTGGGTGAACCACAGGTAGTCGCCGTTCTCCATCGGCGCGAACGTCGACGACATCAGCAGCGGCATGAAGCCGTGCTTGGTCAGCTCGAGCTCGTGGATGATGTCGGGCCGGAGCAGGCTCAGCGCGTACGAGAACGTCGTGAACCAGAAGCCGGGGCGCAGCTCCTCGGTGATGGCCGCGCCACCGACGAGATGGCGCCGCTCGAGGATCAGCGTCTTGAGACCGGACTTGGCGAGATAGGCGCCGTTGACCAGGCCGTTGTGCCCGCCGCCGATGACGATGGCGTCATAGGTCCGGTCGCCCTTCGTGGAGCGGGGTGGCTTGGTCGAGCGGGCGGAGGTCGGGGGCGTCTTGATCGGGGCTGTCGTCGTCATGTCAGGCCGTCTTTCGCTCTGGGTTGTAGAGGGGCAGCCGGGCGACATGCGCGGCGACCTGCTCGTAATGGTGGTCGACGGTGAACTCGAGGTTCACCTTCGTCCCGAGCTTCGCGAGGTCCGGTCGGATCCGGGCGATCGCGATGTGGCGCTGGAGCATCGGGGAGTACATGAAGCTCGTGGCGTAGCCGACCCGTTCGTAGTCGTCGTCGTAGCACATCCAGTCCTCCTGGACCGGCGTGTGGTCCTTGGGCGGGATGAGCCCGGCCTCGTTGTAGACACGATCGTAGTCGCGCCAGTCGACGATGAGGCCGCGCATCGCCCAGCGCGACGTCTTGTCGGCGATCTCGCGCTCGAGGGCGCGTCGGCCGATGAACGGGCGATCGTCGGCGCCGAGGTCCTTGAACATCCAGCCCCAGCCGAGCTCGATCGGCGTCGAGCGGTGGGCGTCGTTCCAGGCGAACCGGCTCGAGTCGAAGTCGGCGTCGAGGAGCAGCAGGCCGGCCTCGATGCGGAGCATGTACAGCGCCGCCAGCCCGAACGGCAGGACGCCGTGGCCCTCCATCGAGTCCCACAGCGTGTCCCAGACGTGGAGGGCGTCGGGCTGGTCGATCCAGACCTCGTAGCCGAGGTCGCCGCTGTAGCCGGTGCGGCTCACGGTCACGGCCGCGCCGCCGATCTCGCCGGTGGCGAGCCCGAAGTAGGGGATGTGCTCCATCTGCGGCACGAGCTTGGCGAGCAGGGCCCGCGACCGCGGCCCCTGGAGCGCGAGCGTGCCGATGTCCTCGCTCTGCTCCTCGATGGTCACGTCCAGCCGGCCGATCCGGTCGGCGAACCAGGCGAAGTTCGGCTCGGCCGAGGTCAGCAGGTACTCGTCCTTGCCCTTGCGCAGGATGACCCCGTCCTCGACGACGAAGCCGCGGTCGTCGAGCCAGGTCGTGTACTGGGCGTGACCGGGCAGGCAGGTCCGGATGTCGCGGGCCAGCATGCCGGCGAGGAACGTCTCGGCGTCCTTGCCCGCGATCCGGTACTTGTACAGCGGGGACGAGTCGAAGAGACCCGCCGCGTTGCGGACCGCGAAGTACTCGAACTTGTCCGACATCTGGTAGCGGTCGGCCGCGAGGTAGCCCGACCAGTGCGTCCACAGGCCGGTCTCGTTGAGCGCGTTCGTGCGCTCGTGGAACGGGGACTTCCGGATCATGCCGTCGGGCCTCTGCTGCGGTCGTAGGGCGTCAGGGTGGCCACGATATCGGCTATTGGACGCGTGCGCAATATCGTTCTACCCTGCGGTCGTGCGCCGCATGCCCCCGCTCCAGCGTCGCGAGGCGATCGTCGCGGCCGCCATCGAGGTGGCCGTGGACAAGGGCCTCGCCTCCACGACCGTCCGGGATGTCGCGGCGGCGATGGGCACGTCCAGCGGGCTGATCCACCACTACTTCGAGTCGATGGACGACGTGCTCGCGGCGGCGTTCGAGCAGGTCGCGCAGCAGGACCTCGAGCTGTCCGCGCGTTTGATGGGGGAGGCGAGCGACCCGGTCGAGGCGATCCGCCTGTTCTTCCGGACCTACACGCCGGCCGACAAGGACTGGGCGTTCCAGCTGTGGCTCGACGCCTGGGCCGAGGCGGCTCGCCGGCCCGCGATCCAGGCCACGTCGCGCCGGCTCAACCTCGAGTGGCAGGGATTGCTGGAGCGGACGATCCGCGACGGCGTCGCTGGCGGGGCGTTCGTCTGCGCCGATCCGGCGGCCGCGGCGTGGCGGATCCTGTCGCTGCTCGACGGGCTGGCGCTCCAGGTCGTGGCTCACGCGACGACGATCTCCCGGGCGGACGTGGTGGCATGGGCGACCGGCGCAGCGGAGGTGGAGCTGGGGCTGGACGCTGGCGTCCTGGCTGCATAGGACCGTGGGCCCGGGCCCGCCTCGCGCGACGGCCGGTCCATCTGGTGGAACGCGAGAGGCAATAGAAATCCCATGCCCGACCATCTCCCGACCGCCCCAGGAGGTCCCGATTCTCATGACCGGTCCGACGACTGCGCCCGCCACCAACGACTCGTCCACGCTCTATTTCGGGCCGTGGTACCGCCGCTCCCCGTTCTTCGAGAAGACCCTCGAGGCCGGCTGCAGCGCCTACGACATCTACAACCACATGTACCTGCCGGGCTACTACGCCGACCCGGTCGAGGAGTACTGGGCGCTGCTCAACGACGTGACCGTGTGGGACGTCTCGGTGGAGCGGATCGTCGAGATCACCGGGCCGGACGCCTCGGCCTTCACGAACTCGCTGACCTGCCGCGACCTGACCAAGTGCGCCGTCGGCCAGGGCAAGTACGTGATCATCACGGCCGAGGACGGCGGCATCGTCAACGACCCGGTCCTGCTGCGCGTCGAGGAGAATCGCTGGTGGCTCGCCCTCGCCGACAGCGATGCCGGCCTGTGGGCGCGCGGCGTCGCGATCCACTCCGGCCTCGACGTCACCGTGCGCGAGCCCGAGGTCTACCCGATCCAGGTCCAGGGCCCCAAGTCCAAGGACACGATGCGGACCCTGTTCGGCCCCGCCATCGATGACATCAAGTACTACTGGACGCTCACGACCGAGCTCGACGGGATCCCCGTCGTCATCAGCCGGACCGGCTGGACCGGCGAGGTCGGCTACGAGATCTACCTGCGCGACCCGTCGCGCGGCGCGCGACCTCTGGGACCGCGTCATGGAGGCCGGCAAGCCGCACAAGATCCGGCCGATCGCGCCGTGCGAGGCGCGCCGCATCGAGGCCGGCATCTTCAACTACGGCTCGGACATGACGATCGCCGACACGCCGTTCCACGTCATGGGCCTGGAGCGGCTCGTCGAGCCGCAGGCCGCGGACTACATCGGCAAGGCGGCGCTCGAGGCCATCCGGGTCACGGGCGTCGACCGCAAGCTCGTCGGCATCGAATTCGAAGGCGAGGCGCTCCCGTTCGAGCTCTCGCGCAAGTGCCGGGCGTTCCACGACGGCGAGCCCGTCGGGACCGTCACCGACCTCATCTGGTCGCCGCGCCTCGGCAAGAACATCGGCTACGTCTGGATGCCGATCGGGCTCTCCGGTCCGGGCACGCCGCTCGAGATCGAGGCGCCCGACGGCGGGCGCTGGGCGGCGCGGACCGCGGCCATCCCGTTCCTCGAC
>CAVTNH010000002.1:0-916968 GCA_963736025.1 uncultured Chloroflexia bacterium
TCGGTCGCCGTCATCGCCTGCCGCCGCTCCAGCCCGTCGAGGATCAGGTCGAGCCCGAACGCGAACTCGACGTCGTCGTCGCAGGCGCCCAGGACGCCCTCGTGACTGACCGAGCCGGCCAGCTCCGCGACGCGCGGGTTCTGGGCCATCGCGCCGGCGAGCATCGCCGCCGTCTCCGGTGACGGGACGACCTTGCCCGAGTCGTCGAACAGGTCCTGGCTGAACCCGAAGATCCGGCTGCCCAGCACGTGCAGCGTGTGGTGGGCGAGGTCCATCGTGAAGCCGCCCTCGAGCAGGATGGCCAGGATCCCCTCGACGTAGCCGATGATCGCGACGCCGATCGTGCCCTGCTCCTCGAGGACCAGCCGCATCCACGGGTGGCGCAGCATCACCTGCCGGGCCGCCATCACCTGCCCGCGCAGCGCCGGCTTCCAGGGCCCGTCCGGCTCGACCCGCTCGATCTCGCCGACGACCATCTCGACGATCGCGTCGAGCAGGTCGTCCTTGCTCTTGACGTGCCGGTAGAGCGCCATCGCATCGACGCCGAGCTCCTGGCCGAGCTTGCGCATGCTCAGGCCATCGATGCCGTCGCGATCGGCGAGCGCCACCGCGACCGTGAGCACGCGCTCCCTGGTCAGGGGCGTGCGGCCCTCGGTTCGAGTCGAGCCTGCGCGGGTCACCACGTGGTTATGTCACCTCCGCTTCGAAAGCATCTTGACGAGTCTACGGTGTAGGCGCTATGTTTACGGCGTAGTCTACACCGTAGACACACGAGAGCCCTGAGGAGGCCACCCGTGACCGACGAGACGCTCCAAGAGAAGCCGACGATGCCGATCCCGCGCTGGTTGGTCCGCACATTCTGGGTGGTCCATCGCGCCATGTACCGGCTCAGCGGCGGCCGGGTCGGCCTTCGCCCGGCGACCGACACGAAGTGGGGGATGATGCGGCTCCGGACGGTCGGGCGTCGGAGCGGCAGGGAACGGATCGCGATCCTCGGCTACATCGAGGACGGCCCCAACCTCGTCACGATGGCGATGAACGGCTGGGCCGACCCGGAGCCGGCGTGGTGGCTCAACCTCCAGGCACGGCCGCAGGCGACGGTCGAGCTGCCCGACGGGACCCGCGAGGTCACCGCGCGCGCGGCGACCGGCGACGAGCAGGCGCGACTGTGGACGGCGCTGATGGCCCATGGGAGCGTCGCCTACGCGGATGCGAGCTCGACACCACGTTCGCTCGACACGGCGGTCGTGGTCCTGGAGCCGCGGGTCGGGGAGGCCTCCCATGTCTGAAGCGACGCAGAAGGCGCCGCCCTCCGTGCCCCGCTGGCTGGTCCGCACCATCTGGATCGCGCACCGCCGGGCCTACGCGATCACGCGCGGCCGGTTCGGCCTGCGCCCGGCGACCGAGAAGCAGTGGGGGACGCTCCGACTCAAGACCGTCGGGCGCAAGACCGGCAAGGAACGCATCGCGATCGTCGGGTTCATCGTCGACGGCGCCAACCTCGTCGTCCCGGCGATGAACGGCTGGGCCGAGCCGGATCCGGCCTGGTGGCTCAACCTCCAGGCGCGCCCGGAGGCGACGGTCGAGCTGCCCGACGGGACGCGCGCGGTGACCGCCCGCGCGGCGACGGGGGAGGAGCGTGCCCGGCTGTGGGCGGCGTTGGTCGCCCTCGGGAGCTCGGCCTACACGGACGCGAGCGCCGCCCTGCGATCCCGCGAGACCGCGATCGTCGTCCTGGAGCCTCGCGTCTCGCCCATCCGCGAGCCCTGATCGAGGGTCGCGCACGCACGTGTTCGTCGATTTAGGCCGGTGAACGTGCAGGGGGCACGGCCAAGCGCCGCAGCGTCAGGGCCACGTTGAGCCGCCGCCCGGGCTCACCGTCGAATCCGTGACCGAGCAGGTCCTCGGCGCGCTCCAGGCGATAGGCCACCGTCCGGTCCGCCAGGTGCAGACGACGGGCGGTCTCGCGGCGATTGCCGCCGGCATCGAAGTAGACCTGCAGCGTCTCGACCAGCTCCTCGCCCATGCGCGGGTCCGCAAGCAGGACACCGAGCTCGCGGTCGATGATCGTGTCGGCGAGGTCCGGGTCACTCAGGAGGAGCCGCTCGACGCTGAGCTCGGCGACGTCGTCGATGACACCGTGGCGACCAACGGCCGCTGCGACGCGCAGGCCCTCCTGCAGCTCCACCATCGTCCGCGACCAGGCGCCCAACCCATCGGCGCGCATCGCGATGGCGGTCCACGTCGCGTCGGGACCGAGCACGGCCTCCGCCGCCTCCTGGAGCCGTTTCCACTCCTGGGTGTCCGGCCCGAGGATGGCGACGATCGCGCCACGCCAGCTGATCGCCAGCGGCACCGTGATCCCGCGGCCAGGGCCCTCGCGTGATCCCCGCCGCCGAAGGAGGTGGTCGACCCGGCGAGCGAGCACGTCGAGGTCTTCGTCGTCGATGCCCGGGTCGTCCGGTGTCGGGTCCGCGTCGACTCCCGGCAAGATCGCGGCGATCCGGAACGCCGCATCTGGGTCGAGGCCATAGCGCATCGCCAGGCGCCGGAGCCGTGCCCTGGAACGCGCGTCGACCGCGACCGCTCCGAGCAGCTCATCGAGCGCCGCACGCCGGGCGGCCACGTCCCTGGCGATCAGCTCGCGCTCGGTGGCTCGATAGCCCTCGCCGATGGCCAGCGACGACATCTCGCTCCAGAGCAGCAGCCATCGGCCGAGCTCCTCGAACCGCTTCGGTTCTTCTCCACGCCGCCTGAGCTCGGCCGTTCCGCGGTCCCACATGAGCCGCCGCGCCTCGGCGTTGACCCCGAGGAACAGGATCAGCCGGCGACCTTGCCGCGCGGCGATGGCGCCCGACTCGTGTTGGAGCGCGAGGACACTCGCGAGGTCAAGACGACCCTCGGCCATGGCGCGTTCGGCTGCCGCGACCAGATCGTCGTACGTCTGCGCGTCGACATGAGCGCCGAACGGGTCCACGGCCGTATCGCCCGCGGCGCGCGCGCGTGAGGACCTCGACCGCCGTCTCCAGGTCGTGGGGATCGGCGGTGACATGCGTGCTCAGGTAGGCGAGGCGAACGCGGGCACGAAGTTCGTCCTGGTCTTCGACCAGGGCCGCGGGCATCGCGTCAACGACCGCGTCTATCTCCGGCAGGACCAGCGTGATGACGTTTCGCGTCGGGTTGGCCACGAGGCCGTAAGTCTGGTCCCTCGGCGGTGGTGATTGCAACACCTCGGCAATCGATGGCCAGTCGGACGGGCTCTCAACAACGCGGGCCTGCGTGTATGGGGCAACGGCCTACGGCGAAACCGTGAATTGGCGCACGACTGCCGGCGCCGGCGCGTAGATCGCGTTCCCTGGCTGGTCTCCCCGGATCTTGCACGTGCCTGTGTGTTTGAGCGTGACCGTGTTGCCACTGACCGTGCAGACCGAGGCCGATTGCGTCGACAGCGTGACGGTCAGGCCCGACGACGCGATGGGTTGAGCGTCACCGTCGGGGCGTGCATGGACTGCGGCCCGGGATCGGGGATCGTGATGGTCTGTGGGGCTTTGGTCACGCTGAACGAGCGGGTCACCGGGTTGGCCGCCTTGTAGACGGCGTCGCCCGGCTGGGTGGCGGTGATCGAACAGGTCCCGGCGGTCAGCAGGGTGATGCTGAAGCCGCTCACCGTGCACACCGCCGTGGTGGTCGAGGTGAGGGTCACGGTCAGGCCCGAGCTGGCGGTCGCGCTGACCGTCAGGGGCGAGGCCAGCAGGGTCTGGTTGGCCGGCTTGGCGAAGGTGATGGTCTGGCTCGCCTGGCTGACCGTGAACGAGCGGGTCACCGGGTTGGCCGCCTTGTAGACGGCGTCGCCCGGCTGGGTGGCGGTGATCGAGCAGGTCCCGGCGGTCAGCAGGGTGATGCTGAAGCCGCTCACCGTGCACACCGCGCGTGGTGGTCGAGGTGAGGGTCACGGTCAGGCCCGAGCTGGCGGTCGCGCTGACCGTCAGGGGCGAGGCCAGCAGGGTCTGGTTGGCCGGCTTGGCGAAGGTGATCGGTCTGGCTCGCCTGGCTGACCGTGAACGAGCGGGTCACCGGGTTGGCCGCCTTGTAGACGGCGTCGCCCGGCTGGGTGGCGGTGATCGAGCAGGTCCCGGCGGTCAGCAGGGTGATGCTGAAGCCGGTCACGGTGCACACCGCCGTGGTGGTCGAGGTGAGGGTCACGGTCAGGCCCGAGCTGGCGGTCGCGCTGACCGTCAGGGGCGAGGCCAGCAGGGTCTGGTTGGCCGGCTTGGCGAAGGTGATGGTCTGGCTCAGCAGCGCTGCCGGCGTCACCGCGTTCGACGGTGCCGACGCCGGGCCCTGACCGACGGCGTTCGTGGCCTTGACCGTGAACGTGTACGACGTCCCGTTGGTCGAGCCCGGTGACGGTGGCCGTCGTGGTCGAGCCGATCGACCGTGGCGGTCCTGTCCGCCCGGGCTGGAGGTGACGGTGTACCCGGTGATCGGCGAGTGGCCGTCATCGGCCGGGGCGGTCCAGGTCACCGATGCCTGGTGGTCGCCGTTGGTGGCGACCACGCCGGTCGGAGCCCGGGCACGGTGGCGGCCGGCAATCGAGCCGAAGTTCCAGGTGCTGGCCGTGACTGGTCAGGACGGTGATCCGGACATCGCCGGCGTTGTCGCCGCCGGACAGGGTCCTCGCGCAGGCTGACGCACGGGTTCGGCGTCGCGGAGCCTCGGACGTGCACGTCGCGGACCGGCGTGCCGTTGCGGAACACGGCGAGGGTCGCCGCGGTCAGGTCCGGGTCGCACGGAGGCGAGCAACGCTCGGCATCGACGGTGAAGACCAGGACGATCGGGTTCGTCGATCGTCGCTGCCGGGCGCGGTGATGTCGAGCTGGTAGCGCGAGGAAGGTGTAGCCGGAACCGACCGGCGGCGGATCGGTCGTCGGGGCCTGGGTGATCGTGACCGACGCCCGCGGTTCGGGCTCGTGACGGTGGCGGTGACCGGCTGGTCCGGTCGTCGCCGGGCCGGCAGGCCGGATCTTGAGGGCGATGTCGCGGGTGAAGTCGGGGAGGGCGACGGTGAGCGTGCCGTCGACTCGCTGTCGGCGAGCCGCGAGTCGTCGGTCGGCAAGACGCCCCACGGGTCGTCAGACTATCGATGCGATACGTCCCGTCGGTCGAAGCCGTCGAAGCGAGAGCGAGATCCCGGTCATCGTGCGGACCGGGGCGACGTCGCCGGGGCCGACGCCACGTGCCGTACTCGTTCTGGGCATCGCGGATCCAGGCGAAGCCCTCGGAGCCGTTGTCCAGGCCCGAGCGCGACGACCGACGAGGGCGCCGTGACATCGGAGTCGGCGAGGCTCATCCCGGCCGAGGTCCTCGCCGGCGAAGAACTGCTCGCAGTCGGCGTGTTGACGCGCCACGTTCGCCGGGAAGTTCGGACGAGGTCGCGGTGGTAGTCGACGGCGACGAGTGGATGTAGGCGCCCCACCACCACGACATCGCGCCCGAGCCGGACATGGCGGCCGCCCAGGCGGCGTTGTGGAGATGGGTCGCCTCGAGCAGATGGGCCTCGCGATCGTCGGGCGGCGACGACGTGCGTCGGGTCGAAGTTCGACCTCCGGGTCCCGGTAGATCCCGAACTCGCCGATGATCACCGGCTTGTGATAGGCGGCGTTGAGCGACTGTCGACGTAGCCGCGGAAGCGCACGTCGCGGGTCGTGAGCGCCGGGCTCGTAGTCGTGGACCTGGACGAGATCGATGTTCGGGTCGGCCCAGATGTCCTTGAGGCTCGAGTCGATGTCGGAGCTCGTCGTGATGAGGTGGTCGTAGGGGTCGATCGTCGCGCAGGTAGGCGGCCATCTCGGCGTGCCACGCGACGATGTCGTCGCGCACCTGGGCGCTGTTCCCCGGATTCGCCGCCGGTCGGATCCGACGAACTGGACCTCGTTGAAGAGCTCCCAGGCCAGGACGTTGCGGTAGGCGCCGTAGCGGGCGACGAGGTAGCGCAAGCGCTGCTTGAACAGCTGACTTGCGCCGTCGGCGTTCGGTGAAGAACGCCTCGGGGTGGGCGGCCGGGACGGGGCCGCCGTTCGCGGCGTTGTACGGATTCTCGGTCCCAGCGGCCGTCGGGCAGGCTGCGCACCTGGCCGTGGTCGTTGAGGACGAGCTGGACCTCGAGGCGGTGCTGCCCGGCGACCTCGAGCTGACGCTCGATGCGGAACGCCGATTGATCCGGCGTACTGGCCGACGCCGGTGTACCAGCCGGCCCAGTGGTCCGACGACCATTCGAGGGCGTTGCGGTTGAAATCGGTCATCCAGATGCGCGTCCAGTTCTGGGCCGGCCGTCTCCATCGAGGCGAACAGCGGCTCGACGTAGTGCTCGCCGTCGTTGTCGACCGGCTCGCCCTGCTGGAAGGCGACGTTGTGCCCCATCGGCAGGTACGGCGAGCCGTCCTGGTAGCGCAGGTACTGGTCGTCGCGCGGGTCGCGCTCGACCTGGCCCTTGGCGTCGGACGCGGTCACGGCGAAGCTCATCGGCGCGGAGACGACCGTGGTCTGCTGGCCCTGAGACGCGGTCGCGGGCGCGCAGCGTGTACGTCCACGTGCCGACCTCGTCGGGCGAGAACCGGACGTGCCAGATGCCGTCGGCCGGCGGGGTCAGCGGCACCTCGAGGTAGTTCTCGCTGGAGCCGACGCCGGTCCCGGACTGGACGGCGTAGTCGTGTGCCGAAGTACGCGGGCACGGTGAACGTCGCACCGGTCGGCGAGACGAAGCGGCCGGTCACATCGATCACGGCCGGGTCATTCGCGTCGGGGCCGTACGTCCGGCTCAACGGGAACGTCCGATCGAAGCGACCGAGTTCGCGCACGCTGGCGGGCGCGGCGGGGCTGGTGTCGAACGTCAGCGGGTCCGGGGTCGGGTTGGGCGTGGTCGGGATGAGCAGGTAGGACTTGTCCCGTCCCTCGGCGTTGTGCCCTCCCGCCAGGATGGTGCCGTCGTTGGCGATGGTGTCCACGTAGCCGATCGCGGCGTCGAACCCGAGAGGGATCTGCGTGGTGAGGTCGATCACGTCGCCGTCATCGAACAGGAAGCCACGCGTTCCATCGGGTCCGCTCGAGTACCCGACGACCTGGCCGCTGTCGTTGATATCCGAGGTGGTCGCGAACGAAGCTCCCATCGCGGGGATGAGGGTGAAATTGCCGTCGTCGAAGACGTAGCCGCGCCGGTCGCCCGACGGTTCCTCGTAGGACCCGGCGATGACACCGCCCTCGTTGATGGAGCTCGCCTCACTTGAGATCGAGCCGGCCGGGGCGACGCTCGTGATCGTGCCATCGGCGTATCGGAAGGCGTGGTACGGCTGGGTCGCCGTGGAGGACGTGCCGACGATCTCGCCCGCCCCATTGATCGCCTGCGGGGACGTTGACGCGCCCCCGAGCGTGCCGAGGTCGGTCGTCGTGGTGCCGTCGGAGACGAAGCCCCGGTTGATGCCGCTCGATGGCGAGTAGGCGCCGATGACGATGCCGGACTCGTTGACCCGAGTGGCGTAGGAGCTGATGCCACCGAGGTCGTGGAGATCGATCATCGTGCCGCCGCGGTAGAGGAATGCGTGGTAGTGCCCTCCCGCGTCCATCGCGCCGCCGACCACGTCGCCGACGTCGTTGATGTCCTGGCCGTCGCTCGACGATCCGCCGAACGTGCCCAGGAAGTGGACCGTGCCGTCGTAGAAGAAGGCGTCGAAGTCGCCGCCGTGCTCGGCCGTGCCTGCGACGCTACCCGATCCATTGATCGCGTATCCGTACGATTCGGGGAAGCCAGGAAAGATGCGGGACGAGGTCGTGCCGTCGTACCGCCACGCACGATCGTTCGCCCATCCCGTCGCCTGGCGGCTCTCGTTCATGTCCCGCGGGTACACGTCCACGTTCGATCCCAGCCCGACGCTGAGGTCGATGACGCTGTAGGCGGCTGCGGGTCGCGGCCCCGGCACCAGCAGGACCGGGCCGGCCACGCCGTCCGCGATGATATGGCCCGAGTTCGAGATGGCCGCGGCCGAGCGGATCTCCACGGAGCCCGCCGGCAGCAGGTCATTGATGTCGTACATGACCCCGTCGTCGATCAGGAAGCCGTGCTGTCGGCCGGCGGCCGTGAACGACGTGCCCGCGATCTGACCGTGATCGTTGATCCCGACCCCGTAGGCATCCGAGCCGCCGAGCGTGCCGAGGTCGTCGAGGGCGCCTCCGCCATCGCTGACGAAGGCTCGCGGGTGGCCCGACGCGTTCGTCGAGTAGCCGACGATCGTGCCGGCTTGGTTGAGGGCGCTCGCCGTGGACGAGGAGCCGCCGAGCGTGCCGAGGTTCACGAGCGTGGAGCCGTCCCAGAACACGGCGCGATCTCCCACTCCTGGGAGGGAGATGCCTCCGATGAACTGCCCGGCCTCGTTCATGCCGCTGACCGATGCGTATTCGCCGCCCAAGTTGCCGTGGTCGGCGATGACGCCGTCATCCCATGTGACGAACCTCGTGTCGCCAGATGCTGTCTGGGACGTGCCGGCGATGAGGCCCGTATCGGTGACCCTGCTCGCGACGCTGTTGTCGCCGCCGAGCGTGTCGAGTGGCGTGGCGGGCCCACCCGTGGACACCCAGGCTTGCTGGACGCCGCTCGCGTAGCTGTAGCCGACGATCGTCGTCCCCGCCTCATCGATGTCGGACGCGATCTCGAACTCGCCTCCCGTGCCTGCGATCGTCGTGACGGTCGTCCCGTCGATGCGGATCGCCTGACTATCGCGAACGCCGACGATCGTCCCGTTCTCGTTGATGTCGTTCGTCGAACCCGCCGGGCCTGGGATCGGCGTGATCACCGAGCCGACGATCCGCGCGAGTCGGCCGTCGTTCAGGTAGCCCGCGATGGCACCGGCCTCGTTCATGACGTTCAGGCCGCCCACGTGCGAGGTCAGGCCGAGCGCGATCGCGTAGTACACAGGCGGATCGGCAGCGCGTACGGTCGCCGCGGGAGCCACCACCACGAGCGAGGTGGAGAGTAGGGTCGTGGTTCCAACGGCAACCAGCCAGCGCGTGACGCGCTTTCGACCGAGCATCCTCGTATCCCTCGATCCGATGTCGCCCAGCGAAGGGCGGTTCCGTCGTGACGGTCGTTCGATCGGGCGAGGGACATCGCGTGCCCGGGGCACCACCGCAAACCGCTGGGGACCAGGAAGTGGGGCGTCGTCCTGGTTGGTGGCCGTGGTATCTGCCGACCTGCCGCGATGCTACACGGTCGCGAGGCTGATGGCACCCCGAATCTTTGCGGCGATACCTGCCAGTCGCTGTCATCAATCGAGCGACAATAGGGACATGACCGTCGTCGACTGGCTGCTCGATTCGGACCCCGCGATCCGCTGGCAGGTGATGCGCGACCTGACCGACGAGCCGGCCGAGCGTCGTCGCCGCCGAGCGCGCCAAGGTCGCCACCGAGGGCTGGGGCGCTCGGCTGCTCGCCCTCCAGGCGCCGGATGGCCGGTGGGCCGGCAGGGCCTGGTCGCACGACTGGACCGACACCTTCCACGTGCTGGAGCTCCTGCGGCGGTTCGGACTCGATCCCGAGAGCGAGCAGGCCCGGCGGGCTGTCGGCCTCGTCCGCGAGCGCGTCATCTGGAGGGATCCCGACGTTCGAGACGCCGTGGGCGGACAACAGGTTCTTCGAGGGCGAGGTCGAGCCGTGCATCAACGGCAACGTCGTCTCGACCGGCGCGTATTTCGGCGTCGACATGACGCCGCTCGTCGAGCGGCTCCTCGGCGAGCAGCTCCCTGACGGCGGCTGGAACTGCGAGGTCGAGAACGGCGCGACGGTGTCGTCGTTCGGGACGACGATCAACGTCCTCGAGGGCCTCCTCGAGCACGAGCGCGCGATCGGCGGCTCGGCCGAGGTGCGCGCGGCCCGCCAGCGCGGCGAGGCGTACATGCTCGAACGCCGGCTGTTCCGTCGGAAGTCGACCGGCGAGGTGATCGACCCCGCCTGGCTCCAGTTCTCGTTCCCGACCTGGTACTTCTACGACGTCCTGCGCGGGCTGGAGTACCTGCGCGCCGCCGAGGTCGAGCCCGATGACCGCGTCGCCGAGGCGATCGAGGTCGTCGAGGGCAATCGCGGTCCGGACGGCCGGTGGCCGCTCCAGAACGTCCACGAGGGCGAGACCCACGTCGCGCTCGACGAGGGCGAGGGCAAGCCCAGCCGCTGGAATACCCTTCGGGCCATGCGCGTGTTGCGATGGTGGGACGAGGGCCGCCGACCGGTGTCGTCGGGAGCCGGCGGCGCGAGTGCCGGCTAAGGCCGGGGCCGGGGCGGCGCCGCTTCCGCCCGGGCCCGTCGATCCGGCCGCCCTCACGATCGTCCCCGCGAACGAGGCGTCCCGCGAGGACCTGCGGGCCATCTTCGGCGTGCGCGGCTACCCGGCCTACTGCCAGTGCCAGCGGTTCAAGATCGGGCCGAGCGGCTGGACCGAGCCCACCACCGCCGAGCGCATGGCGCGCCTGGAGCAGGAGACCCACTGCGGGTACCCGAGCGCTCGCCGGACGAGCGGCCTCGTCGCGTACCTCTTCGGCGAGCCCGTGGGCTGGTGCGCGGTCGAGCCGCGCTCGAACTACCAGCGTCTGCCGCCCCAGCGGGTCGTGTTCAAGCAGCGCGGCGAGGACCCGGCCGACGAGAGCGTCTGGGCGGTGACCTGCTTCGTGACCCGGGCTGGCTACCGGCGCCGCGGCATCACGCGCGTGCTCGCCGCGGCCACCGTCGGCTTCGCCCGCGAGCGCGGCGCCCGGGCGCTCGAGGCCTACCCGATGATCACCGAGCCCGGGGTGGAGGTCACCTGGGGCGAGACCCACGTCGGCACCCGCAGCATCTTCGAGGCCGCCGGGTTCACCGAGGTCTACCACGCGACGCTCCGGCGGGTCGTGATGCGGATCGACTTCTAGAATCACCGAACAGGGGAGGCACGAACATGACTGCTGCACCGATCATCCTGGTCCCGGGGTTCTGGCTCGGCGCGTGGGCGTGGGACGAGGTCGCCGCCACGCTCCGTGCCGGACGGCCACGACGTCACGGCGATCACGCTGCCCGGGCCAGGCAGTCGAAGGACGAGGACCGCTCCGGCGATCACCTTCGGGGACCACGTCGACGCGATCATCGCGGCGGTCGAGGCGCGCCCCGCGCCCGCCCGTGCTCGCGGTCCACAGCGCGTCCGGGTTCAGCGGGTACGCCGCGAGCGATCGCATCCCGGAGAAGATCGCGGCGATGGTCTACGTCGACACCGCGCCCGGGAAGCCGCCGCTCGACGCGTCGCAGGAGGGCGACAAGCCGATGGTCTGGGAGGACATCGTCGCGGAGGAGAACCTCAAGGGCCTGACCGAGGAGCAGATGGCCACCTTCCGCGAGCGGGCCGTGCCGGTCCCGGGTGGCATCCTGCGCGGCCAGTACGAGTTCACGAACGACGCCCGCCGCGACATCCCGAGCACGATCATCGCGACCGGCTACACGTCGAAGGCCTACCAGGCCTACGTGAAGGGGAATCCGGAGATCTCGTTCCTCGCCGGCATCCCGGAGCTGCGCGACATCACCTGGATCGACCTGCCGACGAGCCACTGGCCGATGTGGTCGCGCCCGGACGACCTGGCGAAGATCATCGGCGACGTCGCCACGAAGGCCGGCGGGGAGTGAGGGCTCGACCGTGACGATCCGCGCCTTCTACGACCGCTGGCCGCAGTACAACCGTCGGCTGATCGAGTCCGTCGCGTCGATGACCGACGAGCAGCTCGCTCTCCGGGCAGCGCCCGACCACTGGCCGGTCTGGGCGATCGTCGGGCATCTCGCCGGCTCGCGCGTCTACTGGCTGTGCACGGTCGCCGGCGAGGCGGGGTTCGAGTCGACGCCGTTCGCGGACCTGAGCGACGAGGGCTGGGAGGACGACCTCGCCCATCCGCGGAGCGCGGCCGAGCTCGTCGGCGCGCTCGAATCGACCTTCGCGATCATCGACCGCGTGCTCGACGAGTGGACCCCGGACGATGCTCGCCGACGAGTTCGAGCGCTACTTCCGCGAGGAGCGGCAGCTCCACTCGCGCGCGTCGATCCTGCAGCGGATCCTCACGCACGAGGCCTACCACGACGGCGAGCTGGCGGTCGCGCAGGGGAGCCACGGCCTCGAGCCGGTCTACATCTGGCGGATGTACTGACTCCCGGACCGTCGCGCCGCAAACGACGTGTTGTCGCGCCCGCTATCCTTGCCCGACCCCCAGTATCCTTGGCCTGCCCCCAGCGCTCTGGGGTGTGGGAGGGACATGGACCACCGAGAACGTCGGTCGTCGATTCGCACCCACGGCCGCGTCGCGTTCGCCACGGCCGCGGTCTTCGCGAGCCTGCTCTCCGGTCTCATGGTCCCGATCGCCTCGGCGGCCCCGGGCGAGGACGACACCCCGATCACCAATCCGGACCTGCACACGGCGTGCGGCATCGACATCCTGATGATCCTCGACGAGTCCGGGTCGATCGGCAACGCCGGCGCGACCGGTGCCGTCAGGGCCGCGTTCCGGGCATTCACCCGCGCGCTCAACAACACGGGTTCGCGCCTCGCGGTGGCGGAGTTCTCGACCGTCGCCCGGCTGCCGCTCCCCGGCGCGGCGGCCCGGAACTACACGACCGTGACGGACGCGACGCTCGCATCGACCTTCGACCCGTACATCGCGGGCTTCAACCCGAACGGCAGCACGAACTGGGAGGACGGCTTCCGGGTGGGCCGCTACTTCCTGCCGCGACCCTCGCCGAACACCCCGCACCTGACGGTGTTCATCACCGACGGCGATCCGAACGTGATCATCCGCCATGACCGCGTGACCTTCGATCCCGGCAACCCGATCGTGGCGCAGAACCAGTACGAGTTGCAGGTGCCGCTCCTGACGACGCCGTCCAGCGCCAACCAGACGCTGTCGGCGAGCGAGAACCCGGCCAAGGACCGTGCGGTGCCCAACGCCAATGCCCTCAAGGCCCAGGGGTCGCACATCCTCTCGATCGCCGTCGGCGCCGGGCTCCAGAATCAGCAGTCCCTCAACCGGATCATCGCGGTCTCCGGCCCCGACGTGTTCCCTGACACCGGCCCGTTCAACATCGCCACCACGGACGTCTACCGCCAGCCCAACTTCGCGCTCCTCGAGGACGCGCTCAGGGAGGCCGCGTTCCAGCTCTGCGCCCCGTCGGTGAACGTCCGCAAGATGATCGATCACAACCCGAACCCGCGGTCGACGACCTTCAGCCGGCCCAGGACTGGAGCATGACCGCGACCGCCGACCCGACGGCCGGCCACCTGGATCTCGCCGGCCGGCGCGACCGGCGAGACGGCGACCGGCCCGACGGGTCCCGACGGCTTCGTCAACTTCCAGTGGACGACCGTGTTGCCGGTGGACTCGACGGTGACGGTCTCGGAGGTGGTCCAACCGGGCTATACCTATGACCGGTCGGCCACGACCTGCACCTACCGGACACCGGACTCGCCGACGGACAGACCGCTGCCGGGCTTCGTGACCACTGCCACGGGGTTCCGCGGGACTGTGCCCGACGAGGCCATCGTCACCTGCACGATCGTCAACCGGATCCCTCCAGCGCCGGCCGTCCACCTCGAGAAGTCGACGAACGGCGACGACGCCGACACGCCGACAGGGCCGTTCGTCCCGGTCGACTCTCCTGTCACCTGGTCCTATCTGGTGACGAATACGGGCAACGTGCCACTGACCGGCATCGTCGTCACCGACGACCAGGGCGTGGCGGTGTCCTGTCCTGTCGCCACCCTGGCGCCCGGCGAGGACATGACCTGCACCGCGACCGGCACGAGCGTCGCGGGCCAGTACGCCAACCTCGGCACGGTCACCGCGACCGGGGCGGGTCCATCCGGGCCGGTCACGGTCACCGACACGGATCCATCCCACTACCTCGGCACCGCACCGGGGATCGACATCGAGAAGGCCACCAATGGCGCCGATGCCGATGTGGCACCGGGCCTATTCATCCCGGTCGGCGATCCCGTGACATGGACATACGTGGTCACGAACACGGGCAACGTCGCCGCTGACCGGCGCCACCGTCACGGACGACATCATCGGGCCGATCAGCTGTCCGGCGGCGATCGATCCGCTCGACGTCGCCGAGAGCGTCACCTGTACGGCGCCCACGGGCGTCGCGACCGCCGGGGAGTACGAGAACCTCGGCTCCGTGACCGCGGACAGCCCGACCGGGATCGTGCAGGACTCCGACGTGTCGCACTACTTCGGCGAAGTTCCCGCGATCGACATCGAGAAGTTCACCAACGGGCTGGATGCCGACACGGCGCCTGGCCCGGTGATCCAGGTGGGTCACCCGGTCGCATGGACATACGAGATCACGAACACCGGGAACGTGCCACTCACCTGGTCGGTGACCGACGACCAGCTCCCGACCCTTGACTGCCCGGCCCTGTTGATCATCGTTCCCGGCCAGACGATCGTCTGTTCCGGCCCCCTCGGGGCGACGGCCCAACCCGGACAGTACGCGAACATCGGGACGGTCGAGGGGATCAGCCCGTCCGGAGCCGTCGTCACGGACACGGACCCGTCTCACTACCTCGGGGCCGTCGGCGGCATCGACATCGAGAAGTTCACCAACGGCGTGGATGTCACACAGCCGCCCGGACCATTCGTGGTCCCGGGCTCGACGGTGACCTGGACGTACGAGGTGACCAACACCGGTAATGTCGCGCTGGTCAACGTCGCCGTGGAAGACCACGAGACCATCCTCCGCGGCATCTTCGCCAGTTGCCCGCAGACGACGCTCGCCGTCGGCGAGTCGATGACCTGCTCGGCCACCGCGGCCGCGGACCCGGACCAGTACACGAACCTCGCCACGGCGACCGCCATCACGACCACCGGCGAGCCGGTCCAGGATGTGGATCCGTCCGCCTACTTCGGGTCGGTGCCGGGGATCGACCTGCAGAAGCTGACCAACGGCGACGACGCCGATGAGGCGCCCGGGCCGTTCATCCCCGTCGGCGCACCCGTCAACTGGACCTATGTCGTCACGAACAGCGGCAACGCCGCGCTCAGCGGCATCGTCGTCAGCGACGACCAGGGCGTCGCGGTCAGCTGCCCGGCCACGACGCTCGCGGCCGGCGCGGACGATGACCTGCACCGCGACCGGCACGAGCGTCGCCGGCCAGTACGCCAACGTCGGCTCGGCCAGCGGCGTCGGACCGGCCGGCCAGGCCGTCGACCGACACCGACCCATCGCACTACTTCGGCACGGTCTCGGCGATCGACATCGAGAAGTCGACGAACGGCCAGGACGCCGACACGGCGCCGGGCGTCCTCGTCCCCGTCGGTGACCCGGTGACCTGGACCTACGCGGTCACGAACCCGGGCAACGTCCCGATCAAGAACGCTGACGGTGACCGACGACCAGGGCGTCGTGCCGAGCTTCGTGGGTGGCGACACCGACAGTGACACCGAGCTCGACCCCGGCGAGACCTGGACCTATGAGGCCACCGCCACGGCCGTGGCCGGCCAGTACACCAACGTCGCGACCGTGGACGGGTTCGACGTGCTCGAGGAGCCCGTCACGGACAGCGACCCGTCCAACTACTTCGGCTTCGCGGCCGAGATCACGATCGAGAAGACGCCGGATCAGGCGACGGTCACCATGGGTGACCCGCACACGTTCACGATCACGGTCACGAACACCGGAACGGCCGACCTCACCGACGTCACGGTCACCGACCCCGTGACGCCCGCCTGCGATCGGGTCATCGGCGATCTGATGGCAGGTGCGTCGACCAGCTACACATGCGATGTCGCCGAGGTGCTCGCGCCGATCGACAACGTGGCGACGGTCGTCGGGACCGCTCCCGGCGGCGGCACGGTCAGCGACGACGACCACGCGCAGGTCACGCCGATCCCGTCGATCCTCGGCGATGTGGTCTGGCGGGACGACAACCGCAACGCTCGCCAGGACGCGGGCGAACCCGGCATCGCAGGGGCGCGCGTCGACGTGACGGACCTTGTCCGCGGCGGCACGGTGACGGCGTCCACGAACGGCAGCGGGCACTATCGCGTCGACTTGCGACCCGGCTCGTACCGCGCCGCCCTCGACATGACCTCGGTCGGGAGCACGCTGACGACACCGGGGTCATACGACATCACGCTCGTCGGCGGCGAGGAGAACCTCACGGCCGACTTCGGGGTCTTCGAGGAGGCCGCTGTCGCGCCCGACACCGCGACGCTCGCGACGGTCCTCGGCGATCTCGTCGAGACCCCGGCCGGACTCGGATTGGTCGCCCTGGTCGTGCTGACGACGGTCGGCCTCGTCGTGCTGGGCGTGGCCGCCTGGCGCCGTCGCCGCCAAACTCGGGCCGAATCCTGCAGGCTGAGACGGCGTCGCTGCCTCGTCAGCTCGCGAGCTTCTTGTAGCGGATCCGATGCGGCTGGTCGGCCGCGGTGCCGAGCTCGCGGTGGCGGAACTCCTCGTACTCGGTGAAGTTGCCCTCGAACCAGCGGACGACGCTGTCGCCCTCGAAGGCCAGGACGTGGGTCGCGATCCGGTCGAGGAACCAGCGATCGTGGCTGATGACCACGGCGCAGCCCGGGAATGACTCCAGGCCGGCCTCGAGCGCGCGGAGCGTGTCGACATCGAGGTCGTTGGTGGGCTCGTCGAGCAGCAGCACGTTGCCGCCGGACTTGAGCAGCTTCGCGAGGTGGACGCGGTTCCGCTCGCCGCCCGACAGCTTGCCGACGGCCTTCTGCTGGTCCGTGCCCTTGAAGTTGAAGCTCGACACGTAGGCGCGGGCGGGCAGCTCGCGGTTGCCCACCTTGATGAACTCGTTGCCGCCGGAGATCTCCTCGTAGACGGTCTTGTCGCCCTGGAGGTCGTCGCGGCTCTGGTCGACGTAGGCGAGCTGCACGGTGTCGCCGAGCGTGATGCTGCCGCGGTCGGGCTTCTCCTCGCCGACGATCATCCGGAACAGGGTCGTCTTGCCGGCCCCGTTCGGACCGATGATCCCGACGATGCCCGCCTTCGGCAGCGAGAACGACAGATCCTCGATGAGGACCTTGTCGCCGTAGGCCTTGGCGAGACCCTTGACCTCGATGACCTGGTCGCCCAGGCGCGGGCCGGGCGGGATGGCGATCTCGAGCTCGCGCTCGCTGCGCTTGGCGTCGTTCGCCTCCGACAGGAGCTGCTCGTAGGCGGAGAGTCGGGCCTTGCCCTTCGCCTGCCGGGCCCGCGGGGCCAGGCGCACCCATTCGAGCTCGCGCGCGAGGGTGCGCTGGCGGGCTTCGCCGGCCTTCTCCTCGCGACCCATGCGCTCGAGCTTCTGCTCGAGCCAGGACGAGTAGTTGCCCTCGAACGGGATGCCCCGACCGCGATCGAGCTCGAGGATCCACTGGGCGACGTTGTCGAGGAAGTAGCGATCGTGGGTGATCGCGACGACCGTGCCCGAGTACTCCTGCAGGAACCGCTCCAGCCAGTAGACCGACTCGGCGTCGAGGTGGTTGGTGGGCTCGTCGAGCAGCAGCAGGTCGGGGTGGCTCAGGAGGAGGCGGGCGAGGGCCACGCGGCGCTTCTCGCCGCCGGAGAGCGTCGTGACGTCGGCGTCGTCGGGCGGGCAGCGGAGGGCGTCCATCGCGATGTCGACGTTGCGCTCGAGGCTCCAGGCGTCCGTCGCGGCGATCTTGTCCTCGAGGGCGCTTTGTTCGGCCCCGACGGCCTCGTAGTCGGCGTCGGGGTCGGACCACTTGGCCATGACGGCGTTGTACTGGTCGATGAGCGTCTGGACCTCGCGGACGCCGTCGAGGACGTTGCCCTTGACGTCCTTGGTCGGGTCGAGCTCAGGCTCCTGGCTGAGGTAGCCGACGCTGAAGCCGGGGGTCAGGCGGGCCTCACCGACGAAGCCGTCGTCGAGCCCGGCCATGATCCGCAGCAGGCTCGACTTGCCGGCGCCGTTGGGGCCGATGACGCCGATCTTCGCGCCCGGGTAGAACGAGATCGAGATGTTCTCGAGCACGGTCCGGTCGGGCGGGTAGTGCCGGGCGAGCTTGTAGGTCGTGTAGATGAATTCGTGGGGCATGCGTCAAGGGTAGCGGCGCCATGGGAGTCGCGGCGCCCTCCGGGTGTCCGCCGTCCGGCCCGCGAGCCCCGGCTTATGCACGAATCGGCCGAGGAGGGCCCACCTCTCCGGCGTATGCCAATGGATGCATACCAGGAGGGGTGCATCGACCGCCGACCCACGAGCCACCGCCACCGGCTACCGACGTTATGCATCCATTCGCATACCGATGGAAGGTGACTCCCGACGGCGAATTCGTGCATAACGCAGGCGGGCGCCGTCGTCGTCGGGGTCGCGGGGGTCGTCGCAACGCGCTAGCCTCCTCTCAGCGTCGCCGGACGGGGGTCAGGGAGGAACTCGATTGCGCATCCTGTTCTCGACGACGGCGGGGGCCGGACATCTCGGTCCGCTCGTGCCGTTCGCGCGGGCCTTGCAGCGCGTCGGTCACGACATCCTCGTCGCGGCGCCGGCGAGCTTCCGGCCCAACGTCGAGGGAGCCGGTTTCACGTTCGCGCCCTTCCCCGATCGCGCCGACGCCGACGCCGGCGCGATGTTCGCCAAGATGGGCGAGGCGGCGTCGCTCGAGGAGAAGAACCGGATCATGATCCGGGACGGCTTCGGCGGGCTCTACCCGCGGGCCGCGATGCCGGCGCTGCTCCGCCTGGTCGACGAGTGGCGGCCGGACGTCATCGTTCGCGAGACCGCCGAGTTCGCCTCCCTGGCTGTCGCGATCGGGCGGGGGATCCCGCGTGTCCACGTCGCGATCGGCCTGCTTGGCCTCATGGACATGCTCGGCGGCGAGGCCATGGAGCCGCTGGCGGGTGTCGCCGCCGAACACGGCCTGACGATCCCGTCCGACACGTCCCCATTCCTCGAGGAGCCGACGCTCACGCTGACGCCGCCCACGCTCGACGATCCCGGTGCGGGACCGACGTATCGCTATCGCGACCCCATCGAACCGACGGAGCCCGATCCCTCGCTCGCGGGCGACGATCCGCTGGTCTACCTCACCTTCGGCACCGAAGCTGCGGGCATGGGTCTCTTTCCGGACATCTACCGTGCCGCCATCGGGGCGATCGCCGCTCCGGGCCGGCGCGTGCTCGCGACGGTCGGTCGCTCGGCGGATCCGGCGGCCCTCGGTCCCTTGCCGCCCGGCGTTCGGGTCGAGCAGTGGATCCCGCAGGATGCGGTCCTGCCGCACGCTGGGGTCGTCGTGTTCCACGGCGGCTACGGCACGATGCTGGGTGCCCTTCGGGCCGGGGTCCCGCTCGTGACGATGCCGCTGTTCTCGATCGACCAGGTGGCGAACGCCCGACGAACCGCCGAGCGTGGGATCGGGGTCTCGATCGCCGGGCCGGAGGCACTCGGCGAGCTTGGGTCGGCCGTTGCGACGGTCCTCGCTGACCCGCGGTTCCGGTCCGCGGCCGAGGAACAAGCCGCCGCGATCCGCGCGCTCCCGACCGTCGACGAGAGTGTCGAGGTCGTCACCGCGTTCGCCAGGTAAGCCCTCCCGACGACGGCCTCCCCGACGATCTAGGATCGACGGACCACCGGATCTCGACGAGGAGGGGCGCGCCCGATGCTCACGGCCACCAAGGACCTCATGCTCCCTGCGACCGTCACGGGCTCGTGGCCGCGGCCGCGCTGGTACGACGGGGGCCTGTGGGGCCGGCCGCTCGACACGGCGCTCCTCGACGTCCACTTCCGCGAGCAGTTCCTCGACGCGCACTCGACCGTGATCGCCGACCAGGAGCGCGCGGGGCTCGACATCGTCACCAACGGCGACTACCACCTCGACGAGGACTTCGCCGGCCGCTCGTGGCACCACTACCCGCTCCAGCGCTGGAAGGGGTTCGAGCACGAGGAGCTCCAGTACGAGGGCTCACGCGACCGGCTCCTCGAGTTCCCGCCCGGGACGCTGATGAACGAGATCGAGACGACATGGCGCTGGCCACGCGTGGTCGGCAAGGTCGAGCACGACCCGCGCAACCCGCTCGAGTACGCCAAGCTCTGGCGCATCGCCCAGGCGCGCGCGGGCAAGCCGGTCAAGTTCGGGACGTGCTCGTCGCAGGTGCTCTCGATCTTCCTCGACAGCCACACGCCCGAGTACGACCTGGCCGACAAGAAGCAGCTGATCTGGGACATGGCCACCGCCATGAACCTCGAGCTCCGCCAGCTCGCGGCCGCCGGCGCCAAGGTGATCCAGATCGAGGAGCCGACGATCCATTTCGTCGCGTGCTTCTATCCCGACCAGACCGAGCTGCTCGACTTCCTCGTCGAGGCGTTCAACCACGAGGTCGACGGCCTCGACGACGTCGAGCTGTGGATCCACACCTGCTGGGGCAACCCGAACATGCAGAAGGTCTACACCGGCGAGTCGTACGCGAACTCGATCGAGATCTACCTCGAGCGCCTCAAGGGCGACGTCTGGACGGTCGAGGCGACCGAGAACCAGCTCGCCGAGATCGACCTCTTCAAGCCGTATGCCGCGAACCGGTCAAGAAGAAGGTCGCCGTCGGCGTCGTGAACCACCGCACGCTCCAGGCCGACATGCCGCCGGTCGTCGCGGCCCGCGTGCGACGCGCGCTGGAGGTGATCCCGGCGGACAAGCTGATCCTCTCGAGCGACTGCGGGTTCGGGCGCCAGGGGTTCAGCCGGACGATCGCGTTCTACAAGGCCACCGCGATCGCGCAGGCGCGCAACATCGTGCTGAAGGAGCTCGGGGTCGAGGAGCGCTACGTGCCGGCCGCCGACCCGTCCCTGCAGGTGGACGTGCTCCCGGACCGGGAGCCGCTGACGCACCTGCCTTCGCCCTGGAAGTAGGGGAGTGAGCGCCCGGCGCTAGAGGCGCCTCAGCAGGCGTACGCCCCGCCGACGACGTCCATCGAGCCCTTCATGTGCAGGATCTTGCCGTCGGAGCCGGTCAGGTCGTTATCGAGCGTGAACCCACACGGGATCTGATCCTTCATGTGGACTTGCGCGCCGGTGCCCTTGTACGGCGCGCCGGCGCTGATCGTGGAGTCCCCGGTCGAGAAGGTGATCGAGCCGTCGCTCAGGACCTCGATGTTGCCGAACGTGCCCTTGTCCGAGTTCACCGTGATCCCGCCGACGCCCGGCCCGACCGCGTTGCCTGCCACCCACGCCCAGGTCGCGTCGAGGATGCCCGAGCTCACGAGGCTGCCCGTGGCGGATGCCTCGCCCGTGCCGCCACCACCGCCTGCGTCGACGGACGCTCCCGCTGGCTGCGGCGTCGGCGCCTGGTCCGAGGAGAGTTCCTGGCCGCTGGTCGTGGACGTGCCGCACCCGGCCAGGACGAACCCGACGACGAGGAGCACCGCGGTCAGCCGCTTGGCCGACCCGGTGATGATGGTGTTCATGGGGGTGCCCTCCCCTCAGACGACGTCGCCTCGGCGATCTGGGGAGGTCCGGTCGTCGCCGGGCATCCTAGGCGCGGGCCGTCACGTCGCCGTCACGGTCGCTGGACGTTGTTCCGCAGGCATCGCGACGGCGGGGCTCGGCGGGCTTGGTAGGCTGACGTCGATGACGAACCCGGCCGGGACCGCCGCTCCTGCCGAGCGAGAGTTCGGAACGGTTGCCGCTTGCGCGATCGCCCTCGTGCCGGCACTGCTGTTCAGCATCGGTTGGGCGGCGATCCAGGTGCCGATCGCGCCGATCGCGCTCTTGATCTTGGCAGGCCCGTTGCTTCTCCCAGGATGGGTTGCCTGGGTCGCGCTCCGGGCGAGATCCGACGTCGCCGTGGTCCTGACCGCAGTGATCGTGTCGACCGCCTTGCCGGCCTCTCAATTCGTCATCGCCGGCGGCGGTCGATTGGAGCGGATCTTCTATATCGGCCTGATCGGGCTCGCCCTCCTGGTCGGGACTGTGGTGGCGATGCGGGTCATGCGTGGAGCGGACAGGGCGATTCCCCGCCGCATCGGTCGCCGGCGCCGCAGCCATGATCCTGGTCCTGCTGCCGCTGCTCTTCGCCGTGTTCGTGATGCGCACCTAGGGGTCCGACACCGCCCGCAGCGTCATGAACGCCTTCACGCGCAGGAGGCGCATCAGCGGGCGCGCGTAGCGCGGCAGCAGCCGACGGCTCGGGTCGACGACGACCTCGGGATCGGTGAGGCCGTCGTCTGGCGCCGGATGCGGATCCGGGCGCCGCCCGCCGCCAGCGACGTTCTTCACCCATTCGACATTCGGCCCGTAGACGAGGCAGAGGACGTATCCCGATTCGCGGCGGAACCGCATGACGGGGATCCGGTAGGTCCGTCCGCTCTTGCGGCCCACGTACTCGAGGACTGCGAACCCGGGCACCCAGGCGGCCACGCGACGAAAGATCGGGTTGAACACCTTCGTCGTGAACGCCCGGAGCGGGCTCATCAGCGTCATCGCAACACCCTACGCATGCGACCGGCCGCCAGATGTTCCCGTTGCCAGTAAACCAGCATGCTGGTATGCTGGGCCCATGAAGGTGACCATCGACCTCGACGCCGAGCTGTACCGCGCGGTCAAGGTCGAGGCCGCCCGATCGGATCGAAGCATCCGTGACGTCGTCGACGAAGCGTTGGAGGCGTGGCTCGAGGCTGCGGAGTCGCGCGAGGACCGCGCATCGGCCGACGCCGCGCTGGCCGAATACCGCCGCGACGGCGGCGAGTCCGCGGAATCGGTGTTCGGGAGGCTGGCCGCCGAGACCCAGGCGACATACGGCCCGGACGAGGGGTGACCGACCGCCGCCGAGTCGAGCTCGCGCCGGCCGCCCAACGCCAGCTCCGTCGACTGCCGCCCGGCGACGCCGCGCGCCTGCGGGGCCCGATCCTTGCCCTCGCGCTCGATCCGCGCCCGTCTGGCGCATCGAAGCTGACCGACACGGACTATTGGCGCCTGCGCGTCGGCGACCTCCGGATCGTGTACCTGATCGACGACGACGCGGGCCTGGTCGTGGTTCTCAAGGTCGCGCGGCGCTCCGAGAGCACATATCGCCAAGTCGAGCGGTGACGGCCCGGGTAGCCTGAGCAGGACATGGATCCGATCCGGTTCGCGATCATCGGCGGCGGCTGGCGCACGCAGTGCTATCTGCGCGTGGCTCGCGCGCTGCCCGAGCGTTTCGAGGTGAGCGGCGTGCTCACGACGTCGTCGGCCACGCGCGTCGCTCTCGCGCACGACTTCGGCGTCGCGACGCCCGAGACCCTCGACGACCTCCTGGCGTCCGATCCGACCTTCGTCGTGCTCAGCGTGCCCTGGAAGACGACGCCGGTCCTGCTCGAGGAGCTGACGTCCCGCGGCATCCCGTGCCTCGCGGAGACGCCGCCCGCGCCCGACATCGACGGCCTGCGCGGCCTCAAGACCCTGGCCGATCGCGGCGCCCGGATCCAGGTCGCCGAGCAGTACCAGTTCCAGCCGCACCACGCGGCACGGATCGCGGTCGCGCGCTCGGGGCGCCTCGGCACGATCAGCCAGGCGCAGGTCTCGGCCGCCCACGGCTACCACGGCATCGACCTCCTGCGCCGTCTCCTCGACGATCGATTCGGGCCGGTCTCGATCCGCGCGCGGCGCTTCGAATCGACGATCGTCGACGGGCCTGGCCGCGCGGGTCCGCCGCGCGAGGAGAAGGTCGTGCCGTCCGAGCAGGTCATCGCCACGCTCGAATTCGATGGTCAGCTGGGCGTCTTCGACTTCACCGAGGACCAGTACTTCTCCTACATCCGCTCGCACCGCCTCCTGGTCCGCGGCGAGCGCGGCGAGATCCACGACATGACGGTGCGCTACCTCGAGGACGCCACCACGCCGGTCACGATGGAGTTCCGGCGCCACGAGATGGGCCAGGACAGCAATCTCGAGGGGTTGGGGTTCATCGGCATCACGCTCGGCCCCGAATGGGTCGTCCGCACCGAGTTCCCGGGCGCGGGCCTGGCGGACGACGACCTCGCGATCGCGATCTGCCTGGTGCGCATGGCCGAGTACATCGACGGCGGGCCCGGCTTCTGCGATCTGGCCGAGGGCGTCCACGACCACCACCTCGGCCTGATGATCAGCGCGGCGGTCGCGTCGGGCGCCGCGGTCGAGGTCCCGGGCCACCTCTGGGACGAGTAGGCCCGGCGCATACTTCGACGCTTGGGGGTCCGAGGGGCGTTGGAGGTCGATGCGATGCGGTTCATCCAGGAGTTCGGCTACACGGTCAAGGTCGGGCAGGACGAAGCCCACCAGAAGTGGACGATCGCGAACGACGAGCGCCTACGGGCGGCCGCGCCGGCAGGGTCGAAGTACATCGGGACGTTCGCTGTCGTGATCGGCTCCGAGAAGCAGGCGGGCAGTTACCGCTTCCTCATGGAGCTCGACAGTTACGGCGCCATGGATACCTCGGCAGCCGCGACGAAAGACCCCGATAGCGAATGGGCGAAGCTCCTCGTCGAGTCGAGCAGATTCATCGATCTCGACCTCAACGCCCCCTGGAGCACCACGCTGATGAAGGACGTCGTCGACGCGACGATCTGGGACCCGAAGACCTAGCCGGACCCTTCCCGCGCATACTGGCCGTTCGAGGGACCTCGGGCAGAGGACCCGGGGCCTGCCGGCTCGCGAGGGAGACGACATGGCCGATCATCCGAATGCGGCCCTGGCACGCCAGGCGATGGACAACATGAACACCGGCGACTGGCAGGCGATGTCCGAGTTCCTCGACGACGACGTCGTCTGGCACGAGATCGGTCGTGCCGAGCCACGGCGCGGCAAGGCGGAGCTCATGGAGGCGACCGGGCCCACGTCCTACTACGACATCAAGGCCGAAGTCCACGATGTCGTCGCGAACGACGACCACACGATCGCGCTCGTCAATGCGACCGCCACGCGCGACGGCAAGACGTTCGAGTACCGGACCGCCGAGATCATGCATGTCCGCAACGGCAAGGTCGTCGAGCGCTGGGCATTCTCCGACGACACGGCCGCGATCATCGAGTTCTTCTCCTAACACGATCGGTGCACCGCGGCACCTCGCGGTGTCGCGCGGCACCGGCACCGAAACCCTGGCGGGGGAATCGGCGTCTCCGGGCCATCGGCGGCCGCATGTGTCGCCACCTCGATGACACGGAGCACCCATGCCACCCACCACGATCACGCTCACCCTGCCGACCGCGCGCCTCCGCTGGCTCGGCGTCGGGCTCGCCGTCGGCCTCCTCGTCGCCGCGATCGCGAGTCCGGTCTTCGCGCCGCGCTCTGCGCTCGCCGCGGACGACACGAAGCCCGAGCACACGATCAGCGTCAGCGGCACGGGTCGGGTCGTGATCAGCCCCGACGTCGCGGACCTGCGCCTCGGCGTCTCGGTCACCAAGCCGACCGTGAAGGCCGCCCGGGCCGCCGCGGCCGAGTCGATGACGAAGATCATCGCCGCGCTCAAGAAGCTCGGCATCGCCGACGCGGATCTCCAGACCAGCGGTCTCAGCCTCCAGCCGGTCTACGACTACCAGAGCAAGACGAACCCGCCGAGGGTGACCGGCTACACGCTCTCGAACGGCGTCTCGGTCACGGTCCGCGACCTCGACAAGATCGGCGATGCCATCGACGACGGGCTCGCGGCCGGCGCCACGACCCTCGACGGCGTCACGTTCCGGGTGGACGACCCGGCCAAGGCCCAGGAGCAGGCCCGCAAGCAGGCGATGACCCAGGCGAAGGCGATCGCGGACACGCTCTCCTCGAGCGCCGGCGTCTCGATCACGGGCGTGGCCTCCATCAGCGAGTCCAGCGGCCCGATGCCGTACCCGGTCTACTACGACGGCGCCCGAGCCGGCGCCCTGCGGCCGACACGGCCACCCCGGTCAACGTCGGCACGAACGACGTGACCGTCACTGTCTCGGTGGTCTACCTCATCGGCTGAGGCGCTCGACGGGGTGTCGATTCGGGTCGATGCCGTTCGTCGTTGAGTCAGAAGGGCAGCCGAGGCGACTGTGACCACGGTGCCGGATGAGGAGACCGACTGATGGCAGGACAAGTCATTCACTTCGAGGTCACGGGCAAGGACCAGAAGGCCCTTCAGACCTACTACGGGCAGCTCTTCGGGTGGTCGTTCAACACCGAGAACCCGGGCGGCTACGGCATGACCGAGCCGGGCTCGACCGGCCCGATCGTCGGCGTCGGCAGCGATCCGACCGGTGGCGCGGGCTGGGTGACCGGCTACGTGACCGTCTCGGACATCAACGCGACGCTCGCGAAGGCCCAGTCGCTCGGCGGCACGGTGATCATGCCGAAGTTCAGCCCCGACGGGAACGCGCAGCTGGCGATGGTCGCCGATCCGGAAGGCCACATCCTGGGCATCACCGAGATGTGATCCCGGTGCCGGGCGGGGGCCCGGCACCGTTTCGATCAGAGAGCCGGTCACCTTCGGGTGGCCGGCTTTCGCGTTCCGGTCGGTTCGACTCCGGGCCGCGGCTGGCGCTCAGCCCGGGCCGGCCGTGCCCACCGCGACGCTGTACTCGATGTCGTCGGGACCACTCGCGCTCGGTGAGATCGAGACGCCGATCCAGGCGGGCAGGATGTCGCTGTCGAATTCCTTGATGGTCGGCGTGAGGTTCGTGCACTGGACCGTGACCGAGCCGGCATCGACGCCGTCCGGGTACTTCTTCTGGAGGTCGCCGCCGGCCGCACGGAGCGTGACGACCAGCTCGCCCTCACCGACGCAGACGACCGCGACGGCGTACTGCGGCCCGATCGTCGCGAGGATCGCGGTCTCGGCCCACTTCGCCGGCATTGGTGTCCGTGGCGGCCAGCGTCCAGCCCGGCTCGAAGGCCGAGACGTCCAGCGGCGGCAGGCTGGGGCGCGGCGTCGGGACGGGCGTCGGCGTGGGGCTGGGCGACGGCGTCGCCGCCGCGGTGGGCGAGGCGGTCGGGTTCTGGGCGTCGCTCGGGTTCGGTGTCGTGCTCGCGCACGCGGCGACCAGGCACAGGATCGCCAACAGCGGGATTCGTCGCATGTCCCCTCGCTCGATGCCACGGATCCACACGCCGTGCGGCCCGCAGTGTACGGCGAGCCGGTCGAACTCGGGGCTGGGCGGGTCGCGGGCGACGCGGCGCCCGCTGGGGCGACTAGCCGGCGTCGGCCTCGTCGATGACGACCGGCCACGAGTCGTCGAACGCGCCCTCGAACCACACAGGCTCGGCCGGGACGGCGGCGGCCTGTGCGGCCAGGCGTCGATCGACGTAGGCCTTGAGCTCGATCGGACCGGCCTCCCAGAGGCTGGTCGTGCCCTCGATGCGGGGCGACGGCTTCTTCGCCATGGTGGTCATCCTCCCGTGGTCCCGCCCGGTCGGCGGGTGCGTGGCCTCGAACGTTGGCGCGACGCACCGCGCGACGGTACTGCCGGGAAGTACTGGGACCTTCAGACGCGCGCGGGCGCCAGATGCCGGGACTCCGGAACGTGGCCGATGGCCATTGGCGCCGGTGACGAGATTTCGCGTCGCACGCCAGGTTTGGATCGAGCCCGCTGAACGTGGCCTACCAGTCCCGGGCGCATCGGCAGCCAACGGGCCGACCGCGGCGTCTCGGCGTCGCCGTCGGTCGCGGCCGGGCCGCCAGGTGCGGATCGCCTCGGGCAGACCGAACAGCGACATCAGGGCGCACGCGAACCCGATGAGCACGAGGACGAGGCCGAGGACCATCCACGCCGGCGCCACATCGCGCGTCGCGAGGATGAACACCGCGCCCGAGCACGCGAACAGGATTCCGACGCCAAGGACTTCGAACCGCCGCTGATCCACGTGCATATCGTGCACGCTCCGTGCTACGGTCGCCGGCATGAGCGACCTCATCGAACAGACGATCAACGTGCTCCGCGTCGACGCCGGCCGCTGGCAGTCGCTGGCGATGCTGGATCGCGAGCTGCTCGAGCGCCAGCCGGCGCCAGGGGAGTGGTCCGCGCTGGAGTGCCTCGGCCATGCCACCGACACCGAGGCCGCGGTCTTCGCCGAGCGCGTCCGGGCGATCATGACCGGGAAGCCGGAGCTTCGGAGCTACGAGCCCGACATCGAGGGAACCCCGATCACGCCCGACACCGATCCGTCCGCGCTGGCCGAGAAGCACGCCGCCCTGCGCCTGTTGAGCCTCGAGCTCCTGGCCACCGCCACCGAGGCGGACCTCGGACAGGACGTCGCGCCACCCGGACCTGGGCACGGTCTCGCTGCGCGAGCTGCTCAACGAGTGGTCCGCCCACGACCTGATGCACATCGTCCAGGCCGAGCGCGCCGTGATGCAGGCGTTCATCCCGGGCTCCGGCCCGTGGCGCTTCTACTTCGCCGACCACGATGTCGAGGCGAAGCCCGCCGAGCCGGCGACCGCCGGCTGACCCGCCGGCGCAGCCGCACCCGCCGCGATTCTCAGAGCGTTCTCAGCGTTCCGGCCCAGAGTCGTCCCTGTCCTACCTCCCCGGCGAACGAAGCGCCGGCGAACCAACCGACCCGCTGACGATCTCCTCCCGTCTCCCGCGGTCGACCGGCTCGCCGGCGATCGCCGTTTCAGTGGCCGACAGGAGCCTCCACGCTTGACCGACCGGGCGACCGCGGCCACCCTTTCCCGATGACCCGACGACCGCGACGGATGGCGGTGCTCGCCGCAGCCGTCGTCATCGCCATCGTCGGCACGGTGGTCCTGGCGAACACGGTGCTCCGTCCGACCGATCCGACCGGCCTTGCCTGGCGACCCGAGTGCGAGCCCCGGCGCCGCCGCGTCCGGACCGAGCCGCGACGCCGACGCCCGTCCCGACCCCGCACCCGGTCCCCAAGCACGAGACGTACGGCTTCATCCCGTACTGGGAGATGGACGACGGGATCGCGGCTCACGTGCGCGACACGGCCCTGTCCACGGTGGCCCTGTTCTCGGTCACGAACAAGCGCAACGGCACGCTCGACACCGCGCAGAACGGCTACAAGAAGATCACCGGCCCGATCGGCCGCCAGCTGATCCACGACGCACACGAGCGCAAGGACCGCGTCGAGCTCGTCTACACGAGCTTCGGGTACGCGCGGAACAAGCGCTTCTTCGGCGGCAAGGTCGCGACCCAGGACAAGGTCATCCGGTCGCTCGTCGACTTCGCCGACGAGATCGGTGTCGACGGCATCAACGTCGATGTCGAGCTGCTCGATGCCGAGTTCGTGCCGGCCTATGGCGCCTTCGTCGGGCGGCTGCGCGACGCCCTTCGAGAGAAGCACCCGAAGGCCGAGGTCTCGGTGGCCACGACCGCGAACATCGGCGGCGCCACGATGGCAGCGTCCGCGGCGACGGCCGGCGCCGATCGCATCTTCATGATGGCCTACGACTACCACTGGCCCGGATCGGCGCCGGGCGCGTCGTCGCCGCTCGATCGACGCGACGGTGACGAGCGCGACCTGCTCTGGTCGCTGGACCTGTACGACGCGATGGGCGTGCCGGTCGACCGGACGCTGCTCGGGCTGCCCCTCTACGGGATGACCTGGCCGGTCACCGGCCCCGAGCTCGGGGCGCCCGAGACCGGCAAGGGCGAGGCCTGGTTCCCGCGCAAGAACGTGTCGTACCTGCTCGATCCGAAGACAGTCCCGGAGCGCGATCCGATCGAGGTCGTCGAGCTCTACACCGAGAACACCGGGACCGCGGATGACCCCGAGTGGCACGCGATCTACCTCGATTCGCCCGCGACGCTGACCCCGAAGCTGACCCTCGCCGATGAGCGTGGCCTGGCGGGCGCCGGGTTCTGGGCTGTCGGCTACGAACGTGGCCTGCCCGACTACACCAAGCTCATCAAGCGATTCCACGCCGGCAAGGTGGCCGTCACGGGCGAGTGATCGCACGCCGGTGGCTCGGCTATCCTCGGGGCCAGGGCTGGACCGAACGGCCGACACCGATGGAGGATCGATGGACGACCTGGGCTACTCGCTGATCAAGTACGTGCACGTCATCTGCGCGATCATCTGGCTCGGCGGCGCGTTCTTCGCGCAGCTCCTCGCGGTCCGGGCCCAGCGCTCGACCGACCCCACTGACCTGCCCAAGTACGGCCAGACGATCGGTGAGCTGGGCATGAAGGTCTTCCTGCCCGCGTCGATCCTGCTGTTCATCGCGGGGCTGATCCTCGTGATCCAGCGCTGGTCGTTCTCGTCGGTCTGGGTCTCGATCTCGATCGTCCTGTGGCTCGCCTCGGTGCTGGTCGGCGCGCTCTACCTCGGACCCACGGGCGCCAAGCTCGGCAAGGTCTTCGCCGCCGAGGGACCGACATCGGTCGCGGGTCGCGCCGGCCTCGAGCGGATCCTCCTGATCTCGCGGATCGAGCTCGTGAGCTTCGCGATCATCGTGTTCATGATGGTGGTCAAGCCCGGCGCCTGACCGATCGCTGTCCTACGCGGTGGAGGCCTTCGTCGGTGCCGGCGTGAGGTGCGTCATCACCCCGTAGGTCTCGCCGGTCTCGGGGTCCTGTCGCGCGGCCACCACGAGCCGGCGGACACCCCAGGTCGTCACGATCCGGCGGGCCAGCGGCTTGCCGCCGCGATAGACCTCGTCCATCAGCTCGAACGCCTCGGTCGGCAGGCCGATCAGCGCCTCTCGCGCCGGCTGTCCGACGCAGCGCGACCCGAACAGCTCCACGAACGCGGCATTGCCGTGGACGATCATGTGCCCGGGCCCGACATGGAACGCGGCCGGGCTCGGGGATCGGGGCAGGCTCATGGCATCGACATCGCGTGCATCAGGCGACTCGATCGTACTCCGGCCCGTGCAGGACCCCTCGAAAACCCTGTGCTAGGCTGGATTCTCGCCACCTTTCGTGGCGAGCTCCGCGTGGTCGACCTCCTCTCGAACGGGCCGTGCGTCTAGCGATCCGCGTTCGGGAAACTGGGAGGCCCTCATGGCCACCGGCACCATCAAGCGAGTCATCGCCGATCGCGGCTTTGGCTTCATCTCGGCCGAGGATGAGAAGGAATACTTCTTCCATCGCGGCGCCCTCGACGCCTCGATGGAGTTCGAACGCCTGGTCGGCGGCGAGAAGGTCGAGTTCGACGTCGAATCCAGCCCGAAGGGCCCGCGCGCCGCGAACGTCCGTCCGGCCGCCTGATCGCGAACGCGTCCCGTCGCCCTGACGGGACGCTTCATCTCCGGCTCCGAACCAGGGTGGGGTAGGCCACCGGGACCATCGGGTGATGCCCGCGAAGTGTGCCGACAAGCACCGTCGCGGCATGAAGATCCTTCTCCGCGTGGGTGTCGTCGCCCTCTTCCTCGTCGGCGGCCTCATCTTCCGCGATCGCCTGGGCGGCAGCCCGGCCGGGCTCCAGGTGGGCGACTGCTTCGACGTCCCCACGACGGCCGGTGAGAGCGTCAACGACGTGCAGCATCATCCGTGCACGGAGGCGCACACCGCCGAGGTCTTCCTGCTCACCGACCACCCGGCCGCCAAGGGTGCGAACGAGCCCACCGATGCCGAGCTGACGTCCTACCTCGTCGACACGTGCGGTGGGGCGCTCAGCGGCTACGCCGGTTCGGACCTGAGCAAGTTCGACCTCGGGGCGTTCTACCCGACCGCCGAGGACTGGAAGAACGGCGAACGCGGCATCACCTGCTATCTGACGATGCTCGACGAGTCCGCGATGCAGGTGTCCTACAAGTCGAAGTGACCGGGTCGGCTCAGTCCGAGCCGATCGTGGCCAGCACCGCCTAGGCCTCGACGAGCGGCGCGACCTCCCGGGCGAATCGCTCTGCCTGTGCCACGACCTCCGCGGGATCGGTCGTCGCGAACGACAGGGCGAGGTGCGTCACGCCGTGCCCGGCGAACGCCTTCGCCTCGGCCGCGATCTCCTCCGGCGTGCCACGCATCGCGTAGGAGCGGTCGGTCGACGCACCGAACTGGACCCGGACCCGTGCCGAGAGCCACGGTGCCGGCCGGCCGGCCGCCTCGGCCGCGGCCAGGATCGCAGGGACACGCTCCCCGTAGGCCGCCGGGCTCGACGCGCTCGAGTGATAGCCATCGGCCAGCCCGCCTGCTCGCCGCAACGCCGCGTCGGCACGCCCGCCGACGACGATCGGGAGCGCGGCGCCTCGCTCGGGGAGTGGCCCGAACACGAAGTCGTCGATGGTGTGGAACCGGCCGTGGAAGGGATCGCTGGAGCCGGCCCAGAGGTGACGCCACAGCGCGATCGTCTCGTCGAGGTAGGCGCCGCGGACGCGGAATTGGTCCTCGACCCCGAGGTTCGCGAACTCGTCACGGCTCCAGCCGACCCCGACGCCCGCGATCACCCGGCCGCCGCTCAACGCGTCGAGCGTCGCGAGCTCCTTCGCGAGCAGGACCGCATTCCGCTGCGGGACGACGATCACGCTCGTCCCGAGCCGCAGACCGGGATGCCGGGCACCCACCCAGGCGAGGGTCAGGATGGCCTCGTAGATCCGGCCGTACTCGGGTGCCGCGGCGTGGTCGACCAGGACATGGTCGGTGGTCCAGACGGTCGACCAGCCCAGTCGCGCGGCGACATCGGCGGCCGCCTCGATGCCCTCGGACGACGCCCCGTCGGGGTAATTCGGGAGTGCGAGCCCGTAGTCCATCGGCCGATGGTAGCGCACTGAAGTTGCGGACACAACGATTCTGGTACGCTCGACGCAGCGACCCCCGCGACACGCAAGGAGGCACCGGACATGCCGGTCGAGCAGACAGAGATCGAGTGGAACACCGCGACCATCAGCGACTTCCGCGCCCACGGCGGTCGGATCACCCAGGGCCCGCTGACCGGGTCGAATTCTGCTGCTCCTGACGACGACGGGCGCGAAGACCGGGGAGACCCGGACGTCGCCGATCGGCTACACGCGCGACGGCGATCGGTACGTCATCGTCGGTTCGAACAGCGGCAACCCGACGAACTCGGCCTGGTGGTACAACCTGAAGTCGAACCCCGTCGCCACGGTCGAGGTCGGCGAGGAGACGTTCCAGGTCCGAGCGACCACCACGGAGGGTGCGGAGCGGCGCCGGCTGCTGGACGCCCACATCGCCGCCATCCCGATCTTCGCCAGGTACGAATCGATGGTGACCCGCGAGATCCCCGTCATCGCGCTGGAGCGCATCTGATCGTCGGACGGACGACGTGGCCCTGACCCGGACATGAAGATGCGAGGTGAGCCCGTCCCCGTGACGGGCTCCCTCGCAGGGTCGTGCGTCCGATGAAAAGAGGCGACGACCAAACGGCGCGCGTGCCGTTCAAAGGCAAAATGCCATCGCGAACTCGGCTTGTCATGACGCTTCGTCATTGACTCCGGGTCAAGTATCGCTGACCTCGCGAACCAGCGGGGCGCCCCAGGAATTGACCGGACAGCGGAGTACCATCGATGACGGCTGGTCGGACGCTCGATCCTGTGGACCATCCACTCGGCCCGTTCGTCGGTCGGAGGTAGCCATGGGCATCATCGCGTGGATCGTGCTGGGTGCGATCGCCGGATTCGTCACGAACCTCATCATGGGCGGCAAGGAGGGCGTCATCGCGACGATCGGCCTGGGCATCGTCGGTGCGGTCGTCGGGGGCTTCCTCGCGGGCACGGTGCTGAAGGTCGCCGACGTGACGGGTATCAACGTCGAGAGCCTGGTGGTCGCCGTCATCGGCGGCGTCATCGTGACCGCCGCATACCGTGCGGTGGCGGGTCGACGAAGAGCGGTCTAACGCTCAGCGGTCCTCACTGCGGCCGATCGTCCGGGTCCGGGGCGCTCGCCCAGCCGGCATTCGAGAAGGTCGGGACGAACCGATAGCCCTGGCCCGGAACGGTGGCGATGAAGCGCGGATGGCGGTAGTCGTTCTGGAGCTTGATTCGCAGGCTCCGCACGTGCCGGTCGACGATGTTGCTCTCGGCCACGAAGTCGGTGCCCCAGATCGCATCGAGGATCTCCTCACGCGTCACCGTGCGCCCGCTGTGGCTCGCGAGCAGGTAGAGGAGGCTCTGCTCGATGCCGCTCAGGTGCACGACCGACTGACCGGCCCGCACCTGGCGGTTGACGATGTCGATCTCCATCTCGCCGAGCCGGATCGTCGGGACGATCGGGAGCGCCGTGCCCGACGCTCGTCGGCTGATCACGATCGAGCGGGCGAGGAGCTCCTCGGGCGAGAAGGGCATCGTCAGGATGTCGTCGACGCCGAGATCGAACGCCCGGAGCTTCGTTCGGAGGTCGCCGCGCCGGGTCAGGCCCAACACCGGGATCGACGTCTGCCGCAGGCTGTTCGAGGCCCCCATTCGCTGGAGCAGCGCGGAGCTGTCGTCGTGGTCCATGTCGAGAACGGTCATGTGCGGACGCCATTCGGCGAGGATCGCCTCGGCCTCGGCCAGGTCTGTCGCCGCGCGAACGACGAACAGCCCATGGTTGAGCGTCAGCTCGATCAGATCGACCACCAACCGTCGATCGTGGAGCACGAGTGCGCGGCGCGCCTCGACTGGGCGAGGCCCCACGTCATCGACCATCCTGGCTACCCCGGTGTGCGCGGTTCATATCCTGTTGACCACCAGATGGCCCCGGCGAGGCGGAGCTTACACCGTGGTCCGGGTGCCGTCCGATTGACACGCCACCGGATGGCGCGAAGAATTGGCGTCACTCGCGATCGATCGGAGCCGCATGAAGATCTCCCTGCGCCAGAAGGGCGGAGTGTTCGGCAGCGACCGCAACCTCGACCTCGCCGACGACGACCTGAGCGTCACCGAACGGGGCGTGTCCGTCACGAAACGGACCCTCAGCTCCGGCGAGACCGCGAAGGTCGACGAGGTCGCGAAGCGGCTCATCTCGAAGAGCGCGTCGCAGGAGGCGGGCCCACTCGAGGGGGCGAGCGACTCGATGCTGACCGAGCTCGAGATCGGCGACGCCGACGAGCGGCGAACCTATCGGATCCGCTCGGGCGACACCGCCCCGGACGAGCTCTGGGAGCTGGTCGGCACGCTGGAAGAGGTCGCGTACCCCCCGTCGCAGGACTAGCGGCGCTTCTGGAACTCGGCCCGGATCGTCGACGCGTGGCTCTTGGCCATCTGGCCGCTCGACACCAGGAGCGCGTCGGCTGACACGAGGGCTCGCACGGCATCCTCGAACGTGCTCTGCTCCGAGAGGAGGAAGAGGCTCTCGAAGACGATCCGGTCGGTGTCCTTCGCGCCTGCCTTCGCCCGGATGCCCCACAGGACGGCCGCCCAGACCGCCCCGGTGACGTGCTCGGACCCGACGAAGCCCGGCGGGAACTTCAGTGTCGGATCGGAGGCGTCGCGCGCTCCGCCCGGTGCGACCCACACCGCGAAGTGCGGATCGTCGAGGACGGTGGCCGCGAAGTAGTCGCTGAAGCCCTCGTTGAGGCCGCGCGTCTGGGAGTCCTGGAGGGAGTTCCCGAGTCGAGCCGCGAAATGGCTGACCGCGTGGGTGAACTCGTGATAGAGGACGTCCGCCGACCGCGCGGTCGGCCGTCCCATGACGTCGCCGAACGAGAGGTCGTTCTTGATCGGCCGGAAGAACGCGTTGCCGCTGCTCGCGGGATCGCGCACGATCGCGTGGATGGGCCGGAACGGCGGCGAGGGGAACCGCCGACGACCTCGGAGTCCGCTGAAGTAGCGCAAGGCGCCACGGAGGTGGTAGAAGGCGTTCGCCTCGTCGAAGCCGGCGTCGGCCTCGGTCAGGCGGAAATCGCGATCCCCGCGGGCGAGCCCCGGCGGCCGTCCGGTCGTGACGACCAGTCTGCCACCGACCAGCTGGTCGGCCGGCGTCGGACCCAGGTCGGCGAGCCGGACGTCGACGAGCGCCGGCGACCGCTTCGGGTCCACCGGGAAGATGCTCGCCCGGCCGCGCAACGCGGACGCGATGTTGAAGCTCAACAGGAGGTTGAGGTCCCGCGCGTCGATGTACGCCCGGACGTCCGCGCACGGGTCCTCGATCAGGAGGCTGACCCGGTAGGCCCACCGCGCGGATCCGTCAGCCATCGGGAAGACCAGGAGCTTCGTTTCGCGCACGGCTGACGACTCCACGTCGAACAGCGCCGCCGCTGTCGCGCTCGCCTGCTCGGGAGAGGCGGATGCCGGCTGGAGCGGCGTGCGACCTGCGAGGTCGCCGATCGGCCGGCCGGTGACCACGAACGCGCCGGACGGCGCGACGTTGACCTTCACGTTGGCACCGACGACGTCGTGGCCCTGGACCTGCTGCTGCAGGACGATGCTCGTGCCGGCACGCGATCCGCTGATCGATGCCGCCCGGACGCTGGCCCGTCGCGTCGCGGACTCGGGGGCGACACCGAGCGCGGCGAAGAGCTGCCGCGCCGAGGCGGCCGTGCCGGCGCCCGCGGTCGTCTCGCCCGTCAGGAACAGCGCGTTGCGGTCGGTGTTCGCATTGAGCGACCGGACGTTGGCAGAGCGGCCGAAGGCCCCGGACGGCGCGGCGGCGATGCCGGGCGAGCCGGTGATGGCCTCGAGCGAGACGTTCACCCGGGTCAGGTTCGTCCAGGCACTCGGCGATGAGATGGCCATCGGTCCGTCTCCTCCCGCGATCACTTCAGGAACTTGGCCGCGACGGGATGCTTGGCGATCTCCTGGTAGAACGCCTTGGAGTCGTAGTAGGAGCCGTGCGATTCCGGGAAGCCGAGGTCGTTGGGGATCTCACGATCGGTGACCTTGCCCGGCCAGATGCCCTCGGCGAGGAAGGACACGAAGTCGAACTTCGTCCAGATGTTCAGCCACGGCACGGTCGGGGTGACCTTGTCGAATGCCTCGAGGGCCTCGAGCAGCGGCGACTGTGACCCGAACGTGATGAGCATGTCGACGTCGGGCTTGACCGCGTCCTTGCCGAAGAGCGTGTCGACGAGGATGATCCCGCCCAGGCTGTGACCCATCACGAGGCGCGGCTTCGGCAGCTTCGCGATCTCGCTCCGGACGTGCGCCCGGATCGTGTCGCTGTGGCGCTGGTAGAAGAGGATGTCGGCGGCGACCAGGATGTGCGCCTGCATGATCGCCTGGCGCCGTGGTGCGAACTGCTCGCTCAGCCACTTCGCGATCGGCCCCGAGACCAGCCCGACGGTGCTGCCGATGATGCCGACGCCGCCCATCACGGCCTTCGCGACCGATTCCTTGACCGCGCCGATCGGGTCGAATCCGAAGGCCCCGGCAGCCATCGCCTTGGGGCCCTGGCGCTGGACGGCGCGGGCGACCGAGGCTGTCACGGCGGCATCGATGAGGGCGACTGGATCGCCGCCGGCGGCTGCGAACTCGGGCGAGGCCGCCACCTCCGCGGCCGCAGCCGACAGCTGCTCACGCGACACGCCGCTGGCCTCGACGTCGGGCCCGCCGAGCTGGAGGAACGCGAGGATCGACCTGGCGTCGGCCTTCGCGGCCGCGGCCGCCTTGGCGGCCTTCTTGCTCGACGCCTTCTTGCCACCCGCCGCGAACGCACCCGCCTGGCCGCTGCCGAGCGCTCGCAGCGGCGCGTACGGGTCGGCGAGTGCAGCGGCGTTCCCGGCCGCGCCTGCGGCGAAGGCGGCCGCGACTGTCGGCATCGTCAGCGGCAGCCGCGGGAAGTGCTGGTCCGGGCCGGCAGACACTCCCCACGTCGAGAGCAGGACGGGGCGCTTGAGACCCTTCTCCAGCTTCGCGCCGTAGCCCTTCGCCTCGGCCGCGCGGTTGCCTGAACCGTGGGCGTAGAACACGCTACCGGTCGCCATCGAGCCTCACCTCCTGATGGACGTGCCCCCGCGGGCCGCTTCTTGATCGTGGGAAGTTTCGCCCCTCGGCGTCTCGCCGGTGTCAGGGCCTACAGGATCAGGAAGACCCCGAGGGCGATGAGCCACACCGACCAGGCGATGTAGGCGATCGGCACGATCGTGCCGGCCAGCGGCCAGCCGTCGCGTTCGTTGGGGCCCACGAACTCGAGTGTCCCGATGAGCAGGGCGATGCCGATCGGCAGCCCGACCCAGCCGAGCCAGGACGGCAGCACCGTCGTCGAGAGGATCGATGCCGCGACGAGGAGCGTCCACAGGCCGGTCAGCAGGTAGCCGAGGTGCTCGCCGATGCCGACGCCGAGCAGGCGGTGGAGCGTCGCGAAGACGACCTCGACGGTCTGCCGGGTGGCATCTCCTTCGGGTCCATCCGGGGCCGCCACGTAGCGGCGCGCCAGTTCCGGGACCGCGAATGGCCAGCGCACGAGGCCGAGCCCCTGGACGAGCGCGGCCGCGGCCCCGACGACGATCGACAGGGCCGTGAGGGCCGGCGGCGCCCCAAGGACCACGGCCACCAATGCCGCCAGCGGCAGCATGGCGAGCGCACTGATGAGGAGCGCCTCCCAGCGGAGGATGAGCCCCGAACGGCCGGCGACGAAGCGCCGCAGGATCTCGTCGGGCTCCTTGCGCAGGATGTCCGGGTAGTCGAACGCCCGGCTCAGTTCGAAGAACGCCACGTTGAACGCGATCGGCACGACGATCAGCAGGACGGCGGTGATCAGCTCGATCGTCACAGCAGCAAGTCTGGCATAGCTGTGAGGGGTTCAGGAGCATGTCACGCTTGCAGGGACAGTCATGTCAACGGCCCGGCGACGAAGCCGACGCCCGCGCCGACGCCTGCGCAGGAAGACGCGGCCGAAGCCCCGCGATGCTTGGCGTCTGGAGTGGGTGGCCGCAGGCCGTTGTGGCCTGGGCTCCCGACAGATGACCTCCTCGATCAAGGTCATGCGGCAACGACCGTGAGGTCGGCGTGGTCGCAGCGGTCCTCGTGGCCGGCTCCGAGAAGGCGGCCGCCCACCGCCTCGCTACGGGCGCGGTGGAGCCCCGACCGAGAACACCGAGACGAACATGAGCAGCGTCAGCGCCACCACGAGCACGAGCGCGACGAGGGAAATGGCCGCCGCCGGGCGGCTCCGCGAGCGTCGGCTCGGCGCGGGACCCGTTGTCCTGTCATTCATGCTCGGCGCGGTCGTCGCGAGGCTGGACCCGCAGCGACGGCAAAACCTTCGGGTCGGATCGTTCGGCTCCTGGCAGTTCGCGCAGATCACGTCGCCGGGCTCTGGCGCGCGGCGTGACGTGTCGACAGCGGGGCGGGGCCGCTGGGCCGCCGCGGGCGGCAACGGCGGCTCGGCCGCCGACGCTCCGACCTTCGGGCCGACCCAAGCGAGGAATTGGCCGCAGCTGCCGCAGAACACTTCGGCGGCGTCGTTCTTGTAGCCGCAGTTGTCGCAGATGATCACCGGCTTGGCGGTGAGCGGGCTCGACGGTTGAGAGCTGGGCGAGGCGGCCGCCTTCTCGTCATCGATCTCGACCGGCGGGTAGCTCACCTGCGGTGAGTCGACAGACCCGGCCACCACTGCCGTATCAGCGACAGGCTCGACGGCCAGTCGCTGGAAATGCAGCGCGCTGAGCGTCGGTGGAGGGAGGCCGTTCGCCGGGTCGCGCGGCATCGGGAACTCCCAGTAGGTTGGCCGGACGAAGTTCGGCCGATTTAATGAGAGCGCGTATTCCCACTCCTGCCGCACGTTCGCGGACCCCATGGAATTGCGCGACCAGAAGAGCTGGAAGACGTCGGCTTCCCGGATCATGTCCGCCAGGCGCTCCGACCAGTTCTCGCCAGCCCGGAGGTCGATCCAGTCGCGGAGATAGCGATCCCCGAAGACCGCGGCGTACTGCTCGAACTGCTCGGCGATGCGGACGTCCTTGTGCGAGTACGACGCGAAGATCCGCCGATACGGGCGAGCGTCATCGACCACCGGTGCTGATCCGGCGGGAGCGGCCTCATCAGTGACAGTGAACTGGAGCCCGATCTCCGCGAGCAGCCGGACGCCGAGGAAGACGCTGAGTCCGCCACGGATCGTCTCCCCGGCGGCGGCACTGGTGCGAAGCCTGAACTCCTCGCGGTGGACCGACTCCAACCACCGGAACGTTCGCGACGGCGGGTTGAACTCGACGTCCTCGGCGGCCGGCAGAAACGTGATCTCACCCTCGCGTGGCACTCCAGCCAGCGCGTCCTGCTTGAGGTCAAAGTAGGCGTCGACGTCCCCAAGCACCTGTTCGGCCTGCCGTCTGACCTCCTCGAGGGGATCCGGCGCGTCCGGTTCGTCGGGTCGGCGATCGGAGAGGTGCGCAAATGCGAGCAGGCTCGACCAGCGCCCGGGCTGGAGCGTCCGAGGTCGATACACCGTGAACTGGACGTTCTCGTCGACGTAGATCGGCGGGTTGGGCGTCGGAACCTCAGGAGGCGCTGGCGCGGGTGGGGCCGACTCAGGCAGCGGTTCAGGCTCCGTCGAAGTGGCAGATGCCCTGTCTCGGCTGAAGGTCTCCAGGGTCGCGGCAAGCTGCTCCACATCGGCGGCAAATTCGTCGTCGCGCAGTTCGAATGCCTGCATGGTGGTGAGGGCAACCAAGGACGCCGGCAGTTCCTCGGGCCCGGGGCGGCGGGCGTCAGCAACTAGCACCGGAATGATGGGGATGTCCGCTGACAGTGCTGCTTCAAGCTCCATCCGGACTGGATCGTGCGGGTCGTCGATGTCTCTCCGGCCATCGGTACCCGCGGCAAGCCATGCGGGTCCGATGACCACGACGACGACGTCGGTCTCCCCGATCCGTTTTACGACGGCCGCGACGGCATCGTCGAGATCCGGTTGCACGTCGATGGCGCGCCAGACCTGCGTCGCGCCGAGGTCATCGCCGAGCAGCTCGTACAGCCGACCGGCGTGATCGGCCGAGTCGGACCTGCGGTGGCAGATGAACACCGTGACGTCGGTAGATACGCCCATGGCCTCACGCTCCCACATGAGCATCTCACGACCGTCGCATGCCGCGGATCAACCTGATGTCGTAGCGTTGTGCGGTTGCGGACATGACGAGTCCTTGGACGTGACATGCCCAGGGTCCATGACGTGACATGTGCGTGAACATCTCACACAGCGAGACGAGGCAAAACGGCTGCCGTATACCCACTGGGGGTATTGACAAAGGGCTTGACAAATCGGGCCTAGAGAGGCATCATTCACTTCAGCAGGGCTTGTCAAGACTTGACAGGCCCACAGTCATGTCCGGCTCCTGGCGGTAGGGGCTCGGACGAACGGATCGGGCGCGGCAGGGCGTTCGGGTCCGTAGCACGCGCAGGAGGCGCCATTTGTCGGTCGGTGTTGCAGCCGAAGTCAAGAGCAAGCTGTCGGTCGTCGAGGTCGTCGGCGAGACGGTCACACTCAAGAAGGCGGGCACCACCTACAAGGGCCTCTGTCCGTTCCATGGCGAGAAGACCGCGTCGTTCGTGGTCACCCCCGTCCGTGAGAGCTGGCACTGCTTCGGGTGCGGGCTCGGTGGGGACATCTTCAGCTTCGTCATGCAGCGGGACGGCGTGCCGTTCCCGGAGGCTCTCCGCACGCTGGCCAGTCGCGCCGGCGTCGAGATCGATGAGCGGACGAAGCGCGAGGACGCCCACAAGGCCCGCCTCCGCCAGGTCCTCGACCACGGGATCGCCTTCTACCACGCGGTCCTGATCCACAAGGCGCCGAGCGCGCTCGCGTACCTGCGGGATCGCGGCTTCACGGACGAGACCATCGAGGCCCACCAGCTCGGCTGGGCCCCGTCGGGCTGGGATCAGATGACCAAGACGCTCGCGACAAAGCGCGATGTCCGTCCCGAAGAGCTCGTCGAGGTGGGGCTCGCCTCACCGCGGACAAGCGGCCGCGGCGGCGTCTACGACAAGTTCCGGGCGCGGGTCATCTTCCCGATCCGCGACCAGAGCGGTCACGCGGTCGGGCTGGGCGGCCGGCTCCTGGAGGGGGAGGGGCCCAAGTACCTCAACTCCCCGGCGACGCCGCTCTTCGACAAGAGCCGCACGCTCTACCTGATCGACCGCGCCAAGGGCCCGATCCGGCGGCAGGACCAGGCCGTCATCGTCGAGGGCTACACCGACGCCCTGATGGCCCACCAGGCCGGCTTCGACAACGTGGTCGCCTCGCTCGGGACCGCCCTGACGCCCGGACAGGTCGCGCTGCTGACGCGCTACGCGAAGCGGATCGTGCTCGCCTACGACGTCGATGCCGCCGGTGAGAAGGCGGGCACGCTCGGGGTGACCGCCCTGGCCGAACTCATCCGCCAGCTCCAGTCCGACTCGACCGGGGTCAAGCTCGAGGACGTGCGCGTCGCGCGGCTGCCCGACGGCAAGGACCCCGACGAGGTCGTGCGGGAGACGCCGGACGCCTGGCCGACGATCATCGGCGCGGCCAAGCCGCTCGTCGAGTACCTCATCGGCCATCACGCACAGCGCTTCGACCTCAAGACGCCCACCGGTCGGATGGGCTTCGTCGACGCGGTGATGCCGTCGCTCCGGGACATCGACGACCCGCTCCGTCGCGACGAGGCCCTCCTGGAGGTCCGGCGCGTGTCCGGGGTCGAGGAACGCACACTCCGCCAGGTCCTCGAGCGTCGCCTCGCGGCGACGGGCCCGGGCCGCGCCGGCGACCAGCAATCGCGGATCACGGCGGACTCCGTGCTCGCCTCGCCGGACGCCCTGCCGATCGAATCGATCCTGCGGGCGATCACGCCCGTCGAGTCGGAGCTGCTGCGGCTCCTTCTGCTCGTCCCGGACCAGCAGCTGCGGGTCGTCGAGGAGCTCGGGCCGGACCAGCTGCCCTCGACCGTCGCGCGCGAGCTGTTCCGGGCGATCGTCCTCCAGCGCGAGTCCGACGACCAGGGCATCCACCCGCCATTCGACGGTGCGGCGCTCCTGCTCGCGCTCGACGACGAAACGGCGGCGCTCGCCCGGGCGTTGTATGCCAAGTCGGGTCCCGATCCGCGGACGCTCGACGCCCACCAACTCGACTACGAGGTCGACCGGCTGCTCCTGCAGCTCGAGGACGACCGGCTGCGGGACCGCAGCGAATACAACGAGGCCGCCCAGGGGGAGGCCGAACGGGCCGGCGACGCCGAGGCGATCGCCCGACTCGAACTCGAAGGACGACAGATCAACGAAGCGCGCCGGTCACTCGACCGACGTCGAGACCAGACCCGGCTGTTTCGTCAGCCATCGGAGGTGACCCATGCCCGCTGACCCGCTAGACAAGCAACTCGTCGAAGCCGTCCTGTCCCGGCCGCGCCGTGGCAAGGCCGAAATGGAAGAGGCCAAGCTCGCCGGGCTGCGCCCGTCGCGGGCGAAGGCGGCCGTGGCCGTCGCGGACGACGACGACGACGATGACGACGACGACGATCTGGACCTTGGTCCCGAGGCCGCCGATGAGGGCGGCGACGTCGCCGTGATCGTCGAGGACGACGCCTCGGCCGATCCCGCCTCGAAGCTGCCGGCCGATGCGCCGGCGAAGCTCGACCCGGCCGAGGTCGAGGAGCCGACCGCCGAGGACCTCGAGGCCATCAGCGCCGACATGATCGGCATCGACGACCCGGTCCGGATGTACCTCAAGGAGATCGGGAAGGTCGCCCTGCTGACCGCCGAGGAAGAGGTCGTCCTCGCCAAGGCCATCGAGCTCGGCGAGCAGATGGTCGAGGAGCCCTGGAAGGGCATCGTGTCCCTCCACGAGTGGACTCTCCACGACACCGAGCGCAAGACGCGAACCCAGAAGCAGCAGCACCGCCTGCCCTACGGGCCGGAGGCGCACGAGCTCGTCGCGAAGGGGATCTCGGCCAAGGCGACCAAGAGCCTCCTGGTCCAGACGCCTGACTTCCACCTGATCAAGGCGGGCCGCGACGCGCAGTCCGAGGGGACGAAGGAGCGCCTCAAGGAGGCGAAGAAGCTCCTCCACGCGTACAACGAGGCGACGTCGGCGGACACCTTCCTGCCGCTGCTCGACTGGGCGTACCTCGCCGTCCACAACGGCGACCTGGACTCGCGTGACAACGTGGGCCTGCGGGCGATCTACGACTGGACCCGCGAGGGCGTGGCGTTCCCCGCGCTCCAGCACTGGATCGAGACCGGCCACGACGCCGATCTGCTCAAGCGGATGGGCTTCGACCCGGAGGTGCCGCTCAACACGAAGCTGCGCGATCGCAAGGGCGACATCGTCGTCATCGGTCGCGATGCGCGCGAGCAGCTGACGTCGGCCAACCTGCGGCTGGTCGTGTCGATCGCGAAGAAGTACATCGGGCGCGGCATGTCGTTCCTGGACCTGATCCAGGAGGGGAACATCGGCCTCATCCGCGCGGTCGAGAAGTTCGACTTCGAGAAGGGCTTCAAGTTCTCCACGTACGCGACGTGGTGGATCCGCCAGGCCATCACCCGCGCCATCGCGGACCAGGCCCGCACGATCCGCATCCCGGTCCACATGGTCGAGACGATCAACCGGCTCATCCGGGTCTCGCGTGGACTGCTCCAGGAGCTGGGTCGCGAGCCCACGGTCGAGGAGATCGCCGAGGCGATGTCCAAGGGCCAGGAGGTCCAGGTCACCCCGGAGAAGGTCCGCGAGATCATCAAGGTCTCGCAGGAGCCGGTCTCGCTCGAGACGCCGATCGGTGAGGAGGAGGACTCCCACCTCGGCGACTTCATCGAGGACCGGGGCGCGCTGGCCCCGGCCGAGGCGGCGTCGCACCAGCTCCTCAAGGAGCAGGTCGAGGCCGTCCTGGACGCGCTGACAGGTCGTGAGCGGCGCGTGCTGCAGCTGCGGTTCGGGCTCGAGGACGGCCGCGCGCGGACGCTCGAAGAGGTCGGCAAGGAGTTCAACGTCACGCGCGAACGGATCCGCCAGATCGAGGCCAAGGCGCTGCGCAAGCTGCGTCACCCCTCGCGGAGCCGCAAGCTCAAGGACTACCTGGAGTAAATGCGTGGCGGGTGTTTCCCGCCCGCACCGCTTTTGGTCCTCCGCCGTTCCGCTACTTGCGGCCCGGTAGTACTTTTGAACCCTTCGCAGGGGTGTACCAATGGACCAATCCGAGCAGCACACCGACTCCGGGTCATCCGACTCGACCGTCGCCGTCGACCAGCAGCCGATCGCCGCGTCAGACGCCGCGTCCGAGGCGCCGACGACCACCGGCCACGGCCGGCCCGATTCGTCGCGGGGGTTCCTTGGTGAACTCGCGCTCGCGATGCGCGGTGCTGCCGAGCGCGAGCGTGAGCGCATCAACGCCGAGGTCGATGCTGCTACCGAGGCGCACATCGAGAAGGTCCGCCTCCGCGCGGCCACCGAGGCCGCCGAGCTGCGTCGCATGGCCGAGGAGGACATCGACGGGATCCACGCGTGGTCCAAGGAAGAGACGATCCGGATCCGCGAGGAGACCGACTTCAAGATCGGCACGCGTCGCGAGGAGCTCCAGAGCTACCTGATCCGACACGCCGCGATCATCGACGGCGAAGTCGGGCACGTCGAGGGCGCGGTCCGCGACTACCGTGGCGAACTGGACCAGTTCTTCGCGCGCCTGGTCGCCGAGGAGGACCCCGCCGCGTTCGCGCAGCTGGCCGATGAGATGCCCGCTCCACCCGATCTTTCCAAGGTCGGTGGGGCTGCCCGGGCCGAGGCTGTCGCCGCCATGGCCGAAGAGCTCGATGCCTCGGATGCGGCCGTGGCCGACGCCGTGGCGAGCGCCGAGGTCAACGGCATGGCCGGTGGCGCGTCCGCCTTCGATCCCGCGCAGCCCGGACCGGAACTCGTGCCCGTCATGAGCACGGCGGATGGGACGGCGAACGGCAGCGCGGTCATGGCGGAAGTCGTCGCAAGCGGCGAGCCGGCCGAAGCCGCGGTCGCGGCCGAAGCCGCACCCGAAGCCGAAGCCGAAGCCGAACCGGTCGTGGCCGAACCCGCAGCCGAACCTGCAGCCGAAGCCGTCGTGGGGGCCACGGCCACCGAGGAGGCCGTGGCCGACACCAGCGCCCAGCCGAACGCGGCGGTCCGCATCTGGCGCTCGCTGGCGTCGTCACTGTCCCCGTCGGATCCCGCGGCTGAAACGCACGCGGCTGAAGCGACCGCGGTTGCGGCTCCGGCCGTGGCCGAGGCCGTGACACCGGATGCCGATACGGACGAGCCCAAGGCCTGACCTCGAGGCGCCGCGCGAGCGGCGCCGTGGCGCCGTGGCGCCGCGTGAGCGGCGCACGGACGTTGTCGGCCGTCAGGGGCTGATCTGGATGGACTCGATGATGGCGCGCATCTCCGCGACGTCCAGAGCCGACGTTCCCGCGAAGTCCTCGCTCAGGATCACGACGCGGACACCGTCGACATCGAGGCTCCAGATGTGCCATCGCTGGTTGGGACCCGGGGCGTAGTAGGCCGGTGCCCATGGGTGATAGCCCTTCGTGCAGACCGCGATGTCCGACGGTACCTGAAGCTCGAGGTACTTCCCGCGATATCCACCCAGCGTGACGGGGACCGGCGTCGTCACGTCCAGCTGAGGGTGAGCGGCGAGCGCGTCCGCGAACTCGTTCGCAGTCGGTCCGACCCGGATGTCCGGCACCGCGTCGGCCGTGCGGCACGGATCGCCGAAGAGCCAGCCGCCCCTAAGGAACTGCAGCCTCATCCCCTGGGGCGCCGCCGTTCCCGTGGCTGGCTTGATCAGCCCGCTGCTGGAGACCTCCTTCCCGCGAGCGTCCACACCGCTCTCCGGATCGCTCCAGGCCCAACCATCCGGGACGGTGAAGGTGAACGTGGCGCCGTCCCTGTCCGTTTCCCGGCAGCCGCGCTGAGGTGGCACGACGCAAACAGTGTGGTCGCCGCCGAACGGACTCACCTCGTTTTGGCCCACTCCGAGTATCGACGGATCCAGCCACCCGGCATCCGGGGCATAGTCCGTTGCCACCACTCGGCCATCCTGGATGCACCGAGGCCCATGCGTAAAACCGAACGTCCGTGGCGAGCTGCTCCTTGGACTTCGGGATCTGCCCCGGCCGGCCGGGTCCGTAGATGCTCATGGCAACTTTGTATCTCCCAAACCCGGGCGGATACCAGCTGTCCCCGACGACCGCGCCATATGGTGGGCCTGCCGCCGACTCCGTCCGACCAGTGTGGAGGTCCGTGACCCACACCCGATGAGGCCGCTCACCCGTCGCGTCGACGGGCATGTTGTCCATCCCGTATCGCCAGTCGGGAACACCGTCGCGATCGACATCAAAGACCGCCCCGTATGCGATCCACTGCTCACTGGGATGAACGAACGGAGGTTGGTTCGAGAGGAGTCCCCAACTGCCGGGGCCGGCCACCTCCTGGATATCGGCCCACGGGAAGCACTCGGACCCGGTGTCGCCCGACGGATCTGTGTACTGATGGCGCCCACGTTCCTCGGCGATCGTCCCTGGCCACCGCAGGACGGGCGCCCCTCCGGCAGGCTCGGGACGGACCGGCGCGGGCCAATCCTCCTTGAGGCTCGCCTGGGTCCAGGTCAGGGGGCCGGTCGGCGCGCTCGGGTCGGGCGGCACAGCACAGTCGCGCGGGGTGGGATACGCGGTCGGGGTCGGGCTCGGCGTCGCCTCCGGCGTGGGCTCCGGTTGCTCGGCTTGGGCACATTCTCTCGTCCCGAACCCGACTTCAACCTCAGTCCGCACGTCGCGCGTGCAGAGGTAGGCGCTGTACGCCTCGCTCGTCACGTGAGCCACGCCCTCTGGCGCTTCGAACAGCGCTGCCGGCTGCTCGCCGAACGCGATCTGGTGACTTCCGTGGTTCCGGACGACCCGGGATGGGCTGACCCGCGTCATCGGTCTCCGGCTCCCGGATGCGCAGGAGCAGCCGCGTCTCGACGTCGATCCAGAGGTCGCCGATGCACGCGACGTGGTGCGTGGGGCGCCCCGCAACGTATTCGACGCCGACGTATCTCCAGCCCGTTTCCGCGGTCCCACTGCCGGCCTCACTCGGATCGCGCACCATCTCGCAGTCCGGGCCTTCGCCACTGAGGACGGTCTGGATGAACACCCGCGGGTCCTCCCCGATGGCCTCATGACCAGCTTCGACCCAGACCATGTCGGAACCGACGGTCGCCATACCGCTGACGCGGTGGTCGCTGAGGACGGTGTAGCTGGATGGCTCGGCCGCCTCGGCTGACGTGAACCGATCGAATCGGACGGCCCCCGACCGATGAACGTAGACGCGGCCCTTGTCCGAGCCGCTGTCTTGCCACGTCAAGGCGAGGGGCGGCAGCTCGGGCAAGCGATCGTAGCTCGAGACGACGAACGCATACAGGTCGTCCGGCGGCTCGAGGCTCAGGTCCTGAACGGGGTCATGCTGGAGGAGGCGCAACGCCCCGACTGCCGCGGCAGTCGCGAGCGCCACGGCGACCAGAAGAGCTGCGACGATGAGCAGGCTCCGCCGGCGGCTGACCGGGTCCGCGTTGCTGAGGTTCCCGAGGAACCAGGGCAGTGCCCGCTGCTGGGGTGTCGCCTCCACCGACTCGAGGGTCCGGTCCCGCAGACCGCCCTGGGAGCGATCCGGGACGTGGGCACGGAGCGCCCGGGAGATCTGCGCGTCCGTCAACCGCAGGCCGCTCATGCCTCGGCCTCCATCGCCTTCTCGAGCGCGGTGCGGGCAGCGTGCAGGCGCCACTTGGCCGTTCCCTCCGGGATGCCGAGCGATCGCGCGATCTCTGCCACTGACCGTTCCTCGACGTGGTGGAGGACGAGGATCATCCGGTCCTTCGGTCGCAGTCGGTCGAAGGCGCGCGCGATCGCGTCGCTGTCGACCACAGCGTCCGCCTCCGTCCTGGCATTCGCGTCCGGCTGCGATTCGAGCGGCCGGGCATCCTCGCCCGGGTGATCCGGTCCGACCGTCACCTCACGGAGCCGGACGCGGTGGCGGCGCGCCATCAGTGCCGCATTGGCGACGATCCGGTTGAGCCAGCCGTCGAACGCTGACGGATCGCGCAGGCGGGGCAGCTCGTCGCCAGGCGGACACGAGCGCATCCTGGGTCGCGTCGGCTGCGTCGGCTTCGTTGGAAAGGATCGACCAAGCCAGGCGGTAGCAGCGATCGATCCGGGTGTCGACGAGGACCCTGAACGCTGCCGCATCACCGGTGCGCGCGCGGCGAACGAGCGCGTCGTCGGCCGACGCCGCCGCCTTCGCTGCTGTCGTCACCGCATTCACATCACCCTCGGCCTGCCGATCCTAGCGCTCGCTCGTTGCGATGTCGCGATCGATCGCTGCTGTCGGGTGTCCAGATGCCGCCGGACGCGACGTGGTTGGGTGCCTTCAAAAGAGCCTACGGGCCAACCTCACGGCATCGGCCGGCATCTATCGGTCATGCATCACCCGCGACCGCACGCGTGGGCGACAGGAAGGGGAGTGCTGTGAAGGTCTTCAGGTCCACTGGCATGACCGCGATCGTGGCGGCCCTGCTCATCGGCTGTACACCGGCGGCGTCGCCGACTCCGTCGTCGGCGTCGTCGCCGGCTTCGTCACCGGCTCCGTCGCCCGATCTGTCGGCGGGAACACCGGGGCTCGTTACCGGTCACCTCCTGTACGACGCGGAGGCGACCGGCGGCCGACGTGGCAGGAGAGCGTCGAAGTCGACGGCGGGATCCGGGAACGGGTTCGGGAGCGCACCGCCCGCTCCGAGATGAGCGATGCGCGTCTGACCGGGACGGTGACGGTCACCGACAACGCTGACCGCTTCAAGGCCGGCCCAGACACATTTCTCGGGGACGTGCTGTGGGGGACCGTCGCCATCGAGAACGATCAGGGGACGTGGACGGGGCCGCTGACCGGCACGTCGGACCTCTCAGCAGACGGCCGCGGCGTCACCTATATCGAACTGGTCGGCGCCGGCGCCTACGAGGGGCTCTCCGCGGTCATCTTCGAACGGGAATCGGCCAGTACCCTCGACTGGAACGGCGTCATCTTCTCCGGCGACCTGCCGCCCGACCGCTAACGGACCGGGCCCTAGCGCGAGCGCAGGGCCCAGCGTTCGGGCGTCAGTCCGATCGGAGCGGGCGGCGCGTCGGCCTCACCGGCCGGGCGCAGCCGGCCGGTCATCCAGTCTTGATACCAAGGAGCCCAGGTATGGGCGCCCGTCCGGGAATCGCCCGGCACACCGTCGTGGTACTCGGCGTACGTGTACCCGAACGGCGGCTCATCCGCCGGCCGCGTCGACCCGAATGACCCGGCCTCGTGCAGGCCAGGCAGCTCGGCCTCGCCGAGCCCGAGCGCGCGATAGAACCCCTCGACCTGGTGGAGCCACTCGTGGACGTAGCCCTGCGCGGGCGTCGGGTCCGTGGCGAGGCTCCGCCAGTGATCCGTCGAGATCGAGCTGAACCCGGCTCCGAACGTCGCTTCGGACGCCCCGATCGTGCAGCCCCAACCGCATTGCGGGACGTCGGGAGCGCACGGCCAGAGTGCATACACCGAGTCATAGCGATCCGGCGAGGCATGCATCTCGAGGGCGTCCCGGCACTCGCGCGGCCCCACCCACCATCGGCCGCCGCCGCTCGAGGACAGTGACGAGATTGGACGGCGGATCTCGATCACGTCAAGCGGCTCCAGATCGGCGAGCCCGTCGCTCCAGGCGCGGACCGTCTCCGGCAGCCGTTCCACGACACCCTCGACCGCCGCGCGCTCCTCGCGTGTCATCACGCGCTGCGCGCGGCGCCGCTTGATCCCGGAATCCCAGCGCGCGTCGAGCACCGGGTAGAGGAGGACCAACGTTCGAAAGCGCTGCGGCGCGGAGGCGTTCATCGAGTGGAGGGTAGCGCCTGCTAGCATCTCGAACGTGACCCCGGAGTCGTTCTACACGACTGTCAGCACCGTCAGCTTCACCCTGCTCGGCCTGTGGTGGGTCGTCGTCCAGTCGAGGGCGACCCTCTGGCACGACGAGGGTCATCGGCGCATGGCGTACGCCGTCTCCCTGCACTTCCTGCTGCCGGGCGTCATGTCGATCCTTTCGCTCGTCGCGCCCGATGTCGGCTGGCTGTGGCGGGTCACCTTCGTGACCGCGGGTGCCATCGGCCTGCTCGCGTCGATCTGGTTCGTGCGGACGCTCCGCGAGGAGCACGACTGTCCGCGCATCGTCCGCGTGATCGAGTGGGTCGTCATCCCGATCTACGCCGTCATAACGGCCATCGCGCTGGCCCCCGAATTCGTCCGGAGCCTGGGATTCGAGCTGACGCCGATCCAGATCGAGGGGATCATCCTCGCGATCCTGCTGTTCCTCGGCGTCCAGGCCGCATGGGTGCTGATGATCGAGCCGCCGACGCACCCAGAGTCGACCTGAGATGGCGCCAGCCAAGAGCGCCAGGAAGCCGCCGACGTTCGGGAAGGCGTCGCGCGCCGACGCGCCAGGTCCGCTCGTCGGCGTCGAATGGTTGGCGGCGCACCACGAGGACCCGGACGTCCGGGTCGTCCATGTCGCGCCGGACCGCCGGGTCTACAACAAGCGCCACATCGCGGGCGCGACCTACAGCGACCTTCACAAGGAACTGGCCCTGCGCGGCACCGCGCCCGACACCGGCGATGCCGAGCGGGAGTGGCTGGTTCCCACCCGCGAGCAGGCCGAGGCGGTCCTTCGACGCTGGCGGGTGGGCGAGGGCGACCGGGTCGTGCTCTACGACGACGTCGGCCTGAACCGCCAGGCGATCCGCGGCTACTGGCTGCTCCGCCTCTACGGCTTCCCGCGCGACCGCGTGCACATCCTCGACGGTGGCATCGAGGCCTGGCGACGCGCCGGCCAGCCGACGACCACCGACGTCCCCGAGGCCGACCTCGCCGACGCGCTGCGCGTCCCGGTCACGCTCGGTGAACGCGACGACACGCTCCTGGCGACATACGACGAGGTCCTCGCCTGGAGCCGTGAGGCGAGCAGCGGCGCGGACGCCCCGACCCGCATCCTCGACGTCCGGACCGCCGGCGAGTACGTCGGCAGCGACCTTCGGGCGAAGCGTGGCGGCCACATCCCGGGCGCCCGCCTTCGCTACTTCGGCGATCTGCTGACCGACGAGGGCACGTTCCGGCCGGTCGACGAGATGGTCGCGCTGGTGCGCGCCTCCGGCGCCGATCCCGCCGAGCTCCGCGCGACGTACTGCCAGGGCGGCGTTCGTGCCGCGCTCGCGTGGTTCGTCCTCCACGAGCTGGGCGGCTTCGAGGGCGTCCGCAGCTACGCGGGATCGTGGGAGGAGTGGGGGAACCGGGCGGACAGCCCCATCGAGAGCCCCTAGATTCCCGTCCGGCTCGCGGCTATGCTCGAAGGAGAGATGGCCACGGCACGTGGTCAGGACCTGACGAGCGCGCGCACGTCGGAGGACATGAGATGGCGACCGCGAGTGGCACTGCGGATCAGGCCCAGGCGATGATGGCCGGGGTGGCCAGGCACTGGGGTCTGGTGCTCGTGATGGGCATCCTGAGCATCATCCTCGGGATCCTGGCGTTCGCCTGGCCGGGGGCGACGATCGTGACCGTGGCGATCTTCTTCGCCGTCTGGCTCTTCGTCAGCGGCATCTACTCGATCATCGGCGCCTTCACCGAGGATGCGAGCACCAGCATGAAGGTGCTCTCGGCGATCATCGGCGTGCTCTCGGTGATCGTGGGCTTCGCGTTGCTGCGGACGCCGTTCCAGTCGGTCGAGGTGGTGATCTTCGTGCTCGGCATCTTCTGGGTGTCGCAGGGGATCATCGGGTTCGTCACCGCCTTCGAGGTCAAGGAGGGTCGCAACTGGCGGCTCTTCAGCGCGATCCTCGGCGTGGTGGCAGGCACCATCGTCCTGATGTACCCGATCAGCTCGGCGCTGACGCTCGCGCTCTTCGGCGGCATCTGGCTGGTCATCCTGGGCATCACCCAGATCGTTGCCGCCTTCCAGCTCCGGAGCGCCGCCAAGGCCATCGCGTAGCGATCGCGCCGGCCGCCTGCAGGGGCTGCGGGCAGTCTGACCGGGCACCGGGCCCGCGAGGGGCCGCGTGCTATCCTGTCGCGCGGCGTCGATTCGACGCCCATCACGCGGGCGGCCCCGGCATCGCGCCCGGTGCCCCGCGTCCTCGCTCCGGCGTAGCTCAGTGGTAGAGCGGGCGGCTGTTAACCGCCATGTCGTAGGTTCGAATCCTACCGCCGGAGCCACTCGGTTCCTGATCCCGAACCGGTCAACGTCCTGATCAGTCAGCGCCTTCCATCGGTCGACGGTGCGTTGGACTTCCAGGTGTGCGCGGTCGAGCAGGCCGGATCTGTCGATCGACTCGTTCTTCCGACCCGTTGACGAAAAATGGGCTCGTACGTCTCCCCAGGGAAACGCAAGAGGCATGTTGACACGCGTCGTACATTCACGATATGACTCGTATCGCCAATCCTGCGGCACGCCAGTACCGCAGCGAGCTTCGAGCGCAGCGAGCGGCGGAGACGCGAACGTGCATCCTCGATGCGACCGTCCGCGTGATGGCCCAGGGCATCGCGTCCGTCTCGATCCCCGCCGTGGCGCGCGATGCCGGCGTCTCGGTCCCGACGATCTATCGCCACTTCGCGACCAAGCGTGACCTCATCGCGGCCGTCTACCCGCATGTCGTGCGGCGGGCGGGCCTCGATCGAGTGACCGTCCCGCGCACGGTGGCCGAGCTCAGGCCCGGGATCCGGGCGTACATCGACCACGTCGAGTCCTTCGACGATCTCGCCCGCGCGGCGATGGCCAGCCCGGCGTCCGACGAGGCGCGCCGGATCAACATGCCCGAGCGTCTCGCGGCGTTTCACCGACTCGCCGGTTCCATCGACCCGCCTCCGTCCAAGGCCGATCGGGAGTGGATCGCGCGCTTGCTGGTCATCCTCACGGCGTCGTCGGCCCTGCGCCTGTGGCGGGACCAGCTTGGCGCCTCGGCCGACGAGACCGCGGACGACGTCGATCGGGCCGTCAGGGCCCTGATCGCCGCGGCCACCCCGGAAGGCCGGTCATGAGCACTCCGGCGGTCGAGCAGCTCCAGGACGTCCGCCCGATCGATGCCACGATCTCGTGGGATCCGCCCGCGCCGGGCGCCTTCACCCGAACCCTGCGGTTCGGCGAGTGGATCCCCGAGCCGGTGACGCCGCTCTTCGAATCCTGGCTGCTGTCCGCGATGGAGGAGCGCCTGCACGCGCTGCTCCGGGAGTGGATCGGGCAGCGTGCCCCGCGGCCGTACCACGTGGTGGTGAACGGCTGGTACTTCTACTCGGTCAACTGGTTATCGGCCGCGACCCTGGCTCGCAGCTTCCCGAGCATGCTCTGGCACTTCGTTCGACCTCCGCACTACACCGCCGGGATCATCCCGCCGACCGTCCGATATGTCGTGGCGGCCTGCGAGCGGGAATGGCGCGACGACGTCCAGCCGCGCTACCGGGCGGCCGTGTCGTCGGCCGAGGGCCGGGTCGAGTCGATGCCGATCGGCCAGCTCCCGGTCCTGATCGACGAGCTCGCCGGCCTCTCGGGTGCCTACTTCACATCGATCGCGGCGTTGTCGGGGGCGGCGTACAAGATGGAGATGAACCTCGCCCGCTTCTATCGTCGCCACCTGGCCAAGTCGCTCGGTGGCAGCCACCTGCCCCTCCTCGCCGGCTTCGAGCCGCCGACCGATCCTGGCCGGCACGCGGTCGCATCACTGGACTGGTGGCGGCCGTCGTTGCCATCGACGGCAACGGCGACGAGGCCGGCCGAGCATCACGCCCGTCTGGTCGAGACGCGGGAAGCGGCCGAGGCAGCCGCGTTTCAGGTCCTGGCTTCGTCGCCGCGGCGACTTCGGGCGTTCCGACGACTGCTGGCGGAGACCCAGTATCTCGTCCCGGTTCGGGAGGAACAGGCGGCCGAGCTGACGATCGCTTGGCCGGTCATGCGCCGGGCGGTGCTGCGGATCGGCGAGGTTCTGGTCGCGCGGGGAGCGATCCAGGAGCCCGACGACATCTTCTTCCTGACCCGGGCCGAGGCGTTGACCGCGCTCGACGGCGACGACCTGACCGCGGCTGTCGACGTGGCCGCTCGCCGGGCTCGGCGGGAGGCGCAGGCCCGCCTGGTTGCGCCGCTGGTCGTCGGGCGGATGAGCCGGATCGTGCGCTCGACGTTCGATTCCTATCCGCGACTCCTCGGCGCCGTCCGATCGGACGGCGCGCTCGTTTCAGGCACGCCCGCGTCGGCGGGTCGAGCGACGGGGTTTGTTCGGGTCATCCGCGGCGCGCACGAGTTCGAGGAGCTTCGAGCCGGCGAGATCCTTGTCGCGCCGCTCACGGCACCGGGATGGACGCCGCTCTTCACCCGGGCTGCGGCGGTCGTGACCGACGTGGGTAGTGCCGCGGCGCACGCATCGATCATCGCCCGCGAGTACGGGATCCCGGCGGTCGTCGGCTGCGGGGACGCCACGTCCCGACTCCGCACCGGCATGCGGGTCACGGTCGACGGCAACACCGGGAATGTCGAGCCCGCCTGACGGATCCGCCGGCGGTGCCGCTAACGGTGGCCTGACGGCAAAGCCGACGTTCGCGAACGCGGCCGTGCGCGCCGGAGGCGAACGCCGGCGGACTACCACTGCGTCCGGCGCATCAGCCTTCGAGGCGGCAGGCCTCGTTCCAGGTCTCGATGACCGGCTGGTCGCGTTCCCAGCCCAGGATCGAGACCGTCGCCGTGCCGAGGGCGAACAGCCCGCCCGAGGCCGGCGCGAGCCGCAGCCAGCGGGCAGCGAGCACCCGCAACAGGTGCCCGTGGCTGACCAGGAGCACATCGCCGGCAACGCCCGGGTCCAGGCAGCGCGCCAGCACCCGGTCGGCACGCCGCGCCACTTCGTCGGCGGTCTCGCCGCCCGGCCACGGCCCGGCCCAGATCGACCAGCCGGGAAAGTCCGTCTGGATCTCCGCGGTGAGGCGGCCCTCGAGATCGCCGTAGTCCCACTCGCGCAGGTCGGGGTCGAGCTCGGCGACGTCGCCGAAGCCCGCGAGCCGTGCGGTCTCGGTGGCACGCGAGAGCGGACTGGTCAGCACGAGGGCGAAGGCGTGGCCCACGAGCCGCCGCCCGAGCGCCACGGCCTGCTCCCGGCCGAGGGTCGTCAGGGGGATGTCGGTCCGACCGGTATGGCGCCCGAGCCGCGCCCATTCGGTCTCGCCGTGCCGCACCAGCCAGACCTGCCGCTCTGGCGCCGGCTCCGCCGTGCCCGGACCGCCGGCGGACGAGGTCGGGTCAGTCACGCGACGCGGCCGCGTCCAGCGAGGTGTCCGGGCGCGCGGTGTCGGCCGGATCGGCGCTGAAGAAGTCGCGCGGGCGCCAGCCGAAGACCGCCGCGAGGGCGTTCGTCGGGACCTGCGCGATGCGCGTGTTGTATCGATAGACCTGGTCGTTGTAGAGCTCGCGCCGGTCCGCGATCATCCCCTCGAGTCGCTCGATCTCCGCCTGCAGGTCGGCCACGTTGCCCGCGGACTTGATGTCCGGGTAGCGCTCGATCGTCGCGAACAGCGTCCGCAGGGCGGTGCTCGTCTGCTCGGACACGCCGGCCTGGGCGGGGATCGGCGCGGTCGGGACATACGCCGCGCGGGCGCGCGTGACCTCGGTCAGGACGTCCTGCTCGAAGGCCATCAGCCCGCGGACGGCCGCGACGAGTGCCGGCAGCTGGTCGTGGCGCTGCTTGAGGATGACGTCGATGTTCGCCCACGCCTTGTCGATCCGCTGGCGCAGGGCCATCACGGCGTTGTAGCTCGAGACGACGACGAACCCGACGATGACGACGACGAGCCCGACCGCGAAGGACGCCGCGAACTCCGGCGCGTTCACGACCCGAAGCCGCCATTGAGCATGATCGCGAAGACCATCGCCGAGATCACCGACACGGCGGCACCGACCAGCCCCAGCAGGAACCGGTCGCCGTGGCGCGCCGCGGCCGTCCCGGGCGCGCCGTGGGCGATGAGCAGCGGTACCTCGTCCGAGGCGGCGACGACGAGCGTCTCGGGGTCGATCTCGAACGTCCGCTCGACGCGCTCGGCGAGCCCCGGGGCGCCGAGGGGGAGGGGATTCGCCGCGGGGTCGATCTCGGCCGCGCGGATCGGCTGCCCGATGCCGAAGCCCGGGATGCCGGCATTGCCCCAGGCGTCCTCCGGATCGGCGACGAGCCTGCCGGCGGCGCGGGCCGCCGCGAGGTCGGCGGCCACCTCCGGGTCGCCGGCGACGACGGCATCGGGCCCGCTTCCGATGTCCGCGCCGGCCGGGTCGGGCAGGTCGCCGAACGGCAGCGCGCGCCCGACGACCGTGATGACGTCGCCCGGCTCCAGGCGGGCCTCGCGGTAGTGTCGTCCGCCGCGATGCCCGGCATCGTCTGCGCCCAGCCGCCCGAAGCCGGCCGGTTCGGCCTCGTGGACGCGAAGGAGCTCGGCGATCGCGGCCTCCCGGTCGGGCTCACCGACCTGGACGCTGTCGCCGATGCGCATGACGAGCCCTGGCGGCTCGTCGCCGAGCGAGCCGCTCGCCTCGTCGAACCGGACGGGCGCATCGACCCGGGCGTCGCGCGGGAAGACCCGGACGCTCCCGGTCGCGTCGCGGACCCGGAACCCGACCGATCGCTCCTCGGTGTCGCCAAGATCGTCGTTGTCCTCGCGGATCGTCGCGCGGTAGTAGACGCAGGGCACGCTCTGGAGGAGCGACACGAGCACCAGCTCGGCCGGTTCGATGACCCCAGTGAGACGGACCTCGCCGGCGGCGATGGAATCGATCCTCGAGGTCGACGTGTCGGCGATGCGGGACGCAGTCCGGTAGCCGCCCATGCCACGCACGAGCAAGGCGAGCCCGCCGATGAAGCCGGCGCCGGCGACCATCGCGACCCACGGGATGACCTCGACCTCCACGTCCCCATCGTACGGGACGGTCGGGGTGGTCGGGAGGGGTCAGCCCGCCGTCCGGCGGGGACGCACCGAGAGGATGAGCAGCAGGACGCCGAACCCGATCGAGATCACCGGCCAGACCGTCGAGAGGTCGACGGCCGGCATGAATTCGCGGACCAGGAGCGCACCACCGACGAGGATGAGGATCCCGCCGATGACCGCGGCGATGATCCGGCCGTCGCCGGAGGCGCGTGGCGGTGGCGTCGCCCAGCCTTCCGGAGTCGCTGGTGGCGTGGTCGCGGCGAGTGCCGGCGTGCCGGCGGTCGCAGCGCCCGACGCAGTCGCGCCGGCTCCCCACGTCGTGCCCGGCGCCGCGCCCGCGTGCGGCACCACCGTGCCGTCGGGTCCGAGCCAGCCACCGGGCGGGACGGGTCCACGGGGCGTCGCGGCAGCCGCTTGGGCGCTTTGCGCCGCGTCCCAGCCATCGGGGGCCTCGGGCACCACGACGGCCATGACGATGTACACGAGCAGGCCGATGCCGCCGCTCAGCACGGTCACGACGACCCACACGACCCGGATGATCGAGGGGTCGGCGTCCATGACCCGGGCAAGCCCACCGGCGACGCCCGCGAGCATGCGATCGTCGCGCGATCGATACAGCCGATCAGCCATGACAGCCCTCCTCGGGGTTCAGGGTGAACGAGCCGGCGTTGCCCTCGGTGACCAGGTCGATGCGCTGGGCGGCCGTGTCGAAGTCGGGCGACGACCACGTGTCGCCGTCCTGGACGAGGCCCTGGTCGTCGTAGTCGAACGAGCTGAGGACGCTGTCGTTGGTCTGCAGCCGCACGGCCACCCCAGCGGGGACGCACAGGTCCACCGAGCCGGCATTGGCCGTGATCGAGCCGTGGGTCGACGTCGCGGGCAGTGTCAGCCCGAGTGAGCCTGCATTCATCTCGATGAGGATCTCGTCCACGACCCGCGCGCCGCCGAGATCCACGATCGTGCTGCCGGCGTTCGTCTCGAGGTCGACGACGTCGAGGCTCGCCCCGGCGAGGTCGAATGTCGCCGACCCGGCGTTGACCTCGGCGTGGAGGCCCAGGTGGGGGTCCGTCGGCAGGCCGATCCGCCAGGTCGTGTGGCGGCCGACGAAGTCGAGCGGCCCGCGCTCGCCGTCGGCCGAGCGCACGACCAGCAACGCCTCGTCGCTCCGGATCTCGGGACCGCCGGGCGTGCGGTCCTCGCCCTCGACCGACCAGCCCGGGCCGGGTCGCGTCGTGACCGTCATGTCGCCGCAGTCGAGGTCGAGCTCGACCTCGGCGTCCTCGAAGAGCGCGCCCGACTGGGACGGGAAGGACACCGCTCGCTCGGCCTGTCCGCAGAACTCGCCGGGGAATCCCGTCACGCCGGCCGCCAGCAGGCTGCCGACCATCAGTCCCGAGGCCGTGGCGATGAGCAGGCCGCCGATGGCCTCGAATGGGGTCTTGCGCAGGATCAGGCCGAGACCCACACCGATCAGGAGCAGCGGCCAGAACCGCCACCAGTCGGCGACCTGGTCCCGTGTCAGGGAGCCGCCGTTGACGGCCAGCGGGATCGCCCCGACCAGGATGAAGAAGAGACCCCAGCCGACGAACGCGCGATCGATCCGCATCGCACAACCCTCAACGCTCAACGACCGATTCGCATCGGCCGATCGACCAGGTCCGAGTGCGACACCCGTATGCTAGCCTCGCCCGCAAACACGCATCGAGTGCGTCCTGAGCCCTGGAGGATGTCCATGCGCTTGAGCGACTGGCGCGCCGCCGCGCCGCGCAAGGATTCGATGGCGCCCAAGGTCGTCGCGACCATCGAGGCTGCGTTGTCGATGCTGGGGGCCGATGCCGACCCGGAGTGCTGGGTGGTCTGGGGCGATGACCCGGCGATCCGCTACACGGTCTTCGTGCCGGGGCCGGCCGGCCTGGCGCAGATCAACGTCCGGGTCAACGTGCCGGGCGAGGGGCCGCGGGCGGCGGGCAAGCTCATCCGCTGGAACCGGATCCAGCTCGGGGAGCTGGCCATCGAGATCCAGGGCGGTCACCGGCTGATCAACTTCCAGGTCGAGGGCAACGTGCTGCGCGGCTCCGATGCCGACGCCGACGTCGTTGCCGAATTCGTCATGGGCCTCTACGACGCGATCGATGGGCGCAGCGCGCCCGTCCCGGTCGTGGCCGCGTCCGGTCCGGCTCCGGCCAAGGCCAAGCGCCGAGGCAAGCCCGTCCCGCTCCTGCCGCCGCCGAAGGCCGACCGCTGATCGACGCGGTCATCTTCGATCTCGATGGCGTGCTCGTGGACTCGGAGATCTGGTGGGACGAGGTCCGCGCCCGGTTCGCATCAGACCACGGGCGCAGATGGACGAAGGACGACCAGGCGGCCGTCATGGGCGCGAACTCGCACGCCTGGGCGCGGATCATGCGTGAGCGGTTGGACCTGGCCGTGCCTGACGAGGAGATCGAGCGGGCCATCGTCGACGGGGTCGTCGCCCGGTACGCACGTGAAGGGGCGCCCCGGATCGATGGCGCGGTCGAAGCCGTGCTCCGGATCGCGGCGCGTTGGCGGGTCGCCATCGCCTCGTCGGCGCACGCCGACGTCATCGCGGCCGCCCTCGCGTCCACTGGGCTGACGGACACGTTCGAGGTCGTGGTCTCGTCCGACGAGGTGGCCCACGGCAAGCCGGCGCCGGACGTCTATCTCGAGGTCGCCAGACGACTGGACGTCGCGCCCGCGTCCGCACTGGTCGTCGAGGATTCGCGCAACGGCGTCCGGGCGGCCAGGGCCGCGGGGATGACGGTCGTGCTGGTCCCCAACGCGAGCGTCCCGCCGGCACCCGGCACGGCCGAGCTCGCGGACGTGGTCATCGAGCGGCTGGCCGACCTGGATCCGGCCGCGGTCGAGCGGGCGGCGCCGCGGTGACGACCGCCCGGTCGGGCACGCGTTCCATCCACCCATGGCGGCGGACGATCCGGTATTACCTGTCGCGGATCCTCGTTGCGGGACTGACTCGCGGATGGCTCCGCGTGCGGCTCGAGGGACGAGAGCGGCTGCCTGACGGCCCGGCGATCTACTGCTTCAACCACCTGAGCTGGTCGGACCCGTTCATGCTCATGGCGATCCTGCCGTTCCGGCCCCGGCTCTTCTTCTTCGGACCGAAGGAGGAGGACATGCATATCGGTGGCCGGAACCGGGTCATGCACTGGACCGGGACGGCCATCCCGTACAAGCCCGGCAAGAACGACCTGCTGGAGGTGACCCGACGGGTCGGCGCCGTGATCGGCGACGGCGGCATCGTCGCGATCGCGGGCGAGGGCCGGATCCATCCCGGCGAGCGAGACCTGCTGCCGCTCAGCGAAGGGGGCGCGTATTTCGCGCTGCGCTCCGGTGTGCCACTGGTGCCGATCGCCATCAACGGCACGAGCTGGCTGCGCTTCGGCGGTCACGTCCGGGTCAGGGTGGGGGAGCCGCTGCCGACATCCGGACGCCCGACCCGGGAGGCGATCGGGCGCCTCACGGACGAGGTCTCGGTGGCGCTCCGCGCGATGGTCGCGGACGCCCCCGACGTGCCCGTGCCCGGACGCGTCGGGCGGTGGCTGACCGAGCAGTTCAACGACTGGCCGGAAGGCTCGAGAGCGGCAGCCGAGGCGGCCGCAGCCGAGGCCGGCGCGGCAGCGGCCGACAACGCGCCGCCCCGTCTCGAGGACGCCGCGACCGGCAGCTGAGCGCGCGATCGGGGTCCGGGACCGGCGGCCGGGGCGTGCGCTCTGGCATACTTCGCGGCGTCGAGCGAGGACACAGGAGGGACCGTGGGAGCGACCGGGCTGTCGAGCGATCCGAAGGAGTATCGGGCCCGTCTCGGCGAGCAGGCCGACGGCCAGATCGACGCCTGGGTCGCGGAGCTGCTGCGGGACGTCGTGATCCGGCGCGGCATCGTCAAGGTCGTCGACGACTTCCGGAAGATGACCGGACTCGACGAGGCTGGTTTCGAACGGGTGTTCGCTTCTGGCGGCGGGCCGCCGGCGGCCCTCGGTCGCGACCGGGCGGGCCATCTCGTCGTCCCGGCCGTCACCCTGCACGCCCTGGTGCCGGGTCTGCGCTCGCAGGTCGCCGACGCCCGCGACCGCCTCATCGCCTATCTCGTGGCCAACTTCGGCGAGACCGTCTTCGTCTGAGTCGTCGGGCCCGCCGACGCCTCCCTCCGCCCTGATGCCTCATCCCGGACCGTCGATCGGCCGTCGCGTCGGCGGCTTCGTCCGCCTGGCGCATCCGTTCCCATCGGTCCTCGACGGTCTCGCGACCGCGGCGTTCGCCGCGCTGGCCGGCGGCGACGGGCCGACCGCCATCCGCCTCGGTCGTCGCCATGATCAGCCTGCAGGCCTCGATCGGGATGCTGAACGACGTCATCGACGCGCCCCACGACGCCGGTCACAAGCCCGGCAAGCCCATCCCGGCCGGACTGGTCGCCCGGCCCGCGGCGAGGGTCGGCGTGGCCGTCGCCGCGGCCGTCGGCCTGCTCCTCGCGGCGCCGTCGGGGTGGCCCACCCTGGCTCTGGCGGTCCTGATCCTGGCGATCGGCTACGGCTACGACCTGTTCGCGAAGGGCACGGCCTGGTCATGGCTGCCGTTCGCGCTCGGCGTGCCGCTGCTGCCCGTGTTCGGCTGGCTGGGCGCCGCGGGCAGCGTGCCGCCGGCGTTCGCGATCCTCCTGCCCACAGCCGTCGTCGCGGGGACTGCTCTCGCGATCGCCAACGCCCGCGCGGACGTCGATCGCGACGCCGCCGCCGGCGTCACGTCGGTCGCCACGGCTCTGGGTCCGGACCGGGCGTGGGCCGTGGCGGCATGCCTCTTCGGGTTCGTCGGTGGCGTGGCACTGGGCTCATTGCTCGTGACGGGAGCCGGCCCGCTCGCCCTCGCGGGCGCCGTCGTCGGTGTCGTCGTCATCAGCGTCGGGACGTGGCTCGGCCGTGACGATGACGCGACTCGTCGCGAACGGGCCTGGGAGGCGCAGGCCGTCGGGATCGCCGTGCTCGCGGCGGCCTGGCTCGCAGGGATGATGGGGGAGGGCGGCCTCCGCTAGGGAAGGCTAGTCGTCGCTCCGGACCATCGCGATGGCGTTCTCCAGCTTGAGCTTGGTGATCGTCAGGTACTTCGCGAGGTTCGCCCGATCCGTCGACGGGATGGTCTGGCGGACGTCGGAGCTGCGCAGCACCTCGACGAGCTCCTCGACCGCCTCGGCGACGTGCTGTTTGGCGTTGACCAGCGAGTCCTCCGTCAGCTCGGCGCGGGCGCGGCCCGCCCCCCAGGCGTCGGCCTCGTCATCCGGCGCGACCTGGACGGCTGCCGTCGGCGATGGCGCGTCGTCATCGACCTCGGCGGTCAGGATCACGACATCGATGTCGTCGGCGTCGACCGCGACCTTCGGGGTCCGCCGACCGTCGATCTTCTCGCGGAGCTTGATGAGCGTCAGCTCGCCGCGCGCGACCTGCTCGGCGAGTCGGCGGCGCTTCTTGGGATCGTCGACCTTCATCAGCTCGTAGGCATGCGACAGCGTGTCTTTGCGCAAGGACACCAGCTCGCGGACTTCTACGGGCGCATCCGCGAGCCGTAGACGGTTCTCGAGATAGCCCTTGTCCTTGCCGAGCTTGTCGGCGAGCTTGCGGATGCTATAGCCGTGCTCGCGGACCATGCGGTCGTACATCGCCGCCTCGTCGAGCGGCGACAGGTCCTCGCGCTGCAGGTTCTCGATGATGGAGATCTCGAGCGCCGTGTCGTCGTCGATCTCCTCGACAAGGGCTGGGATCGTCTCGAGACCGGCGATGCGCGAAGCTCGCCATCGCCGTTCGCCGGCGATCAGCTGGAAGCGCGTCGCGTCAAGCGGACGCACCAGGATGGGCTGGAGGACGCCGTGTTCCCGGATCGATGCTGCGAGTTCATTGAGGGTGGCCTCGTCCATGGCGAGGCGAGGCTGCTCGGGGTTCGGCTCGATGCGATCGATCGCGACGATGCGGACGCCGACCGAGCGGATCGGTCCGTCCGATGACAGCAGGCTGATGATGGCAGGGGAGAGCTCGCGGTCCTCCGACAGGCGGCGGGCCGCGGCTGCGCGGAAATCAGGCCGGGACAAGGTCGACAACCTCCTTGGCGAGCTCGCGATACGTTCGAGCTGCCTCACTGGCCCCCGCATAGGTCGTGATCGGTCGACCGACGAGCGGCGCCTCGCCGAGCTTCACCGTGTTGCGCACGATGCTGTTGAAGACGTGGTGGTCGCCGACGACGCGCAGCTCATCGAGCATGTCGCGCGCGAGGTTGGTCCGCGCATCGAAGAAGGTCGGCAACAGCCCGAGGATCCGCAGGTCTCGGTTGAGCTTCAGGCGGATCGCGTTGATGACCTTGACGAGATTGTTCAGACCCTTCATCGCGTAGTACTGGGTCTGGACGGGGATGATGACGCCGTTCGCCGCCACCAGGCCATTCACGGTGAGGAGCCCGAGGTTCGGCGGACAGTCGATGAGGACGTAGTCGTAGGCGGACACGTGGCCTTCGATGGCCTCGCGGAGGATCTGTTCGCGTCCGAGCGCCGTGAACAACTCGCCCTCGGTCGACGCGAGATCGATGTGGGCGGGCGCGACGTCGATGCCGGCACTCTCGGTCGCGAGGATCACGTCCCCGAGTGACGATCGTCCGTCGGCGAGGACATCGGCCATGGAGCGATCAACCGTGTTGAGGTTGATACCGAGACCGGCGGTGAGGTTCGCCTGGGGGTCCATGTCGATGCAGAGCACCCGATGGCCATCCTCGGCGAGGGCCCCGGCGAGGTTGATCGCCGTCGTCGTCTTGCCGACGCCGCCCTTTTGATTCGCGATCGCGATCACGTGTGTCACGGGGGCATCACCTCGAATCCGTTGTCGATGGCACTCCGCAGCCGACGGAGTCGGGGAACAGCCTCGCCCATGCTACCCCTTCCGCATCGTTGACGAACAACGGGGTTATCCACAGCATCGGCGACTTGTTCACCGAATCTGTGGATATCCGCGTATCGGTCCACAGGTCCCGCGCCCCGGTCGGACGGGTCGATGGCGCGTTCTCCGCGGCTATGATGACGACCGTCCTTGCGCAAAGACGCCGATGATGGGAGCGGATGCCGTGCCGGACAACGCAGAGCGGATGCGCCGACTCGATGACATGCGCGCCGCGTCGCGACTCGGTGGGGGACCGGAACGCATCGAGAGACAGCACGCCGCAGGCAAGCTCACCGCGCGCGAGCGCCTCGACCTGCTGCTCGACCCGGACTCGTTCGTCGAGCTCGACGCGTTCGTGACGACGACGAACGGTCGCGACGAGTCCTTCCTCGGCGACGGTGTCGTCACGGGCCACGGCGCCATCGACGGCAGGCCGGTCTTCGTCTTCAGCCAGGACTTCACGGTGTTCGGCGGATCACTGTCCGAGGCGTACGCCGGCAAGATCTGCAAGGTCATGGATCTCGCGATGAAGGTCGGCGCGCCGGTCATCGGACTGAACGACTCCGGCGGCGCGCGGATCCAGGAGGGCGTCGCGTCGCTTGGCGGCTACGCCGAGATCTTCCTGCGCAACGTCATGGCGTCTGGGGTCATCCCGCAGATCTCGGTGATCCTCGGCCCATGTGCCGGCGGCGCGGTGTACTCCCCGGCGATGACGGACTTCACGATCATGGTCGAAGGCACGAGCTACATGTTCGTCACCGGACCGAACGTCGTGAAGACCGTGACCCATGAGGACGTTGATGCCGAATTCCTCGGCGGCGCCACGACCCACACCACGCGCAGCGGTGTCGCGCACATGAACGCGGCCGACGAGGCAGCAGCCTTCGAAGACGTCCGTCGACTCCTGGCCCACCTGCCGGCGAACAATCTGGATGAGGCGCCGCGACTCGACGCGACCGACCCGGCCGACCGCATGGACCCAGAGCTCGACACGATCATCCCCGACGACCCGCGCTCGCCCTACGACATGCATCACGTGTTGCGACGCATCGTCGACGACGGAGAGCTGCTCGAGATCCAGCCGTCCTGGGCCGCGAACATCATCGTCGGGTTCGCCCGGCTCGGCGGGCGAAGCGTCGGGATCATCGCGCAGCAGCCGTCGGTCCTGGCCGGCGCGCTCGACATCGACGCGTCGATCAAGGCCGCGCGGTTCGTCCGGACCTGCGACGCCTTCAACGTGCCACTCGTCACCTTCGTCGACGTTCCCGGATTCCTGCCCGGCGTCGGGCAAGAGCACGGCGGCATCATCCGGCACGGCGCGAAATTGCTGTACGCCTACTGCGAGGCCACCGTCCCGAAGCTGACGGTCATCACGCGAAAGGCGTACGGCGGCGCCTATGACGTCATGAGCAGCAAGCACATCCGCGGCGACTTGAACCTCGCGTGGCCCAGCGCCGAGATCGCGGTGATGGGTGCGGATGGTGCGGTCAACATCATCTACCGCGACGAGCTGGCGGCCGCGGCGGACCCGAGCGCGGAGCGGGAGCGACTGGTCGAGGCATACGAGGCCGAGTTCGCGAACCCCTACGTCGCCGCCGCGCGCGGCTACATCGACGACGTCATCCGACCGTCCGAGACCCGGCCGCGGTTGATCCGATCGCTGGAGCTGCTGGCCGACAAGCGCGAAACGAACCCGCGGAAGAAGCATGGCAACATCCCGCTCTGACCAGGCCCGAACGTCTTTGCGCAAAGACGGTCGGCCGAGGAGACGGTGAGGGACGGGGCGGGTCAGGTGGGTGGCCGGCCATTCACACGCGTCCTGATCGCCAACCGCGGGGAGATCGCGGTCCGGATCATCCGGGCCTGCCACGAGACCGGGCGGACGGCGGTCGCGGTCTTCAGCGACGCCGACGCAGCCGCGATGCACGTCCGGCTCGCCGATGCCGCGGTGCGGATCGGACCCCCGCCCGCGGCCGAGAGCTATCTCCGCATCGACGCGATCCTCGACGCCGCGCGGGCGACCGGTGCCGACGCGGTCCATCCGGGCTACGGGTTCCTCGCCGAGCGCGCGGCATTCGCCCGGGCTGTCACCGAGGCAGGGCTCGTGTTCGTCGGTCCGCGCGCGTCCGCGATCGAGGCCCTGGGCGACAAGCTCGGGGCACGCCGACTCGCCCGGACGGCCGGCGTCGAGACGGTGCCGGGAACACTCGACCCAGCGGCGGTCGACCGGGCAGACGCGTTGCCGTCGATCCTCGCGGACGCCGAGCGTATCGGCTTCCCGCTCCTCGTGAAGGCGGCGGCGGGCGGCGGCGGCCGCGGCATGCGACGGGTCGAGCGCGCGGCGGACCTGCCGGCGGCCCTCAGCTCGGCCTCGGCCGAGGCGACCTCGGCCTTCGGCGACGGCTCGGTCTACCTCGAGCGGGAGATCCGTCCGGCCCGACACATCGAGGTCCAACTGCTGGGCGACGAGACCGGCCAGGTCGTGGCGGTCGGGGAGCGGGACTGCTCGATCCAGCGCCGTCACCAGAAGCTCGTCGAGGAGTCACCAGCGCCCGGGCTGACGCTCGTCGAGCGCCAGAGCCTCCACGAGGCAGCCGTGCGGATCGGGTCGGCGGCCGGCCTGACCAACGCGGCAACGGCCGAGTTCCTGCGCGGGCCAGACGGCTCGACCTACTTCCTGGAGGTCAACACCCGGCTACAGGTGGAGCATGGCGTCACCGAGCTGGTGACCGGCCTGGACCTGGTCCAGGAGCAGTTCGCACTGGCCGAGGGGGAGCCCTTGTCCGAGGCCGTCCGCGCCGCAGCGGCCCGGGCGACGGAGCCGAGCCGCCACGCCATCGAGGCCCGTCTCACGGCCGAGGACCCCTCGCGGGCCTTCTCGCCGACACCGGGTCGCATCCGGCACTGGGTCATGCCCTCGGGGCCGGACGTGCGGGTCGACACCGGTCTCGGGGTGGGGGACCGGGTCGCCCCCGAGTACGACAACCTGATGGCCAAGATCATGGTCGTCGGCGAGGACCGAGGGGCGGCCATCGCCGCGCTTCGCCGGGCCCTGGACGACACCGAGGTGGCCGGCCTCCAGACGACGCTGCCGTTCCACCGGTACGTGGCAGCCGACCCGGGGTTCGCCCGGGCCGAGCTGTCCACCGACTGGGTCGAGGCGAGCTGGGACGGTCCGGCCGAACGCGACAGCGTGGCGACCAGGGCCGCCCGGGCCGCTGCCGCCGCGATCGAGGCGTCGGCCGTTGCCGGAGGGGCGGCGGCCGCCCGATCCGACATCACGGGAGCGACCCCGTCGGCGACCGGCTGGCGCGAGACCGGCCGCGAGGAGGCCGTCGACCGATGGCCCGAATGAGACGCATCCGGGTCACGGACCGGGCGAGCGGCACGGTCCTCGCCGAGATCGACGCCGAGCCCGAAGACCGCACGACCCCAGGGCGGCGAGGGGCCCACACCTCCGGCCCTGGTCCTGCCGCTCGAGACGAGCCCGGTCGGCCTCCACAGGAGCGGCCGCCGACAGGCCGTCGAGGTCGTCGTCGATGGCTGGCGCTTCGAGCTCGAGGTCGAGGATGCCGACCGGGCTGACCTCCGGGCCCGGGCCACCCGAGGCCGCGACGCGGCCGCGCACGACGGCCCGACCGAGGTTCGTGCCATCATCCCCGGGCGCGTCGTCTCCGTGGCCGTGAACCCGGGCGACGCGGTGACCGCGGGCGACCGGCTGCTCGCGGTGGAGGCGATGAAGATGGAGAACGAGGTCCGGGCGCCACGCGACGGGATCGTCGACCGGGTCGCGGTCGGACCCGGCGAGACCGTGGAGCTCGGCGACGTGCTGGTGGTCATCCGGTGACCAGACCGGACCGCCCGGCCGGGCCCTCGCCCGACCCCGCCCGCGACCGCTGGCGAGCGACGCTCCGGGCCAAGGCCCTCGCCTCGGCGCCGGAACGGCGGGAGCGGTTCGAGACCTCCAGCGGCATCGAGGTCCGGGACCTGTACACCGCGGCCGACATCGCCGGGCTCGACGAGGACCGTGACCTCGGCCGTCCCGGCGAGTTCCCGTTCACCCGCGGCGTCCAGCCGACGATGTACCGCAGCCGGTTCTGGACGATGCGCCAGTACGCCGGGTTCGCCACCGCGGAGGAGACCAACCGCCGGTTCCGGTACCTCCTCGAACAGGGCCAGACCGGTCTCTCGGTCGCGTTCGACCTGCCGACCCAGATGGGCTACGACTCGGACGCCCGCGAGGCCGCCGGTGAGGTCGGCCGGGTCGGCGTGCCGATCTCGAGCCTGGCCGACATGACCGTCCTGCTCGACGGCCTGCCGCTCGGCGAGGTCAGCACCTCGATGACCATCAACGCCACAGCGCCGATCCTGCTGGCCCTGTACGTCGCGGCCGCCGAGGCGCAGGGGGTTCCGCGGTCGGGCATCTCCGGGACGACCCAGAACGACATCCTCAAGGAGTACATCGCCCGCGGCACGTACATCTTCCCGCCCCGGCCGTCGATGCGCCTCGTCACGGACGTCTTCGAGTTCTGCGCGGCCGAGCTCCCCAAGTGGAACACCATCTCGATCAGCGGCTACCACATGCGCGAGGCCGGCGCGACGGCCGCCCAGGAGCTCGCCTTCACCCTGGCCGACGCGATCGCGTACGTGGAGGCGGCGGTCGAGCGGGGCCTCGACGTGGACGACTTCGCCGGTCGGCTGAGCTTCTTCTTCGCCGCCTGGTCGGAGCTGTTCGAGGAGGTCGCCAAGTTCCGGGTCGCCCGCCGCATGTGGGCGACCATCATGCAGGAGCGGTTCGGGGCATCGAACGCCCGTTCTCTTTTGTGCCGGTTTCACGTTCAGACTGCCGGCTCCAGCCTCACCGCCCAGTCGATCGACAACAACGTCGTGCGCACGACGATCCAGGCGCTCGCCGCGGTGCTCGGGGGTGCCCAGAGCCTGCACACGAACTCCCGCGACGAGGCGCTCGCGCTGCCGACCGAGGAGTCGGCACGGCTCGCGCTCCGGACCCAGCAGATCCTCGCCTACGAGGCAGGCGTGACCGAGACGCCGGATCCGCTCGCGGGCTCCTACTACGTCGAGAGCCTGTCCAACGAGCTCGAGGCCGCGGCCTGGGCCTACCTCGACCAGATCGAGTCGATGGGCGGGACGCTCGTCGCGATCGAGCGCGGCTTCCAGCAGCGCGAGATCCAGGAGGCCGCCTACCGGGTCCAGCAGGCGATCGAGTCGGGCGATCAGATCGTCGTCGGGGTCAACCGCTTCCGCGACGACGAGGTCCGCACGCCGCCGATCCACAAGATCGACCCCGACGGCGAGCGCCGCCAGATCGAGGGCGTCCAGCGGGTCCGCGCCGAACGATCGGCCGAGTCCTGGACGGCCGCGATGGACGAGCTCGGCCGGGTGGCGTCCGGCGAGGGCAACCTGATGCCGGCGATCCTCGCGGCCGTCCGCGCCCACGCCACCGTCGGCGAGATCAGCGACCGCCTGCGGGTGGCCTGGGGCGAGCACCGGGAGCTCATCACGGTCTGACCCCGAGCGGGGACGACCAGCACGGGCGCCACAGGCCCTGCGTCGTCCTGGGTCCACAGCTCGAGGACCTCCGCCCGGGCCGTGAAGGGCACGGCTCGTGCGGCCTCGTCCGCGATGCTCGCGAGCGGGGCGGTCTCGGACTCCGCCACCGTGAGGTGCGGGATCACGGTGTCGTGGACGCCGCCGTACGGCGGGTAGTCGGGCCAGCGCTCGACCATGGCCTCGGTGAGGCGTCGGAAGGGTTCGGGCGGTTCGGGCTCGATCCAGACGACCCCCTCGAAGCGACGGACGTTGGCGAACCGGACGTCGAACGGCGCGACGAGCGCCGCGACAGCTCCCAGCTCGGCGCGAACGGCGTCGGTCAGCTCCACCTCCGGGAGGAACGGGAAGAGGACCGTGACGTGCGGCTGGGCGCCCTGCGCCGCGGCAAAGTCCCAGCGGTCGCGGATCTCCGCCAGGGCCGGCGGGATGGCGATCGGGATCGCAACGCCGCTGATCCGCGCCTGCATCTCCATGGCCTCGAGAAGCGTACGCTGCGCTCGGATGTCGGCGCCCGTCGGCGCCGCCCACGCGAGGAGGAGGGGTCGATGCCGCCCGCGAGCCGTGCCGACGCCGTGCCGCCCTCGATCGGCCGGCTCGGCAAGATCCATCACGTCGCGCTCGTGGTCGCCTCGATCGAGACGACGCTCGGGTTCTGGCGGGAGGCGCTGGGGCTCGAGCTCGAAACGGTGATGGACATCCCGCAGGACCGCGTGCGGATCGCGTTCCTCGGGGTGGGGGAGTCGAAGGTCGAGCTCGTCGAGCCGACCGACGACACGACCGGCGTCGCCCGGTTCCTCGCCAGCAAGGGCGAGGGGTTCCACCACGTGTGCTTCGAGGTGCCGAACCTGGCAGAGACGCTGCTCCGCCTCGAGATCGACGGGCTCGAGCTCATCGACACCGCGCCGCGCCGGGGGGCGGAGGGGCCCGTGGCCTTCATCCACCCCCGCGCCTGTCACGGCGTGCTGGTCGAACTCATCGAGGCGCCGGGCGGGCCGGCCTGGGGGTCGCTCGGGTTCGAGTGACCGCGGCTCCGAGCCGCGGATCGGGTCAGTCGCGGCGGCCGCGGGCTCGCGGGTCTTCCTTGGCCGGCTTCGGCTCGTGGCCGGGGCGAGGCGGGTTCGGAAGCGTGCCGGGCGCCATGTCCGGTCGGCGGGGTTCGGGGCCGCGGGCTCGGGCGGCCTCGACGGAGAGCGTGAAGGCCTTGACGGTCGCCGTGGGCACGCTGCCCATCCAGGCGGCCTCGATCTCGGCCACGCGAGCGCTCTGGGCGGTGCGCCGCTCCCGCTCGGCCTTGGAGTGCTTGGCCATGATCCTTCCTTCCGGAGTCGTGCCGCCGGACGGTGGTGGACCCGTTCTCCGATGCGCGACGGGGCAAGTCTACCCCGTGCGGCTTAGCGCAGCGACCAGGCGAACAGGACGTCCGACGCCCGGTCGGCCCGGCGGCAGAACCGGACGACCTGGCCGGCGAGGTCGCGGATCCACGGCTTCTCCTCGCGCGGCAGCACGCCGAGCTCCTCCTCGACGAGATCGATCCAGCGTCCGGCGATGGCATCGAGGGCGGCGTCCGGCACCCGGGCGACCGCGGTGATCCAGGTGGGGTCGATCCGTTCGATGGTCCGATCGCTCATCGCGTCCCCGGGCCCGTCGAGCTCGAGACGCGCGTCGAGCAGGTCGGTCGGCTCGCCGCTGTTCGTCACGGTCCGTGCGGCCTCGGCGAACAGGTCGAGCCAGGTGGGGTCGAGCCCGCCGCCCAGCGAGAGGTGCGCATCGAAGCGCGCCTCGTCATCGAAGGCGTCGAGGTCGTCGAGCCCGATCACGAGCAGGATCTCCTGCGCGTCACCCGCGATCAGGTCCATCCGCGCGCCCATCAGCTGCCCGCTTTCGCGACGACCGGGTCGGTGGTCGGCATGCGTCGTCGCGCCTAGCCGCGGTAGCCGGCGTCGCGCAGGAGCGCCGGGAGCTCGGTCGGGGAGCCGGCGACGCGGAAGCCGGCCGCCTCGAGCGCCGCGACCTTGGAGGCTGCCGTCCCGGCGCCGCCCGAGATGATCGCCCCGGCGTGGCCCATCCGCTTGCCCTCGGGTGCCGTGCGCCCGGCGATGAACGCGACCTTGGGGACGTCCCGGAGGTGGTCGGCGGCCCAGGCCGCGGCGGTCTCCTCGGCCGCGCCGCCGATCTCGCCGATCAGGACGATCGCGTCGGTCTCGTCGTCGGCGGCGAACAGCTGGAGGACATCGAGGAAGGTCGTCCCGATGATCGGGTCGCCCCCGATCCCGACGCAGGTCGACTGGCCGAGGCCGGCGTCGGTCATCGCCTGGACGGCCTCGTAGGTGAGCGTGCCCGAGCGGCTCACGACCCCGACCCGCCCCTCGCGATGGACCGAGCCCGGGATGATCCCGACCTTGGCCCGACCCGGCGACGTGGCGCCGGGGCAGTTCGGGCCGATGAGCCGCGCGCCGCGGGCACGGACGACCTCGACCGCGGCGATCATGTCGAGCGCCGGGATGCCCTCGGTGATGCAGAAGATGGTCCCGATGCCGGCCGCCGCGGCCTCCATCACGGCATCGGGCGCCCCGCCGGCCGGCACGAAGATGCAGGAGGTGTCGGCGCCGGTCTCGCGAACGGCCTCGGCCACGGTGTCGAAGACCGGCACGCTGCCGTCGAGCGCGGTCTGCCCGCCCTTGCCCGGGGTCACGCCAGCCACGATCCGGGTGCCGTACGCCTGCATCGCCCGGGAGTGGAACTCGCCCTCGCGACCGGTGATGCCCTGGACGAGCAGGCGGGTCTCGCGCCCGACGAGGATGCTCACCGGGCCGCTCCCCGGGATGCCGCCACGGCCTTGGCCGCGGCGTCGTCGAGCGAGGTGGCCGTCTCGAACCGGGCTTCCTCGAGCAGCACGGCCGCCTCGGCGGCGTTCGTGCCGACGATGCGCACCACCATCGGGACGTCGCGGGTCTGCTGCGCGCGGGCTTCGATGAGCCCCCGGGCGACCTCGTCGCCGCGGGTGATGCCGCCGAAGATGTTGACGAGGATGGCGTCGACCTTCGGGTCCGCGAGGATCAGTCGCATCGCGGCGGTCACCTTGTCCGCTCGGGCCCCGCCGCCGATGTCGAGGAAGTTGGCCGGCTCGCCGCCGGCCCGCTTGACGAGGTCCATCGTCGTCATCGCCAGGCCCGCGCCGTTGACCATGCAGCCGATCGTGCCGTCGAGCTTGATGAACGTCAGGCCGGCCTCGCGCGCCTCGCGGTCGGCCGGGGTCCTCGTCGTCGGGGTCGCGCAGGTCCTCGAGACCGGGATGCCGGGCCAGCGCCGAGTCGTCGAGCGTGATCTTCGCGTCGAGGCAGACCAGCCGCTCGACCGGCGTGCCGTCCGGGCACGACCTCGCGGATGATCGCGAGCGGGATTGATCTCGACGAGGTCGGCGTCGTAGGCGCGCATCGTCTGGACGAGGCCCTTGGCGATGGCCACGGCCGCCTTGAGGTGGCCGCCGAGCCCCATCGCGAACGCCAGGTCGCGGGCCTGGTAGTCGAGCAGCCCGAGCAGCGGGTCGGCGTGACGGCGGATGATCGCCTCGGGATGCGCCTGCGGCGACCACCTCGATCTCCACGCCGCCCTCGGCCGAGCCCATCAGCAGGATCCCGCGGTCGGCCCGGTCGAGCACCGCCGCCAGGTAGAACTCCTTGACGATGTCCGCCGCGGGGCCGATGAGCACCTTGCGCACGGTCATCCCCTTGATGTCCATGCCGAGGATCGCCCCGGCGACCTGCGCAGCCTCGTCCGCCGATCCCGCGAGCTTCACGCCACCGGCCTTGCCCCGGCCGCCGACGAGCACCTGGGCCTTGATGACGACCTTCCCGCCGACCGGGCCATCGGCGAGGAATCGCTCGGCGGCGGCGCGGGCCTCGTCGACGGTGTGGGCCACCTCCCAGGGCGGGACGGGCAGGCCCTGGGCCACGAGCAGCGACTTGGCGTCGGCTTCCTGGATCTTCACGGGCGGCGGGCGTCTCCGGTTCCGGTCGGGTTCGGGAGCGTGATGGTAGCCGAGCCCGCCGGTCCGCTCACGGCCGACCGGGCGAGCCGGCAGGCGACCAGGTGGAACGCGAAGGTTCCAGTCGACGAAGCTGGGCGACCTCAGGGCCTGTTTGGCCGGGCCCAGGTTCCAAGGGACGTCAGAGGTCCGTGTTCCGGCCTTGATGTTCGTCGACTGGAACCCAGGCGTGCCGAGGCCGCCGGGACCATGCATCAGTCCTCCGGGCGGCCGGCCGCCGCCGTGTCGGCCGCGTCGCTACAATCGGGCCATGGCCCACCGAGTCACCCTGATCCCCGGCGACGGCATCGGTCCGGAGCTGGCGGAGGCGACGCGCCGCGTCCTCGACGCGTCGGGGGTCGAATTCGAATGGGAGGTCGTCGACGCCGGCGAGGCCGTCATGGCCGAGTACGGCACGCCGCTGCCGGAGCACGTGCTCGAGTCGATCGTCCGCAACAAGGTCGCGCTCAAGGGACCCATCACGACACCGGTCGGGGAGGGCTTCCGCAGCGTCAACGTCACGTTGCGCCAGGCCCTCGACCTGTACGCGAACCTCCGGCCGGCACGTTCGATCAAGGGCCTCGAGTCGCGCTACGAGGACGTCGACCTGGTCATCGTCCGCGAGAACACCGAGGACCTGTACGCGGGCATCGAGCACATGGTCGGCCGCGACGCCGCGGAGAGCATCAAGATCATCACCCGCGAGGCGTCGGAGCGGATCGCCCGGTTCGCCTTCGAGTACGCGGTCGCGAACGGCCGGCACAAGGTCACGGCCGTCCACAAGGCCAACATCATGAAGCTCTCGGACGGCCTGTTCCTGGAGAGCTGCCGGACGGTCGCCGCGGAATACGAGGATCGCATCGAGTTCGAGGACCGCATCGTCGACAACATGTGCATGCAGCTCGTCCAGAAGCCCGAGCTGTACGACGTCCTCGTGCTGCCGAACCTCTATGGCGACATCGTCAGCGACCTCGCGGCCGGGCTTGTCGGCGGGCTGGGCGTGGCGCCGGGCGCGAACATCGGGCTCAAGGCGGCCGTCTTCGAGCCGGTCCACGGCTCGGCGCCGAAGTACGCCGGCCTCAACAAGGCGAACCCGACCGCCCTGATCCTCTCGGGCGTGCTGATGCTCCGCCACCTCGGCTATCCCGAGACCGCCGAACGGGTCGAGGGGGCCGTGCGCGGCGTCATCGCCGACGGCAAGGCGACCACGTACGACCTGGGCGGGGATGCCGGCACCAGCCAATTCGCCGACGCGATCATCGAGCGCCTGGCCGCCACGCCGGCCGCGGCCTCCGCCCGAACCGACTAGCGCATCCAGCGACACCCGATCGGAGGACTCGAAGCTCGATGACCACGCTTCCGACGCAGGCCCGGCCGCGGATCAAGGCGCCACCTGCCAAGCCGGCTGGGACCGCCCCGCGTGGCTTCGGCGTCCACGAGCCGCAAGGACGCGTGGTGGCTGGCGCCCGCGGTGCAGGGCACGCTCTTCACGGTCTGCGCCACGTACCTCTTCGTCAGCGGCATCCTGCTGTGGCCGATCTTCGGGGACCAGATCCCGTACGAGGTCGACGGGTATCTCTCGCCGCTGTTCTCGCCGTTGATCGCACCCGACTGGATGCCGACCTGGCTCAGTCCCGGCCTGCTCATCCTGTGGATCCCGCTCGGGTTCCGGGCGACCTGCTACTACTACCGCAAGGCGTACTACCGCTTCTACTTCCAGGACCCGCCGGGCTGCGCCGTGGCCGAGCCGACGATCCATCGGCGCTACCGGCTGGAGGCGGCCCTGCCGTTCATCCTCCAGAACCTCCACCGGTTCTTCCTGTATCTCGCGTTCGTCCCGCTCTTCTTCCTGTGGGTGGACGCGGCGCAGTCGCTGCGATTCGAGGGACAGTGGCGGATCGGCCTCGGCGTCGTGGTCCTCGCGGTGAACGCGGCCCTGCTCACCGGGTATTCGCTGTCCTGCCACTCGCTGCGCCATCTCGTCGGCGGCCGGCTGGACTGCTTCTCCTGCACGCGTCGAGCGCAGGTCCGGTACGGGGCGTGGCAGCGCCTGACGTCGCTGAACCGCAATCACATGGCCTGGGCCTGGACGAGCCTGATCTCGGTGACGCTCGCGGACGTCTACATCCGCCTGGTCGCGGTCGGGGCCATCGTCGACCCGGCGATCCACTTCTAGCGGCGCCGAGCATGGCCGGATCCGACCCTCGGTCCCACCCATACGACGTCGTCGTCATCGGCGCCGGCGGCGCCGGGTTGCGTGCGGCGATCGGGGCGAGCGCGGCCGGTGCCAGCGTCGCGCTGGTCTGCAAGTCCCTGCTCGGCAAGGCCCACACCGTCATGGCCGAGGGCGGCGTCGCGGCGGCGCTCGGGAACGTCGCGGCCGCCGACTCCTGGCAGACCCACTTCCGCGACACGATGGTCGGCGGCAAGCTGCTGAACCAGCCGCGCATGGCCGAACTCCACGCCAAGGAGTCGCCGGACCGCGTCAACGAGCTCGAGGCCTGGGGCGCGGTCTTCGACCGGACGCGTGACGGCCGCATCCTCCAGCGCCCGTTCGGCGGGCACTCGCACCCACGCCTCGCCCACGTCGGCGACCGCACCGGGCTCGAGATGATCCGCACGCTCCAGGACCGCGCCGTGGCCGCCGGCATCGACGTGTACATGGAGTGCACGATCACGCGTCTCATCAAGGCGGGCGGGCGGGTGAGCGGGGCGTTCGGCTACTGGCGGACGACGGGCGTGCCGGTCGCGTTCGCCGCGAAGGCGGTCGTCCTCGCGACCGGCGGCATCGGCAAGGCGTACGAGATCACCTCGAACTCGTGGGAGTACAGCGGCGACGGCCAGGCGCTCGCCTACGAAGCCGGCGCCGAGCTCATCGACATGGAGTTCGTCCAGTTCCACCCGACGGGCATGGTCTGGCCGCCGGGCGTCCGCGGCCTGCTGGTGACCGAGGCCGTCCGCGGCGAAGGCGGGATCCTGCGCAACAAGGACGGCGAGCGGTTCATGTGGAAGTACCTGCCCGAGGAGCGCCGGGCCGAGTACGCCGCGACCGACGAGGAGGCCTCGCGCTGGGTGACCGCGCTGTCCGAGGGTCGCGAGACCGACGCGCGGCGGCCGCCCGAGCTCTCCACCCGCGACAACGTCGCGCGGGCCATCTACACCGAGGTCCGCGAGGGACGGGGCTCGCCGCACGGCGGCGTCTTCCTCGACATCAGCTACCTGCCGCCCGAGCTGGTCCGGCGCAAGCTGCCCTCGATGTACGAGCAGTTCAAGGAGCTCGCGGACGTCGACATCACGACGGGCCCGATGGAGGTCGGGCCGACCACCCACTACGTGATGGGCGGGATCCGTGTCGATGCGGACACGGGCGCGACCACCGTGCCGGGCCTGTACGCGGCGGGCGAGGTCGCCGGCGGCATGCACGGCGCGAACCGGTTGGGCGGCAACTCCCTGTCGGACCTGCTCGTGTTCGGCGCCCGGACGGGCGCAGCGGCGGCCGCCGCAGCGGCCGAGCTGGCGGACTCGCCCTATCTCGACCCGAAGCAGATCGTCGCCGCGGAGCGCGAGCTCGACGCGCCGCTCGAGCGGGCCGACGGCGAGGACCCGTACGCGCTCCAGCGCGAGCTGCAGGACACGATGCAGCGTCTCGTGGGCATCTTCCGGGTCGAGGCCGACCTCGACGACGCGCTCGACGGCCTCGCCGCGCTCCGGGCGCGCTCGGCGAACATCGCGGTCAAGGGCGGTCGGGCCTACAACCCGGGCTGGAACCTCGTCTTCGAGCTGCGGGCCCTGCTGATCGTCTCCGAGGCGATCACGCGGAGCGCCCGGCAGCGCACCGAGAGCCGCGGCGCCCACAGCCGGATCGACCATCCCGATCCCGACGACAAGCACTGGGGCCAGCGCAACAGCGTCGTCGCGCTCGCCGGTGACGGCACGATGGCGGTCACGGCCGCGAAGCTGCCGAAGATGTCCCCGGAGCTCGCCAGCCTTCTCGACGGCGCACACTGACGACGGAGCGATCGATGCCTCAAGCGCACCTCAGGGTCTTCCGCGGCACCCCCGGCACTCCCGGCCACTTCGACGAGTTCGACGTCCCGGTCGAGGAGGGGATGGTGGTGCTCGACGCCCTGCACTGGATCCAGGGTCACGAGGCCCCGGACCTGGCGGTCCGCTGGAACTGCAAGGCCGCGAAGTGCGGTTCGTGCAGTGCCGAGGTCGACGGCCGGCCGAGCCTGACCTGCAAGACGCGCCTGTCCGACTTCGACCTCGACGAGCCGATCACCGTCGAGCCGATGCGCGCCTTCCCGCTCATCCGCGACCTCGTGACCGACGTGTCCTGGAACTACAAGGTCAACGAGACGATCGAGCCCTTCACGCCGCCCGAGGACGTGCCCCAGGAGGACTGGCGCTGGCAGCAGGAGGACATCGAGCGGGTCCAGGAGTACCGCAAGTGCATCGAGTGCTTCCTGTGCCAGGACGTCTGCCACGTGCTGCGCAACCACGAGACCGAGAAGCCGTTCATGGGGCCGCGCTACCTGGTCCGCGCCGCCGGGCTCGAGATGCACCCGATCGACCAGGCCGACCGGACCGAGTACCTCAAGGACGCGGGCGGCATCGGCTTCTGCAACATCACCAAGTGCTGCACCGAGGTCTGCCCGGAGCACATCAAGATCACCGACAACGCGATCATCCCGCTCAAGGAGCGGGTCGCCGACAAGTACTACGACCCGCTCCAGATGGCGTGGCGCTTCCTGCGCGGCGGCGACAAGCCGTCGGGCAACCGCGTCGAGCTGCCGGTCCTGCAGGGCCAGGCGCCGGACGGATCCCCCGACGAGAGCCCCGATTGAGCGACACGCTCTTTCCCGACCTGGCGGCCGAAGGCGCGGAGACCGCGGACGACGGGGAGGACCAGGGGGCGCGCGGATACGTGATCCGGACGGACGGGGCGGCGCGAGGGAACCCCGGTCCGGCCTCGCTCGGGGCGGCGCTCTTCGACCTGCGGCGGCGTGACGCCCGCGACCACCGGGCGGTCCCGGATGCCTCGATCTCCGACTTCCTCGGCGTCCAGACCAACAACGTCGCCGAGTACACCGGCGTCGTTCGGGCGCTGGACCTGGCGCGCGAGCTCGGCGCGCGGGAGGTGCACCTGCTGCTCGACTCGAAGCTGATCGTCGAGCAGCTGGCCGGCCGCTGGCGGGTCAAGGACGCCAAGCTCATCCCGCTCTGGACGGCGGCGCGCCGGACGCTGGCCGGGTTCGACCGCTGGACCGCCGGGCACGTGCCGCGGGCGCAGAACTCGGTGGCGGATCGGCTGGCCAACGAGGCCATCGACCGGGCCCAGGCCGGCGGACCGGACTCGGTGGTGCGCCGGCCCTCGGCCTGAGGCCGACCGAACGTGACCGATCCGAACCGCCGCGACAGCCCGGGGAGCTGGCCGCGCGACCGTCCGGTGCGGTGGGGCGCCCTCGGTCGGAACGTCTCGACGTTCGTGCTGACGACGCTGGCGTTCATCGTCCAGTTCGCGCTCGTCGTCCCGCTCGTGCTCCTGTCGTCGGACGCGGGCGGCGGCTGGCTGCGAACGGGCGTCGGGCTCGTCTGGGGCGCGGGCACGCTCTGGGCGGGCTGGTGCTGGGTGACCGGCGAGGCCCGCTCGATCCTCGCGCCGCTCGTGACCGGCGGGCTGATCTGGCTCGCCTGGGCGGCAGGGTAGTATCAGGCGGTCAGCGAGGCGGTCGGATGGTCGCGCGTCGCCCGGGGTGACCCGTCAGCGACGTGAGGAAAGTCCGAGCTCCGCAGCGCAGGGTGGCGGGTAACGCCCGTCCGCCGCAAGGCGAGGACCAGTGCCACAGTGACGATGCCGGCCGCCGGCCTTCGGGTCGGCGATCGGAGTGAAACGCGGCAAACTCCACCCGGAGCAAGGCCAAATAGGAGGGCGCAACCTGACGGCGGGCAACCGCCGCTGGGGGAGAGGCGCGCTGCCCAGCCCTCGGGTCGGCCGCATGAGCCGTCGGGCGACCGGCGGCCACAGATGGATGGCCATCCCCGATCGCGCCGTCGGCGGCGAGGGACAGAACTCGGCTTACAGACCGCCTCGCTGACGCCGACGCCACGCACCTGCGGCGCCACTCACGCACGGGGGCCTCGATCACGTGCCGGTCGCCTTGCGCTGCTCGATGCCGGACTGACCTCGCCACCGGGCCGGCGATCAGTCCTCGTCGGGCGGAAGATGTGGGGCGCGATGCAGGCGTTGCAGACCGGGCGTCGCGGATTCGAGGTCGCCCAGGGGGATCGGCACCTTGCGATCGGGGAAGAGGCATTCCACGTCGTAGACGCGCTCGCCGCCGGCTTCGACCTGGATCAGGCGTCGGAATGTGCAGCGCTTGATGCGGTGCGGCGCCAGGTGGAAGGCGTCAGGCTGCGACGGGATGACCGGCAGAGGAAGGGCCATGCGCTGGGGGTAAGCCTCGGTTCCGTATGCCCGGATTATCGTCCGGTCGACTATGGCGGCGGAGCCTAGCACCACGGCGAGCGTACCGGCAAGGCGCGAAAGGTACTAGCGCACGCTCGTCGTCACGCTCACCCAGGTCCCACGACCGGCGCCGCAGGTCGACGATGCTAGCCTTGGCCCACTCCGCAGACCGTCGTCCGGATCGCCGGAGTCTGTAGACTCCGCGCCGTTCGACCCACGCCAACGGAGGGCGAGTGGCAGACGACCCGAACGCCGCCTCACGGCCGCCGAGCGGTCGTGCGTCCGGCGTGGCGCGCTCGCGGCCCAGGACCGGCGGCGACGACTGGACCGCCGAGGACGTGCTCGCCGACACGGCCGTCGGCTCGAGCGACGCGAGCGATCCGTCCGAGCCGGCGCCCATCCCGGACCCGTCGACATGGCTGCCCGCCCTCGAGGGACGGTCGCCGACGCCGGGGATCTGCCCGTTCCTGCGGTCCGTCGACGCCGGTGACGTCATCGGGTTCCCGGTCGAGACGCCCGACGTCGCCAATCGGTGCGCAGCGCTGCGCGAGCCGGTGCCCCAGTCGCTGCGCCAGCAGGAGCTGGTCTGTTTGACGGCCAGCCACATCAACTGCCCGCGCTACCTGCGCGGCGCGCTCGTCGCCAGCGAAGCGACCTCGAGGCGGCGGCTGAGCCCGGTCCTCACGCCCGGCGATCACGGTCGCGCTGGCGGTGCTCGTCCTGTCCTTCGGCGTGTCGGTCGCGTTCGTCGTCGCCAACGGCGGGCTGACCTTGCCGGTCGCGGCCGTCGCGGCGAGCGCCGCGCCGACGGGAACGGCGACCGCGGTCGGGCCGTCCGGCAGTCCGGGCACGACGGGAACGGCCCTCCCGTCCGCCGTCGCATCGGCGGCTGCGGCCTCGCCGGTGCCGCCCTCGACGTCACCGGTCCCGACGCCGTCGCCGGCGGCAGCGACGCCCGCGCCGACACCCAAGCCGACGAAGACGCCGAAGCCGAAGCCCAGCTCGAACCGCTACGCCCTCCTCACGGCCTGTCCGAACAAGCCTGACTGCTGGATCTACGTCATCCGGTCGGGCGACAACCTCTTCAGCATCGCGAACTACTTCGGCGTCCCGATCGACCGGGTCAGGGCGCTGAACCCCTGGACGCGGACCGAGCGCCTGCGGGCCGGTCGCGAGCTGATCCTGCCCCCGCCCACGCGCTAGCCCGGCGGCGATCCGCCCGCCGAAACGTCACTGGCGGCGCCCCTGGCGGCAGCCCGCCGAGCCTCCGACCGGACCGTCCCGTGTGCGAGATCGCCCATTGACGGGGCGGATATGCGCGCTAGAATGCATCGAAGTGGCGCAAAGTGGTGAGAAGTGGGGAGTCACGACGCTCCCGGGAAGCCCACCACCGACCCGACCCACATGACGGGCCATCGCGCCAGCGCCGCACGTACCGACCAGCCGCTCGCGGATCAGCCGCAACCAGACAGGGGTAGCCCGACAGGTGTTCACCGGCGAGTACCGGCACACGGTGGACGAGAAGGGACGGATCGCCGTCCCTGCGAAGTTCCGCGCCCAGCTCGATGCGGGTGCGGTCATCTCGCGCTGGCTCGATCCCTGTCTCGCGATCCACACACAGGCGGGCTGGGAGGACCTCTCGTCGAAGGTCGCGGCGCTGCCGCTGACCGACCAGACCGCCCGCCGGTTCTCACGGTTCGTCTTTGCCGGCGCGGTCCCGGCCGAACTCGACCGCCAGGGACGCGTGCTCGTCCCGGCCTACCTGCGCGAAGCGATCGGCCTGGCCGGCGAGGCCGTGGTCGTCGGGACGCGCGATCACGCGGAGATCTGGGCACCCAAGAGCTGGGACGAGTACCAGCGGGCGCTCGATGACCCGCAAGCGCTGGCCGACGCCTTCCAAGGCCTCGGGATCTAGCGCCACCACATGCGCTTCCAGGGTCCGCTCGGGATCCGAACGTTCTGGATGGAGGAGAGATGAAGGCAGGGCACACACCGGTGCTGGCGGAGGAGGTCATTGAGATGCTCCAGCCGGCTGCCGGCAGCCTTCAGATCGATGCCACCCTGGGCGGCGGTGGGCACACCGAGCGGATCCTGGAGGCGTCCAACCCTGATGGCCGCCTCCTCGGTCTTGATGCCGATGGGGCGGCCGTCGCCAGAGTGGCCGACCGGCTCGGCCCGCGCTTCGGCGACCGCCTCGTCGTGCGGCAGGCGAACTTCCGCGAGCTGGCGACCGTCGCCCCCGCGGCCGGGTTCGGCGCCGTGGACGGCGCGCTCTTCGACCTCGGTCTCTCGAGCTATCAGCTCGCCGACGAGGGCCGTGGCTTCGGCATCCGCACGGGCGGCCCGCTGGACATGCGCTTCGATGCGGCCCGGGGCGTCCCGGCCGCGGAGCTGCTCGCGACCCTCGACGTCGACGAGCTGACCGCGCTCTTCCGGCGCTACGGCGAGGAGCCCAAGTCCGGCCGGATCGCCCGCGCGATCGTCGATGCCCGCAAGACCGCACCGATCGCGACTGCCGAGGAGCTGGCGGCCCTGGTCGAGCGCGTCGCGCCCCCGAACCCGCGCCAGCCGCGACGGACGCACCCGGCGACCCGGGTCTTCCAGGCCCTGCGGATCGCGGTCAACGAGGAGCTCGACGCGCTCGAGGCCGGCCTCGCGGCGGCGGTCGATCTCCTGCGGCCCGGTGGCCGGCTCGTCGTCCTCAGCTACCACTCGCTCGAGGACCGCATCGTCAAGCGCTTCTTCGCCGCGGAACGGCGCGGCTGCATCTGCCCGCCGTACCTGCCGGTCTGCGTGTGCGGCCACGAGCCGCGCCTGCGTCTCGTGACCCGTCCATCGCTGACGCCATCGGCGGCCGAGGTCGCCGCCAACCCACGGGCGCGGAGCGCTCGACTGCGAGCCGCCGAGCGGCTGGCTGCCTAGGAGTCCCGATCGCATCGACGGTGAGCCGGCCGGATGGCCGTGCCACCACCAGCAGTGGAAGGAGGAGTCCAGATGAGCAAGCGCCACCAGTCCAGTCGCCGCAAGGTGTACGGACGGCGACAGCACGAGGTGCGCGAACGGCACGACCGTCAGCACCATCACGAGGGCTTCGAGCTCGAGCTGGACGACTGGGGCCCGACCGCACCGTCCGATCCGCTGGCCTTCCTCGACCCGCGCAGCCCGCGGCTCCGCTTCTCGGCAGCTGATTGACGATGGCCGTCTACGAGGGCGCACGCCCACGAACCATCGCGCTGCCCCGGGCCCCGCGGATCGCCGAGGGACCGACGCTCGGGCGGCGCCGCACGCGCACGGCCGTCCGGGCCGGCCGGCGACCGAATCACCTCGGCCTTGTGCTCGGCGTCATCGTCATCAGCTTCCTGCTGGCCTTCTTCTGGCTCGCGCAGGTCGTCCGCCAGTCCGCCACCAGCTACGACATCGGCCGTCTCGAGGTCGTCCGCGGTCGACTCGACGCGCAGGAACAGGACCTGCGCTCGGACCTGAGCCGCCTGGGCCATGAGCCCGCCATCCGCAAGCTCGCGCTCGACGCCGGTCTCAGCCAGCTGGGCGAGCCGATCGTCGTGCCGGCTCGCTGATCGATCGATCGACGATGCTGGGCCGAACGGATTCGCGCACCCGCCTGCTGCTCCTGCTGGTCATCTTCATCGTGGCCTCCGTGGCCCTGATGGGGCGCCTGGCCTACTGGCAGATCCTGCAGCGGGACGACCTCGCCGCGAAGGCCGTCGCCCAGACCACGGTCCGCCTCGAGGAGCCGACGCGACGCGGCGAGATCTACGACCGGAGCGGCACGGTCGTCCTCGCCACGACGGTGGAGCGCGACCGGCTCGTCGCCGCCACCGACAAGCTGACCGACGAGCAGCGTCGCGCGACCGGGGACGAGCTCGTCCGGATCCTCGCCCTCGACCCCGACGGCGCGACCGCGCTGCGCGACCGGCTTGCGAGCGGCAAGGCCTACGTCATCCTGGCGCGCGAGATCGAGCCCGCGGTCGCGGACGCGATCCGGGCGGCCAGTGCCACGCGGACGATCACCGGGATCACGCTCGAACCCGAGCCGATGCGCGTGTATCCACAGTCCGGCGGCAGCCCGGACTCGACGCTGGCTGCCCATCTGATGGGCTTCGTGAACCGCGAGGGCAAGGGCCAGTACGGGGTCGAGCAGGCCTACCAGGACGCACTCGCCGGCAACCCGCGGATCGTCCTCGCGGACCGTGACGCCAACGGCCGGACGCTGCTCGACCAGGCCCAGGTCGAGGATCCCGGGCGTGCCCGGCCAGGACGTTCGGCTGACCATCGACGCCGGGCTGCAGCTGGCGGTCGAACAGGAGCTCCTCGCTGCGTGGGTCGCCGACAAGGCCAAGAGCGTCTCGGCCGTCGTCATGGATCCGTACACGGGCGAGATCTACGCCGAGGCGACCGTCCCCGCGTACGACGCGAACAAGTACCGCCAGATCGCGGCCGAGGCGCCGGAGCGGTTCATCGACCCGGTCGTCTCGAACGTCTACGAGCCTGGGTCCGTCTTCAAGATGATGACCGCGACGGCCGCTCTCGAGACCGGCACCGTCACCCTCTCGACCCGGATCAAGGACGTCGGCACGCTGCGGCTCGACAAGGGCAGGACCAAGGTCGACGACGCGGACCGCAAGGGCATGGGCTGGATGTCGTTCCAGGACGCCGTCGCGTTCTCGCGCAACGTCGTGGCGGCAAAGGTCGCGATGAGTCTCGGGAAGTCGACCCGGGCGTCGTCCGCGATCCTGTACGACTGGTGGCTCAAGCTCGGCTACGGCGCGCCGACCGGCATCGACGTCGCGGGCGAGGTGCCCGGCATCGTGCGTGACCCGGGCCTCAAGCCATGGGCCCAGATCGACCTCGCCAACGGCGCGTTCGGACAGGGCGTGGCGGTCACCCCGATCCAGCTCGCGACGGCGTACGCGGCGCTGATGAACGGCGGGACCACGATCCACCCGCACGTCGTCAAGGCGGTCGGGACGCACGAGATCGAGCCCGAAGCCGGCACGCGGGTCATCGACGTCAAGCGGTCCCGGCAGCTGATCGGGCTCATGAACCACGTCGTCACGACGGTGCCGTTCTACAAGAACCGCACGCTCGTGCCCGGCTACGAGGTGGGCGGCAAGACAGGCACGGCCCAGATCTGGGATCCCGCGGCGCGCGGCGGGCGCGGCGGCTGGAAGGTCAACCTCTTCAACTACTCGTTCATCGGCTACATCGCCCGCGAGCGTCGTGTGCCGGACCTGGTGGTCGCGATCCGGATCGAGGAAGGCCACCCGACCGTCGTCCGGGTCGGCCAGCTCGAGATGCCGGTCATGTCGTTCGAGCTGTTCCGGCGGATCGCGACCGATGCGATCACGACGCCCGACCTCCTGACCGGTCGGCCGCCCTCGCCCCTGCCCGGCGACCGGTGACGGTGGCCTATGGGAGACTGGTCGCCGTGACCGACGTCGATCCGTCGCAGTCGTCGAGCGCGGTGCCGGGCGCCCCGTCTGCGCCGGCCCTCACGGCCGACGACATCGTGCGGCTGACCGGCGGCCGACTGCTGGCACGCTCCGACCGCCCCATCCGCGGCGCTGCCGTCGACTCGCGCGAGGTCGGGCCCGGCTCGTTGTTCGTGGCCCTCCCCGGCGAGCGCACCGACGGGCACGCCTACCTGACGGACGCCGTGGCGGCGGGTGCGGCCGCCCTGATCGTGACCCGGCCGCCGGCCGACCCGGCGTCGCTCGGCGACGTGACGATCGTGCGCGTTGCGGACGGGCTCGCCGCCCTCGGCGCGGTCGCGGCCGGCTGGCGGCGACGGTTCGAGCCGCTCGTCGTCGGGGTGACGGGCAGCATCGCGAAGACCTCGACCAAGGAGGCGGTCGCGGCGGTCCTCGGGCAGCGATTCCGGACACTCAAGAGCGAAGGCAACCAGAACAACGAGATCGGCCTGCCGCTGACGGTGCTTCGGCTCGGCCCCGAGCACGAGGCGGCCGTCCTCGAGATGGGCATGTACGTCGGCGGCGAGATCGCCGACCTGGCCAGGATCGGACGGCCGTCGATCGGGATCGTGACCGCGGTCCAGGCGGTCCACCTCTCGCGGATCGGCTCGCTCGAGGCCATCGAGGCCGCCAAGGGCGAGTTGCTCGAGGCCCTGCCGCCCGGCGGGACGGCCATCCTGAACGCTGACGACCCGATCGTGCGCGGGATGGGTCCCCGGACGGTCGCCCGGGTCGTGACGTACGGGTTCGCCGACGACGCCGATGTCGGCGCGGAGTCCGTCCAGGCGAATGGACTCGATGGGATGCGCTTCGTGCTGCGCGGGCTCGGCGAGCGGCGGCCGGTGACGATCCCCACGCTCGGGCGCCTGTCTGTCCACAACGCTTTGGCGGCGGCAGCGACCGGCCTGGCCTCGGGTCTCACCGCCGACGAGATCGTGACCGGGCTCCGCGGCGGCTGGTCCGCGCCGCATCGGGTGGCGCTGATCCGTCTGGGCACTGTGACGGTCATCGATGACAGCTACAACGCCTCGCCCGGTTCGATGCTCGCGGCCCTCGACCTGCTCCGCGAGCTGCCCGGCCGCCACGTCGCGGTCCTGGGCGAGATGCTCGAGCTCGGCGACGCCCACGACGAGGGCCACCACGCGGTCGGGGAGCGGGCCGGCCGCGACGCCGACCTCGTCATCGTCGTGGGGGCCGGCGCGGGTGGCCTCGCCGAGGGCGCCCGGGACGCCGGCCTCGCATCCGGGCGGGTCCTCCACGTCGGGGACGCCGCAGCCGCCCTCGAAGCGCTCCGCCCGCGCCTCCGGGACGGGGACGTGGTCCTCGTGAAGGCGTCGCGGGGCATCGGCCTCGACCACCTCGTGGATGCGCTGCGTGACGAGCGCGGGCCGGAGCGACCCTCGTGACGATCATGCTCCAGGGGCTCCTGCTCGCGTTCGCGATCGTCGTGATCGTCATGCCGCCGTACATCCGGCTGCTGCGCGCGACCGGGTTCGGCAAGCGGGTCCGGCGCGACGGGCCGGAGAGCCACTACATCAAGGAAGGCACGCCCACGATGGGCGGGCTGCTCGTCGCCGCCGTCGTCATCGGCGTCTATTTCCTGCTCAAGGGCGGAGCCGATGCGTCGACCTTCGCGCCGCTCGCGACCCTGGCGCTCGTCTGTGCCCTCGGGGCGGTCGATGACTACCTCAACGTCCGGACGGGAGAGGGGATCCGCGCGCGCCAGAAGATCGTCTGGCTGACCGTCGTCGCATTCGTCGTGGCATGGCAGGTCCAGCAGACCTACGACATCACGGCCATCGCCGTCCCGTTCGTCGGCACGGTCCTGATCAACCCGTGGGTCTACGTGCTCTTCGCGGCCTTCGCCATCGTCGCGACCGCCAACGGGGTCAATCTCACCGACGGGCTCGACGGGCTCTCCGGCGGCACGCTCGCCATCTCGTTCGTCGCGTTCATGCTCATCGCGCTGCTCAACACGCCGAACCAGTCGAACCTGGCCCTGATGTGTGCGCTCATCATCGGGGCCCTGCTCGGGTTCCTGTGGTTCAACGTCCACCCGGCACAGGTGATCATCGGCGATGCCGGCGCATTGTCACTGGGGGCGACGCTCGCGGTCACGGCATTGATCACCGGCCAGATCCTCGTCCTGCCGCATGATCGGGATCATCTTCGTCGTCGAGACCGCGTCGGTGATCATCCAGGTCGGGTACTTCAAGCTCAGCGGCGGCAAGCGCGTGTTCCGGATGAGCCCGCTCCACCACCACTTCGAGCTGGGCGGATGGGACGAGGAGAAGATCACGATCCGGTTCTGGATCGTCGGGATCCTCGCCTCGCTCCTCGGCGTGACGCTGTTCCTCGCCTCGCTGAGTCGTCTCGGGTGATGACGATGACGGCCGTCGCTCCTCTCGATCCGGACGCCCTCACGATGGACGCCATCCGCGCCGGCGCCCTGCGCGACCGCGCCGTCACCGTGCTCGGCTTCGCCCGCAGCGGCATCGCACTGGCCCGCTTCCTGGCCGACGCGGGCGCGCGCGTCACCATCTATGACGGGCGCCCCGAGAGCGAGCTGGCGGGGGCCGTGGCCGCCCTCGACGGCCGAATGGTCCGTCTTCTGCTCGGTCCGGCGATCGATCCCGGCCCGGCTCTGGGCCGGGGCCGAGCTCGTGACCACGTCGCCCTCGATCAACCCGGACTACCCGACGACCGAGCCGCGACTGCGGGCCGCCCTGCGGAGCCTCGTCGACGCGCGCGCGGCGGGCGATCGGGACGTCCCCGCCGTCATCTCCGAGCCGGACCTGTTCCTGCGGCTCTGCCCGTCACCGACGATCGGGGTGACCGGCACGAAGGGCAAGACGACGACGGCGTCGCTGACCGCGGCGATCCTCGCGGCCGACCCGGCACACCCCGTCGTCCTCGGCGGCAACATCGGCGTGCCGATCGTCGAGCGCCTCCCCGAGCTGACAGCCGCGCATCGCGTGGTCGACGAGCTCTCGGAGTTGCAGCTCCCGACCCTCTCGCGTGGCACCACGGTCGCGGTCTACACGAACGTCACCGCCGACCACCTCGATCGCCACGGCAGCCTCGAGCGCTACCAGGCCGCCAAGCGGCGGCTGGCCGAGCTGGTCGATCCCGACGGCGCCCTCGTGCTGAACCTCGAGGACCCGGTCGTCGCGGGCTACGCCGCCATCGGCCGCGCGCCGGTCGTCGGCTACCGGCGGGGCACCCCGCCGCCGCACGGCCTGGGCGTGGTCGACGGCTGGATCGTCGCCGATGACGTGCCACGCCTGGCGGTGGCCGGCGGGGGTCCCTCGACCGGCGGCGACGGGGGCCGGATCATGCCGGTCGGCGAACTGTCCGTGCCGGGCGCGCACAACGTCTCCAACGCCCTCGCCGCGGTCGCGGTCGGGCTCCTGTTCGGCCTCGAGCCGGCGGCGATCCGCGCCGCCGCGGCGTCGTTCCGCGGCGTCGAGCACCGGCTCGAGCCCGTGGCCACGATCGACGGGGTCCGCTTCGTCAACGACTCCATGGGAACCCAGCCGGACGCGGTCATCGCGGCGCTGCGGGCGTTCGAGGGACCGATCGTGCTCATCGCCGGCGGCCGTGGCAAGGACCTGGACCTGACGAGCCTCGCCCCGGTCGTGGCCGAGCGGGCCGTCGCGGCCGTGCTGATCGGCGAGAGCGGTCCGGACCTCGCGCGCCGGTTCCGGGCCGCTGGCCTCGCCCGGACCGAGCAGGCGGCGTCGCTCGAGGCCGCCGTGCGGATCGCCGACGACATCGCCCGGCGAGGCGCTGGCCGCCGCACGGGCCGGCGGTGACGCCCCGGTGCCGGACCACGCGACCGTCCTGCTCAGCCCGGCTGCCGCGAGCTTCGACATGTTCGTCGACTATGCCGCCCGCGGCGCCGCCTTCAAGGCCGCGGTCGCGGGGATCGCGGCCGAGCGGGGCCGGGGAGGGGATCGATGAACCTCGCACCGCCCATCCCGCGCTTCGGCCGGCCGCCGCGCGACACCGGATCGATCGAGGAGGAGGAGCGCCGGTCGGCCAACCGGACGCCCGTCAAGGCGAAGGCAGCCTCGGTCCTCCAGCGCGAGCGCCACCAGGCCGACTACGTGGTCCTCGTCGTCGTGGTCGCGCTCACGGCGATCGGCATCCTGATGGTCTACTCGTCGTCGGCGATCCGTGGGTACCTCACCACGGGCGACCCCTTCGTGACCGTCGGGCCGCAGATCCAGTGGGCTGTCCTCGGGATCGGCGCGATGGCCGCGATGATGCGGGTCGACTATCGCTACCTGCGTCTGGTCTCGGTGCCCTTCTACGGCTTCGCGATCGTCCTGCTGGTGCTGGTCTTCATCCCGCAGTTCAACATCGTCGTCGGTGGCTCCGCCCGGTGGCTGCGGCTCGGTCCGCTGCCCGCGATCCACCCAGCCGAGATCGCCAAGCTCGCTCTCGTCATCTACCTCGCGCACTGGTTCGCCAAGCGCGGGACCCGGGTCCATTCGTTCTGGGGCGGGACCGTCGCCTTCATGATCATCGTCGTGCCGGTCATCGCCCTGGTGTTCAAGGAGCCGGACCTCGGGACGACGATGGTCATCGGCGTGACCGTCCTGACCATGTTCTTCGTCGCCGGGGCCAACGCCAAGCACCTCGCGATCCTGATCGCGGGCGCCCTGCCGGCCCTGATCGTCGTCGGCCTTCACGGCTACCAGATGGACCGGATCCGGGCCTGGCTCGACCCATGGTCCGACCCGCTCGTCGATGGCTACCACACGATCCAGGGCCTGCTCGCGCTCGGCGTCGGCGGCGTCCTCGGCAACGGCCTCGGGCAGAGCCAGGTCGCGGTGCCGAACGCCTTCAACGACTTCGTGTTCGCCGAGATCGGGCAGGAGCTGGGCCTCGTCGGCGGGCTCGTCGTGATCGCGCTCTTCTTCACCCTCGCGTACTCGGGGCTGCGCATCTCGCTGCGCGCCCCGGACACGTTCGGCGCCCTGCTCGCCGCCGGCATCACCGGCTGGCTGTGCATCCAGGCGTTCATCAACATCGGGGTGGTCGTCGCGCTCTTCCCGATCACCGGCATCACGCTGCCATTCATCAGCGCCGGCGGCTCGTCGCTCATCATCAGCTTCGCGGCCGTCGGGATCCTGCTGTCGATCTCCCGCGAGACCATCGAGAAGGGAACGTGGAACGACGATGCGATTGCTGATCGCCGGCGGGGGGACGGGCGGGCACATCTACCCGGCTCTCGCCGTCGCCCAGTCACTCCGCGCGCGTCCGGACGCGCCTGAGCTTCGCTGGCTCGGCGGCCACCGCGGCCTCGAGGCCGCGATCGTGCCGTCGGCGGCGATCCCCATGCGCCGTCTCGCGGTGCGCTCGCTGCGGACCGCCTCGCTCGACGTGCACGCGGTCCTCGACCCGATCCGCCTGGGCGTCTCGGTGCCGCAGGCGGCCGCGATCCTGGCGGCCGAGCGACCCGCCGCGATCTTCACGACCGGCGGCTACGTCGCGATCCCGGTCCTGCTGGCGGCGGCCCCGATGGGCATCCCGGTCGTGCTCTGGGACGGCAACGTCATCCCCGGCCGGGCCGTCCGCGCGACGGCGCGCCTGGCTGACGTGATCGCGGTGTCGTTCGCCGCGACGTGCGATGCGCTGGCCGGCGCCGCGCCTGGCGTCCCCTGCTTCGTGACCGGGACGCCGATCCGCGACACCCGCGCGATCGATCGCGAGGCCGCCCGCCAGCGACTGCGGATCCCGCCGGGCGAGCGCGTGCTGCTGGTCTTCGGCGGCTCCCAGGCGGTGCGCCGGTTCAATGCCGCGGTCTCCGATGCGATCGCACGGTTGGTCGAACGTGTCACCGTCATCCACGTGACCGGCGACGACGGCTATGCAGCGGCCCTGACCGACCGCGAGGCGCTCCCGAGGGACGTGCGGTCGCGCTACCTGCCCTTCCCGTTCCTGCGCGACGACATGCTGCCCGCGCTCGCGGTCGCCGACCTGATCGTGGGCCGGGCCGGATCGTCGACGCTCGCCGAGGTCAGCGCCCTGGGCGTGCCGATGGTCGTCGTCCCGTACCCGCACGCGGCCGGCCACCAGCGGGCGAACGCCCGAGCGCTGGTCGATGCCGGCGCGGCCCGCCTCGTGGACGACGAGGCGTTCGATGCGGCGGCCCTGCTCGATGCTGCCGCCCTCCTCGAGGATCCGGCCGCTCACGTGGCGATGTCGGCCGCCGCCCGCGCCCTCGGCCGACCGGCGGCCGCGGATGCGGTCGCCGACCTCGTGCTGGCGGCCGCCGAGCGCCGGCCGCTGCCGGACCAGGAGGCGATCGATCGCCGCTCGCGGGGAGCGGCCGCGTGACCGTGACGTTCGACGCCATCGCCGTCGGGACCGACATCCAGCGCCGGATCGGCGTCAAGACGTCGCGCGACGAGCCGCTCGCCCGGTTCACGACGATGCGCGTCGGCGGTCCGGCCGACCTCTTCGCCACGGTCCACAACGCCTTCGAGCTCCGGGCGCTCGTCCGCTTCGCGCGATCGCGCGGCCTCCCGCATCTCGTGCTGGGGCGGGGGAGCGACGTGGTCATCAGCGACGCCGGCGTGCGCGGCCTCGTCATCCAGGACCGCGCGGAGGGCTCCAAGGTCGATGGCGAGCGCTACACCGCCGACGCGGGCGTGCCGATGGCCCGCGCGGCCACCGAGACGCAGCGGGCCGGCCTGACCGGGCTCGAGTTCGGCCTGGCCATCCCGGGCTCGGTCGGTGGGGCTGTCTGGGCCAACGCGGGCGCCCACGAATCGGACGTCGCCACGATCATCGAGTCGGCGCGCGTGCTCGACGCCGCCGGGACCGAGACGGTCGCTGCCGGCCGGGGAGCTCGGCCTCGCCTACCGCGACAGCCGCTTCAAGCACGACGAGCCGGGCCAGCCCCGCGAACTCATCGTCGATGCGACCTTCCGGCTCGAGCCCGCGGACCCCGAGACGATCAAGGGTCGCCTCGACGACATCCGCCGCTGGCGCCAGGCCCACCAGCCGCTCGGGCTGCCGTCCGCCGGCAGCGTCTTTCGCAACCCGCCGGGCGACTCGGCCGGGCGGCTCATCGACGCGGCCGGCCTGAAGGGCCGCCGGATCGGCGGGGCCGTGGTGTCCGAGAAGCACGCCAACTTCGTGGTCAACGACCAGAAGGGGACCGCGACCGACGTGCGCCGGCTGATGGAGACTGTCCGGGCCGAGGTCGTCGCCACGCACGGCATCGAGCTCGCGTTCGAGGTCGAGTTCCTCGGCGACTGGACCGGCTGGGAGGCGAGCCCATGAGCCCCGATCGCGCCGTCGCCGAGAAGGTCCCGGTCGTCGTCCTGCTCGGCGGACCCTCGGCCGAGCACGACGTCTCGATCGTCTCGGGGACCGCGATCGCCGACGCGCTCCGCTCGCTCGGCTATCCCGTCCGGCAGGTGCTGATCGACCTGGCCGGCCGGTGGTGGTGGCTGCCGGTCGATCATCGGCGGGATGGCCGGCCGCAATCGACCTACGACGACCCGGCCGGGCTGGGCGCCGAGGGCCCGCTCGCGACCGGGGCCGCCCTCGACCGCCTCGCCGGCACGGACCCGGCGCCGGTCGTCGCGATCGCGCTGCACGGGCCGTTCGGGGAGGACGGGACGGTCCAGGCGCTGCTGGAGGCGGCCGGCCTGGCCTACACGGGCTCCGGGGTCGCGGCCTCCGCGATCGGCATGGACAAGGCCATCTTCAAGCGACTCTGCCGCGGGATCGGGCTGCCGGTCGTCGAGTGGCGCGAGGTCCGCGCCTCGCGCTGGGCGGCGGATCCGGGCGCGGTCCGGACGGAGCTCGAGGCGTTCGCGGCCGGGTCGCCGGAGCACCGGCTGATGGTCAAGCCGGCCGGCCTCGGCAGCTCGGTCGGGATGACCCTGGTGCACGACCCGGGCGAGCTCACGGGCGCACTCGAGCTCGCGTTCCGCTACGACACGCTGGCCCTCGCCGAGACGTACGTCGCGGGCGCGCGCGACCTCGAGGTCTCGGTCATCGGCAACGACCCGGCCGCGCTCGAGCTGTACGGTCCCGGCGAGATCGTCTCCGGCCACGAGTTCTACGACTACGAGGCCAAGTACACGGCCGGCCTCTCGGAGACCTCGACGACGGCCGAGGTGAGCGACGCCCAGCGCGCGGTCCTGCTCAAGATCGCGCGCGACGCCTACCGGGCGATCGGGGCCGAGGGCTTCGCCCGGATCGACTTCCTGCTGGCGGGCGAGTCGATCTACCTCTCGGAGATCAACACGATCCCGGGGTTCACGCCGATCAGCCTGTTCCCGACGCTGCCGGCGGTGGCCGGGTACACGTTCGCGGACGTGTGCGCGCGGGTGGTCGAGCTCGGGCGTCAGCGGCACGCGGCGCGCGTCGGCGTCACGCTCGGCCCGGACGACCTGCCACGGTGAGCACGCGGCCGGCCGCCCGGCGGTCCGTGCCGGCCGGACCCCAGGGCCGTCGGGCCCGACGCGTCCGACGCGCCTCGGCCGGCCTGTCGCGGGTGCGTGCCGGCGCCGCGCTCGTGGCCCTGGCCTCGGCCGCGGCCATCTACGGCGTCGCCTCCTCGTCGGCCTTCGAGTACGCGAAGCTGCGGGTGCTCGGGGCCCGGTACACGGACGTCGCGGCGGTCGAGGCGACGCTCGCCCAGATCCGCGGCGACAACCTGTTCCGCATCGACACGCGGCCGCTGGAAGCCACGATCGGCCGAGCTGAGCACCGTCGCGCGGGCGCGCGTCCAGGTCGAGCTGCCCGACACCCTCGCGGTCACGCTCGACGAGCGCGAGCCGATCCTCGTGTGGAAGGTCGGCGACCAGCGCTACCTCGTCGACGAGGCCGGCACGCTCTTCGCACTCCTCGGCGACAAGCCGCCGGCCGACGCGGCGGCGCTGCACGTCGTCGAGGACCGCCGGGCGGCGTCGGCCGCCTTCGCGGTCGGCCGGACGCTCGACCCGATCGACCTCGACGCCGCGACCCGACTGGGCTCGCTCAAGCCGACCGACGTCGGGAGCGAGGCCGAGCAGCTCGCCGTCAGCCTCACCGACGAGAACGGCTTCGTCGTCCGCTCGCGGCCGGCCGGCTGGACGGCGGTCTTCGGGTTCTACACCCCGAGCCTGCGGACCCCGGCGCTGATCCCGGGCCAGGTCCGGCTGCTGCGCAGCCTGCTCGTCGGGCGGGAGGAACAGGTCGAGCGGGTCATCCTCGCATCCGACACGGACGGGACGTTCATCCCGCGGCCGAGCCCCGACCCGGACGACTCGCCCAAGCCGAGCGCCGCCCCGTGAGCGCGCCGACGGCCCCGGCGCGTGCCGCCGCAAGTTGCCGCGCGCGCTGGCGGTCGGGTAGCCTTGCCCAAACCCACAGGAACGAGGACGACATCGGCGTGCTGCTCCCCCTGCTCGGGCTCCTCGTGGGCGTCCTCGCAGGTCTCGTCCTCAACGTCAACGTCAGCTTCGAGCTCAGTCGATACTCGGCGGTGGCGATCCTCGCGGCACTGGACTCCGTCCTCGGGGCGGTCCGTGCAGAGCTCGACGGGGTCTACGACAATCGCATCTTCATCAGCGGGTTCCTGGTCAACGCGATCATCGCCGTGGCCCTGACGTTCATCGGCGACCGGCTGGGCCTGGATCTGTACCTCGTGGCGCTCATCACCTTCGGTCTGCGCATCTTCCAAAACGTGGCACTGATCCGGCGCCACTTCCTCTAGATCGACCAGGCGAAGCACGGGACGGGAGACAGGAACGACTATGGTGGAACGCGAAGCGGTCCTCGTCGGCATCGACGTCGGCACGAGCAAGGTGTGCGCGCTCATCGGCGAGGTGAGTCGCGACGGCCGGCTGACGATCATGGGCCACGGGACCGTGCCCGCGTCCGGTCTGAAGAAGGGCGTCGTCATCAACATCGACCAGACGGTCCGCTCCATCGCGGACGCGGTCGAGCGCGCCGAGCGGCTGTCCGGCTGGAAGATCGACCGGGCCTTCGTCGGGGTCGGCGGCCAGCACGTCGAGAGCCTCAACTCGCCGGGCCAGGTCGCGGTCACCGCCCACCACCGCGAGGTCACCCGCGAGGACGTCAACCGCGCCATCGAGGTCGCCCGGGCGGTGTCGATCCCGTCGAACCGCGAGGTCCTCCACGTCGAGCGTCGCGGCTTCACGGTCGACGGCCAGGAGGGCGTCAAGGACCCGCTCGGGATGAGCGCCCTGCGCCTCGAGGTCGAGACGCACATCGTCACCGCGTCCGCGACCGCGGTCCAGAACCTGTCCAAGTGCGTGGCCGCGGCGGGCGTCAAGATCGACGAGCTCGTCGCCGATTCGCTCGCCTCGGCCGAGGCCGTCCTGTCCGAGACCGAGAAGGAGCTCGGCGTCGCGGTCGCCGACATCGGGGCCGGCACGATCGACCTCGCCCTCTTCCAGGAGGGCTCGCCGTTCCACACGCGCGTCCTGCCGGTCGGCGGCAACAACGTCACCAACGACGTGGCGATCGGCCTCAAGACCAGCCTCCAGGTGGCCGAGGAGCTCAAGATCCGCCACGGCACGGCGGACCTGCGGGCGGTCGAGGAGGACGACGACGAGGAGATCAGCGTCTCGGTCCTCGGCGAGGATGCCGGGCGGACCGTCAGCCGGCTCGAGGTCTGCCAGATCATCGAGGCCCGCATGCGCGAGACCTTCGAGCTGATGGCCAACGAGATCCGCGCCGCCGGCGTCGGCATGCTGCCGGCCGGGATCATCCTGACGGGCGGGGCCTCGCAGCTCGCCGGGGTCGCCGAGCTGGGCCGGAGCGTCCTCCAGATGCCGGTCCGGGTGGCCGCGCCGGCGGGCATCGGCGGGCTCGTCGACACGCTGCTCAACCCGTCCTACAGCACGGCCGTCGGGCTGCTCCAGTGGGGCGCGATCAGCCTCTCGTCCGGGGAGCCGATGCGCTACGAGTCGGCGCCCGCGGGTGGCGGCATCGGGCGGATCCGCGACGCCCTGCGGAGCATCTTCCCGTAAGGACGACCGAGCTCAGCGTCCGGACCGGGTCCGGCCCGCGGCTGGCGGACCTCACCGACGCCTGCGCCGCGTTCGTCGCCGACGAGGCCGACGGGCTGCTGTCGATCTTCGTGCCCCATGCCACGGCCGGGCTCGTGGTCGTGGAGATCGGGGCGGGCTCGGACGACGACCTTCTGGCCGCCCTGGAACGCCTCCTGCCCCGCGACGAGCGGCATGTACCGCCACCGCCACGGGTCGCCCGGCCACGGCGCCGATCACGTGCTGCCGCTGCTCGCCTCGCCGTCGCTGACGGTGCCGGTCATCGAGGGGCGGATGGCCCTCGGGACGTGGCAGTCGATCTGCCTGCTCGACCCCAACGGCGACAACCCGGTCCGCACGGTCCGCCTGTCGTTCATCCCGGGCGACACCGCCTGAGCCGACCCTCGGGACGCTCCGGGTCGCCGGTGCCACGGGGCAACGGAGGTCGCGCGCGACGCTCGCCGGAGCGCAGCCGGGGGCTTGTGGGGTCCGGGCGGTCGGGCGCTATACTCCGTGCCTGTTCGCGGGCCGGCTCGCCCCAGAGCGCCGCGACGTACCGTCGACTCCGCCGCTCCGTACCGGACTCCCGACATCGCGCCCCGACCGCCAAGGGTCACTGGAGGACATCTCGATGACGTTGCGTTCCGACTCCGAGAACTTCGCGCTGATCCGCGTCATCGGGGTCGGTGGTGGCGGCAGCAATGCCGTCAACCGGATGATCCGGGCCGAGATGATGGGCGTCGAGTTCATCGCCTGCAACACCGATTCGCAGGCGCTGCTCCAGTCCGACGCACCCCACAAGATCCGGATCGGCGACAAGGTCACGCGCGGGCTCGGGGCCGGCGGCGACTCGACGATCGGCCAGCGCTCGGCCGAGGAGGACTCGGAGAAGATCTCCGAGGCGCTCGCGGACTCGGACATGGTCTTCATCACCGCCGGGCTCGGTGGCGGCACCGGGTCGGGCGCGGCGCCCGTCGTCGCGCAGATCGCCAAGGAGGGCGGCGCCCTCACGATCGGCGTCGTGACCAAGCCGTTCGCGTTCGAGGGCAACAAGCGCAAGCTCGTCGCGGAGAAGGCGGCCGAGGAGCTCAAGGCCCAGGTCGACGCGCTCATCACGATCCCCAACGACCGGCTCCGCGACGTCGTCCAGAAGAACACGAGCATCCTCGACGCGTTCCGGGTCGTCGACGACGTCCTGCGCCAGGGCGTCCAGGGCATCAGCGACATCATCACGGTGCCGGGCCTCATCAACCAGGACTTCGCGGACGTCCGGGCGATCATGAAGGACGCCGGCTCCGCCCTGATGGGCATCGGCCGGGCGACCGGCGAGAACCGCGCGGTCGAGGCCGCCCGGATGGCCATCGCGAGCCCGCTCCTCGAGGTCGACATCAACGGCGCGCAGGGGATCCTCTGGAACATCACGGGCTCGTCGAGCCTGTCGCTGTTCGAGGTCCAGGAGGCCGCCGAGGCCATCAAGGAGGCCGCCGACCCGGAGGCCAACATCATCTTCGGCACGAGCTTCAACGAGCGGCTCGGCGACGAGGTCATGGTCACGGTCATCGCGACCGGCTTCGACGGCGGCCGCAAGCGCCACAAGAGCGACCGCGAGGCGACCGGGGTCATGGACACGGCGGCGATGGGCCGCGCGCCGCGCGAGCGGGACTTCCTCGAAGAGCTGCAGCGTCAGCGCGACGAGGTCAGCCCGTCCGTCGATCGCAGCGACGACGTGGCCGCGCTGGTCGCCAGCGCCCCGCGGGTCGAGCGCTCGGTCGGGGAGCCGGCGCCGCCCAAGCGCTCCACGACCTACGACGCCGACGACCTGGAGATCCCCAGCTTCCTTCGCCGGAAGTGACCCGCCGGTGGTGACGCCACCGGACCCGACCCAGGTCGAGGCCTTCGCCGAGGCACGGACGCGCGTCCTCGCGCGGATCGGCGATGCCTGCCGCCGAGCCGGGCGCGACCCCGACAGCGTCACGCTGGTCGCGGTCTCCAAGACCGTCGATGCCGATCGGCTGCAGGCGGCGGTGGCGGCCGGGCTGACGCTCCTCGGCGAGAACCGGGTCCAGGAGGCGGTCGCGAAGGTGGCCGCCGTGCCCGGCGCCCGCTGGCAGCTCGTCGGGCCCCTCCAGTCGAACAAGGCGCGCCGCGCGCTCGAGACGTTCGACGCGATCCAGTCGGTCGACTCGGTCGACCTGGCCGAACGGCTCGACCGGCTCGTGCCGGAGGTCCGACCGGGTGGCCCGCTACCCGGTCCTGGTCCAGGTCAACGTCGACCTCGACCCCGCCAAGCACGGCTTCGAGCCGACCGACGTCGACGCGGCGCTGCCGGCGCTCCTGGCGCTGCCGAACCTCGAGGTCCGCGGGCTCATGACGGTCGGGCGGCTCACGACCGACGAGACAGGCGCGCGTGGCACGTTCCGCGAGCTCCGCGACCTTTCGACCCGTCTGCGCGACCGATGGCCCGGGCTCGGCGCCGAACTGTCGATGGGCATGACCGATGACTTCGAGCTCGCGATCGAGGAGGGTGCGACGATCGTCCGGGTCGGACGCGCGCTGTTCGGGGAGCGGCCTCACGAGCATGGCCCGGGCGACCACGACCACAGCCACTGACGTAGACTGCGTGATGGCCCCCAGCCCCGCACAAGCCCGCATTCCGTGGGCACCAGCCCCACCCGAGGACTTGAGCCAGACCGACGTCCGTTTCGCTGTCCGCCTCACCCCGCGCGCCGCGCTCGACCGCGTCGATGGCGTGCTCGACGGCGTGCTGAAGGCGCGGGTCACCGCGCCCGCGGTCGAGGGTGCCGCCAACAACGCGCTCGTTCGGCTGCTGTCGGACGAACTCGGCGTGTCGCGGCGGGACGTGCGGATCGTCGCGGGCGCGGGCAGCCGCGAGAAGCTCGTCGTGATCGACGGGGTCGATCCCGAGGCGATCGTTGCCCGTTGGCCGGGCCTGCGCGTATGATCGGTCGGTCTCGTCCGACGCCCGGTGCGGCGTCGCGGACCCCTCGGGCGATTGGCTCAGTCGGTTAGAGCGCGCGGTTCACATCCGCGAGGTCACTGGTTCGAATCCAGTATCGCCCACCATCCCGACCCAAACGAAACAGGGCCCATCGGGCCCTGTTTCTGTATCTGGCTTGGATCCGGCGCGTCGCCGAGGTCACGCAGCGGCGTGACCCGCAACACGAACCGTCTCGCGGGGCTCGAGCACGACGACCGCGGTCTGCCCGGTGCGCATCGCCGCCCAGGCGTCGTAGTCGTCGCTGAGCTCGCGCCAGCGGTCCCAGAGCCGGTCACGCTCCTCGCCTTCAGCCGCGCGACCGTGAACGGCGCGAACACCATCGGTCATCTCGACCGTCGTGTCCGGCTGCGCCTGGAGGTTCAGCCACCACGCGGGCTCGGCCTCCGCCCAGCCGTTCATGGCCAGGGTGACCAGGTTCGGCCCGTCCTCGAGGTATCCGACGATCGCGATCCGCGGCTCGCCCGAACGTCGCCCGAGCGTCCTGAGCCGCAGCATCCCGAACTTCTTGCCGGCCTCAGGGGGCCGGAGGCCGATCCGCCCACCGCTGAAGCGATACAGCGCGCGGTGCAGCACCCAGGCCATGCGAACGACCACGCGGGGAGGGACCTTCGCGGTCCGCGCGGCGGTCATGCCGCACCTGCGGTCGTCGTCGTCGCGATCGGCGATGAGGTGGCCGCCGCCGAGGCAGAGGCGTTTCGCTGAGCGTCAGAGGCAAGGGCGGCGACGGCCGCGGGCCGGAAGCCCTTGAAGGTGAGCCACAGGCCGAGCGACAGCTCCCAGAAGAAGATCAGCGGCAGCGCGATCAGCGACAACGTGGAGACCTGCTCGTTCAGACCGAGGATGGACAGACCCGCAGAGATCAGGAACACCGGTGCGCCGATGAGGCCCATCGCGGGGATCGCTCGCGGCACGAGCCGCGACCGGTACAGCACGTAGCCGAGCAGCAGGGCGTTGAGGCCGGGCATGACGCCCGGGCCGACGAGGAAGGTCGCGTCGCGGACGGCGACGAGACCCTGGCCGACGGCGACCAGCGCGGACGCGTCGGTCCCGGCAGCGGCGCCGGTCTGGCGCAGGGTCACGACGGCCATGAGGCTGACGACGCCGATGATGATGACGGCCCCCTCGAAGACCCGGGTGGTGACGAACCCGATCGAGAAGGCTTCGCTCTGCCGCCGGATCACGGGATAGAGCGCGACGGCCGTCCCGATGCAGGCGAGGGCGGTGACGAGGTCGAAGAGCGCGCCCAGGAGCACCTGGCTGTCGGCGCCGGGGCCGACGATGTAGGCCGGATCGGTCAGGACGGAGCCGTAGAGGAAGACCGCCGGGATCGAGAAGATGAAGGTCATCAGGTACAGCACGCCCCCGGCGAGCGCGAGCTTCCTCCACGAGTCCGTCGGGACTCGGGTGGTTGCGTTGGTCATGTCAGGTTCCCTTTCGTGTCTTGGTCTGGCTCGATGCAGGTGACCGAGATCAGCGGCAGGCCGACGTCGCGGACCTTCTGGAGCAGGCCGTGCAGCGCCGCCTGGTCGGCGACCGGGCCCCCGATGACGGTGGTGCCGTCGCTCTGCGTGGGTGAGGGTCAGCCCGTCGAACCAGGCGGCCCAGCGGGCATCGAGGTGCCCCTTGAGGCGGATCTCGTAGCGACCGGCCTCGTGGCGGTCGCCCTCGATGCGTGTCGTATCGCTCATCTGCTCCTTTCCGCCGGCGATGCGACCCGTTGCCGGCGTGAACCAGAAGCTAGGAGCGGATGTGGTGAGCGGGCATCACCACGTGTGGTGAATGACGTGGTGAATCTTCGGGGCAGTCGTTACCGGTCGCGGGTCCGCGACAGGAGGTCGAGCTCCTCGGCCCGGCGGACCGCTGCCCGGCGGTTGTTCACGTCGAGCTTGGCGTAGATGCTCTTGGTGTGACTCCGCACCGTGTGCAGGGACACGACGAGCTCGCGCGCGATGTCCGGGCCGTCGAGGTCGGTGCCGAGCAGCCGAAGCACGTCGAGCTCGCGTTCGCTCAACGGCTCGATCAGGGCCCGGTTGGCAGGAGCGCCTGTCGTCGGCCTCGCCGAAGGCCGTCAGAAGCCGCCGAACGTAGCTCGGGGCCACGCCTCTCTTCGCGGCCGCGTCCAGCAGAGTCGCCATGGGCGGACCCTCATCCACGAAGACCCGGACGTAGCCCTCGGGCTCGGCCATCGCCAACGCGCGCTCCAGGGCCGCCAGCGCGGCCGCGACGTCCTGCTGCGCCTGATGGGCGAGCGCCTGGAGCACGAGGACCTGGATGAGGCTTCCGTTCCGCCCGCCGGCCTCGGCCGCGTCGAAGAGTCGTCCGAGGAGGTCCATCGCCTCCTGGATCGCGACGGTCGCCGCGGTCTCGCGTTTCCTGGGCGAGAAGCAGCCGGGCGAGCGTGATGTGCTCGAACTCCCGCAGGTAGGCGAGATCGTCGTCCGGCGACAGGTCGCGCTCGCGGGCCCAGCTCTGCGCTTCGCCAAGGCGCCCATGTGCGATCCACAGGCGCACCTTCCGCGCGGCGATCGGTCGGACGTTGGGGAAGTAGTCGCTCGTGTAGAGGCGGTCGGCCTCGTCGAGCAGCTCGAGCGCGGCGTCAAGATCGCCCTCGGCCTCGCGGATCCGGGCCATCGCGGCGTGCCAGCGATACGGGTTCTGGGCCAGGCCGAGGTGGTCACCCAGGTCCGTGCTGCTCTGAAGGTGCAGACGAGCGGCATCGAGGTCGTCCTGCTCGACGCAGAGGTCGCCCAGGCCGACGTGCATGTCGGCCGCGCCGCGAAGAGGTGGTGCGCCACCTTCCGTTGCGAGCTGCAGGCCTCGCTCGTAGGTGCTCATCGCCTCGCGCAGGCGGCCCTGGGCTAGGCGGATGTCAGCGAGCGCGATGGACACTCCGAGCGCGTCAGCGACATACCCCGCCTTCCGGAGGCTCGTCATCGAATCGGTCCAGGATCGGTGCGCGGCCTCGAGGTCTCCACTCGCCCAGCTCGTCGAGGCCCATGAAACCCGCTGCCGCACCGCGGACGAGGTGGTCGTCGTCCCCGACGAGGTCGAGCGCGCTCTGGGCATGGCGGATCGTGCCGGCCACATCGCCGACAGCCAGAGCCTGCGCGGCGCGGTAGACCGCGATCGCACTCGGGAGTCGCCGGAACTCCGCCTCGTCGACGACGACGCGGCCCGCCAACGAGGCGCGTGGCCGGGCCTGCCCGTCCGCCGTCGTGTCGAGCCACCGCTCGGCGTCCTGGAGGCGGGCTTCGGTCCCCTCGAACTCGCCGTGGACCAGGAGGGCCCCGGCGTAGTGGACGCTCAGCACCGGCCGGACGGCGATGATGTCGTCCGGCAGGGCCTGCAGCCACGCGAGCATGACCGCCTCCTGTCGCGTGCTCCGCACCGCGGGGATGGCCCGCTCGATCAGGTCGGCCGCTCGCGCGAAGTCCACCGCCGCCAGCGCGTGCCGGATTGCCTCGGACGGCTCGCCGTTCGCTCGTACCAGGCGCTGGCCCGCCGGTGCAGGTCGGGCATGAGCTCCGGCGCTCGTCGCGCAGGCGCGCTCGCAGGACGTCGGCGAAGAGGTGGTGATAGCGATACCAGCGGCGCCGGTCGTCGAGCGGGACCAGGAACAGGTTTCCACGATCCAGGGCGTCGAGCATGGCCTTGCCATCGGTGCGCGCCGGTGACGGCGTCGCACAGCGGGCCGCTCAGCCGGTCCAGGATCGAGGTCTTCAGCAGGAAGCTCCGAACCTCGTCGGGTTGCCGGTGCAGGACCTCCTCGATCAGGTAGTCGACGATGTAGCGGTCGTCCCCAGCGAAGCCCGCGATGAAGCCGGCGACGTCGTCGCGTCCCTGCATCGAGAGCGCCGCCAGCTGGAGGGCGGCGATCCAGCCTTCGGTGCGCCCCTCCAGGGCCTCGACGTCGCTCGCGGCCAGGTCGAGGCCCATCGACGTCGTTCAGGTACGCGGCAGCCTCGGCAGGGGTGAAGCGCAGGTCGGCGGCGCGGATCTCGACGAGTTCGCCGCGCGCCCGCAGGCGGCCGAGCGGCAGCGCCGGATCGGCACGGGTGGCGATCACGAGGTGGATGCGTGGCGGCAGGTGCTCGAGCAGGAACGTCATCCCGTCCCCGATGTCGTGGGCGTCGACCACGTGGTCGTCGTCGAGCACCAGCACGATGTCGTTCGGCAGGGCCGCCGAGCTCGTTGAGCAGCGTCGCGAGGATCGACTCGATCGGCGGCGGCTGGGTCCCCTGCAGGAGGGCGAGGGCGCGTCGCGCCGACCTCCGGGCGCCACCGTCCGCAGGGCGGCGATCAGGTAGGTCCAGAACGACGGCGGCCTGGTTGTCCGCCCGGTCGAGCGAGAGCCACGCCACCGAGCGGCTCGCCGAGCGGGCGCGGATGCCAGCCACTCGGCCAGCAGCGTCGTCTTGCCGAAGCCGGCCGGCGCGGAGATGAGCGTCAGCTTCGACTCGACCCCGCGGCTCAGGCGCTCGCTCAGCCTGGGACGGGCGACCAGGCCGCGCTCGCGGCGTGGGCACGTAGAGCTTGGTCTCGAGCAGCGGGCCGACGGTGTCGGGCGTCGTCATGTCCTGATGCGCTCCAGGCGGTTGCCCAGTATCGCCCACCGACTGAGACGAACCTCAGGTTTTCCTCAGCAAGCACGTGCGCATCGACGGTCTGGCCGGCCGTACGGTCACCGGCATCCAGCCAGTCACCGAAGGAGGCCGACGTGCACATCCAGATCGTCAACCTGAACCTCAAGGACCTCAGCGACCATGACTACCGCCAGGCGTGCGACGGGTGGGCTCCACTCTTCGCCGAGGTGCCTGGCCTGATCTCGAAGGTCTGGCTCGCCGACGAGTCGACCAACACCTACGGCGGGATCTACACCTGGGTCGATCGCGCGGCGATGGAAGCATTCGCCGAGAGCGATCTCTTCACGGCGATCGCGACCAACCCGAGCTTCGTCAACATCGCCGCGCGTGACTTCTCGGTCCTCGCCGGTCCGACCAGCGTCACGCAAGCCAGGATCCCGACCGCGGCCTGATTGACATCGACGCGCAGACTCCAGCGATGACCGTCACCGTCCGGAAGCTGATCGAGGAACAGGCCGCCGGACTGGTCGGGCGCGAAGACGAGCGGGCCGTCCTTCGCCGACTGCTTGGTGAAGGCGGCCCACTGGTCGTGTTCGTCCACGGTCTCGCCGGGGTGGGGAAGTCGACGCTCGTGCAGGCGTTCGGCGTCGAGGCGCGTGAGCGTGGCGCGACGGTCCTCCGCCTCGATTGCCGTGCGATCGAGCCCACCGAGCGCGGGTTCCTGGCCGCTCTTTCGAGCGCGACCGGTGCCGAGCTCCCGACGACGACCGATGCAGCCGACCGACTCGCGCGCCTCGGTGAGCGGGTCGTCCTCGTCCTTGACACCTACGAGGTGTTTCGCCTGTTCGACTCCTGGCTGCAACAGCGCTTCATCCCGCTCCTGAGCGACAACGTCCGGGTGGTCCTCTCGGGTCGCGAACCGCCGATGACCGGATGGGCGAGCGCCTTTGGCGGTCTGTTCCGCAGCCTGCCCCTCGGCGCGCTGCCTCGAGAGGATGCCGAGACACTCCTTCGCCTGGCCGGGGTCGACCACGCTGATGCCGCACGCATCGACCGCCTGGCACGCGGACATCCGCTTTCCCTGAAGCTTGCGGCGACGGCCCTGCAGAACCGCCCCGACGTCAGCATCGAGGCCGTCACGGTCCAGGCGATCGTCGAGGAATTGACCGAGCTCTATCTCGACGTGCTGGACCCGATGACTCGTCAGGCACTCGATGCCGCGGCCGTGGTGCGTCGCCCGACGATGTCGCTGCTGGCCGCCATGCTCCCCGACGCCGCCCCGCAGGACGCCTTCGATCGACTGCTCGGCCTGCCGTTCGTGGAAGTCAGCGACGACGGCCTCGTCCTGCATGACACCGTCCGTGAGACGGTGGCGGCGCATCTGCGCTCCTCGGATCCCGATCGGTCGCGACGATACCGAGCGGCGGCCTGGCGGCAGCTTCGCTCCGAGGTGACGCAGGCGTCGACCCACGAGCTGTGGCGATACACGGCAGATCTGCTCTACATCCTGCAGAACCCGATCGTCCGGGAGGCCTTCTTCCCGACCACCGAGCATCAGCTGTCACCGGAGTTCGCGAAGCCCTCGGACGGCCCGGCGATCGCATCGATCGTCGCGGTGTGGGAGCCGCCTGCATCAGACGCGATCCTCGCGGCCTGGTGGCGTCGCGAGCCGGGGGCCTTCCGTGTCATGCGCGATCGGCAGGGCGCGGTCGCGGGGTTCCACATCCTCGCCGAGCTCGATCACCTCAGCCACGGACTCCTGGAGGCTGACCCGGTCGCCCGGCGATGCTGGGACCACCTCCGCGACGACCCGGTCCCACGAGGCCAGCGCGTGCTCTTCAACCGTGTCTGGATGGCACGGGACCACGGCGAGGCGCCGTCGCCTGTCCAGGCCGCGTGCTGGCTCGATGTCAAGGGACGGTTCATGGAGCTCCGCCCGAATCTTCGGCGCATCTACTCCATCGTCCGTGACATCGCCACCCTCGGCCCGATGGTCGCCCCGCTCGGGTTCACGCCCCTGCCGGGCGAGCCCACGGCGCTGGATGGCCTGCCGTATCACGCGGCCGTGCTCGACTTCGGACCGTCATCGATCGATGGATGGCTGTCGTCGCTGGTCGCGGCGGAGCTCCGGGTGGACGAGGACTCCCTCCTCGATGTCGCGCAGCATCAGCTGGTCCTCGACGGTGAGCGCATCGATCTGACCAACCTCGAGTTCGGACTCTTCCAGTACCTCTATGAACGTCCGGGGCAGGTCGTGGAGCGAACCTCGATCCTGCTCCATGTCTGGGGCACCGACTACACGGGCGGGAGCAACGTCATCGAGGTCGTCGTGGGCTCGCTCGGCGAAAGCTCGGCGACCGCGCCTCGTCGATCGAGACCGTTCGAGGCCTGGGGTATCGGTTCGTCGCTTCGCGCTGACCCGCGCGCGACGCCGGTGACCCGGGTGCCAGGACGGGCGCCACGAGTCCGCAGTCGGGGTTCGTGCAGAGTTCCAGCCCGAGCTGGGTCAGGCCTTCGGCCAGAGGCGTGAACCCCAACGCCCCGCCGAAGCTGCGGCTCGCGACCCCGGCCGGGATGCCCCGCACGAGGACCGCGCCGCCCGAGTCCCCGACGCCGACGTCGATCCCGGTGGTGGCGATCATGCATGGGAAGTAGGCCCCGTCCTCGGCGTGGAGGTTGTCGCCCTTGACGCGCCACTGTCCCGCTCCGATAGATGTCGCGACCGTTGATCTCGACCTGGTCGCCGATCGCGATGTCCGCGCAGCCCAACGGCCGCGTGCCCGGCGGGATGACCCGGTAGCCGTCGGTTCCGAGGTCCACGACGTTCAGGTGACCCCACGGGATGCGGTCCTCGGCGACCACCAGGTAGTTCAAGTCCGATGCGGCGCACGTGTGCCCGGCGTACGGGCACGTGGCATCCCGGGCGGGAGGCCCGAAGACGCCGCGGACGGTGGTGCCGTCCGGGTCGTAGGCGACCGTGCCCTCGCTGGTGCAATGACCGGTGGACGTGAGCACGATCCTGTCGCCGTGGCGCGCGTAGAACCCGCCGGCACACACGCCCCACAACTGCTGGCCGGCGAGCACGGGCGGGTCGTACACCGCGGTGGTCCGGTGCGGCTCCATCGTCCTCCCGACCGCCAGGGTGCCGATCGCGAGCAGGAGGCCGACCAGGACGGCAAGGAGCAGATGGATGGGGCGGACCCGCCTGTGGGCACCCCTCCCGGGCACTCGTGTCACTGCCGTCCCTCGTCTCGACGCGTCGCGCATGCGACCCGCGCTCGGATCATCAGGGCCGGCGGCCGATGGCGTAACCCTGACCTTCAGGCCCGCGCGCACATCGAGGTCAGACGGACCGACGATTTCGCCTCGGATCCCACGTCACAGGACGCGAGGCGACCTCGTCAGAACTGCTGAACGCGGCACTCCTCCCCGCGTAAACCGAAGCCTCCGGTCCTCCCCCGGGGGCTTCGCGTTTTCCCGGTCGGTCGGACCGGTCAGGCGGGTTCGGCCGCCAGGCGCCGCAGGACCGCCGGCAGGATTCCGCCACCCGTGTAGTAGTCGACGTCGATGGGGCCGTCGAGCCGGGCGATCGCCTCGAACCGGCGCTCGCGACCGCGGCTGTCGCCGGCATCGTCGTCGCGAGCGATCACGGTCACCGTCTGGCGCGGCGACGCGCCCGCCTCGAGCCCCAGGATCGAGAACGTCTCGCGCCCGGAGAGCCCGAGCGAGCTGGCGCCGTCGCCCGGCTTGAACTGGATCGGCAGGATGCCCATGCCGACCAGGTTGGAGCGATGGATGCGCTCGAAGCTCTCGGCGAGGACGGCCTTGACGCCCAGGAGCGACGGCCCCTTCGCGGCCCAGTCGCGCGACGACCCGGAGCCGTACTCGCGGCCGGCGATGACGATGAGCGGCACGCCGTCGGCGATGTAGCGCATCGCCGCGTCGTAGATGAACGTCGTCTCGCCCGATGGCAGGTGGAGCGTGTACGGCCCCTCCTTCGGCTCGACCAGCCGGTTGTGCAGCCGGATGTTCCCGAACGTGCCCCGCACGAGCACCTCGTGCTGGCCCCGCCGGGCGCCATAGGAGTTGAACTCCAGCGGCCCGACGCCGTGGTCCTGGAGCCACTGGCCGGCCGGCGACCACGGCGCGATCGAGCCGGCGGGGGAGATGTGGTCGGTGGTGACCGAGTCGCCCAGCACCGCCAGCGCTCGGGCCCCGACGATGTCGCCGGGCGGCGTGTGTCCGGCTGACACCCCGTCCAGGAACGACGGGCGGGCGATGTACGTCGACGCCGGGTCCCATGCGTAGCGGTCGCCCGAGGGGATCGACAGCGCACGCCAGCGGTCGTCGCCCTCGAAGACGACCTCGTAGGTCTTCCGGAAGAGCTCGGCGTCGACCGACTCGGCGATGACCGAGCGGATCTCGTCGGCCGAGGGCCAGATGTCGGCGAGGAAGACCGGCGCCCCGTCGGAGGCCGTGCCCAGTGGTTCGCGGGTCAGGTCGATGTCGACCCGGCCGGCCAGCGCGAAGGCCACGACCAGCGGCGGCGATGCGAGGTAGCTCGCCCGGGCCAGCGGGTGGATCCGGCCCTCGAAGTTGCGGTTGCCCGAGAGGACCGCCGCGACGACCAGGTCATTCGCCTCGACGGCGGCGGCGACGGCCGCGTCGAGCGGGCCGGAGTTGCCGATGCAGGTCGTGCAGCCGTAGCCGGCCAGGGCGAACCCGAGCGCCTCGAGCGGGGCCATCAGGCCGGCCGAGGTCAGGTAGCCGGTCACGGCCTTCGAGCCGGGGGCGAGCGAGGTCTTGACCGTGGGGTTGACGCGGAGGCCGCGCGCGACGGCGTTCCGTGCCAGCAGACCGGCCCCGACCATGACCGTCGGGTTCGACGTGTTCGTGCAGGAGGTGATCGCCGCGATCGCCACGGACCCCGTCCGGACGATGACTCGCTCCCCGCCGACCTCGACCGGCACGCCCCGGTAGGAGCGGTGGTCGACCGGTGGCGCGTCGGCGAGGACCGGTTCCGCGGGCGGGGCCGGGCGCGGCCGGCTCGAGTCGGCCGACGCGAACGCAGGCGAGTCGGAGGCGGGGAACGATTCGGCCGAGGCCTCGTCCACGGTCGAGGCGCCCGGCACCGCGGCCTCCGCGTCGGCGGCGTCGCCCGACTCGAGGCCGTCCGGGAAGTTCGTCCGGAAGTTGTCGCGCAGCAGGTCGAGCGGGACGCGGTCCTGCGGCCGGCGCGGGCCCGCAACCGAGGGCACGACCGAGGCGAGGTCGAGGGTCAGGAGCTCATCGAAGGTCGGCCCGTCGCCCGGCAGGCGCCAGAGGCCCTGGGCCTTCGCGTAGTTCTCGACGAGCGCGACCTTCTCCGGCGAGCGGCCGGTCAGGCGCAGGTACGCGATCGTCTCGTCGTCGATCGGGAAGAGGGTCGCGGTCGCCCCGAACTCGGGGCTCATGTTGCTGATGGTCGCGCGGTCGGCGAGGGACAGCCCGGCGAGGCCGTCCCCGGCGAACTCGACGAAAGCGCCGACCACGCCGTGGCCGCGCAGGAGCTCCGTGACGACGAGCACGAGGTCGGTCGCGGTGGCGCCCTTGGGCAGGTCGCCGGTCAGGCGGACGCCGACCACCTTGGGCATCGGCTGGTAGAGCGGCTGGCCGAGGAGGACCGCCTCCGCCTCGATGCCGCCGACGCCGTAGCCGAGGACGCCGAGCGCGTTGATCATCGTCGTGTGCGAGTCGGTCCCGACCAGGGTGTCCGGGAACGCCACGCCGTCACGTTCGTCGACGACGGGCGCCAGGAACTCGAGGTTGACCTGGTGGACGATGCCGGTCCCGGGCGGCACGATCCGGAGGTTCCGGAACGCGGTCTGCGCCCAGCGCAGGAGCTGGTAGCGCTCGATGTTGCGCTCGTACTCGCGCTCGACGTTGAAGGCGAACGCGCCGGGCGTGCCGAACTGGTCGACCTGGACGGAGTGGTCGATGACGAGGTCCGCCTGGACGAGCGGGTTGACCCGGGCCGGGTCGCCCCCGAGCTCGGCCATCGCGTCGCGCATCGTGGCGAGGTCGACGACCGCGGGGACGCCGGTCAGGTCCTGGAGGATGACCCGCGAGGGCATGAACGGGATCTCGGCCTCGGCGGCGACCCCGGGCCGCCACGCGGTCAGGGTCTCGACGTCCTCGGGCCGGACGATGCCGTCGCCGGCATGGCGCAGGAGGTTCTCGAGCAGGATCCGGATCGTGACCGGGGCGGACGCCAGGTCCATCCGATCGGCCAGGACCGCCAGCCGATAGTGATCGGGGAGGCCGGGGCCGAGCGGCGTCCGGGCGCCGAAGGGATCATTCGCCGACAACCGCGTCCATCCTCGCTCGCTCGCTACACTCGACGCGTGCAAGCGTACCGCGACCGCTCCCGTGACGCGGGCGCCCGGCGATGAGGGCGTGGGGCGACCTGCCCGGCGACGACCCGCAGCGCGATCGCGAGGACACGGAGGCGGCTATCGAAGCCGCCGGCATCGACCTCGATCCGGTCCCCGCGGGCTTCCATCGCCACGCCGACGCGGTCCACGCGAGCGACCACGAGCACCCGCACCACCATTCCGAGCCGGGGCAGCCCCCGGTCATCGGGATCGTCGGGGCCGGGGCGGTCGGCACCGCTCTCGGGGTCGCCCTGACCCGGGCCGGCTGGCCGGTCCACGCGGTCGCGAGCCGCGACCCCGGTCGGCGCGAGCGGTTCCATGCCCTCGTCGACGGGTCGCGGACCTACGCCGAGGGGCAGGCCGTGGTCGAGGAGGTGGAGCTCATCATCCTCGCGGTGCCCGACGACGCGGTGGCCTCGGTCGCGGCCGGACTCCGGATGTACGGCGGCCAGGCCATGGTCCACACCAGTGGCGCCCTCGACGCCGACGTCCTGGCGCCGGCGATGGCCGCCGGCACCCAGATCGGGGCGTTCCACCCGCTGGTGGCATTCGCCGACACGGAACGGGCGGTCGAGGCGCTCAAGGGCGCGACCATCGCCATCGAGGGCGACGACCAGCTGGCGGGGTTGCTGGCCGAGATGGCCGAGGCCCTCGGCGCGCACCCCGTCCGGCTCGCACCCGGTTCCAAGGCCGCCTACCACGCGGCGGCCGTCCTCGCCGCTGGTGGCTTCGTCGCCCTCCTCGACGCGATCGCCGAACTGGGTCGCGTCGCGGGTCTCGACGAGGCGGGCGCCCTCGCCATCTACGGGCCTCTGATCGAGGGCACGCTGGGCAACGCCCGGGCGCTGGGGGTCCGTGCCGCCCTCACGGGTCCGATCGCCCGGGGCGACGTCGGGACCCTCGATGCGCACCTGGCCGCGCTGGAGCGCCACGCCCCGGACGTGCTGGCCCTCTATCGCGCGGTCGCGGAGCGGGAGATCGACCTCGCCATCGCCCGGGGCTCGCTGGCACCGGAGCCCGCCCACGAGATGCGATCCGCCCTTGCAAGGGCGGATCGAACCGGTACCATAACGGCCTGATGAATCACAGCATCGCCGCGAAGTACGCGGCTCGGCCGGCTGCCCATTTCGTGCGCCCGTCGGTTCGCACGAAGGAGAGGCGCCTCGGCCTGCATGCCGGAGGGTTCCGCTCGACCGCCGAGCGGGCCACCGTCCTGCGCCATCCCGACGTCACGCCCCTGGTGAGCCTCCGCGGCCGATCGCGTTCGATCCAGCTCGCGGTCGGGGCCCGGCCCATCGACGGTCGTCCGCGCCCGCGCGTCGCGATGACCTGGGCCAGATCCGGGCACGGCGGGGCGATGCGTCGCCCAAGCGCCGCCTCGGCGCCGTGGCGCGGCTGAGGACTTCGACCGCCACGTCCGCCGGCGGGATCGTCGTCCGCCATGAAGCCGGTCAGCCATGGCTCGTGGTCGGGAGTCGTCGTCGCGAGCGGGACGGTCGGACCTGGACCCTCCCCAAGGGCACGCCGAAGAGCGGTGAGACCACCGAGGAGACTGCCCTGCGCGAGGTCGCGGAGGAGACGGGGCTGAAGGTCCGCATCACGGGCCCGCTCGATTCGATCGAGTACTTCTTCGTCCAGTCGGGCACGCGGATCCACAAGACCGTCCACTATTTCATGATGGAACCCACCGGCGGCGACCTCGCCCGACACGATCACGAGTTCGAGGAGGTCCGCTGGATCCGGTTCTCGGACGCCCCCTCCACGCTGACCTTCGAGACCGAGCGGGCCCTCGTCGCCCGGGCGGCGGAGCTCGTCGACCCCGGCTCGGTCCGGGCCGGCTCGTGACCGAACCGGAGTCGACGGAGCCGGACTCGCACAAGCCGCACGTCACCCCGCTCGCCGAGCGACACGCCGAGCTGGGCGCCCGGGTGATCGAGTTCGGCGGCTGGCTCATGCCGGTCCAGTACGGCTCGATCATCGACGAGCACCGGGCCGTCCGGGAGCGCGTCGGCCTGTTCGACCTGTCGCACATGGGCGAGATGTTCGTCGAGGGGCCCGAGGCGGGCGTCGCCCTCGCGGCCGCGCTCACCACGAACCCGCCGGCGCTGACGATCGGGCGCGCCCACTACTCGATGATCGTCGCGCCCGACGGCGGGATCATCGACGACCTCATCGTGTACCGGCTTGGTGAGGAGCGATTCCTCGTCGTCGCCAACGCGAGCAACGCGGCCGTGGTGTCGGACGCGCTCGCCGAGCGGCTCGCCGGCTTCAAGGCGATCCTCGACGACGGCTCCCTCGCGACCGGCCTCCTGGCGGTCCAGGGACCGCGCGCGATCGACGTCCTGACGCCGCTGACCGACGTCGACCTGGCCAGCCTGCGCTACTACGCCATCGCCGAGGGCTCGGTGGCCGGCATCCCCGCCCTCGTCGCGCGGACCGGCTACACGGGCGAGGACGGCTTCGAGGTCTTCGTGGAGACGGGCAGGACGGTCGAGCTCTGGGATGCACTGCTGACCGCCGTCCGCTCCGCCGACGGCGTCCCCGTGGGATTGGGCGCCCGCGACACGCTGCGTCTCGAGGCCGGCATGCCCCTCTACGGCAACGAGCTCGACCGTGACACGAACCCCTACGACGCCGGTCTCGGGCGGGTCGTGAAGCTGGACAAGCCCGGGGACTTCGTGGGCCGCGCGGCACTCGAGCGGATCGCGGCGGCCGGACCGGCCAAGCGCCTCGTCGGCCTGGTCGTCGAGGGTCGCGGCATCGCGCGCCACGGCTATCCGGTCAAGGCCGCCGACCGGACGACCGGCGTCGTCACGAGCGGCACCCAGTCGCCGACGCTCGGGGTGCCGATCGCGATGGCCTACGTCGCGCCGGGTGATGCCGAGACGGGTACGATACTGGCCGTGGAGATCCGAAACGCGCCGGTCTCCGCGAAGGTCGTCGACCTGCCGTTCTACCGACGCCCGACCTGATCGGTCGGGGAGCCGTTGCCCCCCGACCCTGCCCGACGCGCCCGCCGCCCGCGGCGACCTGCCGCGCCAGGAGGAGGTACGGCCAGCGATGGTCCCCAGCGACCTGCGCTACACCAAGGACCACGAATGGGTCCGTGTCGAGGGTGACGAGGCGGTGATCGGGATCACGGCCTATGCCGCCGAGCAGCTCGGCGACATCGTCTTCGTGGAACTCCCCGACGTCGGCAAGGTCCTCGACCAGTTCGCCGCCTTCGGCGTGGTCGAATCGGTCAAAGCGGTCAGTGACCTGTACGCCCCGATCGGGGGCGAGGTCGTGAGCACCAACGATGACCTGACCGCCAGCCCCGAGGTCGTCAATGGCGACCCGTACGGCGGGGGCTGGATGCTCCGGGTCCGGCTCGCCGACCCAGGCCAGCTCGACGAGCTCCTCGACGGGGCCGCCTACGACGATCTCATCGCGGCCGGCTGACCGCCGACGATGCCGTACGGACCACATACCGCCGACGACCGCGAGCGGATGCTCACGGCCCTCGGGCTGACGTCGGTCGACCAGCTCTTCGACGACATCCCGGCCGCCCTGCGGGCCTCGCGCCTGGACCTGCCGCCGCCGGAGCCCGAGCTGGAACTGGCCGCCCGACTCCAGTGGCTCGCCGGCAGGAACAGGACAGACCTGGCGTCGTTCCTGGGCGCGGGGGTCTACCGCCACTGGAGCCCGCCCGCGGTCGACCAGCTCCTCCTCCGGGGCGAGTGGTACACGGCCTACACGCCGTACCAGCCCGAGGTCAGCCAGGGCACTCTCCAGAGCATCTACGAGTACGAGTCGCTGATCGGCGAGCTCGTCGACCTCGACGTCGTCTCCGCGTCCCACTACGACGGCGCGGCCGCGACGGCCGAGGCCGCCCTCATGACCTGTCGAGCGACCCGGCGCGACCGCGTCCTCGTCAGCCGCGGCGTCCACCCGCAGTACCGCGAGACGCTCCGGACCTACTTCGGCGGTGGCCTCGAGCTCGACGAGGTCCCCCTGGTGTCCGAGGGCCCGGCCGCCGGCACGACCGACCTCGAGGCGCTCGAGCGGATGCTGGCCGAGCCCGACCGGCCCGTCGCGGGCGTGCTCGCGGCCCAGCCCGACTTCCTCGGCCTGCTCGAACCGATGCCGGCCATCGGCGAGCTGGCGCACGCCGCCGGCGCCCTGTTCGTCGCGGTCATCGAGCCCGTCTCGCTCGCGGTCCTCGCACCGCCCGGCGCGTACGGGGCCGACATCGCGGCCGGCGAGGGTCAGCCGCTCGGGATCGCGCCCCAGTACGGCGGGCCCTACCTCGGCATCCTCGCCTCCACCGACGCCCTCGTGCGCCAGATCCCGGGCCGTCTCGTCGGGATGACCACCGACCTCGACGGGCAGCGCGCCTTCGTGATGACGATGCGCGCCCGCGAGCAGGACATCCGCCGGGACAAGGCCGCGAGCAACATCTGCACGAACCAGGCGCTGCTCGCGCTCGCCGCCTCCATCTATCTGGCGACGATCGGGCCGCATGGCCTGCGCGACGTCGCGGCGCTCGGTGCCGCCCGGGCGGCCGAGCTCGAGGCAGCGCTCGCGGCGGCGGGTGCCGCGCGCCTGCATCCCGGCCCGTACCTCAACGAGTTCGCGATCCGCGTGCCGGAGGCGCGCCTCGTCCACCGGCGGCTGCTCGACCACGGGATCCTGGCCGGCCTCGTGCTGGCCGACGCCGTCCCCGACGATCCGAGCCTGGCCGACGGCCTGCTGGTCTGCGCGACCGAGGTCACGACCTCGGCCGACATCGCCCGCTTCGCCGGCGCGCTCGGCGACGTGATGCGCGGCCGGCCGGCGATCGGCGTCGAGGCGGGGGCCGGCGAGCGGTTCGCGGACGCCGCCGCATCGGGTCTCCGGCGATGAGCGTCACCGGCCCGAAGCTCCAGCCGACCCTGTTCGAGCGCGGCCGCCCGGGTCGCGGTGGCGGCAAGATCCCGCACCCGCCCAAGGACGCCCTCGCACGCATCCCGGCGTCGGCGCTGCGGACGGACGCGCCGGCCCTGCCCGAGCTCAACGAGCCCGACGTCGTCCGCCACTACGTCAACCTCTCGCAGTTGAACTTCGCGGTCGACACGGGGTTCTACCCGCTCGGCTCGTGCACGATGAAGTTCAACCCCAAGCTCAACGAGTGGGCGGCCCGCCTGCCCGGGTTCGCGACGCTGCACCCGCTCGCGCCCGACGAGATCGCGCAAGGCACGCTCCAGCTGCTGTGGGAGCTCGAAGGCGCGCTTGCCGAGATCTCCGGGATGCGGGCGGTCACGCTCCAGCCCGCGGCCGGCGCCCAGGGCGAGCTGACCGGCATCCTGATGATCCGGGCCTACCACCGCGATCGGGGCGACACCGCCCGCGACGAGGTGCTGGTGCCCGACAGCAGCCACGGGACGAACCCCGCGACGGCCTCGATGGCGGGCTTCCGGACGATCACGATCCCGTCGGCGCGCGACGGCGGCGTCGATGTCGACGCGTTCCGGGCCGCCCTCGGGCCGAAGACGGCTGCGGTGATGATCACCAACCCCTCGACGCTCGGGCTCTTCGAGACCCGCATCGGCGAGCTCCTCGACGCCGTCCACGAGGCGGGGGCGCTGGCCTACATGGACGGGGCCAACCTCAACGCCATCCTCGGCCGGTTCAAGCCCGGCGAGGCCGGCTTCGACGTCATGCATTTCAACGTCCACAAGACGTTCTCCACGCCGCACGGCGGCGGCGGACCGGGCGCGGGCCCGGTCGGGGTGGGGGAGGCGCTGCTGCCTTACCTGCCCACGCCGCGCGTGCTCGTCGGGGACGACGGCTCGTTCCGCCTCGAGCGCCCCGGGGAGCGGCCGAGCTCGATCGGGCGGCTGCGCAGCTTCGTGGGCAACACCGGGGTGCTGGTGCGGGCCTATGCCTACATCCGGGCGCACGGCGACTCCGGCCTGCGCGAGGTCAGCGACGACGCGGTCCTCGCGGCGAACTACCTCAAGCATCGGCTCGCGGGCACCTACGACCTGCCGTACGACAGGCCCTGCAAGCACGAGTTCGTGGCGTCGGCGGCGTCGATCAAGAAGCGGACCGGCGTCCGGACGCTCGACATCGCCAAGCGGCTCATCGACCACGGATTCCACCCGCCGACGATCTACTTCCCGTTGATCGTGGAGGAGGGGATGCTCATCGAGCCGACGGAGACCGAGTCGGTCGAGACGCTCGACGCCTTCGCCGACGCGCTCATCGCGATCGCGGCCGAGGCGGACACCGATCCGGAGCGGGTCACCACCGCACCGCACACGGCGCCCGTGCGTCGGCTCGACGAGGCGACGGCGGCCCGTCAGCCCAACCTGCGCTGGCGGCCGATGACCGGTGCCCAGACGCCCTGCCCGGATTGAACGAACGTCCCGCCGAGCGGCAGACGAAGGTTCCTTAGCCATTGTTGACAGCCCGACAAGGCGTGTGGATAGTACCGGCAGCGCACGACCCGAGCGTGTTGCCGGTTTGACTCGCCCCGATCCCGCATCGAGTTGGGAGGCTCGATCAGGTCAGGGCGGGTTCCGTGGACCGGCGTTGTGCACGTGGTGGTCGATAGCGGGAGATCTTGGGTAATCCACCCATTCGGAGGACAGTTGATGCAGAAACGTCTATTCGGGTTGCTGTCGGTGGCGGTGATGGTATTCACCGCTTGCGGCACTTCCTCCACCTCGTCGTCGCCGGCCGCGTCGGCCGCGGCGCCCTCGGCCGCGGCACCGTCCGCTGCCGCGTCGACGCCGGCCGAATCGCAGGCACCGGCGGCCCCGGAGCTCACCGGCTCCACGTACAAGGCCGAGCCCGCGCCGGCCCAGGGCGACACCCTCGTCGTGGCCGAGTGGCAGGTCCCCGGCAACTTCATCTACTACTACGCGCAGGCCAACACCGACATCGAGGCGCAGGCGCCGTCGATGCTCGGTCTGCTCGATACCTCCTATGACCTCAAGTACATCCCCAGGCTGGCCACGGAAGTGCCGCTTGTGAGCAATGGCGGCGTCGTCGTCAACGGCACCAAGATGGACGTCACCTGGAAGCTCATCCCGGGTGGCATGTGGTCCGACGGTAAGCCGATCACGTGCGCCGACATCGAGGCCACCTGGAAGTGGAACATCGATCCTGACAACGTCGGCCTCGCCGGCGGCGTCGTCGGTTGGGAAGACGTCGAGTCCGTCGAAGGCGGCACCGGCACGGACTGCGTCATGCACTTCGCCAAGGTCTACGAGGGCTACCTCGGCCTGGTCTCCCCGTTGCTGCCGGCGCACTACCTCGCGACGGTCCCGGTCAAGGACGCGCCGACCAAGCTCTACCCGCTGACCAACCTCGCCTCGGGCGTCTACAGCGGTCCCTACATGCCGGTCAAGTACGCCGCGGGGGCACAGCTCGAGTACGACGTCAACCCGAACTGGAAGACCGTCAGCGGCGGCGCGGAGCCCGGCTTCAAGCACCTGATCTTCAAGTACTACCCGGATAATCCCGATGGGATGATCGCCGGCTTCGCGCAGGGCGAGTACGACCTCGCGATGAACCTGAACCACTCCGACGTGCCGAAGCTCGCCGGGATGGACAAGGTCCTCACCGAGGACACGTTCACCTACGAGCAGCTGTCGTTCAACAACAAGCGCCTGGCCGAGAAGACCGGCAGCGCGGAAGAGGCCCAGACCGTCAAGGAGGCCGTCGGCCTCGCCATCGACAAGACGCAGATCGCCGGCCAGATCCTGGGCGGCACGGTCGAGCCGATCGGCACGAACAACATCTCCCCGCTCGCCTGGTACTTCAAGGAAGAGCCGCCGAGCGTCTATGACGTCGACGCGGCCAAGAAGAAGCTCGACGACGCCGGCTGGGTGCCGGGCGCCGACGGCATTCGCGAGAAGGCCGGCAAGCGACTCGAGTTCGACTTCTGCACCACGACCCGCCCGTACCGCATCGAGTCCCTGACGGCGTTCGCGTCGCAGCTGGCCCCGATCGGGATCAAGGTCAACCCGATGCCGGTCTCGGCCGACATCATCTTCGGGAGCTGGACCGGTGAAGGCATCCAGGCCGACACCCCCTGCAACCTGATCCACGGCAACTTCGATGCCGCCATGTACGCGTTCGTCTCGCCGCTCGACCCGCTCGGCGGCTACAACGTCTACACGTGCCAGGGCATCCCCGATGCCGAGCCGCACAACGGCCAGAACAGCAACCGTGTGTGCGTCCCCGAGCTGGACGACGCCTGGAACGCGGTCAAGAACAGCGTGGACTTCTCGGTCGTCCGCGATGCCATGTACAAGGTCCAGGACCTCTACAGCTCGCTCGCACCCGAGTACCCGCTCTTCTACTGGAAGAACGCGTACCTCGTGAGCCCGAAGCTCCACAACGTGACAGGCAACCCGACCACGTCGAGCGTGCTCTGGAACGTTGGGGATTGGTGGATCGACCAGTAACCGACTGATCCGTCCACTCGGAAACGAGTCAAGCGATGTGCAGCGAGGCCGCCCGGCCTCGCTGCACGTCTATTCCTAGGCAGGGCTGACCATGGGTCGCTTCATCGTCCGACGCGTCCTCGAGACGATCCCGGTCCTCATCATCACGTCATTCATGATCTACGGCATCCTGCTCATCGCCCCGGGCGGGCCCGAGGCGAGGTTCGCGCTCAACCCGCGGATCACGCAGGCGCAGATCCAGGCCTTCCGGCACCGCTGGGGTCTCGACCAGCCGATCCCGATCCAGTACTGCCGCTGGGTCGGCGTCTGCAACCCTGACGGCGAAGGCCTCGGCGTCTTCATCAGCGAACAGGGTTGGCCGAACTTCCTGCCCGAGTTCCTCGGTGGCGGCGACAACGGCATCCTGCACGGCGATCTCGGCTTCTCGGTCCGTGACGGCCGCCCGGTGACCGCGGTGATCGGCGATCGGCTCTGGCCGACGATCATCCTGGCCGGCACCGCGTGGATCATCTGGGTCACGGTCGCGTTCGTCGCGGGCGTCATCGCCGCGGTGAGACGGTACGGATTCTTCGACTCAGCCTTGACGGTCCTCTCGTATATCGGATTCTCGTTGCCGACCTTCTGGCTCGGCCTGATGTTATTGACGGTGTTCGCCGCCCAACTCAAGATCCTGCCGGCGGGCGGGATGTGGACGACCCGGGACGTCCCGATCTTCGGGTCGGCCGACTACTGGGTGTACTTCGCGGCCAATCCCGTCGGCGCCCTGGTCGGACCTTGGGCGCCACCTGATCCTGCCGGTCTTCACCCTGGTCGCCGTCAGCGTCGCCGGGGACTCGCGGTTCGTCCGCGCGGCCATGATCGACTCGCTCAATCAGGACTACGTGCGCACCGCCCGGGCCAAGGGCGTCGTGGAGCGCACGGTCATCTCGAAGCACGCGCTCCGGAACGCGCTGCTGCCCATCATCACCAACCTGGGCCTCGAGATCCCGTTCCTCTTCACGGGCGCGATCGTCACCGAGACCATCTTCTCGTGGCCGGGTATGGGCCGCGGCTTCATCGAGGCAACGAATGCGTTCGACTACCCGGTCCTCATGGGGATCCTCGTCATCACGGCCCTGATCGTCGTGCTGTCCAACCTGCTCGCGGACGTCCTGTACGCGATCGTCGACCCGAGGATCAGCTATGGATGACCACGGCGAGGCCGAGATCCCGCCGCCGACCATCGAAGAGGTCGAGGGGATCGCGGACTACGAGGTCCAGCTGGAGTCCCTCAACCAGTGGCAGATCGCCTGGCGTCGCTTCAAGCGCCACCGCCTCGCGGTCATCGGGAGCGTCCTCTTCCTCGGGATGTGCCTGGTCGCGATCATCGGGCCGATCATCTTCCCGTACAACTTCCTCGACATCAAGAGGCCCGACGAGCTCGTCTATGCCGGTCGACCGCCCTCCTGGGTCAGCTTGGACTGGGACCCGGTGCTGTTGATGGGCGAGACCGCCCGATTCCAGCGCGACGTCTTCGTCCTCGTGGTCAACGGGGCCCGCATGTCGCTCATCATCGGCCTCGGCGCGACCGCGATCTCGGTCGTCATCGGCGCCCTGTGCGGCGGGATCGCCGGCTACTTCGGCGGCTGGCCCGACTCGGTGATGATGCGGATCGTCGACTCGCTGCTGTCGATGCCGATCCTCTTCCTCATCCTCGTCGCGTCGAGGTTCCTCGGCCAGGGCAGCTGGATCGGCGTGCTGCTGATCTTCGGCCTGTTCGGCTGGCTGGGCATCTCACGCCTGGTCCGCAGCCTGTTCCTGTCGCTGCGCGAGGAGCAGTTCGTCGATGCGGCGCGGGCGGTCGGCGTCTCCGACTATCGGATCATCGTGCGCCACATCCTGCCCAACGCGCTCTCGCCGATCATCGTGTCGGCGACCCTGGGCGTGGCCGCCGTCATCGTCTCGGAGGCATTCGTGAGCTTCCTGGGCTTCGGGGTCGACGTGAACACGCCCACGTGGGGCAACATCCTGTCCAACTCGCTCGAGTTCGTGAACCAGGGCAACTGGTGGTGGGCGTTCTTCCCTGGGGCGGCCATCGTGATCACGGTCCTCGGCATCAACTTCATGGGTGACGGCCTGCGCGACGCGCTCGATCCGCGGTCACGCGCGTGACGACCTTCGAATCGACGGTCCCGCAGCGCACCGTGCGGCGCGGCCCGCCGGACAAGAACAACCTGCTCGAGGTTCGCGACCTCAGGACCTACTTCAAGGTCCTCGACGGGGTCGTCAAGGCCGTCGACGGCGTCGACTTCGCGGTCAAGCGCGGCGGTCGTCTCGCGATCGTCGGCGAGTCCGGCTCGGGCAAGAGCGTGACCGCGCTCACGATCATGCGCCTGATCGACGAACCGCCCGGCGAGATCGCCGGCGGGGAGGTCTGGTTCGACGGCCGTGACCTGCTCACGTTGCCCAAAGACGAGCTCCGGGACATCCGCGGCGGCGAGATCGCGATGATCTTCCAGGAGCCGATGACGAGCCTGAACCCGGTCCTGACGATCGGCGACCAGATCATGGAGGCGGTGCTGCTCCACCAGGACGTCGCGAAGTCGGCGGCCAAGGACATCACCGTCAAGGCCCTCGCCGATGTCGGCATCTCGACGCCGGAGCGCCGCGTCAAGCAGTACCCGCACGAGCTGTCGGGCGGCATGCGCCAACGCGTGATGATCGCGATGGCGCTGAGCTGCAATCCGAAGCTGCTCATCGCCGACGAGCCCACGACCGCGCTCGACGTCACGATCCAGCGCCAGATCCTGGAGCTGATCAAGGAGATCCAGGAGCGAACGGGCACGGGCCTGCTGCTCATCACCCACGACCTCGGGGTCGTCGCCGAGACCGTCGACGACGTCGTGGTCATGTATGCCGGCCGGGTCGTGGAGCAGGGGACGGTCGAGGAGGTCCTGCTGGGCGCCCGCCACCCCTACACGCGCGGCCTCCTCAACTCGATCCCGTCGAAGGCCAAGCGCGGACAGCGGCTGGAGCCGATCAAGGGCACCGTCCCGAACCCGTTCCGGATGCCGCCCGGCTGCAAGTTCGAACCGCGCTGCCCCTACGCCTGGGACCAGTGCGTTCGCGAGGAGCCGACCCTGATCCGCCTCGCGATCGGGCGGAGCGTCGCGGTGCTGGCTGCACGATCCGGCCAATCGGTCGCGACTCGCGAGCTACGACGCCGATCCAGAGGTGCTGCCAACGTGACCGGTGCCATCCCCGACGGCGTGACCGATCCCATCGATCCGTCCCCGGTCCCCGAGGCCGACCCGCTCCCGGTCCGTCCGCCGCTCATCGAGATCGAGGACCTCAAGACGTACTACCCGATCCGGGCGGGCGTCCTGCGGCGCGTGCTCGCGCACGTCAAGGCCGTCGACGGGGTCAGCTTCGAGATCCGGCGCGGCGAGATCTTCGGGCTCGTCGGCGAATCCGGCTGCGGGAAGACGACCCTCGGACGGACGCTGCTCCGCCTTGAGGAGCCGACCGAGGGCCAGGCGCGGTTCGAGGGGGAGGACATCTTCAAGCGCAAGGGCGATGACCTCAAGAAGATGCGCCGCCGCATGCAGGTCATCTTCCAGGACCCGGTGGCCAGCCTGAACCCGCGGATGCCGATCAGCGACATCGTCGGGGAGGGGATGCTTGCCCAGGCCGATTCCGAGAACAACTGGGGCGATCGGAAGGTGCGCGACAAGCGGACGGGGGACTACCTCGAGGAGGTCGGGCTGCGGCGCGAGTACGCCCGGCGCTACCCGCACGAGTTCAGCGGCGGCCAGCGCCAGCGCATCGGCATCGCCCGTGCGCTCGCGGTGTCGCCGGAGTTCATCTTCGCCGACGAGCCCGTGTCCGCCCTCGACGTCTCGATCCAATCGCAGATCCTCAACCTGATCCTCGACCTGCGTGAGCGTTTCAACCTCTCGTTCCTCTTCGTGGCGCACAACCTCTCGGTCGTCCAGTACATCAGTGACCGGGTGGGGGTCATGTACCTGGGCAAGATGATGGAGCTCGCGCCCGTCGAATCGCTCTATGCGAACCCCCGACATCCGTACACGATCGCGCTCCTGTCGGCCGTGCCCGACCCGGACCCGCGCATCCGCAAGCGGCGCCTCGTCCTCAAGGGTGACGTGCCGTCGCCCGTCTATCCGCCATCGGGCTGCCGCTTCCGCACGCGGTGCTGGCTGTACGAACGCCTGAGCGAGGCCGAGCGCGAGCGCTGCTCCACCGAAGTCCCGGAATTCCGCGAGATCGCCGTCGACCACCGCGTCGCCTGCCACTACCTCGAGCGAGCGACCGAGGCGGTGGCGAGCGACATCGCCGCCCACCAGTCGGCCCTCGACGCGGCGGTGTCCGAGCCCGCGTGACCGTGGCGCGCGCAGGTCGCCGTCCGATCGGTGCCCCGGCGCTGACAGCCGACATCACCTCCGACCGCTCGAGCCGACGCCGCCTGGCGTCGCTCGTCGTGGCGGCCGCCCTCGTCGTCGCCGCCTGCGCCTCGTCGGCACCGTCGCCGAGGCCCATCACCCCGACCGTCGTCGCCGTCGAGCGCCGCCAGCGCCGTCGCCCCCTCGCCCGTCGAGCAGACGCTGACCATGGCTCTCGACGAGGACCCGACGGGCCGCCTCTCGAACGTCGCGACCGGCGCCTCGACCCGGAAGGCCGCCGCGTTCCTCTACAACGGGCTGTACGGCCTCGACGAGCACCTGGACCCGATCCCGGTGCTCGCGGCGGGCCCCCCGGCCATCTCGGCCGACGGGCGGACGTGGACGGTCACGCTCCGGGACGACGTCCGGTTCCATGACGGCACGACGCTCAGCGCCGATGACGTCGTCCAGACGTACGCCCTGGCGCGGAGTCCCCGCTGCCGGTTCAACCAGAGCCTCTGCCTGTCCCAGATCCTCGACGACGTCGAGCGCGTCGACGATCGGACCGTCGCGTTCACCCTGCGCACGAGGCTCGCGAGTTTCGCGGCGGTCGGCCTCGGCATCTGGATCGAGAGCAAGGACGCGGTCGATGCGTCGTACGGCCGCTTCAGCGCCAACCTCCCGCCCGTGGCCGAGGTCGGGGCGTTCCTCGACAAGGTCGCGATCGAGGAGTCCCGCCCGACCGGGCCCGACGGTCCCGACGGCAAGCCGACGGTGGACTACGCGCGGTTCCGCGACGCGGGGGAGGGCCTGCTCCGGACGGCCGGGATCGCGCTGCCGCGGGAGTCCGCCCACACCACCGACGGCGTCTTCGATGTCCGAGCCTACGTCCGGGACGTCATCGCCCGGGTCCGGGCCATCGACGTCACGTTCACCGATCGGCCGATCGATGCGATGGCCGCCGCCTACCCGTACCTCGACTTCCAGGATCGCCCGGTCGGGACGGGCCCGTTCATCTTCGACGCCTCGACGCCGGGCGACGGCCTGGCCTTCGTCGCGAACGAGGACTACTTCCTGGGTGCGCCGAACCTCAAGCGCCTGATCCTGCCGATCATCGGGTCCGACGCCGACCGCGCCAAGGCCCTCGTCGACGGCGCGATCGACTGGGACCCCAGGATCGGCGGGGCAGCCTACGCGCCGGTCAAGGACGACCCTGGGCTGAAATTCGCCGAGTACCTCGACCTGAGCTTCCTCGGCCTGTACTTCAACCTGCACCCGGAGACGAACGGGCTGTTCCTCGACCGGAGCCTGCGCCAGGCGGTGGCCTCGTGCTTCGACAAGCCCGCCACGGCCACGGCCGCCACCGATGGGCAGGGGGTCGCCATCTACACGGAGATCCCGCCGATCTCGTGGGCCTATCCGTCGGGCGGCCTCGAGACGTACCCGCTCGACACGGCCGGGCGCGGCAGCTCATCGAGGCGTCGGGCTGGAAGGAGGGAGCGGACGGCATCTACACGAAGGCCGGCCGACGGCTCGCGACGGTCGTCGCCGTCCGGGCCGGGTTCCCCGAGCGCAGCCGCTGGCTCCAGTCGGTGAGCGAGCAGGTCCGGCGCTGCGGGATCGACCTCACCTACAAGGAAGTCCCGTTCGCCCAGATCCTCGGGATGCTCGAGGTCTACCCGCACATCAACGCGGCTGCTCCCAGGTCCGGGCAGTCGTTCGACGCGTACTTCGGGGGGTTCGGCGTCGCGTTCGATCCCGATCCGTTCGCGCTCTATCACTCGTCGGAGTGCTCGTCCGCCGAGCGTCCCACGACGCTCAACTACATCTGCTACGCCAGCGACGCCGTGGACCGGCTGATCGAGGCGGGCCGGGCCGAGTTCGACCAGACGAAGCGGGCGGCGATCTACCGCGACTACGCGATCCTCCAGTCGCAGGACCTGCCGGTGATCTACGCCTGGTCCGACACCGTCCGCGAGGGCCTGCGGGCGACGGTCGGCACGACCGACCCGGCCGGCCTCAGCCTCGACACGCCGATGTGGGCGCGCGACGTCGAGCTGTTGACGAACGAGCGCTAGGGCGCAGGAGCCGCCGCCCGGGCGATCGGTCAGGCGGGCGTGTCCACCTTGGTCGTGATCGCCGTGGCGGATGGACCGCGGAAATGGCACGCACATCGGTGGCCGCCGCCGAGGTCGATGAGCGGCGGGATCTCGTCGGCGCAGATGGCCGGGCCGCCGAGCTCCTGGCGGAGCTGGCAGCGCGGGTGGAACCGGCAGCCGGACGGCGGGGCGACCGGGCTCGGCACGTCGCCCGTGAGGATGACCCGCTGGCGCCGAAGCTCGGGGTCGGGCACGGGGATGGCCGACATGAGCGCGACCGTGTAGGGGTGCTCCTGGTGTTCGAACAGGTCGCGCCGGTCCGCCATCTCCGCGATCCGGCCGAGGTACATGACGGCCACGCGGTCGCTGATGTGCTCGACGACGCCGAGGTTGTGGGCGATGAACACGTAGGTCAGCCCGAGCTCGCGCTGGAGCTGCTTGAGCAGGTTCAGGACCTGTGCCTGGATCGACACGTCGAGCGCCGAGACCGGCTCGTCGCAGACGATCAGGTCGGGCTCGAGCACGAGCGCGCGGGCGATCCCGATACGCTGGCGCTGGCCGCCGGAGAACTCGTGCGGGTAGCGCCGGGCGTGGTACGACTGGAGCCCGACCATGTCCATCATCTTGCGGACCTTGGCGCGCCGCTCAGCCTCGCTGCCGAGCCCGTGGATCCGCAGGCCTTCACCGATGCTGTCCGAGATCGGCGTCCGGGGGTCGAGGCTCGCGTACGGGTCCTGGAAGATGATCTGCATCCGGCGGCGGTACGGCTTGAGCGCGGCGCCCTTGATGCGTCGTCACGTCCACGCCGTCGAACGTGATGGTCCCGGACGTCGGCTCGATGAGCCGCAGCACGAGCCGGCCGACCGTCGTCTTACCGCAACCCGACTCGCCGACCAGCCCGAGCGTCTCGCCGCGCTGGACCTCGAAGCTGACGCCATCGACGGCCTGGACCTGCGCGATGGTCCGTTGCAGGATCCCGCCGCGGACCGGGAAGTGCTTCACCAGGTCGCGCACCTCGACGAGGGGGCGGGTCAGCGGGGCGGCCACGGGCGTCGCCGAGACGGGCTCGATCACGTCGGTCGGGCCTCGTCGGCCGAGGGGCGCCGCCGCAGGTGCCCCGCTGCGTCGTGATAGACCCAGCAGCGCACGTCGTGGCCGGAGTCGACCGCTCGCAGCTCGGGGTGGACGTCGAGCGCGAGGTCGACGTTCTCCTCGATGCGGGTCAGGCAGCGGGGCGCGAACCGACAGCCCTTCGGCAGGTCGATGAGGTTGGGGACGTTGCCGGGGATGACGGCCAGCTCGTCCTTCACGTCGCCCACGACCGGGATCGAGCCGATGAGGCCCTTCGTGTACGGGTGGAGCGGTTCGCGGAAGAGCGAGACCACGTCGGTCTCCTCGACGATCTCGCCCGCGTACATGACCGCGACCCGGTCGCACATCTCGGCCACGACGCCGAGATCGTGGGTGATGAAGACGATGGCGGTGTCGGTCTCGTCGCGCAGGTTCCGCATCAGGTCCAGGATCTGCGCCTGGATGGTCACGTCGAGCGCGGTCGTCGGCTCGTCGGCGATCAGGAGCTCAGGCTCGCAGGCGAGGGCCATGGCGATCATCACGCGCTGGGCCATCCCGCCGGACATCTCGTGCGGGAAAGGCCTCCAGGCGCCGCTTCGGGTCCGGGATGCCCACCATCCGGAGCAGTTCGAGCGCCCGGCCCTCGGCCGCCTTGCCCTTCATCCCGCGGTGGATGCGCAGGACCTCCTCGATCTGGTCGCCGACCCGCCAGACGGGGTTCAGCGACGAGGTCGGCTGCTGGAAGATCATGCCGATCCGCTCGCCGCGGATCTTGCGCATCTCGTCCTCAGAGAGCTTGAGCAGGTCCTGCCCGTCGAACAGGATCTCGCCGGCCTCGATGCGCCCGGGCCGCGCGACCAGGCGCATGACCGACAGGCTGGTCACGCTCTTGCCGCAGCCGGACTCGCCGACGAGACCCATGATCTCGCCGCGGTCGACGTGGAAGTCGATGCCGTCCACGGCTTTGACCACGCCGTCGCGCGTATGGAACGAGGTTCGGAGGCCCTTGATCTCGAGCAGCGGCCGGGCGCCGCGCTCGCGGCGCCGGCGGCGGGCCGAGCCGGGGACGAGTTCGACGATCGTGGCCTCTTCGACCGGCGGGGCCTCGCCGGTCGGGCGCGTCGGTCATCGGTTCAGCCTCGGGTCGAGCGCGTCCCGGAGCCCGTCGCCGAGAAGGCTGAAGCCCAGGACCGTGAGCGTGATCGCGATCCCCGGGGCCAGGATGATGTGCGGCGAGTTGAAGAGCTGGTTGCGCTCGAGGCCGATCATCGAGCCCCATTCCGGGCGCGAGAGGTCGCCGGTCACGCCGACGAACGAGAGGGCGGCGATCTCGAGGACGGCGGCCCCGATCCCGAGCGTCGCGGCCACGACCAGCGGCGTGATGGAGTTCGGGAGGATGCGCCGGGTCAGGATGCCCCGGCTGCTTTCGCCGAGCGCCTGGGACGCGGTCACGTAGTCGCGCTCCTTGGTGTCGATGACAGACGCGCGGACGATCCGGGCATAGATCGGGATCGACACGATGCCGATCGCGAGCAATGCGTTCGTCAGGTTCGGCCCGAGCGCGGTCACGATCGCGATCGCCAGCAGGAGCGACGGGAACGCCAGGAGGACGTCCATGAAGCGCATCAGGATGTTGTCCGATCGCCCGGCGGCGAAGCCTGCGAGCGCACCGATCGTCGCGCCGACGACGACCGCGAAGCCGATCGCGGCGAATCCGACCGTCAGCGACGTCCGGGCGCCGTGGACGACCCGGCTGAACACGTCGCGGAAGTTCCCGTCCGTCCCGAAGATGTGCTCTGGCTTGTCGGCCGGACACCCGAGCAGATGGACGCAGGGTGGCGACCGCCGGTCGAGGTTCTCCTCCACGCCAAGCAGCGACTGGTTGGGGTCGTGGGTCGCGATGACGTCGGCGAACACCGCGACGAAGACGAGGAAGCCCAGGATGAGGAGTCCTGCCACCGCGGAGCGCTGGCGCAGGATGCTCGAGAGCGTGTCCCGCCAGAGCCGCGCCTGGCGTTCCGGCACCTTCTCCTCGACGAGCGGCGAGCCCGCGGTCAGGTTCGGCGTCGTCATGCGGGCCTGACCGTCATCGCTGGTGGATCCGCGGGTCGAGGAACCCGTAGGAGATGTCGACGATGAGGTTCACCAGGACGTAGATGACGGCGACGATCAGGGTGAAGCCCTGGATGACGGCGTAGTCGCGGCCGGTGATGGCCTCGTACAGGGTCCGCCCGACGCCCGTGAGGTTGAACACCGTCTCGGTCAGCACGGCCCCCGACAGCAGGGCGCCGAGCTGGAGGCCGATGATCGTGACCACCGGCAGCAGCGCGTTCCGCATGGCATGGCGGAGGACGACCGAACGCTCCCCGACGCCCTTGGCCCGGGCCGTGCGGACGTAGTCGAGACCCAGGACCTCGAGCAGGCTCGAGCGGGTGATGCGCGCGATGATCGCCATCGGGATCGTGGCGAGTGCGACCGCCGGCAGCAGCAGGTGGCGGAAGGCATCGGCCGCCGCTCCCCATTGCCCGCTGACGATGCCGGTGAAGATATAGATCCCGGACAGGAAGTCGAGGATCGCGCGGGGGATGCCCGTCCAGTCCTCGAGATGCCAGACGACCGCCAGTGGGATGATCTCGACCCCGGAACCGAGCCGCCCCGACGGCGGCAGGGCGAGCGGCGTGCCCTTGAGGAGCACCCCGAAGAGGTAGGCGAGGAGCAGCCCCAGCACGAAGACCGGGACCGAGACGCCCAGGTTCGCGAACACCATCGTGCCGACGTCGGCGGGGGAGTTGCGCTTGACCGCCGCCAGCATCCCGAGCGGGATACCGACGATGGTCGCCAGGAACATGGCGAGGAGCGTGAGCTCGACGGTCGTCGGCAGGCGTTCGATGAGGATGGTCGTCACGGGCCGCGACAGCTTCAGGGAGTCACCCAGGTCGCCAGTCATGACCTGGCTGAGGTAGATGCCGAACTGGACCGGGAGTGGCTGGTCGAGGCCGTGGCGGATGATGAACGCGTCACAGACCGCCTTGGTCGCCCGTTCGCCGAGCACGGCCGTGCACGGATCACCGGGGATGACGCGCGCGAGGATGAAGACCAGGAAGACGATCCCCAGCAGGACCGGGATCGTGAGCAGGATGCGGCGGATGATGAATGTGGTCACGGCTGTCCTGATGCACCGCGAATGGTCGAGGCATGGACAGGGGCGTCGCGGTCGCGACGCCCGCGGTCCGCTATGGGTACGAGGGGGCTTCGGAACCGGCGGGTTGAGCGTGCCCCACAGGCCGCCGAAGTACTCGAACGAGCCGTCGTTGCCGACGTGCAGCGGGTGCTTCGTGTCCCACTGGCAGCCCACGTGGTCACGACGTCGTTCGCCTCGAAGTCGGCGCCGTCCTGGAACTTCACGCCGTCACGGAGCTTGCACGTCCACGTCGTCTTGTCGGCGTTGGGGGTGCACTCGGTGGCCAGCGATGGAACAGCGGCGGTGCCGTTGATCTCGTAGGCGTACAGCGACTCGTTGACCTGCTCGCAAGCCCGGAGCGACTCGCCGTCGGACTCGTCGCCGCAGTACAGGCTGATCGGCTCGGCGCCCTGCATGAAGGACAGGGGTCGTCGCTCGCCTTCATCGCGGCGAAGATCTCACTTGTGAGCGGTGACGCCTGGGGGTCCTGGACGTCTGCCTTGTAGGCGGCGCCGTTGGCGCCGTGCGCGATCGGCACGACCGGGACATTCGCCTTGATGGCGTTGTTGGCTTCGGTGTAGGCCGCCTGTCGGTCGGCGTCGGCCGGCGACGTGGCGCCCTTGGTCAGCGGCGTCGCGACGTCATCGAACGGTCCACCGAACTTGGGGCCGGAACCGGCTCCGAAGTGGAAGTCGAGGAAGTTCGTGACGTCGGGGTAGTCGACACCCCAGCCGTACATGATCAGGCCGTCATAGGTGCCGGCCGTGACGTTGGCCCGGAACGTGCCGGACTCCTGGAGGTCGAGATTGACCTTGATGCCGAGGTTCGCCTCGAGCTGGGTCTTGATCTCGCTCGCGATGACCGGCGGGTCCGGCACGTACGGTCGGACCGCGGCCCGGAAGGACAGCGGGTACGTCTTGGAGAAGTCGAAGTTCGCGTCGGTCAGCAGCTTCTTCGCCGCCGCCGCGTCGAACGGATACCAGTCGTCACCCTCGCAACCGAACGGGATGAGCGGCGGGCACGGGGTGAAGTGGGTCGCGACGACGGAACCCTCCGGGTAGAAGTTCTTGACGATCCGATCGCGGTCGATGCCCATGGCGATCGCCTTGCGAACGTTCACGTCGTCCCACGGAGCCTTCGAATGGTTCATGCCGACGTACATGGTGTTCATGGCTCGCGCGGCAGGAACACCAGGCTCGAGTCGCCCTTGATCGTCGGGATCTCCTCGATGCCGGGGTTGTCCATGCCGTCGATCGTCCCGGACTGCAGCTCGATGAGCCGCTGGGCCGAGGTGTCGCTCCAGCGGAGCTCGAGGTTCGGCGTCAGGGCCTTCGTGCCCCAGTAGCCGTCGAAGGCCTCGAAGATGACCGGTTGCCGTGGTCCCACGTCTTGAGCTTGTACGGGCCCGTGCCGTTCGGCGCGGTGAGGATCGTCTGGTCGGCGGCGGTGGGCGGCCAGGTAGTCGGCGTCCTGGATCGCGAACGAGGCGAACGCGATCTTCGGCAGGAAGGCGACATCCGGGGCGCACAGCTGGAACTCGACCGTCAGCCGGTCCGGCGCGGTGATCTTCTTGAGGATGCCGTTGTACGGCGCGACGGCCGCAGGGCGCCTCGCCGGTGGCCGGGTAGACGAGACCGTCGAACGCCGCCTGGCTCTCGGCCGGGGCGGATGGCGCATTGCTCGTTGCGGTCGATGGCGCGGCCGAGGGTGTCGTAACCACCGCACGCGGCCAACATGATCGCGACGCACGCGACCAAGGCCGTCAAGGACGATCTGGGAGATCGCGACATTCCTTCTCCTCCTCGTCGCCCCGTGCCCCGGAACGTTGTGCCTCCCTGTCCGGTGCTTCGGAGCGAACCCCTCCACGAGCCCTGGGTGCCCGTGGGTGCCGGAAGCCTAGCATCAGCACGCCGGGTCGTCACGCTTCGGTGCCCGCGGGCTGATCAGCCGGACGGCGGGTTCAGGAAGCCGCCGAACCACCAGGCAAAGATGGTGAACACGCCCTCGTGGCCGGCGTGGAGCGGGTGTTCGGCGTCCCACTGGACCGCGAAGCTCAGGACGACGTCATCGGCGTCGAACGTCGCCCCGTCGTGGAACTTGACGCCCGAGCGCAGCGCCGGAAGCCTAGCATCAGCACGCCGGGTCGTCACGCCTTCGATGCCCGCGGGCACGTCACCCGGACGGTGGGTTCAGGAAGCCCCCGAACCACCCGGCGAACGTGGTGAACGCGCCCTCGTGGCCCGCGTGGAGTGGGTGGTCGGCGTCCCACTGGACCGCGAAGCTCAGGACGACATCGTCGGCATCGAACGTCGCGCCGTCGTGGAATTGCACGCCTGACCGCAGCATGCACGTCCAGACGGTCAGCTTCTTGTTCGGATCGCACCCGGTCGCGAGCGCCGGCAGCGTGGACGCCCCGGCGGGGTCGTAGGCGTACAGGCCCTCGGCGAACTGCGCGCATGCAAGAGCTGCCGTCGCTGCCGTCTCGTCGGCGCAGTAGAGCCCTGGCGGCTCGGCGCCCATCAGCCAGACGAGCTGGCGCCGGTCGCCGGGCACCATCGCCGCGAACCGCTCGAGGCGGAGTGGTGACGCAACGGCGCCGTCCACGTCGGCCCGGAACGCGGCGGTCGAGCCGACATGGGCGATCGGGATCATCGGGACGTGGGCGCGGATCGCGTCATTGGCCTTCGTGTAGGCCGCCTCCCGCTCATCGGGATCGATCGTCGATCGCCCGTCTGCGAGGGCCTTGCCGATCTCCGGGATCGGCTTGCCGAACGCCTTCGTCCCCCCTGGGGCGAAGCGCGGGTCGAGATACGCGGAGACGTCCGGGTAGCTCACGCCCTGGGCGAGCAGGGTGATTCCGTCGAGCTTGCCCGCCTCGACATCTGCGAGGTACGTGTCGTCGGGTGCCGCGACGAGCTCGGCCCGGATCCCGAGGTTGGTCAGCAGCTGCGCCTTGAGCTCCCCGGCGACGCCGGCCGGATCGGGCATCTCCGGCGTGGGTGTCGCCGAATACCGGATGGAGGTGTCGAACCCGTCCTTGTAGCCGGCCGTGGCCAGCAGGTCCTTGGCCTGGAGCGGGTCGAACTCGTACCAGGGGTCGCCGGCGCAGCCGTGCGGGATGGCACACGGGGTGTAGTGGGTGGCGACCGCCGAACCGGGCGGGAAGAGCGCGGTCACCAGGCGCTGGCGGTCGATGCCCATGGCGATCGCTCGACGGACGAGCTCGATGTCGAACGGGGCGAACGTCGAATTGAGGCCGAGGTAGGCGATGTTGAGCCCTTCACGCGGCGCCGGCTGCAGGCTGACGTCGTCCTCGATGGCCGAGAGGCCCGCCGGATCGACATCGTCGATCCCGTCGACGGTCGCGTTCTGGAGTTCCACGAACCGCGCGGCCGCGGGGTCGAGCCAGCGGACGATCAGCCGCTCGTTCCGGGCGGGCGTGCCCCAGTACGCCTCATTGCGGGCGAGGCTGATCTCCGAGCCACGGTGCCAGCCTTCCGATCGGTACGGGCCGGTCCCGTTGACCTCGCTGACGATCTTCTGTTCGCCTCCCGTGCCTGCCCCGATGTTCGCCTCGAGCCAGGCCGTGTCGTTGATCACGAACGCCGGGGCGGCGATCTTCGCCAGGAAGGCGACGTCCGGTCGGCACAGCTCGAAGGTGACGGTGGCCGCGTCGGTCGCGCTGATCCGCTTGAGGTTGCCGGTGTATGCCGCGTGGCTCGGATCCGGTGCCTCCGCCTGATCGCACGGGGCGTCGCCGGCGGTCGGGTACGACGTGGCCGTGAAGGGCGTGTCGGTGAGGGCCGGCGTGGCCGTCGGTGCGCTCCGGGTCGGGAGCGCGCTCGTGCTCGGCTCGACGGTGTTGCCGCAGGCTGCGACGCACAGGGCAACCACGATCGATCGCGCGAGCGCACCCGATGTTCGCGTCCCCGGTCGTGACACGGCCTGCACTGGCTCCTGCTGCGGAAGTCGCGACCCCGGGCGGCACTGTCACGCTCGGCCCGGGAGCGTCCGGAAGCCTAGCATCGGCGGTGCCCGCCGCGGGCGCTCGCCGCCGTCGCGCCGGCCGCCACGCTTAGGACGTTCGCGTATGCTCCGAGCGTGAGACCGATCCGGATCGCCATCGCCCAGATCGCCCCGCAGCTCGGGCGACTGGACGTGAACCTCGCCCGTCACCACGAGCTGCTCGGCGAGGCGCGGGCCGCCGGCGCCCAGCTCGTCGTCTTCCCGGAGCTCGGGCTGACCGGCTACCAGCTCCAGGATCTCGCGTCCGAGGTGTCGATGCGCCTCGACGACCCGCGGCTGGCCGAGCTCGCGCATGCGACCCAGGGCCTGTCGGCGATCGTGTCCTTCGTCGAGGAGTCCGCGGACCACCGCCTGTTCATCGCGGCCGCGCTCATCGAGGACGGCGAGATCCGGCACGTCCACCGCAAGCTGTACCTGCCGACCTACGGCCTGTTCGACGAACGGCGCTTCTTCGCGGCCGGCGACGTCCTGCGGGCGGTGCCCTCGCGGCTGGGCGTCGGCGTCGGGCTGGCCGTCTGCGAGGACTTCTGGCACCTCTCGGTGCCGCAGCTGCTCGCGCTGGACGGGGCCCAGATCCTCGTCAACGTGTCGTCGTCGCCGGGCCGCGATCTCGCCTCGATCAACGAGGTCGGCCTGGGCACCGCGACCTCGTGGCGGACGCTCATGCGCACGTATGCGCAGCTCACGACCTCGTTCGTGGTGTTCTGCAATCGCGTCGGCGTCGATGAGTCGATCTCGTTCTGGGGCGGCTCCGAGGTGATCGGCCCCAACGGCGCGGCGATCTTCAGCGCCCCGCTCTACGACGAGGGCCTGTTCACCGTCGACATCGACGCAGGCGACATCCGGCGCGAACGGATCGGGCTGCCGCTGCTGCGCGACGAGCGCCCGGAGCTGCAGGTCCGCGAGCTCGCCCGGATCGTCGCCGAGCGAGCCGGGTTCACGCCCGATTCGACCGCCGAGCCCGGCGCCGAGCCGGGTCTCGACGTCGGCCCGGGCGAGCGACGCGCCCGACCGATCGGGTTCGGGTCGGACGGCGAGCGTCCTGCGGCCCGCGAGCCGGGCAAGGCGGCCGACCGATGAGCGCGAGCGACCTCGCCAACGACCCGGCCCCGCCGTTCGAGCTGCCGCCCGAGCTCTCGATCGACACGGACGTCGCGCGGCGCGTCATCGCCGAGTTCATCCGCGGCCAGCTCCGTCAGGCGGGCTTCGAACGACTCGTGCTCGGGCTGTCGGGGGGCATCGACTCCGCGCTCGTCGCGTACCTCGTGGCCGAGGCGATCGGCCCGGACCGGCTGCTGTGCGTGCTCTTGCCGTATCGGACCTCATCGCCCGCGTCGCAGGGTGACGCCGAGTCGGTCGTCGCTGCCCTCGGGACCGCTTCCACGCTCGTGGACATCAGCCCGATGGTCGACGGCTACTTCGCCGATGAGCCCGACGCGAACGCACTCCGGCGCGGCAACTTCATGGCCCGGCAGCGGATGGCGGTCCTCTACGACCACTCGGTCACGTTCGGCGGCCTCGTCGTCGGGACGGGCAACAAGACCGAGTCGCTGATCGGCTACACGACCCTCTTCGGCGACTCGGCCTGCGCGTTCAACCCGATCGGCGACCTGTACAAGAGCCAGGTCCGTCAGCTCTCGATCGCCATCGGCGTCCCCGATGCCGTCGTGCGCAAGGCGCCCTCGGCCGACCTCTGGCCGGGGCAGACCGACGAGACCGAGGGCGGCTTCGACTATCCGGCGCTCGACCGCCTGCTGTTCTGGCGGGTCGACAAGCGCCGTTCGACCGAGGAGCTCGTCGCGATGGGCTTCGACCCGGCGACGATCGAGCGGGTCGACCGGATGATCGCCGGGTCCGAGTTCAAGCGGCAGGTCCCGCCGATCGCCAAGCTCGGCCCGCGGACGGCCGGCGTCGACTACCTCTACCCACGCCGGCGGCCGGGCTCGGCCCGCGAGTGAGCGAGGCGGCCGGGGCGGAGGGCGACGTCGTCGGCGGCACGCTGTTCGTGGTCGCCACGCCGATCGGGAACCTCGGGGACATCACGCTGCGGGCGCTCGAGACCCTGCGAACGGTGCCGCTGATCGCGGCCGAGGACACGCGTCTCACCCATCGGCTGCTCGCTCGGCACGGGATCGACACGCGGATGACGAGCTACCACGCACGCAGCGGACCGAGCCGGACCGAGGCGCTGCTGGCGCACCTGCGGGCCGGATCCGACCTGGCGCTGGTCACCGACGCGGGGACGCCGGCCGTCAGCGACCCGGGCGGGGAGCTGGTCGCGACGTGGGCCGGGGAGGGCGGCACGGTCGTGCCCTTGCCGGGCGCATCGGCCGTGTTGGCGGCCGTCGCCGGCTCGGGGGTCGCCGGGCCGCGCTGGGCGTTCGAGGGGTTCCTGCCGCGCTCGGGTCGAGAGCGTCGCGAGCGGCTGGCGCGCATCGCCGCCGACGAACGGGGCACCGTCCTGTTCGAGGCGCCGTCACGGGTGACCGCCACGCTCTGGGACCTGGCCGCGGTGTGCGGGCGCGAGCGCCCCGGCGCCGTGTGTCGCGAGCTCACGAAGCTGCACGAGACATTCGAGCGCGGGACGCTGGGCGAGCTGGCCGAGGCCGCGTCGGACGGCCGGATCCCGCCACGCGGCGAGTTCGTGCTGGTGGTCGGGCCGGACGACGGCCGAACCCCGTCGGCCGCCGTCGAGGTCGCGGAGGCGGCCGGCCTCGAAGCCGCGATCGCCGAGGTCGAGCGGCTGGTGGCCGCGGGGACGGCCCGTGGCGAGGCCGCGAAGCGCGTTGCCGCGGACACCGGGATCCCGAGGCGCCGGCTCTACGGCGCCGACCCGACGCACTGATCGGGCGCGATTGCGACAGCGGCACCAGCCGGGCCATCGCGCCCGGTAGGATTCGCGCGTGACCGCTGCGTCGTCGCCGGGGCCCTCGGGCGGCTCGGGCCTCCCGATCCTGGGCCAGCTCTCGCCCGTCGGCCGTGCCTTCCTGCTCGGGACCGTCGCCGTCAGCCTGCTCGCGATCGTCCTCGACTTCGGGCTGCACGTCGACGAGACGGTCCTGTTCCTCGTGTCGGCCGCCGGGATCCTCGGTCTCGCGTGGGTGGTCGGCCTCTCGACCGAGCGGCTCGGCTCGCTCACCGGGCCGCAGGTCGGCGGCATCCTCAATGCCACGTTCGGCAACATCGCCGAGCTGATCATCGCGTTCTTCGCGCTCCAGGCCGGGCTCATCGAGGTCGTCAAGGCGTCGATCACGGGCTCGATCATCGGCAACCTGCTGCTCGTCCTCGGCGCCAGCGTCCTCGTCGGCGGGCTCCGCCACGGGACGCAGACCTTCAGCCAGCGGATCGCGGGCTCGAATGCCGCGCTCCTGGTCGTGGCCGCGATCGGGCTGTTCGTGCCCGCGATCTTCGCGTTCTCGAGCGACCCGGGGCAGGGGACCCGGACCGAGGAGTCCGTGCTCGTGTCCTTTGCCCTGATCGCCGGCTACGTGCTCTCGCTCGTCTACCAGTTCACGAACCCGGACAAGACGCTCGGCGGCCACGGCGAGCCGGCCGGCCATGGCGGCCCGGCGTGGACCCGCAACGTGGCGGTCATCGTGCTGCTGCTCGCGGCCGCGCTGCTCGCGGTCCTGTCCGAGATCCTCGTGGACTCGATCGACACCTTCATCGACGCCTTCGGGCTGACGCCGTTCTTCGTCGGCGTCGTCCTCATCCCGACGATCGGCAACCTCGCCGAGCACCTGGTCGCCGTGCAGCTCGCCGCCAAGAACAAGATGGAGTTCGCGATGGCGGTCTCGTACGGGTCGAGCCTGCAGGTGGCCCTCTTCGTCGGCCCGGTCCTGGTGTTGCTCGGCGTGGTCATGGGCCAGCCGATGGACCTGGTCTTCCAGCCGCTCGAGGTCGCCGCCGTCGCGGCCGCGGTCGGGATCAGCGCACTGATCGCACTCGACGGCGAGTCGAACTGGCTCGAGGGCGCGCTCCTGATGATCGTCTACGCGATCCTCGCGTTCTCGTTCTACGAGTTCGTGGCGCCGCTCTGAGCCTGAGGCGCACGGTTCGCCGCAGAATCCAGGTGGCCCCGCCGCTCAGTCAGCGATGGCGGGGCCACCCGAATGGGAAGACCGGCCGGTCGAGCGGCCGCAGCACCCATCTTCTGAACGTGCCCGCAGCCGGGACATGGCTCGATGGTCCGGGCCTCGAACACGCGACTGGCGCTGCATCGGTGTCGGAGTGCACCGGACACCGCGTCGAGCGGCCGCAGGGGCGGGATTCCATCCTCAGCCGCACCGCGATCCCGGCCTATCGCGACGAGTTCCAGCGACTCTGCGCGCAGGACGTGGTCGTCCCGATGGAACGCGGCGACCGCGCCCGGGAAGCCGTCGGGGTCGCCGCCGGCTGACGGACAGGCGGTCACGACGGCGCGGGAGGGGACGCGCACCGTCGTGACCGATGGGGATGGGCGCGTCGGTCAGGCAGCGGCCTCCTCGGCCCCGGCCTCGTCGTCATCGTCATCGCCCGGCTCGCCGATCGCTTCGGCGCCCTCGGGGATCGGCTCGGACGCCGGCGCCTCGCCGAGCGCCTCGGCCTGGGCCGTCAGCGACTCCGCGGCCTGCTGGGCCTCGTAGTCCTTCTTGCGCCGGCCCGACAGCATCTCGACGCGCGAGGCCACGATCTCGGTCTTCCAATGGCGTTGGCCGCGGTCGTCGTCCCACGAGCGGGTCTGGAGCCGACCCTCGATGGCGACCTGCTGGCCCTTGCCGAGGTACTGGCCGGCGATCTCCGCGAGCCGGTCCCACGTGACGATCGGGCTGTACTCGGCCTTCTCCTTGCCGACGCCCAGGAACTCGTTGCTGGCCACGGTGAACGTCGTGACGTTCTTGCCGCTGGCCAGGCTGCGCATCTCCGGGTCGCGCGTGAGGCGCCCCGTGAGCAGGACCTTGTTCACGGTCCGATCTCCTTCCCGGTCGGCCGGTCGCACCGGTCACGACCCTGCGTGTGCGGCGGGCAGTCACGGCGGGCGGACGTCAGGTCGCCGGCCCCGGCGGGCCGGGCCACGGCGGATCGGCGGTCGGCGTTCGGCGGGGCCGGCTGACGAGCCTGGCGGGCGAATCGGACCGTAGCAGCGAGCCCTTATCGGGCGGGTATCGGAGCCTTCACCGCCGCTGCACGGCGGCGCGGGTCAGCCGGCCGTCGCACCCTTGGGTCGCGGACCGCCGGTGGGCGGGAGCGACCCGCCGCCGAGCGGTCGGTCGGGGAGGATCGTGGGCCGCGGGGCGGGATCGGGATCGGGCTGTCGGAGCTCCACGTGTCCCGAGCCCTCGCCGGCCATCGCCGCCGAGCTGCCGCCCGACGTGGTCGCGACCGGGGACACGGTCTTTGTCCGCGATGAGCGTCGCGTGTGCCCCACGCGACCGCCCATGTCGGGCAGGACCAGCTCCTCGGCGTGCGGCGCGGCCTCTCGTCGGATCATCGCGAGCACCGTCGGGTCCGGCTCCGGGGCCGTGACCGCGTACAGGTCGCAGAACAGGTTCACGAGATCCGGGTCGAACTGCGTACCGGCATGACGGCGCAGCTCCGCGATCGCCTGGTCGTGGCTCATCGCGCGCTTGTACGGGCGGTCGTGGATCATCGCGTCGTAGGCATCGGCGATGGCGACGATCCGGGCGCCGAGCGGGATCTCGTTGCCGCGCAGCCCGTACGGGATAGCCGTGGCCGGCGAACCGCTCGTGGTGGTGGAGGATGATCGGCACGGCGTCCTTGAGCGCGGCCGCCTGCTCGAGGATGACCTGGCCGATGCGCGGGTGCTGGACCACCGAGCGCCACTCGCCGGTCGAGAGGGCCGACGGCTTCTCGAGGATCTCCTCGGGGATCGCGACCTTCCCGACGTCGTGCAGGAGGGCGGCAACCTGGATCCGGTCGATCTCGGCGTCGGGCAGCTGCAGCTGGCGGGCGATCTCGACGACGATCGAGGCGATCAGGGCCGACGGCTGGCCGCGGTAGTGGGGGAGCGGCAGGATGTACGAGGCGAGCGCGGTCGTCGCCGCGTTGCGGGCCTGCCGGCCGATCTCGACCGCCCTGGCCCGACCTGCGCTCGAGATCGGGGCACGCGGCACGCGGGCATCGTCATCGGGCTCCGCGAAGATGTAGGTCTGGTTGCGCCCGAGCGACTTGGCCGAGTACATCGCCGCGTCGGCGTCGCGCACGAGCGACTCGGCACGCAGGAGCGTCCCGACGCCGCCGGCGATGCCGATGGAGATCGTCACCGACAGCTCCGGGTTGCCCTCGACCGCGAACCGCTCGCGCTGGACGAGGTTCCGGAGCTTCTCCATCAGGACCGAGCCTTCCTCGACGCCGGTCTCGGTCAGGATCAGCATGAACTCCTCGCCGCCGTAGCGGCCGATCATGTCGCTGGCCCGCAGGTTCGCGCCGAGCGTCTGGGCGACGCCGCGCAGGACCATGTCGCCCGCGGCATGGCCGTAGGAGTCGTTGACGGTCTTGAAGTGGTCGATGTCGACGAAGGCCACCGACAGGGGGCGCTCGTAGCGGCCGGCGCGCTCGACTTCGGCGAACAGCGCGGCAAGCAGGGCGCTGCGGTTCGCGACGCCGGTCAGGCGGTCGAAGGTGGCCAGGTTGGTCGACTCCGTCATCGCGACGGCGATGCCGTTGATCGCGCGGCCGAGGCGGCCCTCGAGCCCGGTGCCCCTGGCCTTGACCTTGGTCTCGTAGTTGCCGGCGGCGAGGCCCTCGGCCGCCTTGACCAGGCGCCCGAAGCGGATCCGCAGAAGGAGGTAGGTGACGCCCGCGGTCAAGGACACGCCGATCGTCGCGGCCGCAACGGCAGCGAGGACCGAGCGTCCGACTTCGTTCATCCACTCGGTCGCCACGGCGGGCACCGAAATGACGAGGATCCCGATCGCGACCACGGCCGCAAGCGCCAGGACCCCAAACACGCGCATCACCGGTCAAGGCTACCGGGGGCGCCTCCCGCCAAAGGTCCGTAGGAGGTACCGGTGCGCAACACCCGGTGGTACGGTCGTCGACCGGCGCGTCCGCGGCCTCGGCCGGCTGCTATACTCCGCCCGTCCTCGTCCACAGTGGGCTCGCCAGCGGCGACGGCCCGTGAACCAGGAGGTCAGCGATCGCGCTAGGAGGGCGCATCGGCCGCCCCGTGAGGCGACCGAGCGACCGATCGACGGCGATCCGCCGAAGCTTCGGCGGCGCGACGCGGGAGATGTCTATCCAAGCCCCGGACCAATGGTCCGGGGCTTTTTTGTTGGCGGCGCACCGGATCGGCCGAGGCCGGCGTTGTCGGCTGCGCGCGCTCGCTCACGCACCTTGGGGTGCGCTCGCTCCCGTGCTCCCCTCCGCCTTGGCCTCGACCGCCCAGCGCGCCGATCCTCAGTTCGCTGGGGCGCCGCGTAATGCCGGCGACAGTGATCGTCGGGCTCCAATGGGGCGACGAGGGCAAGGGCAAGACGACCGACTTCCTCGCCGAGCAGGTCGCCATGGTCGTGCGCTACCAGGGTGGCGACAACGCGGGCCACACGGTGGTCAGCGGCGACGAGGTGCTCAAGCTCCGGCTGGTGCCGTCGGGGGTGCTGTACCCGCACATCACGTCCGTCATCGGCAACGGCGTGGTCGTGAACCCGGTCACGCTCATCGGCGAGCTCGACATGCTGGCCTCACGCGGGATCGACGTCAGCCGCGTGCGCGTGAGCCGCAGCGCGCACGTGATCATGCCGTACCACGTGGCCCTCGACGTCGCCAACGAGGCCCGCCTCGACGGCAACAAGGTGGGCACGACCGGGCGGGGGATCGGACCGACGTACGGCGACCGTGCCTGGCGCCTGGGCCTGCGCATGGAGGACCTGCTCGATCGGGCGGTCCTGCGCGAGCGGATCGAACGCCTGCTGCCCGACAAGAACCTGCTGCTCACCTCGATGGGCGCCGAGCCGTTCGAGGCCGGGGCGCTCGTCGACGAGGCGGTCGGCTGGGGCGAGCGGCTGCGCGATCACCTCGACGACACGACCTGGCTGGTCCAGTCCGCGCTCGGGCGCGGCGAGCACGTCCTGCTCGAGGGCGCCCAGGGCACGTTGCTGGACCTCGACCACGGGAGCTACCCGTTCGTGACCTCGTCGAACCCGGTCGCGGGCGGGGCCTGCACGGGCGGCGGCATCGGCCCGCTCCAGGTCGATGAGGTCATCGGGGTCATGAAGGCGTACTCGACCCGCGTCGGGTCCGGGCCGTACCCGACCGAGCTGCACGACGCGATCGGGGCCGGGATCGCCGAGCGCGGCCACGAGTTCGGGACCGTGACCGGCCGGCCGCGCCGCGTCGGCTGGTTCGACGCCGTGCCGCTGCGCTACGCGGTGGCCGTCAACAGCGTCAGCTCGATCATGGTCAACAAGCTCGACATCCTCTCGGGCATCGACCCGCTGCGCGTCTGCGTCGCCTACGAGATCGACGGCAAGCGCGTCGAGACCTGGCCGTCGAGCGGCGCCGCGCTCGCCCGGGCGACCCCGATCTACGACGAGTACCCGGGCTGGTCCGAGCTGATCCACGGCGTCCGCTCCCTCGCGGACCTGCCCGAGAACGCGCGGCGCTACCTGAGCGCGATCGAGGGCCATGCCGGCGTGCCCGATCGTCCTCGTGTCGGTGGGGCCCGAGCGGACGCAGACGATCGAGCGGGCCTGGCGCCCGATGCGCAACCGGGCCGGGATCCCGGCATGAGCACGGCCAGCCTCCTCATGCCGACACGGATCCTCGTCGTCGGCGGAGGCGGCCGGGAGCATGCCCTCGCCTGGAAGCTCGGTGCGGAGCCCGGCGTCAACGAGGTCATCGTCGCGCCCGGGAGCGACGCGATCGCGCGCGAGCCGCGGGTGCGCTGCGTGGACGTCGACCCGCTCGACCCCGACGCGGTCGTGGCCCTGGCCCGGCAGGTCTCGGCGGAGCTCGTCGTCGTCGGGCCGGAGGCGCCACTGGCCGCGGGCGTCGCCGACGCGCTCACCGCGGCGGGGATCGCGGTGTTCGGGCCATCGAAGGCGGCCGCGCGGATCGAGAGCAGCAAGGCGTTCTGCCACGAGGTCGCCGCAGCCGCGGGCGTCCGGATGGCCCGCGCGAAGGCCTTCACGTCCGTCAGGCCCGCGGTGGCGTTCGCCCGCGAGCTCGCGTCGGCCGGCGGGGGTGTCGTCGTCAAGGCCGACGGCCTGGCCGCCGGCAAGGGCGTGACGGTCTGCGACGACCTGGCGGAGGCGACGCGCGCACTCGAAACGGCCCTCGCCATGCGGGGCGCCCGCGTCGTGGTCGAGGAGCGACTCGTCGGCCGCGAGGCGAGCCTCATCGCCCTGGTCGACGGCCGTGACGCCCTGGCACTGCCGCTCGCGCGCGACCACAAGCGGCTGCACGACGGCGATGCGGGGCCGAACACAGGTGGCATGGGTGCCTACAGCCCGCTCGAGGACCTGTCCGACGACGAGGTGCCGGCGCTCCTCGAGACCTTCCATCGCCCGATCCTCGCGGAGCTGGCCCGCCGCGGTACCCCGTTCCGGGGCGCCCTCTATGCCGGCCTGATGCTGACCGAGACCGGGCCCGTGCTGCTCGAGTGCAATGCCCGGTTCGGCGACCCGGAGACGCAGGTGCTCCTCCCGCGTCTGGCCGTGGCGCTCGGGCCGCTGCTGCTGGCCGCCGCACGAGGCGAGCTGGCCGCCGCCGCCAGGGCGCTGGGGCTCGCGGACGCGCGCTTGCCGGCCTTCCCGGGAGCGACGGTCGGGATCGTGCTCGCGACCGCCGGCTATCCGGACGCTCCTCGTCCCGGTGGCGTGATCTCCGGCCTGGAAGTCGGCACGGACGACGATGCGGTCGTCGTCCTCCACGCCGGCACCGCCGTCGGCCCGGATGGCCGCCTCATCACGGCCGGTGGGCGGGTCCTCGCGGTCGTCGGCCGCGGTCCCGACCTCGAGGCCGCGCGGGCGCGGGCTGAGCGGACGGCCGACACCATCGGCTTCGACGGCGTCCAGCGACGCCGCGACATCGGCCTCACACCGGCAGTGGCTGCGGCTGTGTCCGGGGCGTCCCGATGATCCGGCGGTACACGCTCGCCGAGATGGGCGCGATCTGGTCCGACGTGGCCCGGTTCGAGGCGATGTTGCGGGTCGAACTGGCCGTCGCCCGGGCCCAGACCGCGCGGGGCCTCGTCCCGCCCGATGCCCTCGCGGCCATCGAGGCGCGAGCGACCATCGACCTGCCGCGGATCGAGGAGATCGAGAAGACCACCGACCACGACGTCATCGCGTTCGTGAGCCAGGTCGCCGAGGCGGTCGGGCCCGAGGGTCGCTACCTCCACCTCGGGCTGACGAGCAGCGACGTGGTCGACACGGGCCTCGCGCTCCAGCTCCGGGCGGCCGGCGAGCGCCTCCTGGCCGACTGCGACCACCTGACGCTCGCGATCATCGGCCGCGCCCGCGTCGAGGCCGAGACCGTGATGATGGGCCGGACCCACTCGGTCCATGCCGAGCCGACGACGCTCGGGTTCAAGCTCGCCGGCTGGGCGTTCGAGCTCGAGCGTGGGCGGACCCGGCTGGCGGCGGCCGTCGACGAGATCGGGACCGGCAAGATCTCCGGACCCGTCGGGACGTACAGCCACCTCGGACCGGACATCGAGGCGGAGGTGCTCGCGGCCCTGGGCCTCCACGTCGACCCGGTCAGCACCCAGATCGTCCAGCGCGACCGGCACGCGGCGCTGCTCGGGGCGATCGCCGTGATCGGCGGCTCGCTCGAGCGCTTCGCGACCGAGGTCCGCAACCTCCAGCACACCGAGATCGGCGAGCTCCAGGAGCCGTTCACGGCCGGCCAGAAGGGCTCGTCGGCGATGCCCCACAAGCGCAACCCGATCCTGTCGGAGCGGATCGCCGGGCTGGCCCGCCTCCTGCGCGGGTATGCAGGCACCGCCCTCGAGGACCAGCCGCTCTGGCACGAGCGCGACATCAGCCACTCCAGCGCCGAACGCGTCATCCTGCCCGACGCCACGATCGTCCTGGACTACATGCTCGTGCGGATGACCGGCCTGGTCGAGGGCCTCGTGGTCCGCTCCGAGCGGATGCGCGAGAACATCGCGCGCGGCCTCGGCCTCCACGCCTCGTCGCGCGTGCTCGTCGCCCTCGTGGAGCGCGGCGGACTGCCTCGGGAGGAGGCCTACGCGATCGTCCAGCGCGCCTCGCTGCGAGCCGCGGACGAGCGGGCGCCGTTGCGCGACCTGCTCGCGGTCGACCCGGCCGTCGCGGCCAAGCTGTCGCTCGGCGAGCTCGACGCGTGCTTCGACGAGGCCGCCTTCCTGCAGCACGTGCCCACCGTCATGAAGCGCCTCGACGGCCTGAGTGACGCCGTCGGGGCACGCACCTCGATCGCCAAGCCGACGGTGCCCGATGCTGCTGGCTGACCACTTCCTGCGATCGGGCAAGGTCCGCGACCTGTACGAGCTGCCCGACGGCCGGATGCTCCTGGTCGCGTCCGACCGCATCTCCGCCTTCGACGTCGTGCTCCCGACCGTGATCCCCGACAAGGGCCGGCTGCTGACCGGCCTGTCGCGGTTCTGGTTCGCCGAGACCGCCGGCATCGTCCCGAACCACCTGCTCGACACCGACCCGGTCATCGTCTCGACGGCATTCGCGGCGGCGCTGGAGACGGTCGATCGATCGGAGGCCGACACCGGCCCGATCGCCGGCCTGCGCGGGCGGATCATGGTCTGCCGGCGGGCGGAGGTGGTCCCGATCGAGGCGGTCGTCCGCGGGTACCTGGCCGGTTCGGGCTGGAAGGAATACGTCGATCGGGGGACCGTCTGCGGGTTGCCGCTCCCGGCCGGCCTGCGCGAGAGCGAGCAGCTCCCCGAGCCGGTGTTCACGCCGGCGACCAAGGCCGAGCAGGGCGACCACGACGAGAACATCACGTTCGATCGGATGATCGAGCACGTCGAGTCCTGGAGTGGGCGGGGCGACGCGGAGGAGCTCGCCGAGACCATCCGCGACCAGGCGATCCGGCTCTATCGCTATGGCGCGGCGATCGCGGCGCGGCGCGGGATCCTGCTCGCCGACACGAAGTTCGAGTTCGGGGTCGTGCCCGAGACCGGCGAGCTGATCCTGATCGACGAGGTCATGACCCCGGATTCCTCGCGCTTCTGGGACGCGGCGGCCTACGAGCCGGGCGGCCCCCAGCCGAGCTTCGACAAGCAGTTCCTGCGCGACTGGCTCGAGACGCAGGACTGGGACAAGACCGCACCCGGCCCGATCATCCCCAGGGACGTCGTGGACGGCACCCGGGGCCGCTACATCGAGGCCTTCGAACGGATCACCGGCGCCAGCTTCGAGCGCTACCTCCAGGAGGATGTCATCGCCCCATGACCAGCTACCGATTCGCGGTGAACGTGACACCCAAGCCCGGCATCCTCGACCCCCAGGGTCGCGCCGTCGAGGGCAGCCTCGGCCATCTCGGGATCGAGGGCGTCAGTGCCGTTCGCGTGGGGCGACGCGTGGAGCTCACGGTCGATTCGGACGACGAGTCGGGTGCGCGCGCCGTGGTCGAGCGGCTGGCTGCCGAGCTGCTCTCGAACCCGCTCATCGAGGCCTACGCGATCGAGGCGATCGGGGCGACCTCCTCGCTCGTGGGCGCCGCTCCGGGGTCCGACTGATGGGCGTACGCGTCGGCGTCGTCGTCTTCCCGGGCAGCAACTGCGATCGCGACACCGTGGCCGCGCTCGATCTCGTCGGCGCGGAGCCGGTGGTCCTGTGGCACGAGCTGGCCACGCTCGAGGGCGTCGCGGCGGTGATCCTGCCGGGCGGCTTCGCGTACGGCGACTACCTGCGCGCCGGGGTCATCGCCCGGTTCAGCCCGGTGATGCGGGCCGTGGCGGCCTTCGCGGCCGACGGCGGGCTCGTCCTGGGCATCTGCAACGGCTTCCAGGTCCTCGCCGAGGCGGGGCTCGTGCCGGGGGCCCTCCTCCGCAACCAGTCGCTCCGGTTCGCGGGCCAGGAGGTGCGGATCGCCGCCGAGCGGGCCGACACCCGGTTCACCCACGGCCTCGAGGTCGGACGGCCGCTGCGCATGCCGGTCGCCCACGGCGAGGGCTGCTACTACGCCGACGACGCGACGCTGGACGCGCTCGAGCGCGACGGGCAGGTCCTGTTCCGCTACGTGAACGCATCGGGAACGCCAGCTGCACCGGACGACGCCGCGAACCCGAACGGTTCGCTGCGGGCGATCGCGGGGGTCCTGAACACGGCCGGCAACGTCGCGGGGCTCATGCCGCACCCGGAACGGGCGAGCGAGGCGATCCTCGGCTCGGACGACGGAGTGGGGATCATCCGGGCCCTGGTCGAGAGCGCCGCGCTCGCGGCGTCCGGCGCCACGGCCACGACGGTGGGAGCCGGCAGTCGATGACGGTCGCGGAGGTGCCCGTGGAACCGCTCCATCGGCGGCTCGGCGTCACCGACGACGAGCTCGACGCGATCCGGGACCGGCTCGGCGGCCGCGACCCCAACGACCTCGAGCTCGCGATGTTCAGCGTCATGTGGAGCGAGCACTGCTCGTACAAGAGCTCGAAGCCGCTTCTGCGGACCCTGCCGACCGCCGGCGAGGGCGTGGTCGCCGGTCCGGGCGAGAACGCGGGCGTGATCTCGATCGGCGACGGGCTGGCGGTCGCGTTCAAGATCGAATCGCACAACCACCCATCCGCGGTCGAGCCATACCAGGGCGCCGCGACCGGGGTCGGCGGCATCCTGCGTGACATCTTCACGATGGGCGCCCGTCCCATCGCCGTCCTCGATGCGCTGCGGTTCGGCGACCCCGCCGATGCCAGGACCCGGCACCTCGTCGACGGGGTCGTGCGTGGCGTCGGCGGCTACGGCAACTGCGTCGGGGTCCCGACGGTCGGGGGCGAGCTCGTCTTCGACCCGACCTACGAGGGCAACCCGCTGGTCAACGTCATGGCCATCGGGCTGCTCGAGGAGCGGCGCCTGACGCTGGCCACGGCCGGTCGTCCCGGTGACCTGGTCGTGCTGTACGGCTCCACGACCGGACGCGACGGGATCGGCGGGGCGTCGGTGCTCGCCTCGGCGACCTTCACCCACGACGACCCCTCCAAGCGCCCGTCGGTCCAGGTCGGCGACCCGTTCGCCGAGAAGCTGCTGATCGAGGCGAGCCTCGAGCTCATCGAGCGCGGCCTCGTCGAGGGCCTCCAGGACCTCGGCGCGGGCGGGATCACGTGCGCCACCTCCGAGACCGCCGATCGGGCCGGGGCGGGCATCGTCGTCGACCTTGACGCGATCCCGCGCCGGGAGCCGGGCCTCGAGCCGTTCGAGGTGATGATCAGCGAATCGCAGGAGCGGATGTGTGCCGCTGTCGACCCGGCGCGCTGGGCGGACGTGCGCGAGGTCTGCACGCGCTGGGGGATCCCGGTCGCGGTCATCGGGCGGGTCACCGACGACGGCGACATCGTCGTGATCGAGGGCGGTCTCGAAGCCGACGGCTCGCCGACGGCAGGCTCGGCCGAGCTCGCCCGGATCCCGGCCCGGGCGCTGACGAGCGACGCGATCGTCCACCAGCGCCTCGCGGCCCGACCGACGCACCAGCGGGCGGCGCCGGCCCCGGGGGCGCCCCTGGAGGCGGTCGACCGGCTGCCGGAGCGGGGGATGGATCCGGGTGCCGTGCTGCTCGCGCTCCTCGGCTCCGCCAACCTCTCGTCGCGCCATCGCGGTCTTCCACCAGTACGACTCGACCGTCGGGGCCGACACGGTCGCCGGACCCGGGCGTGGCGCGGCCGTGCTGCGGGTCAAGGGAACCACCAAGGCCCTCGTGGCGACCACCGACGGCAACCAGGGCGTCGGCGTCACGGACCCGTGGCTGGGCGCCGCGCTGTCGGTCGCCGAGGCGACCCGCAACGTCTCGATCACGGGCGCCAGGCCGCTCGGCGTGACGAACTGCCTCAACTACGGCGACCCGACGCGTCCCGAGGCCTTCTGGCAGCTCACCGAGGGCGTGCGCGGTCTCGCCGACGCGTGCCGGGCGCTCGGCCTGCCCGTGACCGGCGGCAACGTCTCGCTCTACAACGAGTCGCCGACGGGCGCCATCGCACCGACCCCGGAGATCGGCGTGGTCGGGCTGCTCGATGACGTCTCGACGCTCGTCGGCCCGGCGTTCCAGCTGCCGCTCGACGCGATCCTGCTGGTCGGCGATCCGACGCCCGGGCTTGCCGGGTCGGCGTACGCGGCACTGGCCGGATCGGCCGTGGAGGACGGCCCGCCCGGTCTGGACCTCGCCCGCGAGGCGGCCCTGCAGGCATTCATCCGCGAGGCCATCGCGCGGGGTCTCGTCGCGTCGGCGCAGGACGTCTCCGGCGGGGGACTGGCCGTCGCGATCGCGGAGTCCGCGATGTGGGGCGGGCTCGGGGCGAGCGTCCGGATCGCCGTCGCCAACTCGCCGGCCGTCGACCTGTTCGGGGAGAGCCCCTCGCGGCTCGTCCTCAGCTGCCGGCCGCGGTTCGCGGCCGCCCTCGAGCTGCTCGCCCGCCAGCACGGCCTGCCGGTCGAGGCGATCGGCTCGGTCGGCGGCGACCGGCTGGTCGTCGAACTGGCGGGCTCCGGCGCCACCGGTGCGTCCGAGGAGCGGGGCAGCCGGATCGCGGACGCGCTCGAGGTGCCGCTCGCGGACCTGCGCCATACCTGGGAGCACGGGTTGTCCCGTGCCCTGGGCTGGGAGGGCTGACCGATGTGCGGCGTGTTCGGGGCGGTCCTGGCCGACGACGAGGGCATGGACGCGGCATCCGTCGCGGCCATGGGGCTCTTCGCCCTCCAGCACCGGGGCCAGGAATCGGCGGGCCTGGCGGTCAGCGACGGCGACCAGCTCATGCTCTACAAGGACCTGGGCATGATCAGCACGGTCCTCGACGAACGGCGCCTGCCGAGCCTCCGGGGCGGCCTGGCGATCGCCCACTGCCGCTATTCGACGACCGGCTCGACGATCTGGGAGAACGCCCAGCCGACGTACCGTCGCGGCCCCCGCCGGGCCATCGCGATCGGCCACAACGGCAACCTCGTGAACACGCGCGACCTGCTGACGCAGCTCGAAGGCGGCCGATCCCGGCTGCCGGCCTCGACCGACACGGAGCTGCTCACCGCGCTGCTGGCCGACGAGCCGGCCGCCGACACCGTCCAGGCGCTCGTGCAGGTCCTGCCGCGGGTCAAGGGCGCGTTCAGCCTCGTGATCCTCGACGAGCGCCGGGTCATCGGGGTCCGCGACCCCCACGGCTTCCGTCCCCTGGTCCTCGGCCGGCTGCCGCGCACGGCGCTCGTCGGCGGCCCGACCGACGGCCTGTGGAGCGGCGACGAGGCCGAAGCCGGGTGGTGCCTCTCCTCGGAGACGGCCGGCCTCGACATCGTCGGCGCCGAGTACGTCCGCGACGTGGAGCCGGGCGAGATCGTCATCCTCGAGCGCGGCCGGGCGCCCCGCTCGGTCCGCTACGCGGCGGCCACCCCGGCGCTGTGCGTGTTCGAGCTCATCTACTTCGCCCGGCCGGATTCGTACATGGAGGGCCGCAACCTCTACGAGGCGCGGCGCCAGATGGGGATGCAGCTGGCCGGGGAGCACCCGGTCGAGGCGGACCTGGTCATGCCCGTGCCCGACACCGGCGCGCCGGCCGCGGCGGGGTTCGCCGAGGCGTCGGGGATCCCGTACCGCGAGGGCATGTACCGCAACCGCTACGCCGGGCGGACCTTCATCCAGCCGTCGCAGGGGCTCCGCCATCGGGGCGTGACGATCAAGCTCAACCCGCTGCGCGAGGTCGTCAACGGCAAGAAGCTCATCGTCGTCGACGACTCGATCGTCCGCGGGACGACCACCAAGCGGATCGTCGAGCTGCTGCGCAAGGCCGGCGCCACCGAGGTGCACGTCCGGATCAGCGCACCGCCGATCTACCACCCGTGCTTCTACGGCATCGACACGTCGATCGAGACCGAGCTCATCGCCTCGACCCACACCGAGGCGGAGATCCGCGAGTTCATCGGGGCGGACTCGCTCGGCTATCTCTCGATCCGCGGCGTCCTCGCCGCCCTGGACCTGCCGTACGACCAGTTCTGCTTCGCCTGCTTCGACGGGAACTACCCGGAACCCGTCCCGTACGACGCCTCGAGCCGGAAGTTCATGCTCGAGGAACCGCGTACTGCCGTCGGTGCCGACAACCGTTGGCTGATCCACGAACCGCCTATCGGGCGGCCGGCGTCAACATCGCGGCCGGCGAGCGTGCGGTCGAGCTCATCCGGGGGCACGTGGAGTCGACGCGGCGGCCGGAGGTCATCGGCGGCCTGGGCGGGTTCGGCGGCGCGTTCGCGATCCCGCCGGGCTATCGGGAGCCGGTGCTGGTCGCCTCGACCGACGGCGTCGGCACGAAGACCGTCGTCGCGTCGGCGATCGGCCGGTTCGACACCATCGGCATCGACCTCGTCGCGATGTGCGCCGACGACGTCGTGTGCACCGGCGCCGAGCCGCTGGCCTTCCTCGACTACGTCGCCGTCGGGCAGCTCGACCCGACGGCCGTCGCCGAGCTCGTCGGCGGCGTCGCCGCCGGATGCCGTGAGGCGGGCTGCGCGCTGGTCGGCGGCGAGACCGCGGAACACCCGGGCGTCATGGAGGCAGACGCGTTCGACATCGCCGGCACGGCGATCGGCGTGGTCGAGCGCGGCCGGATCATCGACGGGTCGGCCGTCCGGGCCGGCGATGCGATCGTGGGCCTCGAGTCGTCGGGGCTCCATTCGAACGGCTACTCCCTGGTGCGCGCGCTCGTGGCCCAGTGGGACCTCGACGCCGCGGAGCCGTACCAGGCCCGCCTGCGGCGGACGCTCGGCGACGCCGCGACCGAGGACGTGCTCGCCGACGCGCCCCAGGAGACGATGGCGACCCTCGGCGAGGTGCTGCTGACCCCGACCCGGATCTACGCCCGGCCGATCCTCGCGGCGCGCGAGGCACTCGTCGCGGCCGGCACGGACCTGCACGGCCTCGCCCACATCACCGGCGGCGGCCTCCCGGGCAACGTCCCGCGCGCACTGCCCGACGGCCTGGCGGCGCGCCTCGACCCCGCCCGGTGGCGCATGCCGTCGGTGATGCGGCTGTTCGGCGCCCTCGGCGGGATGGACGACGTCGAGCTGCGTGCGACCTTCAACGGCGGGCTCGGCATGGTCGCCGTCGTGGCGCCCGACGCGGTGCCGCTCGTCGTCGAGGCGCTCGCCGCGGCCGGCGTCGGCAGCGTGCTCGTCGGGGAGGTGGTCGACGCCGAGACCGGCGGTCGGGAGTCGCTACATCGAGGGCCCCCTCGAGGACGTGCGGTGAGCGGCCGCATCGCCGTCGGCGTGTCGGGTGCCGGGTCGAACCTGCGGGCGCTGCACGCGTCGGCGACGCGCGGCGAGCTCGGCGGGGAGATCGCACTCGTGTTCGCGGACCACGCCTGCCCGGCCCTGGACTGGGCCGCCGAGCAGGGGATCGACACGGCGCTCGTGCCGGGCGGCGATGATGCCGCCCTGGCCGACGTACTCGCCGGCGCCCGGGCCGACGTCGTCGTCCTGGCGGGCTACATGCGGATCGTCGGCCCACGGGTCCTGGCGGCCTACCCGGAGCGCATCCTGAACACGCACCCGTCGCTCCTGCCCGCGTTCCCCGGCGCCCACGCGGTGCAGGACGCGATCGACCACGGCGCGACGGTCTCCGGCTGCACCATCCATCTCGTCGACGAGACCCTCGACGGCGGGCCGATCGTCGCGCAGGAGGCGGTCGCGATCCTGCCCGGCGACGACGCCGAGACCCTCCACGCCCGGATCCGATCGGTCGAGCATCGCCTCCTGCCCCGGACCGTCGGCCTGCTCCTGGCCGGGGCGCTCTCGGTCGCGGCGGACGGCCGGCACGTGGTGCTCGATCTCGAACGAGCCGACGCGGCGGTCCCGCGACCGCGCCGGGCCCTCCTGTCGGTGTCGGACAAGTCCGGCCTCGCCGAGCTGGGCCGCGGGCTGGTCGCGCGGGGCTTCGAGCTCGTCTCGACCGGGGGCACGGCACGGGCGCTCCGGGACGCCGGCCTGCCGGTCACCGACGTGGCCGCCGTGACCGGGTTCCCGGAGATGCTCGACGGGAGGGTGAAGACGCTCCATCCGCGCGTCCATGGCGGCCTGCTGGCGGATCGCCGGCTCGACGACCATCGACGCCAGATCATCGCTGCCGCGATCGCCCCGTTCGAGCTGGTCGTCGTGAACCTGTATCCGTTCGCGGCGGCCCTCGAACGACCCGGGATCACCGTGGACGAGCTCATCGAGGAGATCGACATCGGCGGCCCGTCGATGGTCCGCGCGGCGGCCAAGAACCACGCCAACGTCGCCATCGTGGTCTCGCCGGCGCGCTACCCCGCGCTGCTCGAGGCGATCGACGACCCGGGCGGCATCTCCGACGCCCTCCGCCGCGCCCTGGCGCTCGAGGCGTTCGCCCACACGGCCGCCTACGACGCCCGGATCGCGGCCGAGCTGCCGCACCGCTTCGCGCTCGCGGGTCTCGACCTGCCCCCCGATCCGGGACTGCCCGGCGCCGACGACCCGTATCCACCCACCCTGACGGTCTCGCTCGAGAAGGTCGAGACGCTGCGCTACGGGGAGAATCCGCACCAGCCGGCGGCCCGCTACCGGCGCCCGGGCACGACCGTCGCGGACGGGCTGTTCGGCGTCGAGCGTGCCCCGCTCCAGGGCAAGGCCCTCTCGTACAACAACGTCCTCGACGCCGCGGCCGCCTCATCGCTGGGCCGGGCACTGCGCGGGGCCGGCGTGGTCATCGTGAAGCACACGAACCCGTGCGGGGCCGCGGAGCGGACGACGCTCGCCGAGGCGTGGTCCGCGGCCCTCGAAGCCGATCCGATCAGCGCGTTCGGCGGCGTGGTCGCGCTGACGCGACCGGTGACCGCGCGCGATCGCGGAACAGCTGACTGCGATCTTCCTGGAGATCGTCGTCGCGCCGGCGTTCGAGGCCGACGCGCTCGAGGTCCTGGCCCGGAAGCCGAACCTGCGGGTCCTGGTCGACGAGGCGCTCGCGGACGACGCCCCGGACGGGGCGGTCGAGCCGACCGGGGCGATCCGGACGGCCGGCGGCGCCTACCTGGTCGGGGCGCCCGACGCCGCGAGCGACGACGCGACGACCTGGACCGTCGTGACCCGGCGCGCCCCGAGCGACGCTGAGCTGCTGGACCTCGATCTCGCCTGGCGCCTGGTGCGCGGCGTCACCTCGAACGCGATCGTGCTCGTCAAGGATCGCCGCCTCGTGGGGATGGGCAGCGGCCAGACCTCGCGGGTGGATGCCGCCCGGCAGGCCGTCGCCAAGGCCCACGCGATGCTGGGCGTCTCCTCGACGCAGAACGCCTCGTGCGCGTCCGACGCGTTCTTCCCGTTCACGGACGCGATCGAGTCCTGCCTCGCGGCCGGCGTGACCGCCTTCGTCCAGCCGGGCGGCTCGATGCGCGACGCCGACGCGGTGGCCGTGGTCGACGCGGCCGGCGGCGCGATGCTCGTGACCGGTGTCCGGCATTTCCGCCACTGATCCACGCGGACCCGGACCGGCGCCGGCGACGCGGCTGTACTTCATCGTGGCCAGGGAGGCCCCGACGGCCGTGGTCTTCAGGCGCGGCCCATCGCGCCAGGTCGAGCTCCTGGACTGGGACCTGAAGGATGACCGGGTCACAGGCGGGCAGCGCGAGCGTGCAGGCCTTCCCGCGATCGACGCCATGACCGATACTCCGGGCGGATCGTCGGTCCAGAGGAGCAGCGATGCCGGATAAGCCCTCCAACCAGCAGATCGTGGAGCGGTACGCGGCGGCGTCCGCGGCCAACGACGAGGCGGCCATGGCCGCGCTCCGCCACGCCGACTGGCAGGTGGCCTGGCCGCAATCCGGTGAGCGGGTCGTCGGCCACCACAACTTCGCCGAGGTGGCGGGCCACTATCCGGGCGGCATGCCCACGAGCCGGCTGGAACGGCTGGTCGGCTCCGAGGATCGCTGGGTCGTGACGCCGAGCAACACGGTCGCCCGGGTCGTCGGCAGCGGCGACTTCTGGTGGGGCGAGTGGCGGATGACGTACCCCGACGGCAAGGTCTATCTGTGCATCACGCTGCTCGAGCTCCGCGACGGGCAGATCTGGCGCGAGGTCGCCTATTGGGCGGAACCGTTCGACGCCCCCGACTGGCGCCGCCCGTACGTCGAGGGCGATCCCGGCGCACTGAGCGCGCCTCAGTCGGAGGCCCCGGGCCGGACGAGCCCCAATTCGTACGCGAGGACGACGGCCTGGACCCGGTCGCGCACGCCGAGCTTGTCGAGGATGTGCGCGACGTGCGTCTTGGCGGTGTGCTCGGTGACGACGAGCGTCTCGGCGATCTCGCCGTTCGAGAGGCCCCGAGCGATGAGGCGCAGCACCTCGGTCTCGCGCGGTGTCAACCGGTCGAGGTCATCGGTCGAGGCGGATGGCCCGGCCACGGCGGCGAAACGCTCGATCAGCCGGCGCGTGACGGACGGGGCGAAGAGCGACCCGCCGTCGGCGGCGACCCGGATCGCGGCGATCAGCCGCTCCTCGGGCGCGTCCTTGAGGAGGAACCCGCTGGCTCCGGCGCGAAGGGCCTCGAAGACGTATTCGTCGAGGTCGAACGTCGTCAGGACGATGACGCGCGGCGGGTGACCCGGGCCATCGAGGATCCGCCGGGTCGCCTCCAGCCCGTCCATCGCCGGCATCCGGATGTCCATCAGCACCACGTCTGTCGGGTGCCGCCGGACCGCCTCCACGGCCTCGCGCCCGTCGCCCGCCTCGGCCACGATCGTGATGTCGGGCTCCGCGCGCAGGATCATCCGGAAGCCGGCCCGGACCAGTCGCTCGTCGTCGGCGAGGACGACCCGGATCGTCACGGCGACGCGGTCGTCAGGGGCAACCGGGCGCGGATCACGAAACCGCCGCCCGGCGGGACGTCCGTCTCGAGCCTGCCCTGGTAGAGCGAGACGCGCTCGCGCATGCCGATGAGCCCGTGGCCGGCCGGATGGGCCCCGCCCGCCCCGACGCCCGTGTCCGCGATCTCGAGCGACAGCTGGTCGACCTCGTAGCGGACGTGCACGCTCGCCGTGGCGGGTCCAGCGTGGGCGAGCGCGTTGGTCAGTGCCTCCTGCACGATCCGGTACGCCGAGAGGTCGATGCCCGGGGCGAGGTCGATCGGCGTGCCCTCGACCGTCAACTCGACGGGCAGCCCGGCCGCACGGACGCGATCCACGAGTGCATCGAGATGCCGCAGGCTCGGCGGCGGCGACAGGTCCACCCCGTCGTCCGCCTGTCGGAGCACCCCGACCAGGCGCCGCATCTCGGTCAACGCCTGTGTCCCGGTCGCCTCGATGGCATCGAGCGCCTCGAGCGCCGCGTCCGGGTCGGTCCGCAGGGCCTTGCGGGCGCCCCGCGCCTGGAGCACCACGACGCCGATCGAGTGGGCGACCGCGTCGTGCAGCTCGCGCGCGATCCGCGCCCGCTCATCGGCGACCGCCGCACCCGCCTCCTCGACCCGCGCGGCCTCCAGGGCGACCTCACGCTCGCGACGAGAGCGGATCGCCAGGCCGGCCAGCCAGGGCCCGCCCAGCAGGAGGAACGGCACCGCGATGTCGCCGACCTCCAGATCGGGATGGATCTCGCGGCTGAGGTTGACGGCGAGGAGGATCGCGATGCCGACCGCCCCCGCGACCGCCGTCTGACCGCGCGTGTGCGCTCCGACGGTGTAGGTCGCGACCATCATCGCGATGACGACCGTGATCGCCCCGTCGAGTGGCTCGACGAGCGAGACCGCCGAGGTGACGATGGCCAGCCCGAGCACGACGAGCGGGGCCCGCTGTCGCCAGGCCAACGACGCGGCGAGGAGGACGCCCGCGAGCAGCGACACCGTCTGCGCGACCGGCGTGACCAGGATCGGCTCGTCGTCGCGACTGATCCCGATCCGTGTGGTCTCGAGCCAGACGCCGGCGACCAACGCGATCGCCAGGAGGCGATCCCCGTGCCGCCGCAGGACTGCGATGGCGTCCACGCCCGAAGGCTAGCGCGCGGCATGGCGCCTCGCCTCGCCCGGGAGAGTGATGTGCGTCCGGAGCCGTTCATCCCTGCGGCCGAGGGGATTCGGCCGCAGGGCCGACGACATGGCGCCGCGGCGTGCCTACGGTCGATCCATCGACAGCACCGACTGGAGGCTCGACCGATGCGCCACCCGTATGCCCTGGGACCGAAACCGCGTCCGACCCGGCTCCGCCACCTGGCCGCCGGCGTCGCCGTCGCGGCGCTGACCGTCGGCGCGTGCGGCGTCGCGACCCCGACGCCGTCTGCCGCGACAGCCCCGCCGTCCGCCTCGGCGCAGGCCGCGGGAGCGAGCGCGACTCCGGCCCCGACCGTTGCCGCGGCCGTGGCGACGCCGACACCGGGCCCGATCCCGAGGAACCCGGCGCCCGTCGACGAGGCCGTGCCCTACCAGCCTTCGATCGACCCGGCGGACTTCAGCACGACGATCGACAACCCGTTCCTGCCGTGGGTGCCGGGCACCACGTTCGTCTACGAGGGCGGCGGGGAGCACATCGAGGTCACCGTCACCCCCGACACCCGGAACGTGATGGGCGTCGAGACGGTCGTCGTCCGCGACACCGTCACGGTCAAGGGCAAGGTCACCGAGGACACGTTCGACTGGTACGCACAGGATCGGGCGGGCAACGTGTGGTACTTCGGCGAGGCCACGATCTCCTTCGAGGACGACCCGGCCGGTGACCCCGCCGGGTCATGGGAGGCGGGCGTGAACGGCGCCCAGCCCGGGATCGTCATGCTGGCCGACCCGCGTCCCGGCGACCTCTATCGCCAGGAGTTCCTGAGCGGTGAGGCCGAGGACCTCGCGCTCGTCCGCCGCCTCGACGGCGCGATCACGGTGCGGGCCGGCTCCTACGCGGACGCCCTCGTCACCGAGGAGTGGACGCCGCTCGAGCCCGACACCGTCGAGTACAAGTACTACGCCCGCGGCGTCGGCAACGTGGCCGAGCAGGTGGTGGTCGGGGGCGACGACCTCGTCGAGCTGGTCGAGGTGCGCCAGCCGGCCGGGTGACGGACCGGATGCGCCGAAGGTTCTCGCACTCGTCCGGACGCCGCTCGCTGCTACCATCGCGCTCCCATGTCGGAGCGAACCCGCTACTACCTGACCACGGCCATCGCGTATGCGAACAGCAAGCCCGGCGTCCACACGCTGTACGAGGTGATCGGGGCGGACGTCATCGCGCGCTGGCACCGGATGCTCGGCGACGACACGCGGTTCCTGACCGGGACCGACGAGCACTCGATCAACATCGCCCAGACCGCGATCGACGAGGGGCGACCGACGCGCGAGTTCGTCGACGAGAAGGTCGGGTACTTCAAGGCGGCCGAGGGCGCCCTCCTGATCAGCCCGGACCGCTTCATCCGGACCACCGATCCCGACCACGTCCGGGCCGCCCAGGAGCTCGTGCGGCGCGCCCACGCCAACGGCGACATCTACCTCGGCACCTACGAGGGCTGGTACTGCCCCAACGAGGGCTTCCTCAACGCCACCGACGTCCAGGAGACGGCCCGCGGCACGATCTGCCCGAACCATCCCGAGGTCCCGCTCCAGTGGCTGACCGAGCGGAACTGGTTCTTCCGGCTCTCGGCGTACCAGGAACGACTCGAGCGCCACTACGCGGACCACCCGGACTTCGTCCAGCCCGACTTCCGGCGCAACGAGATGCTGGGGTTCATCCGCGGCGGGCTCCAGGACTTCTCGATCTCGCGCGAGCGCACGCCCGGCGACTGGGGCATCCCGTTCCCGATCGCCGAGAACGGCGAGTCCGCCCTTCGCGAGGACGGCACGTGGGACCCCGAGGCGGGCAAGATCTACGTCTGGTACGACGCCCTCATCAACTACGTGACCGGCGCCGGGTTCCCGGACGACCCGGACGCGTTCGCCCACTGGTGGCCGGCCGACCTGCACGTGATCGGCAAGGACATCGCCCGGTTCCACACGATCTTCTGGCCCGCGATGCTCTGGAGCGCCGGCCTGGAGGCGCCCCGGCACGTGTGGGTCCACGGCTGGCTGCTCGCGGCCGGGGGCGAGCGGATGAGCAAGAGCCGCGGCAACTTCCTCGACCCGAATGACTTCGTGGCGGCCTTCGGCGCCGACGGCGCCCGCTACGTCGTCCTGCGCGAGGTGCCGTTCGACCGCGACGCCGAGGTGAGCTGGGACTCGTTCGTCCGCCGCTACAACGCCGATCTCGCCAACGACTTCGGCAACCTCGTCAACCGGACGGTCTCGATGACCAACCGCTACCTCGACGGCGAGCGGCCCGCCCCGACGCCCGCGCCGGCCGAGGCGACGGCGATCGCCCCGATCTCGGACCTCGCCACCCGGTGGCGCCAGGTCGTGCCGCGCTATCGCGAACGGCTCGAGGGCTGTCAGCTGCACGAGGCATCCGGCGAGCTCTGGGAGTTCGTCGGCGCGGCCAACAAGCTCGTCGACGCCGAGAAGCCGTGGGAGCTGGCCAAGGCCTGGAAGGCCGGTGACGAGGCGGCCGGCGAGCGGTTGCGCGGCGTGCTGGGCGACCTGATCGAGGCCTGCCGGGTGCTGGGCCTCGCCGTGGCGCCGTACATGCCGGGCATCGCGCCGCGCGTCCTCGCGCAGCTCGGGCACGCCTATGCCTACCAGGCGGACGGCAACGGCGGCCCGTCGATCCTCGACGAGCTGGCCTGGGGCGCCCACGCCGGGGAGTCGGGCCGTGTCGGGACCCCGGAACCGCTCTTCCCACGGCTCGAGGCCGAAGCCGCGGCCGACTGAGCGTGCCTCTGATCGACAGCCACTGCCACCTCAACGCCGACCGGTTCGAGGGCGACGCCGACCTGGTCATCGGCGGCGCTCGCCTGGCGGGTGTCGAGCGGATCCTCGTGCCCGGCTGGAACGCGGCGTCGTCCGAGCGGGCGCTGGCGCTCGTCGACCGCTATCCGTGGCTCGATGCCGCGGTCGGCGTCCACCCGCACGACGCGGCCAAGGTGGACGACGCGGCCTGGACGGCCATCGCGGCCCATGCGCTCGACGAGCGTGTCGTCGCCATCGGCGAGACCGGCCTCGACTACGACCGCGTCTTCAGCCCGATCCCCGACCAGCTGACCAACCTGCGCCGCAACCTCGCGCTCGCGCTCGAGACCGGCAAGCCGGCGATCCTGCACTGTCGCTCGGCCGAGGGGCGACGCGATGCCCAGGACGCCCTCCTCGAGGAGCTGCGGGCAGCCGGGGTGGGGGACGGGCGCTGGGCCGCGGCCTTCGGGGACCGCCCGCAGGCGATCATCCACTCGTATTCCGGGCCGCTCGACTACGGTCGGGCCGTCATCGACCTGGGTCTCGCGATCTCGTTCTCGGGCCTCGTCTTCCGTCGCGGCGAGGAGGCCTCGGCAGAGGTCGCGGCGCTCGTCCCCGACGATCGCGTCCTCGTGGAGACCGACTCGCCGTTCCTGGCGCCACCGGGCGCCCCGCGCTCGCGCAACGAACCGGAGTGGGTCCGCGTCACAGCGGCATGGGTCGCGGAGCGCCGCGGCGTCTCGCTCGACGCGTTCGGGCCCATCCTCGTCGCCGCCTACGATCGAACCGTCCCGTCCCCCCGGAGGATCGCATGACCCCCGCGTCACGCCGCCCCGTCCTCGCCGCGACGCTGGTCGCCGGCCTGCTGCTCGCGTCGGCCTGCACGCGGGCGACGTTGTCGCCGAGCCCGAGCCCGAGCCGCCAGCCCGAGTCCCGCCCCGACCGCGACCGGATCGCCGGCGACATCGCCGTCCGCGACCGTGACCGAGGCCCCGACAGCGTCCCCGTCGCCGACGGCCACAGCGTCCGCGACGCCCGCCGCCGACTGTGTCGTGGAGCCGCAGGAGGGCCCGCTCTCGTCCGACCGGATGACCGACGTGAAGGTCTCCTCGACCGCCGACGCCGACATCATCACGTTCGTCTTCGGCAAGGCCTCGTTGCCCGGACCGGCCGGCCAGCCGCGCGGCGATCTCGCCGTCGCCGAACCGCCGTACACCGAGGCGGGCAGCGGCGAGGCGATCAAGATGCTGGGCGACCACGTCCTGCAGCTCCGGTTCATCCACATGTCCCTGTCGGCCGACACCGGCGACCCGACGTACGACGGCCCGCGCAGCTTCAAGCCGGATCTGCCGGTCCTCCGCCACGCGGTCGAGTTCGACGAGTCCGAGGGCCAGGTCGGCTGGTACATCGGCTACGACGGACCCGGCTGCGTCACACTCGGCCGTGTCGGCGACAACGTGGTCGTCGCCTTCGCGCACCCCTGATCGGGCGGCCGCGCGTGTGGCGCGGACGGGTGTTGACAGCCCGAGCCGAGGTTCGCTAGTCTCCCGCTTGGCACTCTCGGCTTGAGAGTGCTAACATCACCCGAGGCCGCGACGGCGTCAGCGCCCCGACAGAGGCCCCGCACGACACGGATCGTCGGGAAGCCGGGGACGACGCCCGGCGCGATGCCCGATCAATGGTTCCTGGGACGTCGGTCGCCAGATCGCGGTCGATGAACATCCCAGCAGTCCACGCCCGACGGCCCGACCGGCCGCAACAGGAGGAATGCACGTTGGCCAAAGCCACTGCAAGCGCGACCAAGCTTCGCCCATTGGGTGACCGTGTGGTCGTCAAGCCGAGCGCCCGCGAGGAGATGACCAAGAGCGGCATCGTCCTGCCGGACACCGCCAAGGAGAAGCCCCAGGAGGGCACCATCATCGCCGCCGGCCCGGGCCGCATCCTCGACGACGGCAAGCGCGAGTCGATGGACGTCAAGAGCGGCGACAAGGTCCTCTACGCGAAGTACGCCGGGACCGAGTTCAAGATCGACGGTGACGAGCTGCTCATCGTCAGCCAGAAGGACATCCTGGCGATCGTCGCCGACTGACGGCCTCCGCCGCCGGCCTGCGTCCACGCCCCAACGTTCCTGGAGGGACTTTCGAATTGGCTAAGCAGATCATCTTTGACGAGACCGCTCGTCGCTCGCTGAAGCGTGGCATCGACCGCCTCGCCGACGCGGTCAAGGTGACGATCGGTCCGAAGGGACGCAACGTCGTCCTCGACAAGAAGTTCGGCTCCCCGACGATCACCAACGACGGAGTCACGATCGCTCGCGACATCGAGCTCGACGACCCGTTCGAGAACATGGGAGCCCAGCTCCTCAAGGAAGTCGCGACCAAGACCGACGACGTCGCGGGCGACGGCACCACCACCGCCGTGGTCCTCGGCCAGGCCCTCGTCAACGAGGGTCTCCGGGTCGTCACCGCCGGCGCCAACCCGATGGTCGTCAAGCGCGGCATCGAGAAGGCCGTCGACGCCATCGTCGCCGAGATCGCGAAGCAGTCGCGACCTGTCGACAACCGCGAGCAGATCGCGGCCGTCGCGGCGATCAGCGCCGCGGATCCCGAAGTCGGCGAGATCATCGCCGAGGTGATGGACAAGGTCGGCAAGGACGGCGTCATCACCGTCGAGGAAGGGCAGTCGCTCGGCCTCGAGAAGGAATACACCGAGGGGATGCAGTTCGACCGCGGCTACCTGTCCGCGTACTTCGTGACCAACCCCGACCGGATGGAAGCGGTCCTCGAGAACCCGCTCATCCTCATCACCGACAAGAAGATCTCCAGCGTCCAGGACATGCTCCCGGCGCTCGAGAAGGCCGTCCAGCAGGGCAAGCCGACCGTCATCATCGCCGAGGACATCGACGGTGAGGCGCTCGCGACGCTGGTCGTGAACAAGCTCCGTGGCACCGTCTCGGTCCTGGCCGTCAAGGCCCCGGGCTTCGGCGATCGCCGCAAGGAGATGCTCCGCGACATCGCGATCCTCACCGGTGGCACGGTCATCAGCGAGGAAGTCGGCCGCAAGCTCGACTCGGTGACGATCGAGGACTTCGGCTCGGCGCGCCGCGTCGTGTCCACCAAGGACGACACCACGCTCGTCGACGGCGACGGCAAGGCCGACCAGATCAAGGGCCGCATGAGCCAGATCAAGGCCCAGATCGAGGACACCACCTCCGACTACGACAAGGAGAAGCTCCAGGAGCGCCTTGCCAAGCTGTCAGGCGGCGTCGCGGTCATCAAGGTCGGCGCGGCCACCGAGGTCGAGCTCAAGGAGAAGAAGCACCGCATCGAGGATGCGCTCTCGACGACCCGTGCGGCCGTCGAGGAGGGCCTCGTCGCCGGCGGTGGGACCACGCTCCTGCAGGCCATCCCCGCGCTTGACAAGATCAAGCTCGAGGGCGACGAGCAGGTCGGCGTCGAGATCGTCCGCAAGGCGCTCGAGGCCCCGGCTCGCCAGATCGCCGACAACGCCGGCCAGTCCGGCGAGGTCATCGTCGCGCACGTCAAGGGCCTCAAGCCCGGCTTCGGCTACGACGCGCTCAAGGGCGAGTACGGCGACCTGTTCAAGGCCGGCATCGTCGACGCGGCCAAGGTGACGCGCTCGGCGCTCCAGAACGCCGCATCGATCGCGGCCATGGTCCTGACGACGGAGACCCTCATCTCGGACCTGCCCGAGAAGGAGAAGGCCGGCGCCGGAGCGGGCCACGACCACGGCGGTGGCGGCGGGATGGACTTCTAGTCCGTCGTCCTCGCAACAGCCCGAAGGCCCCGGCACCGCCGGGGCCTTTCGATTCCTGACGGGCGCATCGCCGACCGTTTGACAGGTCGGCGCCGTCACGGTGACCCTGTGGTCGGTCGTCCACGGGACGCCCGACGTACGCAAGGAGCCCCATGACTCGCCGAATCCCGTTCGCCCCGACACTCGTCCTCGCTGCCGCCGTGGTGGTCGCCGCGTGCGGCGGCTCGTCTGCGCCGCCCCTCACCGACCCGACCGAGATCGTCACGGCCGCGCTCACCTCGACCGAAGCCGCCAAGAGCGTCCACATCGACGCCACGCTCGACGGCACGATGACGATCGCGATGCCCGGCGCCGGCGGCGCGGCCGCACCGATCAAGCTCGACGGGACGACCGCAGCGGCCGACCTGGACATCGCCGGTCAAGCGGCCAAGGTCACCTTCACCGCACCGGCCCTGTTCAACATCACCGGTGAGCTCATCGTCGTCGACGGCAAGGCCTACCTCAAGACCTCGCTCCAGGGTCCGCAGTACGAGGTGCTGGACCTCGGCGGCCAGTCGCTGCCGGTCGATCCGTCGAACACGGGCGCCATCGTCGACGCGCTCGGCGACTTCCTCCTGCAGCCGGGCGTCGACCCGGTCAAGGGCGACGACGTCGCGTGCGGCTCGACGCAGTGCTACACGGTCACGGCGGACCTCACGGCCGCAGGAACTGGCGGCGCTCGGCCTCGGCGCGGTGCCCGGCCTGCCCGTGGACGTCACCGGCGCGAGCCTGGCCGTCACGGTGCGGGTCGAGAAGGACCTCCCGCACCACCTGGCCGGGCTGACGTTCGTCGTCACGACCGGCGACGGGAACGCGCTCACCATCGACGCGATCATGTCGCGCTGGGACGCCCCGGTCTCGATCTCGGCCCCGCCCGCCGACCAGATCAAGGCCGGCTAGCGCCGCCCCGCCCGGGAGCCGGGTGAGTCGCCCGACCTACAATGGGGCGGTGAGCCCCACCCGTCGTCGCCGGACCGGCGACCCAACGCTCGACGATGCCGCGGCGACCCCGTCCGAGGCGGTCGGGACGGCCTTCGCCGACCTCGACGAGGCCCCGGTCGCGCCCGAGGAACCCACCTGGATGCGCGATGCGCCGGGTCCCGGCGACGACCCCGCGATCCCGGTCCCGGCCGCGGACCCGGCCGTCGTCGCGGCCCGCCGCAAGGAGCGCGCCGACCAGATCGTCAAGGCACTCAACCCCGAGCAGGCCCGGGCCGTCACGACCACGGAGGGTCCGCTGCTCATCCTCGCCGGCGCCGGGTCGGGCAAGACCCGCGTCCTGGCCCACCGGATCGCGTATCTCGTCGGCGTCCATGACGTCGCCCCGTGGAAGATCCTCGCGGTCACGTTCACGAACCGCGCCGCGGCCGAGCTGCGCGAGCGGATCATCTCGCTCATCGGCGAGCCCGGGCGTGACGTCCAGGCCGGCACGTTCCACTCGCTGAACGCCCGCGTCCTGCGCCAGGAGGGCGAGGCGATCGGCATCGGCCGGCGGTTCGTGATCTACGACACCGACGACCAGCAGGCCCTGATGAAGCAGATCCTCAAGGAGGAGGACCTGCCGCTCACCGGCGAGTTCCGTCCGAGCGCCGTCCTCGGCGCGATCAGCCGGGCGAAGAACGAGATGCTCGACCCGACATTCCTCGTCGAGCAGGCATCGAACCACCGCGAGCGGCTGATCGCCCGACTCGCGACGCGCTACCAGGAGCGCCTGCGCAAGGCCAACGCGCTCGACTTCGACGACCTCCTGCTCGAGGGCGTGCGGCTGTTCGAGGAGGCGCCCGCCGTCCTGGCGAAGTACCAGGACAAGTGGCGCTACCTCCATGTCGACGAGTACCAGGACACGAACCGCGCGCAGTACCTGTGGGTGCGCGCCCTGGCCGCCAAGCACGGCAACCTCGCCGTCGTCGGCGACGACGACCAGTCCATCTACTCGTGGCGCGGCGCCGACCTGCGCAACATCCTCGACTTCGAGCGCGACTGGCCGAAGGCGACCGTCGTCAAGCTCGAGCAGAACTACCGCTCGACGCAGCTCATCCTCGACGCGGCGCACGCGGTCGTCTCGCGCAACAGCGCGCGCAAGGACAAGAAGCTCTGGACCCAGAACGCGGGCGGCCTGAAGATCCAGCGCTTCGAGGCCTACAACGAGGAGGAGGAGGCCGAGTGGATCGCCCGCCAGGTCGAGGGCCTGGTCGGCGGACGCGGCAGCGCGCTCACCCGTCGCGCCGACGACGACGAGGCCGACACCCGGTTCCGGGCCCGCGACATCGCGGTCATGTACCGGATGAACGCCCAGTCCCGCGCGATCGAGGAATCGTTCCTCCGGTACGGCATCCGCTACCAGCTCGTCGGCGGCACGCGGTTCTACGCCCGGCGCGAGGTCAAGGACGCGCTCGCGTACCTGCGGGTCCTGCGCTCGGACACGGACAGCGTCAGCTTCGAGCGCGTCATCAACGTGCCGCCGCGAGGCATCGGCGACAAGACGATCGAGGTCCTGCGCGCGGCCGCGGCCCGTGCGGACGGCTCGTTCTGGGGCGCGGTCGAGGCGGCCGCCCAGGGCGAGCTCGAGGGCCTGGCGTCGCGCTCGCGGAGCGCGCTCGCCGAGTTCGCGGTGCTGGTCCGGCGGCTGCGGACGCGGGTCGGGATGCTGGCCCTGCCGGAGCTCCTCGACGAGGTCCTGGAGGCGTCGGGCTACCGGGCGATGCTGGCCGACGGGTCCGAGGACGGCGAGGAGCGCTGGGCCAACCTGCTCGAGCTGCGCTCGGTCACCACCCGCTACGACGACCTGACGCCCGAGGACGCCCTGGACCGCCTGCTCGAGGAGACCGCGCTGGTCGCCGACCAGGATTCGTACGAGGGCGACGCCGACGCCGTCACGCTGATCACGCTCCACGCGGCCAAGGGCCTCGAGTTCCCGGCCGTCTTCATCGCCGGGCTCGAGGAGGGCCTCTTCCCGCACAGCCGGGCCCTCGACGACGAGAAGGAGCTCGAGGAGGAGCGCCGCCTGGCGTACGTCGGGATCACCCGCGCCAAGCGCCGGCTGTACCTCTCGCACGCCTGGCGACGCGCGACGTGGGGGATGGGCCAGGCGTCGGTGCCGTCGCGGTTCCTGCTCGAGATCCCGGCCGAGCTGATGGTCGGGCCGCAGCTGGGCGCGACCGACGAGCGCGACCTCGACCTCGACCTCGTCTTCGGCGCCCGCCGCACGAGCCGCTTCGGCACCCCGGTCCGTGGCGGAACGAGTGGGGCGGCCTTCCGCCAGGGGAGTGGCAAGCCGGGTGCGCCGGCCCCGGGCGAGCCGTTCCGGCCGTCGCGCGACCTCGCGGCCAAGCGCGACGCCTATGCGGCCGGCGCGCCGTCGGGCAGCCTCGGTCGCCCGGTCCGTGCCTGGGACGACGACCTGCCCGCGGACGGCACGGCCGCCGCGCGCCCGCCCGCCCCGGCGCGACCCGCCCGCCCGATCATCCCGGGCGAACGCCAGTTCCGCGACGGCGACCGCGTCCGCCACGGCCGCTGGGGCGACGGCATCGTGGTCACATCCAAGCTGACCCGGAGCGACGAGGAGGTCACGGTCGCGTTCAAGGACCCGGCGGTCGGGCGCAAGCAGATGCTGGTGAGCCTCGCGAACCTCGAGATCATCGGGTGACCGACGTGGCGGCGGACCTCCGAGCGATCCACCGGCTCGCCGACTTCGAGCCGCTGGCCCGCGACGTCATGGAGCCGGGCGCCTTCGACTACGTCGCCGGAGGCGCCTGGGACGAGGTCACCCTCGCGGAGAACGAAGCCGCCTGGCGACGACGACGCCTCCGTCCGCGCGTCCTCGTCGACGTGACGGGGATCGATCCCTCGACCACGCTCCTCGGCGCGCCGACGGCCATGCCGGTCGCGATCGCCCCGATGGCGGTCCACGGCCTGGCCCATCCCGACGGGGAGATGGCGACCGCCCGTGCCGCAGCGGCGGCGGGGGTGCCGTTCACGCTCTCGACCACGTCGTCACGCTCCATCGAGGAGGTCGCAGCCGCCGCGCCGGACGGCACGCGCTGGTTCCAGCTGTACGTCCAGTCCGACCCACGGGTGACCCGCTCCCTCGTCGAACGGGCCGCCGAGGCTGGCTACCGCGCGGTCGTCCTGACCGTCGACCTGCCGCTCCTCGGCTACCGGGACCGCGATCGGCGGTCGGGCTTCGAGCTGCCGTCCCTCGGCAACTTCGCCGCGACCGCTGCCACGCACGGCAACCATGCGGCCGACACGTCCGACCGACTGGATCATCTGAGCGAGACGAGCCTGACCTGGCGCGACCTCGCCACGATCCGCAGCTGGTCGGACCTGCCGCTCGTGGTCAAGGGCATCCTGACCGCCGAGGATGCGCGCCTGGCCGTCGAGCACGGCGTCGACGCGATCGTCGTGAGCAACCACGGCGCGCGACAGCTCGATCGCGTGTCCGCGAGCGTCGACGTGCTCGGGGAGGTCGCGGACGCGGTGGCCGGCCGCGTCGAGCTCTGGGTCGATGGCGGCGTCCGTCGCGGGCTCGACATCGCGATCGCGCTCGCGCTCGGGGCGCGCGGCGTGCTCGTCGGTCGGCCGATGTTCTGGGCGCTCGCCGCGGGCGGGCAGGCCGGCGTCGAGCGGGCGCTCGCGATCCTGCGCGACGAGTTCGAGATCGCCCTGACCCTGCTGGGAACGCCGACTCCCGCGGACATCCGGGCGGAGCACCTGGAGCCGTCGCGGCGCTGAGGACGGGCGCCACCCGCCGGCGCTGCGCGTGTCTGGCGCGTTCGGTACTCTCGCCTCGATGACCATCGCGCTCCCGCCGGTCGACCCGGCCCTGGTCGCCGAAGCCGCCGCGCTCGACGCCGAGACGGCGGCCGCGCGGCATGCCTCGTTGGCCGCGCAGATCGACCGGGCGAACGAGCTGTACCACGGGCAGGACGCACCCGAGATCAGCGACGCGGAGTACGACCAGCTGTTCCGGCAGCTCGTGGCCCTCGAGACCGCCCACCCGGACCTGATCACGCCGGACTCGCCGACGCAGCACGTCGGCGGCGCGCCGACCGGCACGTTCGACGAGGTCCGCCACGCCCGCCCGATGCTGTCGCTCGCGAATGCGTTCAGCCACGACGAGCTGCGGGCGTTCGACGCCCGCGTCCGCAAGGGCCTCGGCCTCCCGGCGGCGCCCGAGCCCGCGCCGGATCTGCGCTACGTCGCAGAGCTGAAGATCGACGGGCTGGCCATCAGCCTCCACTACGAGCGGGGACGGTTCAGCCAGGGAGCGACCCGTGGCGACGGCTCGACCGGCGAGGACGTCACCGCCAACCTCCGCACGATCGCGGTCGTGCCGGCCCGGCTGGCCGAGCCAGCAGGGCTCGACGCCCGCGGCGAGATCTTCATGCCGAAGGCGGAGTTCGCCCGGATCAACGGCGAACGCGAGGAGGCCGGCCTCCCGCTCTACGCCAATCCGCGCAACAGCGGCGCGGGCTCCCTGCGCCAGATCGATCCCGCGGTGACGGCCGGCCGGAAGCTCTCGGCCTGGTTCTACCAGCTGGTCGAGGACACGGCCTCGGTCGACACCCAGTCCGCGGCCCTCGAGCGGCTCGGGGCGCTCGGCTTCCCGGTGAACCCGGAACGCGATGCCGGCCTCGACATCGAGGGCGTCATCGCCTTCACCGAACGCTGGCGCGAGGCCCGCCACGACCTGCCGTACGAGACCGATGGCGTGGTCGTCAAGGTCGACCGATACGACCAGCAGGGCCGGCTCGGGATGGTCAGCCGCGCCCCGCGCTGGGCGATCGCGTTCAAGTTCCCGCCGGAGCAGGTCGAGTCCTTCGTCGAGGACATCGTGCCCTACGTCGGGCGGACCGGGACGCTGACGCCGGTGGCCCACCTGACCCCGACCAAGGTGGCCGGCTCGACTGTCGCCCGGGCCACCCTCCACAACCTCGACGAGATCCGGCGCAAGGACATCCGGATCGGCGACTGGGTCGTGCTCCAGAAGGCCGGCGACGTCATCCCGGAGGTCGTCCGGCCGATCGTCGAGCGCCGCACCGGCGCCGAGCGCGAGTTCGGGATGCCCGAGCGCTGCCCGGTCTGCGACACGCCGGTCGCCCAGGACGAGGGGGCGGTGCGGGTCTACTGCCCCAACCTCGCGTGCCCCGCCCGCGTCGCGCAGGAGTTCGGGCACTTCGTCGGACGCGGCGGCATGGACATCGAGGGCGCCGGCTGGAAGGCGCTCGAGCAGCTGCTCCAGACGGGCCTCGTGAAGCGACGCGGCGACTTCTACCGCCTGTCGGTGGAGGATCTCGAGACGCTCGAGCGATTCGGGCGCAAGAGCGCGGAGAACCTGCACGAGGCCATCGGCCGCTCGCGGCGTCGGCCCCTGGCTCGCGTCCTCAACGGCCTGGGGATCCCGCAGGTCGGCGGGCAGACCGCGACCGATCTCGCGCAATGGCTCGTGGAACGCGTCCCCGACGGGCCGGAGCCCTGGCTCGAGCGGGCCGCGACCGCACTCGAGGGGTGCACCGGCGCCGACTTCGAGCAGGTCTACGGCGTCGGTCCGACGGTGGCGGCGAGCCTGGCGGCGTACTTCGGGCCGGATGGTCCGGGCGGCGACGTCCTGCGCGACCTCGCCGACGCCGGGATCGAGCCCGAGCTGCCGGCCCCGCGCTCGCCGGAGGCGTCGGCCGGCCCGCTCGACGGCAAGACCCTGGTCGTGACCGGCACGCTCGAGGGCTTCAGCCGACAGGAGGCCGAGGAATCGATCCGGGCCGCGGGCGGGAAGACGTCAGGTTCTGTCTCGAAGAAGACGGACTATGTCGTCGCCGGTGAGAGCGCCGGCTCGAAGCTGGCCAAGGCCCAGGAGCTGGGCGTCCCGGTCCTCGACGAAGACGGGTTCCGCCGGCTGCTCGCCGGCGAGGAGGTGCCATGATCAGTCCCGATCCGGTCCGCGAGGCCGCGGCCTACCAGGCGATGCTCCTCGGCGCGCTCGGCGATGACGACCCGGCGAAGGTGCAGGCGTCGACGCCGGCGACGGTCCGGGCGCTGCTGGCCGAGGCCGGCGAGGATCTCCGGACCCCGCCGGAGCCGGGCGAGTGGTCCGTGCTCCAATGCGTCGGCCCACATGCTCGACGGCGAGCTGGTCGTGGCCGGCCGCTATCGCTGGATCCTGGCCCAGGATGAGCCGGACGTCGTCGGCTACGACCAGGCTCAGTGGGTCGAGCGGCTGCATCGAGCGGACGACCCCGACGAGCTCCTGGCGCTGTTCGAGCCACTGCGGGTGGCGAACCTCGCGCTCTGGAGCCGGACGACGCCGGACGAACGGGCGCGCATCGGGATCCATCGCGAACGAGGGCCGGAGAGTGTCGATCTGACGTTCCGCCTGCTCGGCGGCCACGACCGCATCCATCTGGCCCAGGCCCGGGCCGCGCTCGCGGCCGTCCGGGCGGCCCGGTCCTAGCGGCGACCGGCGGCGTACCGCTCCAGCAGTCTGCTCACCGCGATCCGTGCCTCGGCCCACTCGGGCTGATCGCCGAAGATGTCGGCATCGGGACCGAAGCGTCGAAGCTGGGTCATCGCGGTGACGAGGGCGTCGTGCTCCATCTGGCGCTGCCGGCCCCCCTCGACCTGGCCGGTCACGAGGTAGTGGCGGACGACGTCGAACGGCGCGGACCAGCGGTCGACCCGCAGCCGATCGCCCTCGCGCAGGGACTCGAGCCACTCGTCGTCGCCGACGGGATGACGTTCGTGCTCGGCCTGGTGGCGGACGAGGTCGACGCGCAGGCCCGGGTGGTCGAGGCTCTCGAGACGGCCGTCGTCGGCGACGGTCGTGTAGCAGATCGGGCAGCTGGGGAGCTCGACGAGGGCGGACGGCGGCTCGCCGTACGTCAGCCCGCATCGGCGACAGAAGGTCGCGTCCGGGCGGGCGGCGGGCGTCCCGCACTGAAGACAGGCGAGGGTCAGGGTCTCGGGAGGGCGGGCCACGATCGAAGGATGACCGAGACCCACGGCCCGGGGCCATCCCACCATCGGTTCGGCCCACCCGGCCATCAGTCATGTATCGCCGCTATCATCGGCTCATGGCCACCCTGTCCCGCTCCGACGTCGAGCACGTCGCACACCTCGCCCGACTCGGACTGACCGACGACGAGCTCGCCCGTCTCGAGGGTCAGCTCAATCACATCCTCGACCAGTACGCGATCCTCGCGACGGTCCCGACCGACCACATCGCGCCGACCGCCCAGACGATCGAGCTCGAGAACATCCTGCGCGACGACGTGGTCACGGGGTCCCTGACCGTCGAGGCCGCACTGTCGAACGCCCCGGCGCGCGATGGCGACTTCCTCGTCGTCCCCGCGATCCTCGGCGGCGACTGACCGGGCCGCGACCGACCATGTCCACCGAGCTGACGCGGCTCCACGCCCACCATATGGCGGCCCGCTTGCGGGTCGGCGAGCTGTCGTCGCGCGAGCTGACCGTTGCCCACCTCGACCTGGCCGAGCGACAGGACACGCGACTGCACGCGTGGCTGACGATCGATCGCGAGCGGGCCCTGGCCGACGCGGACGCGGCGGACGCCCGGCTCGCGACGGCGCGCGCGGACGGGCCGGCGGCGCTCGACGGGCTCCATCCGTTGCTCGGGATCCCGATCGCGCTCAAGGACCTGGTGTCCGTCCAGGGCGGCCAGTGCACGGCCGGCTCGAAGATCCTCGAGGGCTATCTCGCCCCGTATGACGCCCACATCACCGAGCGCCTGCGCGACGCGGGCGCGGTCATCCTCGGCAAGACGAACATGGACGAGTTCGCGATGGGCTCGTCGACCGAGCATTCCGCGTACGGCCCGACCGCCAATCCGTGGGCGCTCGAGCGCGTGCCCGGCGGCAGCAGTGGCGGCACGGCCGCGGCGGTCGCGGCGTTCCATGCCCCGCTCGGCATCGGCACGGACACCGGGGGCTCGATCCGGCAGCCTGCGGCGCTGTGCGGGATCGTCGGGATGAAGCCGACCTACGGCCGCGTCAGCCGGTACGGGATCGTCGCCTTCGCCAGCTCGCTCGACCAGATCGGGCCGTTCGCCCGGGACGCCCGCGACGCCGCGATCCTGCTCCACGCGGTCGCCGGACGCGACCCGCGCGACTCGACGTCGTCGCCCGAGCCCGTCTCCGATTCGCTGCTGACCCTGGCCCACAGCGACGACGAGGCCGCCGCGTCGTTGCGCGGCAAGCGCCTTGGCCTGCCCAGGGAGTACTTCGTGGCCGGCATGGAGCCCGGTGTCGAGGCGCGCGTCCGCGAGGCGGTCGCCGCGCTCGAGGATGCCGGGGCGATCGTCGAGGAGGTGAGCCTGCCCCACACGGACTACGGCCTCGCCACGTACTACATCGTCGCGCCGGCGGAGGCGTCCGCGAACCTGGCCCGCTATGACGGGATCCGGTACGGGCCGCGGCTCGGCGAGGACGGCGACGTGCTGGGGATCTATCTCGCGACCCGCGGCCGCGGCTTCGGCGCCGAGGTCAAGCGCCGGATCATGCTCGGCACGTACGCGCTGTCGGCGGGCTACTACGACGCCTACTACCTCAAGGCCCAGAAGGTCAGGACGCTCATCAAGGGCGACTTCGATGCGCTGTGGGCGCAGGGCTTCGATGCGCTGGTCGCCCCGACGTCGCCGACGGTCGCGTTCCCCATGGGCGCCCGCCTGGCCGACCCGGTCTCGATGTACCTCTCGGACGCCTGCACCCTGCCGGTCAACATGGCCGGGCTGCCGGGCATCAGCATCCCGGCCGGGCTGTCCGACGGGCTGCCGGTCGGGCTCCAGCTGATCGGAGCGCCGTGGACCGAGCCGGAGCTGTTCGGGCTGGCTCGCGGCTTCGAGGCGATCACCGCGACCGCCGACTGGCGCGCGCTCGAGCCGGCCGACCTCGCGGCGCTCGACGATCCCGCGACCCCGACCCCAGCGTCCCGCGCGGCCGCCAACCCCAGGGCCTGATCGCCGAAGGTCGAACGGCACTCCGACATCGAGCCAGCCGGCCCTGTCGGCGACGCGCCCAACCGGACACCATGGCGATGGAGGTGACGTATGCGCATGCGTCTCGTATTGGCCGGCGTGGTCGCCGGCTCGACGGCCGCGATGGCCGTGTCTTCGTTGCAGCGATGGCGCCGGACCTGGGGCATCGACCCGGTCGAGGCGACACGAGTCCTTGCCGGGCGATCAGGTCGTCCCGGATCCGATCGCGATCGAGACGCGGGGGATCACCATCGACGCGCCGCCGGACCGCGTCTGGCCGTGGCTCATGCAGATGGGCTTCGGCAAGGCCGGCTGGTACAGCTACGACCGCCTGGACCAGCGCGGGACCAGCGCGGACGGCATCGTCGACGCGTGGCAGGCCCTCGCGGTGGGCGACCTCGTGCCGACCCATCCGGGCGGCGGCTTCCTCGTCGAGGAGATCGATCCCGGGCGCGCGATCGTCCTGCGGTCGGACACGGAGCTCATCGCATCGCAGGCGGACGCCTGGGCGAAGCGGGTGGCGGCCGAACGCGCCGCCGGGAGCGGTGCGCTGGGGGGTTCGACGCCGGCCGGCCTTGCGGCATCCGGTGCGATCCTCGGTTCGACCCCGCAACAGTTCTCTGCAAGTTGGTCGTTCGTCATCGAGCCGCTCGATGGCGGGCGGTCCCGCCTCATCGAACGGTTCCGCGTTTGGTTCGGTGAGTCGGGCGGGGCGTCGCGGGTCGTGCTGCCGGTCGTCGGCTTCGGGGTGTTCGTGATGCTCCAGAAGCAGATGACTGGGATCAAGACCCGAGCCGAGCGCTTGGCCCGCGGCGGAGCCAAGGCGATGTCAGCACCTGCGACGGTCCCCCAAGCGGTCGAACCGTCCACGACGCCAACGACGAACGGTCATCACGAGGCGCGCGAGGCGTCGGCAGCTCGCGACCGACCGCCGTCGGCTGACCCGTCGCCGGGCGAGGGGCGCTCGCCGCGTCGCTCCCGCACGGGGCGACGCGGTAGGCTTGTCGGGTGACCGACACGATCAAGGCGCCCCTCGCCGACCGCGCCCTCGCCCAGCGCGTCCAGGGCGTGCCGCCGTCGGGGATCCGCCGGTTCTTCGACATCGCCGCGACGATGGACGACGTCATCAGCCTCGGGGTGGGGGAGCCGGACTTCGACACGCCCCGGGCGATCGTCGAGGCGGGCGTCGAGTCGCTTCGCGAGGGACGGACGCACTACACCTCGAACTACGGGACCCTGGAGCTGCGCCGCGCCCTCTCGGACCACCTCGAACGACGCTACGGCGTCCGCTACGACCCGAAGACCGAGCTGCTGGTCACCGTCGGCGCGTCGGAGGCCGTCGACCTGGCCCTGCGCGCCACGTGCGACCCCGGCGACGAGGTCATCCTCCACGAGCCCTCGTACGTCGCGTACGTCCCGGCGATCGTCTTCGCAGGGGGGACGGTGCGGCACGTCGCGACGCGCTTCGAGGACGACTTCGCGCTCGACCCGGCCGCCGTCGAGGCGGCGATCACGCCGCAGACGAAGGCGCTGTTCCTGGGCTACCCGTGCAACCCGACCGGCGCGGTGCTCCCGGCCGAGATCCAGGACGAGCTGGCGGCCATCGCGGTCCGCCACGACCTGCTCGTGTACAGCGACGAGATCTACGACCGCCTCGCGTACGGCGGCTACACCCACCGCGCGATGAGCGCCCTGCCGGGCATGCGCGAGCGGACGATCCTGATGGGCGGCTTCTCGAAGGCGTACGCGATGACCGGCTGGCGGGTCGGGTACATGGCGGCCCCTGCGGCGATGCTGGAGGGGATCGTCAAGATCCACCAGTACGGGATCATGTCGGCGTCCACGATCGCCCAGGACGCGGCTCTGGTCGCGCTCGTGGAAGGCGAGACACGAGGTCGAGCGGATGCGCGCCGAGTACGACCGCCGGCGCCGCCTCATCGTCGACGGGCTGAACGCCCTCGGTCTCGAGACGTTCGAGCCGCTCGGCGCGTTCTACGCCTTCCCGCGGATCACCTCGACCGGGCTGTCGGACGAGGACTTCGCGCAGGGCCTCCTGGCCGAGCAGCGCGTGGCGGCCATCCCGGGGAGTGCCTTCGGGCCGTCCGGGGCCGGCCACGTCCGGATGTGCTACGCGACCTCGTACGAGCGTCTCGAGGAGGCCATTCGAAGGATCGGGCGGTACGTGGAGAGCGTCCGGGCCTAGCCGGCGGCCCGCGAGCGCCGCAGCGCCTCCTCGATCGCCCAGATGGCGAGCGGCCGGAGATAGATCGCGGCCCGGAAGTTGCCGTCGGCGTCGTACGCCTCGGGCGTCCGGTACCAGAGGCCCCGCTCGTACGTCACGGCCGCGACGCCCCGTGCGGTCTCCCAGCCCTCCTCGACGAGGCCGCGACCGATCATGAACGCGGCCAGCGCGTAGGCCGTGCCGACCCACACCTCGGCCGACTGCTCGCTCGAGCCGTCGACCGTGCCGTCCGGGCGCATGCCGTTGACCGCGCCCATCCGCCCGCCCTGGTAGCCGAGGACGTTCATCGCGTGGATGGTCCGAAGCGCCGTCTCGACCCGGTCGCGCGGCAGCAGGTCGCCCAGACCCGTCGCGTCGGCGTACCACTGGCCCGCGAGCTGGTCGGCCATGATGCTGTCCGAGCTCGGCCCGTGGCCGTCGTCGTAGGCGTAGTGGCCGTCGCGCCAGAGCCGGACGTCGAACGCCACCTGCGCCCGCTCGAACCAGCCCTCCCAGCGGCGGGCGGCCTCGTCGTCGCCCAGGCGACGGGCCATGGCCTCGGCAGCGGCGAGGGCCGCCAGCCAGAGCGAGCCGCCGTAGGCGGACGGCCCGCGCATCGGCCAGGTGTCGTAGGTCTGGTCGGGCAGGCCGTCGTGCTCGGGCAGGCCGTCGCCGTCGCGATCCTTGGCCGAGAGCTGCGTCAGGACGTCGTTCGACGGTCGGCCAGACCTCGCGGATCAGGGCATCGCCGTCGGGACCAGCGGCGACGGCGTCCCGCCAGGCCTGCAGCACGAACTTCGGGCCCAGGTCCTTCCAGCCGCTGACGTCCTGGAAGCGGTAGCGATTGGGACGGTAGAACGGGTCGTCGTCGGGTCCGCCGACGTCGTGGGGCACCGTGCCGCCCACCTTGCGGGGCGCGGGCGCGCCGGACGCCTCGATCGTGACGATCTCGGGGTCGTCGGCCGGGATCGCGGCGAGCAGGTCGCGGATCCCGCCCATCTCGAGCTCGGGGAAGAGCTCCAGGGTCGCGAAGGACGCGTAGAAGTCGACGTCGACCGTGTCGTAGAACGGGTAGTCGAGACACTCGAGGAGCGCGAACTGGCCGATGTGGTCGGCGGGCGGCTCCGGCTGTCCGACCTCGCCGTGCTCCCAGAACGAGCCGCCGTCGACGAGGAAGTAGAGCTCGTTGAAGAGGGCCATCTTGTACCAGTCGGGCCGGTCGGGGTCGGCGAGGTAGGGCGCCTGCCAGGCCTCGATCCGGCGCCGCCAGTCGGGCAGCTGCTCGAGCGCGTGCGTGACCAGGTCCCAGGACCGCAGGCCGCTTCGTCCCCAGTCGCGCGTGTAGCGCTTCCACCAGCGACGCCCGGCCCCGAACTCGACCATCGGCAGGTCCCAGGCGATCGCGAACCGGATCGAGCGACGCTCGCCGGGCGCGAGCAGGACGGTCGCGGCGACGGCCGCCCCCGAGGCTCGGACCGACTCCTGCGTCGCCCCCGAGCCGTCGGGCTCGAGCCGGCCGTCCGCGGCGAAGTCCGCCCAGAGGTCGGCGTCGGTGGCCGGGTCGAAGCTGGCGCGGGCGCTGAGCTCGATGCCGTCGCCGCCGAGAGCGGCGATCGAGAGGGACCCGCGCATGGCGGTCGGGGCGGCGTCGCCCGGATCGCCGAAGGAGATCCCCACGACGTCGCCTGCGCGGACGACGTCGTGGGGGCGGTGGGCAGGAGGTCCGTCGGCCGCAGGGGGATCGGCCCACGTGAACAGGAGCCCGACCGTCAACGGGTCGGGCCCTGGGTTCTCCAGCCACCATTCGAAGGCCCCGACAGGCAGCGCACTCCGCGTCAGGTCGCCCGCGATGACCGGTGAGAGCTGCTCGCCGATCGCGCGGACGCCGAGGACGTCGGGCTCGAACGCCTGCCAGGCGCGAGGGAAGAGGCCGTGGTACGTCCCGCCGCCGACCGGCAGGGTCCAGCCCCACGCCGGCAGGTCCGCGGGGCGGAGCGCCGACAGCACGGTCGCGCGCGTGCCGTCGGGACCGCCGACGAAGATCGAGAACCCGTCCGCGGCCACGGGCTCGTGGCGGTGCCGGCCGACCTCGAGATGCCAGCGGGCGGCGTCGCCGCGGTAGGTGCGCCCGATGCTCCCCGTGCCCAGGCCGCCGATGGGGACACCGGCGAACTCGCCGTCGTCGATCATCGGGACGTGGACGCGGCTGTGACCGACCTCGTCGCACGGGACGCCGATGCCGCGCCGCCAGGCCACGCTCGGGATCACCGGCCAGTCGACGGCCTCGCTCTCGCCAAGCTCGATGGCGCTCACTTGTCGACGCCGGTGACGACCACGCCCCGCATGAAGGCACGTTGGGCCAGGAAGAACACGACCACCGGCACGGCCATCGTCATGAGGGCGGCCGCCTGGATGAGCGTGGGCTCCGAGACGAACAGCGCGTTGAACTGCTGGATCGCGATCGACAGCGGCTGGAGCTCGGGCTTGCTCGCGAGGTACAGCAGCGGGACGAAGAAGTCGTTCCAGGCGAAGAAGAAGTGGAACAGCGAGACCGCGACGACCGCCGGGACGGACAGCGGCAGGATCACCGACCGCAGGATCCGGAACGGGCCGGCGCCGTCGATCATCGCGGCCTCGTCGAGGTCCCGCGGGATCGACATGAAGTACTGGCGCAGCAGGAAGACGTTGAACGCGTTGGCGAACAGGTGCGGGATGATCAGCGGGAGCCAGGTCCCGTTCCAGCCCAGCCAGGTGAAGATGATGTAGGTCGGGATCAGCGTCACCTGGAACGGCAGGATGATCGTGGCGATCAGGACCACGAACAGCATGTTCCGCCCGGGGAACCGGAAGCGGGCGAAGCCGTAGGCGACCAGCGCGGACGAGGCGACCGCCGCGAGCGTGCTCAGGATCGCGATCGCCGCGGTGTTGAACAGCAGTCGCGGGAAGTTGAGCTGCGACCAGACGGTCGTGAAGTTCGCCGAAGTTCGGCGCGAACGTCCAGGCCTGCTCGAGCGTCCGCCATCGGCCCTGCCACTCGATCGGTGTCGCCGACGGATCGTTCGGGTCGACGAAGATGCTCGATTCCCGTCCCTTCTCGATCAGGATCAGGTTTCGCGTCGTCCCGTCGATGGGCACCGCGTAGATCGGGTACTCCACGCCTTGGTAGGTCGCCGTGACCGGTGCCGCGGGATAGAGCGGCGCGCCCGGTGTCGTGCGCTGACCCGGCTGCTGCAGGGCGGTCGTGACCATGAACAGGAGCGGCAGCAGGAAGGCGCTGACGAAGATGAACGCGAACAGCGTGATCGACGCCCGGCCGAGGTACTTGCGGTACATCCTCGGGACCGGCCCGCCGTCACCGAACGAGCGGAGCCGCCTCGGGCTGGCCGGCGCCGTCATCCCTCACCGCCCGCGTAGTAGACGCGCTTCCGGGCGAAGGCGAAGAGCGCCACCGTGAGGATGAGCACGATGACGAACAGCAGCCAGGCGATCGCCGCGCCGTAGCCCATCCGGTTGAAGACGAACGCCTCGCGGTAGAGGTCCAGGTTGATGAACAGCGTCGCGTTGTTCGGGTCGCCGCGGCCGTTCGTCATCGTGTAGGCCTGCGTGAAGTACTGGAACGTCACGATCAGCGAGATGACGAGGTTGTAGAGCAGGATCGGCGACATCAGCGGGATCGTGATGCGCCGGAACGACTTCCAGGCGCCCGCCCCATCGATCCGGGCCGCCTCGTACAGCTCGGTCGGGACGGACTGCAATCCGGCGATGTTGATGAGCATGAAGTTGCCGATGCCCCACAGGCCGATCAGCGAGAGCGCCGGGTAGATCCAGGTCTCGCTGTTGATCCAGTCAGGCCCGGTGAGCCCGAAGGCCCCGATGATGCCGTTCAGCCAGCCGGTCTCGGTGTTCAGGAAGCCGATCCACACCAGCGTGCTGGCCACCAGCGGGATCTGGATCGGCATGTAGAGGAGCGTCCGGAAGATGTTCCGCCCGAACAGCTTCGGGCTGTTCACGAGCACCGCGAGGCCGAGGCTGGCGACCATCGTGAGGGGGATCGCGATGAGGGCGAACTTGAACGTCACGAGCAGCGACTGGATGACGTTCGGGTCCGACGCCATCTCGACGTAGTTGTCGAGACCGATGAACTTGACCGCCTCCGGACGGACGAGGTTGAAGTCGGTCAGGGAGATGATCAGGGAGGCGATGATCGGGCCGGCGAGGAACAGCGCCAGCCCGATGAGCCATGGTCCGATGAAGACGAAGCCCCAGATCGCCTCCCGCCCGGACGGCGTCGAGAACCGACGTGTCCATGCGGTCGATCGTGACGGGTGCGGCCCGGGCCTCGGTCGTCTCGGTCATCTCGAGGTTCGGCTCCAACGTATGGGTGGTCGGCCCCCTCGGGTCGCAGAAGCCCGAGGGGGCCGAGGAGGAGGAGCCTATCGCCTCAACTGGCCGGCTTGTCGAAGATCCCCTGGAGGGTCGTCTTCAGCGTCGCCAGCTCAGCGTCCATGTCCAGAGCCTCGGTCGTCCGGACCTTGTTCTGGAAGGCCTGGAAGGCGGCCTTGGCCTCAGCGTAGTTCGGGACGTACGACTGATTGTTGGGGATGTCCGGGTAGGCGAGCATGGCCTTCGGGATCGACCCAGTCAAGCTTGATGCCCGGGAAGTTCGCGTCGATCGAGTCGAACCAGGCCTGCTGCTTGGCCGGATCGGCCGGCATGGCGCCGTAGATCGTGAGCAGCTCGGGCGACTCGACCATGGCGGTCAGCGCCTTGAAGGCCTCGTCCGGGACCTTGCGTGGTCTTGAGGATGCTGAACGTGTCGACGTGGAGCGGCGCCGTGATCGTGCCGTTGTACGCGGGCGCGACCGCAAAGCCGAAGTTGAACGGCTTCGCCGGCGCGGTCGGCGTGACGCAGCAGGTGAACCAGGTGTGACCCTCGTTCATCGCCAGGTTGCCTGATGCGAATTCGCCGCCCGCGTTGAGCAGGGTCGCTGGCGACCTGGTTCGCGTTCGGGATGAAGTGATCCTTCCAGATCCCGTCGTTGAACCACTTCTCGCCGTTGGCGATGTAGTCCGGGATCTGGGCGGTCTTGCCGTCGTCGGCGACCGGCGAGCCGGCGCCGAACATCGCGGTCTCGGCCCGCGCGCTGTCGTCGTGGTACTGGACGTCGAAGCCCCACTGCTCGACGCTCGTCGGGATCGAAGTCGGCGCTGGTGGCGTCGTTGCCGTTCTTGTCGACGGTGAGCTTCATGCCGAGCTCGCGGACAGCGCGTCCATGTCCCACGGCTTGCCGTCGTACAGGTCGCCGACCTTGGTCGGCGGGATAGGGCAGCTTGGCCTCGTCGAAGAGGTCCTTGTTGAAGAAGATGAACGACGGATAGACCGCGAACGGGCAGGCCGATCTGGGCGCCGCCCTCGCCGATCTTGAAGAACTCGGTGAGCTTCGGGTCGACGCCCGGCTGGGTGTAGCCGGACGACGCGACGAGCGGCGCGAGGTCGAGCAGCTGGTCGCGGAAGAGGTTCAGTCCCTCGATGCCGACCGGCCCGATGATGTCCGGCGCGTTGCCGGCCGGCGATCTCGGTCTTGAGGCTGGCCGCCCGCGATGCGAGTTGTCGACGATCTCGAGCGAGAGGTAGACGTCCTTCTGCGAGGCGTTGTACGCAGTCGACCCAGGCCTTCTCAGGTCCGAGGTGCGCGGGCTGGGTGCCGGCGCCGAGGCCGACGAACCAGCGGACGACGACGCCGCCGTTCGGGCCCGGGGCCGGCCGGGAGCGGCTCGGGGGTGACGATGACGGGGGTCGGCGTCGGCGGGTGCGTGGCCGCGGCGGCGGCCGACGCCGAAGCGGCGGCGCTCGCGGACGGCGAGGTGGTCGCGCCGCCGCAGGCGGTGACCAGGATGGCGGCGATCGCAAACAGGGCGATCAGGATGCTCGGTGCGGATCGAGAACGTTGCATCGCTTTCGACTCCTCCTCTGGGAGATCAGGATCGATCTCTCCACCTCTCAATGAGGTCGTGTGGTTGGGACGTGGCGCAGGCCCTTGTGGGTCGACGCCCGCCGGTCGCCGGCCGGCTCAGGGCATGACGCCTCCCGGCGCTCGAGGCGCGTCGAATGAGTTCGGTGGCGAGGATCACGCGCCGTGGCACGCGGTCCGAGCCCTCGACGAGGTCGATCAGCAGGCGGGCCGTCTCGTGGCCCATCTCCTCGATCGGTTGGCGGACACTGGTGAGTTGGGGGCGCGCGGTCGAGGCGACCGGCGAGTCGTCGTAGCCGACGACCGCCACGTCCTCGGGAACCCGTCGACCAGCGGCATCGAGCACCGACATGGCGCCTGCTGCCATCAGGTCCGACGCCGCGAAGACAGCATCGATGTCGGGACGGGCTGCAAGGAGGTGCTCCATCGCGGCCGCGCCGCCGTCCTGGGTGAAGTCGGCGGTCGCCTCGAGCGTCGGATCCGGCGCCAGGCTCGCCTCGGTCGACGGCGTCGCGGTAGCCCGTGAGCCGGTCGGTCGCGGCGACCATGTCGCTCGGGCCCGCGATGATCGCGATGACCCGCCGGCCGCCCGTGATGAGGTGGTCGACGGCGCTCCGCGCGCCGCCGCGATTGTCGACGTCGACGTAGCTCGCCGCGCTGGCCCTGAGTGGCCTTCCGACGACGACGGTCGGGACGCCGGCGGCGGCGATCCTGGCCGGGAGGGGGTCGTCGCCGTGAAGGCTCACCAGCAGGGCGCCGTCGACGTGGCCGGCGGCGAGGTAGTCGGATGTGCGCTGGGAATCGGCGAGGGAGGCGGGCATCAGCAGGACCAGCTGGATGTCGCGGGCCGACAGCGACGCGCTGACGCCGCGCAGCAGGCGCGGGAAGAACGGGTCGCTGAACAGCCGGCCGGTCGGTTCGGTGATGACGACGCCGATCGATCCGCTCCGCCGGGTGACCAGGCTGCGCGCGGCGCGGTTGGGGACGTAGGCCAGCTCGACGATGGCGGCTTCGACCTCGCGCCGGATGTCGGGGGACACCCGCGTCGAGCCGTTGACCACGCGCGAGACGGTCGCGCGGGAGACGCCGGCGAGCGAGGCGACCTCCTCGAGCGTCGAACCGTTGCGGCGGTCGCGGGCTGGGGCATTTGCCACCGAACCGTCTCCCTCCTGTGAGAGCGCTCTCACGCTTGTATCGCACTGTAGCAGGCGTTGTCAAGAGAGCGCTCTCACGCTCGAACGGTCACATCGACGTCACGTTCGGGGCACCGATCGGGTTGCCGCGCGGTGACGCGCGAGCCCCGTGCCGGGCGTCCGGCGCGACCCGCGGGCCCGCCCCTCCCGTCGCGACGGGGACCTATGCGACACTTGGCCCATGGTCGAGATCGCGCCTGCCCCGGCTGACGCATCGGCGCGCTACGAGGCGGTCATCGGGATCGAGGTCCACTGCCAGCTGAAGACCGCGTCGAAGATGTTCTGCGGCTGCTCCACGGCCTACGACGGCGCGCCGCCGAACAGCCACGTGTGCCCGGTCTGTCTCGGGCCTGCCCGGCGCCCTGCCGGTCATCAATCGGCGGGCCGTCGAGCACGTGCTGGCGACGGGCCTGGCGATCGAGGCGACCGTGCCGGCCGCGACCCGCTGGGATCGCAAGAACTACTTCTATCCGGACCTGCCCAAGGGCTACCAGATCAGCCAGTACGACCTGCCGCTCGCCTCGCTCGGCCGCCTGACGTTCGAGACCTCCGACGGACCGTTCACCGTCGCGATCACCCGGGCCCACCTCGAGGAGGACACGGCCAAGCTCATCCACCCGGACCGTGGTGAGGCGGGCGCACGCAGCCTCGTCGACTTCAACCGATCCGGGACGCCGCTCATGGAGATCGTCACCGAGCCCGAGATCCGGACGGCCGAGCAGGCCCGGCGCTACGCCGAGGAGCTGCAACTGCTGCTGCGGGCGATCGGCGCGTCCGACGCCGACATGGAGCACGGGCAGATGCGGGTCGAGGCGAACGTGTCGCTCCGGCCGCGCGGGACCGAGCCGTTCGGGACGCGGATCGAGGTCAAGAACATGAACTCGTTCCGCTCGGTCGAGCGCGCGATCGCCTACGAGATCGGGCGACAGGCCGCTGCGCTCGACGCGGGCGAGCCCCTCGTGCAGGAGACCCGGGGCTGGGACGAGGCGCGCGGCGAGACCTACCGGATGCGGGTCAAGGAGACCTCGGACGACTACCGCTACTTCCCCGAGCCCGACCTGCCGCCGCTGCATCTCGACGAGGCCTGGCTGGCCGACATCCGGGCCGCGTTGCCGGAGCTGCCCGCGGCCAGGGTGGCGCGGTACGTCGACGGGCACGGGCTCTCCGCGTACGACGCCGGTGTGCTGGTGGCCGACCCGGGCATGTACCTCGCGTTCGAGGCCATCCGGGCGACGACCGACGGCGCGGTGCCGTCGAAGGCGATCGCGAACTTCGTCACGGGACCCCATGCCCGCGAGCTGAAGTCGGTCGGGGCGAATGCCGCGGGCACGGCGGGCCCGTCGGATCCAGGCCGAGATCGCCGCGGCTCCTCGAGGCGATCCAGGCGGGCACGGTCTCGCGGCAGATCGGGCGCGACATCCTCGACCGGCACCTCGCGTCGGGCACCCCGGCCGCCGAGCTCCTGGCCGGCGGCGCACCGCCGCCGATGGGCGACGACGCGACGCTGCTCGGCCTGATCGACGCGGCCATCACCGACAATCCGAAGGCGGTCGCCGACTATCGCGCGGGCAAGCCCGTGATCGGGTTCCTGGTCGGTCGGGTCATGGCGGCGTCGGCCGGCGCCGCCGACGCGGCCCGCGTCAAGACGCTGCTCGGCGAGCGGCTGGATCGCGAGGGCTGACGAGCGATGGGACCCATCAACATCGTCCTGTGGGTTGCCGGCGTCGCGCTCATGGTGTTCGGCTACCAGCGCGCGAAAGGTCCCTGGACCCGGTACCAGAGCCTCAAGGAGCAGGACGCCAACGTCGCGCGCTACGAGGCCTGGCGGGGCGGCATCCGCGATGACGGCAAGACGGGCGCGTCGGTCGCGATGGAGGTGCTCCGCCGAAAGGCGCAGGTCGCCGCGGCCGTCGGCGTCGCGGGGTTCGTGCTCGTGTTCCTCGGGTTCCTCATCCGCTAGGGCGAGCGGCAGCGCCACCGTCGGGCACCGGCCGGGCTCAGCGCCCGACGATCCGCCGCCACTCGATGGCCGTGCAGCGGTCCATGACGACCGCCAGACCGGCCTCGTGCGCGATGCGGGCCGCTTCCCAGTTGACGACGCCGAGCTGCAGCCACAGGCAGCGCGCCCCGGCGTCGACGGCCTCGCGTGCATGCGGCACGCACAGCTCCGACCGTCGGAAGACGTCGACGAGTGTCGAATGGTCCCGTCGAGGCGACCGCCTCGGGCAGTGACCGGAAGGCCGACACCCCCATGACGCTCCGGACGTTCGGGTTGATCGGCACGCAGTCGAAGCCCGTGGTGGAGCAGGTAACGGAAGACCGTGAACGACGGCCGCGACTCGTCGTCTGACGCGCCGACCACGGCGATGCGGCGTGTGGAGCGCAGGACGGTCTCGACGCCCTCGTCGTCGAGGACCGGGACCGGGCCACGACCTTCCTGGAGGTCAAGCGACGCGGCGGCCCGATCGCGCTCCTCCCGGGTCATCGGCCCCGGGTCACGTCCGGGCCTCGCGCACGTATGGCTTCCCGATCGCCGCCGGTGGGACGCTCCGGCCGGCCGCCGCGACCAGGACGACGAGGGTGACGATGTAGGGCAGCGCTCCGTAGAACTCGGCTGGGATGAACCGCAGCACGTCGCCCAGCTCATGGGTCGGCGGGTTCAGGCTGATCGCGACCCGAAGGGCTTCCGAGGCAGTGAACAGGAGGGCCGCGCCAAATGCCCCGAGCGGCGTCCATCGTCCGAAGATGACCGCGGCGATGGCGATGAAGCCGCGCCCGCTGGTCATCCCGTTCTGGAACGATCCGCTCTGCTCGAGGGTCAGGTACGCCCCGGCGAGCCCGGCGAAGACGCCGCCAAGGATGACGTTGCGGTAGCGCAGCTTGATGACGTCGATCCCGACCGTCTCGGCGGCCTTGGGATGCTCGCCGACGGCGCGTGTCCGCAGGCCCCAGCGTGACCGGAAGAGCCAGATCTGGAGGAAGGTGACCAGGAAGAGGACCGAGATCGCGATCGGGCCGTGGGCGAAGAACGCACGGATGATCCAGCCCACCAACGGCAGGTCGACCAGACCGTCGGGCGGCACGAGTGGCTGGAAGATGCCGGCTCCAAGGCGAGGATTCGGGCGAGATGATCAGCCGGTTGAGGTAGCCGGTCAGGCCGAAGGCGAGGATGTTGATGATGGTCCCGCTGATGATCTGGTCGGCCCGGATCGAGATCGACAGCCAGGCGTGGAGAGCCGAGACGAGCATCCCGGTGGCGATCGCCGCGACGAGGCCCGCGATGATCGGCAGGGTCGCCCCGAAGATCGGCGACGGGCTCGTCGGTCCCATCGTCTGGGCGACCAGGGCCGCCGCCAGGAACGCCGTGAACGCGGAGCTCAGCATCATCCCCTCGATGCCGATGTTCACCACGCCCGAACGCTCGTTCATGATCCCGCACAGCGCGCCCAGGGCGATCGGGGCCGCCAGCGCGACGAAGATCGGGGCGATCTCGGGGACCGTCGCGACGAGGTAGCCGATCAGTTGGAAGAAGACGCCGACGATCGGGATCGAGTCGAGGAATGTCGCGACCTGGTCCATCAGCGGGCCCGGCCGGCGTAGGAACTGGTGACGGTCTTGATGTCGGCGATCCCGCCGGCCGCCCGGATCCGGAACACGCGCCTGACGACGATGTCGGCGGCCAGGAACAGCAGGATGATCGCCTGGATGACGTCGACGATCTCGACCGGGATGCCGGCCAGGACCTGCATCAGTCCGGCTCCCGCCCGCAGGGCCCCGAACAGGAGGGCAGCCGCCGCGATGCCGAACGGATGCGACCGCCCGAGCAGAGCGACCGCGATCGCGTCGAACCCGATCGCGGTCCCATATGACGGGATCATGAAGTGGCTGACGCCGAGGATCTCGTCGCCCCGGCGATCCCGAAGAGGAGGCCCGACAGGCTCATCGTCAGCATGATCAGGAACGCCGGCCGCATCCCGGCATAGCGAGCGGCGCTGGGGTTCGCCCCGACGCTCCGGATCTCGAACCCGAGGGTGCTCCGATAGAGGAGCCACCAGACCGCCGGAACGGCGGCCACGGCGAGCACGACCCCGAGATGGATGTTGCCGCCGAGGACGATCGGCAGGGCGCTGTTGCCGAGGTCGCCCGTCCGGCCGAACGAGAACCCCGGGGCCAGGAGCGGCCCGAGGATCAGGAACGCGATGAGGGCAGCCGGCGATCGAGTTGAGCATGATCGTCGTGACGACCTCATGAGCACCCGACCACGCCTTCAGGGCGCCCGGGATCCAACCCCAGAAGGCCCCGGCCGCCATCCCGGCCAGGAGCGCCGCCGTGATCGCGATCGGCGCCGGCGCGGTCGCGAGGGCGGCGCCGACCCCGGCGGCGGCCGTGGCCGCGAGCAGGAACTGGCCCTGGCCGCCGATATTGAACAGGCCGGCCTTGAAGCCGACCCCGACGGCTAGCCCACCGAGCACGAGCGGGGTCGCCTGGAGGATCGTGTTGAGGATGGCCGGTCGTCGAGCCGAATGCACCCTGGAACAGGGCCCGTAGGCGACGAAGGGCAGCGTCCAGTCGATCGACCCGGTCGTGACGACGCTCGAGACCAGGATGATCAGGGCCGCCACGACGAGGGCCAGGAAGACCGATGCCAGGGGGATCGCGGCGATCGCCCAGATCTGGCCCAGACGCCCGCCGGGGCTGGACGGCTCAGCCGGCAGGACCGTCGGTGCGGTCATGACGCGGCCGCCTCGCTGGCTTCAGGTTCGCGCCCGCCGGTGGCCATCAGCAGGCCCGACCTCTTCCTTGTTGGCGCCGCGACCGTCGAGGCGTGGCCACCAGCTCGCCGCGGTACATCACCGCGATCCGGTCGGACAGCTCGAGGACCTCGTCGAGCTCGGCGGAGACGAGCAGGATCGCCGCACCGGCGTCGCGCATCTCGATCGCCCGGTGGTGGATGAACTCGATGCTGCCGACGTCGAGGCCGCGGGTCGGCTGATCGAGGACGAGCAGCTTTGGCTCGCGGCTGAACTCGCGGGCCACGACCGCCTTCTGCTGGTTGCCGCCCGACAGCGTGTCGGCGGCGACGGTCGCAGAGGGCGTCCGGATGTCGAAGCGTTCGATCAGCTCGGTCGCCCAGGCGTCGATCGCACGCTTCCTGTCGCACCAGCCCGCGGGCGAACGGCGGCCGGTAGTAGCTCGTCAGGACCAGGTTGTCCTCGAGCGGGAAGCTCATGATCATCGCCCAGCGGTGACGGTCGCCCGGGACGTGGGCGAGGCCGTTCTCGTAGAGCTGCCGCGGGCCGCCAGCCGGTCACGTCGGAGCCACCCATCGTGACGCTCCCGGCGCTCGGCTTGCGCAGCCCGGTCAAGCACCTCGACCAGTTCGTCCTGGCCGTTGCCGGCGACGCCGGCGATCCCGAGCGTCTCGCCGGCCCGGACCTCGAGGTCGACCCCGCGGACGACCTCCCGTCCGCGGTCGTCCTTCGCCCGGAGCCCGCGCACGGACAGGACGACATCGGTGGCGTGGGACTCCCCGCGATCGACGGTCAGCTGGACGTTCCGGCCGACCATCAGCTCGGCCAGGTCCTCCTCGTTCGTCTCGGCCGGGATCCGCTGACCGACGACCCGGCCGCGCCGGATGACCGTGATCCGATCGGCGATCTCGAGGACTTCGTAGAGCTTGTGGCTGATGAAGATGATCGAGTGACCCTCGGCGGCGAGCCGGCGCAGGACGGCGAAGATCTCCTCGGTCTCCTGGGGCGTGAGGACGGCGGTCGGCTCGTCGAGGACGAGGATGCGCGCCTTGCGGTAGAGCGCCTTGAGGATCTCGACCCGCTGCTGCCAGCCGACCGAGAGGCTCTCGATCTTGGCGTCCGGGTCGATCTCGAAGCCGAACTGGCGGCCCAGGGCGACGATCCGGTTGCGCGCCTCGTTTCGGTCGATGAAGACCGGGTTGGCCATCGTCTCCTCGCCGAGGAGGATGTTCTCGGCGACGGTCAGGACCGGGACGAGCATGAAGTGCTGGTGGACCATGCTGATGCCGCGATCGATCGCGTCGTGCGGACCCGAGGATGTCGACCGGCTGGCCGTCGATCAGGATCGACCCCTCGTCGGGCACCGCGAGCCCGTAGAGGATGTTCATCAGGGTCGACTTGCCGGCGCCGTTCTCGCCGAGCAGGGCGTGGATCTCGCCCGAGCGCAGGTCGAGATCGATGGCGTCGTTGGCCAGGACGCCCGGGTACCGCTTGGTGATCCCGCGCATCTCCAGGACCGTTGTGGACTCGTCCATCACGTTGCCCCTTGGGTATCGGTTGATGGATCCGGATGGACGAACGGGCCGACCGATGTCGGCCCGTTCGTGAGCTGTCAGTGCGGGAGCGCCCGCGTCAGTCCTTCTTGTCGCAGGGGGTCGGCTTGCAGGGATCGACGGTGCCGTCCTTCATCCCGGCGAGGGCCGCGTCGATCGCGGCCTGGATCTCCGGGGTGACAAGGTCCTTGTAGTCGCTCCCGAACGGCGACAGGCCGACGCCGACCGGGTCGGTCGAGGCGTCCCACGTGGTCGTGCCGCCGACGTCGGTCTTGGCGCCGACCTTCTTGATCGCGGCTTCGACGGCGTTGGACAGCTTCTTCTCGGCGCTGCTGAGGATGCACTTGGCCGACTGCGGCAGCGACTTCGACTGGTCGACGTCGACGCCGATGCCGATGACGCCTGGCGTGGCGCAGGCCGCCTCGATCGCGCCCGCGCCCGACAGCCCGGCGACCTGGAAGATCACGTCGGCCTTCTGGCCGATCATCTGCTGGGCGATCGACTTGCCGGTGCCCGGGTCGTTGAAGGCCTTGGTGATATCGGTCGAGACGTAGGCGACCTTGACGTCGATGTCCGACTTGACCGACGCGGCGCCATTGCGATACCCGTTGATGTAGCGGACGACGGGCGGGATCGTGTTGATGCCGCCGACGGTGCCGATGACGCCCGACTTGGAGACGCTCGCCGCGAGGACGCCGGCGAGGTAGCCGACCTGATCCTCCCTGAACACGAGGCCCTGATAGTTCGGCAGCAGCGTCTTCGGGTCGCCCTTGCAGGCGAACGTCGGGTCGCCCTTGCCGGTCTCGTCGATGCAGACGCCCTGGTCGACGCCGATGAACTTGACGGACGGGTACTGCTTGGCGGCGATCGTCGTCGCGTCACCCATGGCGAAGCCGACGGTCACGATCGTCCCGTAGCCCTGGTCGACGAACGTCTTGATGTTGGCCGCGTAGTCGGCCGGTGCCTTGGTCACGATGTTGCTGGACGTGCCGCCGATCGCCGTGGCGCCCGCCTGGGCCCCGACCCACGAAGCCTCGTTGAAGGACTTGTCCTCCAGGGTCCCGACGTCGGTCACGAGGCCGACCTTCTTGATGTCGGCGGAGGATCCGCTGCAGGCCGCGCCGACAAGCGAAACGACGAACAAGATCGACAGGCCGATTGCCCGGTTGCGCATGCTTCCTCCTCGATTGACCGCTCGACGATCCCGGGGGCCCGGAACGCCATGGCGGTCGATAGGCCTCGCCCGGCGTGGGGCGTCGTACCGTGGGCCGCATCCTAGCCGCGGCGGCTCAGCGACGGCAAGCGTCCAACGCTTCGGCTGCATGGGAGGATAGCCCGACCGGATGGCGCCCGCGCGATGGCTCCGCAGGCGACGATCGAGCCGGCGTCATGGCAGGCGGAGGCGACGGCGACCGATACGATGCGCCGGTGGAAACGCCCGCTCACGACCTCGAGTCGCCGACGTCGTCCATTTCCAACCAACGCCGCTACGTGGCGCTCGGCGATTCGTACACGATCGGGACCTCGGTGCGGACAGAGGAGCGGTTCCCGAACCAGCTGGTCGCCTCGATGCGACCAGGCGGGCCGAGGCTCCGGCTCGTCGGGAATCTCGGGGTCAACGGGTACACCAGCGCCGACCTGATCCGCGACGAGCTGCCGGCGCTCGACGGGCTCGCGCCGGACTTCGTGACGCTGCTCATCGGCGTCAACGACGTCGTGCAGGAGGTGCCGCTCGCGGCGTACGAGGGCAATGTCGAGACGATCCTCGAGGCGCTCCTCGTGCGGCTCGCCCCGGACCGCATCGTGACCGTCGCGATCCCCGATTACACCGTGACGCCGGCGGGGGGTGACTACGGCGACCCGGAGACGAAGCGGGCCGCGATCATGGCGGCCAACGACACGATGGCGGACCTGTCGAAGGCGCGGTCGATCCGGTTCGTCGACATCTTCGACATCTCGCGGCGGGCCCCGACGGAACCGGGGCTGGTCGCCTCGGATGGGCTGCACCCGTCAGGGTCCCAGTACGCCCGCTGGGTCGAGCGGCTCCGGCCTGTGGTCGAGGCCCTTCTGGCCGACTGATCGCTGGTGGCTCGGGCTCGGCCTGAGCCACGGGTTCAGGCTGTGGTGCGCCGGTGCACTAGTTAACGCAAAAGTCCTATCCGGAACGCGCCGGAGGTACTACGATGCCCACGGCTCAAGACGACGCTAGGCACGCATCGCGAGCCGACAAGGGGTCGAATAGGGTGGGGAAGTCCCGAGTAGTCCGCGCGTGGACTGTGGGAATGGCGAGCCTGCTGCTGGCAGGTGTCATCTGGGTTCCGACAGTGAGTGCGACCGCGGGTGCGGCCGCCCCCGACCTGGACGCAACGACCCTGGCTGCCGCCCTCCAGCCGACCCCGCCACCCGCCGCATCGGTCCTGGCCGCCCCGTCCGACACCGGCGCCTGGGGCCCGATCCTCGACTGGGGCCAGCAGGCGAAGCACATGGCGATGCTCTCGACCGGCAAGGTCCTCGTCTGGTCGACCGGCGACAACGCTCGCGTCTGGGATCCGACGAACGGCACGTTCAAGCTGACCCCGTTCACCTTCGGCGACCTCCACTGCGCAGGACAGTCGACCCTGGCCGACGGGCGCGTCGTCGTCGTCGGCGGGCAGAACGTCCAGACGCACGCCGGCACGAACATCACGGCCCTCTTCGACCCGGCCACCGAGACGTGGGTCAACGGCGCGTCGATGCACGACCTGCGCTGGTACGCGACCAGCACGACCCTGGCTGACGGCAAGGTCCTCGCGACGTCGGGCGACGCACCCGACGGATCACGATCGACCGATCCCCGAGGTCTACAACCCGACCACGAACACGTGGGTGCAGCTGACGACCGCCCAACGCTCGCAGGGCCTCTACCCGTTCATGTTCGTCCTGCCCAGCGGCCTCGTGTACGAGGCGGGCTCCGGGACCGGGACGGCCTTCCTCGATCCTTCGGGCACTGGCCACTGGACCCCCGGGCCGACCGCGCTCTACGCGACGAACGGCTACTCGGAGTCCGCCGTCCAGTACCTGCCCGGCAAGATCCTTCGGGCCGGCGGTGGCGATCCGTCCATCAAGAGGGCGATGGTCATCGACACGAACGTCGCGAACCCGGCCTGGCGCGAGATCGACTCGATGGCGTTCGCCCGCCGTCGGATGAACCTGATGCTCCTGGCCGACGGCAGCGTGATGGCGATCGGTGGCACCGGTTCGGGTGACAGCGAGGCCGCGGCCGTCCTCGCCGGCGAGATCTGGAACCCGACGACAGAGACGTGGTCGACCGTCGAGTCGATGGGCGAGGCCCGGATGTACCACTCGTCCGCGGTCCTGCTCGCCGACGGGCGCGTCGTCGTCGGCGGCGGCGAAGCCGGGGGACGCCTCCGCGCCCAGGTCTACTCGCCGCCGTACCTTTTCCAGGGGAACCGCCCCGTGATCTCCGGTGCGCCCGGCGTCAGCCGCGTACGGGACGACGATCCAGGTCACGAGCCCGGACGCGGCGTCGATCACCTCGGTCGCCCTCCTGCGCCCGCCCGCCTCGACCCACGCGTTCGACATGAACCAGCGGTACGTCCCGCTGAACTTCACCCGCTCGGGCACCACGCTCAATGCGATCGGTCCGGCCTCGGGTGGCGTGGCGCCGCCCGGCGACTACATGCTCATCATCAAGAACGCCTCCGGCGTGCCGTCGGTCGCCCGGTTCGTCCGGATCGGCACCAGCGGCGGGCTCCAGCCCGGCACCGTCGCCGGCCGGGTCACCGACTCGGTCACCCACGCCGCGATCCAGGGCGCGACCGTCGCCTCGTCCGCCGGGAACGACACGACCGACAGCCAGGGGCGGTACTCGATCAGCGGCGCCCCGGCCGGTGAGCTGCAGCTGACCTTCAGCAAGGGCGGCTACGCCACCGAGACCCAGAGCGCCCTGATCACGGGCGGTGGGACGACGACGCTCGATGTCGAGCTCGCCCCGCCCGGCGGCGTGGCCGGCCGCGTCACCGACTCGTCAACGGGCAACCCCATCGTCGGCGCCACGGTCACCTATCCGGGTGGCGTGACGATCACGGACGACTCGGGCGACTACCAGATCAACGGGGTGCCTGCCGGATCGCTGGACGTGTCGTACAGCGCCCTCGGCTATGTCAGCGACACCCGCACGGTCATCGTCCCCGCCGGCGGCGTCGTCACCCGGAACATCGCCCTTGCCCCGTCGGCCACGTTCGTCGGCGGCGAGGTCCGCGACCTGGCCACGGACGCGCTCATCGTCGGGGCCACGGTCTCCATCGTCGAGACCGGAGCGACGACGACGACGGACGCCCTCGGTCGCTATCACATCGACCTGCCGCCCGGCAATTACACGGTGATGGCGACGGCCGCCGGCCACGACCCGGGCAGCGGTCCGGTCGTCATCAACGGCGGCAGCTACGCCACGCTCGATTTCGCCCTGGCCCCGACAGCCGCCCCGACGCCCACGCCGACCCCGAGCACGCTCTCGTTCGCCCCGGTCGCGGACTCGCATGGCAAGTCGAACAGTGCGACGAAGAACTACGGCACCGAGAACCTGATCCGGCTGCGACAGGGCACGTCGCCGACCGACACGTTCTACAACTCGTACCTGCGCTTCACCGTCAGCGGCGTCAACGGACGCCCGGTCACGGGAGCGAAGCTCCGCCTGTTCTCGACCGACGGCGGCCCGAACGGCGGGAGCCTCTACAAGATGGGCACCACGTGGACGGAGACGGGCGTGACGTGGGCGAACGCGCCCGCCCGGATCGAACCGGCGCTCAGGACGATGGGGACGGTCGGGAACAATGTCTGGGTCGAGTTCGCGCTGCCCGCGGGCGCGATCACCGCCGACGGCACCGTCGCATTCACCCTCGTCGGCGGCAACTCCAACAGCGTCTACTACACCAGCCGCGAGGGGACCAACAAGCCGGAGCTCGTGCTGGACGTGGGCGGCACGCCGACCCCGACCCCGACCCCGACACCCACGCCCACCCCGACGCCGACGCCGACCCCGACCCCGACACCCACGCCCACGCCCGACCCCGACGCCCACCCCGACGCCGACCCCGACGCCGACCCCGACCCCGACGCCGACACCCGACCCCGACCCCGACGCCCCCGACGGGTGGCGGGACACGGATCAAGGACATCACGTTCGAGGCCGGGCTGCTGAACCCGACGAACGGCGTCGACAGCCTCACGGGGACGGTCACGCTCGAGACCGCGTCCGCGATCGGCGGGACGTCCTCGGCACGCTTGGCCCAGAGCACCGGCTACATGCAGGAGAACTTCACCGCGACGGATGACCTGTTCGTCACGTTCCGCATGCGGGTCACCACGCTCCCGACCGGCTCGCCGCGGATGATGATGCTCTCGAGCGCCGGCACCACCAGCGGCAACCTGCTCCTGACCTCGACGGGCCGGCTCCGGTTGCGGCTCGACTCCACCGTCATCGGGGCGGACTCCGCGCCACTCGTGCCGGGCACGACATACGTGGTCGGCCTGCACCAGAAGCGCGGGACGGGCAGCAACGGCGTGATGGAAGCCTTCCTCGCCGCCGACGGCGCGGCCTTCGGAGCTCCCTTCGCCAGCCAGACGAATGGCACGTGGACGACCGGGATGGACCGGATGCGGATCGGTGCGACCAACAGCACCGCGGTGAACCTGGTCCTCGACGACATCCTGCTGGCCAGCGGGGCGATGCCCGCCGGCCCCCTTGCGTCGTCGCTCACCGGGATCATCGCCGTGTCGGCCCCGGGCGTCGCCCAGCCAGGCGCCCTCCTCGCGACGGCCACCGTCGCGAGCCGGCCTCGCTACAGCATCCTGTTCGTCTGCCCGATCTGATCAGGGCCGACCGCGCTGCAGCTCCTGCAGTCGCTGGTCGCTGATCCCGAAGTGATGGGCGATCTCGTGATGGACCGTGTCGATGACGGCCGCCGTCAGCCGCTCCGGGGTCGGGTTGGCCCTTGTCAGCGGCCCACGGAAGATCGTGATCTTGTTCGGCACGATCGCGGCGTCGGCGCCGTAGACCGTCCGTGGCACGCCCTGGTAGAGGCCGTACAGGCCGCGCGCACCGACCGAGGCCAGCTGGTCCGGCGTGGGCTCGTCCTCGATCACGATGGCGACGTTGCCGAGACGCTCACGGAAGGGCGCGGGCAGCCGTTCGAGCGCCTCGATGACGATCGCCTCGAGGTCGATGGCGTCGGGCGCGGACGGGTCGGTCACAGCTGGAGCAGGATCCGGGCGATCGTGAAGTAGATGACCAGGCCGGTCCCGTCGACCAGGGTCGTGATCAGCGGCGCGGAGACGACGGCGGGGTCGATCTTGAGCGCTCGCAGCAGCAGCGGCAGCGCGGCCGCGACCGTCGCGGACCAGACGCAGATCGCCAGGATCGTCAGGGCGACGACGCCGCCGATGTCCGGCCCGACCCCGAGCAGCCACGCACGCCCGAAGGCGACGAGCGCCATGATCCCGCCGATGACCAGGCCGACGCGCATCTCCTTGAGCACGATCCAGGCGATGTCGCGAAGCGAGACCTCGCCGAGCGCCATCGCGCGGACGATCAGGGTCACCGTCTGACTGCCCATGTTCCCGCCCGTGCCGATCAGCAGCGGGATGAAGAAGCTGAGGGCGACCACCTGGGTCAGCTCGTCCTGGAAGTCGCGAAGCACCGTGCCGGTGTACGCCTCGGCGACGAAGAGCAGCAGCAGCCAGCCGACGCGCTTGCGGACGAGCAGCAGCACCCCGGAGCTGCGGTACGGCGCGTTGAGCGGCTCCGAGCCGCCGAGCCGCTCGATGTCCTCGGTCGCCTCGGCCTCGAGGACGTCAGCGACGTCGTCCTCGGTGATGATCCCGAGCAGGTGATCCGCGTCGTCCACGACGGGGAGTGCCAGCAGGTTCCGGTCCGTCAACAGGCGGGCCGCGACCTCCCGGTCGGCGTCGACCTGGACCCGGACCGTGGACGGCGCCATCAGCTCGCGGACCGGCGCCTCGCCAGGGCTCAACAGCAACCGGTAGAGCGACAGGACCCCCAGGAGGGTGCGGTCGGGCCCGATGACGTAGATGTAGTTCACCGTCTCGGCCTCGTCGACCAGCTGCCGGATCGCGGTGATCGCCTCCTGCGCCGTGGCGTCCGCGGCGACCGCGACGAACGCGGGCGTCATGATCCCGCCGGCGGTCTCGGGCGAGTACCGCGAGAGGTCGCGCAGCTCGGAGGCCTCCTCCGGCCGCATCCGGATCAGGATCTCGCGGGCCTCGTCCTCGGGCAGGCGCTCGACGACGTCGGCGGCGTCGTCGGGGTCCATCTCCTCGAGCAGCTCGGCCGCCTCGGCCCGGGTGAGCGTCCGCAGGATCCGGGCAGCGTCGGCGGGCGAGAGCTCCTCCAGCAGCTCCGGCAGCTCCTCGTCGGGGAGCCACTGGAAGCAGGAGCGCGACCTCGCTCGGCTCGAGCATCGGGATGAGGTCCGCCCACTCGGACGGGCCGATCCGGTCGGCCAGGCCGCGGACGCCGTCGCGTTCGCGCTCGCGGATGAGGTCCTGGACCTCGGTCAGGAGGTCGGCGGTCTGCTCGCTGGTCATGATTCGGCTCCTCGAGGTCGCGCGAGGGCGGCGATATCACGGGGAAAGGCAGTCGGAGGTGACACCGGAGTATCGCATCGCCGGCGCGAACCGGTCGTCGCCCGGCACCCGACCGGCCTGGGCCCGGCCGGGCTACCATGGACCTCCCGATGACCGTCGCGCCGAACGACTTCACCCACCTCCACGTCCACTCCGAGTTCAGTCTCCTCGACGGCCTCGGCCGGATCACGGAGCTGGTGGACACGGCCGCCCAGCACGGCATGGATTCGCTCGCGATCACCGACCACGGCGCGCTCTACGGCGCGGTCGCGTTCTACCAGGCGGCGAAGAACAAGGGCATCAAGCCCATCCTCGGCATCGAGACGTACGTGGCGCGCCGCTCGATGACCGACAAGGAGGGCAAGGCCGACAGCCAGCCCTTCCACCTGATCCTGCTGGCCCAGGACTGGACGGGCTACCAGAACCTGTGCCGGCTCGCCACCGATGCCCACCTCGACGGCTACTACTACAAGCCCCGCATCGATCGCGAGCACCTCGCCCGCCACAGCGCCGGGCTCATCGGGTTGTCGGCCTGCCTGAGTGGCGAGGTGGCGAAGGCGCTCGAAGTCGACGACTGGGAGCTCGCCCGCAAGGTCGCCGGCGAGTACGGCGACATCCTCGGCAAGGACCGGTTCTTCCTGGAGCTCCAGGACCACGGCATGCCCGAGCAGCGCCGGCTCAACGAGCAGTTGATCAGGCTCGCTCCCGAGGTCGGGCTGCCGCTCGTCGTCACGAACGACCTGCATTACGTGCGCCAGGACCAGTCCGAGGCGCACGACGTGCTGCTCTGCGTGGGGACCGGCAACAACCTCGACACGCCCAACCGCATGAAGTTCGACACGCCCGAGTTCTACGTGAAGTCGGCGGCCCAGATGGCCGCCCTGTTCCCCGACCAGCTCGAGGCGATCCGCAACACGCGCCGGATCGCCGAGATGACCGACATCGCACTGCCGCTCGGCCAGCTGCGGATCCCGCATTTCCCGGTCCCCGACGGCCACACCGTCGAGACGTGGCTCCGCGCGGAGTGCCAGCGGGGCCTGGAGGCTCGCTACGGGACGGTCACACCGGAGCTCCAGCAGCGGCTCGACTACGAGCTCGGCGTGATCATCGCGATGGGCTATCCGGCCTACTTCCTCATCGTCGCGGATTTCATCCGGTTCGCCCGCGAGCAGGGGATCCAGACGACGTGCCGGGGCAGCGCGCCCGGCTCCATCGTGACCTACACGCTCGGCATCACGCCGGTGGACCCGATCCTGTACCAGCTGCCGTTCGAGCGGTTCCTGAACCCGGACCGGGTGACGATGCCCGACATCGACGTCGACTTCGAGGACGGCCGCCGCGACGAGGTCATCGCCTACGTCGGACGCAAGTACGGCCAGGACCACGTGGCCCAGATCATCACCTTCGGCACGATGCTCGCGAAGGCCGCGATCCGCGACGTCGGGCGGGTGCTCGGCCACTCGTACGGCGAGGTCGACCGGATCGCCAAGGCAGTGCCCGGGACGCTGGGCATGAAGCTCGACGAGGCGATCACGGTGGCGCCGGCGCTGCGCGAGATGGTCGAGGGCGATCCGGGGGTCAAGCGGATCATCGACTTCGCGCGGCACCTCGAGGGCGTCGCCCGCAACGCCTCGACCCACGCCGCCGGCGTCGTCATCAGCCGGGAGCCACTGACCGAGCTCATGCCGCTCCAGAAGGCGACGAACTCCGACGGCCTGATGACCCAGTACGAGATGCACGCGATCGAGGCGCTCGGCCTCCTGAAGTTCGACTTCCTCGGCCTGTCGAACCTGACGATCCTGCGGCAGGCCGTCGACCTGGTCCGCACGGAGCGCGGCACGTCCATCGACCTCGACGCGATCCCGCTCGACGACGCACGGACCTTCGAGCTCCTCGCGTCGGGCGAGACCACCGGCATCTTCCAGCTCGAGTCACCGGGCATGCGCCGCTACATCCGCGAGCTCCGTCCGACGTCGGTCTACGACCTCGCCGCGATGGTCGCGCTCTATCGACCCGGGCCGATGGACAACATCCCGTCCTACATCCGGCGCAAGCACGGCCAGGAGCCGGTCACGTACCTCCATCCGCTGCTCGAGCCGTACCTGGAGAAGACCTACGGGATCTTCGTGTACCAGGAGGACATCATGTCCGCGGCCATCGCCCTCGGGGGCTTCACCGGCCCGGAGGCGGACACGCTCGGCTACGCCATCCGCAAGAAGAAGTCCGCGGTGCTGCGCGCCCAGAAGGAGCGGTTCGTCACGCAGGCCGCCGAGCGCGGCGTCGCGCCCAAGATCATCGACGACGTCTTCGCCGCCTTCGAGCCGTTCGAGCGGTACGGCTTCAACAAGGCGCACGCGACCTGCTACGGGCTCATCGCCTACCAGACGGCCTACCTGAAGGCGAACTACACGGTCGAGTACATGACCAGCGTGCTGACCGCCTTCCGGTCCAACGAGGAGAAGGTCGCCGCCGCGATCGCCGAGTGCCGACGGCTCGGGATCGCCGTCCTGCCCCCGGACGTGCTCTCGAGCCACCTCGAGTTCACGGTCGACGGCGAGGCGATCCGGTTCGGCCTGCTGGCCGTCAAGAACGTGGGCCAGGGTGCCATCGAGTCGATCATCGCCGCCCGCGACGAGGGCGGGCCCTTCCGGTCGCTGACCGACTTCTGCACCCGGATCGACCTGCGCCTGTGCAACCGCAAGGTCCTCGAGGCGCTCATCAAGGTCGGGGCGCTCGGCTCGATGGGCCATCCCGCGCAGCTGCTGCTCGGACTCGACGACGCGATCGGCTCCGCCCAGGCGACCCAGCGCGACCGGGTGAGCGGCCAGACGTCGCTCTTCGACCTTGGTGCCGCGGATGCGGATGTCTTCGAACGGCCGCTGCCCGCCGCGACCGAGGTCCCGATGCGCGAGCGGCTGCGCTGGGAGAAGGAGCTGCTGGGCCTCTACCTGTCGGAGCACCCGATGGGCGAGGTCGCCGAGCAGGTCGGGCAGTTCGTGAACGCGTACTCCGGCGACCTGAAGGACGAATCCCTCGAGGGCCAGCGCATCGTCGTCGGTGGCATCGTCACGGGCGTCCGGATCGTCGTGACGAAGCGCAACGAGACGATGGCGATCGCCACGCTCGAGGACCTGCAGGGCTCGGTCGAGGTGGTGGTCTTCCCACGCCTCTACGAGACGACCCGCCCGACGTGGCGGGACGGCTCGATCCTCCTCGTGGCCGGCCGGGTGGACCACCGCGGCGAGGAGAGCTCCGTGCTGGCCGACCTCGTGCTCGACTGGGACGATGCGATCGCACGCGGCCCGGAGGCCTTCGCCGCCGAGGTCGCCGCCGGCGATCGCGGGCCGCGAGGGCGCGGACCGGGCGGACGGCCGGGCGGGCCCGGCTCCAACGGCAACGGCAACGGCCACGGACCGGCCGGCTCGCGGCCGATGGTGCCCGTCGGCCCAGGCGCCCCGAATCGGACGCCGGTCGGCGTCGCGGGCGGGACGGCGTCCGCTGCGCCGTCGGTGCCGTTCGTGTCGCCGCTTCGCGCGGACGCGACCGCCGCCGCCGTGTCCGCGACGCCGCTGCCGCCGATCGCACCCGCGGAGCCCATCCCCACGTACCAGGAGCCGGGCACGACGTCCGCCGGCGAGCCGGACGACCACGAGGAGCCGGCGCTGCCCGACGAGGCCAGGGCCCGCGAGGCCGCGCTGGCGACGGCCTCGACGTCACCGACCGATGTCGGCAACGGCCGGGTCCTCAAGGTTCGGTTCCTCGGGGTGCTGGACGACCGCCTGCGCGAGGCGATGAGCACGTTCGTGGAGTTGATCCGGACACGGCCCGGCGAGACGCGCGTCCTCGTCTATCTCGACGTCGCCGGTGGCGCCGGCCTGCCCATCACCCTGAAGCCGGTCGCCTACGACGCCGAGTTCCTCGCGGAGGTCAATCGCCGGCTCGGCGACGGGGTCGTCGAGCTCAGTCTCGCCTGAGCGACGGCCGCCGTCGGCGGCGAGTCGGCTTCGACCTCAGACCGCCGATCGTGATCGAGCCGGCCGCCATCGACCAGATGATCGACACCCTGGACGCGCTGCTCGACGAGCTGGCGCCCGTCTGAGGGGCCAGCCGGCCCGGGTCGTGGCCTATTCGGTGCCGGCGAGCCGCCGGACTTCCTGGACGGCCGAGATGCGGTCGTGGTACGCGGCACGGACCGCGTTGACCGCCGCCGGATCGAGGTCGAGCTCGCGGGCGATCTCGTTCACGACCGCGTTCTCCTCGGCCGAGATCGAGCCGCTGGCGGCGCTGATCGCATAGCACGCGCGCAGGATGTCGATCCGTTGCGACTCGCTCGCGAGGTTGCGGAACTCGCGGGTGACGACGTAGTCCTCCGTCCCGCCGACGGTCCGAGCCTGCAGCTTTGCCATCTCGGTCACGAGGACGGCGGTCGGCTCGTCGACGTTCTCCTGGAGCGCTTTCTCGATCTCGGCGGTCTCCTCGTCGCTGATCTCCATGTCAGCGTTGGCGGCCCGCGCGAGCGTGTACGCGGCCGAGGCGACGAACCGGGCCTCTTCGGCCGGCAGCGCCTCCAGGCGGGCGACGATGCGCCGTACCGTGGCCGTTTCGCCGGCCGTGGTCGGGGCGGTGGTGAGAGCCGTCTCGACCTGGTCGGCCGCGCGCTCGTTGTTGGAGCCGAAGATTCGTCGGAACATCGATGCCTCGAGTCGTGGTTGGACGTGTCCCCCGGAGGATGTCACAGGTCCGGGTGACGCGTCAGCGCGGGGTCACCGACGCATCAGGCTCGGGATGTCGGGCTCGGGACCACGCCAGCGCTCGAGCTCCTCGGTCGCGAAGCGACCGTAGTAGTTGACGAAATGGCCGCCGTGGGCACGGATCGCCTCGAGCGCCGAGCGCTTCAGCCGGTCGCCGCGGACCCGGACCATGAGGACCGCGCCACCGTCGCGTACTGCCTGCTCGTAGTAGGCGAAGTCCGGAAGCTGGTCCATCACCGTGAACGAGACCAGGCGTCGGAGGCGGGCGAAGAGCCCGTTCGCCACACCGCTGCCGTCGAGCCGGGCAGCGCCTTCGTCGCCGCGGAGGATCGTGATGTGGCGATCGGCCAGGCCGATGGCGCGAAGGGCGGCCGCCGCCGTGGCCGCGTGGGCGGCATCGGCGAAGGCCGCCAGCATCCGGTCTACCGGGTAGCCGATGAAGCGAGTCGGACCGTCAGGGGCCATGCGAGGATGGTGCGGCATCGGTCGAGGTGCCGCCAGTCCAGCACACGCTGCTTCGATGTCGCCTCGGGTCGGACTTGAGCCCTGCTGGCGCGGGCGATCGGGAACAGGTCGGCGTGGTGGACGTGGGTCGGCTGCGGGTAACCATCCGTGGCGACGGCGTAGGTGTCGCGTGGCAAGGTCGCGACGATCCGGCCCACCATCCCGACTCGGTCGCCCCGTCGGACGATGACGGTCTGGCCCGCCCGGAACAGTTCGGGGAAGGCGGAGGTCATCGGGACGATCCCGCGTCGGCGGTCGGCGCCGTGAACCCGGCCGCGTCGGCCTGGAGATCGAGAGACCGGAGCCTGAGTCCGCCCATGGGTGATCGCCTCACTACTGAATCGGCCGCAAGGAACCAGCCGAGCAGAGCGGGCATGGAGCGCGGGACGCCTCATATGTTCGGGCATCCGTGGCCGAAGTCCACACCGGTCGCATCGAGGATTCATTGAGGATTCACCACGAACTTGAAACCGAGTCGACAGGATCGGGCCGTTCCCCTCGCCGCCATGCCGCTCGCGGCGTACCCTCGCCCCGTGACCGACGACGCCGCGCGGCCGGACGCGATCTTCAGCGGATCCGCGACTGGCGGCCCTCTACGATGCGGCCAATCCGTCGCGTGACGACATCGAGTTCTATCTCCGTCTCGCCGGCCACACGCCGATGCGTGTCCTCGACCTCGGCTGTGGCACGGGCGTGCTCGCGGTCGACCTGGCCGAGCGTGGTCACCTCGTCACAGGCCTCGATCCAGCGCCGGCCATGCTCGAGATCGCCCGCCGGCGGCCCGGCGGTGAGCGCGTGCAGTGGATCGAGGGAGATGCGCGCCGGTTCGCGCTCGAGGATCGGTTCGACCTCGCGGTCATGACCGGGCACGTCTTCCAGGTCTTCCTCGAGGCGGGGGACGTCGGCGCCGGTCATGCGCACCGTCCGCGACCACCTCGCGCCCGGCGGGCGGTTCGCGTTCGAGAGCCGCAATCCACTGGTCCGAGCGTGGGACGACTGGAACCCGGACGCGACGAGGGAGCGCCTCGAGGTCCGAGGAGGCGAACCGGTCGACGTCTTCTACCGCGTCACGGACGAGCGCGACGGCCTGGTCACGTTCGAGACCCACCATCAATTCGCGGATGGCACGGCCTTCGTGAGTCCGAGCACGCTCCGGTTCCGCTCGCAGCGCTGAGATCGCCGCCGCACTCGCCGAAGCGGGCTTCACGGCCGTGGAGTGGTTCGGCGACTGGACCGGCGGCCCGTTCACCGACGCGAGCCCGGAGATCATCGCGGTCGCCCGCGTCGACTGAGCGCCGCCGTCGTCAGGGAGATGGTGCCGAAGGTGGGATTCGAACCCACACGAGCTTGCACTCAAGGGTGTTTGAGACCCTCGCGTCTGCCATTCCGCCACTTCGGCCGGGCGCCGCGGGCATCGTAGCGCCTCCGCGATCGCGGGCCCCGGTGCGCCCGTCCACCACCGTGACGGAACCATCTCGTGCTGAGCGCGTCTCGCCCGGGACCGATGCTAGACTCGCCCAGCCTCAGAATCGCCGTCCGGAGGAATCCCCCGACCGTGGAGGACCTTCGCTCGACGACGGTCTCCGACGACCCCGTCCAGCGCCGCGACCTCATCCTGCTCGAGCGAGCCCGTGACGGGGACCTCGATGCGTTCAACGACCTCGTCACGCTCTACCAGGACGCCCTGTTCGCACTCGTCGTGCGGATGGTCCCGGACCGCGACCAGGCGTCCGACGCCGTGCAGGAGGCGTTCTTCTCCGCGTTCCGCAACCTGCGCTCGTTCCGTGGCGGCAACGTCAAGTCCTGGCTCAACCGGATCTGCGTCAACGCCGCGATGGACACGCAGCGGGCGAAGAAGCGCCGGCCGGTCCAGCCCTATCCGGAGCTCGAGGACGAGAACTGGCAGCCGCCGGCGGGCGACGAGGCCGATCCCGAGCGGACGGCGGTCCTGACCGAACGCACCCAGATCCTCCGCCAGGCGCTCCTTGGCATCACCGACGACCAGCGGACCGCCATCGTCCTGTTCGACGTCGAGGGCTACGACTACGCCGAGATCGCCGAGATGACCGGCGTGTCCCTCGGCACGGTCAAGTCCCGCATCCATCGCGGCCGACTCGCGCTTCGCGGCCTGCTCGAGGACCGGATGGAGCTGTTCCGTGGCTGACCGGCACGACGCCCACGACCTGGCGGCTGTCGTCGCGTTCGCCGACGGCGAGCTGACCGGGACCGAGCTGGAGGCCGCCGCGGCCCAGGTCGGTGCGTGCGCGGACTGCTCGCTGCTGGTGGCCGACCTGCGGGCCCTCGCGCTCGCCGATCGGGCGCTTGCGACGCCCTCCCGACCGCGCGACTTCCGGTTGACGGCCGCGGACGCCGAGCGCCTCGCACGGCTCGGGCCGGAACCGCTCGTGGCCTCGACCCGTCTGGGCCATGACATGACGAGTACCCCTGCGATCCACGCGACCCACGACCCCGAGCTGATCGCCGCCGCTGTCGGCGGTGCGCTCGACCCTTCCGAACGCCGGGAGATCGACGAACGACTGGCGACCTGCGCGTCCTGTGCGGACCTCCACGCCGACCTTCTCGCGATCGCGAGCGCGCAGCGCGCCCTCCCGACCCCGAGCCGGCCCCGCGACTTCCACCTGACGCCGGCCGACGCCCATCGCCTCCGGCCGCGCGGCATCCGGGCGGTCCTCGCCGCCATCGGTTCGTCGCGCGACGCCTTCACGAAGCCGCTCGCCGTCGGCCTGACGACCCTGGGGCTCGTCGGCGTTCTGGTCGGGAGCGTGCCGTCATTCGGGTTCGGCGGGGCCGCGTCCCTGACCCTCTCGACCGTCGGGGCCCCGGTCACCCAGTACGGCGACGGCAAGAGCTCGGGATCGGACCGTCTCACCGAGGGCGACGGCAACGTGTTCGGCGGTCAGGACAACCCGCCATCCGCTGCGGCCTCTGCCGCCGCGGCGGCCGCGCCAGAACCGTCCTCCGCCGCGTCGATCGCAGCGCAGCCTGTCGCGCCGGTCGTCCGGTCGGAGGCCCCCCGGGAGGCCGCGTCGCCGGCCACCGACACGTCGGGCGACACGAGCACCGTGACGCTCGAGAGCCGCGCGACGGATGAGGCCGCCAGGCTCGCGTCCATCGCCGCAGGGCCGTCGCCGCTCCTCATCGGGTCGGTGCTGATGCTGCTCGCGGGCATCGCCCTCTTCATCGCCCGCTGGGGTGCTCGCCGCCTGCGCCAGAGCTGACCCGGGACCCGCCCGATGGCGGGTCCGTCACCAGCCTCGCGGGTACACTGGTGCTTCGTGCCCCACCGTCCCGTCCCCGAGGCCTGCCGATGGAACGCCTGATGCTGCTCGACGGCTACGGGCTGGTCTACCGCGGATACTTCGCACTCCCGCCCCTGACGACGTCCAAGGGCGACCTGGTGAACGGCGTCTTCGGCTTCGCGAGCATCGTCCTGCGGGGCCTTGCCGACCTCCAGCCCGACTATCTCGCCGTCTCGTTCGACCTCCCCGGCAAGACCTTCCGCCACGAGCAGTACCCCGAGTACAAGGCGACCCGGACGCGCATGCCCGACGACCTGCGGGACCAGTTCCCGAAGGTCCGCGAGGTGGTCAAGGCACTCCGGATCCCGGTGTACGAGATGGCCGGCTTCGAGGCCGACGACGTCATCGGCACGATCACCAAGCAGCTCGACGCGAACGAGGACCTCGAGACGACGATCGTCACCGTCGACCTCGACATGCTCCAGCTGGTCACGCCGCGGGTCCGGCTCATGACGACCCGGTCCGGCGTCGAGAACACGGTCATCTACGACGTCGCGCAGATCAACGAGCGTTTCGGGCTCCGCCCGGACCAGATGATCGACTACAAGGCGCTCAAGGGCGACCCGACCGACAACATCCCGGGCGTGCCCGGGGTCGGCGAGAAGACCGCGGCCAAGCTGATCCGTGAGTTCGGCGACCTCGATTCGCTCCTGTCGCGCCTCGACGAGGTCACGCCCGCCAAGCTCGGCGACAAGCTGCGCGAGCACGTCGACCAGATCCGCCAGGGCAAGGACCTCTCGACGATCGTCCGCGACCTGCCGATCCAGATCGACCTGGAGGCGGCCCGCCTCGGCGACTACGACCGCGACACGGTCGTGCGACTGTTCCGCGAGTACGAGTTCCGGACGCTCATCGAGCGCCTGCCGCCGATGGCCGGCGAGAGCGCGGAGGAGCGGACGGAAAGCCTGCGCTCCGTCGCCCAGAGCGGGTACGTGCCGGCGGCCCGGGTCGCCGGACGGCCGGAAGGCTGGGGTCCCGGCCGGGCCACGACGTCGCGGCCGGAGGGCGGCGAGCTGCAGCTCCGGCTCGACTTCGACGCCGTCACCGGTCCCGCCGCAGCGTCGACCGCGGGCACGGACGACGGGGCCGGCCGCGCGACACAGCCGGACCGCCCGTTCGTCGCGGCCGACGACCTGCCGACCGCCCTGGCCGCCGCGATCGTGGACCCCGGCCGCATCGAGGTCCGCGGACCGGACCGCATCGACGAGCTCGAGTCGTGGCTGGCAGCCCAGGCGCGGGTCGGCGTCTCGCTGCTCCAGGACGATCCGCGCCCGCGCCGCGGCACGCCGCTCGCCCTGGCCGTCGCCGGCACCGACGGCCGGGTCGTCGCGGCCGAGGGCATGGCCGCCGCGGACGCCCTGCGGCGCCTCCTCCTCCGCCTCGGCACGCCGGTCGTGGGGCACGAGGTCAAGCCGGTCCTCGTCGCGGGCTACGCAGAGGATGCCGCCGCGACCGCGCAGCCGGTCGAGTTCGACACGCAGGTCGCGGCCTACATCCTCAACGCGGCCCTGCGCAGCCAGACCATCGCGGATGTCGTGGCCGAGAACCTCGATCAGATCCTGCCGCCGGCGACGGAGCTGCCGGCCACGGCCCGAGCGGGCCTCGACGCCCTGTCCGCGCTGACGGTGCGCGACCCGCTCCAGCGCCGGCTCGAGGAGACCGGCCTGGAGCGGCTCTTCCGCGACATCGAGCTGCCGCTCATCCCGGTCCTCGCCGAGATGGAGGCGATCGGCGTCAAGCTCGACGAGGAGGCGCTGGGCGTCCTGGAGCGCGAGTTCGGCTCCGAGATCGCGCGGCTCGAGCAGGAGATCTATCACGACGTCGGGCACGAGTTCAACCTGGGCAGCCCCAAGCAACTCGAGCAGGTCCTCTTCTTCGAGCTCGACCTCCCGAAGGGCAAGCGGACGAAGACCGGCTACTCGACGGACGCCTCGGTGCTCGAGGACCTGCGGCCGGCCCACCCGATGATCGACAAGCTCCTCGAGTGGCGGATCTACACGAAGCTCCGCTCGACGTATGTCGAGGCGCTGCCGACCCTGGTCGCCGCCGACGGTCGCCTGCACACGACCTTCCACCAGGCCGTGGCCGCGACCGGCCGGCTCTCGTCGTCCGACCCGAACCTCCAGAACATCCCGATCCGGACCGCGCTCGGGCGGCGCATCCGGCGCGCCTTCGTCGCGGGCGAGCCTTCGCTCGTGCTGCTCGCCGCGGACTACTCCCAGATCGAGCTGCGGATCCTCGCCCACGTGTCGGGCGACGAGCACCTCAAGGACGCCTTCGCGCGCCAGGCCGACATCCACCGCGAGACGGCCGCGCGGGTGCTCCACAAGGATCCGGACGACATCACCAAGGACGAGCGCTCGATGGCCAAGATGGTCAACTTCGGGCTGGCCTACGGGATGAGCGACTTCGGGCTCGCCTCGCGCGCGAACATCCCGCGCCGGGAGGCGCAGGAGTTCATCAACTCGTACTTCGCGGCGTACTCCGGGATCAGCTACTACATGATGGCGATCAAGGAGACGGCCAAGGCCCAGGGCTGGGTCGAGACGCTCCTGGGCCGCAAGCGGCAGATCCCGGAGCTGCGTGCGTCGAACCCCGCGCTGCGCGGGGCGGGGGAGCGGATGGCCATCAACATGCCGATCCAGGGGACGGCCGCCGACATCCAGAAGATCGCGATGATCCGTGTCGCGGAACGGCTGCGCGGCTCGGGCCTGCACGCGCGCCTGCTCCTGACCGTCCACGACGAGCTGCTGTTCGAGACGCCGCGCGACGAGGTCGAGGCGCTGGCGGCGATCGTGCGCGAGACGATGGAAGGCGCCATGCCGCTCTCGGTGCCGCTCGTGGTCGACGTGAAGGTCGGCGACGACTGGGAGTCGATGACGCCGCTCACCCGCGCCGACGCGATCGCCGCGGAGGCCGACGAGTTGCCGCTCGAGGCGCCGGTCGCGCCGCTCGCCTCGTAGGGCCGGCCGGTCATGCCCGAGCTTCCCGAGGTCGAGACCGTCGCGCGCGACCTGCGGCCGCGCATCGTCGGCGCGACGATCGTCGGCGCCCGCAGCTCGTGGGACCGGACGCTGCGCACCCACACGCCCGAGGCCTTCGCCGACGCGATCGCCGGCCGTCGGGTCGAGGCGGTCGGCCGGCGGGCGAAGCAGCTCGTCATCGACCTGTCCGGCGACGCGGCCCTGACGATCCATCTCAAGATGACCGGGCAGCTGTTCGTCGTGCCCGCGGACACGCCCGAGGACCCGTACATCCGGCTCGTCCTCGAGCTGGCGGACGGCCGCGAGCTGCGGTTCCGCGACATCCGCAAGTTCGGGCGCGTGGGCCTCTACGGGCGCGACCCGGTGACGGGCGAGCTCGTGACCGAGGTCGGCGGCGGCGCGGTCTTCGCGGACATCGGGCCGGAGCCGCTCGACGCCGCGTTCACGGTCCGCGACTTCCGACGCCTCCTGCGCCGGCGGAAGGGCCGCCTCAAGCCGCTGCTGCTCGACCAGTCGTTCCTGGCCGGGGTCGGCAACATCTACGCGGACGAGGCGCTCTGGCTGTCGCGGCTGCATCCGCTCCGGTCGGCCCCGACCCTGCGACCGCCTGATGAGCGGCGTCTCTACGAGTCGATCCGCTCGATCCTGACCGAGGCTGTCGAGCGTCGCGGAAGCTCGATCGACGACTACACCGCGCCCGACGGCGACGGGGCGATGCAGGAACGGCTCGCGGTCTACCAGCGGACCGGCGAACCGTGCCCGCGCTGCGGCCGGCCGCTCCGCCGGATCGTCGTCGGGGCCCGGAGCACCCACTTCTGCTCGTGGTGCCAGCGCCTGCCGGCGGCCGACCGGCCCGGCGCTCGCGCGATCCTGCGGACGATGACCGGTGGCCCGCGGCGCCGCGGCCGTCGCTGGACGGAGCTGTCCGGGGAGGGGAGTCTCGGCGTCACGCCGGACGAGGCGGCCCGGGCCAGGGCTCGCTCACGGACGGAGCGGACGAAACGGGCCGCGGCCACTCGTCGTGCCGCCGCGCGCGCGGCGTCGGGGACCGGCGCCGGGGCCGCCTGATGTCGATCCTGCGCTTCGCCGAGGTCACCCGCGAGGTCGGGGCGTTCGTCATCCTCGACCGGATCGACGTGGGGCTGGCCCTGGGCGACCGGGTCGGGCTCGTCGGACCCAACGGCGCCGGCAAGACGACGCTGCTGCGCCTCGCCTCGGGCCGCGACGAACCGGACCGGGGCCAGGTCGTGCGCAAGCGCGGCCTGACGCTGGGCCTCCTCGCGCAGGAGGCCCACCTCGACGAGGTCTTCATGGCGGCGCCGGACCTGCGCACGGCGGTCCGCAGCGGGGCCGCGCACCTCGAGCGGATGGCCGACGCGCTCGCGGCCTACGAGCGGGACGGCCGGGTCACCGACGCCGCGTACGCGAACCTCCAGCACGAATTCGACGTCCTCGGCGGCTACACGCTCGACCAGCGGGTGGATTCGGCGTTGAGCGGGCTCGGGTTCGACCGCACCGAGTGGTCCAAGCCGCCGGCCGCGATGTCCGGCGGCGAGCAGACCCGCGCGTCGCTGGCCCGCCTGGTCATCGCGAACCCCGACCTGCTCCTGCTCGACGAGCCGACCAACCACCTCGACCTCGACGCCCTCGAGTGGCTGGAGGACCACCTGCGCAAGCGCGCCGGCTCGCTGCTGGTCGCGTCGCACGACCGGGCGTTCCTCGACGCGACCGTCGACCGGGTCTGGGAACTCCGCGACCGGCGGCTGACCGCGTTCCGCGGCGACTACACGCGCCTACCACCGCCAGCGCGAGGAGCGGGACGCCCGGGCACTCAAGGACGTCTCGACCCAGGCCGAGCAGATCGCCCGCGAGCAGGAGCTCGTCCAGCGCTACCGCAGCCATCGCAAGTTCTCCAAGATGCACGAGCACGAGGCACGGCTCGAGCGGCTCCAGGCGGAGCGCGCCGAGGCGCCACGCAAGGGACGCAAGCTCGCGATCCCGAACGCCGCGCTCGCGGGCGCCGGGCCGACACGCTCCGGCGAGGTGGTCGTCCGGGTCGAGGGCATGGTCGTCGGGTACCTGCCCGGCCGGGGCGCCCAGGCCGAGGACGGGACGCCCGCGACCGAGCCGAGAGCGGTCGCCCGTGTGCCGTTCCTGGCCGCCCAGCGCGGGGACCGGATCGGCATCGTCGGGCCGAACGGCGCGGGCAAGACCACGCTCCTGCGCACGATCGCCGGGGAGCTGCCGCCGCTCGACGGGTCGATCACGTTCGGCCACAACGTCCAGCTCGGCTACCTCGCGCAGTTGCGCGAGGCGGCCATCCCGGGCGCGACGGTCCTCGATGCGCTGCTGGAGGCCATCCCGGTCACGCCGGGCGAGGCACGCTCCTACCTCGCCCGCTTCCTGTTCCGCGGCGACGACGTCGCCAAGGAGGTCCGGGCCCTCTCGGGCGGGGAGCGCTCGCGCCTGGAGCTGGCGATCCTCGGGATCCAGCCGTCCAACCTGCTGCTCCTCGACGAGCCCACGAACCACCTGGACATCCCGGCCCGCGAGGCCATCGAGGCCTTCATGACCGGCTCGCCCGCGACGCTCATCGTCGTGTCGCACGACCGGCGCCTGCTCGAGACCGTGTGCGAGACACTGTGGGTCGTGGACGACGGGGTTGCGGCGCCCTTCGATGGCGGGTACCGGGCGTGGCGGGCGGCCGTCGCGGCCGGCTGGACCGTCGCGGGCGCCCTCGAGGCCGAGGCGAAGCGGCTGCACATCGGGTCACGCAACCCGGGCGGGCCGACCGCACGGGCGATCGCGAGCGCCGGCGGACCGGGGGCATCGGGCGGCAACGGACGATCGCCACGCACGGAACCGGCCGTGCCGGCCGCCCGGCCCAGGCCGCGCAAGGTCGAGAAGCTCTCGAAGGAGGCCTACCGCCGGCAGCGGGCCGCGCTCGACGGGGAGCTGACGCGCCTTGGTCTGCGCAAGAGCCATCTCGAGCTCGCGATGGGCGATCCCGGCGTGGCCGCGAACTTCGTCGAGCTGCGGCGGGTCACCAGCGAGCTCGCCGACGTCGGCACGGCGCTCCAGGCGGCCGAGGACGCCTGGCTTGAGCTCGAGGAGCGGGCGCCGTGACCGTCCGCATCGGGCTGACCGGACCCATCGGCTGCGGCAAGACGACCGTCGCGGCCTGGCTCGGCGAGCTGCCGGACGTCGTGGTCATCGACGCGGACCGTGTCGCCCGCCAGGTCGTCGAACCGGGCGAGCCGGCTCTCGAGGAGGTCTTCGAGCGGTTCGGCGAGGCCCTCCGGCGCCCCGACGGGTCGCTCGACCGGGCGGCTCTCGGCCGGATCGTCTTCAGCGATCCCGTCGCCCTGCGCGAACTCGAGGGGATCATCCATCCTGCGGTCCGCCCGCGGATCCTCGCCACGATGAAGCGGGCCGACAGGGACGGCGCCCTGGCCGTCGTCGTCGAGGCGATCAAGCTCGTGGAAGGTGGCCTGGCCGCGTTGTGCGACGAGGTCTGGCTGGTCACCTGCGACCCGATCGACCAGCTCGGGCGGGTCAGCCACCGGGGCATGTCGGCTTCCGAGGCCGACCAGCGGATCGCCGGCCAGGGCGACATCACCGAACGGCTGGCCCCGAGCGCGACCCGGATCATCGACACGAGCGACACGGCCGAGGCCACGAAGGCGCTCGTCTACGAGGAATTCGAGGACGCGGTGGCCCTGTCGAACGAGGGCGCATAGGGTCGAACGCCCGTTCGGTTCGTGCGCGAGATGATGGTAGACTGGACACGATGCCCGACTTCAAGTTCGTCGCCCCGTTCGAGCCCACCGGCGACCAGCCGGCCGCCATCGAGCGCCTGAGCGAGGGCCTCGCCAAAGGCGCGCGCCATCAGACCCTGCTCGGGGCGACGGGCACGGGCAAGACCGCCACGATCGCCTGGACGATCGCGCAGCACAACAAGCCGACACTGGTCCTCGCCCACAACAAGACGCTGGCCGCCCAGCTCTACGCCGAGTTCCGCGAGTTCTTCCCCGAGAACGCGGTCGAGTACTTCGTCAGCTACTTCGACTACTACCAGCCCGAGGCGTACCTGCCCAGGAGCGACACCTACATCGAGAAGGACTCGTCGCGCAACGACGAGATCGACCGGCTCCGCCACGCCGCCACGCACGCCCTGTTCGAGCGGCGCGACGTCATCATCGTGGCCAGCGTCAGCTGCATCTACGGCCTCGGCGCCCCGGTCGACTACGGCGCGACCGTGCTCAAGCTCCGGGTCGGCGGGCAGTACCGGCGCGACGCGGTCCTGCGCCACCTGGTCGACCTCCAGTACCAGCGCAACGACCAGTCGCTCACCCGGGCCCGGTTCCGGGTCCGCGGCGACACCCTGGAGCTCCAGCCCGCGTCGGAGGAGACGCTCGTGCGCGTCGAGTTCTTCGGCGACGTCGTCGAGCGCATCACCGAGCTCGACCCGCTGACAGGCGAGCTGCTCGCCGAGCGCAAGGAGACGAACGTCTACCCGGCGACCCACTACGTGACCCCGAACGACAAGCTCAAGGAAGCGATCGTCGACATCGAGGCCGAGATGGAGGTCCGCGTCGGCGAGCTCGAGGCGGAAGGCCGGGCCCTCGAGGGCGCCCGTCTCCGGCAGCGGACGACGTTCGACCTCGAGATGATGCGCGAGCTCGGCTACTGCACCGGCATCGAGAACTACTCGCGCCATCTCTCCCGGCGCGAGGCCGGCTCGCGCCCCTGGACGCTGCTCGACTACTTCCCGCCGGACTGGCTGCTTGTCGTCGACGAATCGCACATGACGATCCCGCAGGTCGTCGGCATGTACAAGAACGACCGCACCCGCAAGGAGATCCTGGTCGACTTCGGCTTCCGCCTGCCGTCCGCCCTCGACAACCGGCCGCTGACGTTCGAGGAATTCGAGGCGACGGTGAACCAGGCCGTCTACATGAGCGCGACGCCCGGCCCGTACGAGCTCGAACGCAGCCAGACGATCGTCCAGCAGCTCATCCGCCCGACCGGGGTCGTCGACCCGGTCATCCGGATCCGACCGACCGACGGCCAGATCGACGACCTGCTCGAGGAGATCAAGACCCGTGTCGATCGCGGGGAGCGGACGCTCGTCACGACCCTGACCAAGAAGATGGCCGAGGACCTCGCCGACTATCTCAAGGAGCTCGGCATCAAGGTCCAGTACCTCCACAGCGAGGTGGACACGCTCGAGCGCGTCGCGATCCTGCGCGACCTGCGGCTCGGCGTCTTCGACGTCCTCGTCGGCATCAACCTGCTCCGCGAGGGGATCGACCTGCCGGAGGTCACCCTGGTCGCGATCCTCGATGCCGACAAGGAGGGGTTCCTGCGCTCGGCCTGGTCGCTGATCCAGATGATCGGGCGCGCGGCCCGCAACATCGGCGGCGAGGTCGTCATGTACGCCGACCGCGTGACCGAGTCGATGAAGGTCGCCATCGACGAGACGGATCGTCGGCGGACGATCCAGACCGCGTACAACGTCGAGCACGGGATCGAGCCGACGACCATCGTCAAGGGCATCCACGACCTGAACCAGCGGCTGCGGGCCGTGGCCGAATCGACCGTCGTCTACGCGTCCGAGCGCGGCGGCGCACTCAGCGAGGCCGACCGCGTGAAGGTCGAGGCCCTCGTGACGCGGATGGAGGCGGAGATGCGCGGCGCCGCCAAGGAGCTCGAATTCGAGCGCGCCGCCGCGATCCGCGACGAGGTCCAGCAGATCCGGCTGCGGGTCCTCGAACAGGACGCATCGATCATCGTGGGCAAGGCGGCCGAACGCGCCGCGAAAGGCCGTTCCGGCGGCGGCCTCGACGACGCTGCCCAGCGGGCGCGCGGACGGCGGGCGGACGAGGCGGCATCCCTGCGGCCGACACTGGAGGTGACCAGCGTCACGGTCCTGCCGGCCGAGGAGGAGCCGTCGGAGACGCTCGACGGCGAGCCGGGCATCGACGAGAACACCGCCGCCGACTGGCTGCCGGGCATCCGTGACGAGCACGACGACGGCGGCAGCAGCTGGCAGGCGAGCTGGCTCGATCGCCCGACGTGGGACCGGACGGTGACCCCGAACATCCGCAAGCGAACGGGCCAGCGGCCGGGTCGCCGGCGGCGCTGACGGCAGGGGGCCCGATAGTCCCAGCGTGGCCCGGCGATGGTCCTACGAAGTGGTGCACAGGGGCATCAAAACCCGCTGGAGTGTGATGCAGACGCGGGCGGTTCCGACTAGATTCGTCGGGTGTTCGCTCGGATTGGCCGCGGTCGTCACTTCGCAGACCTTCGAGCTGTTCCTGCTCGTCGTGAATCTCGGTGCGCCGGATCGCCTCCGACACCGGCCTTCGGCTCGCGACCCTCTTCCTGGCGCAGACGCTCGATCTCGCGACCTTCAGCGTCATGGTCGCCCGGCATGGTGCGAGCGCCGAGGCCAATCCGATCATCGTCCAGGTGTTCAATTCGTTCGGCATGCCGGCCGTCATCCTCGTGAAGCTCGTTCTCATCACGTTCGTCGCCGCTCTCGCGCTGGCGGCCTCCGGCAAGGGCAACCGCAAGCTCTGGGCGATGGTGGGCGGCCTGCCGCTGGCGGTCGCGATCGCCGCCGGGCTCATCGGTGGCATCACCAACGCTGCGACGTATCTCGCCTGACCATCGAATAGGCGGCCGCGGCACACAGAACACCTGTTCCAATCACGTGATATCGCGTACACTTGGGCCGTGCCCCAGGATCAGCTTGTCGTGCGCGGCGCGCGCGAGCACAACCTCAAGAACGTCGACGTCGCGTTCCCGCGCGACCGCCTCGTCGTCATCACCGGGCTGTCCGGATCGGGCAAGAGCAGCCTCGCATTCGACACGATCTACGCGGAGGGGCAGCGGCGGTACGTCGAGAGCCTGAGCGCCTATGCGCGCCAGTTCCTCGGCCAGATGGAGAAGCCCGACGTCGACCAGATCGACGGCCTCTCGCCGGCGATCTCCATCGACCAGAAGGGCGCGTCGCGCAACCCGCGCTCGACCGTCGGGACGGTCACCGAGATCTACGACCACCTCCGGCTGCTGTTCGCCCGGATCGGCATCCCGCACTGCCCCAACGGCCACCCGATCGAGCGCCAGAGCGTCCAGCAGATCGTCGACCAGGTGCTGACCCTGCCGATGGGCACCCGGCTGCTCGTGCTGGCGCCGCTCATCAAGGACCGCAAGACCGAGGGCGACCGGATCTTCGAGGCGGCCCGGCGCCAGGGCTTCGTCCGCGTCCGGGTCGACGGCGAGACCTACGACATCGAGGACGCACCCAAGCTCGACAAGTACAAGCGCCATTCGATCGAGGTCGTGGTCGACCGCTACATCGTCCGCCACGCCGACCCGCCCGAGGGCGCGACGCGCGCGCCGGACGGACGGCCGATCGACCCGGAGACCGGGCTCGTCATCGCGGACCCGGACGCCGGCCGGCTGGCCGATTCGATCGAGACCGCGATCCGTCTGGGCGAGGGCGAGGTCCTGATCGCCGCACCGCCGGTGGACGGCGAGCCGCCCGGTTTCGAGGAGCGCCGGTACAGCGAGAAGTACAGCTGCGCCTACGACGGGTTCACGATCGACGAGCTCGAGCCGCGCAACTTCTCGTTCAACTCCCCGCACGGCGCCTGCCCCGCGTGCACCGGTCTCGGGACGCGTCTCGAGATCGACCCGGACCTCGTCATCCCGGACCGTTCGAAGAGCATCGCGAAGGGCGCGCTCGTGCCGTGGGCCAAGATGCCGACCGACGCGTCGTGGCGGCTGAAGATCCTCGAGGCCATCTGCGCATCGCACGGCTGGGACGTCAACGCCCCGGTCCGGGACCTGCCCCCGGAGGCCATCGACTACGTCCTGCGGGCCGCCAAGGACGAGAAGGTCGTCGTCCGGTATCGCCACGAGCGGGGCGAGAACACCTACACCGCCACCTTCGAGGGCGTGGTCACGAACCTCGAGCGACGCTATCGCGAGACCGACTCGGAGTTCGTCAAGACCGAGCTCGAGAAGTACATGGTCACGCGGCCGTGCCCGACCTGCGGCGGCAAGCGCCTCAAGCCCGAGATCCTCGCGGTGACGATCGGCGACCGGAACGTCTGGGACGTGTCGACGATGTCGATCACCGAGGCGCTCCGCTGGGCAACGGGTCTCGCGGCGTCGCTCTCCGAGCGCGAGCGCACCATCGCCCAGCAGGTCCTCAAGGAGATCGTCGCGCGGCTCGGGTTCCTCGTGGACGTCGGGCTGGACTACCTGACCCTCGACCGGACGAGCGTGACGCTGTCCGGCGGCGAGGCGCAGCGGATCCGCCTCGCGACCCAGATCGGGACGACCCTGATGGGCGTGCTGTACATCCTCGACGAGCCCTCGATCGGCCTCCACCAGCGTGACAACGCCAAGCTCATCGCGACACTGACCCGGTTGCGCGACCTCGGGAACACCGTGCTCGTCGTCGAGCACGACGAGGAGACCATCCGGACCGCGGACTGGGTCGTCGACATCGGCCCAGGGGCAGGGGAGCGTGGCGGCGAGATCGTCGCGAACGGACCGCTCGAGGCCGTGCTCGGCGAGCCGCGCTCGATCACGGGCGCGTTCCTGCGCGGCGACCGGTCCGTGCCGATCCCCGCCGTCCGACGGAAGGGCAACGGCAAGGAGCTCCGCGTCCAGGGCGCCCGGGAGCACAACCTGCGGGGCGTGGACCTCCGGCTGCCCCTCGGCACGTTCGTGGCGGTGACCGGCGTCTCGGGCAGCGGCAAGAGCACGCTCGTCACCGAGGTCTTGTATCGGGCGCTCGCCCGCGAGCTGAACGGGTCCCGGGAGCCGGTCGGCGCCCACGACCGCCTCGAGGGCGCCCAGCACATCGACAAGATCATCGAGATCGACCAGAGCCCGATCGGGCGCACGCCGCGCTCGAACCCGGCGACGTACGTCGGGCTCTTCACGACCATCCGCGAGCTGTTCGCCGGAGTCCCCGAGTCGCGCGTTCGCGGCTACACGCCTGGGCGCTTCAGCTTCAACGTCAAGGGCGGCCGCTGCGAGCACTGCAAGGGCGACGGGATCCTCAAGATCGAGATGCAGTTCCTGCCCGACGTCTACGTGCCGTGCGAGGTGTGCAAGGGCAAGCGCTACAACCGCGAGGCGCTCGAGATCCACTACAAGGGCAAGTCGATCGCCGACGTCCTCGAGATGACGATCGCGGAGGCGCTCGACTTCTTCACGGCCGTGCCCAAGATCCAGACGAAGCTCCAGACGCTGTTCGACGTCGGCCTCGGCTACGTCCACCTCGGGCAGCCGGCGACGACGCTCTCGGGCGGCGAGGCCCAGCGCGTCAAGCTCTCGACCGAGCTGTCGCGGCGGGCGACCGGCCGGACCCTCTACGTCCTCGACGAGCCGACGACGGGCCTGCACTTCGCCGACGTCGAGAAGCTGCTCGAGGTCCTCCATCGGCTGGTCGACGGCGGCAACACGGTCCTCGTCATCGAGCACAACCTCGACGTGATCAAGACGGCCGACTGGATCGTGGACCTCGGCCCGGAAGGCGGCGACCGCGGCGGCCTGATCATCGCCGAGGGCCCGCCCGAGGCCATCGCCGCGGCGGCCGGCTCGGCAACCGGGGAGTACCTCGCCCGGGTGCTGCGGGGCGAGCCGCTCGTGCCGCTCTCGGACGTGACCTTCGCGGACGAGGCGGGACGCGGCAGCACGAACGGGCATGGCGCCGCGCCCGCGATCAAGATCGCGCCGTCGCGCAAGCGGGCCGCGGCCGCGTCGAGGAGCCGCTGAGCCGCTGGCGCCCGCTGGCGGTCGGCTAGCATACGCAGGTGCCGGACATCGACTTCGCCTTCCTGGCCGACGCCGCGGAGACCATCCCCGGCCAGAAGTTCCACGTGCTGGGCGGCGGGATCGCCCGGATCGGCGGCCGGCGCTTCCCGCTGCGCCACCCGCACCTGGCCATGGTCATCGGGCTGCAGGTGACGGCCCCCGAGACGGAGCGCGAGCACGAGATCCGGTTCGTCCTGCTCGACCCGGACGGGGCGGAGGTGGCGGGCGCCACCGGGAGCCTCGTGGCCCGCAGCCAGAAGGACGGCCGGGACGCGACGCTCACCTTCTCGATCGACCTGTGGAACCTGACGTTCCCGGCCCCCGGCGACTACTCGTTCCGGATCCTGGTCAACGGCTCGGAGCGCAAGCGCCTGCCGCTCGTGCTGATCAAGCCGCCGGACGACGCGCCCGAGGAGACCAGCACCACGGGAGCGCGCCCGGCGGATGACTGAGGGTCGGGCCGCCACGTCCGGCCGTGCCCCCGCCCGTCACGAGCGGCCGGTCCTGGACGCCGCCGGGCTGGAGGCCGCCAGGCATGCCGACCGTCTCGTCGCGGCGGCGCACGCGCTCGGCGCCACGCGCTGGGCCGCCTATCTCGAGCCGCTGCCCGATCGGCTCCGCGACGAGGAGCCGGTGGCCCTGCGCCGGACCGCGATGCGGGCCCGGGCGGCCTACGGACCGAAGGACTCGGTGCGGGACGCGTTGCCGGCCGAGCTGACCGAGCCCTTCCTCGACGCGATCGACCGCCTCCTGCGCGAGCTCAACCGCTCGCGGGGCTGAGCCCGACGGAGACACGAGGCGCTCTCCTGATCGCCGCGGCGAGCGACTCGGGCGATGCGATCGAGGTCGAAAGGGCCCTCAGGTCCGTGAGCTTGGCGACGAGCGACTTCGACGCAGCCGAGCGAGCCGGACTCGTGACGACACGGGCGGGCAAGGTCGAGTTCCGCCACCCGCTCCTGCGGTCGGCCGTGTATCACTTGGCAGAGGCAGGCGATCGACGCGAGGCTCACAGGACGCTCGCCATGGCACTCGGCCCGGAGATGACGGATAGGATCGCATGGCACCTTGCGGCAGCCGCGGCCGGACCGGATGAGCGCGTAGCACGGCTGCTCGAAGATTCGGCGAGCGACGCGCAGGGGCGCCGCGGCTACGCGGCCGCAGCGAACGCTTTGACGACATCCGCCCGGATGAGTCCGGTCGCCGGCGACCGGATCCGCCGGACGATCGGAGCGGCCAACGCGTTCCGCCTGGGTGGCCAGGGGCAGACCGCGGCCGACATCCTTGCGGATGTCCTGGACCAGACAAGCGACCCGATCCATCGAGCTGACGTCCAGCAGCTGCGAGCCGCGTCGTTGATGTTCGTCAGCCCATTGCTGGATACGTTCGCGTTGCTGGTCGAGGAGGCCCACCGCGTCGAGCCCTACGACGCGGAGCGTGCGGCACTGATGCTCGCCCTGGCCTCAAACGCGGCGTCCGGCGCTGCCGCGATCGATGTCGTGGTCGAGACGGCGCGGCGAGCAGTTCGGCTGTCGGAATCGAGCGGCGGCCCGGTCCACATGGTCGCCACCCTGTCGCTCGCGGCCGGTCTCGCGCTCGCTGGCCGCGTGAGCGAATCACGCGCGATCCTGGAACCGCTCGTCCCGGCCCTGGAAACGACGAGTCCCCTCGGGGAGACCGGGGTCGTGCTCGTGACGGCCGCCCACACGCTGTCGTGGCTCGAGGAATGGAAGACGGCCAGACGAATGCTCGAGCGCGTGGTGATGACTGCCAGGGCTGCCAGTGCCGTGACCCTGTTGCCCTATCCGCTGGCTCTACTCGCTGAACTCGAACTCCGCTGCGGGCGGACGCCGACGGCCTATGCGGCGGCCGCCGAGTCGGTCCAGCTCGCGGTGGAAACGGGGCAGACGGTGTCGTCGTCGATGTCGCTCATCACGCTCGCGCGCGTCGAGGCCCAGCTCGGCCTCGAATCCCCCTGTCGGGACCACGCTGCCGCTGCGCTCGAGGTCGCGCGCCGGCTCGGCGTGCCAGTCGTCGAAAACTACGCGGCCGCCGCACTGGGCGCGCTCGAACTTTCGATCGGGCGTCCTGAGCGGGCGTCGGCCCATCTGGCGGAGTGTGCTCGTCTCGAGGTCGAGTTCGGCGTCGGGCTCCCCACCCCGGTGCCTTGGAACGCCGATCTGATCGAGGCGTATTTCCGGGTGGGCCGCGGCGACGATGCGGTCCGCGAGCTGGAGGCGCTCGAGGAACAAGCCCGGAGTACCGGCAGCCGATGGGCGACCGCGACCGCGGCACGGTGCCGGGGCCTACTCGCCGGCGAGGACGCGTACGAGGCGATCCTGGTGCACGCACTCGAGCTGCACGGCGTCGAAGAGCCGTTCGAACGCGCCCGAACGGAATTGTGTCTCGGTCGGCGTCGTCGTCATTCGCGTCACCGAGCTGCCGCCCGCGTCGTGCTCCACCAGGCCCTCGCGACCTTCGAGAGGCTCGGCGCCGAGTCCTGGGCGGAGCAGACACGTGTCGAATTGCGAGCCACCGGCGAGACTCCAGCCCCGACCCCGGGCGGGTCCCTGCTTGCCTTGACGTCCCAGGAGCTTCAGGTGGCATTTGTCGTCGCCGAAGGTGCGACGAACAAGGAGGCCGGAGCCGCCCTGTTCATCAGCCCGAAGACCATCGAGTTCCATCTCGGCCACATCTACGGCAAGCTGGGTGTGCGCTCCCGGTCCGAGCTCGTGAGGATGGTCTCCGGCCTGTCTATGACCGAGCCACTTCTTGAAACGGTCGACCGACTGCTCCGCTAATGCGACTGGGTTGCGAGGCTGAGCCCGAGTTCCTCGGCGCTGAACGCCTCGAGCAGGAACGGGGAGGGTGCCGCCGGGTCGTACAGGAGGGTCAGGGTGCGCCGCGACCGGGTCCACGCGACGTACGCCAGCCGCCGCTCCTCCTCGTATGCCCGGGCGGGATCCTGTGCGTGGTCGACGGCCCGGGCGCTCGGGAAACGCGCCGCCTCCATCCCGACGATGACGACGTGGTCGAACTCGAGGCCCTTCGTGGCGTGTGCGGTGGCGAGCGTCAGCCGGGCGTCGTCGCGCCGGAGCTCGGCGAGGCGCTGCCGCGCGGCGTCGATCGCTGCGACGAACGCCGCGAGGTCGGCGAACGGCGGCGCCCAGGCCAGGAGGGTCGCCACCAGACGCCGGGCGGCCGGATCGGTCGCGACCGCGCGGCACCGGCCGAGCGTGACCAGGAGCGGCTCACCCGGCCGGCCTCGTTCGCGCGCGTCCGCCAGCGCGGCGTCGAGACGGGCGTCCTCGAGCGGCAGCTCGAGTCGGGCGGCACGGAACGGGATGCCGGCGGCCATGGCCACGACGACAGCCGGGATCAGCTCGCGGTTCGTGCGAGCCAGGACGGCCCGCGTGGAGTCGTCGTCCGGCCAGCGGTCCATCGCACGGTGCAGCCGGACGGGATCGTCATCCGCGTCCGGAGCGAGGACGAGCGTCCCGGTCGCCGCCGGGCCGGCGCCGATCCGCTTCGCGAACCGCTCGCGGTTGTGCTCGACGAGCCGGACGGCGCGTTCCACGACCGGGGCCGGGCAGCGGTAGTTGACCTCCAGGTCGACCCGGACGAGGCCGGGCAGGACCGCGTCGAGGCCCAGGACCCTGCGGACGTCGGCCAGGCGCCAGCCGTAGATCGACTGGTCGTCATCGCCGACGAGCAGGATCCGGTTGGCCGGCTCGGCCAGGAGGAGCGCGAGCCGGAGCTGCGCCCGGTCGACGTCCTGGACCTCGTCCACGAGCAGGTGGGCGCACCGCTCGCGCCAGCGAGCGAGCAGGGCACGGTCGGTCTCGAGCCGCTCGATCGCGCGGAGGACAAGGTCGTCGAAGTCGAGCCCGCCCCGGGCCGAGACGGCAGCCTCGTAGTCGACGAAGACCCGGGCGATCGGGCCGGCGTCGGGATCGCCGGCGACGTCCGCGGCGGTCACGCCGAGCTCGACCTTCAGGCGCGAGACGGCGCCGTCCAGCTCGACCAGCGCCGCCTCGTCGGCCCACGGCGCGACCTCCGCAAGGACCGCCGCCCGGTCGACGAGCTCGCCCATGGGCGCGCCCGCATCCCGCAGGATCTCGAGGCCGAGGGCATGGAACGTGCGGACCCGGACGGCGCCCGCCTCGATGCCGAGCGGCGCCAGCGCGGCGTCGACCCGCTCGGACAGCTCCACGGCGGCACGCCGGTTGAACGTGATGGCCGCGACCGCGTCGGGCGCGACGCCCTGAGGCGATGAGCCAGGCGACGCGCGCGACGAGGGTCGTGGTCTTGCCGCTCCCCGCCGGCGCGACCACCAGCACCGGCCCGGGCGGGGCCGTGGCCGCGGTCCGCTGGTCCGGGGCGAGTCGCGCGAGACGCTCCGCCACCGCCGGATGGATGCTCATGCGACGCGAGTCTGCTCGCCGGCCCTCACCCCGCGATTTCCGGTGCACGCGGGCAACGTTCTGCAAACCCGTCATGCGGGTCCGTTCACATCGCGATAAGGTGGCCGTCCCAGTCTGGTGGTCGCGCGCGCTCGGTGGGAGGCGTGTCCCCATCCCACCGCCCGCGAGATCGAACGTGTCGCGGAGGTGCCCCGTGTCCCGACCGTCCCGTCGTTTCCTGGTGCTGATCGGCACCGCCCTCCTGGTCCTGTCGCAGCTGGGAGGCGCCTCGGCGATCGCCTCATCGCCACCGTCGGCGCCCAGCGACAAGGCCGTGTTCTTCGCGGCGGACGGACTCCGCCAGGACGCGGTCAAGAAGTACGTGAACGACGGCCTGCTCCCGACGATGGGCCGATTCCTCCGCAACGGCGCCTTCGCCACCGGCAACGGCCTGCGCACGCAGGCGCCCCCGAACACGGGCGCCGGCTGGTACACGCTGGCCACCGGCGCGTGGCCGGGCGTCCACGGCTCGACGAACAACACGTTCCACATCTCGGGGCAGCCGTTCGGCAACCGGACGGCGGCCTTCGACCCGAACGTCCTCCAGGTCGAGACGATCGCCCAGTCGGCCGAGCGCGCCGGCCTCAAGGTCGCCCAGGTCGAGTGGGCCGGTGGCCGCAACGCGACCATCAGCGGCCCGACGATCGACTTCCAGAGCTTCCACTCCGGCCGCGGCGTCGCGACCAACTTCATCGGCGGCTCCGCCGAGATCTTCGATGACGCCCCGTTCATCGCCAGCTTCGGACTGCAGTTCGATCACCCGGCCGGGTACGCCGGCCAGGCCCCGTTCGCGGGCGCGGCGCCGAGCCCCGCGACCGGCTGGACCAACGTGCCCGTGTCCTACAGCCCGGCCCAGGAGATGCGCCTGCGCGTCCTCGACTTCGGCGTCGACAAGTACGGCCTGAACGCCTACATCTTCGACCGCACGAACAACGGGCAGGTCGACTACGACCGCGTCCTGTTCTCGCCGAGCAAGGACGGCGCGGCCTCCGTCGGCACCCTGAAGAAGGGCCAGTGGGCAGACGTCAAGGTCAAGATCCAGGGCGGAGCGCTCGACGGCAAGACCGCCGGGATGCTCGTCCGCGTCGAGGAGCTGACCAAGGACCTCTCGCGCGTGCGCCTCTTCCATACGTCCGTGTCGCGCGCGATCGCCGCGTGGCCGACGTGGCCCGGTGAGCCCGGCTTCACCGGCGACTTCGACGAGTACCTCGCCCAGACGTTCCCGACGTCCACGGCAGCCGACTTCGCGGTCCTCGAGGCCGGCGTCGTCAGCGAGCAGACCTACGTCGACCAGGGCCTGTACTGGGCGACCGGCCACACGCCGATGCTCAAGTACGTCGTGAAGACCTACAAGCCGGACCTGCTCCTCGCGGGCATGCCGACCACCGACGAGTTCCAGCACCAGTTCCTTGGGCTGGTGACGAAGCGGCTGCCCAATGGCGCGGCGAACCCGGCCTACGACGACGTCAACCTCGACGGCGTCAAGGACCATCGTGTCAGCCAGCGCTCGAAGTTCATCCGCCAGGCCTACGTCGAGGCCGACGAGACGCTCGCGCTCGCGCGCAAGCTGATGGCCAAGGACCCGACGACGTTCGTCGCCTCGGACCACGGCTTCGCCCCGCAGTTCCTGGCGATCGACGCGAGCAAGGTCCTCGTCGACCTCGGGCTCCTCTCGAAGCCGCAGACGTCCAACTGCCGGCCCGCGACCGGCGAGACCATCGGCAAGGCGAAGGCCTGCTGGGCCGGCGGCACCGTCCAGATCTACCTCAACCTCGCCGGCCGAGACCCGGCCGGCGGCGGGTTCACCCAGGTCCCGGCCACGGACCTCAACGCGACCGTGGCCGCGATCAAGGCCGCGTTCCTCGGCGTCGTCGACCCGAACGACTGGACCCATGACGGCAACGCCGGAGGGCTGGAAGGTCATCGACCGGGCCTACACCCGGGCCGAGGCCCGCTACATCCCGAACGGTCCGGGCACGACCGCCGACATGTCCCATCCGACCCGGACCGGCGACCTCGTCGCGTTCTCGTATCCGCCCTACCAGTTCGATGCCGAGACGCCCGGCACGCTGATCGCGCCATCGCATTTCTTCGGACAGCACGGCTACGTGCCGGACGTCCAGGACATCGGGCACTCGATCAACATGCGGGCCACGTTCCTCGCGGGCGGGGAGGGGATCCGCGAAGGGCTCCGTCAGCGCCCGCTCCATCGACCTCGCCCCGACGCTCGCGTACCTGCTCGGCATCCCCGAGCCGCAGTACAGCCAGGGCAAGGTCCTGCTGTCGATCGTGAAGGGCGGCAGCAGCGTCAAGCCGATCTCGATCGTCGGGCTCAACGACTTCCACGGTCAGCTCGACCCGACGACGATGACGGTCGACGGGCTCAACACCAGCGTCGGCGGCGCCGGCCAACTGGCGACGATGTTCGACGAGGACCTGGCGGCCCTCCCGGGCCCGGGCCTGATCCTGGCCGGCGGCGACAACGTCGGGGCCTCCCCGCCGAACTCGGCGCTGCTCGATGACACGCCGGCCATCGACGTCGAGAACGCCTGGGGGCTCGACGCAACGTCCTACGGCAACCATGAGTTCGACTACGGGCTGACGCGGCTCCTCGCGCAGCAGCTCCGGGCGGACTTCCCGTTCCTGGCCACGAACATCGTGGAGACCGCGACCGGCAACACCCCGCCGTGGGTGACGCCCTCGGTCGTGTTCAACGTCCACGGCGTCAAGGTCGGCGTCATCGGCGCCGAGCTCCAGAACACACCCGAGCTGGTCTCGGCCGGCAACACGGCCGGCCTGACCTTCCTGCCCGAGGGCGCCGCGCATCAAGGCGGAGTCCGAGCGACTCCGCAAGAGGGGCGTCAAGGTCCAGCTCGTGGTCATCCACCAGGGCACGAACGAGGGGACCAACACACTCGGCAACAAGGCCGGCACGCCCTGGGTCGGCCCGATCGTCGACATCGCGAACCAGCTCCAGACGACCACCGTCGACGCGATGATCGTCGGCCACACCCACCGGGTCTCCAACCTGATGGTCGGCAAGATCCTCGTCACCGAGGGCATCAACGCCGGCGCGAGCTACTCGGTCCTCCAGCTGATGGTGAAGAACGGCGACGTCGTGTGGGCGGGCGGCGCGACGCGCGTCGCGAAGTCCATCGGGGTCACGCCCCGCGCCGACGTCCAGGCGATCGTGGCCCAGGCCAACGCCGACACCGCGGTCCTGCGCAACAAGGTCATCGGGACGCAGGCGAACGACATCCTGCGCGACCTCACCCGGCTCCACGAGTCGGAGATGGGCAACATGGTCGCCGACGCGATGCGGGTGAAGTATCCCGGCGTCGAAGCCGCCTACACGAACTCCGGTGGGCTGCGCCAGAACATCGTCGGAGCCCCGCCGTCCGCAGGCGAGGCCGTCAACGAGATCACCTGGGGCGAGATGTTCGCCGTCCTGCCCTTCGGCAACCGGACCGTCATCGAGACGCTGACCGGGGCCCAGATGACGACCGCGTTCCTCAACGGGTTCGCGCCGTTCTGCGACCCCGCGTTCGCGGGTGGCACCGGTCGATTCCCGCAGGTGTCCGGTCTCAAGGTCACCTTCCATTGCACCGGCACGACACCTGTCGTGGACGGCATCTGGAAGACGCCGAGCGGCATATCGGGTCCGGCCACGCCGGTCGGGCCGACGGACACCGTCCGCTTCGTCACCAACGACTTCATGTTCACCGGTGGCGACGGCTACACCGTCTTCACCCAGGGCACGGACGTCCTCCAGCCGGGCGACGCGCTGCTCGATGTCGCGATCGAGTACGTGACGGCCCACCCGTTCATCGACCCGGTCGTCGAGGGACGGATCGTCGGTCCGTGACCCGCGGCGGCTAGACCAGGCCACATGACGGAGGGGTGGGCGAGGGCCCACCCCTCCGTTTCGTCGCGCGTCGTACGATCGGAGCGTGAACGCGGACCTCGAAGCGACCCTCAAACGTCTCCCGGACCGGCCGGGCGTCTACCTCATGAAGGACGAGCGCGGCACGGTCGTCTACGTCGGCAAGGCGCAGAGCCTGCGGAACCGCGTGCGGTCGTACTGGCAGAAGGCCACGCCGGCCGGCGAGATCCACCGGATCCGGAGCGTCATCGACCGCGTCGCCGAGCTCGAGTACACGCTGACCGACTCTGTGTCGGAGGCACTGCTGCTCGAGGCCAACCTCATCAAGCGCTACCGGCCGCGCTTCAACGTCCGGCTCAAGGACGACAAGAGCTACCCGTACATCAAGGTGACCCTCGGCGACGACTTCCCGCGCATCGAGCGCACGCGCAAGCTCGTCAACGACGGCAGCCGGTACTTCGGGCCGTACGCGTCGGCGACGAGCGTCGACGAGTCGATGAACCTGGTGCGGCGTCTCTTCCCGTTCCGGACCTGCACGATCGACATCAAGGACGGCGAGCGCGCGCTGCAGCGGCCGTGCCTCCTGTACCACATCAAGAAGTGCCAGGGCCCGTGCATCCAGGCGATCGAGAAGGACGCCTACCGGGCGGACATCGCCCAGGTCGAGCTCTTCCTCGAAGGCCGCCAGGAGACGCTCGTCAAGGCGCTCGAGGGCGAGATGGCGTCGGCCGCCGCGCGCGAGGAGTACGAGAGCGCCGCGGTCCTTCGCGACAAGATCCGGGCCATCGAGCGGACGATGGAGAGCCAGAAGATGGCCGCGTTCGCGAAGACGGAGCTCGACCTGGTCGGCCTCGCGCGCGCGGACAACCAGGCGGCCGTCCAGCTCTTCGCGATCCGCGACGGCAAGATGGTCGGGCGGGACGTGTTCCTCCTCGATGCCGCCCGGGAGGCGAGCGACGACGAGGTGCTGGCCAGCTTCCTCGAGCAGTACTACGCGCGGGCGACGTCGATCCCGCGCGAGGTCTACCTGCCCTCGACCGCGACCGATGTCGCGGACCTCGAGGCGTTCCTTGCCGAGCGCCGAGGCGGGCCGGTCCATCTCCGCGTCGCCCAGCGCGGGGAGAAGCGACAGCTCATGGTCCTCGCGGCGCGCAATGCCGCAGAGACGCTCGCGCGCGAGCAGGCCCGCTGGCTGGCCGACCAGGGCAAGACCCTTGCTGCGCTCCAGGAGCTCGCCGACGCCCTCGACCTCGCCGACGCCCCGGCGCGCATCGAGTGCTACGACATCAGCAACTTCCAGGGCAGCGAATCGGTCGGCAGCATGGTCGTCTTCCAGGACGGCAAGCCCCGCTCGGGCGAGTACCGCCGGTTCCGGATCCGGACGGTCGAGGGGCCCAACGACTTCGCCAGCCACCAGGAGGTCCTGCGTCGCCGGTTCCGGACGGTCAAGGTCGGCCAGGAGGGGAGCGACGAGGAACGCCGCTGGGCGATGCCCGACCTCGTGCTCATCGATGGCGGGCGGGGACAGGTGAGTGCCGCGAAGGCGGTGCTCGACGAACTGGGCCTCCACGACATCGCCCTCGCAGGCCTGGCCAAGGAGCGCGAGGAGCTGTTCCTGCCCGACCGGCCGGACCCGATCGTCCTGCCGCCGACGTCACCGGCGCTCTACCTCGTCCAGCGGCTGCGCGACGAGGCGCACCGGTTCGCCATCACCTATCACCGCGACTTGCGGGCCAAGCGGGCGATCCGGTCGGCCTTCGACGACCTCCCCGGCGTCGGTCCGAAGCGGAAGCGCGAGCTCCTCAAGGTCTTCGGTTCGATCAAGCGCGTGCGTGACGCGCCGGTCGAGCAGATCGCCGCCGTGCCGGGCATCGGGCGGGCGCTGGCGGCGCGGATCAAGGCCACGCTGGAGGCCTGACCGCTCCGGCGGCGTCCGGGGGGCGTTCCGTGTACCATCCCGCCGGTATGCGTAGAGCCGGTCCCATCCTCATCATCCTCATCGGCGTCGTCGCCCTCCTCATCTGCTTCTTCCCGAACCTCACCCTGCCGGACGCCTCGAGCGCCTCGGGCTCACGGACGGTCGAAACGAAGCTGGGGCTCGACCTGTCCGGCGGCCTTCGGGTCGAGTACCAGGCCCAGCCGGTCGATGGCAAGTCGCCGACCGCAGCGGACATGGCGATCATCAAGGACATCGTCGAGCGCCGCGTGAACCAGACGGGCGTCTCCGAGCCGGTCGTCGTGACCCAGGGCTCCGACCGTGTGGTCGTCGAGCTGCCGGGCGTCACGGATCCCGATTCGGTCCGCCGGCTGGTCGGCCAGACCGGCCGGCTCGACTTCGTCCCGCTCGGCCAGACGACAGGCGCAGGAAGGCCAGAAGCTGGACCTGAAGCAGTTCCCGCCGCTCTTCAGTGGCGACCAGGTCCAGTCGGCCTCGATCGGGCAGGACCAGTCCGGCGGCCTGACCGTCGACTTCGTGCTCAAGGGCGACGGCGCCAAGCTCTTCGGCGACTACACCGGCGCCCACGTCGGCGACTACTTCGCGATCACCCTCGACGGGACCGTCATCTCGGCGCCGGTCATCAGGAACGCCATCCCGAACGGCCAGGTCCAGATCGAATCCGGCGGCATCGGCGGCTTCCCGGCGAAGGAGGCCAACAGCCTCGTCACCGTCCTGAAGTTCGGCTCGCTGCCGTTCCCGATCACCGAGCTCTCGAGCGAGCAGATCAGCGCGACGCTGGGCGACAAGTTCCTGTCCCAGAGCGTGCTGGCCGGCTTCCTCGGCATCGCGATGGTCATCATCTTCATGGTCATCTACTACCGGGCCATCGGGCTGGTCGCGAGCTTCGCGCTGCTGTACTACACGCTCGTCGTCGTCGCGATCTTCCGACTCGTCCCGGTGACCCTCACGCTCGCCGGCATCGCGGGGTTCGTGCTGTCGGTCGGCATGGCCGTGGACGCGAACATCCTCATCTTCGAGCGGATGAAGGAGGAGTTGCGGGTCGGCAAGTCGCTCCCGGCGGCCGTCGAGGCCGGCTTCAACCGCGCCTGGAACTCGATCCTCGACTCGAACGTGTCGAGCCTGATCACGGCCACGATCCTGTACGCCTTCGGGTCCTCGACGATCCGCGGCTTCGCGCTCGTCCTGATCATCGGCGTCCTCACCTCGATGTTCAGCGCGATCGTCGTGACCCGCTCGATCATGCGGGTGATGGTGCGCCAGGAATGGGCACGCCGGCCGTCGTTCTACGGCCTCCGCGACGGCGAGTTCGTGGCCCGCGGCACAAACCGACCCTCGGCGCGCCGAGAGGCTCCCGAGCGTGTTTGATGTCATCGGCAAGCGACGCTGGTTCTATCTCGTCTCGCTCGTCCTCACCATCCCGGGCCTCGTCTTCATCCTGCTGACGCCGTTCACGGACGCCGGCCTCCAGTTCACCATCGACTACACCGGCGGCACGAAGTGGGAGATCCGCTTCGAGGATCCGGCGGTCACCCCCGACCAGGTCGAGGCGGTCTTCGCCGAGCAGGGGCTCGAGGCGACCGCGATCACGACGGGCTCGGGCTTCATCGAGATCAAGACCATCCCGATCGGGCTCGCCACGCCCCCGCCGTCGACGCCGGTGCCGACCCTGGCGCCGTCGACCAGCCCGGGTGCCTCTGGCAGCCCTGCGGCCTCTGCCAGCCCGGCCGCGTCGGCCAGTCCAGCGGCATCCGCCAGCCCGGCCGCGTCGACCAGCCCGGGCCCGAGCGGGAGCCCGACGCCGAGCGCCAGCCCGAGTCCCGCGCCCTCCGCGTCACCAGCGCCATCCGCCTCGGCGGGCGCGAGCGCCAGCCCGTCCGCGTCCCCGTCGGTCGGCGCCGGTCGGCAACACAGAGCTGCCCTCGACCGGTCAGCTGGGCGCCGTCCGCGAAGCACTCGAATCGGAGCTGGGCCCGATCGCCCAGCAGAACACGTTGACGACGATCGGTGCGGTCGTCAGCTCCGACCTCATCAGCCAGGCGCTGGTCCTGATCCTCGTCGGCTCGATCGGCATCCTGCTCTGGATCACCTACCGCTTCCGTGACGTGAAGTTCGGCGTGACCGCGCTCGTCGCCCTCCTCCACGACGTCATCCTCGTCGTCGGGACGTTCGCGATCCTCGGGACGTTCTTCGGCGTCGAGATCGATGCCCTGTTCGTCACGGCGATGCTCACGATCATCGGCTTCAGCGTCCACGACACGATCGTCGTCTTCGACCGGGTCCGCGAGAACAAGGCCAGACACGCGGGCGAACCGTTCGCCGACATCGTCAACCACTCGGTCCTCCAGACGTTCGGGCGGTCGATCACGACGAGCCTCACGGTCGTGCTGACCCTCCTGGCACTGCTGCTGTTCGGCGGCTCGGCGATCAACGGGTTCATCCTCGCGCTGCTGATCGGCATCATCTCGGGGACCTACTCGTCGATCTTCGTGGCCTCCCCGCTGCTGGTCGACTGGCACCTCTGGGAGGACCGGAAGCGAGGGCGGGTCGAGAGCTCGCGCGCCCCGCGGGCACGCCGGTCCGTCTCCTGATCCGGGCGCGTCGGTGGCTGGGTAAAGCCGCCGTGCAGCGACGCGTGGCATGCTGATGGACGTGATCGAGCCCCGCTTCCGATGGGCGTTTCCCGCGGGGACCGCCTTGCCGCCCGACGTGGCGGCCGCCGCCGCGGCGCACGGACTGTCCGAACGGCTCGCGGGCGTGCTGGTCAGCCGGGGCGTTGCCGACGGCGCCGCCGTGGACGCCTGGTTCGCGGACCCGCTCGACGCCCTCAACGATCCCATGTCGCTGCCCGACATCGGGCTGCTCCTCGACCGCCTCGACCGCGCCCGGTCACACGACGAGCCGGTCCTCGTCTTCGGGGACTTCGACGCCGACGGGCTGACCGGCCTCGCCATCCTGGTCATCGCGCTCGCGCGGTACGGGATCCGGGCCGAGCCGTACGTCCCGAGTCGCCTGGACGAGGGTCACGGCCTGTCGCTCGCCGCGCTCGACGCCGCCGAGCGTTCCGGAGCGACGTTGATCGTCACGGTCGACTGCGGCTCGACCAGCCATGCGGAGATCGAGGCCGCGAACGCCCGCGGCATCGACGTCATCGTCACCGACCACCACCGCGTCCCCCCGGTCCTGCCGCCGGCGCTGGCGCTCGTCAATCCCCATCGCCCGGACTCCGCGGTACCCGGACCGCCGGCTGACCGGTGCCGGCGTCGCCTTCAAGGTCGCGCAGGCGCTGCTCGCCGACATGCCCGGTGGGGCCGCCGCGGCCCTCGCCCTGACCGACCTCGCGACCATCGGGACCGTCGCCGACGTGGCGCCGATCGTCGGCGAGAACCGGGCCATCGCCCGGCTCGGGCTCGAACGCCTGCGCACTGCTCCGAGGCCCGGCGTCGCCGCCCTCCTCAGCCGCGCGCGCATCGAGCCTGCGGCGGCGGACCTCGAGACGATCGCCTTCGCGCTCGCGCCCCGGCTCAATGCGGCCGGCCGGATGGGGGAGGCGATGGTCGCCGCGCGACTGCTGCTCGCCGAGTCGGCCGACGAGGCCGCCCTGCATGCCGACGCCCTCGAGGCGGCCAACCTCGAACGCCGTGACCTGGTCAAGGGGGTGCTGACCGAGGCACGGGCCATGGTCGACGAGACCGCCGCCCCTCCCGCCACCCTGATCCACGGGCCGTGGAGCGTCGGCATCGTCGGACTCGTCGCCGCGCGTCTCGCGGAGGACCATGGCCGACCCGCGGTCGTCGGGGCCGACATCGGCGACACCATCCGGGCCTCATGCCGGAGCGACGGCAGCCTGGACCTGGGTGCCGCCCTGGAACGGTGCGGCGACCTCTTCACGCGGTTCGGCGGCCACGCCGGCGCCGCCGGCTTCGAATTGCCGGCCGACCGCTGGCCGGCCTTCTGCGAACGCTTCCTCGCGGTGGCGGCCGAGTCGGCGCCGCGCGACCCGCGGACCCCGTTGCGGATCGATCTCGCCCTGCCGGCACTCGCCGTGGACTACGCGCTGCTTCGCGAGCTGTCCGGCCTCGCCCCCTGCGGCCCCGGCAACCCGGAGCCACTCGTCGCGGTGCTCGGGCTGACCGTCACCCGGGTCCGGGCCGCCAACGGCGGCCACAGCCAGCTCACCCTGCGCCGCAACCTCGACGTCCTCGACGGGATCGCCTTCGGGCGGGCCGACCTGGCCGAGGTCGTCCACGAGGGCGACCGGCTCGATGTCGTCGCCCGGCTCGTCAGCCGCACGTTCGGCGGCTTCGAGACGCTCCAGCTCGAGATCCGCGATGCGGCGACGTCCGGGAGCCATCCGGAGGCCGCCGCGATCCTCGCGGGTGGGGCCGCGCCGGTCGTGACGGGGGCCGTCGCATGACCAGCCCGCCGCCCGCCCGCCGCGCGCGCCCGACCGCCGCGCGCCGAGGATCCGTACGGCATCGGGCCGGTCCGCACCATGGCCGCCCCCATCCTCTCGGTCGTCGGGCTGGTGCTCATCGCGCTGGTGTCGATCAGCCTCCTGAACGGCCAGGTCCCGTTCGTCGGCGGCAAGACCGGGTCGAACGGCAACGGGAACGGCAATGGCAACGGCGACGGGAACGCGCAGCGGACGCCGGCCCCGTCGAACGTCGTCATCGTCCCCCCGACCGAGGTCTCGTTCAAGGGCTCGATCGTGTACGCGAAGGCCGGCAACATCTGGGTCCAGAGCCGGCAAGGACGTCCGCCAGCTGACGAACAGCGGCGGCGATTCGATGCCGTCGTGGTCGTCCGACGGCAAGTGGATCTACTACATCCGGACCCGGGACGGGGAGGGACGCTGGCCGGTCCGCGGCTCCACGACGAACTATGTCCTCCAGATCCCGGACCTGATGCGGGTCCCGGCCGACGGCAGCGCGGAACCCGAGCGCCTGGCGACCGGCCGCTTCAAGCAGGGCGGCTTCACGTGGTCCTACTGGATGCGCCAGCCCGTGCTCTCACCCGACGGCACGACGATCGCGATGGTCAGCGACGCCCCGAACCCCGAGGACAGCAACGTCGTCCTCCAGTTCTTCGACACGACCACCAAGAAGATCAAGCGGGCCGGCGTCGCCGAGACCGGGGTCCTCGGCCACCAGGATCCCGAGTGGCGCCCCGACGGCAAGTACCTGCTGTACGTGAAGAACGGCCGGTCCGGGACGCGCGGCACGCCGGTCATCGTCCGGTACGACCCGGCGACCAAGAAGACAAAGGGCATCACGACGTCGGGCTACCTGAATCCGTCCTATTCGCCCGACGGCCGGTACATCGCCGCCACCAAGACGTCGACCCGGGGAACGGACGTCGTGATCCTCGACGGCTCGACCGGCCGCGAACTGCTGCGGATCACCGACGACGACAGCTCGTGGGGCCCGACCTGGTCCCCGGCCGGCGACGGCGTCGCCTTCCTCCACCTCGATGGCCAGACCGTCGACCTCCGCCTCGCCCGGCTCGACGGGATCGCCCCGTCCTGGACGATCAAGGAGACGATCCCGCTGACCGAGGTGTCCGGGCTGGACGCGAACTCGCGGCCCGACTGGTTCATCCCGGCGAGCGACCTGCCGGCGCCCACGCCGACGCCGACCCCCGAACCGACCCCGAGCGCCGACCCGGGCGCCAGCGCGAGCTCCAGTCCCGCCCCCTGACCGGCCGACCGTGACGACGCCCTACCTCGAGCGGCTCGCGGCACGCTCCGCTGCGACCGGCACGGTCCTGTGTCTCGGCCTGGACCCCGATCCGGCGGGGCTGCCGGCGGGCTTCTCGCGTGATCTGCCGGGCATCGAGCGGTTCGCGACGCTCCTCGCCGAGGCGGCCGGGCCGTTCGCCGCGGCGATCAAGCCGAACCTCGCGTTCTTCGAGGCCTTCGGCTCGGCCGGGCTGGCGGCGCTCGAACGGATCCGTGCCGGGCTGCCCGCCGACCTGCCGGTCGTGGCCGACGCGAAGCGCGGCGACATCGGCTCGACGGCGGCTCGCCAGGCGACCGCGCTCTTCGATGCCCTCGGCGCCGATGCCGTGACGGTCAGCCCGTACCTGGGCTCCGAGGCGATCGCGCCGTTCCTCGAGCGCACCGACCGGTTCGCCTACGTCCTGTGCCGCACGTCCAACCCGGGCGCCGGAGAGCTGCAGGACCTCGACGTCCCGGCAGACCCCACGATCGACGCCCCCGCGGAGCCGCTCCACCGGCGCGTGGCACGCCGAGCCGCGCACTGGGGCCCCGGCGGGACGGTCGGGCTGGTCGTCGGGGCGACGGCGCCGGACGAGCTGGCGGCCATCCGGGCCACGGCCCCCGGGCTTGCATTCCTCGTGCCCGGCGTCGGTGCCCAGGGGGCCGAGGAGGGACCGGTCCTCCAGCACGGCCGAGCGAGCGACGGACCGGTCGCCGCGCGAGCCGGTGGCGGCCTGTTGGTGAACATCTCGCGGGGCATCGCCGGTGCCGCGATCGCGTCCCCGGAACGACCCGGCGGCGACCCGTTCGAGCGGGTCGCGGAGGCCGCCGCGGACTGGGCTCGGCGCCTCCCTGTGCTACCCTAGCCGCCGCGAAACCGCCATCCACAGGAGCACGACGAACGATGCCTACCCCCGGACCGCTCGAGCTCGTCATCATCCTGGTCATCGCGCTGTTGATCCTCGGCCCCGGCAAGCTGCCGGACGTCGGTGCCGCGCTCGGCAAGAGCATCCGCGAGTTCCGCAAGGCGTCGTCCGACGTCCAGGAAGCCGTGAAGGTCGACACGTCGCCGATGCCCCCTGCAACGGCCCCTGCGGCCCCGGCGCAGGCAGCCCCGGCGACGCCGGCTGCGCCCCCGGCCGCGGCTGCCCCGGTCGAGCCCGTCACGGCCGCCCCGGCCGCCAGCGAGCCCACGACCGGCCAGAACTGACGTTCGGCGCCGCGCAACCCTGAGATGGCCGACGCCGATTCCCTGACCGACGCCGGCGTGGCCGGCGTCCCGGCCCTGCCCGAGCCCGCCCCGCCACCGGCGACGTCGCCCGGCGACGAGAACGTCATGTCTCTCGTCGAGCACCTCGGCGAGCTGCGCACGCGGCTGTTCCGATCGATCCTCGCGGTCGCGGTCGCGTCGATCGTCGGGTTCGCGGTCGCGGACCCGATCATCGGGTTCCTGGCGTCGGCCATCCCCGGCGACAACCCGCTGTTCTTCACCGGGCTCGGTGACGCGTTCGTCATCAAGATCAAGATCTCGGTCGTCGTCGGCATCGTCCTGGCGATGCCGGTCCTCCTCTACCAGCTGTGGGCGTTCGTCTCGCCCGGGCTGACCCCGAACGAGCGACGGTCGGCCAGGCCGTGGATCCCGCTCGCCCTGGTGTTCTTCGCGCTCGGGACCGCCATCGCCATCGTCGTCCTGCCGTTCGCGGCCCAGTTCCTCATCAGCTTCACGTCCGAGGATCTGCAGCCCCTCATCACGGCGGGCTCCTACTTCGACTTCGTCACCACGATGGTCCTCGCGTTCGGGCTGGTCATGGAGTTCCCGATCCTCCTGGTGGGCCTGTCCCGTGTCGGGATCCTGACCTCGGAGCGGTTGCGGGCCTCACGCCGGTTCGTGATCCTCGGCATCGCCGTCTTCTCGGCCGTCGCGACGCCGGGCGGCGACCTGGTCAGCCCGTTCGTGCTCGGCGGCACGATGTACGTGCTCTTCGAACTGACCGTCCTGTTCATCCGGCGCTCCGGGCGTTGACGGGCCTGCCGGAGCCGGGGCCCCTGGGCGAGGCAGGACCGGAGCCGGCCGTCGTGGTGGTGAGCGGCCTGTCGGGGGGCGGCAAGACGGCCGCGGCCAAGCTGTTCGAGGACCTCGGCTACATCGTGGTCGACAACCTGCCGAGTGAGCTGCTGCCCGACCTGGCCGACCTCGTGTCGTCCGACCGCGAGCGCTTCGCCCACGTCGCCGTCGTCCTCGACGTCCGTTCGGGGGATCCGAACATCGCGCTCGCGGCGATGCGCGGCGCCCTCGAGGGCCGCGGCATCCGGCCGCGGGTCGTCTATCTCGAGGCCCGCGACGACGTCCTGATCCGCCGGTTCAGCGAGACCCGCCACCGCCATCCGCTCGCGGACTCGCGGGGGATCTCGAGCTCGATCGCCCAGGAGCGCAAGCTGCTCGACCCGGTGCGCGGCGAGGCCGACATCGTGCTCGACACCTCGGATCTCTCGCTGCGCGAGCTGCGCGAGCGGCTGTTCGCCCAGCTCGCCACGGCCGTCCGCTCCGACCAGCTCGCCATCCAGCTCATCAGCTTCGGCTTCAAGTACGGGCTGCCGCTCGAGGCGGACCTCGTCTTCGACGTCCGGTTCATGGAGAACCCGTTCTACATCGCCGAGCTGCGGCCGCTGTCCGGCTTGACCGACGAGGTCCGGGCCTTCGTCCTCGGCCAGCCCGTGGCCAGCGCCTTCCTCGACAACCTGCACGCGTTCTTCGATCTCGCCGTGCCCGCCTACATCGCCGAGGGCAAGACCCGCCTGACGATCGCGATCGGCTGCACCGGCGGCTTCCATCGCTCGATCGTCATCGCCGAGGAGCTCGCCGCCTGGATGCGCGAGCGGGACGTCGGCCCCGTCGCGGTCTTCCATCGGGAGCTCGAGCGGACATGAACCTGCGCCGCTGGCTGTCCCCCGGCATCGGGGTCAAGCGTTGGCTGCTCGTCCTCTTCGTCGGGTTCCTGCTCCTGGCGCTCGCGGTCGCCCACACGCTCCGCCAGGTCTCCCGCGATCTCGAGCCGGGCGGGCTGGCCGGGACGCTCATCGATGTCGCGACCCTCCAGTTCCTGCCGTATCCGTTCCGCGGCCTGATCGTCGGCGGGGTCGGCGTCTTCCTCGTGGTGCTCGGGGCGGTCCGGGTCATCCGTGTGTTCATGGGCCCGTACCGTTCGGCTGACGGCGACCAGCCGCTCGTCGAGCTGATCTACCAGCGGCGGTTCCTCGCCCGCGGCCCGCGGATCGTGGCGATCGGCGGCGGGACCGGTCTGTCGATGCTCCTGCGCGGCCTCAAGGAGCACACCAGCAACCTGACCGCGGTCGTGACCGTGGCCGACGACGGCGGGTCGTCGGGCGTGCTCCGCGACGAGCTCGGGATCCCGCCGGTGGGCGACATCCGCAACTGCATCGCCGCGCTCGCGGACGCCGAGCCGCTGATGAGCGAGCTGCTCCAGTACCGGTTCCCGGCGTCCGAGGGTGACGCGGCGGCCGACGGCACCGGTCTCGGGGGGCACGCGGTCGGCAACCTGCTCATCGCCGCGATGACGGCCGTCGAGGGCGGCGACTTCGAGGAGGGCGTGCGGCGGATCAACCGCATCCTGGCGGTCCGCGGCCAGGTGCTGCCGGCCAGCGCGACGCCGCTCACGCTCCACGCCCGCCTGAAGGATGGCTCGGTCATCCACGGCCAGTCGCGGATCATGCGGACGGCCGGGATCGATCGCGTCTGGCTGACCCCCGACGACGTCCGGCCGTCCGAGGACGCGCTCGCGGCCATCGCCGAGGCCGACCTCATCGTCCTCGGGCCCGGCAGCCTCTACACGAGCCTGCTGCCGAGCCTGCTGATCCCCGACATCCGCGAGGCGCTGCTGGCGGCGAGCGCGCCGCGCGTGTTCGCCTGCAACGTCGCGACGCAGGAGGGCGAGACGACCGGCTTCGACCTCGCCGCGCACGTCGAGGCGCTGATCGCGCACACGGCGCCGGGGCTCGTGGACGTCGTCGTCGCGAACAACCACTTCGCGGCCCGAGCGCCGCAGGACTGGCAGGCCGAGCCGGTCCGTCTCCGCTGGCCACCCGCGGTCGACCCGGTCCCGCGCCTCGTGCTCGAGGACGTCGTCGATGCCGACAATGCGCACCATCACGACTCGACGCACCTGACCGAGGCGCTGGTCGGCGTGCTCGACAGCGAGATCGGCATGCGCCGCCGGGCCATCGGCCGGACCGCGTGAGGCCCTGACGTGTCTCGCTCCGAACGCGACCTCGTCATCGCCCTGCGGGCCGAGCTCGCCGCGATCGACCCCGCCCGCGCCTGTGACCGGACCGCGGAGGCGCAGGGTCTCGGCGCCGGTCCTCGCGCGTCGACGCGTCGCGAGGGACCGGTCGCCCGCCTGGCTGTCCGCCTCCGTCGTGGGGCCGAGGAGGCCGATCGGGAGCAGGGCGGACATCGTGCCGCGGCGGCGCGGCCAGACGCCTTCGCGTGGGACACCGCCCCGGACCATTGCCGCACCGCCTGGCTCCGCGGCCGGTTCCTCGCTCGCGGGTCGCTCAGCCTGGCCGGTGGCCGGACCCACCTGGAGTTCGTGGTCGACCCGGAGGAGGCGCCGATCCTGGCGAGGCGCCTGGCCGACATCGAGTTGCCCGCGTCCTGGCGGATCCGGCGGGGGAGGGGCGTGGTGACCTGGAAGAGCGGGGAGGCGGTCGAGACCTTCCTGCGCAGGATCGGGGCCGGCGGCGCGCTCCTCGAGCTCGAGGCACGCCAGGTGTCGCGGGCCCTGCGCGGCGACCTGAACCGGGTCCTGAACGCCGAATCGGCGAACCTCCAGCGTGCCGTGAGCGCCGCCGGGCGCCAGCTCGATGCCATCGCCGCGCTCGATGCCGACGGGCGCCTGGCGGAACAGCCCGACATCGTCCGACTCGTCGCGGCCGCTCGGCGGGAGACGCCCGAGGCCACGCTCAGCGACCTGGCCGAGCGTCTGTCGGTCCACCGTTCGGCGGTCCAGCGGGCGCTGGAGCGGATCGAGCGGCTCGCGCTCCACGACGACGAGGGCGTCGGCCGTCGAGGGACGACGGGCCGGCGCGCTCGCGGGCGGGCGGGTCGTCGCGCAGCCATCGGTTCGGGCGGGCCGGCTCTGGCATGATTCGCGCCGATGCGTGACGTGATCGTGGCCGGCAACTGGAAGATGCACACGACCCCGGCCGATGCCGGCGAACTGGCCCGGACGATCGCGTCCCGGACGCGTGAGGCGGGCGTCATCCGCGTCCTCTGCCCGCCGTTCGTCTGCCTTGCCGCGGTGCGGGACGCGCTGGCCGATTCGGACCCGGACGTCGCCGTCGGCGCCCAGAACGTCCACCACGAGCTGGCCGGCGCGTACACCGGTGAGATCGCGGCGCCCATGCTCCAGGGCCTCGCGACGTGGGTCATCGTCGGCCACTCCGAGCGACGCCGGGACGCGGGCGAGACCGACGAGCAGATCGGTCGCAAGCTCGGCCGGGCGGTCGAGGCGGGCCTCCGCCCGATCCTGTGCGTCGGCGAGCAGCTGGCCGATCGCGAGGCCGGGCGGGCGGCCGACGTCGTGGATGCGCAGCTCATCGGGGCGCTGGCCGGCCACGAGCCGCGCGCCCTCGCGGCGGCCGGCCTGGTCATCGCGTACGAGCCGGTCTGGGCGATCGGCACGGGCCGCAACGCGACGGGTGCCGATGCGGCCGCGATGGCCGACGGGATCCGCGGCTCGCTCCGGGCTCTCGCGTGGGGCGCGCTCGCGAATGACGTCCCGGTGCTCTACGGCGGCAGCGTCACCTCCTCGAACATCGGCGAGTTCTTCGCTGAACCCGCGATCGACGGCGCGCTCGTCGGCGGCGCCTCGCTCAAGCCCGACGAGATGGCCGGGATCGTGGCCCGGGCGGGTCTGACCGCCCGCGCCCGCGGCATCGCCGGGTGACCGAGGCCCGTCCGACCCGGCCCCGGCCGATCGTCCTCGTCGTCCTCGACGGCTTCGGGATCGGCCGCGACCCGGCAGCCGATGCCGTGGCCGCGGCCCCGATGCCGACCTGGCGCGGCCTGCTCGAGCGCTGGCCGCACGCGCGGCTCGGGGCGTCCGAAGGCGATGTCGGGCTGCCGCCCGGCCAGATGGGCAACTCGGAAGTGGGCCACCTGAACCTCGGGGCCGGCCGCCCCGTCCTCCAGGACCTGCCGCGTATCGACGCGGCGATCGCGGACGGGAGCTTCTTCGAACGCCCGGCGTTCCTCGACGCCTGCGCACGCGCCCGCGAGCGGCGCGGATCCCTCGACATCGTCAGCCTGGTCGGGCCGGGCGGGGTCCACGCCAACGACCGGCACCTCGTGGCCCTCGCCGAGCTGGCGCACCGCGAGGGGGTGCCGGCCGTCCGCCTCCACGCCCTGCTCGACGGGCGCGACACGCCGCCGGCCTCGGCGCTCGGCTTCGTCGCCGACCTGGAGGCCCGGCTGGCGGCAGCCCACCCGGGGGCCGCGATCGCGAGCGTCGGCGGCCGGTACTTCGCGATGGACCGCGATCAGCGCTGGGACCGGACGGAGCGCGGCTACGACGCGATCGTCCACGGCGAGGCCGCCTTCCACGCACCGTCCGCGATCGAGGCCATCGAGGCGGCCTACGCCCGCGGCGAGACCGACGAGTTCGTCGCCCCGACCGTCATCGTCGGGTTCGAGGGCGGCCTCGGCGACGGCGACCCGATCATCCACGCGAACTTCCGTGCTGACCGGGCACGACAGCTCACGCACGCGCTCGCCGACGGCCCGTCATTCGCCGGGTTCGACCGCGCGTCGCCGACCGGCCGCCCGGCCCCGGCGGACCTGCTCGTCGTGACGATGACCGAGTACGAGGAGGGCCTCCCGGTCCGGGTCGCGTTCCCGCCCGAGATCGTCCGCTCGCTCGCGGACGCGGTCGCCGAGGCCGGCTGGCGCCAGTTCCACGTCGCCGAGACCGAGAAGTACGCCCACGTGACCTACTTCTTCAACGGCGGCCTCGAGACGGCCCACGTCGGGGAGGACCGGCGCCTCATCCCGAGCCCGCGCGTGGCGACCTACGACCTCGCCCCCGAGATGAGCGCGGCGGGCGTCACGGACGCCCTCGTCGAGGCGATCGGCTCAGGCGAGTACGACTTCATCGTCGCGAACTACGCGAACCCCGACATGGTCGGTCACACGGGCGACTGGGACGCGACGCTCCGGGCGCTGGCGACGATCGACGGATGTCTCGCGCGGGTCGTGGCGGCCATCGAGGCCGTCGATGCCGACGATCCGACCGCGCCCGGCGCCCTCCTCGCGATCACGGCCGACCACGGCAACGCCGACCAGTTGCGCGACGCGTCCGGCCAGCCCCAGACGGCCCACTCGCTGAACCCGGTCCCGATCGTCCTCGTCGGTCGCGCGGCGGCCGGCCTGCGCCTGCGCGACGGGGTCCTCGCCGACGTCGCGCCGACCCTTCTTGCGTTCGCCGGCCTGCCCCGCTGGGCCGACATGACCGGCCGGACCCTCATCCTGTGATAGCATCCGTCGCCGTACGCACCGAGGTCGTCGACTCGTGAACCCGCTCCTGGCCTTCGGCCAGATCATCGTCAGCATCGCGCTCATCATCGCGATCCTCCTGCAGGCTCGTGGCACCGGTCTCTCCGGCACGTTCGGTGGGGATTCGGCCGTCTACCGCAGCCGGCGCGGCGTCGAGCGACGCCTCTGGCAGTTCACGATCGCCTTGCTCGTGCTCTTCATCGTCTTCTCGCTCGCGTCCTTCCTCTTCGCGCCGGTCGTCGCGACCACCTGACCGTCGCGAACCGGACGCCGAGCGCGGCGACCAACCTGCACGGAACCCCATGACCAGGACCGACACCACCGTCGTCGGGACACTCGTCGTGCTGCTCGCCCTCATCGCGGGCCTCGTCGGCATCCCGGCCCTCCAGGCGACCTCCGCCACTCCCAGCCCCGGGCCGGACGCCTCGAGCGATACCGCTCCGCGCGTCTATCGCGAGGGCATCCTCGGCCACCCGTTCTCGGTCAGCCCGCTGACGGCCCGGACGCAGGCGGACCGCGACCTCGTGGCGCTCGTCTTCTCCGGCCTCGTCCGGAACGGGCCCAATGGCACCATCGTGCCGGACCTGGCCGCGAACTGGTCCGTCGACGAGAAGGGCAAGGTCTGGACGTTCGAGCTCCGCGACGACGCCCGCTGGCACGACGGCGAGCCGGTCACCGCCGACGACGTGGTGTTCACGATCGAGACGCTCCAGGATCCCGACTACACCGGTCCCGGCGCGACGTCCTGGTCCGAGGTGACCGTCCGGGCGGTCTCTCCGACCGTCGTGACGTTCACCCTCAAGACGCCGTTGGGCGGCTTCCTGCAGGCCGCCACCCAGCCGATCGCCCCGGCGCACCTCCTCGATGAGGTGCCCGTGAACCTGCTGGCCGACCATCCGTTCGGCCGGCAGCCCGTGGGATCGGGTCCATTCGCGCTCACGACCATCGACGACGACAGCGCCGAGCTGATCCCGGCCGAGTCCACGATGCCACCGATCGAGGAGGAACCCGACCCGTCGGCCGCCCCGACCGATTCGCTGACCACCGCCCCGCCGACGACTCGCCCGGAGCGCCCGATCCCGTACCTGCCGGGGATCGAGTTCCACTTCTACGACGGCGCCGAGGCGCTGGCCACCGCCTACCGAGCGGGGGACGTCGACGCCGCGTCCGGGCTGCCGTCGGCGATGGCATCGGAGCTCGCGTCGACGCAGGACAGCCGCCTGCTGCGCTACCCGGGCTCGACACTGACGACGGTCCTGCTCAACCTTCGCCCGAACCATCCGGAGTTCCGTGACCCGAAGGTCCGCACCGCGCTGCTGGAGGCGATCGACCGGCCCGGCATCATCGACGCGGTCTTCGCCTCGCTCGCGGTGTCGGCGCCCGGGCCGATCCCGCCGAGCTCGCCGCTGTTCGACCCGGCGGCCGATCCGCCAGTCGCGTTCTCGACCGCCGACGCGAAGAAGGCCCTCAAGGCCGCCGGTTGGGACCAGAAGAGCGACGGGTGGTACCTCGCCGGCGCGAAGAAGCCGCTCGCCCTGGAGGTGCTCAGCCCGGACCAGTCGGCCAATCCGGGGGCCTACGCGGTCGCCGAGGCCGTCACCGCCGACTGGAAGAGACTCGGGCTCGCCGTCACCCACACCGGGCTGCCGCCCGCGACCTTCGTGAACGACCGGCTGGCGGCCGGGCTTTTCGCGGCGGCGGTCACCGATGTGACTCTCGGCCTCGACCCCGACCTGTACCCGTTGCTCGCGTCGAGCCAGACCCGGACCGGTGGCTCGAACATCGCCGGCGTCCAGGACATGGCCCTCGACAAGGCACTCGCCGCGGCCCGCAAACCCGGCACGGACGCGCAGCGCAAGGCAGCATATTCGACGCTCGAGAAGCGTCTCGGCGAGGGCCGATACCTGCTTCCGCTGGCCTTCGCCGACGAGGCCGTCGTGGTCCGCGACAACGTCGTCGGACCGGCCGTCCGACAGGTCGCCGACCCGGCTGATCGATTTTGGGATGTGCTAACATGGCGCCTCGCTGCCGACCGGTGAACCGGTCGCACCGGGTCCACGCCGAGGTGGCGGAATAGGCAGACGCGCTGGTTTCAGGTACCAGTGGCCGCAAGGTCGTGTGGGTTCAAGTCCCTCCCTCGGTACCACTCCCTCTTTCGGACCCGATCGCACAGCGACACCTGCCCAGGTGGCGGAATTGGTATACGCGTACGTTTGAGGGGCGTATGAGGCAACTCATCCGGGTTCAAGTCCCGGCCTGGGCACCACCCCTCGAGATCCACTGACGACCGCCCGACGAGGCGGTCGTTATGCTGTCTGCGGGCGGTTAGCTCAGAGGGTCAGAGCGCCTCGCTTACACCGAGGAGGTCACTGGTTCGATCCCAGTACCGCCCACGACGCCCACCGCGGTTCTCGACCCTCGGTCATCGGGCCCGCAGTTCCCAGCGCGCTGTAGACTGGAAATCGCACGGGTCGCCGAGACAGGCTCGCCCGGCATGGAGGAGGCGCATGGACCCCATCCTGATCATCATCCTCGTGGTCGTCGTCGTCCTGGTCGTCGTCGCGATCGGGATCTACAACGGCCTCGTCCAGCGACGCCTCCGCGTCGACGAGGCGCTCGCCCAGATCGAAGTCCAGCTGAAGCGCCGCCACGACCTGATCCCGAACCTCGTCAATGCCGTGAAGGGCTACATGGGGTTCGAGCAGAAGGTCCTCACGGACGTCACGAACGCCCGAGCCCAGGCCGTCGCCGCCGGCGCGCAGGGCCCGGCCCAGCAGGCCGCCGCCGAGAACGCGCTGACCAGCACGCTCCGCTCGCTGTTCGCGGTCGTCGAGAACTACCCCGACCTCAAGGCCAACCAGAACGTGCTCGAGCTGCAGGAGCAGCTGACCACGACGGAGAACCAGATCTCCTTCTCGCGCCAGCACTACAACGCATCCGTCCTCGACTACAACACCTCGATCGCGACGTTCCCGAACGTGCTCCTCGCGGGCCCGCTGGGCTTCTCGAAGCGCGAGTTCTTCGACGCCGAGCCTGAAGCCGCGAACGTTCCGACCGTCGACCTCAGCCTGAGCTGATCGCCCGCCCGCGAAAGGGACCGTGGCCGGGAACACCTTCTACCAACAGATCTCCGCCAACCGGCGGAACTCGTTCCTGATGGCGCTGTTCGTCGTCGTCCTCCTGGGACTGCTCGGCTTCGCCATCGGGTACGTGATCTTCGGCAGTGCCGCCGGAGGCCTGTTCACCACGGTGGGGGCCATCGGGGTCGGGGCGCTCTCCGGGATCGGCACGTACTTCGCGGGCGACAAGCTCGTCCTGGCGGTGAGCGGCGCGCGCCCGGTGACCGAGGAGATGGCGCCGCAGCTGCTGAACGTCGTCCGCGAGCTCGCGATCGCCGCGAACATCCCGGTGCCGGCCGTCTATCTCATCGACGACACGGCCCCGAACGCCTTCGCCACCGGGCGCGATCCGGCGCACTCGTCGATCGCGGTCACGACCGGCCTGCTCGAGAAGCTCGACCGCGAGGAGCTCCAGGGCGTCATCGGCCACGAGCTGTCGCACGTGCGGAACCTCGACATCCGGTTCTCGCTCGTCGTCGGGGTGATGGTCGGGGCGATCGCGATCCTCGCCGACTTCTTCCTGCGCTTCACCTTCTGGGGCGGCGTCGGCGGCCGGTCTCGTGACCGCGACAGCGGCGGCGGTGGGGCCCAGGCGGTCGTCTTCGTGATCGCCATCGTCCTCGCGATCCTGGCGCCGATCATCAGCCGGTTCATCCAGCTCGCGGTCAACCGCCAGCGCGAGTACCTCGCCGACGCGTCGTCGGTCGAGCTCACCCGCAACCCGTACGGCCTGGAGAGTGCGCTTGCCAAGATCGGCGGCGACCAGGAGGTCCTCGAGGTCGCCAACCGCGGGACCCAGCACATGTACTTCACGAACCCGATCAAGAAGTTCGAGGCGCGCGCGTCGGGCCTGATGTCGACCCACCCGCCGATCCTCGATCGCATCAATCGGCTGCGCGAACTGACCGGCGAGGCGCCCCTGGCGCCGGCCGAGTCGGCGAGCCTGACCGGCCTGGACTAGGGGAGCGCCCCCGGCTTGGGAGGATGGTGGATGGGAAGGCGGCGGGCGAGCACCGGAGCGAGCGCACGCGAAGGTGCGTGAGCGAGGAGCGCGGCCGCCAACGCACCCAGCGGCCATCATCGCGAGCCGGGTATGGTTGGCCGGGCCCGGAGCGCTCGTGGTATCCTCCGGACCGCCGACGGACAGCCGGCAGGCTGGTTGGCCTTCGGGCCGAGATAGCTCAGTTGGTAGAGCACGCGACTGAAAATCGCGGTGTCGCCAGTTCGAATCTGGCTCTCGGCACCATCGCCTAGGTGGTGGTTATCAGGGCGGAAGTGGCTCAGTTGGTAGAGCATCACCTTGCCAAGGTGAGGGTCGCGGGTTCGAGTCCCGTCTTCCGCTCCACTCCTTCCCTTGCGGACCGCTGCCCCTTCGTCTAGTGGTAGGACAGCGGACTTTGGATCCGTGAACCGAGGTTCGAATCCTCGAGGGGCAGCCAGCAACCGGATCTGGCGACGTGGTGAAGTGGCTCAACACGGAGGTCTGCAAAACCTCTATTCACCGGTTCGAATCCGGTCGTCGCCTCCACTCTCCGAGCACGAAACAGCCCGCCGAGCGATCGGCGGGCTTTCTGTTTGGTCGGACGTCGACGTTCGTCGCCTACGCGCGCTGCCGGGCGATCGTCAGCCCGACGATCCGGGAGACGACCAGGGCCACGTACATCAGGCCCGCGACCTGTTCGATCATGACCCACGAGCGAGCCTGGGGCAGGACCGGCGTGATGTCGGACAGGCCGACGCTGGTCAGGTTCGTGAACGACAGAAAGAGCATCTCGAACCACGTCCGCGGGGCCTCGGGCGCGATGGCGGCGTTGAACGACCCGGGCCAGATGACCTGGACGGCCAAGAAGGTGTGGGCGAATGCCCAGGCAAGGACCGTGAACGTCGCCCCCGTGGCCCACAGCTCGTCGCTCGTCACGAACCGGTCGCGGAACATGTAGCGCAGCAACGCGAACGTCGTGTAGAAGTAGAAGGCCGCGTGCAGGACGGACGACCACAGAATGACCTGAGCGTTGAGCGGGTCGGCGACTTCGAGGACGGTCAGGATCACGATCGGCACGCCGAGCAGCACCGCGATCCGCGTCAGTGCCGGCGAAGCCTGGACGGCCCGAACCGCGAGGAACAGGACGACCAGGGCGAACGACGAGATGGCCGCCCGGCCGATCGCCGTCTCGTCCATGAACGGGTAGAGCAGCACCCCGATGAGCTGGACGGCGAGCAGCACCGCCGAGGGTTGCCGCCAGAGCCGTGGAAGCCAGCCGATCACCACACAAGTCTAGGTCGGCCGGCGCGTCCCTTGGTCCCCCCGCGGCGGAGATCGGGCCGGTGCCTCGACCGACACGTTGACCGGCGTTATCACCGGCGTTACGATCCAGTCATGACGATCCAGACCGCCGTACGAAGCCTGCCGGTCCGGCTGGTCTCGACGCTGACCGGCGCCGACGTGCGCTCGGTCGAGCGATGGCGGACCGGGACCCAGCCCCGCCGGACTGCCTTCGTTCGCCGACTCGATGACCTCGCAGCAGTCCTCGAGCTCCTCGGTCCGGGCATGACCGACAGGGGCAAGGGCGCCTGGCTCACGTCCCGGAGCGCCTACCTCGGGATGGCCCGGCCGCTCGATCTGCTGGCGGCGGGCGAGTTCGATCGGGTCGCGGGCGCCGCCCGTTCCTACACCAGCGGCGACTCGGTCTGAGCGGCGAACCGCCCCCATCCCTGCTGTCGCGCTACCGCGGTCGGCTCTTCCGCCAGACCGCCCTCGGGGTGCCGGACTGCCGGCCGCCTATCCAGCCGGCGCCGCACGCGGGCCGCTATCACCGCGTCGGCGACCCGTGGCCGATGTACGGCTCGATCGACGAGCCGACCGTCTGGGCCGAGTGGTCGCGTGCGACCGAAGGCGGCGTCGACCCGGAGGACGACCCGCGCTGGCTGTGCGTCTTCGAGGCCGACATGCGAGTTATCGACCTGCGACGCGCCGAGGTCCTGGAGGCGCTCGAGGTGACGCTGGCGGACTTGACTGGCGAGTGGACGCCCGACGCCCCGAACGCCGCCTGTCTCAAGGTTGCCCTGGCCGCCACGCTGGCCGGCGCGCAGGCGATCATCGTCCCGTCGGCCGCTCGCCCGGGCGGCTGGAACCTCGACGTCCTGCCGGACGGCTTCGACCGCCTCCGGCGCGTGAGACGACGGCGGCAGGTGCCCGCCCCACCGACTATCTGACTATCGTTCGCGCCCACGACCGTGCCGCGGGCGTGGCGCTACGCTTCGTGAGCGCTGGAGTGGCGGAACGGCAGACGCAGCGGACTTAAACTCCGTGGCCCGCAAGGGCGTCCGAGTTCGAATCTCGGCTCCGGCACCAACGAGTGATAGCGACGGCGACGCGCTCGCCGCTACTGGCACGAGGGCGAGATTGCTCGCGGAGCGGGTCGGCTAGATCACTTGATGGGCGTCACCGTGGTCGTCCAGTCGCAGCTATGCCCGTCGAGGCTGAACGCGTAGCGACCCGACTTGTCGAGCTTCATCGAGGCAGACCCGGTGGTCCGCTTGCCGCTCTCGACGATCTCTGACCCTACGACAAACACGTCGTCGGCCGTTGCGACGTCGTTCACATTGATCGCGAGAAAGCAAAAGTCGCCGACTGGCGCCTGGGCCGTCCAGGCGACCTTGTAGAGACCTGCGGGGAGGTCGACGGACTCCTCGACGACGGCGTCGCCTTCGCCGTGGTAGGCGAGCTCGAACGATGTAGGCGACGGCATCAGCGTGGGTGCCGGCGTCGCCTGGGGTGCGGTTGTCGCCGGCTGGCCAGAGCTGCAGGCCGCGACCAGCAATGACACGGCGAGGGTCAAACAGCGCACCCTAGGACTCCCGAGAAGGCCCGGTCGAGAGCCTGGACGGCGATCATCGCACGCGGCGCCCAACTCCGCGACGTCTACCGCGATGGGTCGGGGACCCGTTCCTCGTGGGTCGGGAACGGCGGCGGAAGGGGCCGGCCGTCTGCCTCGGCTCGCTTGATCAGGCCCTCGTACTCGTTCCGCAACCAGTCGGCCTTGGCCTGCAGGGCCTCCGCCTCGGGGGAATCGAGCGGACCCATCAGCAGGATCTGCCACTCGACGGCTCGCCAGTTCGCCAGGATGGCCGCAGCCATGCGTTGATAGGGCACCGGATCACCTTCGGGAGAGGTCGCGCGCCGACCGGTACCGCACCAGACTACGCCAAACCACACCAGGTCATCGGGCCGATCTCCCACTTCTCCCATCCATGTTGCCGGCGTATGCTCACCGACCTCAAGGGGGCCACGCGTCGAAGCCAGGGATCCTGCATGCCCTACCGGCGACTGGCCACAGCCGTGTTGGCCGATTGGCTCGAAGTGGAACACACCATGCGGTTGGTGCAGGGCGACACGCGCGAAGCCGTCCTTCTGCGGGTCGAGGCCGAGGGGCTCCAGGCCGAGTACCAGCGACTGGTCGATGAGGCCCGGCTCTTCAAGCGTCCGCTGCCGCCGCCCTTCCCCGCGTGCGGCGAGGCCGTGCCGGACGACGTCCCGACGCTGGACATCGCGGGCGCGCCGACGCCCGTGGACGGTTGAGGGGAAGGGCCCGGCAGCCGCCCCCGGTCGCTGCCCGTTCGACTTGCCACCTGGGGGGGTGAAGGCGGGTTCGTCGCGTCGTGCGTTCGGCCGAGGGCGCCCACTGGCGAGTGCCGAGTCCGAGTATAGGCCCGACCCGCCCGCTCCGCTACACCCGATCCACGGTGGTGCGTTGCCGCCACTGACAGGCGGCGCAGGTCCCGCGGACCATCAGCCTATGGCGACGCCGTGCGGCGAACTGGGACGGTTGCCCCGAGGTTCCTGGAGCGTGTGAGGGGAGCTACGGCTCGCGCTCCAGGGACCCGCCACATCGGCCTGGGCGGCGATCCGCGCCGGCTGCGGGTAGGGAATGTTCCCCATCGCGCCGGTGCGACTGCGCGGCGTAGCCTCGCCCTCAGGCCCGACCGCTGACCCCCCAGGCGGCCGGGTCTTTGCTCGCGCGTCAGGCGCCGCGGCGACGGAAGGCGAACCGGCCCGTCTTCCGGTCCCCGACGCCCTCCGGCACCTGGAAGCCGTCCTCGCCGAAGGCGCTGGAGCTGAGCTTCGTGAACCGTTCCGCGGCGGGCGTCCGGGCGGCGCCGATCACGACGGGCACGCCCTCGTTCACGGCCTTGAGGTAGATGAAGGGGTCATAGAGCAGGTCGATGGAGATCTTCGTCCCGAGTGCGGTCTCGATGTCCTTGAGCTTGAGGATCTCGCGCGCGAACGTGTTGTTCAGCACGAACATCGACTTGCCCCCGATCGAGCCGACCTCATTGAAGTAGTCGAGCAGGTTGGTGACGGCGTTGAGCGCCGTCATCTCCGGGTAGACGGGCAGGACGACGGTCTCGGCCGCGTCGAGCACGGTCATCGTGCGCTCATCGAGGTTGGAGCCGACGTCGATCACGATCGAGTCGTAGCCCTCGAGGAGGATCCTGATGACGGTATCGATGAGCTCCGGTGTGATGGTGGCCGCGCCCTCGGGCGACCCGGGGGCGGCGATGACGTGCAGACCCGACGAGTGGCGCATCGCGTAGGTCTTCATGATCTCGGACTCGCGCATGGCCGTCTCGTCGCGGACGATGTCGGCGAGCGTCTGTCGGGCCGGCAGGTTCAGATGGCTCGCGACCCCGCCGAACTGGAGCGACATGTCGACGATGACGACCCGGTCGGGCCGTTTCAGGGCCGCGGCGACGGCGATGTTCGTGGCGATGGTCGTCGTCCCGACGCCGCCCTTGGGGCTGTAGACCGCGACGATCCGCCGCACCCGCGCGACGGTGAGGCCGTCGGCCGAGAAGACCGGCATCATCCCGCGCGAGCGCTGGAAGCGCAGGAGGAGCGCCTCGACGCGCGCCTCGAGCTCCCGGGCGTCGAAGGGCCTGGCCATGACGTCGTCGGCGCCCAGATTCGAGGAACCGGATCCGCTCATCCACGTCGTCGTTCTGGCTGATGCACAGGACCGGAACGCCGGCCATGGCGGGCGTCGCCCGGATCTCGGCGCACAGCTCAGCGGCCGGCTTCGAGCCGACGACGACGTCGATGATGACGAGCTGGTGGTCCGCGACCTTGCTGAAGGCGTCGTTCGCGTCCGCCGTCAGGGTGACCGTGTAGCCGACTCCGGTCAGGATCGGCGAGATCGATTGCGCTGCCGCCGGATCGGCGTCGAGCAGCAGGATGGAGCTGGCGGGCAAGGAGCCTCCCCCGGATATGCGCTGAAGGATGTGCGCTGAAGGATGTGCGCTGAAGGATGTGCGACGACGCAGCGCGCGTCGAGTGTCGGAAACGTCCCTGGGACCGTGAGGATACATCGCATCGCGTCGGAAACCGGGACTCGGGGACCCTCCGGACGCCCGTGCTAGACTACCGACCGTTTCCTTTCCGCTCCGCGCCGGCAGGTCCGTCAGCGGGGCATCCCCATCGGAAGGAGTGCCTGCGCGCATGCGCCGTTATGAACTGATGCTGGTGATCGCGCCCGATGTCGCGGACGATCGCAGCCAGGCCGTCGTGGATCGCACGACCCGCCAGATCGTGGCCGCCGGCGGCCAGATCGTGAAAGTCGCCCCGTGGGGTCGCCGTCGACTGGCCTATCCGATCGACCGCCACCGCGAGGGCTCGTACCAGATCATCCTGTTCGAAGCCCCCTCGGACGCCATCGTCGAACTCGAACACACCCTGCAGATCACCGAAGAGGTCATCCGCCACCTCGTGACGCGCGTCGAGCGCCCGGTCAAGGCCGGTCGTCGCGACGATGGCGACGAGGGCGATGGCAGCGACGAGGAGAGCGTCCTGCCGCCCGACGACGACGAGGTGGACGAGGACGTACCGACCGAGCTCATCGACGAGTCCGAGAGCGAGGCGGCCCCGGCCGCCATCGATTGACGGAGGCCCACGATGGCATTCTGCAAGATCATGCTCATCGGCAATCTGGGTCGTGACCCGGAGATGCGATACACCCCGAGCGGCCGCCCCGTGACCCAGTTCAGCGTCGCGGTCAGCAACAGCAAGCCCGACGGGCAGGGCGGCTGGGTCGACGAGGGCACCGACTGGTATCGCGTCAGCGTCTTCGGCGATCGCGCCGAGCGCGCGGCCGAGCAGCTCCGCAAGGGCAACCGCGTCTTCGTCGAGGGTCGCTTCAAGACCCGCGAGTTCGAGGGCAACGACGGCCAGAAGCGGACGTCGCTCGACGTGACCGCCGACAACGTCATCAGCCTGGACCGCAAGGGTCGCGACGACGACGGCGCCTTCGCCGGCGCCCCGACCGGCGCTCCGGCCGGTGCCGCAGCCGGCGGTGGTGGGGGAGCCCCGGCTCGTCCGGCCTCCGACGACACCGACCTCGACGACCTTCCCTTCTGATCAGGAGACCTACGACCGATGCCTCCCGTCCGTCCCAAGAAGCGCGACGACTTCTACCGTGATCGCCGTCGCCGCAAGGTCTGCGCGTTCTGCGCCGACAAGACCGTCCAGATCGACTACAAGGAAGTGAACCGGCTCCGGCGCTATCTCTCGGAGCGGGCCAAGATCGAGCCGCGCCGCAAGACCGGCACGTGCGCCGGCCATCAGCGTGAGCTGTCGGTCGCGCTCAAGCGAGCCCGGCACGTGGCGCTCCTCCCGTACGCACCGCAGCACCTTCGCCCCTGATATCCGGGCGGATGACGTCGCCCGGACCGGACTGAGGTGGTCGTCGGTCTGCTGATGGTCTCCGGCGGCGTCGCCGCCGGGTTGTTCGGCTCGCTGCTCGGCCTCGGCGGCGGCGTCCTCATCGTCCCGCTCCTCACCCTCGGATTCGGGCTGCCGCTCCACCAGGCGGTCGGCGTCTCGCTGGTCTGCGTGATCATGACCAGCAGCGCCGCCTCGGGGGTCTACCTCGAACGACACGTCGCGAACCTGCGGCTCGGGTTGACCCTGGAGCTGTTCACCGCGATCGGCGCGCTGGTCGGCGGATCCATCGCGTTCCTGCTCGACGAGCGATGGCTCGAAGCCCTCTTCGCCGGCATCCTCATCTACGTGGCTGTCACGATGCTCGTCGCCGGCCGCGATGCCGCAGGCGATGCGGAGACGCCACCAGTCGCTCCGCAGGGTGAGCCGACGACCGTCGATCGCCTGTCCGGCGAGGGCTACCGGGTGCATCGGCTCGGGCTCGGACTCGTCGGGTCGACCGGGGCGGGTGTCGCGTCGGCCCTCTTCGGCATCGGCGGGGGCATCATCAAGGTCCCGGTCATGCATGTCGGGATGGGCGTGCCGCTCCAGGTCGCGACCGCGACCAGCAACCTGATGATCGGCATCACCGCGTCCGTCGGCGCCCTCGTCTACCTGGTGCACGGCGAGATCGATCCGTACCTGGCCGGGCCGACGGCGATCGGCGTCTTCGTCGGCGCGACGGTCGGCTCGCGGATCGCGGACCGGATCGACCCACGCGTCCTCCGCCTCCTGTTCGTCGCGATCCTCGGCTACACGGCGATCCAGATGCTGCTCAAGGCGATCGGGTGACCACGGCGACGCGGGAGGAGGGCTCCGAGCGAGCGTTCGAGTCGGCGATCGGCCGGCTCCTGATCGCGATGACCTACACGTCGGTCGTCTTCCTCGTCGTCGGGGTCGGCCTCATGGCGGCAGCCGGGATCGGACCGCTCGATGGCGGTCCGGCACTCGATCCGGGCTCGCTCATCGCCGGCCTCGTGGGCCTGGACCCGGCCGCGTTCCTGTGGCTCGGCCTCGGGATCGTCATCGCGACCCCGATCATCCGGGTGGCCGCCACGGGCATCGCCTACGCCCGTCAGGGACAATGGACCATGGTGCTCGTCTCGGGCGCCATCCTCGTCGTCATCGCGATCGGGGTCGCGGGGGCGCTCAGCTCGGAGGCCTGATGGACCTGGTCGTCCTCGTCATCGCGTTCCTCATCATCCTGCTCGGTGCCGAGCTGTTCACCAACGGGATCGAGTGGTTCGGACGCAAGCTCGAGCTCGCCGAGGGGGCGGTCGGCTCGGTGCTCGCGGCAGTCGGGACCGCCCTGCCCGAGACGATGATCCCGATCATCGCGATCCTGTTCGCGAGCGGCGAGGCGTCGCACGCCGTCGGCATCGGCGCGATCCTGGGCGCGCCCTTCATGCTGGCGACGCTCGCGATGTTCGTCACCGGGGTCGCGGTTCTTTGGGCGGGCCGGCGCCGCTCGACCGGCGACACGATGCAGGTCGACACCAAGGTGCTCGCCCACGACATGCGCTACTTCGCGATCGCCTACGCGCTCGCGATCGGCGCGGCGTTCCTGCCCCTCGAGCCGGTCTGGCTCAAGTGGATCGTCGCGGTCGTGCTCATCGGCATCTACGCCTGGTACGTGAAGGGCCACTTCGAGGCCGACCCCGACGTGGACGTCGAGGACCTCACGCCGCTGCGCTTCCACCGGGTCGACCTGCGGGCGCATCGCGCGGACCCGGCGGTCCCGCGCCTTCGTGTCGTGAACCTGCAGGTCCTGTTCTCGCTCGGCCTGATCGTGCTCGGTGCGGTCTTCTTCGTCGACGCCGTCGAGCACCTGGCCAGCCAGCTGGGCGTGGACGAGGTCCTGCTCGCGCTGGTCATCGCCCCGATCGCCACGGAGCTGCCGGAGAAGTTCAACTCGATCATCTGGGTCCGGGCCGGCAAGGACACGCTGGCCATGGGCAACATCACCGGGGCGATGGTCTTCCAGTCGACCATCCCGACCGTCGTCGCGCTCGTGTTCGCGTCCAGCTCGTGGGTCGTGGCGCCGGGCAGCTACACCGCGTTCGCCTCGGCGGGGATCGCGTTCCTCGCATCGGCGGTGATCTTCATCCCGATGGCCCGGTCCGGGCGGCTGCGCGGGCGGAACCTGCTGAGCGGCGGCGTCTTCTACCTGGCGTACCTGACCCTGGTCATCGCGACGATCACGGGCGTCGTGGGTGTCGTCGGCTGAGGCCTCGAGGGCCGCTGCTATACTCGCCCGCACGAATCCGACCGTCGCTCGCGGCCCCGCGCCGCGCACCACGCAGGAGCCGACCCGCATGCTGACCCAGAAGTCGACCGGCTCGCCGGCGCCGACCACCCACCACAAGCCGAAGGCCGCGGCGCTCGACGAGCTCATCTGCTACTTCGAGGGCGCCTACGTCCCGATGGGCGAGGCCAAGGTCAGCGTCATGACCCACGCCTTCATGTACGGGACCGCGACGTTCGAGGGCATCCGTGCGTACTGGAACGAGGACCATGGCCGCCTGTACGGCCTGAAGCTTCGCGAGCACGTGGAGCGGATCCGCCAGTCGTGCCGGATCCTGCTCATGGAGAACGTCCCGTCCGTGGACGAGCTGACCGGCCTGATCATCGAGACGGTCCGGCGCAACGGCTTCCGCGAGGACGCCTACATCCGCCCGTCGTTCTACAAGTCGACCCGGGCGATCGGTGTCCGGCTGCACGACCTCGAGAACGAGCTGTACATCATCGCCCTGCCGTTCGGCAACTACATCGACACCGAATCGGGCGTGCGGATCATGACCTCGTCCTGGCGCCGCAACGCCGACGAGGCACTCCCGGCACGCGGCAAGATCGTCGGCGGCTACGTGAACATGGCCTTCCAGAAGACCGAGGCGGAACTGAACGGCTTCGACGAGGCGCTGGTCCTGACCGCGGGCGGTCATGTCAACGAGGCCTCGGCGGCGAACCTGTTCGTGGTCCGCGACGGCGTCGCGATCACGCCCCCGGTCAGCGACGACCTCCTCGAGGGCGTCACCCGCAAGGCGATCCTGGAGATCCTCGCGAACGAGGGCATCCCGACCGAGACCCGCTCGATCGACCGCTCCGAGCTCTACGTCGCCGACGAGGCGCTGCTGTGCGGGACGGGCGTCCAGGTGTCGCCGGTGATCGAGGTCGACCATCGCCCCGTCGGGTCGGGCCAGATCGGCCCGATCGGCCGACTGGTGCGCGAGCGCTACTTCGATGCGGTCCGCGGCCGGCTGCCCGAGTACAGCCACTGGCTGACGCCCATCGAATAGGGCCGGCGGCCCGTGAGGGTCGCGAGGCGCCGCGTCGCGCGGCGCGGCGCCAGACCGGTCGTGCCGACGGGCTGGGTCAGGACAGCGGCGGGACGGTCAGCTCCGGGGTGTTCTGACCGATCGTCAGGATGACGTCCGCGCGGATCGCGGGGTCGACCGCGGTCTCGACCTTGACCTTGAACCTCTTCTCGAGGTACTCGATCGTGTCGCCGAGTTCCGCCTCGGCGCCGTTGTATACGACGATCTTCGTCGCCGCGGGGACGGGACCCGGGTCTCTGGCCCGCGGTGCCGACGCGGCGATGCCCTTCTGGTCGAGGTACGTGGCGAGCTCCGGTCCGCGGGTCCGGTCGTTGAGCGCGGAGACGACCCAGAGCGTGGCGGCCTCCTCGGCCAGGCGCTCGCGCTGGGCCTCGTCGGCCGGGTCGGCCTTGAAGGCGCCCTTGACGGCACTTCGGATGCGCGAGACGTTCGGGAACATCTTGTAGACCGCGGCGCCCGGCGATGTCTCGCTGCCGTAGAGAGGCGGCTGGAACACGTACGAGCTGATGTTCGACGTGTCGACCTGGGACGCCAGCCCGAGCAGCTCGTCGAGCTGGCTGATCGGGATGTCCGTCTTCACGGCGGACTTGAGGGCCTTGACGAGCTCGGGCAGCCGCGGGATCAGGTCCTGCGGATCGGCCTGCTCGCGCATCGACAGCAGCAGCCGCTGCTGGCGGGCGGCGCGGTCGAAGTCGCTGGTCGTGTGGCGCGAGCGGGCGTAGCGGAGCGCCTCGGCGCCGGTCATGTGCTGGAGACCGCTCGGGATGTACAGGCGCCGGTCCTTGCCGTCCGATGCCGGGTAGTTGTCGTCGACGACGGGCACCTGGACGTTGACCGTCACGCCCCCGATCGAGTCGACGACACTCTTGAATCCGGCGAAGTCGACCTCGACGAAGTACTTGATGTCGAGCCCGTAGAGCTCGCCCATGATCGACTTGAGCGCGTTGTAGCCGCGGGTCCTCTTCGTGCCGGACCAGACGTCGGAGCGGTTCCGGTTGTTGACGAAGAACGAGTTGATCTTCTGGCCGTAGACGCTGCCCCACAGCCGTCGCGCCGGCCCGGCCGGGACGGGCACGTTCGTCATGTCGCGCGGGAGGCTGAACATCGCCACCTGCTTGGTGACCGGGTCGATCGACACCGTGATGAGCGTGTCGGTGTTGTGGCCGCCGCCCTGCACGTCCGCGCCGATCAGCAGGATGTTCAGCCGTTCCTTGCCGTCCCAGGGCGGGATGGAGACCTCGGGCACGTCGGTGCCGATGGCGGTCGGCTCCGGGGTGGGGGACTGGGTGGGCTCGGCCGTCCCGGGCTCGCTCTCGGTGGCATCCGGTGACGGCGAGGCGTCCGGGTCCGGGCAGTCGGGCGTCTCATCGCCGACGAAGATGCAGCCGCCGGTGAGGGCATCGAGCGCCAGGGCGTCGTACCGGGCGACGACGATGTGGACACCGCTCATCACGAGGATGACGGCCAGCAGGCCGGCGATCGAGAGCGGGTTGCGGATGAGCCGCGCCGGACCAAGCCTGGTGTCGCCGCTCGCCTCGTGACGGTTGAGGAACTCGGCCACGCGGTAGGCGTCCACGACGGCGACGACGCGGTAGACGAGCAGCAGCAGGTTGACGACGAAGACCGACTGGAGGAAGAACGGGTTCAGCACCAGCTCGATCAACTGGGTCCGGTCCATGCGGAGGCCGAACCCGGCCATCAAGGCAACGAGCAGGACCGGGAGCGCGGCGAAGCCCAGGGCGCGCGTGTAGGCGCCGGCATACGCATGCCCGAGTCCCGGGAAGATCAGGGAGAGGAAGGCGGCCGCGAATGGGGAACGGTGGCGCGGTCGCGCCTCCTGCGGTCGTTGCATCGCGGGTAGGATACTCGGACCCGTCGAAGCGGTCTGCCAACGGCCCTTCGAGCGCGGATCCGTCCTATCCCAAACCCCGGAGCCGAATGTTCCACGCGGTCGATTCGAAGCCTGACCTGGTCGCCCAGGAGCACGAGATCCTGCGCCTCTGGGAGGAGCGCCGGACGTTCGCCCGGCTGCGAGCGCAGAACGCGGGCGGACCCCACTGGAGCTTCCTCGACGGGCCGATCACCGCCAACAACCCGATGGGCGTCCATCACGCCTGGGGCCGTGCGTACAAGGACCTCTACCAGCGGTTCCACGCGATGCTCGGCGAGGACCAGCGGTACCAGAACGGGTTCGACTGCCAGGGCCTGTGGGTCGAGGTCAACGTCGAGCGCGACCTCGGATTCACCTCGAAGCGCGACATCGAGGACTACGGCATCGCCGAGTTCGTCACGCTCTGCAAGCAGCGCGTGCTGACCTACGCGGCGCGCATGACCGAGCAGTCCACCCGCCTCGGCATGTGGATGGACTGGAACGACCCCCACGAGCTGCGCCGCCTGGGCGAACTGCTGGGGACGGACCCCGCCGCCGTCACGACGATCGCGGGGCCGGACGGCCCGGTCACCGATACCGTCGAGATGCTCGTCGGGCGGCTCGGGATGCCCGACACCGGCGGCAGCTACTTCACGTTCAGCAACGAGAACAACGACCTGATCTGGGGCTTCCTGGCCGAGTGCCACCGACGCGGCTGGCTGTACAAGGGCCACGACACGATGCCCTGGTGCGCCCGCTGCGGGACGGGGCTCTCGCAGACCGAGATGAACGAGGGGTACCAGGACAAGCAGGATCCCGGGCTGACCGTCCGGTTCCCGTTGCTCGACCGGCCGGGCCAGGCACTGCTGGTCTGGACGACGACGCCGTGGACGCTGACCTCCAATGTCGCGGCGGCGGTCGGGCCGGCGCTCCGGTACGTCCGCGTGCGTCAGGGCGAGGACGAGTTCTGGCTCGGCAAGGGCACCCTGCGCGAGGCGCTCGTCGGCCCGTTCGAGGTCCTCGAGGAGCTCGCCGGCGCGGACCTGGTCGGCTGGCGGTACGCGGGACCGTTCGACGAGCTGCCTGCCGTCCGAACGGCGTTCGCTGCCGGCACCGCCGCCGAGCCCGACCGGCCGTACGAGCACCGGGTCGTGCCCTGGAGCGAGGTCGGGGAGGACGAGGGGACCGGCATCGTCCACATCGCGCCCGGCTGCGGCGCCGAGGACTTCCAGCTCGGCAAGGCGCTCGGCCTGCCCGTCGTCGCCCCGCTCGACGAATCGGGGATCGTCCTCGACGGGTTCGGGTCGCTGTCCGGTCGGGACGTGCGCGACGTCGCCGATCCGATCATCGAGCACCTCCGGCGCGAAGGCCGGTTCTACCGCCTCGAGACGATCACCCACCGATACCCGCACTGCTGGCGGTGCGGGACCCCGCTCGTCTTCCGTCTCGTGGACGAGTGGTTCATCAGCATGGGTCCGCTCTACGACCAGCCGCGCGAGTCGCTCACGAGAGAGCAGGTCGATGCCAGCCTGCGCTACCAGATCATGGATGTCGTCGACCGGATCCGATGGATCCCGGACTTCGGCTACGAGCGCGAGCTCGACTGGCTCCGCAACATGCACGACTGGATGATCAGCAAGAAGCGCTACTGGGGGCTGGCGCTGCCGATCTACGACTGCGCCGCGTGCGGGACGGTCGAGGTCATCGGCGGCCGCGAGGAGCTCCGGGAGCGCGCGGTCGAGGGCTGGGACGTCTTCGACGGCCACACGCCGCACCGCCCCTACGTCGACGCCGTGAAGATCGCCTGTCCCGGCTGTGGCGGCCCGGTCGAACGGATCAAGGACGTCGGCAACCCATGGCTCGACGCGGGGATCGTGCCGTTCTCGACGCTCCACTACCGCGAGGACGTCGACTACTGGGCCCAGTGGTTCCCGGCCGACTTCATCACCGAGAGCTTCCCCGGCCAGTTCCGCAACTGGTTCTACTCGATGCTCGCGATGTCGACCGTGCTGCGGCGCGAGGAGCCGTTCAAGACGATCTTCGGGTACGCCCTCGTCTTCGGCGAGGACGGCCGGCCCATGCACAAGAGCTGGGGCAACGCCATCGACTTCGACGAGGCGGCCGAGCGGATGGGCGTGGACGTCATGCGCTGGATGTTCGCGAACGCCCGGCCCGAGGACAACATCCTGTTCGGCTGGCACGCCGCGGACGAGGCGCGGCGCGAGCTGCTCGTGCTCTGGAACGTGTACTCGTTCTTCGTGACGTATGCCCGGCTCGTCGGCTGGACCGCGGCGGAGGCCGCGCCCCCGGCCTCGGGACGCCGGGCGCTCGACCGCTGGATCCTGTCGCGGGCGGCGGGAACGGCCGCCGTGGTCGAGGACCGGCTTCGCGACGTCGACGCGATCGGGGCGACCCGGGCGCTGTCGGCCTTCATGAGCGGCCTGTCGACCTGGTACCTGCGGCTCTCGCGGCGCCGGTTCTCGCGATCCGACGACCCCGCGGACCGGGCTGCGGCGTTCGCCACCCTCCACGAGGCGCTCACGGCCACGACCAGGATGCTGGCGCCGATCCTGCCGTTCGTCTCCGAGGCGATGTACGGCAACCTCTCGACCGATGTGCCCGGCGCGCCCGACAGCGTGCACCTGACGCGGTATCCGACCGCTGACCTGGCCGCGCATCGCGACGAGCGCCTGGAGGCCGCGATGGCGGTCGCCCAGGCTGCCGTTGACCTGGCCCGGACCCTGCGCAGCTCGGCGCGGCTCAAGACCCGGCAGCCGCTGGCCAAGGCCTGGCTCGCGCTCCCGGATCGCGGCCTCGACGTGGACGCGGAGCTGCTCGACATCATCGCGACCGAGATCAACGTCAAGTCGGTCGAGCTGATCAGCGACGATTCGGGGCTCATCGAGCGGCGGGTCAAGCCGCTGCTGCCGAAGATCGGCAAGCGCCTCGGATCGGCGATCCCGGCGGTCATGGCCGCCGCCCGCGAGGGCACGGTCACGTTCGAGGCGGATGGCTCCGTCACCCTGGCCGGCGTGACCCTCGCGCCCGACGAGGTCGAGATCCAGGCCACGCCCCGTCCAGGCACGGCCGTCGCCGAGGATGACGGGCTCGTGCTGGTCCTGGACACGGAACTGACACCGGCGCTGCGGGCCGAGGGTGACGCACGCGAGCTCCAGCGGGCGATCCAGGACCTGCGCAAGGACGCGGGCCTCGAGCTCGACGACCGGATCGAGCTGTGGGTGGACGGCCTGTCGCCCGACGTCGCTGCGCATCTCGCCGCGGTCGCCGAGGAGACCCTGGCCGAGCTCCGGACCGGCGACCCCCCGGCCGGCGTCCAGCGGGCGACGATCGACCTCGAGGCCGGTCCGGCGACCATCGCCTTGCGTCGTCGCGCGGACGGCGAGTAGGCTCGCATGACGGCGGACGGGCCGAGCGACGGAGGCGACGAGCTGACAGACACCGGATCACTCGACGGGGCGGCGGCGGTCTCGGACGATCGGACGCCGCCGGCGGCACGGCCGGTCGCGAGGGGACGCGCCCGGTGGGGCGTCTTCGTGACGATCGCGCTCGGGGTCGTCATCCTCGACCAGGTCTCGAAGGCGTGGCTCGTCTCGTCGGTGGCGCCCGGCGAGCAGCTCCAGCTCCTGGGCGACTACCTGCGGCTCGTGTTCAGCCACAACTCGGGCGCCCTGTTCGGGCTCTTCCGGGACCAGGCGGTCCTCTTCGGCATCGTCTCGCTGGGCGTCGTCGGGCTGATCCTCGCCTACCACGGACGCTCGGGACGCAACCTCTATCTGTCCGTGACCCTCGGGCTGCTGCTGGGTGGCGCGATCGGCAACCTGATCGACCGCTTCCGCCTCGGGTACGTCGTCGACTGGATCGACATGGGCATCGGTGACGTCCGCTTCTGGACGTTCAACGTGGCCGACGCCGCGGTGAGCACGGCGATCGTGCTGCTCATCGGGCTGGCCCTCTTCCCGAGCCTCGCTGCCCGGCTCGGTGCCGAGCCGGATGCCTGACGGCGCGACGGTCGCGGGGCCGCGGACGCTGCGGGTGCCCGACGGGCCGTCCGGACGCGTGGACCGGTTCGTCGCTGATGCGACCGGCCTGTCCCGGAGCTACGTGCAGAAGCTCATCTCCGATGGCCGGCTGACCGCCGACGGCGTCGCTCTTCGGGCGAACGCGATCGTCGCGGCCGGGGCGGAGCTGCACCTCGACGTGCCGCCGCCGACCCCGCTCGACCTCGTCCCGGCGCCGGACATCCCGGTGACCGTCGTCTACGAGGACGACGACCTGCTGATCATCGACAAGCCCTCGGGGCTGGTCGTGCATCCCGCGCCGGGGCACTCGGCGGACACACTCGTCAATGCTCTGCTCGCCCGGGCCGGCGGGGCCGACTACGGCGGGATCGCCGGGGTCTCGCGGCCGGGCATCGTGCATCGGCTGGATCGAGACACGAGCGGTCTGATCATGGTCGCCAAGCACGATGGCGCGCAGGCCTCGCTCATGGCCCAGCTCAAGGCCCGGCGGATCAAGAAGACGTATCTCGCCCTGGTCCAGGGCAACGTGGCGGCGGCCGTCGGCCGGATCGAGGCGCCGATCGGGCGCGACCCCAAGCGGCGGACGCGGATGGGCGTCGTCGCCGATGGCCGTCCGTCCGTCACCGGGTACAGGGTGAAGGAGCGGTTCGACGGCTGGACGTTGCTGGAGCTCGACCTCGTCACCGGCCGGACCCATCAGATCCGCGTCCACCTCGATGCCATCGGGCATCCGGTCGCGGGCGACCCGTTGTACGGCGGCGCTCTGGCGCGACGCGGCCCGGACGGGCTGGACCGCCTGTTCCTGCACGCCTGGCGGCTCGAGCTGAACTCGCCGGCCGACGGACACCTGATCCGGGCGACCGCAGCCCTGCCGACCGACCTCGAGGCCGTCCTGGACGGACTGCGCGAGGGGAGCGCGGCCCGTTGACCGGCGGGACGATCGACGACATCGAGGCTGGTGGGCTCGGCGACCCGGTGGAGGGTGCGCCGGGCGCCCAGCTCATCATCATCTCGGGACCGAGCGGCGTCGGGAAGGACACGATCATCGATGCGCTGCGTGAGCACCCACACGTCCCTCCGCACCATTACGTCGTCACGTGCACGACCCGGGCACCCCGGCCGGGCGAGGTCGAGGGCGTCAGCTATCACTTCCTGGACCGCGAGCGCTTCCTGGCCCTCCGCGACGCCGGCGGCCTGCTCGAGGCCAACGAGGTGCACGGGAACTGGTACGGGACGCCGCGCTCGGAGGTCGCGCGCGCGCTGACCGCGGGCCAGGACGTCATCCTCAAGATCGACGTCCAGGGCGCCCAGAACGTCAAGGAACGGGTGGCGGAGGCGCTGCTGGTCTTCGTCGTGCCCCCGTCGCTCGAGGCCCTGTTCGGCCGGCTGCGGTCACGCGCGACCGAGACCGCCGACGAGCTCGAGCTCCGCCAACGCAATGCGGCCATCGAACTGGCACGTCAGGAGGACTACGACCACGTCGTCGTCAACGAGACCGGCCAGGTCGATCGGACCGCCGAGACGATCGACGCGATCATCGCCGAGACCCATCGGCTCCATCCGACGCGCCGGGTCCGCCTCTAGCCCGCGCCCGTGACGACGCTCGGGCTCGAGCCGGATCACGGGGCGGCTGTCGCCGCGGTCCGTCTCGTCGAGGTCGCGGTCGATGCCGCCGGCGCGGCGGGCGCCCGGACCTACACGTACCTGGTCCCGGACAGCCTTGCCGATCTCGAGCTCGGCGAGGCGGTGCTCGTCGACTTCGGCCGACGCCAGGCGCTCGGGATCGTGCTGCGCGAGGCCGGAGCGGCACCGGCCGGGGTGCTGCCCAAGCCGATCGTCGAACGCGTCCGCGCCGACGGTCCGCTCCTGCCCCCGCTCGGACTCGGCCTGGCGCGCTGGATCTCGGCCCACTACCTGGCCCCGCCCGCGCTCGTCCTGCGGGCGATGCTGCCACCCGGCATGCTCGAGCGACTGGAGCTCGTCGCGGAGCGTGCCCCGGGCGACGTCGGGCTCGACGGTCTGGGTCCGGTGGAACGCGACCTGCTCGAGCAGCTGGCGGCGGGTCCGAAGCCCGCCCGCAGTCTTGCTGCGCCCGAGGGCCGGGCCGGCCTCGTGCGACGCCTCCGGGCCCTGGCGGACCGCGGCGCGATCTCGCTGGACTGGACGCTGCTCGCCGCGTCCGGGGGCCCGCGCTACGAGCGCTGGGTCGAGCTGACACCGGAGGGCCGGGAGGCGGCGGCCACCCTCGCCGGGGAGGGCCGGTTGCCGGGGCGGCCACTCGGGCCCCGACAGGTCGCGGTCCTCGCCGAACTCGCCGGTCAGGGCGAGCCGCCGTCCGGCGGAGCGGCCGAGGAGGGAGCCGCGGTGCTGGCCATGCGGGGCGCGGACCTCGCCGCGCACCACGGTTCCGCGGCGATCGCCGGTCTGGTCCGGCGCGGGCTGGTCGCCTCGGAGATCCGGGAACGGCCCCGTCGACCGCTGGCCGGCCGGCCAGTAGGACGTCGCGGCGGCCGGCCGGCGAGCTCGGATCTCACCCCGCCACAGGTCGAGGCCGTCGACGCGATCCGGACGGCGATGAGCGCCGGCGACCCGACCCCGCTGCTGCTCGATGGCGTGACGGGTGGCGGCAAGACGGCCATCTATGTCGAGGCGATCGCGACGGCGCTCGACGCCGGCCGGCGCGTGCTCATGCTCGTCCCGGAGATCTCACTGGCGCTGCCGCTGGTCGATCGCCTGCGCGCCGATCTCGATGCCCGGATCGCGCTCGTGCACTCGGGTCTCGGCGACGGCGAACGTGCCGACGAGTGGCGCCGGATCCGCGGCGGCGAGGCGGACATCGTCGTCGGGACGCGGCTCGCCGTGCTCGCACCGTTGCCGGATGTCGGTCTCGTGATCGTCGACGAGGAGCACGAGGCGGCATACAAGAGCGATCGGACGCCACGCCTGCAGGCCCGCGACGTGGCGATCGAGCTCGCCGGCCAGGCGGGGGCGGCGGTCGTCCTCGGGTCCGCCACGCCCGCCGTCGACAGCCTCGGCTTCGCCCGCGCCGGTCGGTATCGCCGGATCGTGCTCCCGGGGCGACCGGTCGGCCAGCTGCCGGAGGTGACTGTCGTCGACCTCCGCGCCGAGCTCGCCGCGGGAGAGCGAGGCCTGTTGTCGCGGCCACTCGCGTCGGCGCTCGGCGCCCTCGATGTGGCCGCCGGCGAGCAGGCGATCCTCGTGCTGAATCGGCGCGGCAGTGCGTCGGTCGTGCTGTGTCGCGACTGCGGGCACGTCCAGGCATGTCCGGACTGCGAACGGCCGTTGGTCTACCACCAGGCCGGGACCACGCTGCGCTGTCATCACTGCGGCCGGGCCACGCCCCTCGCGACGCGATGCCCGAACTGCGCCTCGCCCCGCATCCGGTACCTCGGTGGCGGCACGGAACGGGTCGAGCGCGAGGTCCGCGAACGGTTCCCCGGGTTGCGGGTCGGCCGCCTGGACCGCGATGTCGTCGAGCGCCGGGGCGCCGCGGAGCGCGTCATCGACGCGTTCTCCGACGGCCGGGTCGACGTCCTCGTCGGGACCAGCCTCGTGGCGAAGGGTCTCGACATCCCGGCGGTGACGCTGGTCGGTGTCGTCTCCTCGGACATCGCGCTCAACCTGCCCGACGAGCGCGCCGCCGAGCGGACGTACCAGCTTCTCAGCCAGGCGATCGGCCGGGCCGGACGTGGCGATCGGCCGGGCCGTGCACTGCTCCAGACCTACCAGCCGGACCACCCGGCGATCCTCGCGGCGGCCGGCGGCGACCCCGCGGCCTTCTACGACCACGAGCTCGCCCTGCGCGAGCGGTTCGGCTCCCCGCCATTCGGTCGACTCGTGAAGCTGACCGTGGGCCTGGCCGATCGCGACGCGGCCGAGCGCGAGGCCATCGCCATGGCCGAGCGGTTGCGTGCCAAGGCCATGGAAGCGGGGAGCGGGGTGGTCGTCGTCGGACCGGCCCCTGCCTACATCGCCCGCCGGGCGGATCGATGGCGGTTCAACCTGGTCCTCCGCGGCGCGGACCCGGCGAGCCTGCTCGGCGACGGCGTCGAGGCGCCCTGGTCGGTCGATGTCGACCCCGAGTCGCTGCTCTGAGCCCGATGGGCCGGTTCGTGCGACGATGAGCGACCCCAGAGGAGGACGCTCGATGACCGAACCGAACCAGACCCCGCCGAGCCCCGACCACGGCGACCAGCCGCCGGGCCCGACCTCCTCGGATGCCGGTGCCCCGCCGAGGCAGAGCGCCGCGGCCGCGTCGCTGCTCGATTCTCTGCGCGATGCGATCGACGACATGACCGAGCGCGCGACGCCGACCGTCCGCGAGGTCTCCGCCCGTGTGGCCGAGCTGACCGCGGACGCGGCGGCGAAGGCGGCGCCCCTGGCCAGGAAGGCCGGCGACGCCACGGCCGAGGCAAGCGGCAAGCTCGCTGCGCGATCGCGCCACTGGGCCGAGGAAGTCAGAGGCGCGATGGCCGGCGCCGACGCCGCTGCCCACGCCCCGTCCGCCACCGCGACCGAGCCGCCGCCCGCCCCGACCGCCGAACCCGACGCTCCGACGAACGACGCCAACGGATCCGGAACCGCGGCCTCTTGACGCGACATGACCGATGGGACGCCCTCAGGATCGTCGCGCCGAAGGCGCGCTCGAGCACCGCAGCGAGCGCACTCCGACGTGCGTGAGCGAGGAGCGGAAGGCGCAACACACGCCGCGGCGATGATGGGGCGTCCCCCTCGATATACTCGGGTTCATGAGCGTCCGTCCGATCGTCATGCTCGGCGACCCGCGCCTTCGACTGAAGGGCTTGCCCGTCGACAGCTTCGGCAAGTACCTCCACGAGCTGCTCGACGACCTCGCGCACACGATGCGGGACGCGCCGGGCGTCGGACTGGCGGCGCCTCAGCTGGGCGAGGCCTTGCAGGTGTGCGTCATCGAGGTCGAGAACCAGCTCCACGAGCTGGTCAACCCGCGGATCGTCCGCGGCAACGGCGAGGACCGCGACCTCGAGGGCTGCCTCTCGATCCCGGGCTACGTCGCGTACGTGACCCGGCGCGAGCGCGTCTGGGTCGTGGCCCAGAACCGGCATGGGCAGAAGATCAAGCTCGCGGGCACGGGACTGCTGTCCCGTGCGCTCCAGCACGAGCTCGACCATCTCGACGGAAAGCTCTACATCGACTATCTCGACTCGATGGACGAACTCATGGCGGTCGGTGCCGGCGACGAGGAGGACGACGCGGAAGTCCGCGAGGCGACGAGCGCCCTCGCGTGACCCGGACCGGGCCGAGCCCGCGTCCGGCGCGCACCGTCTTCATCGGCAGCGGCGGGTTCGGCGTCCCGACGCTTCGGATGCTGGCCGGTCATCCCGCGATCGACCTGGTCGGGGTGGTCACCGCGCCTCCGCGGACCGCCGGCCGACAGATGGCGCTCACCGCGACGCCCGTCTCGGACGCGGCGAGCGGCCTCGATCTCCACGCGATCCTGACACCGTCGCGGCTGCGCGAGCCTGACGCCGTCACCGAGGTCCTTGGCCTCGAACCCGGTCTCGTGGTCCTCGCGGACTACGGCCAGATCGTGCCGCCGAGCCTGCTTGACGTGCCGTTCGGCGCGCTCAACCTGCATCCATCGTTGCTGCCGCGGCATCGGGGTGCGACGCCGATCCCGGCCGCGATCCTCGCGGGCGACCGCGAGACCGGCGTGTCGCTGATGCGGATGGACGAGGGGCTCGACACCGGACCGCTCCTCGACACCGAGCGGATCGGCCTCGAGGGCACCGAGACCGCGCCGGAGCTCGAGGAACGGCTGGCCGCAGTCGGCGCCGCGCTGCTCGAGCGCTCCATCGAGCCCTGGTTGGCGGGCCACATCGAGCCTCGGCCGCAGTCCGCCGAGGGGGCGACCCTCACGAGGCCTCTCCGTCGTGAGGACGGTCGGCTCGATACCCGCCGATCGGCGGCGGAGCTGGAGCGACAAGTGCGTGCCTACCAGCCGTGGCCCGGTTCGTTCGTCGACACGCCGTTCGGTCGGCTGGTCGTGTGGCGGGCGATCCCCGAGGCGGGCACGGAGGACACCCCGCCAGGCACCTTCGATGCGGTCGGACTCGCGACCGGCCAGGGCGACCGGCTGCGACTCGAGGAGATCCAGCCGGCCGGTGGCAGGCGGATGCCCTGGGACGCGTTCGTCCGTGGCCGGCCCGGCATCATCGGCAGCGCCGTCGCCCCGGCCGAGTGAGCGGGCTGCGCTAGCATCAACCGCGTGACATCCCACGACCGGCCGGGTCTGTCCGGCCTGACCCTCGACGACCTGCGAGCGTGGCTGGACGCTCGTGGCGAACCCGCCTACCGCGCCCGTCAGATCGCCGACGCTGTGTGGCGTGGCGGCGGCGTCGACGACCCCGCGGCCATCGCGACGCTGCCGGCGCCGCTGCGCGCGGCCCTCGGCGAGGCGTTCCGCCTCGACACCGTGGCCGACACCGAGATCCGGTTCGCCGACGAGGGCCAGACGGAGAAGGCCCTCCATCGCCTCGATGACGGCGCGCTCATCGAGTCCGTGCTGATGCACTACCCGGCCCGGGCCGGGAGCCGCGAGCGGCACACGCTCTGCATCTCGAGCCAGGCCGGCTGCGCCGTCGGCTGCCCGTTCTGTGCGACCGGCGAACTGGGCCTGACCCGGGACCTCGACACGGCCGAGATCGTCGACCAGGTCCGCCACGCAGCCCGGCGCCTGGCCGCCGACGACCGCCGGCTGACGAACATCGTCTTCATGGGCATGGGTGAGCCGCTGCTCAACCTCGACCGTGTGCTTGCCGCGGTGGAGGCGCTCAACGACCCGAAGCGATTCGGGCTCGGCGCACGGCACATCACGGTCTCCACGTCCGGCGTCGTGCCCGGGATCCGGCGGCTCAGCGCGCTCGGACCGCAGTTCACGCTCGCGATCTCGCTCCACGCGGCGCGCGACGCCCTCCGAGACGTGCTCGTGCCGCTGAACCGCCGCTGGCCCGTGGCCACGGTCATCGAGGCCGCCCGCGAGCACGCGCGCGCGACCGGCCGGCGGATCACGTACGAGGTGACGATGATCGGCGGCGTGAACGACACCGACCTCGACGCGTCGGCGATGGCCGAGCTGCTCCGTGGCGACCACGCCCACGTCAACCTCATCCCGATGAACCCGGTCGCCCACACGCCGTGGTCGGCCAGTCCGATGCCGGTCATCGAGCGGTTCGCCGCCACGCTCCGGGAGGCCGGCATCGGGACGACGATCCGGCGCAACCGCGGCCAGGAGGTCGGCGCGGCCTGCGGACAGCTCGCGGCCGAGCGCGCGGGCGAGCCGCCGGCGCCGACCGTCGCCCGGCGACGCGAGCGGCTGGAAGCCGAGAGCGCCGCCGCCCTGCGTGGCGAGCGCAGCCACGATCCGGTCCCGGCCGGGGTGGGGGACTAGGCGTGGCCGATGGCCGGGCGCGGGTGGCCGCGAGCATCCTCGATTCCGACCTCTCGAACCTCGCCTATTCGGTGCGACGGGTCCAGAAGGCCGGCGCGGATCGCGTGCATCTCGATGTCATGGACGGCCACTTCGTCCCGAACCTGACGTTCGGCGCCAAGACCATCAAGCACCTTCGCCCGCGGACCGAATTGCCGTTCGACGCGCACCTGATGATCAGCGAGCCGGGCCGCTTCATCGAGGAGTATCTCGATGCCGGCTGCGACTCGATCACGTTCCACGTCGAGATCGACGAGCCGATCGCCCCGACCCTGCGGGCCATCCGCGAGGCAGGCCGCGCCGCCGGACTGGCCGTCAAGCCCGGGACGCCGTTGTCGGCCCTGGAGCCCTACGCGGAGCTGCTCGACATCGTGCTGGTCATGACCGTCGAGCCCGGGTTCGGCGGCCAGTCGTTCATGAAGGACGTCGCCCGCGACAAGCTCCTGGCCGCGCGCGAGGTCCTGCGCCACAAGGCCCACGGCGGCGAGGTCCATGTCGATGGCGGGATCAACCGCGAGACCGCGGAGTTCGCCGGCGCCCTCGGCGTCGATGTCCTCGTCGTCGGATCGGCGCTGTTCATCAAGGGTCACGACATGGGCCGCGAGATCCGGCTCATCCGGGCCCTCGCCGACGAGGGCTACCAGTTCGAGCTCAACGGCGGCGTCCCGCCGATCCCGCGCGACCGGATGGTGCTGTTCACGAGCCTGCCGAAGCCGTTCGCCCGGCGCCTGATGGACGAGATCGAGGCCGGCGGCGTGCCGGTGGTCATGCTCCGCGGCGACGGCCAGATGAACCCCGACGGCGTCCGCGACTTCGACCTCCTCGTGCCGGCGACCGTCGAGGCGCTCGTCGCCGAGCGGCACGCAGGGACCCGCGACGCCTACCAGGTCGAGGCGGCGTCGTGGCGGGAGGCGTTCATCCGCGAGCACGGCGTCATCGAGCCGCGCCCGCTCCCGTGAGGGCGCTCCTGCAGCGGGTGTCCCGGGCGTCGGTCCGGGTCGGGGACGAGACCGTCGGGTCGATCGAGGGCGGCCTCGCGATCCTCCTGGGCGTGGGCCCCGACGACACCGACGCCATCGCGGACGACCTGGCCCGCAAGGCCGTCGAGCTGCGGATCTTCCGCGACGACGAGGGCCGGACGAACCGCTCGCTGACCGACGTGGGCGGCTCCGCTCTGGTGGTCTCCCAGTTCACGCTGTTCGCGGACACGCGGCGCGGTCGTCGACCGGGGTTCACCGGCGCGGCGCCGCCGGAGCTCGCGGAGCGCCTCTACGAGCGATTCGCGACGACGCTGCGAGCTCTTGGCGTGCCGGTTGCCACGGGCCGCTTCGGGGCGGAGATGGCGGTCGAGCTGGTGAACGACGGCCCGTTCACGATTTGGCTCGATACGACCGACTAGACCGACCACGACGAGACCGCCAGCGATCAGACGTCGTCCGTCCGACCACTGTGGTATTCGAGCCGAAGGCCAAGGTCTTGTGGATAGTTGCCGAAGCCACGCCCGAACAGGTTGAGCCCGCCAACGTTGCCGGCATCCGGGCGGACGCCGATCCGGATCGAGATCGGTTCGCCTGGGGCCAGCCCGAGTGCATCGAGGTCGACGGTGGAGAGGTTGATGCCATCGATGGTCGTGCCCCTCCCGGTCACCAACCAGCGCTTCAGGACGCCGAACTGCGAGTCCTTTTCCTCCCACCACGATGGCGTCAGTCGGCCGCGCTGACCGCCGAAGTCGGATGGGCAGGTCCATTCGCCCAAGTAGGACGCCATTCACCCAGACGCCGATGTCACTCGGCCAGTCCAGATGATGTAGCGGTGCCTCGCTGCAGATCTCCGCCGTCAATTGCAGGGAGTCGACGCGAGCACCTGGGGGAACGCGGTTCGGGAATCTGTACTCGACGAAACCGGCTCGGAACCAGAGCAATTGCGCGTTGAGCCGATCGGGTTCGTAGAACGCGGACGGGTCGTCCATGAACCCGATCAGTCCGGTCGCACTGACCAGACCGCACGTCGGCTCAACGGCGAAGTCGGAGAAGCCACCGATCGGCATCTCGATATCGACCGCATCGCCGGTGTGGTGCTGAGTCCGCGCGGTAGGTCAAAGACCAGCTCGTCGTAGGTCCGCGCGCAGACCTTCTGCAGGCCGCGGCTGGCCGGTCGCAGCTCCGTGTGGATCAGACCGGCCCGCTCGAGCACCGTGATGTGCATCGTCGCGGTCGACGACGGCAGCCCCATGTCCTTGGCGATCTGGTTGACGGCGACGACCCGGTCGCCGAGGTAGCGGAGGATCGCCACGCGGGTGTCGTTGGCGAGCGCGCGGAAGATCTCGGCGGCATGTCCTTCGCCGGTGGTGCCGTCGACGTGGAAGCTCTTGCGGGCGATGACCCGGTGGTTGATTTCTATTGTGAGGTATCCAATCATGACGGACTCCGACGTCGACCGGCGGAGCATAGACGCTCGGCAATGACGCCGAATCAATACATGTCTTGCTGTCGCATTGACAATCGGTGCTAGGGTAACTTGGCTTGATGCAGTCAAGACCTGTGCGAATCCCCGGAGTCAAGGCTGGAGGAACGCCCACGCGGCCCGATCGGGTCTCGACCGATCGCACAGGCCGACCGACGCGTCTGAGGGTCGGCGGCGGAGGAGGAAGGTTCGATGCGCATTCGCGTTGCCGATCTTTCGAGGGCGTCGGCCTTGCTGGCATGTGCGGCGATCGCCGCTGCCTGCGCAAGTCCTGGAGCCTCCGCACCAGCCGCCAGCGGCGGCCAACAGGTCGTTCAGACTGCCGCCGCCGGCGAGGCATGCACGTCCGACAAGTACAACGGCGGCGTGCCCAAGCTGGACCTGAAGACCGCGACGGTCGGGTTCGCGCAATCCGAGAAGGAGGCCAACCCGTTCCGGATCGCGGAGACGCAGTCGGTCAAGGATGAGGCGGCCAAGCTCGGGATCAAGTTGTTGACGACCAATGCCGAGTCGGATCTGAACAAGGAGATCTCCGACATCAAGGGGATGATCGACCAGGGTGCCCAGGTGCTGATCATCTCGCCGCTCAACTCCGAAGGACTGGATCCGGCGCTCGATTACGCCAAGGAGAAGAAGGTGCCGATCATGACGATCGATCGGTTCCTGACGACCAAGACGGCGTGCACGGACTACGTCGGCTGGGTCGGCTCCGACTTCGTCGAGCAGGGCAAGCGGGCGTTCGACGCCCTGAGCGCCGCGACCGGCGATAGTTGCAATCTCGCCGTCCTGCTGGGTGCCGCCGGCGTCAATGTCACGAACGATCGCGAACAGGGCTTCGAGGACCAGATGGCCGCGAAAGCCTCCAAGATGAAGGTCATCGCCAAGCAGGCCGCCGACTACGAGCGCGCCAAGGGACAGACCGTGACCGCGCAGTTGATCCAGGCCAACCCCGAGATCAATTGCATCTACGCCCACAACGACGAGATGGCACTCGGCGCGGTGGCCGCCCTCAAGGACGCCGGCAAGCAGCCGGGTGACGTGAAGATCCTGACGATCGACGGTACCAAGGGCGCGGTCCAGGGCATCATCGATGGCTGGATCAGCGGGGTCATCGAGTCCAACCCGCGCTTCGGTCCGCTGGCGTTCAAGGCCCTGTCGGACTTCTACGGTGGTGCCGGCGTGCCGGTCAAGACCATCATCTCCGACAAGGAGTACACCAAGGACAACGCCGCGAGCGAACTCCCGAACGCCTACTAACCACAGCTTCCACACCGGCTCGTCTGACCGCGGCTCCTCCGGGTCAAGCGGGCCGGTGTGGATTCCTGCCACCATCGACCGATGAGGGTCCGGTGACGGCGACCGCGAGGGACGCCGTCCTCGAGGTTCAGGGTGTCTCGAAACGCTTCGCCGGTGTCCTGGCACTGGCGGATGTCTCGCTGCAGCTGCACGCTGGCGGCGTCCATGCCCTTGTCGGCGAGAACGGGGCTGGCAAATCGACCCTGATCAAGGTCCTGACCGGGGTCTACCAGCCGGACCAGGGCGTCGATCCTGTATCGCGGCGAGCCCGTGACCTTCGCTCGGCCGCTTGACGCTCAGGCTGCCGGTATCAGCACGATCTACCAGGAGGTCAACCTCGTCCCCCTGGTCAGCGTCGCGCGGAATCTGTTCCTGGGGCACGAGCCGACCGACCGTCTCGGCCTGATCGACTTCGCCCGGATGCACAGGGACGCGACGACCATCCTTGCCAGGTACGGCATCGATGTGGACGTCCGTCGGCCGCTGCGCGAACTCGGCCTCGGCGTCCAGCAGATGGTCGCGATCGCCCGGGCCATCTCCGCCGACCATCGGGTCGTGATCATGGACGAGCCGACTTCCTCGCTCGAGCCGCGGGAGGTCGGGCGACTGATGGAGGTCGTCGATGTTCTGCGGCGCGATGGCGTTGCCGTCGTGTATGTCACCCACCGGCTGGACGAGGTGTTTCGGCTCTGCGACAGCGTGACGGTCCTGCGCGACGGTCGCTTGATCCACACCGGACCGGTTGCCGAGATCACCCGACTCGAACTCGTCTCGCGGATGCTGGGCCGCGACGTCTCCGATGTGGCTCGCGCCCGGACCCGTTTCAGCGGACACGAGGGCACCGCGGCGGCCGAGCCCGTGATCCGGGCGACGGATCTGACCCGTCGTCACGTCCTCGACCACGTGTCGATCGAGGCCGGTGCGGGCGAGGTCGTTGGTCTGGCCGGTCTGCTTGGCTCAGGCCGCACCGAGACGGCGAGGGCCATCTACGGTGCCCAGCCACTCGATGGCGGGTCCGTCGAGGTCGAAGGAAAGCCGATGCGGCTGGGCTCTCCTCGGATTGCGCTCGCGGCCGGCGTGGCCCTCATCCCCGAGGACCGCAAGGCCGATGGGATCATCCCGTCGTTGTCCGTGCGGGACAACATCGTCCTGGCGGCGCTGCCGGCCCTGTCTCGGGCGGGCTTCGTCTCCGAGCGACGTCAAGACATGATCGTCGAACGCTTGATGGCCCGACTCCGGATCAAGGCTTCGAGTCCGGACCAGCGCGTCGGCGAATTGTCGGGCGGCAACCAGCAGAAGGTCCTCCTCGCTCGCGTTCTGTGCCTGGAACCGCGCGTCTTGATCCTCGATGATCCGACCCGGGGGATCGACATCGGCGCCAAGGCCGAGATCCAGACGCTGATCAGCGAACTGGCCGACGCGGGCCTGGCGGTCGTGCTCATCTCGTCGGAACTGGAAGAGGTGGTGGAGGGTTCCGACACCGTCGTCGTGCTCCGGGATGGCGCGGTCGTCGGGACGTTGACCGGCACGGCGGTCAGTCAGGACGGGGTCATGACCCTCATCGCGACGGCCGCCCGGGAAGCAGACGCTGACGCTCGCACGGCTGTGATCGACGACGACGGCCATGTCGACGGCTGAGCTAGCGCCGGACCGTCCCACCGTCGGGCGCGATGAGATCCTTGACTGGATCACGGAGCGCGGCGTCTACGTCGGCCTGCTTCTGTTGGTCGCGTTCAACCTGGTGTTCACGCCACGGTTCGCCGAGGTAGACAACATCCGTCTGCAGTTCGTACAGGTGGTCCCGGTCGCGATCATCGCCCTTGGGATGGCACTCGTGATCGGTACCAGGGGGATCGACCTGTCGGTCGGATCCGTCATGGCCATCGCTTCGGCGCTCCTTGCCCTGTATCTTGGCTACGGCCCGGTCGTCGCCATCACGATCGCCCTCCTCGGAGGCGTCGCGGTCGGGCTCGCCAACGGCATCCTGATCGCCCGTTACGGGATCCAGCCCATCGTGGCGACCCTGGCGTTGCTGGTCGGTGGCCGTGGCCTTGCGCTCGTGATCGCCCAGGGTCGGCTGACCGAGCTGTTCGATCCGACCCTGAGCGCCATCGGCTCCGGTCGTCTCTTCGGGATCCCATATGTCGTGCTGATCGCGCTCGGCGTCGCACTCGTCATCGCCGTGATCGTGGGGCGGACGACCTCTGGGCGGTATGTCGTCGCGATCGGCGGCAATCCCGACGCCAGCGTCCTCGCGGGTGTCCCGGTCAGGCGGACACTCATCGCGGTCTACGTCTTGTGTGGGCTGCTTGCGGCTCTCGCGGGCGTCATCCAGGCAGCGCGCCTCAGTGCGTCCGATCCTTCGTTCGTCGGGAACCTGATCGAGCTGAGTGCCATCACGGCGGTGGTGGTCGGAGGGACGCCGTTGGCGGGTGGTCGTGTGCGGATCGTCGGGACGCTCGCTGGCGCGATGCTGATGCAGCTGATCGGCGCGACATTGATCACCCACAACCTGCCCGACTCCTCGACGCGGATGGTGCAGGCGGTGATCATCCTGGGCGCCGTCTTCCTCCAACGTCAGCGGAACGCGCCATGACCACGATGTCGAGCGGCGCCGGCAGCGTGGATCCACGGCCGCGGGTCGCCGGTGACCCCGATGCCGAGCGAGCGGCCAATCGGCGCGAACGTCTCGCTGGGACTCTTCAACGTGGTGGCGCCTTCGTCGTTCTGGCGATCGTGACGATCGTCGCGACGCTGGTCTTCGGCACCCGCTTCGCGAGCGTGGACAACTTCCTGAACATCCTGGAAGCGAGCTCGTTCCTGGGACTCGTCGCCGTCGGGATGACGTTCGTCATCGTGGGCGGGGGCATCGACCTGTCGGTCGGGTCCTTGCTCGCCTTGTCTGCCGTGCTCGCCGCGTACGGGTCCCAGTACGGCACCGTTGCAGCGATCGCCCTTCCACTCGGTGTCTGCGGCCTCATCGGGCTGGTCAACGGCCTGCTCATCGCCCGGGCCCGTATGGCCGCCTTCATCGTCACTCTCGCCACGCTGCTGTTCGCCCGCGGTCTCGCCTTCGCCGTCTCGGATGAGGGCAACACCATCTTCCACATCGATGATCGCCTCGCCGTGATCTGGCTCGGCCAGGGCTCGATCCAGGGGATTCGTGTCCCCATCGTCATCGCGGCGATCGTCTTCGCCGTCGGATGGGTCGGTCTCACGCGGACGCGGTACGGGATGGCGGTCACCGCGATCGGCGGCAGCGAGGATGCCGCTCGCTTGATGGGTCTCCCGATCGCTCGAGTCAAGACGGCCATGTACCTCGTCAGCGGCCTCCTTGCCGGCCTTTCCGGCCTGCTGGTCGCGGCACGGTCATCGTCGGGTCAATCGACGATCGGCGTCGGACTCGAGCTCCAGGCGATCGCCGCAGTCGTCATCGGGGGCACGCTGCTCACCGGTGGGGCAGGGTCGATCATGGGCACGTTGGCGGGCGTGCTCCTGCTCAACGTCATCAACAACGTGATCAACCAGGTCGGCACGCTCAGCTCGTATTTCCAGCAGGTCGTCAGCGGGGTGTTCCTCATCACCGTGGTGCTCATCCAGCGCTACCTGAGTCGCGAGCAGCGACTGTGATCTGTCTCGATCGTTCGGAGGTACGTCCATGACCGCCGCCCCTGCGCTCCGGTTCGGGCTGTTCCTCGGCCAGGCGAGCCGGACGTGGGCGCAGGTGCTCGACGACTTCGTCATGGCCGAGGACCTCGGCTTCGACCATGCCTGGCTGGTCGACCACCTCATCGACACCGACGGGACGCCCGAGGACGGGTGCCTCGAGAGCTGGACCCTGCTGTCCGCGATCGCTGCGAAGACCGAGCGGATCCGTCTCGGGGTGCTCGTGACCAGCAACACGTTCCGGCATCCCGCACTGCTCCTCAAGGAGGCCGTCACCGTCGACCACGTCAGCGGCGGACGGCTGACCCTGGGGATCGGGACCGGCTGGAACGAGGACGAGCACCGCCGCTACGGGATCGACCTCCCTGCGCCCGCGGAGCGCGTGGACCGCTTCGAGGAGGCGGTCCGCCTGATCAGCCTGATGATGGCCCAGGAGCGCACGACGTTCGAGGGCCGCTACTACCAGCTCCACGACGCGCATCTCGAGCCACGCCCCGTCCAGCAGCCGCGGATCCCGATCCTGATCGCCGCCCACCGGCCGCGGATGCTGCGGATCGCCGCCCGGTACGCCGACCAGTGGGACACGTTCGCGGCGATCCCGGGGGCATCCACCGACGGTGTCGACGCCGAGATCGCCGAGCAGATCGCCGCGCTCGACGCGGCGTGCCGGGAGGTCGGGCGGGACCCGAACGAGATCCGACGCTCGACGTGGGTCACGAGCGAGGCCCTGCGCTCGCCCGACGCGTACCTCGACTTCGTGCGACGTCACCACCGGCTCGGTTTCACGGACTTCACGACGGTCCGCCCCGCGCCCGGCGACGAGCCGGTCCTGCGGACGGTCGCCACGGAGATCATCCCCGAGCTGCGGGCCGGCCGGCTGCTCGACTGAGCCGGGCAGCGAAAGACCGGTCGTCGGTGACGACCGGTCGGGAGCCGCGGGGCCGAAGTCCTACTTGGCGGACTTGGTCAGCGTGCGGCGGCAGCGGGTGCAGACGAGCGACTTGGTCGGGACGCCCTTCACCTCGATGACGAGGGGCTGGAGGTTCGGCTGCATCCGGCGATGGGCGCGGACACGGTTCATCCCCGACGACTGGGGGTTGAAACCGGCCATGGAAGTCTTGCCGCAGATGGCGCAGGCGCGGGCCATTCGTGGTCCTCAGGGTTCGTTTGGGAGGGTCCGAGCTCGTACGAGCCCGAACGGAAGCGGTAGGATACCACACGGCCTCCGGCGCCCAGGATGGTCGCCGCCCGACCCCATTCGCGAGGAGGACGACGCCCGCGTGCCACCCGAGCAGACGACCGGCCGATCGCTCGTCACCCGCCGTGCCATCGTCGATGTCGTTCGCAACGCGACGCTCGGATCGTACGGGGTCACCGGCTTCGCCGGCGGGCCCATCGCCCGGCTCCTCGACCGCTTTGACCTGTTCCGCCCCGGCCTGCGCGTGCATCTCGACGACGGCCTCGACCTGGAGCTGGACCTCGACGTCGCCCTGGGCGTGCCGGTCGCCGAGGTCGCCCGACAGGTCGATTCGGCGATCCGCTACGCGGTCCGCCGAGCCCTCGACCTGGAGGTCAGGCGACTGGTGATCCACGTGGACGGGCTGCGACTCCAGCCCGCCGGCGAGCCGCCCGCGATGGTCCACGACGACCCCAGGGCGATCCGACCGCGGGACCTCGCCGACAGCGGGACGGACGTCGCCTGATGCGGCGCCGGGCCTGCGACGGGGCCGGGCTCCTCGAGGCGTTCCGGGCCGCCGTCGCCAATCTCGAGGCCCACGTCGACGAGATCAACAGCCTCAACGTCTACCCGGTCCCCGACGGCGACACCGGCTCGAACATGTTCGCCACGGTCCGGGCCGCGCTCGACGAGGCCGAGGCGGCCGCCGGCCAGCCGGCCGACCGGGTCGCGGCCGCGATCAGCTTCGGGGCGCTGATGGGGGCGCGTGGCAACTCCGGCGTGATCACGAGCCAGATCTTCCGGGGCATGGCCGAGGCGCTCGACGGCAAGCGGCGGTTCAACGGGCTGGACCTCGCCCACGCCCTGTCCGAGGGCACGCGGACGGCCTACGCGGCGGTCGCGAAGCCGGTCGAGGGCACGATCCTGACGGTCATCCGCGAGTCGGCCGAGGGCGCGGTCATCGCCGCCGAGCACGACGACGACCTGGTGGCGGTGCTGACCGCGACGGTCGAGGCGGCCGAGAAGTCCGTGGCCCGGACGCCGACCCTTCTCGCGATCCTGCGCGACGCCGGGGTCGTGGACTCGGGCGGGCAGGGCGTGTTCCGGCTCTTCCAGGGCGCGCTCCGCCACATGGTCGGGGAGGCGCCGTCGGCCGCGGCGCGGACGCCCGCCCGCGTCGGCCCGGCCCCCTCGACGCTCGTCGCCCATGCCGACGAGGGCTTCGGCTACGAGACCATGTACCTGCTCCAGGCCGCGCCGGCAAAGCCGCTCGACGTCGACGCGATCCGGGTCCACCTGGAGTCGATCGGGGAGTCCGTGCTGGTCGCAGGCGACGCGCGGGCGCTCAAGATCCATGTCCACAACGAGCGACCGGACCAGGTCATCGCCTTCGGGCTGACGCAGGGATCGCTCAGCCGGATCAGCGTCGAGAACCTCGACAACCAGGCCCGCGACGTGCGCGAGACGCGCGCCGCCGCGTTCACCACGGACACGGACGGCGAGGCCGCCGGGGCCGCGGCCGACCCCGACCGGAACGGGTCCGGCACCGCGGCGGATGGCGCCGCGCCGGCGGGCGCCATCCCGCTCGGGGTCATCGCCGTCGTCGCGGGCGACGGCCTCGCCGCGATCTTCCGCGACTTCGGCGTGGCCGGTGTCGTCCAGGGCGGCCAGTCCTCGAATCCGAGCACCGGAGAGCTGCTTGCAGGCCGTCGAGCGGGTCGACGCCCGCGAGATCCTGCTCCTGCCCAACAACCCGAACGTGGTCCTCGCCGCGCGCCAGGTCGCGGCGATGACCGAGCGGACCGTTGCCGTCGTCCCGACCCGCAACGCCGCCGAGGGCTTCGCCGCCCTGCTGGCACTCGACCCGACGCTCGACGCGGCCGCCAACGCCGGCCCGATGACCGAGGCCGCCCGGGCGATCCAGACCGTCATCGTCACCGAGGCCGTCCGCGACGCGACCATCGGCGGCAAGAAGGTCAAGCGCGGCCAGACGATCGCGCTGGACCCCGACGACGGGCTCATCGCCGTCCATCGCGACCGCGAGAAGGCCGTCACCGCGGCGATGCAGGCGCTCAAGCCGGGCTACGAGCTCGTCAGCCTGTTCTACGGCGACGGCGCGGACCTCGCCGAGGCCGAGGGCATGGCCCAGCGGATCGGCGCGCTCGTCCCCGGTATCGAGGTCGAGGTCCGCCACGGCGGCCAGCCCTACTACCGCTACCTCATCTCGGCCGAGTAGGTGCCCAGGGCGTCGGCCCCGACCCTGCCGCCGCCGGTCGATCCGGTCGCGCTTCTCTCGACGCCGCTCGGGGCGTCCGGCCTCGGCGCGGCGGCCACGCTCCGCAAGGCAGGGATCCGCCTCGGGTTCTACGACGTCCGCGACCTCCTGTTCCACCTGCCCCGCCGCTACGACGACCTGCGCGAGATGCAGCGGCTGGGCGACCTCGTCTGGACAGAGCCCGGGACCGTCGTGTCGGCCCGGGTCCGCGTGGCGGAGATCCGGGTCGAACCGACGTTCCGGCGCCGGGTCCAGCGGACGATCGCCAGACTCGAGGACGAGACCGGCTCGATCGACGCGACCTGGTTCGGGCGCCGATTCATCGATCGCCGGCTCAGGGTCGGCGGCGAGGTCGTCGTCTCGGGCAAGGTCAAGCGGTTCGGCAAGAAGCTGACGTTCGACAACCCGGAGTTCCAGGCGGTCGCCGAGGAGGGCGAAGAGGTCCTGCACGCCGGGCGCATCGTGCCGGTCTACCGGCTGACGGCGGGCCTGACCGCCGCTCGCCTGCGGACGGCGATCCGCGAGGCGCTCGACCGCGCCGGCCACGCCTACCCGGAATACCTGCCCGAGGCGCTGCGCCGGGGCGAGGGACTGACCGGGATCGCCCCGGCGCTCGAGGAGGCCCACTACCCCGACACCTTCGAGGGCCGGGACGCCGCCCTCCACCGGCTGGCGTTCGACGAGCTGCTGGCGCTCCAGATCGGCATGGTCGCGCGGCGACGCCAGCGTGCCCGCGCCGCGGCACCGGCGATCGACCTCGACGACGCGGCGGATCACGCGATCCGCACCGCCCTGACCGAGGCCCTCACCGTCAGGGTCGGGCGTCCCGTCGAGCTGACCGACGACCAGGAGAGCGCCTCGACCGCGATCCGCGGCGACCTGACGCGTCCGACGCCGATGCTGCGGCTCCTTCAGGGCGATGTCGGCTCGGGCAAGACCGCGGTCGCCGCCTATGCGCTCGCGGCCGCCGCGCGCGCCGGCTTGCAGGGGGCGCTGCTGGCCCCGACCGACCTGCTCGCCCGTCAGCACGTCGAGACCGTCGGCGCGCTGCTCTCGGACCTCGGCATCGGCGTCACGCTCCTGACCGGCTCGCTCAAGGCCGAGTCGAGGACCCGGGTGCACGAGGCGATCGCCTCGGGGCAGGCGACGGTCGTCGTCGGGACGCATGCCCTGATCGCGGACAGGGTGTCGTTCCGGGACCTGGGGCTCGTCGTCATCGACGAGCAGCACCGGTTCGGGGTCAGCCAGCGCGACGCGCTCGAGGCGAAGGCCGGCGGCCGCCCGCCGCACGTTCTGCTGATGACGGCCACGCCGATCCCGCGGACGCTGGGGCAGGTGCTGTACGCAGACCTCGATGTCTCCGACCTGCGCACGCCGCCGGCCGGCCGCGTGCCGATCCGGACCGGGATCCGCCGCCCGGACGACCTCGAGGGCACGTGGGAGCGCGTCCGGACGGAGGCGGCCGCCGGCCATCGCACGTTCGTCGTCGTGCCGCTGATCGACGACACCGGCGTCGAGACCGAGAGTGCCGTGGCCGCCGAGAGCGAGGCAGTCCGCCTGCGCGCGCTGCTGGCGCCGCTGCGGGTGGGCCTGGTCCACGGCCGGATGAAGGCCGCGGACCGCGACGCCGAGATGAGCCGCTTCCGCGACGGCGAGCTCGACGTCCTTGTCGGCACGACCGTCGTCGAGGTCGGGGTGGACGTGCCCGAGGCGACGATGATGGTCATCGAGGGGGCGGACCGGTTCGGGCTCGCCCAGCTCCACCAGCTCCGTGGCCGGGTCGGACGCGGCCTGGTCGATTCGTTCTGCGTCCTCGTCTCGGACTCGACCGACGAGGTCGCCCAGGCCCGCCTGAAGGCGGTGGCCGAGCTGCGCGACGGCTTCGAGCTGGCAGAACGCGACTTCGAGCTGCGACGCGAGGGCAACGTCCTTGGCCTCGCCCAGAGCGGCCTGCCCCAGCTGCGCGTCGCCTCGCTCCAGGACAAGGGCCACCAGGAGCTCGCCGTCCGCGCCCGCTCCCACGCCGAGACGCTGCTGGACGACCACGGCGACCTCACGGGCGGGGTCGACGCGCTCCGCCGCGAGCTGTCCGAGGGGTGGCTCCGGCGCGTGGCCGCCGGCGAGGCCGGCGAGGACGAGGACGGATGACCGGTGCCTGACGCCGGGCGGGTCATCGCCGGCCGCGCCCGTGGGATCCGCATCGCCGGGCCGGGCGGCGACACGCGGCCGCTCGGCGACCGCGTCAAGCAGACGCTGTTCGCCATCCTCGAGCCCGACCTGCCCGATGCCCGGGTGCTCGACCTGTTCGCGGGGAGCGGCGCGGCGGGACTCGAGGCGCTCTCGCGCGGGGCCGGTCACGTGACCTTCGTCGACCGCGATCCCGCCGCGATCCGGGTCATCAGCGCGAACCTCGAGAAGACCCATCTGGGCGGCCCGACCTCACGTCTGATCGGCACGGACGCGATGCGCTGGCTGGCCGACCCGGCCCGGACCGGGGAGCCGCCATGGGACGTCGTCATCGTCGATCCGCCGTACAAGGACGCGGACCTGATGAGCGCGGCCCTGCTGGCGGTCGACCCGCTCGTCCGACCCGGCGGTCGCGTCGTGGCCAAGCACGCCCGCCAGACCACGCCGCCGGCCGCCGCCGGGCTGCTAGCATCCGAACGCGAGCGGCGCTTCGGGGAAACGACGCTGACGTTCTACCGGCGTGCGGAGGGGCGATGAACATCGCGGTCTACCCGGGCTCGTTCGACCCGATCACCAACGGCCACCTCGACGTGATCAGCCGCGCGGCGACCGTGTTCGAGCACGTGATCGTGGCGGTCCTCGCGAACCCTCGAAAGTCGTCGTTGCTGCCGGTCGAGACGCGCATCCGGGTCATCCGCGACGCCCTCGCCGCCGCGGGGCCGGCGTCCGGCGCGATCGAGGTCGCCTCGTTCGACGGCCTCACGGTCGACTTCTGCCGGGCCCGCGGCGCCCGCGCCATCGTCCGCGGACTGCGCGCGATCAGCGACTTCGAGGTCGAGATGCAGCTCGCCCACAACAACCGGGTCCTCGCGCCCGAGATCGACACGGTCTTCTTCATGACCTCGGTCGCCAACGGCTACGTCAGCTCCAGCCTGGTCAAGGAGATCGCGACGTTCGGCGGCGACGTGTCGTCGATGCTCCCCGAGGCGGCCGCCGAGGCCCTGCGCGAGGCACTCCCGAGGCCCTGACCGGCGGTCCGCGTGCCATACTTGCCACGACGCGTGCCGGGTGCGGAAACGCCGAGCCAGGAGGGCAGTCCGATCGACATCATCTTCCTCGTCGAGCGCCTCGAATCGCTCATCGCGAACGGGAAGAAACTGCCCCTGACGACCAACGTCGTGGTCGACCAGAACGCCGCGCTGGGCCTCATCGACGAGCTCCGGGTGGCCGTCCCCGAGGAGGTCCGTGCCGCCAAGCGCATCAACGCCGAGGGCGAGCGGATCATCGAGAAGGCCCAGGACGAGGCCGAGCGGATCGTCGCCAAGGCGCAGGAGCAGGCGGCCTTCCTGATCGACGAGCGGGGCCTCACCCAGGCCGCCGAGGCCACCAGCCTCGAGATCATCGGGGACGCCCACCGCGACGCCGACGAGATCCGGCGGGGCGCCGACGAGTACGCGGTGAGCGTCCTGGTCGGCCTCGAGGGCGACGTCGTCAAGACCCTCCAGAGCATCAAGAAGGGGATCGCGATGCTCGACGAGCGGCGGGCCGACCTGACCGCGGCGCCCGAGCTCGAGCCGCTCGACGAGACCTGGGAGCCCGAGACCGACGAGGCGCCGGAAGCCATCCGGCCATGACCTCGAGCCCGCCAGACGAGCCGTTCGTCTGGAACGTGGCCGGACTCCTGCACGGGCAGACCGGCGACCATCGCGACTACGACGTCGCCGGCGCGAGCATCGACCTGCCGGACGACCTGACGCTCGCGTCGCCGATCGACGCGCACGTGCGGCTGACCCGGACGAACCGCGGGATCCTCGCCGACGCCATGGTCCGGACGGCCCTCGCGATGGAGTGCGTGCGCTGCCTGCGCCCGGTGACGATCCCGCTCGAGATCCAGGTGACCGAGGACTACCTGCCCTCGATCGACCTGCCGACCGGCATGCCCGTGCCGGTCGAGACCGAGCCCGACGCCCCGCGGCTCACCGACCATCACGAGCTCGACCTGACGACGCCGATCCGCGAGGCGATCTCGCTCGCCGAGCCCATCGCGCCGCTGGACCGGCCCGATTGCCCGGGCCTGTGCATCGTGTGCGGTCAGCCGCTCGACGAGGGTGTCCACGACCACCCGAGCGACGACATCGACCCGCGCATGGAGGCGTTGCGCGGCTTCACGCCCGACGACGCGTGACGATGGGGCCCGTTTCACGGTAGACTCCGCCGTCGGCGTGGCGCCGTGCCCCGGCCAACCGGCATGAACGCGGCCACGCAGCACGAACCGACTGACAAGGAGCCCTCGACCTCATGGGTGTACCCAAGCGTCGCGTCTCGCATGCCCGCCAGGGCGAGCGCCGCGCGCATCTCGCGATCGACCTGCCGAACCTCGAGGAGTGCCCGCACTGCCACGAGATGAAGCGCCAGCACCACGTCTGCCCGAACTGCGGCTACTACCAGGGCCGCCAGGCGATCCTCCTCAAGCCTGCCGGCGACGACACCGCCCGCTGATCCCGTGACGGAGCCTCGGCCCGCCCCGCTCGAGGCGCGGACCGATGGCGTCCGCGTCGCCGTCGACGCGATGGGCGGCGACCACGGCCCCGGCGAGATCGTCCCCGGCGTCATCGACTTCGCCCGCGCCCACCCCGACGACCGGTGGATCCTGGTCGGGGACGAGGCCACCCTGCGCGGCATCGCCGGCACGCTGCCCGGCGAACGTCTCGATCGTCCACGCCTCGCAGGTCGTCGGGATGGACGAGCACCCGGCACTCGCGCTGCGCGAGAAGAAGGACTCCTCGATCCTGGTCGCCACGGACCTCGTCCGGCGCGGCGAGGCAGACGCGATCATCACCGCCGGTCACACGGGAGCCGGGATGGCTGCCGCGGTGCTCCGACTGGGCCGGCTGCCCGGCGTGGACCGGCCGGCGCTCGCCGTCCAGATGATCACGACCAGCGGGCCCATGGTCCTGCTCGACATCGGCGCCAACCCGGACTCGACCGCGGAGAACCTCGTCCAGTACGCCCAGATGGGGGCGATCTTCGCCGACCGTGTCCTGGGCGTGACGCAGCCGCGGGTGGCGCTGCTCTCGATCGGCGAGGAGAAGGGCAAGGGCGACGCGCGGATCGCGCGGGCGACCGAGCTGCTCGACGTCACGGACCTGAACTTCGTCGGCAACGTCGAGGGCAAGGACCTCACGACCCACCAGGCGGACGTCGTCGTCTGCGACGCCGTGCTCGGCAACGTCGTCATCAAGTTCTTCGAGGGTCTGTCGGGCTTCATCTTCGACCTGTGGCGGGCCGAGTTCCGGCGGGGCATCCGGGGACGTCTCGCGTATGGGCTCCTCAGGCCAGGGGTCGAGCGGATCCGCGACGTCTTCGACTACGAGCGCGCCGGCGGCTCGCCGCTCCTCGGGGTCAAGGGCACGGTGATCATCACCCACGGCCGGGCCAAGCGCCGGATGATCGGCTTCGCCTGCGAGGTGGCGGCCACGACCGCCCGGCAGCGGGTCCCGGAGCTGATCGCCGAGTCGCTCGCCGCGAACGCCGCGCGGATCGCGACGAGCCCGTCCGTCACACCCGCCGACGTCGCCGCGGAGGCCGTCTCGTGACCGGCCCGGAGCTGACCGTCGGGACCTCGGTCATCGCCGAGCTCGTCCGCCTCGCCGCCCTGGAGGTGCCGGGCGTGGTCCGCGTCGGCCGGGGCGGGGCGTGGTGGCGGCGCGCCCTCGCCGGTCGCGACGTCAGCGTCCGGCTGCGCGACGACCACGTCCAGGTCCGGCTGTGGATCGTCGCCCGTCCGGGCCAGGCCCTCGGCCCTCTCACGATGCAGGTCCGCTCGGCGGTGGCCGCCACGGTGGAGCGACTGCTCGGGCTCGACCTCGGTTCCGTCACCGTCCTGGTCGACGGTGTCGGGGGCTGACCGGGTCCGGGGCCGCCGGACCGGCCGCCGGCTCGCCCTGTCGGCGGTCTTCGAGGCGGACTTCGGGCAACGGACCGCGGACGCCGTCCTCGAACGCCACCTGGCCGAGGACGAGCGCGATCCGGCGGCGGCCGAGCTGGCCCGCGAGCTGGTCGCCGCGGTGATGGCGAATCGCGATTCCATCGATGCCGAGATCGCCCGGCGGGCCCCCCAGTACCCGGTCACCGGACTCGCCCGGATGGACCGCGCGCTGCTCCGTACCGCCATATCCGAGGTGCTACACTCCGGCACGCCGGCCCGGGTGGCCATCGCCGAGTGGGTCGAGCTGGCACGCACATACAGTGGAGAACCGATGCGACGCCTGATGAATGGCGTCCTCGGGAACATCGCAGCGGAGCCCAGCGGGCCGTCGGGATAACCGAACTCCGAGGAGGGAGTCAGTGGCAACCACCTACGAGCGCCTCAAGAAGATCGTCGTCGAGCAACTCGGTGCCGATGAGGATGAGGTCAAGCCGGAGGCGTCGTTCGTCGACGACCTGAATGCCGACTCGCTCGACCTGGTCGAGCTGATCATGAGCCTCGAGGAAGAGTTCGGGACCGAGATCTCGGACGAGGATGCGGAGAAGATCCGCACCGTCCAGGACGCCGTCGACTACATCGACGAGCGCTCGGCCTAGCCTGGCCCAGGCGGGCGTGGTGCGTCACGCCCAGGCCTTCGCGGCTCGGCTCGGCCTCCCGATCCACGATCAGGGCCTGCTCGAGCAGGCCCTTGTCCATGCCAGCTGGCTCCACGAGCACCCTGACGACGCGCCCGGGCACAACGAGCGCCTGGAGTTCCTCGGCGACGCCGTCGTCAACCTGATCATCTCCGAGGCCCTCTACACGCGACACCCCGACGATGACGAGGGCGACCTGTCCGCCCGCCGCGCGGCCATCGTGTCGACCTCCGGGCTCGCCCGTCTCGCGGGCCGGATCGACCTCGGCTCGGCGCTCCTGCTGGGCGAGGGCGAGTCGCGTCGCAGCGGCCGGCGCCGTCCGTCGCTCCTGGCCTCCTCGTTCGAGGCGCTCGCCGGCGCGCTCTACCTGGACCTCGGGTTCGGGCCCGTCCAGGCAGTGGCTCGTGGCCCTCGCCGAGCCCGAGCTGTCGCAGGATTCGCCGATCCTCTCACTCAAGAGCCCGAAGAGTCGCTTGCAGGAGTACACACAACAGCATTCCGGCGGCCGGCCCACGTATCACGTGGTCGAACTGACCGGTCCGGACCACGAGCGGATCTTCCGGATCGAGGTCAGCGTCGACGGCGTCGTGTTCGGCGTCGGCGAGGGTCCGTCGCGTCGGACGGCCGAGACCGCGGCCGCGTCGGAGGCCGTCGAGCGGCTGCGCGCCACGGCCCGCCCGGAGTCGATCGAGGCATGAACGGCAACGGGACCGACGGCACGCACCTGCCGGCCCCGCCGCGGCTGCTCGCCCTCCGGCTCCAGGGCTTCAAGTCGTTCGCGGAGCGGACCAACGTCGAGTTCGGCGGCGGGATCAGCGCCATCGTCGGGCCGAACGGGTCGGGCAAGAGCAACCTCGCCGACGCCCTGCGCTGGGCACTCGGCGAGCAGGGCCGGGCGCTCCGGTCGCGCAAGGCCGAGGACGTCATCTGGGCCGGATCGGACCGGCGGGCCGCACAGGGCATGGCCGACGTCACCCTCGTCGTCGACAACGCGGACGGCCTGCTGCCTGTCGACTTCTCGGTCCTCGAGCTCGGGCGCCGCCTCTACCGCTCGGGCGAGAACGACTACCTCCTGAACAAGCAGCGGATCCGCCTGCGCGACCTCGTCGACCTGCTCGATGCCGCGCACCTCGCCGACAACGCGTTCCTGTTCATCGGGCAGGGGATGGTCGATCAGGCCCTCGCCCTGCGCCCGGAGGAGCGACGGCCGCTGTTCGAGGAGGTCGCCGGCGTGCGGCGCCACGAGCGTCGCCGGCGGCGGGCGCAGGACCAGCTGCTCGAGTCCGAGGCGAACCTTGCCCGGGTCGAGGACATCGTCGCGGAGCTGCGCCCGCAGGCGCGACGACTCGCCGCACAGGCCGAACAGCAGACGAGCCGCCAGTCGACCGCGGACGAGCTGGCGGCGGCGGTGCTGCTGGCCGCCCATGCGCGCTGGTTCGAGGCCGGGTCGCGAGCGGCCGCGGCGACCGGCCGTCGGGAGGCCGCCCGCGCCGACACCGACCGGGCGATGGCCGAGATGGAGGCCGCCGAGTCCGCGGCGGCGGCGCTGGCCGCGGCGCTCGGCGCGCGGGCGATGGCAGAACAGGAGCGCCGCGCCGCCCACGACACGCTGCGGGCGACCCTGACCGAACTCCAGTTGCGTGACGCCAGGCTCGCCTCAGAGCAGGAGTCGATCGAGCGCGACCGGCGCCGTCTGGTCGAGGACCGCGCGACCGCCGAGGCAGAGGTGGCGGCCGGCCGGCGGGCGATGGCCGTGCCGGTGCCGGCCCGCGACCTGGACCTCGAGGCCGCCCTGACCGAGGCCGAACGGGAGCTGGCCGACGCGCTGGCCGAGCTCGCCGGGCTGCGCGCCGCGCATCGGGCGCAGGGTGAGGAACTGGCCGCCGTCCGTCGAGCCGCGGCCGCCCGCCAGGCCGAGCTCGAGACGGCCCGGCGCCGCGTGGGCGAGGTCGAGCGCCGCGGCGAACGAGGAGACCGGGCGCGCGACGGCCGCCGTGGCGATCCAGGCCGAGCGCGAGGCGGGTCTGGCGGTCGTCGGGGCTCGGCGCACGGCGGCGCTCGAGGCCGAGACGGCCGCAACGGCAGCACGGGAGGCGGCACGCCTCGCGGCCGAGACCGCCGAGGCGGCACGGACCGCCGCCGAGGCACGGGTCGCCGCCGGCGAGGCCGCGCTGGCATCGGCGACAGCCCGACGCGAGGCCCTCGACGCACGCCTCGCCGAGGAGGAGGAGCGCGGGATCGCCAAGGCGGCCCGACGCGCCGGTGGGCGACGTGTGGACGAGGACCTCGTCGTCGATCCCGGTCTTCGCGCGGCGGTCGAAACGGCGCTGGCCGAGCTCGCTCGCGGCTACCTCGTCCGGGCGTCGGCCGTGCCCGACATCGCCGGGCACCGGGGCGCACTCGTCGTCGAGGAGCGCACCGGCGCCGTCGGCTCGTCCGGCCGCCGCGGCCAAGGCGGATGCCCGCGACCGCACGTTCCGCGACGCCCTCGCCGAGGTGGGTGGCGGCCTCCTGGCGGATGCGATCCGTCGCGACGGGACGGGCGCGGCGACGCGTCTGCTGGCCCGCGTGGCGTGGGTCCCCGACCTGGCGGCGGGTCTGGCCATCCAGGCGACGCTGCCACCGGGCTGGGTCGCGATCCCGCGTGACGGATCGGCGGTCGTGGCCGAGCTCGCGGTCACGCTCGGAGCCGGCGACTCCGTCCTCGAGCGGCGTGCCGAGGCCGCCCGCCTCGCCACCGAGACGAGCCGGCTCGAGGGCGAGGTCGCCGCGCTGCGGACCCAGGCCGCGGAGGCAGGCACGGTCGCGGCAAGCGCACGCATCGCGCTCGAAGCCGCCCGTGCCGAGGAAGCCCGCGTCATCGCGTCCCGCCGCGATGCGGAGGCCGAGGAGCGCGTGGCGGCGCGGGACCTCGAGGGGCTCGTCCGCGAGGCAGCGTGGGCGACGGCGCAGGCCGAACGCGTCCGCCAGGAGCACGATCGGGCCGTGGCCGCGCTCGCGGCGCTGGAGGCCTCGGTCGGATCCGAGGACGGCGCACGCCTCGGCATCGCCGGGCGCCGAGGACCAGGGCGCCGTCGAGACCTGGGAGCGTCGCGCGACGGAGCTGCGCGCACGACGCGACCGCCTGGCCGAGGATGCGGCGACCCGTGAGACCGCGCGCCGTGACGCCGAGGGCCGCCGGTCACGCGCCGAGGCGGCGGTCGGGATCGGCGAGGAACGGATCGGCACGGGCCGACCGCGAGCTGAGCGGGCTCGAGGAGCGGACGCGAGCCCTGGCGACCTCGCGGGACGCGCTGGGGACGGAGCTCGCGCAGGCCGCGGCCGCGGAGGCGGCGGCGCGGGGGGCGCTGGCCGAGAGCAATGCCGCGGACGCCGCCGAGCGCGACAGATTGGCCGCCGCCGAACGGGCCGCCGCCGCCACGCGCGAGCGCCTGCGCGCCACCGACGAGCGATTGCGCATCGCCGATCGCGACGATCTCGAGGCGCGCCTGGGCCTCGAGGCACTGCGCGAATCGGTCCTCGTCGAGCTCGCGGGCCTGGGCGAGCTCGGCATCGAACGCCTGGCTGCGGTGGCGGGCGGCACGCTCCCGGCGAGGCCGGCGACGGCATCCGAGGCCCCGGGTGTCGCCGATCCCGACGCGACGAGGCGCTCGAAGTCGCCCTGGAGAGCGAGCTCGAGACCGTGCTGGATCGGGCCGCGACCGTCTGGTCGACGGCCGCGCCGACCGAGCCGCCGCCGAGCGCCATCCGCCTCGGCCAGCTCCGGCGACGGTTCCACGAGCTCGGCGCCACGAACCCGTACGCCGTCGAGGAGTACGCCGAGCTGCGCCAGCGCCTGGAGACGCTCGAGAGCCAGGGATCGGACCTGCGCACCGCGATCGTCCGGACCCGCGAGCTGATCGCCGAGCTCGAGACGATGATCAGCGACCAGTTCCAGACGACGTTCCGTGCCCTCGAGGCCGCGTTCGCGCGCGCGGTTCGAGCAGCTGTTCGGCGGCGGGTTCGCGCGCCTGTCGCTGACCGATCCGTCGGACCTGGGCTCGACCGGCGTCGAGATCGTGGCCCGGCCGCCCGGCAAGAAGGCCCAGGCGCTCGCGATGCTCTCGGGCGGCGAGCGGGCGCTGACCGCGGTCGCGCTGCTGTTCGCCATGCTCGAGGTCCGGCCGGTCCCGTTCTGCGTCCTCGACGAGGTCGATGCGGCCCTCGACGAGGCGAACATCGGGCGGTTCGCCGACGCGCTCCGGAGCCTCGCCCACCAGACGCAGTTCATCGTCATCACCCACAACCGGGGCACGATCGAGGCCGCCGACGCGCTCTACGGCGTGACCGTCGGCGACGACTCGGTGAGCCGCGTCATCAGCCTGCGGCTCGACGAGGCCCAGGCGCTCGCGGGGCGCCGTCGCAGCGAACTCGCGACGGCCGGCTGATGCCGCTCTGGCGTCGCCGCCGGGACGAACCGGCGGAGCCCGAGGTCGCGCCCGAGACCCCGGCGAGTCCCGAGGATGTCGAGCCCGGCTGGGAGCCGGACCCCGCCGACTTCGGTGACGACGTGGCGGTCGTCGAGGCCGAGCCGGATCGCGCGCTCGAGCCGATCGCCGAGCCCGAGCGCCGAGCCCGAGCCCGTGCGGGAGCCCGAGCCGGTCCGAACGCCGACACCGGAACCGGTCGCCCAGCCCGCCCCGATCGTCGAACCCGAACACGTCGGCTCGCTCGACGCCGGGCTCGAGCGGACACGCGGCGGCTTCATGGCACGCCTCCGCGGCGTCATCGGCGCCGGCACCGAGGACCCCGCCTGGGACGACGTCGAGGAGACGCTCATCGCCGGCGACGTCGGGGCGGAGCTCGCGATGAACATCGTGGACATGGCCCGCCTCCGTCACGGGCCGGACGGCGCCCTGGCCGACGTCCGGACCGAGCTCGCCTCGCGGCTGGTCGCGCGCAACCTCGTCTGGATGCCGCAGCCGTCGATCGAGGGCGGACCGGCCGTCGTGCTCATCGTCGGGGTCAACGGCACCGGCAAGACCACGACGATCGGCAAGCTCGCCAGCCGCTATACGGCCGCCGGCCACTCGGTCATCCTCGCCGCCGCCGACACGTTCCGGGCCGCCGCCATCGACCAGCTGCGCGTCTGGGCGGACCGGGCGCACGTGCCCGTCGTCGCGCACGCGCCCGGGGCGGATCCCGGGGCGGTCGTCTACGACGCCCTCGACGCGGCGGTCGCCCGGGGCGCGGACATCGTCATCGCCGACACCGCCGGCCGCCTGCACACGAAGTCGAACCTCATGGACGAGCTCACGAAGATCCGCCGGATCATCGACAAGCGCCTGCCCGGCGCGCAGCCGGAGACGCTGTTCGTGCTCGACGCCACGACCGGCCAGAACGGGCTGGCCCAGGCGAAGGCATTCCACGAGGCGGTCGGGCTGACCGGGATCGTGCTCACGAAGCTCGATTCGACGGCCAAGGGCGGCATCGTCTTCGCCATCGAGGACAGCCTCAAGATCCCGGTCCGGTTCGTCGGGGTGGGGGAGCAGGTCGGCGACCTCCTGCCCTTCGACCCCGACGGCTTCGTGGCGGCGCTCTTCGCGTAGGATCGGGGCGTGCGGTCCCGCGTCGCAGGACTCGGCCTGTCCGCGATCGTCTTCGCGGCATGTTCCATGCTGTCCGTGGACTACGCCGGTCGGGGCCGTTCAAAGCACGCTGCAGCGGGGTCGTCGCGCACGACCTGGTCGGCGCCAGCCTGAGCGTCTGCGCGGACCGTCGTGATCCCAAGCACCTTTCCGTTCATCGATCTCCGGGATCTTCCAACCGATCGGGGCGATGCCGGACTCCGACGTGCCACGGAACCTCGCGATCATCCGCCTCGATGTGAGCCGCCTGTCCGTGACCGAGAGCAGCAGGGATGGCGATTCGGCCGAGGTGCACGTCGAAGGAGTCCTCGTCGAGCGGTTCGACCCGGTCGAGGTCGAGGCGCTGTTCCGGACGTTCGCGGCCGAGCAGGGAGTGCCGGTCGACGACGGCCTGCTCCGCGACACGCTGGCTCAGCGTCAGCGGAGGCGATGTCGAGCTGCCGGTGGACGAACGTGGTGACCGGTGGTGCGGGAAGCCGGGGCCTGGAAGGTGTGCCCGCCCGCCCCGGTCACGTAGCCGGACCGCATCCCCGGCCGGGCCTGACCGTGGTCCGCGTGCACCGGACCATCGGCCCAGCGGCGGCCCGAAAGACCCTGCGTTACACTGCGCACGCCTCGGTGCGTCAGAACCCGCGCACCACCCGGATCGGCTCGCGCGTCTCGACCTCGAGACCCGCCACCCGAACCGGACCACCTCACATCGGAGTCCCCACCCGGACCATGTTCGACACCCTCAGCGACCGGCTTCGAAAGACGCTCGGCACCCTGACCGGCCGCGGCCGGATCACGGAGGCCGACGTCGACGCCGCGATGCGCGAGGTTCGGCTGGCGCTGCTCGAGGCCGACGTCAACTTCAAGGTCGTCAAGGACTTCGTCGCGCGCGTCCGCGAGAAGGCGATCGGGGCGGACGTGCTCTCGAGCCTGACCGCCGGCCAGCAGGTCGTGAAGATCGTCAACGACGAGCTCGTCGACCTCCTGTCGGCCGGCGATCGCACGTTCCATCTCTCGGGCAATCCGGCGGTCGTGGCCATGGTCGGGCTCCAGGGCTCGGGCAAGACGACCTCGACCGCCAAGCTCGCGCGGCACGTCGTCAAGCTGGGCCGCCGCCCGCTGCTCGTCGCCGCGGACCCGTACCGACCCGCCGCCGCCGACCAGCTCGAGACCCTCGGCAAGAGCCTCGACATCCCGGTCTTCCGCCCCGCGCCCGGCACGAGCGTCCCCGACATCGCCCGCCAGGGCGTCGAGGCCGCCAAGCGACAGGTGCGCGACGTCGTGATCCTCGACACGGCCGGCCGTCTCACGATCGACGAGGCGCTCATGGCCGAGATCGCCGCGGTCAACGCGGCCGTCAAGCCGGTCGAGACGCTGCTCGTCGTCGACGCGATGACCGGCCAGGAGGCCGTCGGCGTCGCCCAGGCGTTCGCGGCCGCCGTCCCGGTCACCGGGCTGATCCTCACCAAGATCGACGGCGACGCCCGCGGCGGTGCCGCGCTCTCCATCTCGGCCGTCACCGGCGTCCCGGTCAAGTTCCTCGGCACCGGCGAGAAGACCGACGCGCTCGAGGTCTTCCATCCCGACCGTCTCGCCGGCCGGATCCTCGGCATGGGCGACATCCTGACGCTCGTCGAACGGGCCCAGGAGACCTTCGATGCCAAGCAGGCCGCCACGCTCGAGGAGAAGCTGCGCAAGAACAGCTTCACGCTCGAGGACATGCTCGAGCAGCTCCAGCAGGTCCAGAAGATGGGCCCGATCGGCCAGGTCATGTCGATGATCCCGGGGATGGGCGACATGGCCGGCGAAGCCCAGGCCGCGGTCGACCGCGGCGACCTCAAGCGGACCGAGGCGATCATCCGGGCGATGACCCCGATCGAACGCCGCGACCCGACCGTCCTCAACGGCTCCCGCCGCCGACGCATCGCGACCGGCTCGGGCACCAGCCTCCCAGACGTCAATCGTCTCGTGAAACAGTTCAGCGAGATGCAGAAGCTCATGAAGCAGTTGTCCGGCGGAGGCCGGCGCGCCGCTCTCGGCGCGCTGACCACCCGTCGCTGACAAGGGGGACCAGACGCCATGACCGATCAGGACCAGTCGAACGTCGAGGCCACGCAGGTGGTCGAGACGTCCACGGCATTCACGCCCGCACCCGTGACGCCGGTGGCGCCCGTGGGCGGGCCGGCGCGAACCGGCCGCGCCCGCTGGGTCGTCGCCCTCGGCGCAGTCGCCATCGTGACGGCCCTCACCGCCGCCATCGTCTACGCCCTCGTCGGGCGCTCGCCCGACGCCACCGTCCTCGGCTACGTGCCGAGCGGGACGGTCGCGTACGGCGAGATCCGGCTCGACCTGCCCGGCGACCAGCGTCGCGAGATCGGTGAGTTCCTGTCGCACTTCCCGGGCTTCGCCGACCAGGCGGCGCTCGATTCGAAGCTCGACGAGGTCCTCGACCGGCTCGTCTCCGATGCCTCCGACGGCAAGCAGACCTTCACGACCAACATCAAGCCCTGGTTCGACGGCGAGCTGGCGTTCAGCTCCGGCCCGCTCCCGGACCCCAAGAAGTTCAGCGCCGGCACCGAGGGCGACGGGCTGGATTCCATCCACTTCCTCGCGCTCCTCTCGATCAAGGACGAGGCGCTCGCTCGGGCCTGGTTCGACGATGCGTTCAAGCAGGCCGGCGCCACGACGACCACCGAGACGTACGAGGGTGTCGAGCTGACGGTGTTCAGCGGCTCCGGCGTCGGCGGGAAGGCCGCGTTCGCCATCCTCGGCGGCGAGGTCGCCGTCGCCGGCGACGTCGCGTCGGTCAAGGCCGCCGTGGACACGAAGGGCCAGGGCGGGTTCGCCACCGATCCCGACGCCAAGGCCGCCCTCGATGCGCCGACCGACGACCATCTCGGGTTCGTCTACGTGGCGATCGGCGAGATCGTCGACTGGTCGCAGAAGCTGGCACAGTCCGGCGACGGCAGCGGGACGGCCGCCCTCGGCGTGTCGAGCGAGATCTACCAGAAGTTCATCCCGAAGTGGTCGGCGTTCTGGCTGCGGGTCGAGGGCGACGCGCTGGTCATGGAGGCCGTCGCCCCGGAGGCCGAGACACAGATCGGCCCCACGAATGACCGATCGTCCGATGTCGCGAAGCACGTGCCGTCCACGGCGATCGCGTTGATCGTCAATCACGACTCCGGCGCGACACTCAAGCAGACGCTCGAGCTCTACAAGAACGAGCCGAGCCTCAAGGAAGTCACCGACGCCATCGACAAGGGCCTGGGTGCCCTCGGCGGCGCCGACAACGCGATCGGCTGGATCGGCGACACCGGGCTGGTCGTGAACGGCTCCGGTGACGCGGTCGAGGGCGGCCTCGTCGTCCTCCCCACCGACGCGGAGGCCGCCAAGCGCCTCTTCACCAGCGTCAAGAACCTCGCCGCGATCGGCGGCGTCGGCGGTGTCACGTTCCGCGACGAGGACTACAAGGGCACGACCATCACGGTCGCGTCGATCGACCTCGGCGCGATGGGTGCCAGCGCCTTCGCGCTCCCGCTCGACAAGATCGAGATCGCCTGGGCCGTCACCGACGACATCGTCGTCATCGGCTCGGGCCCGAGTTCGTCAAGCACGTCCTCGACACCACCGATGGCACGTCGCTCGCCTCGAACGACCGGTACAAGGCGCTCGTGGCCCGAGTCAAGGAGGGTGCGGGCTCCGCGTTCGTCGACATCGCGGCGATCCGGGCCCATGTCGAGGGCATGGTCAAGAGCGGCGACGCCGCAGCCCTCAAGGAGTACGAGACCAACGTCAAGCCGTTCCTCGCGCCGTTCGATGCGCTCATCGCCTCGAACTCCGTCGGGGGCGACCTGACCAGGTCGACCGTCGTCATCACGGTGAAGTAGGCGGTCGGGTGCCCCCCAGGCACCCACCGCATCGATCCACAGGAGGAGCAACAGTCACATGGCAGTCCGCATCCGGCTGACGCGCGTCGGCGCGACAAAGCAGCCGTCCTATCGCGTCGTCGTCGCCGACGGTCGCAGTGCCCGCGACGGTCGGGCGATCGAGACGCTGGGTCACTACAACCCGCGAACCGAGCCCATCGAGTTCAAGGTCGACGAGGAGAAGGCGAAGGCCTGGCTGGCCAAGGGTGCCCAGCCGTCCGACACCGTGCTCCGACTCTTCCGCCAGGCGGGCATCGTGCCCGCCGCCAAGTAGGGGAACGCGATGGCTGCGAAGGAACTGGTCGAGTACGTCGCCCGGGCTCTGGTCGACGACCCCGAGGCCGTGAAGGTCGAAGTCGTCCGTGAGGAGGGCGCGACCGTGATCGAGCTCCACGTCGCCGAAGACGACATGGGCAAGGTCATCGGGCGCAACGGCAGCGTCGCCAAGGCGCTCCGGACGCTGCTCAAGGTGACGGCCGCCCGCGACGGCGAGCCGGTCCAGCTCGAGATCCTCTGAGCGTCGACGAACGGCTCGTGGTCGCCCTCGTGCGGGGCGTCCACGGGCTCAGAGGCGCCGTCCGGGTCGAGGTCCTGACCGACCACCCGGAGAACCGTTTCGTCCCCGGGACCGTGCTGTTCCCGGAGGGGAGGGACGAACCGCTGACGATCGCCGCCGCCGAGGCGGTGGCCGACGGACCCGGCTGGCGCGTCCGGTTCCGCGAGATCGCGTCCCGCGACGCCGCCGACCGGCTGCGCGGGGTCTACCTGCAAGCCGCGGTCGTGCCCGAGCTGGAGCTCGGCCGCGGCGAGTACTACTGGCACGAGGTCGTCGGCGTCACGGTCCGCGGCGTGGACGGCACGGACCTCGGCACGGTCCGCGACATCTACCGGATCGGCGAGAACGAGGTGTTCAGCGTGGAAGGCGGGCCGTTCGGCGCGTTCGACCTGCCGGCGGTCCGCGCGTTCGTGCGGGTGTTCGCCCCGCGTCGTGGCGAGATCGTCGTGGACGCCGAGTCGCTCGACCTGCGACCGCCCCGTGTCCGCGTGCCCGATCCCGACCGGCCGAAGGCGCCTCGTCGGACCACGCGTCGGCCGAAGAGCGCGACCGCGGCAGGGGCGCCCGAGCCGCCCGAGCCGTCACCGGCCACGTCCGAACCGCCGGGCCAGGCCGAGCCATGACCCTCGAGATCGACATCGTCACGCTCTTCCCGGCGATGCTCGAGGGCCCGCTGAATGGCAGCATCCCCGGCCGCATCCAGGAGCAGGGCCTGGCGACGGTCCGGATCCGTGACATGCGCGACTGGGGCCTCGGTCGCCACCGGTCGGTCGACGACGCCCCGTACGGCGGGGGAGCGGGGATGGTGCTGCGACCCGAGCCCGTCGCGGCCGCCCTCGACGAGCTCCGCCGGCCGGACTCGACCGCGATCCTGCTCGACCCGGCCGGCGAGGTCTTCCGGCAGGCCCGCGCGGCCGAGCTCGCGGTGCGGTCCCACCTGATCTTCGTGTGCGCCCGCTACGAGGGCGTGGACGAGCGGATCCGCTCGCTCGTCGACCTCGAGCTCTCCATCGGGGACTACGTGCTGACCGGCGGCGAGCTGCCCGCGCTCGTCGTCGTCGACGCGGTGCTGCGGCTCCTGCCCGGGCGCCATCGACGCCGCGTCCACGACCGAGGAGTCGTTCAGTGCCGGGCTTCTCGAGTACCCCCAGTACACGCGCCCGCCGACGTTCCGGGGCATGGACGTGCCGGCGATCCTGACCTCGGGCGACCACGGCGCCGTCGCGCGGTGGCGGGACGAGCAGGCCCGGGCGCGGACCCGCGAGCGACGACCGGATCTGCTCGACGACTGAACGGGCGACGGACCGGCGCGGACCGGCCGGGAGCCCGTGCTATACTCCGCCACCGGTCGCCCCCCGCGACCACTCCGAACCGTCCCAACCGCAGCTTCGGCTGCCACTCGACCAAGGAACCGCCGCGTGAACGTGCTCGACGAGATCGTCAAGGACCAGCTTCGAACCGACCTCCCCGACCTCGCCACGGGTGACACCGTGAAGGTCTCGGCCAAGGTCGTCGAGGGCAACCGCGAGCGCATCCAGGTCTTCGAAGGCACCGTCATGCGGCTGCGCGGCGGCGGCATCACCCGCTCCATCACGGTCCGCCGGATCGCGTCGGGCGTCGGTGTCGAGCGGACGTTCAAGATCCACAGCCCGCGCATCGAGAAGATCGAGGTCGTGCGCCACGGCCAGGTCCGTCGGGCGCAGCTCTACTTCCTGCGCGACCGGGTCGGCAAGGCCGCGACGCTGCGCGAGCGACGCACGAACGGCTAGTCCGGCCACGCGCCTTCCCCGTCGACCCCGTCCATCCGGCGGGGTCGCTTCGTGTCCGGCGCGGTACCCTAGGCCCCGATGACCGTCATCGTCCCGAGCCTTCGCCACGAGCGCCGCCTGTGGAACGAAGGACTGGTCCGGGTCGTTGGCGTGGACGAGGTCGGGGTCGCGCCAACCTGCGGCGCGGTCGTGGCGGCCGCCGTGATCATGCGACCCGGCTGCCATCGCATCCCCGGCGTCCGCAATTCGAAGACCCTCTCGATGGCCCAGCGCGAACGGCTCGCGCCTCTGATCCGGGCCCGCGCCGTGGCGATCGGCGTCGGGGCTGCCTCGGTCCGCGAGATCGACCAGCTCAACATCTACCACGCCACCCATCTCGCGATGCGTCGCGCGATCGCGCGTGTCGGCGGCCACGAGCACGTGCTGGTGGACGGCAACCGGATCGCCGGCTTCGAGGCGCAGGTCGGTCCGTACACGAACATCGTCGACGGCGACGCGAAGGTCTATTCGATCGCCTGCGCGTCCGTGGTGGCCAAGGTCGTCCGGGACCGGATGATGGCCAAGCTGGCCGTTCGCTATCCCGGCTACGGCTGGGAGCACAACCAGGGCTATGCGACGCGCGACCATCGCGACGCGATCCGGGCGATGGGCCTGACGCCCTTCCATCGGCGCTCGTTCCTGGCGCTCCAGCGGACCCTCGCGGGTGACCAGCTCGACTTCGACCTGCTGGCCGATCCGGCCGCGTCGCCCGAGACGCACGAGCTCCTCGAACGCGAGCTGGTGCCGGTCATGGCCGACGACGCGGCGTTCGACGCCGCCGACCTCGCGTCGCTCGAGATGGTCGGCGGGTAAGTCCGCGGCAGACGCGGGGTGAGCGCGCGATACGGTCCGGGTGAGGGCTCGCTGCGAGCATCGTCGCCATGGATCGGGAGCCGGCGTCGACCCGCAGCCCTGCGCAGCAGGCCGGCGACAGCGCCGAGAGCCTGGTCGCCACGCGGCTGATCGAAGCCGGCTGGACGATCCTGGCCCGGAACGTCCATGTCGGCCGTCATGAGATCGACCTCGTGGCGGTCGACCCGGGCCCGCCGCCGGCCCTCGTCATCGTCGAGGTGCGCTGGCGCGGGTCGCGGGCGTTCGGCCTGCCGGAGGAGACCGTCGACCACCGGAAGCGGACCCGGGTCAGGGCGGCGGCCCACGGGCTGCTGGACCTCCGGTCCCTGCCCGACGGTGCGCCGATCCCGCGGTTGCCGCTGCGATTCGACCTTGTCGTCGTCGAGCCGGGCGACCGGATCCGTCATTACCGGCACGCCATGTGAAGCCCCGGATGGCCGCCGGTCGTGCAGCTCCGGCAAGGTCGCCTGCCGTACGGTCGATCGAGCCGGGCGCATGCGCGATCGAGTGCCGCGGACGATCGTGCATCGCTCGTACCAGAGCCGGGTCGCAGGCCGACGGCCTCGAGGTCCTGCTCGCGCATCCTGGCGGGCCGCTCTTCGCGCACCGAGACGAGGGCCACTGGACGATCCCGAAGGGTGAGCCCGACCCCGACGAGCCCCTGACCGAGACCGCACGGCGTGAGTTCGCCGAGGAGACCGGCCAGGACCCGGGCGATGGCCCGCTGCTGGCGCTCGGGTCGATCGTCCAGAAAGGCGGCAAGGTCGTGCACGCATGGGCGACGGAAGGCGACCTCGATCCCGCTCAGGCCCGCTCCGACACGTTCGAGATGACGTGGCCGCCCGGGTCCGGCCAGCTCCAGTCCTTCCCGGAGATCGACCGGGTGGCGTGGTTCGATCCGGCCGAGGCCCGCCGTCGGATCAAGCCGACGCAGGTTCCCCTCCTGGACCGCCTCGACGAGGCCCTGGGCCGCGGGTAGCCATCGAGGCGCCGGTCCCGGCCGGACCCGTGCTACACTCCCGCCCGGTCCGGGAGCCCGCGAGGGTCCCGAGCCGCCAGATCAATGCCCGCGCCACGCCAACGAGGCGCGGAGCTCACACGCGGACCGTTCCGACCGGGCGGTGCCGGCGCCAGACGCCTCGCGGCTGACGGCCCGGTCCCCGGCGATCATGGGGGTCCGCGGAGGTTCGAACCGACAGGAGGTCGCACACCGTGCCGTCCGTTTCGATGCGGCAGCTGCTCGAGGCCGGAGTCCACTTCGGCCACCAGACACGCCGCTGGAATCCCAAGATGCGCCCGTTCATCTTCGCGGAGCGCAACGGGATCCACATCATCGATCTCGCCCAGACCGTCTCGCGCCTGGACCTCGCCCTCGAGGCCGTGCGCGACACCGTCGCCCGAGGCGAGCTCGTCCTGTTCGTCGGGACCAAGAAGCAGGCCCAGGAGCCGGTCGCCCAGGAGGCGGCTCGCGCCGGCATGCCGTACGTCAACAAGCGCTGGCTCGGCGGCATGCTCACCAACTTCGTCACGATCAAGAAGCGGATGGGCCTGCTCGAGCAGCTCGAGGCCCGGCGCGACAACGGCGACTTCGAGCGCATGACCAAGAAGGAAGCCGCCAAGCTGACCGAGGAGCTCAACAAGCTCGAGGGCACGCTCGGCGGCATGCGCAAGATGAAGCGCCTGCCCGGCGCGCTCTTCATCGTCGACCCGCATCGTGAGCGCATCGCGGTGACCGAGGCCAACAAGCTCGAGGTCCCCGTCATCGGCACGGGCGACACGAACGTCGACCCCGACGAGCTCGACTTCATCATCCCGGCCAACGACGACGCGATCCGGTCGATCCGGCTGCTGTGCACGCTGGTGGCCGATGCGGCCATCGAGGGCGCCCGCGACCGAGCCGCCCGAGCGGCGGTCGAGCCGGAGATCGTCGAGACCGTCGCGATGCCCGAGACCGAGGACGAGGAGCCGGGCGCGTCCGACGAGCTCGTCGCGGCCCTCGCCGGCGGCGCGGCGCTGACCTTCGAGCCCGACATCGACGAGGAAGACGACCTGCTGCCCGGCGACCGGGCGGCACGTGCCGAGGCAGCCGTCGCCGAGGTGCCCGCGGAGGCGGAAGCCTCGCCGGAGGACATCGCCGCGGAACTTGCGCGCGAGGCCGCCGAGAAGGCCGAGGACGACGGGGCGGTCGCAGCCGCGGGCTGACGGTCGCCATCGGGGCGGTCCGGTCCGACCCGGACCGCCGCCCCCGACAGGAACGACACGCGCCACGACCCTGACGGGTCGCGGCGCAGCACAGGAGAGACGAACGAGCATGGCGGACATCTCGGCCGAGCTGGTCAAGGAACTGCGCGAGCGCACCGGCGCCGGCTTCATGGACTGCAAGAACGCGCTGACCGAGGCCGGCGGCGATCTCGAGAAGGCGACTGCGCTCCTGCGCGAGCGTGGCGTGGCCCAGGCGGCCAAGAAGGCCGGTCGGGACGCCCGCGAGGGCCTGATCGGCACCTACATCCACACGGGCGGCCGGTTCGGCGCCCTCGTCGAGGTCAACTGCGAGACCGACTTCGTCGCACGCAACGAGCAGTTCCAGCAGCTGGTCAAGGACCTGGCCATCCAGGTCGTCGCCCTGCGGCCGGAATACCCGAGCGTCGAGGCGATCCCGGCGGACGTCCTCGCGGCGAAGAAGGCCGAGCTGCTGGCCGACGAATCGGTCCAGAAGAAGCCCGAGAACATCCGCGAGCAGATCGTCGACGGCCAGCTCAAGAAGTGGTATCAGCAGGTCGTGCTGACCGAGCAGCCGTTCCGGGACACCGACCAGACGGTCGGGCAGCTGATCACGAGCGCGATCGCGACGATCGGCGAGAACATCCGCGTGCGCCGGTTCGTGCGGTTCGAGGTCGGGGAGGAACTGTGAGCGACGCCAGGGCGGCAGAGGGCGCCACCACCGCTGCGGCTCCGCTCCGCTACAGCCGGATCCTGCTCAAGCTGTCCGGGGAGGCGCTCCTCGGCGACCGCCAGTACGGCGTCGACCCCGCCGTCTGCGCGTTCATCGCCGCGCAGGTCGCGGAGGTCGTCGGCCTCGGCGTCCAGGTCGGGATCGTCGTCGGGGGCGGCAACATCTTCCGGGGCCTCGCGGCCTCGGCGCGCGGCATGGACCGCGCGACCGGCGACTACATCGGCATGCTCGCGACCGTCATGAACGGCCTGGCCCTGCAGGACGCCCTCGAGCGGGCAGGCGTGCCGACCCGGGTCATGACGGCGATCGCGATGAACGAGGTCGCCGAGCCCTACATCCGTCGCCGGGCGATCCGCCACCTCGAGAAGGGCCGCGTGGCCCTGTTCGTGGCCGGGACCGGGAACCCATACTTCACGACGGACACGGCCGCCGCCCTGCGCGCCGTCGAGATCAACGCCGAGGTCCTGATGAAGGCGACCAAGGTCGACGGCGTGTACGACATGGACCCCATGAAGAACCCCGACGCCCAGCGCTACGCTGAGCTCGGCTACGGCGACCTGCTGCGCGACCAGCTCAAGGTCCTCGACGCGACGGCCGTGAGCCTGTGCATGGAGAACGACCTGCCGATCGTGGTCTTCGACCTGAACCACCCCGACAACATCAAGCGTGTCGCCGCCGGAGAGCGGGTCGGGACACTCATCTCGGGGGCTCCGACCGCCGCTGGAGGTGTGCGCGCATGAGCAACCAGGCCATCGTGGATGCCGACGCGAAGATGGCCCGCGCCGTCGAGGCGATGGAGCGCGACATCCAGGGCATGCGGACCGGTCGCGCATCGACCGCGCTCGTCGAGCGCATCCACGTCGAGTACTACGGGACGTCGACCCCGCTCAACCAGCTGGCCGGCATCAGCGTCCCGGAGCCGCATCAGATCGTCATCCAGCCCTGGGACCGCGGCGTCCTGGGCGCCATCGAGAAGGCCATCACCAAGAGCGACATCGGGATCATGCCGACGGTCGACGGCACGGTCGTGCGGCTGAACATCCCGCCGCTGACCGAGGAGCGTCGCAAGGAGATCGTGCGGGGCGTCCACAAGCGGATGGAGGAGGCCAGGGTGGAGATCCGGAATCTCCGCCGCGAGGCTGCCGACCATCTCAAGAAGCAGGACGGCATCGGCGCCGACGAGGCGCACCGCGAGCTCGAGTCCCTGCAGAAGACCACCGACCGGCATGTCGCCGAGGTCGATCGCCTCGGGGAGGCGAAGGAAGCGGAGATCCTGGAGGTCTAGTGAGTCGCGCATCGATCGCCCGACCGGCAGACGGGGCCACCTCGTCGAGCCCCGCGCGCGGATCGACCGCGGCCGGTGACGCCCGGGAGCTCGGGATCGACGCGGCCGACCTCCCGCGCCACGTCGCGATCATCATGGACGGCAACCGCCGCTGGGCCCGTGAGGCCGGCCTGAGCGAGGCCGAGGGCCACGCGGCCGGCGTCGAGGCCATCCGCCCCATCATCCGGCACGCGGTGCGGCGCGGCGTCCCGGCCCTGTCCCTCTTCGCGTTCAGCAGCGAGAACTGGTCCCGCTCCCCCGAGGAGGTCGGCGTCCTCCTCGGCCTGCTCGACTCGGCGATCCGCGAGGAGACCCCGGAACTCCGGGAGCAGGGCGTCCAGATCCGGTTGCTCGGTCGACTCGAGGAGCTGCCCGACGACACACGCGCCTCGATCTCGGAGGCGTTGGCCGCGACGTCCGGCGGCGACCGGCTCATGCTCAGCGTCGCCTTCAACTACTCCGGCCGCCACGAGATCGTCGACGCCGCCCGGCGCTGCCTGGCCGACGGCCTGACGGTGGACCAGATCGACGAGGACGCCATCGAGGCCCGCCTCTACACGGTCGGCCTGCCGCCGCTCGACCTCCTGATCCGGACGGGCCGGGAGCAGCGGATCAGCAACTTCCTCATCTGGCAGGCCCAGTACGCGGAGCTGTACTTCACCGACCTGCTCTGGCCGGCTTTCGGGCCGGACGCGTTCGACGCGGCCCTCATCGAGTTCGCTCGCCGTCACCGCCGGTTCGGGCGCTGACGGCCGAGGCGGGAGGCATGCGACAGCGGGCCATCACGGCGGCCGTGCTCGTCCCGGTCCTGTTCATCGTGCTGGCCCTCGGCGGGCCGGCCCTGGCGATCGCGATCGCGATCATCACGGCACTCGCCGCCCTCGAGGTGTTCCGGCTCCTGGGCATGGCGGGATACCAGCCGCTCACCGCCCTCGGGATCGCGCTCGCGCTGGCCGTCGTCCTCGACGCGGCGGTCCCGACCGAGCTGGAGGGCAGCGGCCTGCTGCTCGGCGCGGTCGGGATCGTCCTGATCGCGATCGCCTCGTTCGGCCGCCTGGACCCGCATGACGGGCTCGCGACGTGGATGGCCACGATCTTCGGGGCGCTCTACGTCTCGCTGCTGTCGTTCGTCATCCGCCTCGGACTCGCCGCCCCGATCATCCCGGCCGGCTCGCCGCTGGCAGGTCTCGGCGCCGAGCGCGCCTGGATCCTGCTTCTGATCCTCGCGGTCTGGTCATATGACACGGGCGCCTACCTCGTGGGCAAGCAGTTCGGCCGGCGGAAGTTCCTGACCCACATCTCGCCATCGAAGACGTACGCGGGCCTCGTCGGTGGCATCACGGCGACGACCATCGTCGTGGCGCTGGGGCTCTGGGCGGTCGGTCAGACGCCGTTGCACGCGATCGTGCTGGGTCCGCTCATCGCGTTCTCGGCGCAGGCGGGCGACCTGGCCGAGTCCGTCCTCAAGCGCGCGGCGGGCGCCAAGGACTCCGGGACGCTCATCCCGGGCCATGGGGGCATGCTGGATCGCATCGACTCCTTCCTCTTCGCCGCCCCGGTCGTCACTCTGTATGTCGTCGCCGTCTTCGGCTGAAGGCCGGGACGGCCCCGCGGCCGAGCCTCGCCGCGTCGCCCTGATCGGCTCCACCGGGTCGATCGGACGCCAGGCTGTCGATGTCCTCGCGGGCCACCCGGAGGCCTTCCGGGTCGTCGCACTCGCGACCGGTTCGAATGGGGCGCTCCTCGCCGAGCAGGCCGCCCGACTCCGGCCCGCGGCCGTCGCGCTCGCCGACGAGACGGCGATGGCGGGCCTCGACCTGCCGCCCGGCACCGAGCGCGTCGGTGGCTCGGACGCCCTCGAGGCGCTCGCGACCCGCGACGACGTGGACCTCGTCGTCATCGGCACGGGCGGGGTCGTCAGCCTGCGCCCGGTGCTCGCGGCGTTGGGCGCCGGGAAGGTCGTGGCCACGGCCAACAAGGAGACGCTCGTCGCCGGGGGCCACCTCGTGATGCCGCTCGCACGCGCGCTGGCCGCCGCCCGGGCCGCCACGGACCCGACCGACCCGTACGCGAGCCCGCTCGCCTGGCTGCGCCCGATCGACTCGGAGCACTCGGCCATCTGGCAGTGCCTTGTCGGCGAATCCATGGACGACGTCGCCGCCCTCATCCTCACGGCATCGGGCGGCCCGTTCCTCGATGCGACGCCCGCGGAGCTGTCAGCGGTGACGCCCGAGCAGGCGCTCAGGCACCCGACCTGGTCGATGGGGGCGAAGATCACGATCGACTCCGCGACGCTCGCCAACAAGGGCCTGGAGGTCATCGAGGCGCACTGGCTGTACGATGTCGGCTACGACGCCATCGAGGTCGTCATCCACCCGCAGAGCGTCGTCCACTCAGCCGTCCGGTTCCGGGACGGCTCCCTGAAGGCCCAACTGGGCACCCCTGACATGCGATTGCCGATCCAGTACGCGCTGACCTATCCCCGCCGCCTGCCCTCGCCTGCGGCGCCGCCCGACCTGCTCGCGACCGCGCGGCTCGACTTCCGGGCGCCCGATCCGACGCGGTTCCCGGCCCTGCGCATCGCGCGTGAGGCGGGCCGTCTCGGGCCTCGGGCCTCCGCCGCGTTGATCGCGGCCGACGAGGTCGCCGTCGCCCGGTTCCTCGACGGCACGCTCGGCTTCACCGGGATCCCGGCACTCCTCGAGGCGGCCGTCGATCGATTCGGTCGCGATGGCTCCCCTGAGCCGGATCTCGAGGAACTGGTCGCCCTCGATGAGGCCGTCCGTGCGTCGTTCGCGACGATGCCGATCGGAGCGCCCGCATGACCGGCTTCGTCCAGTCGCTCATCACGATCGTCATCTTCATCGGCATCCTCGGCGTGCTGGTCGTCATCCATGAGCTCGGCCACTTCGTGACCGCCCGCTGGGCGGGCGTCCGCGTTCTCGAGTTCGGGATCGGCTTCCCGCCGCGGGCAAAGGTCCTGCGCTCGAAGGGCGAGACCCTCTACACGCTCAACTGGCTGCCGATCGGCGGCTTCGTCAAGCTCGAGGGCGAGGACGGCGACCAGGCGGACGATCCGCGCTCTTTCGCCTCGCAGGGGCTGTTCACCAAGCTCTGGATCCTCGTCGCGGGCGTCCTCATGAACCTCCTGCTCGCGTTCGTCATCTTCACGGGCATCGCGCTGTACGGCGACCCGACGATCGGGGAGCGCGTCGTGGCGGTCGAACCGGGTTCGCCGGCGGAGACGGCCGGCCTCGTGCCCGGCGACGTCATCGCGAGCGTCGACGGGCAGCACTACGGCGCCTTCAACGGCGGCTCGCTGCTGCTCGACCTCCGGGCCCGTCCGGGCGAGACCGTGACGCTGGGCATCGAGCACGCCGACGGCACCGAGTCGTCGGTCGTGGTGACGCTGCGCGACAAGGCGACGATCGACGCCGGCAAGGGCGCGGTCGGGTTCACCCGCGAGCCGACGACGACCCGGACCTCGATCCACTACGGGCTCCTCGAGGCGATCCGGATCGGGGCGGAGCGGACGATCGGCGCCCTCGGGCTCATCGTGGGCGGTCTGGGCACCCTGGTGCATTCGGTGGCCACCAACCCGACGGCGCCGCCGCCCGTCTCGGGACCCGTGGGCATCGCCACCCAGATCGGCGACGTCTTCTGGCAGCTCGGGCCGGTGTTCACGCTCTACATCGCGGGCGCGCTCTCGGCCAACCTCGCCGTGGTCAACATCCTGCCGTTCCCGCCGCTCGATGGCGGCCGGATGCTGATGATCACGCTCAAGCGGCTCTTCGGCGCCCGCATCAGCCTGCGCGCCGAGCAGCTGACGTACATGGTCGGCTTCGTCTTCCTGTTCGCGTTCCTCATCTGGATCACCGGCTTCGACATCGTCCGCAGCCTGGGCGGCGCCGGCTCATGACGTCTCCCGACCAGGGTCGGCCGCGTCGTCATCCGACGGTCAGCGTCGACGTCGGCGGGGTCCTGGTCGGCAGCGCGCACCCGATCGTCGTCCAGTCGATGACGAACACCGACACGGCGGACGCGGATGCGACGGCCATCCAGGTCGCCCAGCTCGCACATGCCGGCTCGCAGCTGGTCCGGGTGACCGTCAACAGCGACGAGGCCGCTGCCGCCGTCCCCGAGATGGTCCGCAAGGTCCGCGGCCTGGGCGTGGACGTGCCGATCATCGGCGACTTCCACTACAACGGGCACAAGCTCCTTGTCGACTACCCGGAGATGGCCGCGGCGCTCGCGAAGTACCGGATCAACCCGGGCAACGTCGGGGCGAAGCGCCACGACGAGCACTTCGCGACGATCGTCCGGGTCGCGATCGACAACGACGTCCCGGTCCGGATCGGCGTCAACTGGGGCTCGCTCGACCAGGCGATCCTGACCGAGCTGATGGACGTGAACGCCGCGCTCGCCGAGCCGCGCGACGCCCGCGACGTGATGATCGACGCGATGCTCGAATCGGCGATGCGCTCGGCCGAGCTGGCCGAGGCGACCGGCCTCCGCCACGATCGGATCATCCTCTCGGCGAAGGTGTCGGGCGTCCGCGACCTGATCGACGTCTACCGCCGGCTCTCGGCTCGCTCCGACTACCCGCTCCACCTCGGCCTGACCGAGGCGGGCATGGGGGACAGGGGTGTCATCGCCTCGACCGCGGGACTGGTCGTGCTGCTCAACGAGGGCATCGGCGACACGATCCGCGTCTCCCTGACCCCGGAGCCCGGCGCGCCGCGCGAGCGCGAGGTCGAGGTCGCCCAGCAGATCCTCCAGTCGATGGGCCTGCGCTCGTTCCTTCCCCAGGTCAGCGCCTGCCCGGGCTGCGGCCGGACGACCAGCACGTTCTTCCAGGAGATGGCCCAGCAGATCCAGGGCTACCTCAAGGAGCGCATGCCCGAGTGGCGCGAGACGCACCCGGGCGCGGAGGACCTGCGGGTCGCCGTCATGGGCTGCGTGGTCAACGGACCGGGCGAATCGAAGCACGCCGACATCGGCATCTCGCTCCCCGGCACGTTCGAGGAGCCCGTCGCGCCCGTCTTCATCGACGGCAAGCTCGACCGGACGCTGCGCGGCGACGGCCTGGTCGCCGAGTTCATCGAGATCCTCGAGGCATACGTGGCCCAGCGCTTCCCGACACCCGTGGCAGGCCCGGTCGCCTGAACGCCCCCCGGTGCAACAACGGGGGCACCTCGGCGTCATCTCGCAAAACGATGGCATTGGAGTTCGGGATGTCGGCCTTGAGTCGCATGGCAAGAGTCGTCGTGATCACGCTCGCGGTGGGAGCGTGTGGGCCGACGTCGGAGGCCGTCGCGCCGACCCAGACGGCTGTCGCCGGATCGATCGAGCCGCCGCAAACCGAGCTGCCGTCGTTGCCTGGGTCCAGCCAGGAGCCTGACGCGACCCGGCCGCCATCGGCGCCGACCGGCACCTGGAGCAAGGCAGCGCCCATGCTCCGCGGACGCACAGGATTCGATGCCGTCGTGCTGGGTGACGGCACCGTGTTGGCCGTCGGCGATGATTTCGCCTGCCACCCGGGCGGCGCGGTGCCGGGAAGCGAGCGGGCCGAGCTCCTCGATCCTGCGGAGGATGCCTGGGCCAAGGTCGACAGCCTGAACAAGCCACGCAAGTCGCCGGCGACCGTCGTCCTTCCCGACGGCTCCGCGATGGTCATCGGCGGGACCAACAGCGACGACGTTCCGTTCTCCAGCACGAAGCTCTTCTCGCCTGAGACGCTGACCTGGGCGAACGGGCCGCTTCTCGAGCTCGCGCGTGGTGAGCCTCATGCAGCCACCCTCGCCGATGGGCGCATCCTCGTCGTGAGCTGGACCCACTCCACCACGTCCCGGACCACGAGCGAGATCTACGATCCCCGACGTTCGTCGTGGAAGCGGGCCGCGTCGTTGCCCCCGTCCACGGACATCCGCGACATCGTCTCGCTCAGCGACGGTCGGGTCCTGGCGCTCGGATCAGACCACGTCGACGCCGACCCGGTTCCGGGCGGCTATCTGTATGACCCGGAGCGCGACACATGGACGGCGGTCGAGGCACCGGACGTGTACGGGTACGCCCTCGCGCCCCTGCCGGACGGCGATGCACTGGCGATCGGCGGCACCTTCCGCGGAGGGACCACCGATCGCGTGAGCCGGTTCGACCCCGGATCTGGACGGTGGGCTCCTGTCACTGCGCTATCGACCCCTCGGATCGGACCACAGGTCGCCGTCCTCGACGACGGCCGAGTGTTGGTGGCAGGTGGGGCGATCACGCATGACGACGAGATTCGCAATGAAGCCTTGCGGTCGACCGAGATCTTCGATCCAATAGCGGGTTCATGGTCAACCACGAGCGACCTCCTCGAACCCCGGATGGGCGGGCTCGCCGTCGTCCTCAAGGACGGGTCCGTTCTTGTGCTGGGAGGAAGCGCCGACTTCGACACCCAGGGCGAGGTGCCATGGTGCCCGACGCCCCTCACATCGACCGAGCGTCTCGTCCCGGGCGTTTGAGGCGTCCACGCAGCCGGGTGTATACTTTCCGTCCAACTGAACGGCCGCTCCGTGACGTGGGTGACCCCCACGTTTTGTTTTGAGCGGCGGTTTGCATAACACCACCAACAGCGAACGGAGGCACATCGTGAGTCGAGACTTCGTTGGTGCCCTCCTCCAGCTCAACGCCGAGAAGCAGATCTCCCGCGAGCAGCTCATCGGGGCGGTCGAAGACGGCATCCAATCTGCATACCGGCGCGTCGCCGGCGACGAGGACATCCACGTCCGGATCGACGCCGAGACGGGCAAGATCCGCGTCTATCGGGCGCGTCGCGTCGTCGACGAGATCGAGGACGAGCTGACCGAGATGACCGTCGAGCAGGCCAAGGCCTTCGACTCGAGCGCCGGCATCGGCGACATGGTCGAGACCGAGCAGCTCGATGGCGACGTCTTCGGCCGGATCGGCGCCCAGACGGCCAAGCAGATCGTCCTGCAGCGCATCCGCGAGGTCGAGCGCGACCAGGTCTTCGACCAGTTCGCCAGCCGCGAGGGTGAGCTGATGACCGGGACGGTCAATCGGGTCGAGCCGCGCGCGATCATCCTCGACGTCGGCAAGGGCGTGGAGGCGATCCTCGCGACCACCGAGCAGAGCGCCCTCGAGCACTACCGCATCGGGCAGAACGTCAAGGCGTTCGTCCTCGAGGTCCGGCGCTCCACCAAGGGCCCGCAGATCTTCGTCAGCCGCACCCACAAGGGCTTCCTGAAGCGCCTGTTCGAGCTCGAGGTCCCGGAGATCCACAGCGGGACCGTCGAGATCAAGGCCATCGCCCGTGAGGCGGGCAGCCGCTCGAAGGTGGCCGTCGCGTCGCGCCAGGAGGGCCTCGACCCCGTCGGGGCCACCGTCGGCCAGCGCGGGGCACGCGTCCAGGCGGTCGTGGCCGAGCTGTCCGGGGAGAAGATCGACGTCATCCCCTGGAACGACGACCCGGCCGTCTTCGTGGCCAACGCCCTGAGCCCGGCCCAGGTCATCTCGGTCGACATCGACGAGGAGCACCGCATCGCGAGCGTGACCGTGCCCGAGCGCATGCTCTCGCTGGCGATCGGCCGCGAGGGCCAGAACGCCCGGCTGGCCGCGCGACTGACCGGCTGGCGCATCGACATCCGCAGCGACGTCTCGGTCGCCGAGGCCAAGGCGGCCGCGGAGAGCCCGGACGGCGACGCCACGGCGGTCGCCGACACCCCGACCCCGGTCGAGGCCGACGGCGTCGCAGCGGTCGCGCCCGCCAAGCCGAAGCGCATCACCAAGAAGGCCGCCGCCGAAGCCGCGGCGGCGGAGGCCGCGACGGCCGAAGCGGCACCTGCCGATGCCGCGATCGACGCCCCCGTCGAGCCGGCCAAGCCGGCTGCCAAGCCCAAGCGGGTCACCAAGAAGGCCGCCGCAGCCGCGACGGCCGCAGAGGCCGAGCCGGCAGCGGCTGCCCCGGTCGAGGCCGCCGAGGCCCCGGCCAAGCCCAAGCGCGCGGCACGAAAGAAGGTCGAAGTCACCGAGGAGGTGGCGTCGTAGGCGCGTCCGCCAGCACGCGCGCCGCGCCGCGTCCCCAGCCGATCGTGCGTCGCGTGCCGCACTGCCCGGCACAAGCGGGAGCTGCTGCGGATCGTCCGGACCCCCGACGGCCGCATCGTGGCCGACCCGACGGGCCGGCTCGCGGGCCGCGGAGCGTACGTCTGCAACGAAGCGGCCTGCATCGAGCGGGCCATCACCAAGGGCGCCCTCGCACGGGCGTTGAAGTCCCCAGCTGCCCCCCGACCTGCGCGAGACGCTGGCCGCTGAGGGCGATCCACTGAACATGACCATCGAAGGAGGAGCCCGTGGCCAGGAGTAGGAGCGGCACGCGCGGCCGTCGCGGCCCCCGCAAGCCGCCGCGTCGCGACGGCGCGTTCAACCCGTCCCAGGTCCAGGTCGCTCGACCCGCGCGAGCGTGGCGCGATCGAGCTGCCCGCGACGATCACCGTCAAGGAACTCGCCGACCTGTTGGCCGTCAACCCGGCCGACGTCATCCGCGAGCTCATCAAGAGCGGCATCTTCGCGACCATCAACCAGTTGATCGATCGCGACACCGCGTCGCTCGTCGCCGGCGAGCTCGGCTACGACGTGGCGGAGACCGTCCCGGCGTCCGGCGCCGCGACCGCGGATGCCGAGGGCGAGGGCAAGCCCGCCGAGGCCACCAAGGAGGTCCTCTTCGAGGAGGACGACCCGGCCGAGCTGCAGCCGCGCGCCCCGATCGTCACGGTCATGGGTCACGTCGACCACGGCAAGACCAGCCTGCTCGACGCCATCCGCACGACCGAGGTGGCGGCCGGCGAGCGCGGCGGCATCACCCAGCACATCGGCGCGAGCGAGGTCACCCACGACGGCAAGCGCGTCGTCTTCCTCGACACGCCGGGCCACGAGGCGTTCACCGCGATGCGTGCCCGCGGCGCCCGCGTCACCGACATCGCGGTCGTCGTCGTGGCGGCCGACGACGGCGTCATGCCCCAGACGCTCGAGGCGATCAGCCACGCCAAGGCGGCGAAGGTGCCGATCATCATCGCGCTCAACAAGATCGACAAGCCGGACGCGAACCCCGACCGGGTGAAGACCGAGCTGACCGAGGCCGGCATCGTGGTCGAGGAGTACGGCGGCGACGTGCCGCTCGTGCCGGTCTCGGCCAAGACCCGCCTGGGACTCGACGAGCTCATCGAGATGATCCTGCTCGTCGCCGACCTCCAGGAGCTCAAGGCCAACCCGAAGCGCTCCGCGATCGGCACGATCGTCGAGGCGCAGCTCGACAAGGGCCGCGGCCCGGTCGCGACCGCGCTCGTCCAGACCGGCACGCTCAAGGTCGGCGACATCATCGTGGTCGGCGAGACGTTCGGGCGCGTCCGCGCGCTCGAGAACGACAAGGGCAAGCGCGTCACGAAGGCCGGCCCGGCGAGCGCCGTGGTCGTCCTCGGTCTCGCCGAGGTCCCAGCGGCTGGCGACATCCTGCGCGTCGTCGCCGACGAGAAGGAAGCCCGCACGATGGTCGAGGCCCGCAAGGCCGAGACCGCGGCGCGGACCGGTGACGGCAGCGGCCGCGCCACGCTCGAGGACCTGTATCGCCAGATCCAGGCCGGTCAGGCCAAGGAGCTGCGGATCATCCTCAAGTCCGACGTGTCGGGCTCGCTCGGGCGCCATCACCCACGCTCTCGAACAGCTCGACCAGGACGAGATCCGCCTCAACGTCCTGCTCGAGGGCGCGGGCGACATCACCGACAACGACATCATGCTGGCGTCGGCATCGAACGCGATCGTGGTCGGCTTCAACACGAAGATCACCGACACGGCCCGCCGGGCCGCCGAGGCCGAGGGCGTCGACGTCCGGCTCTACGACATCATCTACAAGCTGACCGACGACATCGGGGCCGCGCTCAAGGGCCTCCTCGAGCCGGTCGTGGTCGAGGTCGTGGAGGGTCGCGCCGAGGTCCGCCAGATCTTCCGGGTCGGCAAGAGCACGGTCATCGCCGGCTCGTTCGTCACCGACGGCCGGATCGTCCGTGGCGGCGCCCGCGTGTGGCGCGGCGGCAAGGTCATCGCGACCGACAAGATCGAGTCGCTGCGCCGCTTCCGCGACGACGTCCGCGAGGTCCTCGCGAACTACGAGTGCGGCATCGGCCTCGCCGGCTTCCACGACCTGGAAGAAGGCGACATCATCGAATGTTTCACCTCTCAGACCGTCAGCCGCGCCGTTAGCGGCTGACGGGGCCGCCCGCATGAACGCCCAGCGGGCGTTGCTCGCTGCGCGCGCTCGCTCACGCACCTTGGGGTGCGCTCGCTCTCGTGCTCGCCGCGCCTTCGCCTGAGCGCCCCTCCGGGCGGCGCGGCAGTTCGCTCGATGAGCCAGCGAACCGAAAAGGTCGACGAGCTTCTCCGGCAGGAGATCACGTCGATCGTCGCGAGGGACGTCGCGGATCCGCGGATCGGGTTCGTGACGATCACGAGCGTCGAGACGACGCCGGACCTGCGCCACGCGAAGGTCTGGGTGAGCGTCATCGGGCAACCCGCGGAACGCGACCGCGGCCGTGAAGGCGCTCGGCCGGGCGATGCCGTTCGTCCGCCACGAGCTCGGGTCGCGGCTGCGCCTGCGGCGCATCCCGGACCTCCACGTCGAACTCGACGACACCGCCGAACGCGGCACCCGCGTCCTGCGGCTCCTGCACGACATCGAGCTCGGCGAGATCCCCGAGGACGAGCCGAAGGGCGTCGAGGTCCTGCCGACGCCGGTCGCCCGGCTGCCGCACGAGGGCGATCTCCCGGAGGAACCGACACCGGCGGCCGCCCTGCCGCCGCCCCGGCCGAAGCGCAAGTACGCGGCCCAAGCGCAGCCACGCCAAGCCCCGGTCAGGCCGATGACCGTCGATCTCACCCCGTACCTCGAGGCCGTGCCGGACCGTCGTGGTCGAGCGGATCCGCGGCGCTCGACGTGTCCTGGCGGTCGGCCACGAGAACCCCGACGCCGACACGCTCGGTGCGACGCTGGCGATCGTCCGGCTCGTCGAGACCCTCGGCGGGACGGCCGATCCGGTCACCTCCGACCTGCCGCCGCCCCTCTACGGCTACCTCGCCGGAGATCGAGCGCGTCCGGACCGACCCGGATCCCGACGGCGACTACGACCTCGTGGTGATCTCGGACTGCGGCGCGCTCGATCGGGTCGGCGAGGTCGGCCGGCGACACGCCGAGCTCTTCGCGACGCCTGCCGCGGGTCGTGATCGACCACCACGCCTCGAACGACGGGGTGGGGGAGGCCGACTGGATCGATCCGGCCGCCGCCGCGACCTGCGAGATGGTCGCGCTCCTGGCGATCCGCCTCGGCGTGCCCCTCGACATCGACGACGGGGCTCTCGCGACGGCCCTGATGGGCGGCATCGTCATGGACACCGCGACCTTCGCGCACCCGAACGCCACCGCGCGGACGCTGGCGGTCTCGGCCGCCCTGGTCGAGGCCGGCGCCCCGCTCTCGGACATCTCGCGGCGCATCTACCGCTCGAAGCCCGACGCCCAGCTCCGCCTGTTCGGACGGGTGCTGGACCGCCTCGAGACCGCGGACGACGGGCGCATCATCTGGTCGACGCTGACCGACGCCGACCTCGCGGCGACCGGCAGCCCCGCGCCGCTCTCCGAGGGCATCATCGACCTCCTGGCCCAGGCCGAGGACGCCGAGGTGGCCATCCTCTTCAAGGAGGACCCGCGCGGCACGCGGCTGAGCGTCCGGACGCGCCCTGGTGGCGTCGACGCGACGGTCCTGACGGGTCGGTTCGGTGGCGGCGGCCACGCCCGGGCGGCAGGCGCCACGATCGAGCAGCCGGTCGCGGATGCCCGACCGCTGGTCCTCGCCGAGGCCGGCCGGCTCGTCGCCGAGGTCCGGCGCTGACGATGGCTCGAGCATCGCTGGGCCCCGGTCTCGACGGCATCCTCGTCGTCGCCAAGCCGGCCGGTCCGACCTCCCACGACATCGTCGCCCTCGTCCGGCGGCTGGCCGCGACCAAGCGCGTCGGTCACGGCGGCACGCTCGACCCGTTCGCCTCGGGCGTCCTGCCCGTCTTCCTCGGCCACGGGACGCGTCTCGTCGAGTACCACCTCGCCGATCGGAAGGGCTACCGCGCGACGATCTGCTTCGGGGCGTCCTCGACGACCGACGACCTCGAGGGTGAGCTCACGACCGCGACCGGGCCGGCGCCCGACCAGGCGCCGCGTCGAGGCCGGCCTGGCCGGCTTCCTCGGGACGGTCCAGCAACGCCCGCCGGCCTACAGCGCGATCAAGGTCGCCGGACGCCGGGCCTACGCGGTCGCGCGTGCCGGCGAGACCGTCACGCTCGCGTCGCGCGAGGTGACGTTCCACGCGCTCGAGCTCGTGTCGTGGGACGGCACGGACCCGGACCGGCCGGTGGCGGTCGTGGACGTCGTGTGCTCCGCCGGCACGTACGTGCGCGCCCTCGCCCGCGACCTCGGCGAGGCCCTCGGCAGTGCCGCCTACCTCGGTGCTCTCGTGCGGACGGCGTCCGGCCCGTTCGTCCTCGAGGGGGCGGTCGACGCTCGACGAGATCCGCGCGGCCGCGGCGGAGTCGCCGACCGGCCTGCTGCCGCTCCTGCGACCCATCGACGCGGGCCTCGAGGCGTTGCCCGAGATCACGCTGACACCGGAGGAGACGCGCCAGGTGGCCCGCGGCCAGTTCGTGCGACCGACGGCGGGCCTGTCCGAGGCCGCCGAGCTCTACCGCCTCCGCGACCCTGACGGCGCCCTCGTCGCGATCGCGTCGCGGAGCGGGACGAACCGGCTCGCGCCGGACAAGGTGTTCGTCAGCCCGGCGCCGGCCGTCGCGGCCCCGACGCGCGCCTGACGCGGCGCTCATGCAGGTCGTCGCCGGGGTCGATGCGCTCACGCCGGGACCTGGGTCCGGCGTTCGTCGTCGTCGGCGTCTTCGACGGACTCCATCTCGGGCACCTCTACCTGCTGGAGCGACTCGTCGCGGAGGCGGGCGACCGCGCGGCGCGCGTCCGACCGTCATCACCTTCGACCACCATCCCGACGAGGTCCTGACCGGGGCCGCGCCGCCGTTGCTCATCGACCCGCAGGAGCGGCTGTCCCGCCTCGAGGCCGCCGGGGTGGCGGTCACGGTCGTCCAGCACTTCGACGAGGCGCTGCGCCGGACGCCGTACGACGCGTTCGTCGAGCGGATCCGGGCGCGGGTCGAGCTGGCAGGCTTCCTGATGACACCGGATGCGGCGTTCGGGTTCGAGCGTCGTGGCACGCCCGAGGCCATCGCCGCGCTCGGCGACCGCGACGGCTTCGATGTCGTCGTCGCGCCGCCGTTCACGCTCGACGGCCGACCCGTGCGGAGCACCGAGATCCGCGCCGCGATCGCCGCGGGCGACCTCGACACGGCGCGACGCCTGATGGGCCGGGCCATCACCCTGACCGGGACGATGGATGAGGGGCGTCTGACCTTCGAGCTGCCCATGGCGATGCCGCCCGACGGCACGTACGTCGCGCGACACGGCGCGGCCGAGGCGACGGTCGATCTCGTCGACGGCCGGGTCCAGGTCGCAGGACCTGCCCGTGACCGGCCGGGTGACCCTCGAGTTGCTCGGCAGCTGACCCGTTCGGTATCGTGACCGCATGCCTGAGGGGTTCGAGCTCGCACAGCTGAACGTCGGGCGGATGCTCGCGCCCGTCGAGTCGCCCGAGATCGCCGGGTTCGTGGCGCAGCTCGAGCCGATCAATCGCCTCGCCGACGCGAGCCCGGGCTTCGTCTGGCGGTTGCAGACGGACTCGGGCAACGCCACCGACATCCGACCCGACCGAGGACGACCTCTTCCTCATCAACATGAGCGTGTGGTCGTCGATCGAGGCGCTCCGCGCGTTCACGTACAGCACGGCGCACGTCGAGGTCCTGCGGCAGCGCCGGGAGTGGTTCGAGCGACTGGCGACCGCCCACCTGGTGCTCTGGTGGGTGCCGGCGGGGCACCGGCCGACGGTCGAGGAGGCCATGGATCGCCTGGAACGGCTCAGGCGGGACGGTCCGACCCCCGCCGCGTTCACGTTCCGAACGCCGTTCGAGCCCGACGCGTCGGGCCCGGGCTCGCCGCTCGTCGACGCGGAGTTCTGCTGGCCCGACCTCGCCGCGAGCTGACCGCCCTCAGGCGCCCGGCTGCCAGAGCGGCTCCGGGACGCCGCGCTCGTGGTTCTCGTAGCGGGCCATCACGAACAGGGCGTCCGAGAGCCGGTTGAGGTAGGGGAGCACGAACTCGCCGATCGCCTCGTCCCGCCCGAGGCGGACGGCCTCGCGCTCGGCCCGGCGGCAGATCGTGCGCGCGACGTGGAGCTGTGCCGCGCCCGCGGCGCCGCCCGGCAGCAGGAAGTTCGTCAGGTCCCCGACGACGCCGTTGAACTCGTCGATGAGTCGCTCGAGCTTCTCGACGTGGCGCTCCTCGACCGTCGGGATGCGCGCCCGCCGCGGGTCGTCGGACGGCCAGCACAGGTCCGAGCCCAGGTCGAACAGCTCGTTCTGGATGACGGCGAGCTCGGTCGTGAGGCGGTCGCACAGCCCGGTGGCGAGCGCCACGCCGATCTGCGAGTTCAGCTCGTCGACGGTGCCGTACGTGACGACGCGGCGCGAATCCTTGGGCACGCGCTGGCCGCCGCCGAGGCCGGTCGTGCCCTCGTCGCCGGTCTTCGTGTAGATGCGGTTCAGGCGCGGCATCGCGGCCTCCGTGCGGTCGTGCTCACGCTCTCAGGCCCCGGCCGCGTCGCGCGCCGCACGGACGGCCTCGCGCGCCTCGGCGGCGGCCCGAGCGACGCGCTCGACGGCGTGCGTCGACGCCCTGACGCCCGAACACGACGGCCTCGGCGCGCCCGTAGCCGGCCAACACGTGCCGCACGAGCCGTGCCGGCTCGCTCGGCACGTGGCCGACGAGCGCGTACGTCTTCTCGACCTGGATCGTGTGCTCGCGGATATGGGACGCCCAGCGTCCGAGCCGGAACCCGATCGAGACGTGGAAGCCGCTCCAGGCGCTGCCGAGGTCGAGCCGATCGTCCGGCAGCCCGGCCATCCGCTCGGCGCTCAGGTCGAGGATCTCGTCCAGCCGCAGGCGCAGGTCGTCGACGCTGCCTGCGGCCTCGGTCGTCGCCTCATCGGGCAGCGTCTCCCAGAGCGACTCGTCGATCCTCCGCGGGATGTCGGGGTTCGCGGGGTCGTAGGCCTGCTCCAACCACCAGGCGGTGCCCCAGGCGTAGCCACGCTGGCCGGCGATGATGTGGCCCATCGTCAGGCGGACCGACCACTCACCGCCCCCAGGGTCGGCGTCGAGGAGCGCTGTCGTCGAGCGGCACCAGCAGGCCATGCAGGTCCCAGCGAGCGGCCGTCGCCAGCCCGATGATCCGCGCCGCCTGCCGTTCGCCGGCGTCCGCCGCGGACGTCAGCGCGCGCGCCTCGATCTCGGCCTGCTCGAGCGCCTCGGCCGCCCGGTAGGCGCCGTAGCGGACCTCGTCCTCGCCGCCGGCCCTCCAGGCCCACGGGCGCGCCAGGGCCGCCTCCGGGATCGCGAGCAGGTCGTGCGCCGCCGCGATCACGTCGGCACGGGCACTGATGAGCGCCGGCGGCAACGGTCGCACGATGGCGGGGTCGGTGCGATCGAGGAGCGGGGCGTCGAGCAGCTGGGTCGTCATCGGACGAGAGTAAGGCCTTCCCGGCCCGCCGACAGAGCCGCACCGGCTCGCCCGGGCGGTGCGCGACGTTTGCCGCATCGGAGCCTTCCTGCTACCATCCGCCGGTCATAGATGGAAGACATCCGTATCACGCCGTGTTCGGAGGAACGAGTGCCGCTCGCGCGGGAAGAGAAGCAGGAGATCATCACCGGGTTTGCCACCAATGAAGGTGACACCGGTTCACCGGAAGTCCAGATCGCGCTCTTGACCGAGCGGATCAAGGAGCTGACCGGACATCTCAGGAGCTTCCCCAAGGACAATCATTCGCGCCGCGGCCTCCTCAAGCTCGTCGGCCAGCGCCGCCGCCTTCTCGCCTATCTGATGAAGAAGGACAGCGCGCGCTACCGGGTCGTCATCGGACGACTCGGACTTCGCCGCTAGCGACGCCGCTCCCGGACCCTGGGCACAGACCCGGGGTCCACTCGCGTTCGACGCTCAGAGGCCCAGTCGGCTGACCTGCCCGCAGGTCGTCACCTCCTCCTCGGCCAAGGAGGAATCGTACCCTTGTCTCACACGTTCGAGACACAGATCGGTGGTCGCACGCTGACCATCGAGACCGGCAAGCTCGCACGCTTGGCCGGCGGCGCCGTCACCGTCCGCTACGGTGACACCCTCGTCCTCGGGACCGCCAACCGGTCCGACCCACGCCCAGGCCTCGACTTCTTCCCGCTCACGGTCGAATTCGAAGAGCGCATGTACGCCGCGGGCAAGATCCCGGGCGGCTTCATCAAGCGCGAGGCGCGCGCGTCCGAGGCGGCCACGCTGGCCGCTCGCCTGACCGACCGCCCGATCCGCCCGCTCTTCCCCGAGGGCTACAAGGACGACATCCAGCTCGTGGTCACGGTCCTCTCGACCGACCAGGAGAACGAGCCCGACGTGCTCGGCACGGTCGCGGCGTCTGCCGCGCTCACGATCAGCGAGATCCCGTTCGACGGACCGGTCGGCGCCGTGCGCATCGGCCGGATCGGCGGCGAGTTCGTCGTCAACCCGACGTACAGCGAGCTGGCCGAGTCCGAGCTCGACCTCATCGTCTCGGGCACCCGCGACGCGATCATGATGGTCGAGGCCGGCGCCAAGCTCCTGCCCGAAGACGTGATGGCCGAGGCCATCCTGTTCGGTCATCGCGCCCTCCAGCCGCTCATCGACATCCAGCTCGAGCTCCAGAAGGCCGCGGGCAAGGCGAAGAGCACCCCGTTCCTCGAGCCGGGCACGGGCTCGGTCCTCGACTATGCGAAGGCGGTCGCCGACGGCGCCGAGTTCGTCATCGTCGACGTCGAGACGACCGGCACGGACCCGAAGATGGCCGATCTCGTCGAGATCGCCGCGGTCAAGGTCAAGGGCGGGAAGATCGTCGACCGCTGGTCGACGCTCGTGAACCCCGGCCGGCCGATCCTGGGCAACCAGATGCACGGCATCACCGACGCCGACGTCAAGAAGGCCCCCGCGCCGGCCGATGCCGCGAAGCAGGCCGTCGCCTTCATCGGGGACGCCCCGATCGTCGGTCACTCCGTCGGGTTCGACCTCGCGTTCCTCGAGGCCGCCCTCGCTGACGGCACGCACTTCGAGCAGGGCCGCTACCTCGACACGCTCGTGATCGCCCGCGAGGGCTATCCCGACCTCGAGAACTACAAGCTCCCGACCCTCTCGAACTTCTTCGGCATCGAGCTCGCCCAGGCCCACCGGGCGCTGCCCGACGCCGAGGCGACCGCGAACCTGCTCATCTGGTTCGGCAACGACCTGCCGGGCCGGATCGCGGGGCTCAAGGAGGGCATCTCGAATTCGGTCCGGGCCATCAAGTCCGGCGGCGATTCGAAGGGCCTCCTCGAGGCGGCTCGCCGCCAGGCCCGCGTCAGCAAGGGCCTCTACAACCTCATCTACAAGAAGACCTGCCGCCAGCTGGCCCTCGACGAGGGGATCCGGATGGACGGCCGTGGTCTGACGGAGCTCCGCCAGATCTCGGTCGACGTCGGGCTGCTCCCGCGGGCGCACGGCTCCGGCCTGTTCACCCGTGGCGAGACCCAGGTCCTGACGATCGCGACGCTCGGCGCGTCCTCGGACGTGCAGCGCATCGACACGATCAGCCCCAAGACCGAGAAGCGCTACATCCACCACTACAACTTCCCGCCCTATTCGACGGGCGAGAACAAGCCGATGCGCGGACCCAGCCGTCGCGACATCGGGCACGGCAACCTCGCCGAGCGGGCGCTCATCCCGGTCCTGCCGGCGCATGACGACTTCCCGTACGTCATCCGGCTCGTGTCGGAGTGCCTGTCCTCGAACGGCTCCACCTCGATGGCCTCGACGTGCGGCTCGACCCTCGCCCTCATGGACGCGGGCGTGCCGATCAGCGCGCCGGTCGCCGGCGCGGCGATGGGCCTGATCAGCGAGCCCGACGGCCGGTTCGTCGTCCTGACCGACATCCTCGGCAAGGAGGACTCGGTCGGCGACATGGACTTCAAGGTGACCGGCACGCGGGACGGCATCACCGCCCTGCAGATGGACATCAAGGTCAAGGGCATCAACGAGGCGATCATCCGCAACGGCCTCAAGCAGGCCCTCGCGGCTCGCCTCGAGATCCTCGACAAGATGACCGAGGTCATGCCCGAGGCGCGCTCGGACATGAGCGACTTCGCGCCGCGCATCATCACGATCAAGATCAACCCCGAGAAGATCCGCGAGATCATCGGCAAGGGTGGATCGATGATCCGCAAGATCCAGGAAGAGACCCAGACCGAGATCAACGTCGAGGACGACGGCACCGTGGAGATCGCGGCCGTCTCCGGCGAGAACTCGCGCAAGGCGATCAACTGGATCGAGAGCCTCACTCGCGACGTCGAGATCGGGGCGCTCTATCTCGGCAAGGTCACCCGGATCATGGGCTTCGGCGCGTTCGTCGAGATCCTGCCCGGGAAGGAAGGCCTGGTCCGCATCGGCGAGCTCGCCGACTACCACGTGCCCACCGTCGAGGACGTCGTGTCCGTCGGCGATGAGGTCATGGTCGTCGTCACCGAGGTCGACCGCCAGGGCCGCGTCAACCTGTCGCGCAAGGCGGCCATGCAGCGCCACCTGGCGAAGGATCCCGTCTAGGGACCTCCGCTCCACTCACGACATCGATCGAACGGGTCGTCCCTCCGGGGCGGCCCGTTCGTCGTTTCGGGCGGTCCCTGTGCCGCGACGCACCACTTTGGTGACGACCGCGTGGCTCGACCTGACCAAGTCCGATATCCGGCTGCCTATACTCCCGGCCAGCGTCCCTGACATCGTGCGTGAGAGGGAGGGAGGGGAGCCGCTGGTATACTCCGCCGGTGCCCTGACTGTTTACGTGTCCGAGCGGAGCCATGTCCCCGATGAACCGAGCCCACCTCACCGTCGCCGTCGTCGGCGCCACCGGCGTCGTCGGGCGGACCATGATCGCCGTCCTCAACGAGCGTGAATTCCCGGTCGGCGAGCTGCGTCTGCTCGCCTCCGGTCGTTCGGCTGGTCGGACGTTGTCGATCGAGGGGCGAACGCTCGAGATCGGTGAGGCGACCCCCGACGCCTTCGATGGCGTCGACATCGCGCTCTTCTCGGCCGGCGCCGACGTCTCGCGCGAGCTCGCGCCCGCCGCCGCGGCTCGAGGGGCGACGGTCATCGACAACTCGTCGGCCTGGCGGATGGACCCGACGGTCCCGCTGGTGGTCTCGCAGGTCAACCCGGACGACCTCGAGGGCCACGAGGGCATCATCGCCAATCCGAACTGCTCGACGATGCAGATGGCGCCCGTGCTCATGGCCCTGCGCGACTCCGTGGGGATCGAGCGCGTGGTCGTCGACACCTACCAGTCCGTGTCCGGGACCGGCGCCGACGCCCTGGCCGAGCTCGAGGGCCAGATCCGCGCCCACGTGGCCGGCGAGCCGAAACGGGCCGAGGTCTACCCCCATCCGATCGCGTTCAACGCCCTGCCCGAGATCGACGTCTTCCTGCCCAACGGCTACACGAAGGAGGAGTGGAAGGTCGTCACGGAGAACCGCAAGATCCTCGGCCTGCCCGAGCTGCGGATCTCGTGCACGGCCGTCCGCATCCCGGTCTTCGTGAGCCACTCCGAGGCGATCCACGTCGAGACACGCGACCCGATCACCCCGGATCGCGCCCGAAGCCTCTTCGCGGGCGTGCCGGGCGTCGTGGTCCAGGACGACCCGGCGACCCACGCGTACCCGCTCGCGAGCGAGGCGGCCGGTCGCGACGAGATCTTCGTCGGACGCGTCCGACGCGACATCTCGGTCCCGGACGACCGGGGCATCGCCTTCTGGGTGGTGTCGGACAACCTGCGCAAGGGCGCGGCGACGAACACGATCGAGATCGCAGAAGTGCTCGTCGGGCGTGGCTGGGTGGAGCCCGCCTCGGCGAGGGGCGCGAACCGGTACCGAGCCCTGGAGCCAGCGGTGGTGGCCGGCGGGAGCACGGTGTGACGGACGCCGAGCGCCGGGCGGCGCTCGAGGCGATCGCAGCCGAGGTCCGCGGCTGCACGCGCTGTCGGTTGCACGAGGGACGCACCCGGGCGGTGCCGGGCGAGGGGAACGCCTCGACGGAGGTGGTCTTCGTCGGCGAGGGCCCCGGCTTCAACGAGGACAAGCAGGGTCGGCCGTTCGTGGGACGCGCCGGCGACCTGCTCGTGAAGCTGCTCGCCCACATCGGCTGGCGGCGCGAGGACGTCTTCATCACGAACATCGTCAAGTGCCGGCCGCCCGACAACCGCGACCCGGAGCCGGACGAGATCGCGGCATGCGCGCCGTACCTGACCCGACAGCTCGAGGTCCTCGACCCGGCCGTGGTCGTGACGCTCGGTCGGTTCTCGATGGCCCGGTTCATGCCCGGCGTGCGCATCTCGCAGGCGCACGGCACGGTCCGGCCCGCGGACCCGGCGACCGGGGCCCGCGATGCGCTCGTGCTGGCCATGTACCACCCGGCCGCGGCGCTTCGATCGACCGCCGTCGAGCGCGAGAGCTACCAGGACGCCGCCACGATCCCGAGCGTGCTCCTCGACGCACGGGCGCGTCGGGCAGACCACGTCACCGGGACGCCGGACGTCGCGGTCGCCGCCCCGGCCGCCGCCATGGGCGCACCGACGTTGCCGGATACTGGACCGGTGACCGTGCCCGCCGCGACGACGACCACCGACAGCCCGGCGGCAGGCCTCGGTGCAGCCCAGGACCCGACGACCGGCGATGCCGACCAGATGACGCTCTTCTAGGAACGGTGCACGGGACGCGATGACGACACCGAACGACCAGCCGCTCCGCATCATCCCGCTCGGCGGGGTCGGCGAGATCGGCAAGAACATGTACGTCTTCGAATACGGCGACGAGATCGTCGTCATCGATTGCGGGCTCATGTTCCCCGACGAGGAGATGTTCGGGATCGACCTCGTCATCCCCGACGTGACCTACCTCAAGGAGAACCGGCACAAGGTCAAGGCGTTCCTCATCACGCACGCGCACGAGGACCACGTGGGGGCCCTGCCGTACGTGCTGCCGGAGTTCCCGGGCGTCCCCGTCTACGCGTCGACCCTCGCGCGGGGCCTGCTCGGCAACAAGATCAAGGAGCACAAGCTCCACAACAACCCGGTGCTCGCCCTCGACCCGGGCGACGAGCTCGACATCGGGGCGTTCCACGTGCTCCCGTTCCGGGTCGGCCACTCGATCCCGGACGCGATGGGCATCGCCCTGCGCACCCCGGTCGGCACGATCGTCCACACGGGCGACTTCAAGTTCGACCACACCCCGGTCGACGGCAAGCTGTCCGACTTCGCGATCCTCGCCCGGCTCGGCCAGGAGGGCGTGGCCTGCCTGCTGTCGGACTCGACCCGTGCCGAGAACCCCGGCTACACGCCGTCGGAGCGGACCGTCGGCGAGGCCTTCCGCGAGATCATGGAGCCGCTCGACGGGCGGGTGATCGTCGCGACCTTCGCGAGCAACATCGCGCGCATCCAGCAGGTCCTCGACGCGGCCGAGTCCATGGGCCGCAACGTCGCCGTCATCGGCCGCTCGATGGAGCAGAACTTCCGCATCGCGACGGACCTCGGCTACCTCAAGTACGACCCGTCGCACATCGTCTCGAAGGACCGCATCAAGGACCACCCCGACGCGAAGCTCGTCATCGCCACGACCGGGGCCCAGGGCGAGCCGATGGCGGGCCTTGCGCGCATGGCGAACCGGGACCACCGCTTCGTCGAGATCCAGCCCGGCGACACGGTCATCGTGAGCGCGAGCCCGATCCCGGGCAACGAGGAGTACGTCTCGCGCACGATCGACAACCTCTTCAAGGCCGGCGCGAACGTCTACTACCACACGATCAAGCGAGCGCACGTGTCCGGGCACGCGAGCCAGGAGGAGCTGAAGCTGATGCTGGGGCTCACGAAGCCCCGCCACTTCATCCCGATCCACGGCGAGTTCCGGATGCAGGTGCAGCACGGGCGCCTCGCCATCGAGACCGGCGTCAATCCCGAGAACGTGTTCATCATCGAGAACGGGATGCCGATCGAGATCTACGCGGACGGGTCGGCCCGGCGCGGCACGCCGGTCACCGCCGGCTACGTCTACGTCGACGGCCTGTCGGTCGGCGAGGTCGGCGACGTCGTCCTGCGCGACCGTCGCTCGCTGGCCAACGACGGCATGTTCATGATCGTCGTGACGGTCGACAAGCAGACCGGCCAGGTCGTCGGGCGGCCGGAGATCGTCACGCGCGGCTTCGTGCACCTCAACGAGAAGGATCCGTTGATGGAGGAGGCCGTCGAGCGCGTCATCAAGGCGATCGCGACGCCGGGCGACCACATCAGCGAGATCGCCCTTCTCAAGACCCAGATCAAGGACGGCGTCTCGCGCTACCTGTACGAGCAGACGAAGCGGCGTCCGATGGTCTTCCCCGTGGTCGTCGAGGTCTAGCCGATGGCGACACGCCGACGGACCACGGGCCGCCCCTCGACGAGCGGCCGGCGAACACGCCGCCGCACCGGCGGGGCGCTGCCGGTGCCCCGGGTGCGCCTCGGGGTGTCGCCGGCGGTGGCGCGCTCGCTCGTCGGGATCGTGCTGCTCGTGCTCGGCGCCGTCCTGCTGATCGCCCTCGCCCTGCCGGGCGACGGCCGGCTCACGGACTGGGTCCGCGACGCGATCGTGCCGTTCTTCGGCGCCGGGCGCTACCTGCTGCCGTTCGTGCTGCTGCTGTCCGGCTGGTACGTGGAGTGGGGCCCGGGCAAGGAGATCGGGGCGCCGTGGGGCCGCACGCTCCTCGGCATCGGCCTGTCGTACACGGCCTTCCTCGGCGTCATCCAGCTCGTCGGGTTCTCGCCGGCCGGCGGCGACACCGGCGGCCGCATCGGGGCGTTCCTCGAGCGGGTGCTCGTCGGGGGCGGCGACGGCCCGGGCCTGCTGCCGGTCCCGGCGGCGTACGTGGTCCTGTTCGCCCTGATGGCGATCGGGCTCCTGCTCGCGTTCGACATGCCGCTGCGGCAGCTCCTCGGCGCCGGTCACGTCGGCCGGGAAGGCCGTGACCAGCACGCTCAACGACGCACGGACGAGGCCGGCCGCCGACGGGTCCGGGCACGGCCGTCGGACCCGGCAAGGGCGCGCCGGCCGACGGGCGGGGCGGTCGCCTCGCGAAGGGCGCGGCGGTCGTGGGCAGCGTCGCCCCGCCACCGGGCCAGACCGGCATCTGGGGCGAGGACGCCACCCCGCAACGCTCCGACATCCCGGCCGCCGTGCCGAGTCCGATCCCGACGTCGGCCACGTTCGCGCCCGCCCGCGCCGGGGGCGCTGCCGTCCAGACGCCGGTCCGCGCGGTCGACGTCGGGCTGCGCCCGCTGCGCGACCCCGACGACGTCACCGACGCGAGCGATTCGCCGCCGACGCGGGAGCGCATCGAGTACGTCCTCCCGGCGACGACCCTGCTCGACGACATCGCCCTGCCGATCGAGGCCGGCGGGAGCGAGGTCGCGCACCAGCGCAACGAGGAGATCATCGTCCGCAAGCTCGCGGGCTTCAACATCCCGGCCCAGATCACCGGCCGGAACGCAGGGCCGGTCGTGACCCAGTACGAGGTCCAGCCCGCGGCCGACATCAAGGTGAGTCGCATCGAGGCCCTCGCCGACGACCTCGCGATGGCCCTCGCCGCCCGCTCGCTGCGCATCGAGGCCCCGATCCCGGGCAAGAGCGCGGTCGGCATCGAGATCCCGAACAAGGACTTCAACATCGTCGCCCTGCGGCGGATCCTCGAGGAGGTCGACTTCACCGCCTCGGGCTCGAAGCTGACGTTCGCGCTCGGTCGCGACGTGGCGGGCACCGCCCAGGCGGTCGACCTGGCCAAGATGCCCCACCTGCTCATCGCGGGCGCCACCGGCTCGGGCAAGAGCGTCATGGTCAACGCGCTCATCGCGAGCCTCCTGTGCGAGGCGACGCCGGACGACATCCGCATGATCCTGATGGACCTCAAGCGCGTCGAGCTCGCGGCCTACAACGGCCTGCCCCACCTGCTCGTGCCGGTCATCACGGAGCCCGAGCGGGCCAAGGCGGCGCTCAAGTGGGCCGTGAACGAGATGGAGGCCCGCTACCGGCGGCTGGCCGGGGCCACCGCCCGCAACATCAAGGGCTTCAACGAGACCCGGGCCGATCCCGAGGACCGGATGCCCTACATCGTCATCGTGGTCGACGAGCTGGCCGACCTGATGATGCGCGAGGGCAAGAACGTCGAGGACCCGATCGTCCGCCTCGCCCAGAAGGCCCGGGCGACGGGGATCCACATGGTCCTGGCGACCCAGCGTCCGAGCGTGAATGTCGTCACCGGGCCTCATCAAGGCCAACTTCCCGAGCCGCATCGCGTTCGCGATGGCCTCGCAGATCGACTCGCGCACGATCCTCGACGCGCCCGGCGCAGAGGACCTGATCGGGCGCGGCGACATGCTCTACCAGCCGTCCGACCTGCCCCGCCCGATGCGCCTCCAGGGCGTGTTCGTGTCGGACGCCGAGATCGGCCGCGTCGTCAGCCACTGGAAGGACCAGATCGACGGCCCGCACTACGACCTCTCGATCACCGAGAGCGACGATGACGGCGTCGGCTCGATCGACGACCTCGCCGACGACGACGCGGATCGCCTGCTGCCCGATGCCGTCGAGGTCATTCGGGAGTACGATCGGGCCTCGGCGTCGCTCCTCCAGCGCCGTCTCAAGGTCGGCTATGCACGGGCAGCGCGCATGATCGATCAGCTGGAGGCGCGCGGATACATCGGCGCGTTCGACGGCTCGAACGCCCGTCCGGTGCTCCGTCGCGATCCGGCGCCGGGGTTCGACGACGCGGTCGTCGACCCGGATGGGGACGATCGATGACGACACGAGATCAGCTGCGACGAGCCGCCAGCGCCGACCGGTCCGGGTTCGACGAGCGCCCGCCGGGCGAACGCGGCCCCGACGACGCCCCCAGGAGCCTCCCAGAGCGCCTGTACGCCGCCCGTGAGGCGAAGGGCGTCGACCTGTACCGCGCCGAGCGCGACACGAAGATCCGGGCCCGCTACCTCGGCGCGCTCGAGCGGGGCGACTACAAGGAGCTGCCCGGAGCGGTCTACACGAAGGGCTTCCTGCGCAACTACGCGCTCTACCTCGGCCTCGACGCCGACGAGATCCTCGAGCAGTGGCGGCGCGAGCGAGGCGCGGTCCGCGAGGCCGCACAGGCCCCGGTGGCGCCGCGACCGCTGGCCGCGCCTCGCAAGGGCCTGACGTTCTCGCCGTTCATCGTCGTGCTCGCGCTGATGACCGTCGGCGTGCTCATCTTCGGCGCCTACCTCGGCGTCCAGCTGCTGCGCTTCGCGAAGCCGCCCACGATCGCGGTCACCCAGCCGGCGACCGCGGTGGTCGACGTCGACGATTCCACGACCTCGTACACCTTGCGCGGCGTGACGCTGGCGGGCGCCACGGTGAACATCGCCTCGCCCGGCCGGGACCCCTACAGCGTGACCGCCGATTCGACCGGGTCGTGGCGCGCCGAGGTCGACCTCCGGCGCGGCCGGAACGAGTTCGACGTGAGCGCGCTCGACCCCGACACCGGCAAGCACTCCGAGGAGAACATCCTCATCTACATCACGGTGCCGTTCCTGGCGATCGAGGCCCCCACGCTGACGGTCGACCAGCCCGCCGAGGGGGCGACGTATGAGAACGGCGCGATCCCGGTGCAGGGTCGCACGACCAACGCCGACTCGGTCGTCGTGAGCGCCACGTACACGGGTCCGGCGACCGGGACCAAGGCGACCGACAAGGCGACGCCCGTCGCCGCCCGCGACCCCCGCATCGGAGACGGTGAAGGTCGGCGACGACGGGACGTTCGGCGCCTCGTACGAGCTGACCACGGGCAAGTGGGCGATCACCGTCACCGCGTCCAGCCCCGAGGGCAAGACGACGGCCATCACGCGCAACGTCATGGTCGCGTTCAAGGGCGTCAACGTCGTCGTCGAGATCAAGAGCGGCCGGGCGTGGCTGAAGGTCTGGGTCGATGGCCAGGTGTCCGACAAGACCACCGCGGCCGGGCGCGTGTATGCCCCGGGCGACACGCTCACGTTCCGGGCCAAGGAGTCGGTCGAGGTCCGGACCGGCAAGTCCAGTGCCACGTACTTCACGGTGAACGGGATCGACCTCGGGCACATGAACGACGTCGGCAACCCCGAGACGTGGCTCTTCGCGCCACCCGACGAACCGGTTCGGACCGACCGTCGCTGACGACGATGGCCACCGAGCATGAGCCGCTCGAGGATCTGGCCCGGCGGCTTCAGCACACGTGCCTCGGCGCCGGGCTGACCGTGGCCACGGCCGAATCGTGCACGGGCGGGCTCGTCGCCCATGGCATCACGAGCGTCCCGGGCTCGTCCGGCTACTTCCTCGGGGCGATCGTGAGCTATGCCGACCGGGTGAAGGTCGACGCGCTCGGCGTCCCGCCCGACGTCCTGGCGACCCACGGCGCCGTGAGCGCGCAGGTCGCCCTGGCGATGGCCAGCGGGATCCGTGAGCGGCTCGCGACGGACCTCGGGGTGGGGATCACCGGCGTGGCCGGGCCGGATGGCGGATCGGACGAGAAGCCGGTCGGACTCGTCTATGTCGGCGTGAGCGACCGGCTCGGGACGGATGTGCGGCGGTTCCACTGGGCGGGCGATCGCGCGGCGAACAACGAGGCGAGCGCCGCGGAGGCGCTGCGGTTCCTGGCCGAGCGTGCCGATGCCCTCGCGGGAGTGGAGACGCCCGCCGGATGACCCGCACCCACGAGGACATCGCCCGCGGCCTCGCGGCGCCGAGGGACGCGGTGCCGATCGCGCCCGGCACCCGGATCCATGTCGTCGGGGTCGGCGGGACGGCCTCCGCGGGTGCGGCGCTCCACGCTGCGGCGGTCGGGGCGACGGTGACCGCATGCGATGCGGGCGGGCCGGACCCGGTGACCGGTGCCGTCCTCGCGGCCGGCATCCCGATCGACTGGCGCCACGACGCTGCGCACGTGCGCGGGTCCGACGGCCGGGCCGTCATCGACCGTCTGGCCGTCACCAAGGCGATCACCTCGGTCGAGCCCGACCATCCCGAGCTCGTGGCGGCCCGCGACGTCGGGATCGTGCCCGAGAGCGTGCAGCAGATCGTGGCCGACGCGGCGGCCACCGGCGGCCGGCGGCTCATCGGCGTCACGGGCACGCACGGCAAGTCGACGACCTCGGGCTGGCTGCTGCACCTGCTGGTCGGTGCCGGTCGCGACCCGTCGGGGTTCGTCGGGGCCAACCTGCCGGCCTCGATCGTCGGACCACAGCGCGGCGTCGCGCGTTTCGGGAGCGGGCCGGACTTCGTGGTCGAGGCCGACGAGTACGCGGGCAACTTCGATCCGTACCGGCCGGACATCGCCGTCCTGGTGTCGGCCGAATGGGACCATCCGGACGTCTTCCTCGACGAGACCGAGGTGGTGGAGGCCTTCGCGGAGTGGATCGCGCACGGCCGGCCCGGCGGCGACCGGACCCTCGTCGCGAACGTCGGCGATCCCGGCGTCCGGCGCGTCCTCGCCGCGCTCGAGGGCTGGGACGGGCGGCGGATCGCGGTGCGCCTCGATCGACGAGCGCCGCTCCGACGGGGATGCGGCGACGGCCCTCGATGCGGCCGATCGTGCCGAGGACACGCTCGTCGCCCGGATCCTCGGGCAGGACCCCGACGGGACCGACCTCGAGATCCGTGGCCTGCGGACCCCGGAGGCGGCGCCGGACCGGGTCAGGCTCCGGCTCATCGGGCGTCACATGGCCATCGACGGCCTGATGGCCGCGGGCGGCGCGCTGGCGGCCGGCGTCGGCGCCGACGACATCCTCGCGGGCCTCGCGTCGTTCGAGGGCGTCGGCCGTCGCTTCGAGCTCAAGGGCGAGGTCGGGGGCGTGACCGTCCTCGACGACTACGCCCACCATCCGACGGCGATGCGGCTCACCTTCGGGGCGGCAAGGCAGCGGTATCCGGGGCGGCGCCTGTGGGCCGTCTACGAGCCGCTCACCTTCCACCGGACGGCGGCCATGCTCGAGCGCTTCGCCGAGGTCCTCGCGGAGGCGGACCGGGCGGCCGTCATCGACATCTGGGCCGTGCGGGACCCGGACACGACGATCACGTCGGCCCAGGCGCTCGCGGACGCCACCAGCCGCCGCAGCCACGAGCCGGCTGTCGCGATCGGCAGCCCCGAGGCCGGCGCGGCCTGGCTGGCCGACCACGTCGAGCCCGGCGACGTCGTGCTCGTGATGGGCGGCGGCCGCTCCTACGTCGCGGCCGAGCAGCTCGTCGAGCGCCTCCAGGCGCGCGTCCCCTCGAGCTAGACCCTCAGCTCGCCTTGGCGGGCTCCTCGTCCTCCGTGCCCACCGGGCGCGCGTACAGCTGATGGCCATCGGACGTGAGGCACCGGCCCGATGCAAGCTCCCACTGCCAGCCGTGCAGGGCGCAGGTCAGGACGCCGTCCTCGACGGACCCGAAGCGGGTCAGGTCGGCCTTCATGTGGGCACAGCGCCGCTGGACGTTGTACCCGGCGATCTCGAATGTGCCCTGCGACGGCCCGTGCTCGGCGTAGAAGCCCTCGGCGTACTGCAGCCGCTCGACGTTGAGGCACTTGAACCACGTGTAGAGGTAGTCGTTGTAGGGGCCGCGCCGGCGCGCGCGGAAGCGCATCGAGAGGAACAGCTCGTTGACCCAGTCCTCGACGTGCTCGCGCACGAGGTGGTCGACGAGCTCCCGGTCGACGAAGAACTGGTAGCGCGGATCCTCGCCGTCGATGGGCCGGCGGATGGCGCGTTCCGCGAAGTCGAGCACGACCTGCTCGTCGCCGACGTCGAGCAGGACCGGCTGGTCGATCCCGGCGCAGATCATGTCGGCCTGTTCGATGAGCGGTCCCCACCATGCCTGGAGCTCGGGCAGCAGGTCGACCCGCGGGCCGCGCCAGGCGGCGCGCTCGGCCTCGATGACGGGCCGCTTCCGCGCCTGGTAGGCCTCGAGGTACGCGCGCTTGTCCGCGAAGATCGTCGCGGGATCGACCGGGTGCTCGACGTCGAACCGCCCGGGCGCCACGTCGGCGACCGTGCCCGGCAGCATCAGGCGCCCGCCGGCGCGGCCACGCTCGGCGATGTACTCGAGGAAGGTCGGCTGGTCCGGAAATGTGTTCCACTCGTCGCCCGCGAGGTCGTTGAACCCGAACAGGTCGTCGTCGAGGAAGCAGGGCGGTCCGGCCGACGGCACGACGAAGGCAGGGTCCAGGACCTCGATGTAGCGGAACGCGCGGGCGAGCTGCGCGACCCGCTTCTTGTGGCCGAGGACCTGCTGGGCGTTGTCGGGGTAGTCGTAGACCATCGGATACCAGATCGCGCCGGAGAACTGCAGGAAGGCGGCGTCCAGCGGGCCGCCCGCGAGCAGCCGGTCCGGCTCGGTCGGTCGCGAGTCGTTCATGTTGAGGACGCGGACCTCGCCGTCGTCGATCACGAGCGCGGAGTCGCCGATGGGGCCGTCCGTCGGGGCGACGAGCGCGTGGATCGTGAGCGTCAGCGGCCCGGCCTGGAACGGCTCGAGGTCGACGCTCTTGATGAACCGCGTGAACCCGAGCGCCCGGAGCTCCTTCTCGAGGTCGTCGAGCGGGTAGGCCGGGAGCAGCACCGTCGCGTCCTTGTCGACGTGGTCGCGCAGGTAGCGCGGGTCGAAGTGATCGTGGTGGAGGTGCGAGACGTAGAGATACGTCGGGTGCCCGATGCGCTCGGGATCGATGCCGTCGTTGGCCGGGAACGGGAACCACGAGCCGAAGAACGAAGGGTTGAACCAGGGGTCGCACAGGATGCTGACGCCCTTCGATTCGACGAAGAGGCCCGCCTGGCCGAGGAACGTGATCTGCACCCGGGAAGGATAGCCGCGCGTCCACGTCGCCGGCCGCGGCGTCGCGGACGACTCCCGCGAGCGTGCCCTACCATGGACGGCCATCGACAGCGGAGGAGGTTCGTCGACCGTGCCCATCGACTACGCGGCCGCCGGTGAGCGGCTCGAGACATTCGGTCGTGCCTGGCAGACGTTCGACGGCGACCTGATCGTGTCGATGTTCACCGAGGACGCCGAATACCACGACGATGTCTTCGGATCGCCGATGGTCGGGCACAATGCCATCCGCGCGTACTGGCTCGACGGCGCGAACACCACCGAGCAGGTCGAGTTCACCGCCGAGCGCCACTGGGTCTCGGGCGACACCGTCCTGACCGCGTGGCACGCGAGCTACATCGAGAAGCCGAAGGGCGCGCGGGTGCGCCTCGCCGGGTTCATGACCTGGGAGATGGCCGCCGACGGACGGATCAGCCGATTGCGCGAATGGACGGTACAGGCCCCCGATGCCGGATCGGCCGGGTAGGGGAGAGGAGGACCGATGGCCGGAGACATCTCGTTCGATGTCGTCAGCGAATTCGACGAACAGGAGCTGCGCAACGCCCTCGACCAGGTGCGTCGCGAGGTCCAGCAGCGCTACGACTTCAAGGGCGTCACCGTCGACCTGACGCAGGCCAAGGACGAGCTGACGCTCGTGACCGACGATGAGCACCGCGCGGCCGCCGTGAAGGACCTCATCGAGTCGAAGGCCATCCGGCGCAGCCTCTCGCTCAAGATCTTCGACTGGGGCAAGGTCGAGCCCGCCGGCGGCAACAAGGTCCGCCAGACCATCAAGCTCCGGCGCGGATTGACCGAGGACGTCGCCAAACGGATCTCGAAGCTGATCCGCGACGAGTTCCCCAAGGCGAAGTCGCAGATCCAGGGCGACGCTGTGCGCGTATCAGGCAAGAGCCGGGACGAGCTGCAGCGCGTCATCACCCGCCTGCGCGAACTGGACGAACCCGTGCCGCTCCAGTTCCAGAACTATCGGTAGGCGCCGATGCCAGGCCACCGTCTGACGCAGGCCGTGATGCTCGTCGTCGCGGCGCTGATCGTCATCACGCTGATCCTGTCGGCCGTCGCCTTCCCGCTGGCGTACTGATCCGGCCGCAGCGCCGACCAGCCGAGGACATGCCGTCGCCATGACCGAGCTTGACGCCGGACCGCCGCCCGAGACCCCGGTCGAGGACGCCCTCGACCGCGTCGACGGCGCGAGCTTCGCAGGCCGCTCTCGATACCGACCCGGTCGGCGACGCGGACACGTCCCCGGTCGAGGATGCGGATGGGCCGCGATCGAGGCCGATGCCGACGGTCGACGGCGTCGCCGTGGACGCGACGGAGGCGGCCGACGACGATGCCGGCCCGACGGACGTCGCCCGACGACGCTGCCACGCCCGAGGTCCAGGCGGCCGTCGGTCCCCGGACCGTCGGGCGGTTCATCGCCGACGCGTTGCGGGCAGCCGGCGTCCGGTACGCCTTCACCGTGCCCGGGCGAGTCGTTCCTCGGCCTGCTGGACGCCCTCGGTGACGCGGGCATCCGGGTCGTGGCGGCGCGTCACGAGGGCGGGGCGGCCTTCATGGCCGAGGCCCACGGGCAGCTGACCGGACGACCGGCGGCGTGCCTCGCGACGCGCGCGGTCGGCGGCGCCAACCTCGCGATCGGCATCCACACGGCGCGGCAGGACTCGAGCCCGATGTTCGTGATCGTCGGGCAGGTCGAGCGCGACTTCCGCGGTCGCGAGGCGTTCCAGGAGATCGACCAGGTGGGCACGCTCGGGGGCCTCGCCAAGTGGGCCGTCGAGCCCCGCCGGGCCGAGGACGTGCCCGCCGCGATGGCCCAGGCCGTCCGCGAGGCGCTGACCGGCCGGCCGGGGCCGGTGCTGGTCTCCCTGCCCGGAGGACCTCCTCGACGAGGTGACCGAGCTCGAGCCAGCCGACGCAGCACGACCGGCGCCGGCCCGCGCGACGGCCGACGACATCCGCGCCGTCATCGAGCTGCTCGCCTCGGCCCGGCGGCCGGTCATCCTGGCGGGGGCGGGCGTGCTGCGCGCCCGGACGTCGACGGAGCTCGCCCGGTTCGCCGAGCTGCTCCACGTCCCGGTCATCGCGGCGTGGCGCCGCGGCGACGTCATCTCGAACGACCACGCGCTCTATCTCGGCATGGCGGGCCTCGGGGCGCCCGCGTCGATCCGCCAGCGACTCGCCGATGCCGATGCGCTCCTCGTGCTCGGGAGCCGGCTGAACGAGGCGACGAGCTACGGCTACACGCTGCCGCTGCCCGGCCAGCGTTGGGCGCACGTCGATCTGGTGCCCAGCCGCTCGGGCGACCTGCCGGCGGCGGACCTCGCGATCACCTCGGACGCCCGCGCGTTCCTGCGGGCGGCCAACGAGCGCCTGCTGAGCGGGGCCGTGCTCGATGCCGAGCGCGTGGCAGCCCGCGACGCCAACAACGTCCTCGACCGGGCGACGTGGGAGGCCGACACCGTCGTGGACGACACGCCGTGGGACGGCCCGGGCGTCCATCCCGGCCGGACCGTCGCGACGCTTCGCCGGGTGCTCCCGGACGAGGCGATCCTGACGACGGATGCCGGCAATTTCGCGGGCTGGGCCGGGCGGGGCTTCCGGTTCCGGCGCCCGGGCACGTTCCTCGGTTCGACATCGGGAGCCATGGGCTACGGCCTTCCCGGCGGCGATCGCCGCAGCCCTGGTCCACCGCGATCGCCCGGTCGTGGCGCTGGTCGGCGACGGCGGCCTGGCGATGACGATGGCCGAGCTCGAGACCGCGGTGCGCGAGAACGCCCGGGTCGTCGTGGTCGTGTTCGACAACGAGCGCTACGGCACGATCCGGATGTGGCAGGACCGGCGGGGGAGCGGGCAGGGCGTCGGAACGGAGCTCGGGCCGATGGACTTCGCCGCGATCGCCCGTGCCGTGGGCGCGCGGGGCGCGCGCGTCGACCACGACGACGCCTTCGAGCCGGCCCTCCGCGCGGCGCTCGCCGCGGACCGTCCGACGGTCATCCAGGTCGCGCTCGACCGACGCTGGGTCTCGGTCGATCAGCCGGCGGTCTGATGCGCACGACGTTCCACATGGTCCCGGCCGAGGTCTGGGCCGCGAGCGACCCCGACGCTCCGTACGCGGCCGCGTCGCTCGCGACCGAGGGCTTCATCCACTGCACCGACGGCGAGGACGAGCTCCTCGCCACGGCGAACCGGCACTACGGCGACGACCAGCGGGCGTTCCTCGCGGTGACGATCGATCTCGACACCTGTGGCTCGCCCTGGCGCATCGAGGACACCACCGGCATCTATCCGCACGTCTACGGGCCCATCGAGCGGGCGGCGATCCTGGGCCACGTGCCGTTGGTCCGTGATCAGGCCGGTCGCTTCGTCGGGTTCGGCAGCAAGGACACCGGCGCCGACTAGTCGATGAACCGGCCGGGAGTCGCGACGGACGCGCCGCGCCAGGCACCGCCCTGGTAGACCTGGCCGGTCCCCCAGGTTCGATAGGTCCCGGCGCCGCAGTCGGGCGCCGCGCCCATGTCGATGCCGCCGACCCAGGCCGAGGCCGTGGTCGTGTTGTACGAGAACCCCGTGTCCCGACACGTCGTCCACGACGATCCGTACCGCTGGAGGTACGTGCGGACACGCAGCTCGCCGGGCGGCTGGTGGTGCGATCGCGCGAACCTCGAGCACGGCCAGCGAAGGCTCCGGACCATGCTGTTGCCGCCACCGCCGGTGAGCGTGCTCAAGGCGACGGTGTTGAACGTGCAGCCAACGAAGCTCGAACGGTAGGTGAACAGGCTCGACCCGACCTGGCCCGACGACAGCAGCTCCCAGCGGGACCCGCCGTACATCTCGTCGTAGATGCACAGGTACTTGACCCCGCTCGAGAGGTCCTCCCAGACCGTGCCGGGCACGCACGGCTCGGTCGGCCCGGGCGACGCGGCACGGACGCCGAGCGGCGACAGGAACGTCACGAGGACCAGCACGAGCGCCGCCCCTGCAGCGGCACGACCAACGACCCGACCGTGGGGACGCATCCGGACACCTCACACCACACGCCGACCAGGACGATGGGCGGGACATCGGGACTCGGCGATGGCCACCCTATCGGGCGACGCTCATCGCGGGCTTACGCGGGCATTCGCTGGTGGCCGCGGGACGATGCGCGGAGACGCGGGCGGGCTTCGGCGACGGCGAACGTGCCCGGCGACGTCGCGTCGGCGGTCAGGGACTGGTGGTCGCGGGTGCCGGCCGCTGCCGCTCCTGGAGGAGGTACAGACCCATCATCGCGAGCGTGAAGATCAGGAGCGCGCCCGCGTAGCCCTGGACGGTGCCACGCCCCGGCAGGAAGTCGTCCCGGAAGACGAGTGCGGCGATGAACAGGACCGCGCCGTTCAGGACGAAGAGCTGGCACGCACGCTTGATCTCGTCCCAGTCGGTCGCGAAGGCCATCGTCCCGCACCAGAACGCCCAGCCCAGGAACCAGGCCCCGACGATCTGGGCATCGAGCGGGTTCAGCTCCCATGGCCAGCGCTTGGTCGCGAACTCGGGGTTGACGACGATGAGCAGCCCGTTCATCAGCAGGACTCCGGTCGTCAGCACGAGGAATCGCTTCGTGGCCAGGCGGATCGGGCCGCCGGAGACCGGCGCCTCCGCCCGCAGGGCGCCACGCGGGATCAGGTACAGCATCACGACCGGTTCGAAGATGTACAGGACGATCCAGATGTGGGCGAGCGGCGTCTCGAGCGGGTTCCAGTGGAACTGGTCGAGGTTCCAGTACGTGGCGAACAGGAGGGTCCCCGTGAACACGAGGTTGCCGTACACGATCCAGCGCAGCCGGATCCAGTTCCCCTCCCAGGCGGCGTTCAGGAAGAAGAACGTCCGGAAGATGTAGCCGGCGCCGATGAACGCCTGCGCCGCGCGCGGGTGGACGTCCCAGGCGAAGAACTCGGGGACGTACTGCGGGAAGAAGAGCATCCAGATCGCGAACCAGGCCGCCGCCGTGGCTCCCAGGAGGCCCCATGCGACCTGCTGGATCCTCGGTCGCTGCTCCATCACACCCTCCAGGCACGTCCGCGCTCGCGGGACTCCTCGAGAGGCTACCGACCGTCTGTCTGTCCCGCGTCTCCGGACGAGCCGATGGTAGCCGGATGACCACAGCGGGCGCATCATGTCCCCGATGAACCGTCCGACACGTGTCGTCGTGGTCGCGGGGAGCGTCGCGGCCGTGGCTGCCGTGCTCTCGCGCATCGGCCTGTCGCGCGTCGCGTCGAAGTACGTCGGGGAGACCGAGCAGTCGCTCGATCGGACACTCGGCGATGCGACGGACCAGGACACGGTCCTCCTCGTCGAGGACGCCGACGCGCTGTTCGACACCGACCTCGAGTCCGACGACGACGAGCCCGACTGAGCTCAGGAGGCCCCGCAGGGCATCTCGGTGACGTTCGAGCAGCTCGACTACGTCTACACGCCGACCCGCGATGCGGCCGCCGACGTCCGGTTCTTCACGGACGTGCTCGGCGGGACGCTGGTGTTCGCGATCGACGAGATGGGCACCCGGGTCGCGATGGTGTCACTGACCGAGGAGCCGCCGCGGATCATCCTCGCTGAACACCTCGATGGCGAACGGCCGGTCCTCGTCTACCGGGTCCCGAGCCTCAAGGACGCCATGACCGCGCTCGAGGGCCGCGGCTGGCAGCGCGAAGGCACACTCGAGATCCCCACCGGGCCGTGCTGCTCGTTCCGGTCGCCCGGCGGCCACCGGATCGCGCTGTACGAGCGGACGCGCCCCTTCGTCGAGGCCTCGTTCGCCGGTCGCCGCGACTTCTAGGGGAGCGGCGCAGGCCTCAGCGCCCGACCGGGCCCCGGGCGACGACCGAGAACGAGAGCGGGATCCGGCCACGCTCCTCGTCACGCACGTCGGCGTGGCCGCCCCACCAGTCGACCGGGTGCTCCGTGACGCGTTCCAGCCGCAGACCCGCTCCCAGGAGTGCGGTGATGACCTCGCCAAGCGTCCACGAGCGGGCGAACTTCCAGCTTTGGTCGGCCTCGTCGAGCGAGAGGCGGTCGATGTACTCGGGCGCCCAGCCCTTGGACGCCTCGGGGCCGCCGAAGTAGTCGTAGTCGGTGGCGATCCAGTGGCCGTCCTCGTCGACATCGAAGAGCCACTCGGCCGGGTGCCCCTCGAACAGCACGAACCGGCCGGAGGGCGAGAGGAGCCGCGCGACCACGGCGGCCCAGGCGTCGAGGTCCTGGAGCCAGATGAGCGAACCGCGGCCCGTGTACACGAGATCGGCGGTGCCGTCGAACTCGTGGGGCGTCGTCAGCACGTCGGACAGGACCCACCGGGCCGGCGCGCCGGTCGCCTCGGTGAGGCGCGCGGCGAGCTCGAGCATGCGCGGGCTGAAGTCGATGCCGACGACCTCGTCGGCGCCCAGGTTCCAGAGCGAGAGCGTGTCCCGGCCGCCGGCGCATTGCAGGTGGATCGCCCGGGCGCAGTGGCCGTGCAGGTCGCCGATCAGGGCGCTCTCGGCATCGAACAGGTTCGAGCCTCCGCTCCGGATCAGCGCGATCGCCTCGGCCAGCCAGCCCTCGTAGCGCTCGGCGGCCTGGTCCCAGGCGACCTGGTTCGCGGCGTGCATGGCGGGCACGTCGGCCGACTCTGCGGCGGTCGCCGGGCGGACGTGCTCGGGGTCGATCTTCTCGGCAGGAGCCACGAGCCCAGTATGGAGGCCACCGTCCGTCCGAAGGATGTTGACGCCTCCCGACCCACCGGAGCGCGATGATGGTGACGATGGAGACGATCCCGCCGGAGGCGCTGCTCGCCGACTACCCGGAGCCGATGCGCCGGATCGCCGACGAGCTCCGCTCGATCGTCCGCGCCGAGCTGCCCGACGCCGTCGAGCGGGTCCGGATCGGCTGGCGCCTCGTCGCGTACGACGTCGCGGTCACGCCTCGCCGAACGGTCTTCTGCTGCTACGTCGCCCCGGAGCCGAAGCACGTGCACATCGGGTTCCAGTACGGCGTCTTCATGCGTGACGACGAGCGGCCTCCTGCAGGGTGCCGGCGTGACCAAGCAGGTGCGCTGGCTGACGTTCCGGGCGGGTGACGCCATCGTGGTCCCGCAGGTCGCCGCACTCGTCCGCGAGGGCGCGCGCGTGGCTCGCCTGACCCGCGGCGAGCGACTGATCAGCGTCCTGGACCGCGACGGGATGGCGAGCGTCGGGGAGCGGTGACCGCGGCCGAGTCCGCCGTCCGGCCGGATGCTATCGTCGGTCTGTGACCGTCGAGATCCGTCGCGTGCGCGACGACGAGCTGCCGGCATTCGTCGACGCATTGTCGACCGGGTTCCTCGAACGCCCGGACGTGGCGAAGGTCGTCGAGGAGCTCCGGCCGCTGTGGGACCTGGACCGGACATGGGCCGCGTTCGACGGGACGCGGATCTGCGGCACGTTCCGCTCCTGGGCGAGCGAGCTGACGGTGCCAGGCGGGGCGTGCCTGCCGGCAGCGGCCGTCTCCGCGGTGACCGTGCTGCCGACCCATCGGCGGCGGGGGATCATGCGCTCGATGGTGGCAGCCGAACACGGAGCCGCGCGCGAGCGCGGCGAGGCCGTCAGCATGCTCTATGCCGCCGAATACCCGATCTACGGGCGGTTCGGCTATGGCCCTGGCTGTCGGGAGGCGACGTGGACGCTCGACGCCCATGCCACGTTCCTGACGCCGTCAGGGGGCACCGTCGAGATCGTCACGCCTGACGAACACGCCCGCGATGCCATCAAGGCGGTGTTCGACGTCATCCGGAAGCGGTCGCCCGGCGAGGTGCAACGGCGCCCGTACCGGTGGGACTTCGACATCGGGAAACCGAGCGTCTGGGGCGAGGTCTGGAAGGGCTTCCTGGCGCTGCGACGCGACGCGTCGGGCGCCGTGGACGGCTACGTCCGATACAGCCGTGCCGAGGACAAGTGGGAGGCGGGCCAGCCGAGGAACACCGTCAAGGTCGACGAGCTGCACGCCCTGAACGACGAGGCCTACGTCACGCTCTGGCGGTTCCTGGCCGAGACCGACTGGGTCGCGAAGGTCACCGCCGAGCGTCGCAGCCCGAGCGAGCGGCTGCCGTGGCACCTCGCGAATGCGCGCGACATGCGCCAGTCCGACCTCGCCGACTCCCTGTGGATCCGACTCTTCGACATCCCTCGCGCGCTCGAGGCCCGGACGTACGCATCGGAGGGGAGCCTGGTCATCGAGGTCGTCGACGGCGAGGCAACCGGCGGCCGCACGCGCCTGCTCCTCGACGCGACCGTGGACGGCGTCACGTGCCGGGCGACCGACCGGTCGGCCGATCTCACGATCGACGTCAGTGCGCTCAGCGCGGCGTACCTCGGTGGCACCCGACTGTCCGACGCGGTGATCGCGACCGGGTACGACGAGCACCGCGACGGTTCGCTCGCGCAGGCGGAGCGACTCCTCCGCACGCCCGACGAGCCCTGGACGTCCACGTTCTTCTAGGCGGCCCGCCCGGGTCGCCTCAGCGCCCCAGGTACGTCCGGATGCCGGCTACGAGACCTCGCGCGTACTGCGCCCGACCGCTCGCGCTCGTCATCCGCCTCGCATCGGACGTGTTCTTCATGTTGCCGAGCTCGACCATGACCACGGGCACGTCCGACATGTTCAGGGTGCCGAGGTCCGTCCGGCGCTTGATGCCGCTCGTGGCGTAGTAGTTCGCGATCTTCAGGCCCGCCTCGACAAGGCCGGCACGCATCGCCACTGCAAGGGTCGACGACGTGGCGAGGATGTCGTCGGTGTAACCGGGGACGCGCCCAGGCTTCATGACGACGAACCCGTGATGCGAGGCGCCCGACCCGTCGGCGTGGATGCTGACGAGGAGGCTGGCGTGGACCTTCCGCCCGAACCGGCCGCGGACGTTCACGCACGGCCCGACGCCCCTGTCGGTCGTGCGAGTGAGGTACACGGTCGCGCCGAGAGCCTCGAGCCGGGCCTTGACTCGCTTGGCGACGTTGAATGTCAGGCGATGCTCGGCGTACCGCGATCGCGTGGTCGTGCCGACCGTGTTGCACGCCTTGCGGCCGTTGCCGACGAAGACCTGCCTGTGGATCGCCGTCGGGTGTGAGGCGTTGCCGCCGTTGTGGCCCGGATCGAGCGCGATGACGATCCCGGCGAGCGGCAGCGGGGTTGCCTCGGTGGCCTGGACACGCTGGATCAGGCCGGTGCTCGTGATGCACGCGACCGCGAGCGCGAGGGACGACCAGCGATGGAGAACCATGCCCGACGATCGTAGTCGCCGGCGCCAGCGGGAAACCAGCAGCCAGAGGTCACGCGCGCCGACCGGACGGTCCCGCGACGACCGCGCGGGTAGCATCATCTCGATGCTCGAACAGGACCTGCCCTTCGCGTCGGCCGTCGAGGTCGCGGCCGCCATCCGGGCCGGCGAGGTCTCGTCGGTCGAGGTCGTCGAGGCGTGCCTGCGTCGCATCGAGGTCGTGAACCCGCTGATCAACGCCGTGGTCCGGCTCGCCGACGATGCGCTCGATGTGGCACGTGCCGCCGACGCCGCCCGGGGAAGGGGAGCCAGCCTCGGCCCACTGCACGGGGTGCCGTTCACGATCAAGGACTCGCTCGACACGGCGGGGGTCGTCACGACCGCGGGCACCGTCGGCTGGGCGACGCGCGTCCCCGAGCGTGATGCGACGGTCGTCGCCCGGCTGAAGGCGGCCGGCGGGATCCTGCTCGGCAAGACCAACACGCCCGAGTTCACCTGGGCGAACGAGGCGGACAACCTCGTCTACGGGCGGACGTCGAACCCGTACGACCTCGATCGGTCGTCGGGCGGCAGCAGCGGCGGGTCTGCGGCGATCGTGGCGGCCGGTGGCTCGCCGTTCGACATCGGCAGCGATACCGGTGACAGCATCCGCCAGCCATCGCACGTCTGCGGCGTGGCGGGTCTCAAGCCGACGAGCGGCCGCGTGCCGCGGACCGGGCACCATCCCTCCTATCGCGGGATCCTGGAGTCGTTCACGCAGCTCGGGCCGATCGCCCGTCGCGTCGACGACCTCGCCCTGATCCTGCCGATCATCGCCGGACCGGACGGCGAGGACCCGCACATCGCCCCGGTCGCGCTCGGGGACCCGGCCGACGTGGCGATCCGCGATCTGCGGGTGGCGTGGTTCGGGGACAACGGCATCGAGACACCCACTGCCGAGACGAAGGCCACCGTCGAGGCGGCAGCGGAGGCCCTGCGCGCTGCCGGAGCCCGGGTGGAGGGCCGGATCCCGCCGGACCAGGGCCGCGCCGCGGACCTGTGGGATCGCATGATCGGCGCGGACGGCCACGCCTGGCTCCGGCGCCTGATCGCGGCGGCCGGGACGCAAGGGGTCGGTTCCTACGCCGGCAGGGCGTCCTGGGTCACCGAGTCATCGCCGCTGCCGGGCGACGAGCTCACGGCCCTCGTCGAGGCCGTCGACGACGTCCGGGCGAGCATGCTGCGCTGGATGGACGGGATCGACCTGATCGTCAGCCCCGTCCTGCCGCGCCCGGCCCTCGCTGCACGGCGTCGGCTTCACGTCGGGCTTCGCCGACACGTACAGCGAGGTCCACAACCTGACCGGCTGGCCGTCGGCGGTCGTGCGTGGCGGGACCTCGCCCGAGGGGCTCCCGATCGGGGTCCAGCTCATCGCCCAGCCGTGGCGGGAGGACGTGGCGCTGGCGGCCGCACGGATCGTCGAGGACGCCCTCGGCGGCTGGCGCCGGCCTGAGACGCTCCCTGGGCCCTGATCAGGCGTTGACGGGCACCACGAGGGCGACGTGCATGCCGTCGGCGACGGAACCGGTGATGGTGCCGAGCTGCTTGACCCCGCCGTCGTCGCCGAACACGTTGTCGGATTCGAGAGACAGACGGGTCATGTTGCTCACGCTCTGCTCGTAGCCGGCAGTCGCGAAGACGAGGTCACAGGCGTCCTTCGGCAGGGCGACCTGGGAGGTGGCGATCTTGTTGTTCTCGTCGGTCGCCATGTCCAGGCTCGGGTAGACCTCGAAGTGGATGTGCGGCCACCGCCCCGAGTAGGCCGCCGGGAAGATGCTCGTGAACGTCACGACGCCGTCCTCGCCCGCCTCCTGGACGCCGCGCAGGTAGTTCTCGTTGGCGACGGCCGACGAGTAGAGCGAGTACTCGCCCTCGCGGTTGCAATGCCAGACGTAGACCGCCGCGCCCGCCAGCGGGACGCAATCGGCGCCGTCCTGGATCGTCAGCTGGATGGTCAGCGGGATCCCTTCGGCGACGGTGGTCGACGACCCGAAGCTCGACCGGATGTCGCTACGGACGACGCCGCTCTGGGAGAGGACGTCGGGGCCGTTGGAGCCGTCGCCGGGGAACGGACCCGCGGTCTCCTCGGGGATGACGGCACAGCTCGCGCCGACGGCTCCGGAGGCGCTGGAGGCTGCCGCCGATGCCGAGGCTGACCCGGAGGCGGCGGTCGGCCCGCAGCCGGCGATGACGAACATCCCGGCGCTCAGGCCACCGAAGCCCAGCAGCTTGAGCATCCGCCGACGGTCCAGCGTGGTGAGGTCGTAGACGAGACCGCGATCGTGCTCGTCGATCTCATCGCCCGGGTGGTCGTGATGGTCGGGAGGCAGGGCGAGGGTCATCGGAGGCTCCTTCGGCGTGTCCGGTTCATGTCGCGAACCCTACGGGCGACTTCCTGCGAATCCTCTGAGAACGGCCTGAGAAGGCCGTGCGGACCCGGATCGGTCATCAGGACAGGATCTCCACGACGTCGCCGTCCCTGACCTCGTGATCGCGCCCGACGCGCTGTCCGTCGAACTGCGCGGACGGGCCCCACACGCGAGCGCCGCTGAACGTCGCCCCGAGGTCGTGGTGGACCCAGTCCGCCACGTCGGCCACGGATGCGCCGGGATCGAGGGCGAGGGGCCGTGGATCGATCGAGCCATCCTTGCGGAGCTGCACGCGCAGCAGGCCAGTCAGCGCCCAGACCGCGGCCCGGAACGCGTCGAGGGATGCCTCGTCGAGAACGGAGACCGGGACGACGCGCAGATCCGGGAAGGCGTCGCCGAGTCTGGCCAGCGCGGCGGCATCGGCCTCATCGGCTCGTGTCGCAGCGAGAACTGCCGGCTTCTCGATGCCGGCGGCCGCGATCTCGGCGCGGACGACCTCGAGCTCGATCGGGTCACCGTCGGCCCGAGCGCAATAGACGATCGCGTCGACCGAGCGCAGGACACCGAGCAGCGCCCGGCCGCCGCCCCGGTCTTCCGAGGCCCCTTCGATGAGGCCGGGGATCTCGACGAGCTGGACCAGGACGCCGCCGATCAGCGTGAGGGCCGGGACTGGGCGCAGCGTCGTGAACGGGTAGTCGCCGGTCTTGATCTGGATCTCGGACAGGGCCTGGAGCAGCGATGACTTGCCGACGTTCGGCGGCCCGACGAGGGCGATCTGTGCCGCGCCCTCGCGACGGACGGCGATCGAGTCGCGATGGACGGCGTTCGAGCGAACCCGGGTGTCCTCGATCTCGGACAGGAGCCACTTGCGCAGGTCCGCGTACGGACCGTTCCTGTAGTCGGGAAGCTCTGCAAGGAGCGCCCGGACCTCGCGGATCCGTTCCTTGCCCTCTTTGCCAACGAGTCGCCGCTTCGCCACCTGGGCGAACGTTCGATGCGGCATCGGCATGACCGTCTCTCCTTCGCACGACCGGCGAGGCGACACGTGACGGGCAGGTCTGTCCGGCCTGCGGCAGCGGCACGCGTCCGTCTCGCCCCTTCCTCCGACGCTTGATCAGGAAGGGGCGGATCAGCCGTTCTTGTTGGAGATCGTCGTCAGCCAGACGTCCAGCGGACGCCGGGCGAGGTGATTGCCCATGGCAAGGACAAGGCTACACGGTCGCGGAAGGCCGCTCACCTGTCGACTTCGGGCATCGGGGGCACTATCGCGCCACGGGACGGCGCGGGTGCGCCTCGGGAAGGCACCGGCAGGGAGGAACGTCATGACCAAGGCAAGCGGCGCGTTCGAGGTGCTCACAGCCGCGGAAGACCCGATCGACGAGCTGGGCGGCGGCATCAAGCGGACCCATGCGTCGGGCACGCAGGCCTTCAGCGGAGACGTCGAGGGCGACGGCTCGATCCACTGGCTCATGCTGTATCGCGGCGACGCGACGGCGCACCTCGTCGGGCTCCAGCGCATCACCGGTTCGGTCGGCGGGCGTCGCGGCTCGTTCGTCATCGCCGCCGAGGGCGATCACGATGGCGCGGGCTCGCAGATCGCCTGGACCGTCGTCCGCGGCTCCGGCACCGGGGATCTCGCGGGCATCGCGGGAACGGGGCGGATGGTCGCCCCGGGCGGGCGGACGGGCAACTACGAGCTCGAGTACGAGATCGAAGCCTGAGCTCGCCGCCGACGCGAGCCCCGCCTGCGGGCGCGACCCGATAGCATCCGCGGGTGACCCAAAACGCTCGGTCGTGGCCGGCTGCGGCCGGCATCGTCGGCTGCCTCTCCTTCCTGCTCATCGGCTGGAGCGGACTCCTCATCCCGTCCCTGATCCGCTCGGTCAAGGACGGGTTCGAGCAGACGGACGCCGGCATCGGCGTCCTGTACTTCGTCTACGCGTCCGTCTACGCGCTTGGGTCCTTCGGCGGGGGCCTGTTCACCGAACGCCTCGGGCGCCGGACCGTGCTCTCGCTCGCGGCCGGCCTGCACGGGGTCGGGTTGGTCGCGTTCGGCCTCGCGCCGTCGTGGGAGCTGTTCCTCCTGGCGGCCCTGCCCGCCGGGCTCGGCGCGGGCGGTCTCGACGGCGGCGTCAACGGGCTCGTCCTCGACCTGTACCGCTCGGGCGGCCGTGGACGCGCCCTGAACATCCTCCACGTGTGCTTCAGTCTTGGCGCGCTCAGCGCGCCTCTTGCGGTGGGCCGACTGATCGAGGGCGGCATCCCGTGGCAGACGATCCTGCTCGGAACGGGACTGGCCGCCCTGGTCGTGGCCGCGCTCTTCCTGACCGTGCACATGCCCCACGGTCGCCGAAGTGCCGACGTGCGTGACCCGGCCGACGACCGCAGCGCGATGCAGCGGACCGGCGACCGCCTCGCCCTGCCGCTCATCCTGCTGGCGGTCGCGATCTGTTGCTACGTGGCGGCCGAGGTCGGCGTGTCGAACTGGCTGGTCCGGTACCTCGAGCCGGCGCCGCTGACAACGGCCACGACCGCTCTATCGCTCTACTGGGCGGGGATCGCCGCTCGGTCGGCTCCTGGCGGCCCGGTTCGCCGACCGCTTCGACCACGTGCTGTTCGCGGCAACGTCGTCGGCCGCGATGTCCGTGGCGCTCGTCGGGGCGATCCTGGTGCCGTCGCTCCCGGCCTCGATCGCGTTGTTCGCCCTGGCCGGCGTCGCCACGGGGCCGGTCTTCCCGATGATCATCGTGATCGGCGGGGACCGGTACCCGGACCGGACGTCCGCCGTGAGCGGACTGCTCACCGGATCGGCCGTCGTCGGGTCGATCATCTATCCGCCGGTGATGGGCTTCCTGTCGGTCACGGTCGGGCTCACCGTGGCCATGTTGGGAGCGGCCCTGCTCGGCCTGGCGGCGGCAGGTTCCCTCTTGCTGGTCGGCCGGCGACACCCTGCCCCGGCCGCGGAGCACGAGCGCCTGAGGAGCGCGAGCGTGTTGACTTCGCCGAGCCAGCCGTCATGCTCGCCTTCCAACGACGGGAGGGAAGACCGATGACGACCGATCTGCGCCCGGACGCCCTGCGGACTGCGCTCTCGTGCGAGGTGATCCTGGACGCGGACGAGGGCTTCGACGAGGCGCGCGCGATCTTCAACGCCACGATCGACCGCCGACCCGTCGCGATCGTCAGGCCGCGCTCGACCGACGAGGTCGTCGCGGCCGTGCGGTGGGCGCGCGACGCAGGCCTGCCGATCGCCGTGCGTGGCGGGGGACACAACGTCGCAGGTCACGCCGTCGCCGACGGTTCCCTCGTCATCGATCTCCGCCGGTGCCGGGACATCAGCGTGGATCCCGCCGCGCGCCGGGTCACGGTCGGGGGTGGGGCGCTCTGGGTGGACGTGGACGTCGCGACGACCGCCCACGGGTTGGCGATGACCGGCGGCACGTTCGGCGATACCGGCGTCGGCGGCCTGACGCTCGGAGGCGGTCTCGGATTCCTGATGGGGACCGGCGGGCTGACCTGCGACCACCTCGTCCGCGCCGAGGTCGTGACCGCGGACGGTTCCGTGGTGATCGCGGGGCCAGACGGCGATCCGGAGCTCCTCTGGGCACTCCGCGGGGGCGGGGGCAACTTCGGGATCGTGACCCGGTTCGAGTTCGCGCTCCGACCCATCGGCCCTTTGTACGCCGGCTGGCTCTCGGTGCCGATCGCCGCGGCCGATGAGGCGATGCGGGCGCTTGCCGACTTCGCCCGACGTCATGCCCGACGAGCTCGTGATCTTCGCCGGCGGCCCCGGCTTCCTCGACGAGCAGGCGGCGGCGGAGGGTCGGCCCACGCCGGTCACGTTCGGCGTGACGATCGTGTACCAGGGGACACCCGAGGACGGCGAGGCGGCGATCCGGCCGTTGCGCTCGCTGCCGTTGATCGGCGACGACCTCAAGACGATGACCTACCTCGAAGTCCAGGCGATGGCCGGGCAGCTCCCGTTCGGGCTGCGCCACTACTGGAAGGGCCACTTCCTGCGCGAACTCGACGAGCCCGCGATCCAGGCGACCGTCGAGGCGATGGACCGGAAGACAGGGGCGGCGTCGTTCGTCCTGCTCGAGACGCTGAACGGCGTCGCGCGCCACGAACCGTCGGACGGCGCCGCATTCGGGCAGCGCGACGCCCGCTGGAACGTGAGCGGCATCGCGATCTGGGAGGAGTCCGCGGATGACGCGGCCCAGATCGGCTGGGCGCGTGACTACGCGGACGCGCTACGGCCGTCCTCGCTGTCGGGGGCCGGGTACGCGAACTACGCGCCCGTCGACGAGACGCCCGAGCGGGTCCGCGCGGCCTTCGGGTCGGAGCGCTTCGAACGACTGACCGCCGTGAAGCGGCGGTATGACCCGGACAACGTGTTCCGGTTCAATCTGAATATCCAGCCGGGGTAGGACGGCCGACACCGTCGCTCGACGATCAGGACGAGGGACGGCGGTCTCGCAGCAGCCAGTGGCGGTAGCCCCAGCCGTCCTCCTGGTCGTAGCGCTCGGCGACCGGCTCGAGGCCTTCGTCCGCGAACCAGTCCATGACCTGCACGCGGTCGGGGTAGTAGTGATAGCCGGCCGCGTAGTCCTCGATGACCTCGCCGCGGATGGCGGGCAGCCCAAGCTCCTGGGCATGCGCGAAGCCAGCCTCGATCCTCGCGTCGTCGACCTCCTCGACCGTGAGGTACAGGTGAGCACCGGGGCGGATCGCCCGATGGAGATTCGACAATACGAGCGGCCACTCCTCCGGAGGGACGTTCTCCATCGCGTCGATCGTCATGGCGCCGTCGAACTCGGCGTCGAACGCGAGCTCCTGGAGCCCGACGTGCTCCAGCCTGGACGCGATGCCCTTCGCCTTCGCCTGGGCGAGCATGCCGGCTGACTGGTCGGCGCCGACCACTCCGCGGCCCGACTCGCGCACGAGCTCGAAGTACCACCCGGTCCCGCACGGGGCATCGAGGACGGTCCCTTCGGCCGCACACGTTTCGAGCAGGCGGCGGACGAACGTCTCGTGCGAGCCGCGAGGGTAGCGCTTCGGCATCGAACGTCGGTGCTTCGGCGTCGTAGTCCGCTTCCACCGCCGCCCGACGCTCAGCGAGCCACGCTCGACGATCCATGCCTCGAACGATACCGCGAGCGTCGAGGACGGATGGGACAATCGTCCGCGTGCCGATGCCATCGCCGGTCATCACCCAGCGAGGCCTGAACCGTGCCCTGCTGGCGCGCCAGCTGCTGCTGGAGCGGGCCACGATGCCGATCCCCGCGGCCCTCGAGCAGCTCGGCGGCCTGCAGACGCAGTACGCGCCGTCCGGGTACGTCGGGCTGTGGACGCGACTCGCCGGGTTCGACCGCGACGCGCTGACCGTTGCCCTTGACGACCGGAGCGTGATCCAGGCCTCACTGATGCGCGGGACGATCCACATGGTGTCGCGGCGCGAGTTCTGGCCCTATGCGATGGGCATCCGCCGAGCCCGGCGGGAGTGGGCGGCTCGGACACTCAGGGCTCAGACGAGCGAGGCCGAGATGATCGCCAAGGATGAGCGGTTGCGCACGGCGCTCGCGGACGGCCCGAAGACCGTGAAGGAGCTGGGCGAGCTCGGTGCCGGGTTCGTCGGGAACCTCGGGCTATGGGTCGACCTCGTGCGGGTGCCGCCCTCGGGGACCTGGGAGCGCCGGCGGGCCGACCGGCTGGGCCTCGCGGACTCGTGGGTCGGGCCGTGCGAGGTGACCGAGCAGGATGGCCTCGCCCACCTGGTGCGGGCCTACCTGCGCGCCTTCGGACCCGCCCCGTGGCGGGACATCGCGTCGTGGGCGGGGATCTCGGTCACCCAGGCCAGGCGGGGAGGGGAGGACGTGGCCCTGGCTGCGTATCGCGACGAGGACGGCAAGCCGCTCGTCGACCTCGAGGGTGCCCCGCTGCCCGACCCGGACACGCCGGCACCCGTCCGGTTCCTGCCCCACTGGGACGCCGTGCTGCTGGTCCATGCCCGCCGGACCGGGATCCTCCCCGAGCCCTACCGCCCGCGGATCTTCAGCACCAAGACGCCGTTCTCGTTCGGGACCTACCTCGTGGACGGTCGCGTCGTCGGCGCCTGGTCCCTCCGCGACGGGCGGGTCGTCCTCGATCCGTTCGAGCCGCTGACGCCCGATGACGAGGCGGCAGTGGAGCGCGAACGCGTGGCCCTGGAAGCCTTCCACGCCTGATCCCGGCCGCCGCGCTGGTACCATCGAGGGGTCGAGCGCAATCGCTGTGTGGCTCACCCTGAGTCACAGTCCGGCCACAGACCCCGGGCGCGTCGGGAAGCCATCCCGAACCAACCTGGAGTCGTCGCGTGGCCATTGCCCCCTGGATCGCACCGGCGGTCCTCGCCGAGTATGTCCACAACGCCGGGATCCGGATCCGACGGCAGCTCCGAGGCCACACCCGTCATCAGGGCTGCGCCGCCACGATCGTGCGCGCCTGCATCGACGCCTGCTGGAATGGCCGCACCTTCACCGCGAGCCCCGGGCACTTCGACATGTTCTGGACGCGGGACCTCTCGTTCTCCGTGCCATCGCTCGTCCGGCTCGGCCACGGCGAGCGCGTCCACGCGTCGCTGGCCTACGCCCTCGACGTCTGGGCGAGGCGACGCAGCCACATCACGACGACCATCCACTACTTCGGCCGGCCCGGCGACGTCTACGAGTACGGCGTCGACTCGCTCCCGCTGTTCATGGCTGCCCTGCGCGCCGCCGATGCCCACGACCTCGTCGAGCGCCACCGGCCGTGGCTCCAGGGCGAGATCGAGCATTTCTACGCGATGGTCGTCGACCCGGCGACCGGCCTCGTCCGCTCGGATCGCAAGTTCAGCGCCCACCGCGACACGGTGGTCAACCGATCGAACGCGTACGGCAACACGATGGTCGCGCTGCTCGCCAAGACGATCGAGGAGACCGGGTGGTTCGCCTCGCCGTTCGAGCGCCATTTCCAGGGCGACTACGGCCGGCTGCTGTTCGAGCACTTCTGGGCCGACGACCACTTCCGCGACGCGCTCGGGGACGAGACGGTCTCGGGCGAGGCCAACATCTGGCCGTTCTACACCGGGGTCATCGGCGAAACGGATGTGATCGCCGCGGCCCTCGGGTACCTCGACGCGAACGGCTTCTGCGACCCGTACCCGCTGCGGTACGAGACATGCCGTCGTCCCGAGCGCGAGGTCTGGCTGACCCGCCACGTCCTGCCCGACTACCAGGGCAGCACCGTGTGGACGAGCCTCGGCGCCATGTACCTCCAGGTGCTGCGGACGGTGGACCCGGTCCTGGCGGCGACCGAGACAGCTCGCTACGTCGAGTGGATCGAGCGCGACGGGACGTTCTGGGAGGTCATGGACGCCCGCGGACAGAACTGGGTCAGCCCGAGGTGGATCCTGATCGGCGAGGAATCGATGCTCTGGTCGGCCATCTTCCTCGACGCCCTCGAGCACGTCGACGCCGAGCCCGCCTACCTCTCGGAGCCGGTCGTGCCGCTCAGCGAGGCCCTCGTCGCCTGACCTGCCCGGCCCGGGACGCGGTACGATCGCTGCCTCGGGCACACGGGAGGGCGGGCACAGTGGCCTACGACGAGGCACTCGCCGCGCGGATCCGCGCGGCGCTGGATGATCAGGACGCCGTCACCGAACGCAAGATGTTCGGCGGGATCGCGTTCATGGTCGGCGGCAACATGGCGTGCGGCGTGATCCGTGATGACCTGATGGTGCGGGTCGGTCCCGACGCCCACGATGCGGCCGTGGCCGAACCCAACGTCCGGCCCATGGACTTCGGCCACCGCCCGATGCGGGGCATGGTCTACGTGTCCCCCGATGGCGTCCGCTCCGACGAGGCACTCGCGCGCTGGGTGCATGCCGGCGCGGCACTGGCCGCGAGCCTGCCGCCGAAATAGGCCTGGCGCGCGGGTCGGCGACGGACCGTCCTGCGGTCGCGCACCATCCCGCCAGAGAGCGCCGGGCTATGCTGCGCCGGGGAAGACAAGCCGTCTGGGCGGTCTCGGCCAGAGCGGAAGGAGTCGGATGGACATCGCCCTCGTCCATGGTTCCTATCACGGGGCATGGTGCTGGGACCTCCTGCGGCCCGAGCTGGAGCGGCTGGGTCATCGCGTGATCACGGTCGACCTGCCGATCTCGGACCCGGCGCTGGGCGCCGCCGACTATGCCGCGACGGTCTCCAAGGCGATCGGGCCGAAGACCAAGCCGCTGCTCGTCGCGCACTCCATGGCGGGCCTCGTCATCCCGCTCGTGGCGGCCAGCCGGCCCGTCCGTCGGCTCGTCTTCCTCGGGGCGTTCCTGCCCGCGCCGGGCATGAGCGCGAACGACCAGCGCGCGGCCGAGCCGGTCGACGGGCTGGTCGCGCCACTGGCGACCGAGTGGACGGACCTCGGCGACGACGTCTGGATGATCGGACCGAACACCGCCACCGAGCTCTTCTACCACGACGTCCCGGCGGCGACGGCCCGGTGGGCGACCCAGCGGCTCCGTCCGCAGTCGTACCGCGTGCTCGCCGAGACCACGCCGCTGACCGCCTGGCCGGATATCGAGCGCGCGTCCATCGTGTGTCGCGAGGACCGGGCGATCAATCCGGACTGGGTCCGGCTCGCGGCTCGCGAACGTCTCGGCGTCGATGCCATCGAGCTCGGGGGCGGGCATTCGCCGTTCCTGAGCCGCCCGTCCGAGCTCGCCAAGGTGCTCGACTCGCTCGCCTGATCTCGGAACGGGGCCCGCGGGATCGGATCACCCCATCGAGGAAATCCTCGGCGCGGAACTCCATCGCCGAGACGTTGACCGCGATCGTCATCGCCGGACAGTCCGGCATCCGCCCAGGCCCTGAGCCTGCGCGCAGGCTTCGCGCAGCACCCATCGCGCCGATCGGCAGGATCAGGCCGCAGTCCTCGGCGATCGGAATGAACTGCGCCGGCGGAGACGAGACCGCGCGTCGGGATGCGTCCAGCGGATCAGCGCCTCCGCGCCGGTGATCGCGCCGGTCCGCGAGGTCGATCTTCGGCTGGTAGTGCAGCGCGAACTCGTCGCCGCTCGAGGGCGCGCCGCAGGCTCTCCTCGATCGACTGCCGCTCGACGGCGCGGACGTTCATCGCCGGCTTGAAGAACTGGAAGCTCTGCCGGCCGTTCTCCTTGGCCTGGTACATCGCGGTGTCGGCGTTCTTGATCAGCGTCTCCGCGTCGCGCGCCGTCGTCGGGATAGACGCTGACGCCGATGCTCGTGGTGACGTGCAGATCGCGCTGGTCGATGGAGTGGGCCTCGGCCACCGCCTGCAGCATCCGTCGTCGCGGCGATCGCGGCGTCCTCCGCACTGCTCGACCTCGGAGAGCAGCACGACGAACTCGTCGCCGCCCTGGCGGCTGACGGTGTCCGAGCGCGCGGACGCAGCCGACCAGGCGTCGGCGATCGACTGCAGCAGCTTGTCGCCGATCGGATGGCCGAGCGAGTCGTTGATGTGCTTGAAGCCGTCGAGGTCGAGGAACAGCACCGCGACCTTGTTCATGTGGCGCGGGGCGCAGCGCGATCGCCTGGCCGACCCGGTCGTTGAGCAGCATCCGGTTCGGCAGGCCGGTGAGGAAGTCGTGCTCGGCGGAGTGGGTCATCTGCAGCGCCATCGCGCGCGCCGCGCTGACGTCGCGGAAGACGATGACCGCGCCGGCCGCCTGCCCCTCGCGATCGTGGATCGGAGCGACGGAGTCCTCGATCGGGATCTCGATCCCGTCGCGGCGGATGAGCGATGCAGTTCGGCGGCAGATGCAGGGTCCGGTCGCGACCGACCGCCATCGCGCATCGGGTCCCGGATCGGCTGCGCGGCTCATGGCGTCCAGGATCCGAAGAACCTCGGCCATCGGCCGGCCCGACCGCCTCCGGCGAGCGACCAGCCGGTCATGCTCTCGCGCGACGAGGTTGAGGAAGGTGATCCTGCCCGCCGAGGTCGGTGCAGACCACGGCGTCGCCGATGCACTTGAGCGGTAACCTGGGCGCGCTCCTTCTCGGCGAACAGCGCCTCCTCCATGGGTCTTGCGCTCGATCGCGTAGCGCAGCGCCCGCAGCAGCCCGCGCGGTCTCGATCTGGCCCTTGATCGAGGTAGTCCTCGCGCGCCTTCCTGCAGGGCCTGCGCGGCCAGCGCCTCGTCGTCCAGGCCGGTGAGCACGACCAGCGGGACGCGCGGCGCGGCGGCGTGCGCGCGACGGACCGCTTCCAGGCCCTGCGCGTCGGGCAGCCCGAGGTCGAGCAGGATGACGTCGATCGCGACTGCCGGCGAGGTAGCGCTCTCGGCCTCCGCGCATCGTCTCGCACGTGGGTGAGCTCGGTCTCGCGCGAGCCCTGCTCGTCGAGCATCTCGCGGAGCAGGCGGGCGTCGCCCGGATTGTCCTCGATCAGGAGCAGGATCCGCGATGGCGGCTCGGTCATCCGGCGCTCGATCTGCTGCGGCAGCTTCGACCTTGGTCAGCCAGAAGTCGTTGATGCTCCGCACGAGGCTTTCGAAGGCGTCGAGCTGCACGCGGCTTGCTGAGGTAGCAGTTGGCCTGCAGCTCGTAGCTGTTGACGATGTCCGCCTCCGCCTCGGAGGTGGTCAGGATGACGGTGGGGATGGTCTTGAGGCTCGCGTCGCCCTTGATCTGGGCCAGGACCTCGCGGCCGTCCATGCGCTGGGCAGGTTCAGATCCAGCAGGATGAGATCCGGGACGGGGCGGCGTCGGTGCTGGCGGCTCGCTGCTGGAGGAAGGCCATCGCCTCGACGCCGTCGACGGCGACGTGCAGGTCGAAGCGACTGCTTGGCCTCGCGGAACGCCTCCTGCGTCAGCCGGACGTCGCCCGGGCTGTCCTCCACCAGCAGCACCTGGATGGCATGCCGTCCATCTCCGCTCCGATCGTCGATCATCGGTCGCCGTTGCTGCGGCAGCTTGACCTTGGTCAGCCAGAAGTCGTTGATGCTCCGGACGAGGCTCTCGAAGGCGTCGAGCTGCGACGGGCTTGCTGAGGTAGCAGTTGGCCTGCAGCTGGTAGCTCTTCACGATGTCCGCCTCGGCGTCGGACGTGGTCAGGATGACCGTCGGGATGCGACTTGAGGCGGTCGTCGTCCTTGATCTGGGCCAGGACCTCGCGGCCGTCCATCCGTGGGCAGGTTGAGGTCGAGCAGGATGAGGTCCGGCCGCGGCGCCGTGCGCGTAAGCGCCCCTTCGCGGCGCAGGAACGCCATCGCCTCGACGCCGTCGACGCGACATGCAGTGCGTGATCGTGCGGGTTGGCGTCGCGGAACGCCTCCTGCGTCAGCCGGACATCGCCCGGGCTGTCTTCGACCAGCAGGACGTCGCAGCGGGCATGCCGTTCGCCTCGACTGCTGCTCACGGCGTCCAGCTCGCCTCGCGGCCAGCGCGAAGCGGAACGTGGATCCCGTGGCCGGGCTGCGGACTCGACGGAGATGCTGCCGCCGTGGCGCTCGACGATCTTCTTGCAGATCGCCAGGCCGATGCCCGGTGCCGGCGAACTCCTCGCGCTTGTGCAGGCGCTGGAACATGCCGAAGATCCGCTCGAAGTACTGCGGGTCGATGCCCATGCCGTTGTCGCTGACCGAGAACATCCACTTCCTGCCGCCGTTCCGGGCGGCGCGCGACATGGACCTTGGGGATCCCCGGGTCCTGGTACTTGATGGCGTTGCCGACGAGGTTCTGGAACAGCTGCGACGAGCTGCATCTCGTCGGCCATGACGGTCGGCAGGGGATCGTGGGTGACCAGCGCGCCGCTGTCCTCGATGGCGCCGCGCAGGTTGACCAGCGCCTGCTCGAGGGCGTCCTCGCTCGAGGTCGTCGACGCAGCTCCTCGCCTCGCGAGCCGACGCGCGAATAGGCCAGCAGGTCCTGGATCAGGCGCTGCATGCGGCTGGCGCCGTCGACCGCGAAGGCGATGAACTCGTCGGCATCGGCGTCGAGCTTGCCCTTGTAGCGGCGCGACAGCAGCTGGGTGTAGCTCGCGACCATCCGCAGCGGCTCCTGCAGGTCGTGCGAGGCGATGTAGGCGAACTGGCCCAGCTCCTCGTTCGAGCGGTGGAGGTCGTCCACCTTCTGCAGGAGCTCGGCCTCGGCCGCCTTGCGCACGCTGATGTCGCGGATCGCGGCCGTCACGAGGATGCCCTCGGCGCTGTCGAGCGGGCTCAGCATCAGCTCGATCGGGAACTCGCTGCCGTCCTTGCGCCGGCCGGTGAGCTCGATGCCGGTGCCGATCTGCTGGGCCAGCGCGTCCTCGGCCGAGCGCAGGTCGTCGGCGATCAGGCGCTCGGCGAAGCCCTCCGGGATGATGTTCGTGACCTGCTGGCCGAGCAGCTCGTCGCGGCGGATAGCCGAACTGCTTCTCGGCCTGGACGTTGAGCAGGACGATCTCGCCGGCCTGGTTGACCACCACCATCGCGTCCGGCGCGGCCTCGAGCAGGCCGCGATAGCGGCCCTCCATCTGGGCCAGGTGCTCGCGGTCGGCCGCGTTGCGGACGCTGATGTCGCGGATCGCGGCCGTGACCAGGATGCCCTCGGCGCTGTCGAGCGGGCTGAGCATCAGCTCGATCGGGAATTCGCGTGCCGTCCTTGCGCAGCCCGGTGAGCTCGATGCCGGTGCCGATCTGCTGGGCCAGGGCGTCCTCGGCGGAGCGGAGGTCGTCGGCGATCAGCCGCTCGGCGAAGCCCTCCGGGATGATGTTCGTGACCTCCTGGCCGAGCAGCTCGTCGCGGCGAGTAGCCGAACTGCTTCTCGGCCTGGACGTTGAGCAGGACGATCTCGCCCGCCTGGTTGACGACGACCATCGCGTCCGGGCGCTCGACACGCAGGCCCCGACCATCGACCGCATCCGAATGCGAGACAGACGAATTCGCAACGCCGCCTGCGTGTCCCCGGCAGGATGCGCCAGACGAGGGCGCGGCGCGAGGATGATTCCCCGCCCCCCGCGGCGACGCATGCCACGCTACCCTCCGAGCGTGGAGATCGAGGGCGGATCGGCGTGGGACTGACGAACTGGGCGGGCAACCGGACGTACGCCGCCGCGAGGCTGTCGGAGCCCGCCTCGCTCGACGAGCTTCGCGACATCGTGCGCACATCGCGGTCCCTGCGCGTTCTCGGTTCGCGACACTCGTTCAACGACATCGCCGACACCACGGGCGATCTCGTGTCGCTCGCCCGGATGCCCCGGGTCTTCGAGCTGGACCGGACGGCCGGCACGGTGACGGTGGACGGCGGTGTCCGGTACGGCGAGCTGTGTGGGCCACTCGACGCGGCGGGCTTCGCCCTGCACAACCTCGCCTCGCTCCCGCACATATCCGTCGCGGGCGCCTGTGCGACCGCCACGCACGGGTCAGGCGATCGAAGCGGCAACCTGGCAACCGCCGTCCGAGCGCTGGAGATGGTCACCGCGGACGGCGAGGTGGTGTCACTGTCCCGCGAGCGCGACCCGGACGTCTTCGATGGCGTCGTCGTGGGCCTCGGTGGCCTGGGCGTCGTGACGTCACTGACGCTGGGACTCCAGCCGGCCTTCCAGATGCGGCAGGACCTGTACGAAGACCTGCCGCTCGCCGAGGCCCTGGACCACTTCGACGAGATCACCGCCCTGGCCGACAGCGTCAGCCTCTTCACGGAGTGGCGTGGGCCGCTGGTCGAGCAGGTCTGGCTCAAGCGCCGGGTCGTGGATGGCGACGCATCCGAACCCCCGCCGACCGTCTTCGGCGCCACCCGGGCGACGGTCCCGATCCACCCCATCCGGCGCATGCCGCCGGACGCCCTGACACCGCAGCTCGGCGTGCCGGGCCCATGGCACGAGCGGATGCCGCACTTCCGGATGGACCACACACCGAGCGCCGGTGACGAGCTCCAGACCGAGTACCTGCTGCCTCGAGGCAGCGCGGCCGACGCCCTGCGCGCGCTCGCCGGGATCGGCGATCTGATCGCCCCGGTCCTGATGATCTCGGAGGTCCGGACAGTCGCCGCCGACGAGCTATGGATGAGCACCGCCTTCGGGCGACCGTCGGTGGCGCTCCACTTCACGTGGCAGCCGGACTGGGACGCCGTCCGCCAGGTCCTGCCCGTGATCGAGTCGGCGCTGGCGCCGTTCGAGCCGCGACCCCATTGGGGCAAGCTCTTCACGATGTCGCCCGAGGCGATCGGCTCCGCCTACCCGCGGCTGCCGGACTTCGTCGCCCTGCTCGACCGCCACGACCCGAATGGCGCGTTCCGCAACGACTTCCTTCGCCGGAACATCCTCGGCGAGGCCTGATCGCAGGCCGGGTTTGCCGCGCATCTGCAATGCCCCGCGCGGTCGCGTTGGGTTAGGAGCGGTGCGTGGCGGTCAGACTGGAGACCGAGGCCGAGGCGACCGCAGCCCCCAGCTGGCGTCGAGTTGGCAGATGCCCCTCGGACATCACGTCTTCGCCGCAAGGCGAGAGAGGCCCCAACCCATGACCAGACCCACCTCGATTCGACGCGCCCTGAGCGCGCTCGCGACATCGACCCTGCTCGCGGCGCTCGTCGCGGTCAGCCTTGCCCGCCACGGCCGCCGCGGCCGCGGTCTGCACGCCGACCGGGCTTCATCCGCGACAGCATCGACCTGACGGCGGCCCGGATCAATCCGTCCGGCACCGTCACCGGTGACGTCGACGCGACCGGCTGCAACATCGGGATCTACTACGGTCCCAACTCGCGCGGCAAGGTCTCCAAGGCCACGGTGCACGGCGCCAACTACTTCGGCATCGTCAACAACGGCGGCAAGGTCGACGTCAAGAAGTCGACGATCCGCGACATCGGCGAGTCGCCGCTCAATGGCTCCCAGCACGGAATCGGGATCTCGTTCGTCCAGGACACCCTGGGCTCGTCCGGCGAGATCAGCGACAACAAGGTGTTCAACTATCAGAAGGGCGGCATCGTCGTCCGTGGACTGGGGAACAAGGCCCAGATCAAGGACAACGAGGTCACCGGCGCCGGTCCGGTCGACTTCATCGCCCAGAACGGCATCCAGGTCTCCGACGGGGCCAAGGCCAACGTCCACGAGAACAAGGTCAGCGGCAACTCGTACACGGGTGCCGGCCTCGTGTCGTCGGGCGGCATCCTGATCTTCGGCGGCTGTGGCCTGGCCATCGTCAAGGACATCACCATCGACAAGAACGTGCTCGTCGGGAACGACGTCGGGGTCTGGCTGTTCAACGCCGACCCGGCGTGTTCGCTCGCATCGCCGAGCAGGACGAACATCACCGTCAAGGACAACAAGGTCTCCAACAGCGCTGTGAACAACACGAGCGGTTGGGGCACCCCAGGCCAGGCCTATCAGGCCGGGATCAGCGTCTTCGGCAACAAGGACAAGATCGAGAAGAACAAGGTCTGTGGCATCGGCTACACGCCGGTGGCGACCCCGCCGCCGTACCTCTACTTCATCGACACCACCGGGGCCATCAGCCCTCAGCTGAAGAGCAACAAGACGACGACGGGCTGCTGACCGCAGCGGCTCGAACGTAGCGATCAGGACGAGGGAGCCGACATCGGCTCCCTCGTTCGCTGTCCGGGACCGAGACGCGGCCAAGACGCCCGATTGCTAGCGTCTCCGAGCGATGACAGGAATGGCCCGCCCGAAGTTCCAGAAGCAGGGTCCGAGGACCAATTGCGTCCTCGACGGCCAGGCCGCTCGGGTTCAAGTCCTGTACGGCCTATGCCATGGCCATGGGCATCGACGCCTACACCGGCGACGACGATCCACCATCGGGTTGTGCGGTCCGGAAGCACACGAACGACACCGAGGAAGGTCTGAGCCTGAGCCAGGTCGCCGAGGTCGCGCAGCGACACTACGGGGTGCGCGTCACGGTCCGGACCGGGCACAACGCGATCTCGCCCGCGAGTGCGGCCAAGCAGTGTCGCAAGGGTCGCGGGTTCGTCCTCCAGGGCAACACCGCGGCCCTGACGGGCGCGTTGAGGGTCACGACCACGGGCGCGAACCACGCCGTCTGGGTGAACGAGGTCCACGGCGAAGGACCTGATGGCGAGGCCGCTCGAAGCGCTGGTGTACGACCCGATGGCCGACGGCCGGAACGGCCGTCCGAAGGGCAAGCAACTCTGGCCGTGGGCCACGGTCCTCGCGTTCGCCGCAGGCCTCACGTTCAAGACGGTCGACAAGAACGGGAAGGTGGTGAAGGTCACGAGGCTCGGCCCGGGCAAGTTCTACGCGGGCTTCGTGCCGAAGCGGCGCGTCGAACCGGAGTCCGGGCAACCGATCGTCGTGAAGACCGACGGTCGACGTGAAGCTCTTCAGGCACGCGAAGCGGACGACACCGTTCCCGGATCGTGTCCGGGCGAACCCGCCGAGGGGCCACCGGGTCAACGTCCGCAGCCGCCCGGACCGGATGCTGCCGGGCGACATCGTCGACCGGGTGCCGGACGGGGCGCTTGTTCATCGCGTACCAGTTCGTCGAGGACGGGCCCGGTCCCGCCGGCTCGAAGTCCCGGACGTGGTACGGCAATCGGACCGGGACCGAGTGGATCCACGAGAGCGGCCTTCGTCGGATAGGAGGATCGACATGACCGACCCGGTCGACGTCCCGTTGTCGCCGAAGAGCCGGCCGACACCGATGGCGAGATCGATGCCGACGGTGACGCGGACGATCCCGTCGAGGGCGCGAGCGACCTGCCCGGAGGACGTCCTCAATGACGACCTCGATGACCCGGCCGACCCGATCATCGGATCGAGCATCCTCGGCGATACCGACGTCGACGCGACCGGTGGTCGACCGAAGGTCGTCGACTTCGAGGATGAGCGTCGACCAGGGCTAGACTCGTGCCGTGGCCAGGGATGTCGATGTCGAGGCGGGACCGAACGCGACTCCGCGAGCTCTCGACGCCCGATCTGACGCCGGCTGAGGTCGCGGCCATCCGCGCGATGCTCGAGTCCGCGTTCGGGAACGACGAGGAGGAGCGCTTCACGGACGACGACTGGCTGCACGGAGTGGGCGGGACCCACTTCGTGCTCGATCTCGATGGCGTGATCGTCGGCCACGCCTCCGTGGTCGAACGCGAGCTCCACGTGGGCGACACGCCTCTTCGGACGGGCTACGTCGAGTCGGTCGCGGTCGCGCCCGACCGCCAGGGCGCCGGCTTCGGATCACGGCTCATGGACCGCGTGACGGCGTTCATCGGTGACCGGTTCGAACTCGGCGCCCTCGGAACCGGTCGGCACGCACTTCTACGAGCGCCTGGGCTGGCGGACGTGGCTGGGGCCGGCATCCGTGCGAACCCCCGATGGAACGCGACGCACGCCCGACGAGGACGGATACATCATGGTCCTCGCGACGCCGTCGTCGCCGCCGCTCGATCTGGCGGCCCCGATCAGTTGCGAGTGGCGTCCGGGCGACGTCTGGTAGATGGGCGACGTCCGACCAGGCTCCGAGCCGGGCTCGGCCCTGGATCGCACCGGCTACGAGCTCGAGGTCGACGAGGCCTTCGAGTCGACCGAACTCGACCGACGCCTCTGGATCCCGTCCTACCTGTCGCACTGGAGCTCGCGTGCGGCGTCGGCCGCCCGGTATGCGGTGGGCGGCGGGCGACTCGAACTCCGCATCGATGCCGATCAGCAGCCGTGGGCGCCCGAGTACGACGGATACCTGCGCGTGTCCTCGTTCCAGACCGGCTCGTTCTCCGGTCCCGTCGGCAGCCGGATCGGGCAACTGCAGTTCCGGGAGGGGCTCATCGTGCGCGAGGCCCAGCCGTCGCTGGCGCTGTACACGCCTCAGTACGGCCTGTTCGAGCTGCGGGCGAGCGCCGTGGATGACCCGGCCAACATGGTCGCGCTGTGGATGATCGGCCTCGAGGACCGACCCGAGCGGTCCGGCGAGATCTGCATCGCCGAGATCTTCGGTCGCGATGTCGGCGACCACGAGGCGCGGATCGGCATGGGCGTGCACCCGTGGGCCGATCCCTCGCTCAGGGATGAGTTCGGCGCCGAGACGGTCGCCATCGATGCCCGCGAGCCACATTGGTATGCCGCGATGTGGACGCCCGACGCGGTCTCGTTCTACGTGGATGAGCACCTGGTGAAAGTCGTTCCGCAGTCGCCGGCGTATCCGATGCAGTTCATGCTGGACATCTACGAGTTCGCCGACGGCCCCGAGCCGGCCTCACCGCCGGACCACTACCCGAAGACGTTCGTCGTCGAGCGGTTCCGTGGCTATCGACCGACCATCGGTCCCTGGGCGAGGCCGGCCGCGTTTCCCGGCGCGTGAGCGCTGATGACATCCGCTCGCCCGCATGGAGCGGACCGACCCGTCATGCTGTCAGCGGGCCGCCGACGACGGGCGGTCGCGTAGAACGGAGGGAGTGCGTGGATTTCAAGCTCGAGGTCGTCGTGGTTCCGGTGTCCGATGTCGATCGTTCGAAGGGCTTCTACAGCGAGCAGCTCGGATTCGTCGTGGACGTGGACCAGGCCACGGGTGACGCGTTCCGGGTGGTCCAGCTGACGCCCCCCGGGTCGGCGTGCTCGATCACCATCGGCAAGGGCCTCGTCGAGTCGGCGCCCGGTTCGCTCCAGGGCCTGCAGCTGGTCGTGAGTGACATCGAGGCCGCCCGTGACTTGCTCGCGGGTCGCGGCGTCGAGGTCACGCCGATCCGCCACTTCGACGGCGAGTGGATCGATGGCAAGGGCGGCCCCTGGAACTCGTTCTTCTTCTTCAGCGATCCCGACGGGAACGGCTGGACGGTCCAGGAAAAGCCGGGCGACGCATGACCGCCGAGATCGACGCCTACCTCGCGAACATCCCCGACGACATGCGCGACGCCCTCGAGGCTCTGCGCCAGCAGATCCGGGCCGCCGCCCCGGAAGCCGTCGAGGCCATGAGCTACGGGGCGCCGGCCTTCCGGTATCGCGATCGCCCGCTGGTCGCGTACGGCGCCGCACGCAGCCATTGCTCGTTCTACGTCATGAGCCCGGCCGCGATGGAGGCCATCCAGGACGAGCTGGCGGGGTATGACACCTCGAAGGGCACGATCCGCTTCATGCCCGACGCCCTGCTGCCGGATGCCCTCGTGACGAAGCTGGTCAAGGCGCGGATGGCGGAGACGGACGGCGCCGCGACCCGCTGAGAATCGGGCCCAACGGAGCCCGGAATCGCCCCGTCGGCTCCCGGTCGGACACGGTCGGTATGGAGCGGGGTACTTATGGGTACTGGCCCATTTGTCCGGGTCAGGCCTAGCCTGTCGGAAGACATGGCGCACTCATGCCTATGCGGAGCCAGCGGCCCCGGGACAGGGACCGTCCGTCCGCCGGTCATGAGGTCACCCCATGTCAGGCATCCCGACGGCGAACATCAACTGGACGAGCGGTCGATCCCGACTGGCCGTCCCGAGCCATCGCTTCGGGCTCCCGCCGTTGCCCGAACCGCTCGTCCGACCCGTTCCCATCCCTGAAGTCGAGATCGTGGCCTTCGCCGAGGATTCCGTGCTCAGCGGCAGGATCCGATTGGCCGGCGAACGCGTCAGCGACCTCCTCAACGACGTCGACGAGTTCTCGGTGACCGACGCCCTCGTGGAGGATCTCGTGGACGGCCATGCGATCGCGATCCGCGAACTGCTGCTCATGCGTGACGAGGTCTTCGTCGTCGACGCCGCCGGGCCACGAGGCAATGCGGCACGACGGCGACGGACCTGTCAGCACCCGGTCATCGCGAAGGCAGGCCCATACGAGGTCTTCGGGTACGTCCATACCCTGCCCGGGAGCGACCCGATCGCGAGCCTTCGCGTCCGCAAGTCCATGGTCGCGTTGACGGACGCCGTGATCGGCTACACGGTCGGATCCGAACCGCACCTGCGTCGGGCCGATGTCGTCATGCTCAACCAGGATCGCGCCGACTGGATCGCCGAGGCGCCCGACGACGTGATGATGATCGAGATGCCGGCCGGACCGGTCGGTCCGTTGACCAAGGACTTCACCGGCCTGCTCTACGCCTGATCGTACGGGCGCTGTTCCGGTCAACGATCGCCCGGGTCGTACAGCTCGGCGGCACCGGACTGTTGTTGCCGTTGTCGCCACCAGCCACCAGCACTCGACCGTCCGCCAGGAGCGTGGCCGGGTGGTTGAAGTGCCGGGTCGACCGGGCTCGGCGGTCGCCGACCATGACCCGTTGACCGGGTCGAACGAGCTCGGCCGCCGGCAATGCGGTCGTGGACGTCGGTGCCGCCGACGACCAGGACCTGCCGTCCGGCAACGACGTCGCGGTCTGGCCGCGGATCCGCGGCGTGACCGGGTCCGCGACGCTCGTCCAAGCGCCCGTCGCCGGATCGAAGAGCTCGGCGGTCGAGGACTCGATCGCGCTGCAGTCGCTGACAGCCGTGTCCCCCGACCACAGGACCTTGCCATCCGGCAGGAGCGTGAGTGTGTGCGTGCTGCTGGCGCGAGGCGCGACCATGCTCCCGGTGGCGGTCCAGGACCCGGTCGCCGGGTCGTAGATCTCAGCGGAGGCGACCGGCTCGGTCACGGCGAACATCCCCGCCGACGGCGAGGACTCTACCGTCGGCCAGCAGGATGGCCTTGTGGTGTGAGCGCGGCGCCACCATGTCTCCCGTGGCCGACCAGGTCTGGCTCCGAGGGTCATACAGTTCGGCGCCGTCGCCGCCGACCACGAGCACCCGGCCATCAGCGGAGCGCGCGTGGCCGTCGGGTCGACGCGCGTGGCGGACAGGCTCGCCGACGGCGCGTCCACGTCTCCGTGCCCGGGTCGTACACGTCGGCGCTGCCGCTGCCGGTCACGAGCACCGTGCCATCGAGCAGCATGCGTGGCGTGTCGCCGCCATGGACCACGGTCATCCCCCGCGTCGCGGTCCAGGAGCCGATCCGCGGATCGTACAGCTCAGCCGAACCCAGCTCCTCGCCGCTGAGCAGCACGGTGCCACCCGCCACGAGCACCCTGCCGTCGGGCAGTGACGTGATCAGATAGTCGTTGCGGCATCGTGAGCATGTTCTCCGTGGTCGCCCAGGTCGACCGCCGAGCACTGCCGGGCTCGGCCGGCAGCCGGCTCGGCTGATCGCCGGGACTCGCGGCTGTGGCGGGCGTCGAGCTCGGGCCGGCGATCAGCGACTGACCAGGGACCCGACACGAGGAGCGATGCCGCCGACCGCGAGCGCGCCGATGACGGCCGCCGCGGCGACGCGCGTGGATGTCTTCATCGTCGAGCCTCCGCGGCATGCGTCCGACGCGCCGCTGTGGGTCTGGTCGATCTCGATGAGGGCGCGCATCGATCACCCGGTCGGCGACCTCGTTCGTGCCCTCGACGAAGAACGCGCCAAGGAGACGGTCGAGCTCGCGCTGGTCGGTCATCGGGGTCGCCCTCCGGCCACCGCGACGGGGCGCTCGTCGGCCTCGATGGCCGCGCGCATCGCCCGGTGGGCGTAGTGGAGTCGGGATCGGGCCGTGCCGACGGGGATCCCGAGCCGGTCGGCGATCTCGGTCGGGCGTCAGGCCCAGGTAGTGGGTGAACACCAGGATCGCCCGCTGGTCGGGCGGGAGCCGCCGAAAGCCGCGCTCGAGCCGGTCGCGATCGTCGACCGACAACGAGCTCGTCCGGCCCCGCCGGTCCGTCGACATGGGAGGATCCGGACATTCGCGTTCCAGGCCTTCCAGCGGCGTGCCTCCGCGTAGCTGGCGTTGACCAGCAGTCGCTGGAGCCAGGCGTCGAAGCGGTCCGGATCGCGGAGGGTCGGCAGCTCGCGCCAGGCGATCACCAGCGTCTGTTGCACGGCGTCCTCGGCCCGTCCCACGTCCCGGAGGATCCGCTGGGCGATCGCCATCAGCCGGTCACCGTGCGTCCGGGCCAGGATGGCGAAGGCCTCCCGGTCACCGCGCTGGGCCTGCTCGACGAGGTCGCGATCCAACCGATCGTCCTTCCGCGGCGTCCGTCGGGGACGCCTTCCGACTGTACTGAGTCGCCGTCGATGGTGCGCGTTCGATCTTTGGAGCCCGCACCGGCGCTGGCCCGAAGGTCCGGCTGGTCAACGGGACCCGTGCGGGAGGACGATGGCGGCCCGAGGTCGCGACCGACCGGTGGATGTTGGAGGACCGATGATGATCGGACACTTTGGGAGCCTGCGCGATCCGTTCGAGGGTCGGGGCGCGCGTCGAACGCAGCGCCGCCTCCGGATCGAGGGCCTCATCGCACTGACGCTGGCGATCGTCGCCTGCGGTCTGACCGCGGCGCTCTGGCTCCTGACGCTCTCGCCCCTCGCGAAGAGCCTGGGCCTGGGCTAGCCCGGCTTCGGGGCCTTCGAGAAGTCGGTCTCCTTCACGACCTGACCGGATCGGTCGAACGTCCGCCAGACGCCGACCTGCCGACCGCGCTCGAACTGGCCCGTCCGCATCACGCTTCCGTCCGTGCGATTCCACGTCCACGAGCCGTGGAGCGCGCCGTCCAGGTAGAAGCCCGTGAACTTGACCGTGCCGTTCGGGTAGAGGACGGTCTCGGGGACGGGATCGTGGGCCTTGACCACGCCCACGAGTATCGCACCGCGCCGGTGGCACAATGCCCGCCATGAGTGAGGTCATGCCCCCGGTCGTCGATCCCGTCCAGGCCGGGCGGGAGGCCCTGGGCCGCCACGCCTGGCAGGAGGCGTTCGACCAGCTGTCGCAGGCGGACCGCGACGGCGCGCTCTCCGGCTCGGACCTCGAGGCGCTGGCGCTGGCGGCGTTCTTCGTCGCCCGTGGCGATGAGGAGCTCGCGCTCAAGGAGCGCGCCTTCAAGGCGTACGAGGAGGCCGGCGATCAGGAGCGTGCGGCGTACCTCGCGATCGACCTCGCCCGGACCTACGGCTTCGCCGGCAAGCACTCGATCGCCTCGGGCTGGACCCGCCGGGCGGAGCGGATCGTCGGCGGCGAGGGCGACACGTACGTCCACGGATACCTGGCCCTCGTGCGGAGCGAGGCCGCCGGCGCGACCGGCGACATCGAGACGGCCCTCGCCCAGGCCGAACGCGCGGTCGAGATCGGCAACGGCGCGGCCAACCCGGACCTGAAGGCGTACGCGCAGTCGAACCTCGGCGCGCTCAAGATCGCGTCCGGCGAGACCACCGACGGGTTCGCCCTGATGGAGGAGGCGTCGTTCGCGGCCGTCAACGGCGAGCTGTCGCCGTTCACGACGGGCGTGACCGCCTGCCGGATGATCGGCGCGTGCCGCGACATGACGGACTATCGCCGGGCCAGCGAGTGGATCGAGGCGACCGAGCGGTACTGCGACCGACAGTCGCTCTCGGGCTTCCCGGGGGTCTGCCGGATCCACCGCGCCGAGGTGGCGGCGGTCGGCGGGGCGTGGGAGCGGGCGGAGCAGGAGCTCGAACGGGCGACCGGCGAGCTCGGCGCCTTCAACGCCGTCCCGCCCCAGGCCGACGGGTTCTACGCGATCGGCGACATCCGTCGCCTGCGGGGCGACTTCGAGGGGGCGGAGGCGGCCCTCCGCGAGGCCCACGCTCGGGGTCGATCGCCGCAGCCCGCGCTCGCGCTCGTCCGCCTGGCCGAGGGCAAGATCAAGGCCGCAGCGGCCGCGATCAACGGGGCCGTGGCCGAGGAGACCTGGGATCGCTGGGCCCGGGCACGCCTCCTGCCGGCCCAGGTCGAGATCGCGATCGCGGCCGGTGAGGTCGGGAGAGCGCGGACCGCCATCGACGAGCTGGAAGACGATCGTCAAGGGCTACCCGTCGCCGGCGCTCGAGGCGGGTCGACAGGTCGCGCTGGGCCGGGTGCTCGTGGCCGAGGGCGACGCGGCGGCGGCGGCGCGCGAGCTGCGCGCCGGGATCCGCGGCTGGCGGGAGGTCGGTGCGCCGTACGAGGTGGCCCGCGCGCGGGCCGTCCTGGCACGCGCGCTTCGGGCCGTCGACGACGAGGATGACGGCGACCTGGAGCTGCAGGCCGCGCTCGACGAGTTCCGGCGCCTCGGGGCCAGGATCGATGTGGAGGCCGCCGAGCGCGAGCTGCGGGACGCCGAGGATCGCCGCACGGGACCCGCGACGACCCACAAGACGTTCATGTTCACCGACATCGTCGGCTCGACCAAACTCGCGGAGGCCCTCGGCGACCAGGCATGGGAGCGACTCCTGCGCTGGCACGACGATGTCCTGCGGAACCGCATCGCGAGCGGGGGAGGGGAGATCGTCAACTCCACCGGCGACGGGTTCTTCGCGGCCTTCGAGTCGGCCCAGGCGGGCGTCGATTGCGCGAGCTCGATCCAGCGGGCGCTCGCCGACCACCGTGACAGCACGGGCTTCACGCTGTCCGTCCGGATCGGGCTGCACACGGCCGAGGCGAACAAGCGCGGGAGCGACTACAGCGGCAAGGGCGTCCACGTCGCGGCGCGCGTCGCGGCGCTGGCCGGCGGCGGCGAGATCCTCGCCACCGCCGAGACCCTCGCCGAGGCCGGGAACGTCCGGGCCTCGGAGGCGCGGACCACGCCGATCCGCGGGGTCGGCGACCCGATGCAGGTGGCGACCGTCATCTGGGAATAGGCGGTCGGCCGCCGATCCGATGCGTCAGGCGTCGACGGGCGGCTTCTGCATCTCCTGGAGCGCCCAGCCGTTGCCGTCCGGGTCACTGAAGAAGACGAACTTGCCCCACGGGAAGTCCTGGACGTCGGACGCCTCCACGCCGCGCGAGAGGAGCTCCGCGCGGGCGGCGGCCACGTCCGAGACGACGATCTGGAGACCCTGCGCCGACCCTGGCGCCTGGGTGGTCACGCCGAGCCCGAAGGCGATCGAGCAGGCAGACCCTGGAGGGGTGATCTGGACGAATCGCAGGTTCTCATTCACGTGATGGTCATGGTCCGCGTGGAAGCCGACCTGCTCCGTGTAGAAGGCCTTGGCACGGTCGACGTCGGTCACCGGGATGGCGATGAGTTCGAGCTTCCAGTCCATGTCATCCCTCCTGCGTCCTGACAGTATCCTGTCATCTGAATGGTACGTTACTGACAGTATCCTGTCAATGCTGGACAGGCCCGAATCCGTCCTCGGACGCGGGCTTGTCAGGCGGGCGCCGAGTTGGGCATACTTCGATGTGACGGCGCGTCCCGCGCCGAACCCCGCTCCGGCGCTCACGCCGCCGGCATCGATGGGGCAAAGGGGAACTGGCTTCCCCGGGACGGGTCGTCCGCCCTTCTCCGGCGGGTCGCGAAAGCGTGAGTTCCGTGGCCTCGTCGAACGAGAAGGATGTCGAGACGATGCCGACCCAGAAGATCTTCAAGGAACGCGTTCGCACGCGCATGGCCAAGACCGGCGAGTCGTACACGGCCGCCCGTCGCCAACTCCTGCAGAAAGCCGACGGGCCGAAGGCCGCCGGGCCAGGCTCGCCCGCCGCGGCGACCGAGTCCGCGATCGAGGCCGAGCTCCTGACCTCGGACGAGTCGATGCGGCGCGGGTCGGGGAGGGGACACCGCGAATGGTTCGCCCTCCTCGACGCCTGGGGCGCCACAGAGCACACCCACACCGAGATCGCGCGCTGGCTCCACGAGACCGAGGGCGTGCCCGGCTGGTGGTCCCAGAACATCACCGTCAACTACGAGCGGGCGCGCGGCATGCGGAGCCCGGGTCAGATGGCCGACGGGTTCAGCATCAGCGTGACGCGGACCATCGCGGTCGACCAGGACCGGCTGTTCGCGGCGATCACGGGCGCTTCGACCAGGAAGCGCTGGCTGCCGGGCATCACACTGCGCTCGCGCCCGACCCGCGCCGCGTGGACGGCCCGCTACGACTGGCCGAGCCGCCGTCGCGGATCGTCTTCACGGTCATCCCGAAGGGCCCGGGCAAGTCGCTCGTGGCCGTCGCGCACGAGAAGCTCCCCGATGCCGAGGCGGCCGAACGACTCAAGACCGCATGGCGTGGCTGGTTCGGTGACCTCAAGACGCTTCTCGAGCAGCCCTGACCGCCTCGGCTACGTCCAGGGCGTCCGTGCCCAGTCGTCAGCGCCACGCCCGTGCGTCACTCGATCTCGAGGCGCTCGTAGGCGAGGGTCAGCTCCTCCATCGCCACGTCGGTGCCCTTCGCGTTGAGCGGCCCGCTCGTGTGCTTGATGATCCGGGCGCGCAGCAGCTTCCACGTCATCACGCTCGCGCTGTGGTCCTCGTTCTGGAGGGTGATCGTGACCGTCCGGAACCCGGCCTGATCCCCGTTCCGGATCTGATCGAGCCACGCGTAGAGGTTCAACGAGCCGATGATCCCGCGCTTGAGCGTGACGTCGCCGACGCGCTGGAGTCCGGTCAGCTTGCGCGGGTGGTTCTCCTTCTCGTTGCCATTGCGGTACTCGACGACGTCCACGCTCATGCCGATGGCGCTGCACTCCTGGAAGCCGGCCTCCGGCCCATCGGTCTTGCCGGTCCCGAGGTCGACGATGAAGTTGAACTGGGCATAGGGGCGGTCGCGAAGCACGGCCATGTCAGCCTCCCGGGGTCGTGGGGTCGTGGTCGAGCCAGACGAGGTCATCGAAGGTCACCTCGAGCTCCTCGCAGGCGATGTCGTTGCTCATCGCGTCGAACGCCGGTCCCGACCACCGGCGCGGCCACGCACGGACCAGCCGCCAGGCATGGACGACCTTGCCGCCCGGGGCGGACAGCTGGCGGATCGTGACGTCTCGACGGTCGTCCTTGCCGAGGACGATGTTCCGACGCCAGTCGTACAGCTCGGTCGAGCTCGTGAGAGCACGTCGGAGGACGACGGTGGCCCATCGATGCTCCGCGCGGGCCGGCGAGGCGTCGAGAACGTCGGTCTCCGAGGACAGCCTGCCGACCTGGGCGAAGCCGAGCTCCCGGTCGCCGATCGAGACCTCGAAGCAGTTGGTCCGGAGCAGGGGCTCCTCGCGGCGTGACGGCATCGTTGCCCGATGCTACTGCGCGCCCGTCACGAGTGACAACGGTCGCCCGGGCGGATCCCTACCTCAGGACCGCGTACCGGTACGTGACCTTGACCCGGCGGACGTCCCACGTGCCGCCGTTCACGATGATGATCACGTGGACGGTCCTGCCCGAGCGGTGAGAGCTCGCGGCGGTCGTCGAGGTCGAGTACGCCTTGTAGGCCTTGCCCACGGCCTTGCGGGCGTCGTAGTAGTTGATGATCTTCCAGCTGCCGAAGCCGGTGTTGTGGATCCCGATCTCCGCGTCCGGCGTGCCGGACGGGCCCTTGCCGGCGACATATGCCGTGATCTTGCGGACGACGGCCGACTTCGGCACCGAGACCGAGCCCAGCCTGAGCGTGTAGGCCACGGTCACGAAGCCGTCGCCCGCCCTGAGGCGCCCGCCCGTCGACCACGTGCCACCGGCCCGGGCGGATCCCGTCCCGGACCCGCCGAGGCCCGACCACGACCGGCCCGCCTTCGTCGGGGAGCTGCTGACCGTGTGCCAGACGAGCCGCTTCGACGAGACCGTGACCGCGAACGTCTTCGTCAGGCTGTGGCCGAACGAGTCGGTGACGACCGCCCGGATCCGGTACCTCCCGTTGGCGACGAGCTTGCCGGCGTTCGACTTGCCGTTCCACGTGAAGACCGTGTTCCTGTCCGTCCAGACCGTCACCGGGGCCGGGTTGGACGAGCGGACCGTCTTGCCGGCGGCGTTGAGGACCTTGAACGAGATGGTCACCGGTTCGTTCGACCAGACCGTCGTCTTGACCGTGTCCTTGTACCCGTCCTTGTGCGGATAGAGCGTCGACGAGCTGTTGGCGATCGACGCGTCGAGTTCGTTGTCCGGGGTGACGGTGATCGTGGTCGGCGCACTGACCGAGTCGTGGACGTAGTCGTCGCCGGTGAAGACCGCATGCACGACGTGCGTGCCGGGCCCGAGGACACCGAGATCGACCTGCACTTCGTCGTCAGACGTCGTCGGGAATAGACGGGCCGACCGTCATGCCGGTCGTCTCGTCGTAGAGCGTGAGCGCCGGTGTCCCGTGGTCGGGCGGCACTGGGTACACCTTCAGGTTCGCGTACTGCGGGCGGCCCTGCTTCAGCGACGTGAGCGTGTCGAGCGTCGTGGTGGTGTCGGTTCGGCCCCAGGCCCACGTGGTCGCCCCGGTCCCGCCCGGGTAGTAGCGAGCGTCGAAGCTCGTGTAACCCGCCCGAAGTTGGTATGTGAAGGAGGCCATGCCGTTCGAATCGACGTCGACGTCGTGGTCATCGGGATCGGCCTGGCTCGTGAACCGGACGAACCCGCTCGTGACGGGAACCCCGGCGTCGGTGACCGTCGCGGTCAGGGTGATGGGATCGCCCGGCTCCCCCAGGGTGACGCTCGGGACGAGGGTGATCGCGAGCGTGCCCGCGCCATGGGCGGTCGCGGGCGCGAGGATGGCGGTGAAGAGGGCCGTCAGGACGATCGCCGTCCAGACGCGGGCATTCCGGCGGTGGCGGGCTGGGCTCGTGACCAACGCAGGTACCCCGTACGCACCGACGATCGCGCCGGCCTTCGCCCGCGAGCATACGGACCACGAGGCCCGGCGGCGACCCGTACTTGCGTATTGCTGGTGCCGGTACGCCACGCTCGGGGCCGAACTCGCGTCAGCGCCGATCCCGCGCGACGATCGAGTACGTCACGGCTCGAACGGCTCCAGGACGAAGACCGGGATCTGGCGGGTGGTCTTCGTCTGGTACTTGGCGTAGTCCGGCCATGCCTCGACCGCGCGCGCCCACCAGGTCGCCTTCTCGGCGCCGCTGACCTCGCGGGCACGGTAGTCACGCTTGGTCGGCCCGTCCTGGAGCTCGACATGGGGGTTGGCCTTGAGGTTGTAGTACCAGACCGGGTGCTTCGGGGCGCCGCCCATCGATGCGACGACGGCGTACTCGCCGTCGTGCTCCACGCGCATCAGGGCCGTCTTGCGCAGCTTGCCGGTCTTCGCCCCGACCGAGGTCAGGACGATCACGGGCCGGCCGCGCAGGTCGCTCGCCTCGGCCCCGTCGCTCGCCTCGTAGCGCTCGGCCTGCTTGCGCGCCCAGCCGGCGGTGCTCGGGGCGTAGTCACCCGTCAGTGGCATGTCTCCATGGTGGCACGAACGGGTGACGAGCCACGTCGTCAGCGCTTGACGATGACCGCCTCGAGGTACTCGTTCGGCACGACCATCGTGCCGTCATCGGCCTGGTTGAGCCGGGCGATGAGCGCCAGGATGTCGGCCTCGAGTGCCTCCCGACCGTCCTCGCCGACCGTCTCGAAGGCCTTGAGGGTCGGGCCGTAGTAGCGCCGCCAGTACGCGATGAACGCCTCGGGCGAGCGGTCCCGGAAGACGTAGTGGCGCTTGACGAGGCTGATCTGGTCGATCGCGTCGCCGAAGAGGTCACGCAGCCGTTCCTCGGTGCCCCACTGGAGCGGTGAGCGCAGTCCGGCCGGCGGCGGGACGTGGGCCCCGATGACCTTGAAGAGCTGACCGATGAAGCCCTCGGGCGTGTGCGCCACCAGGCCGATCCGGCCGCCCGGCCGGCACACGCGGAGGAGCTCGCTCGCCGTCTGCTCCTGGTCGGGCGCGAACATCGCCCCGAAGACCGAGCTCACGACGTCGAAGTTGGCGTCGGCCACGGGCAGCCACTCGGCGTCGCCTTCGACGAAGGTCACCTTGACTCCCTCGGCGACTGCCCGCCGACGAGCTCGATCGAGCAGCGACGTGACGTAGTCGATGCCGACGACCGTGCAGCCGCGTCGCGCCGCGGCCAGCGCGGCATTGCCGCTGCCCGTCGCGACATCGAGCACCCGCTCGGTCGAATGGACGTCGAGCGCCTCGATGAGCAGCTCCGAGACGATCAGGATCTGGGTCCCGATCATGTGGTAGTCGCCGCTGGCCCACGTGGCCTGCTGACGCTGCTTGATCGCCGCGAGGTCGGGCGCGATCGCGATGGCGTTCATGTGTTCTCCCTCTGCCGATGGTGAGCCTGGGTCAGAAGCCTCGGCGCAACGGTGGTTCCCGGTCGGTTTCGCGGAACCCGTCGCGCGAGTCGGCGCCGAACGCGATCGACAGGGCGTCGAGGATCGCGAGCGCCGCGATACAGACGACGGCGATCAGGAACGGTTCCATGGGGCTCTCATCCAGGTTCGTTAGGTGGGACATCTCACAGCCTCGGGCTAAAGGCCGCCTCGGACATCGGGAGAACGACCGAACTTCCCTCGGCCTCGCCTTTATTCCGGCGGGCTCAGGGCTGGGGCCGGGTCCCGCGTGGGAACATGGTGTCGCGACCCTCGCTCACGGAAAGGAGACCCGATGGCTTCGGTCACCAGCGTGGAGGCCTACCTGGCCGCCCTTCCGGACGATCGGCGGGCGGCACTGTCGGAGCTTCGGCGGGCGGTGAACGCCGCGGCGCCCGAGGCGACCGAGACGATCGCCTATCAGATGCCCGCGCTCAGGAGCCACGGCGGTCAGTTCCTCGTCTCGTACGCCGCGTTCAAGAACCACTACAGCCTCTTCCCCGCGAGCGACGCGGTCATCGAGGCGCTCGGCGACGAGGTCGCGCCCTACGTGGCGGGGAAGGGGACCCTGCGCTTCCCCGCGGACCAGCCCATCCCGGTCGACACCGTCACGAAGATCGTCAAGATCCGGCTCGAGGAGCTCGCAGCGCGGGAGGCCCGCAGCGGCACCGGTTGACGCGTTCCGCCTCAGGCGGGGTGCGAACGCTCCAGCCCGAGCGCGGCCAGGTCGGCGACGGCCCCGAGCGATCGACGCGATGCCGCATCCATCGGGGCGTGGTGGGCGAGCGCCAGCACGCCGAGGACCTGGACCGTCCCGCCGCGCGTGACCGTGAGTGGCAGGTGGCTTCGGAGTGCGGGTCCGCCGGGCTGGCTCGGCAGGACGTCGAACGTCGCGACCGGATCGCGCAGTGTCCGCGCGACCGGATGTTCCGGGTTCCGGAGCGCGGCAGTGAGCCCCGCCTCCGCCGGGACGCCGAGGCCGTGCGCGGCGACGATCGCCAGGTGGCCCGACGGCCCGCCCGGCACGACGATCACGGCCGAATTCGAGCCCGAGCTCCTCGGCCACCACGCGAAGGAGGGCTTCGAGACCGGCTTCCGGCTCGGCGTGGGCGAGCGCACTCGCCCCCTGGACGAGGATCTCGCTCGCTGCGCTGTCGGACACTACGGGCTCCAGAACCCGATGTCACCGTCGATCGGGACCGGCTGGCCGCCGTCGGGGAAGAAGACGTCGATGTGCGTCGTCCCGTCCGGGCTGCTCTGCGGCAGGAGGATCGACGAGCTGTCGGGCGCCCACAGGCGGTGGCTCAGGGCGTACTGATCGAAGTACTCCATCAGGCCCCGGACGTACCGGTCCCCAGGCAGCACCCGGGGATCCGACAGGATGTCGCCCGTCGCGACGTCGACGAACCACATCCGGACGTCGACCCCCGCATCGGGCGCCGCGGAAGGCTCCGGGCTCGTACTCGAGACGGCCGAGCCGTCGGGAGGGCGGACCAGGCCGATCGCCGCGATCGTCTTCCCGTCCGGTGACCAGGCGAAGCTGACCACCGGTCCGTCGAGAAGCGACCGAACGGCGCCTGTCCGGGCATCGATCAGGCGGAGCGGGCCCGCGGGGACGCCCACAGGCTCGGTCGTCGCCTCCACGGCCCCGATCGAGGCGAGCGTGTCATCAACCGGGCTGAAGTCGACCGCGCTCAGGCCGAACGCCGGCATCGAATGCTCGTCGGCGCCGCTCCGTGTCGTGACCACGATGGCGTCCTCGCCGCTCGTGCCGGCCCGCACGTACCCGATGTACCTCCCGTCGGCGCTGACGTCCGCCGACCGGAACACGCCCGGCGTGCGTAGCGCCTTCCCGATCGCGACGCCATCGCGGCCGATCTCGCCGAGGAACGCGTCGGCGCCCGTCCCGATGTGGGCGAGCAGGTGGTCCCCGTCGATCCAGTCGAAGTAGAACGGATTGCCCGCGCGGACGACTGCTCCTGGTCCGCTGCCGTCGAGCGGCGCGCTGCCGTCTGCCGGCGCGATCCACAGCTTCAGGGATTCCGCGTCGCTCGCCAGGAACGAGACGTCCTTGCCGTCGGGCGTCCACGACAGGTAGAAGGGGGCGATCGTCGCGCTTCGGAAGATCGCGCGCGGGGTGGCCGCCGACTTGGAGTTCGCGTCCCTGACGTCGAAGACGAGGATCGTCGCCTCGGTGAAGCTCGTCTGGACGGCGGCGATCTGCGACCCGTCCGGAGACCATGTCGGGAAGCCGAATGTCCCCGCATCACCACTGGCCAGCATGGTCGGGCGGCCGTCGGCGTCGGTGAGCCAGAGGGACCCGTCGTCGCGCACGACGGCGATCCGCCCCGCGCTCGCGAGGGGTCGATCGGGCAGGGCGAGCGTGGCAGCCGGCGTCCGGGCGGGGCTCGTCGGCCCCGACGTGGGGGAGGGAGTGGGCGCTGAGCTGGGGAAGAGGACCCCGGCCGGGCTCGGCGATGGCTCCGGGGTCGTCGGCGAACACGCAGCCCCGACCAGGGCCACTGCGACGAGCAAGGCGCCCAGACGACCCGTGATGACGCGGGCGGGCGGCGACTGGGTCTCCTGACCGTCGGACAGGGCGAGTCCTGCGTCCATCACTCCACGATACGCGCCTGCGGACCTCGTGGATCGCGCGTCATCCGCATGGCCGGACGCGGGGTGGGGTCCGGCCCAGTCGCCGCCCTTAGCCCTCGCTCGAGAGCACGACGACGCTGTACGGGCCGACCGAGAGCCGGCCGCTCTGCTGGCAGCCGTCCAGGGGCGGGCCGTCGGCATCGAGGTCGAAGGCGTCGTGGCCCTGGAAGTCGGGGGCGTAGCTTGACGCGTCGGAGTTGAACCGGACCTTCCAGCGGCCCGGGGCCGGCACCCCGATCGGCACGTCGTCGAGCGTCCGATCGGCGAAGTTCGCGACGACGAGCGTGTCGTCGTGCGGGCCCCCGTCCATCCAGCGGTGCATCACGAGGACCTTGGCCTCCTGATCCGCCCGGAGGATCGCGACGTTCGGTCCGCGCAGGCCGCGCGTCGAGCCGTCCCGGTCCCGCCGGAGCGCGATGAGATCGCGGTGGAGACGCAGGATGCCCCGGTTCGTGCTGGCCTTCTCCCAGTCGAGCGCGACGGTGTCATCGAACCAGCGGTCCTCGAGCAGCTCCTGACCCTGGAAGAGCATCGGGATCCCCGGGGACGTCAGGACCAGGGCCGAGCCCAGCACCGAGCGCTTCTTCGCCCACCAGCTGTCTGCCTCGCCGGGCGAGATGGCTTCGGGGACGCGGGTCTCGCCATCGGCGACGTCATCGTGCGACTCCGTGTAGATGACGCGGCTCTGCGGGGCGCCGCGGCCGACACCGAGGATGCCGGTCGCCACCGCGTCGATGTCCCTGTCCTCATCCTCGGAGGCCACGAGAGCCGGTCGGACCCGATAGATGAACCCCGCGTCCCACTGGGCCGCGAACCCGGCCCCACCGTCGGCGGTCGGGACGACGACCCGCGTGTCGTCCTTCATGTCTTCGGCGATCGTGATCTTCCACGGCTGGCGAGCCCGGATCTCGTCATTGAGCCAGGCCATGAACGACCAGCCGTCGGCGAGCGCTGTCGATGGGCTCGACGGGTCGCCGTCGATCGCCCGGATGTAGACGGTGGCGTCGAATCGAAGCCCGTCGCAGCGGAACTCCTCGAGCCAGGTCATCGCGCTGTCCCGCAGGAACGTGCGGACCTCGCCGCGGCCGTAGTCGGGCCGCGTCGCCCCCCACGGCGTGACGGCCCGACCGTCGTTGTAGAAGTAGATCCCGCCGCCCTCGCCGTCGGCCCAGCCGTCGAACCGCCAGAGATCCAGGTCCGATGGGCCGAGGTGGTTGTAGACGACATCGACGATGACGGCGATGCCGTGGCCGTGTGCGTCGCGGATGAAGCGCTTGAACGCGTCCGGGCCGCCATAGCCCGATTCGATCGCGAACAGGTGGGCCGGGTTGTAGCCCCACGAGATGTCCCCGGCGAACTCGAACGGGGGCATGACCTGGACCGCGGACACGCCAAGCCGCTCGAGGTAGGGGAGGCGGCGGCGGGCGTCGTCGAACGTGCCCGTGCGGTCTTGAGGGGCCGCGAACGTGCCGATGTGCATCTCGTAGATGACGAGGTCGTCCCACGCCGGCATCTCGAACGCGTCGCCGCCCCAGTCGAAGCCCTCCGGGTCGTAGACGATGCCATTGCCGACCGAGCTCGTCACGTGCCGGGCGTACGGATCCACGCGCGACAGGTCGCCCGCCTGCGTCCGGATCGTGAAGCGGTACTCCTCACCGGGTGCCACGCCGGGAACATCGGCCGACCACGTGCCGCTCGAGCCATCGCCATCCGGACCGAGCTCAGTCCGATCGCCGGCCCAGCCGTCGAACGTGCCGGTGACGAAGACGGCTTCCGCGTGGGGTGCCCAGACGCGGAACATCGTGCCGTCCCCGTAGGGGATCGCGCCCATGCCGGCGCGTGGGGACGGGGCGCTGCTCACTCCCCGACGATACCAGTGCGCCGATGCCCGCTGACCCGGGGTACCGACGGCCGCCCGCGACCGCTTCGCCAGAACGGCGGCGATAATGCCGCGCATGTCCGTGACCCGGCGCCGTGCCACCCTTGCACTCGCATGCGCGCTCCTTGCCGGGGCAAGTCTCGGGTGCGCGACGCCCACGACGCCATCCACAGGGCAGGCGAACCCGACAGCTGCCGAGACCGAGCGTGCGTCGGCGGTCCCCACGCCGGTCGCTCAGCCGACGTCGACGCCAACGTCCGCACCGACCTGTGCCGCTCGAACGCTCGCCTCGATGAGCAAGCCGCAGCGGATCGGGCAGCTCTTCATGATCGGTCTGCGAAAGGACCGGCTGGACGCCGCGGAGGTCGACGGCATCGAGACCTATCACTTCGGTTCGATGACCTTCACGACGCACAGCTCGGCCGGCGTCGCGGCCATTCGAGCCATCGCCGATTCGGTGCAGTCGCTGGCCACGGACGATGCGACGGACGGCGTCCGGTTCTTCATCGCTGCCAACCAGGAGGGTGGCCTCATCCAGGGCCTGTCGGGGACCGGCTTCGAGGTGATCCCGTCCGCGGTGGACCAGGGCGAGCTGGACCCGGCGACGCTTCGACGGATGGCACAGGGATGGGCGTCCGAACTGGGCGAGGCGGGGGTCAATCTCGACCTCGCGCCCGTCGCCGACGTCGTGCCCGCCGGCACGGAGTCCCGCAACGCCCCCATCGGCAAGCTGCGCCGCGAGTACGGCGGCGTGCCGGCCGTCGTGTCGAGCCACGTCGCCGCGTTCATCGCCGGGATGCAGGACGGCGGGATCGCGACGAGCGCGAAGCACTTCCCGGGACTGGGCCACGTCGTCGGCAACACGGACTTCACGGACGACGTCCGCGATACGGTCACCACGCGCGACGATCCCGACATGGGGCCGTTCGCGGCCGCGATCGACGCGGGCGTCCCGTTCGTCATGGTCTCGCTCGCGACCTACGAGCGGATCGACCCGGACCACCTCGCGGTCTTCTCGCCGACGGTCATCGACGGCATGCTCCGCCATGACCTCGCATTCGGCGGCGTCGTGATCTCAGATGCGCTCGGGGCCACCGCTGTCAGCTCCATCCCGGCCGGCACGCGGGCAGTCGACTTCATCGCGGCGGGTGGCGACATGATCATCTCGAAATCAGCTGGGCCCGGCGATCAAGATGGCCAAGGCGCTCGCGACCCGAGCGGGCGCAGATGCGACCTTCGCCGATCGGATCGACGCCGCAGCGCTCCTCGTCCTCGACGCGAAGGAGACCGCCGGCCTGCTGCCCTGCGGCTGACCTCGCGACCTCGGACCGAGGGTCGCCCTTTCGTGATGGCAGGCACGCACCACGAAAGCGTTCTGTCTCGAAGGACTCTCGGCGGATGGCCTGGCGCGGTCGACGGTGGTTGGCTATCACCGCGGGACTCGATCGGCGACCGGAACCCCACCGGCCGCCGCCCCTGGTCGAGTCCATGTGTGACCCCGCGTCCCTTCGCGTCCCCGGAAGGTCCCCCGAGCCGATGAGGAGATCGAACCGATGCCGGTCGTGAGAGCAGGCCCGAACCAGTACCTGTTGGTCGGGCACGATGGAACCCTCGAGAACCGGGGCACGGCCGTCCAGGCCTGGCTGCGACCGGGCACCATCTTTGTGCTCGTGCCCAGCACCAAGCAGGAAGCCGCCTTCGAGTTCACACAGGAAACGAAGGACGGCATTCCGCTGCGCTTCAAGGGCACGATCATCTACCGCATCACCGACCCGGCCGCAGCGGCACAGCTGTTCGACTTCAGCAGTGGCGCCGGTGTGGGTCAGATCTCCACGCTGATCACGCATGTCTGCCTGGGCGAACTCCGCCACGCCGTCTCCCACATGACGATGGTCGAGTGCATCGAGCAGCGCAAGACGACCCTCACGGGCGTCGTCGAGGCGGCCTCCAGGCCGACGATCCAGGAGGACGACGAGGCGAAGGCCTGGGGGATCAGTCGTCGAAGTCGCGCAGGTGGCCCAGGTCTTCATCGTCGACGCGGAGTTGCGCCAGCAGCTCGAGGCCGAGGTTCGCAACCAGATCAAGCTGCAAGAGCGACCAGTCCGACATCCTCGCCGAAGCAGGAGCTCCAGCTCGCGGAGATGACGTCAGCAGGGCATGTCGCCGAGAAGAAGCTCGCCTCTGCCCAGGAGGACCTGCGGCGAAAGGAGGAGCTGGAGCTGGTCGACCTGGCCCGCAAGCGGCGCATGCAGGCCGAGGACCTCGCGACCGAGCGACAGGCCCTCCAGCTCGAGCAAGAGCGATTCCACAGCCAGATGGAAGCCGAGCAGGACCGGCTGAACACCGAGAGCCCGGTCCGCCTGCTGCAAGATCGAGAATGAGCGTGCGATCCTGCTGCAGGAACTCGAGCTCCGGCAGCTCCAGAACCAGGTCAGGGCGCTCAAGGTCGAGCGCGACCTGCTGCTGGCCCGCGCGGAGCAGGGCATGCGTCGCGAGATGCTCCCGCTTGAGCAGGCACCGCAGATCGTCGAAGCTGCATCGAAGGTGCTGCACGGGACCAACCTGTCGATCTACGGCGAGAACGGGCAGCTCCTCAACCAGATCGCCCCGATCTTCGACTTCCTGACCCGTGCTCTGAAGGACGCGACCCAGGACACCTTCCGACCCGTCGATGACGTCCTGGCCCGTGCTGGGTCCGATCCCGAACTCACGGTCTGGCCCGACACGGACTGATCGGCCCCTGATGCGGTCGGCGAGCTCGCGATCGTCAACCCCCGTACGGATGGGGGATGGGGTCGACCAGGGCGGTCGGGTACGGTCCGATGCACGCACTGCCGTCGTTGCCGTCCCTCACGGACGGGAGCGCGAGGAGGTCGGGATCGTACGAGCCCTTTCCCTGGGAACGACGCACGCACGCGCGGGCGCGTGCGTGCGCCTGACCCACGTCGATCGCCTGGGCGAAGTGGACGAGCCCCGTGACGGAACGAACGACGCTGCTCGGCCTTGGCGTCCACGTCGGGCAGGGATTCCTCTTCGGTCGACCGGTGGAGGCGGCTGCCCTCGTTTGAGCCGGGTCAACAACCGCGTGACCGAGACGCGCGCGAGCTTGTTCGCGCACCACCGCTTCCGTGAATCGGTCAAGCGCCACATCGAGGAGACCGGCGACGCGTCTGCCGGCTCGTCCCGGCCGGGCGTCGAAGGGCCCTGACCGTTGGTATCCTGCCGCCGGTGCGCATACTGCCCGCCCGGATCGTCGAGAACATCGCACCGACACGGCTCGGAACGAGCTTCCGCTGGCTCTTTTCGGCCACGCTCATCAACAACATCGGCGACGGCATCGCGATCGCGGCCGGACCGCTCCTCGTCGCCTCCCTGACCCGGATCCGTTCCTCGTCTCGCTGGCCCTCCTGAGCGGATACCTGCCGGTCCTGATCTTCGGCGTGGTGGGTGGCGCAGCCGCCGATCGCTTCGATCGCCGCCGGATGGTCATCGCGGTGGACCTGGTCCGGGCGGGCGTCCTGGTGGTTCTCGTCAGCACGATCGTCAGCAGCACCGTCAGCATCGCCGTGGTCCTGATCGTGCTGTTCATCCTCGGCACCGCCGAGACCTTCGCCGACTCTGCCAGCAGCACGCTGTTGCCCGGCCTCGTGGCCCGCGAGGACCTCGGCATCGCCAACGCCCGGATGCAGGGCGCGTTCGTGCTGATGAACCAGCTCGTGGCGCCGGCGATCGGCGCATTCATGTTCGCCGCCGGCATGGCCCTGCCGTTCGCCACGAATGCCGCCTGTTTCGCGCTCGGCGCGCTGCTGATCTCGCGCGTCGTCGTCAGCGCCAGGACCGAGGTCCGGGAGTCGGCCGGCTGGCGCGCCGACATGGCCGAGGGCATCCGCTGGCTCGTCGCCCATCCGCCGATGCGGACCCTCGCGCTGACGATCTTCACGTTCAACGTGACGTTCGGAGCGGCGATGTCGGTCCTGGTCCTGTACGCCAGCGAGCGGCTGGGCATGAACGCGGTCGGGTTCGGGCTCCTCACGACCGCGACGGCCATCGGCGGCATCATCGGGACGGTCTCGTACGGACGCCTCGAGCGCCGGTTCTCGCTCGCCGACCTGATGCGCATGGGACTCCTGATCGAGACCGGGACGCACCTGGTGCTCGCGCTGACGACCTCGGCGGGCGTCGCGCTGGCGACCTTCGTCGTGTTCGGCGTGCACGAGTTCGTGTGGGGCACCACGTCGACGGTCGTGCGGCAGCGAGCCGTCCCGGACGCGCTGCTCGGCCGGGTCGGCGGGGTGTACCGGGTCGCGATCATCGGTGGACTCGTCATCGGCACGCCGATCGGTGGACTGCTTGCGCGGAACTTCGGGATCACGGCGCCGTTCTGGTTCGCCTTCGCGGGCTCGTTGATGCTCGTCATCGTCCTGTGGCGGCAGTTCGATAACATCACCCACGACAGCGAGGTTCGACCGACAGGGCAGGGGACCGTGGACGACGCCGCCGCTGCGCTCTGATCCGTGGCATTCGCCCGCGGATCGACCCTGAGGTAGTGCGATGAAGGCGGCAGTCCGGTACCGGTACGGCACACCCGACGTCGTGGAGCTCGTGGACGTCGAACGTCCGACGCCCGTCGACGACCAGGTCCTGGTCCGCGTCCGGGCCGCGTCGGTCAACCGGGCGGACCTCGACTTCCTGACGCCACGGCCATCGTTCGCCCGCACCTTCATCGGCCTTCGGAGACCGAGGGAGCCGCGGTTGGGACTGGACGTCGCGGGCGTCGTCGAGTCCGTCGGTCCGGGCGTGACGCGCTTCGTGCCCGGCGAACAGGTCTTCGGGGACATGTACGCGTACAGCGGCCAGGGCGCATTCGCGGAGTACGTGTGCGCGCCGGAGCGGGCGTTCGCATCGATGCCCGACGGGATGTCGTTCGAAGAGGCGGCCACGCTGCCGCACTCGGCGATCCTCGGCGTCCAGGGTCTGCGCCGGCGCGACGGCACGACGATCGGGCCCGGCGACAAGGTCCTCATCGATGGCGCCTCGGGCAACGTCGGTCCGTTCGCCATCCAGATCGCCAAGTCGCGCGGCGCGGAGGTGACGGGGGTCGCCAGCACCGACAAGCTCGAGTTCGTGCGCTCGCTCGGCGCCGACCACGTCATCGACTACAAACAGGTCGACTACACGACCACGGGTGAACGCTACGACTGGATCGTCGACACCGATTCGCACCACCCGGTCCTGCAAGTCCGTCGGGCTCTGAAACCGAAAGGGGTCTACGTCACGCTCGGTGGGACCACGCCCGCGATCCTCGCCGCGCTCGTCGTCGGGCCGGTCGTCACGCTTGCCACGAGCCGGTGGACAGGTCTGCTGCTCTGGTGGAAGCCGTTCGACCCCGACGACGTCCAGACGCTCAAGGGGCTCATCGCGGCCGGCCAGGTCAAGCCGGTCATCGATCGTCGCTACCCGCTGAGCCAGATCGTGGACGCACTCCGCTGGGTCGATGACGGCCACGCGCGTGGCAAGGTCGTCGTCACGATGGACGAGGCGCCTTCCGACACCTGACCACCGCGAGCATCCGAAGGTCGAACCATGGATGGATGTCAGTGCTGCGGATCGACATCTGCCCGCAGCACGACAGCCCGGCCCTGTTCACGCTGCTCCTCCTCAACGGGGAGACTCATCCATGGACGACAACGCCATCCGTGCCGCGCTGCTGCGCCAGTTCGAGGAGGGACGCGACCTCGACGAGACGCACGAGATCTACCACGACGACGCCGTGCTCGAGTTCCCGCAGTCCGGTGAGCGGTTCATCGGCAAGGCGAGCTTCCTGACCTGGCGCAAGCAGTACCCGGCCAAGGTCGACTATCGGATCCGCCGGATCACGGGCGAGGGCGAGCTCTGGGTCGCCGAGATCCTCGTGTCCTACAACGGCTCGCCGCCGATGCTCGGGCTTGGCGTCTTCCAGTTTCGCGGCGACAAGATCGCCAGGGAGACCATCTACGTCACCGAGGGCTTCGAGGCGGCCGCCTGGCGGGCCGAGTGGGCGACGCCGTTCGACCCGCTTGGCTCCGTTCCACCGTCCGAGTGGCACGACGGCATCGAATTCGGGATCGAGGCGGTCGCAAGCGCGACTCGCTGATCGCGGGCCGGCGCCAACGACGGCGCCCGGTCAGGGTTTCTCGGCCACCAGGATCGTGAACCGGCTGAAGGTCGTCTCGTCGGTCAGTCGAAGCCCTGCCCTCGAGACGCGTTCGCGCAATGCCGTGGCGGTGTCGATCCGGTTGCCCCACGTCGACTCGTACCACTGGGCGACGGCAGTGAACCGGCTCGGCATCGTGCGCATGGCCTCGTCGGTGTCGGGGTAGGCCTCGTCGAAGATCACCAGCGAGCCGCCGGGTGTCAGCGCTCGCGCGGCCGCGGCGATGACGCCGTCCTTCACGTCCGGCTCGATCTCGTGGACGACGAGGAACGTCGTGATGACGTCGTACGTCGCGACGTCGGTCAGGCCCTCCGGGCCGAGGAGCCGGGCCTCGCAGCGGTCGGTGAGGCCCGTGCGAACGATCCTGTCCGCGGCCAGCGCGACCGAACGCGGTTCGATGTCGGCGCCGTCGACCCGGCTCGCCGGAAACCGGTCGGCCAGCTCCACGATCGCCCAGCCGGCGCCACACCCGAGATCGAGCACGCGCGCCCCGGCCGCGAGTCGAGCGGCGAGGGCCGGGAGACGCGGCAGCACCACGTTGACGAAGATCCGGGGCAATGAGCGGAGGCTGTCGGCGACCTCATTGATGAACGCGTCGCTGTGGTCCGCATAGGACACGACGCGACCGCGCCGGATCCGATCGGCGAGGTCCGGGTAATCCTCGCCGCCGAGCAGTAGATGGACGGTCGCGGCCCGGCCCAGGTAGAACGGCGAGTCAGGATCGCCCAGGATGGCGTCCATGTGCGGTCCCATCCGCCAGCCGTCGCCGTCTCGCTCGAGGATCTCGAACGCGAAGGCCGTGCGACACAGGATGTCGGTGTAGTCGGGGTCCGTCTTCAGGGCGCCAGAGAGCGCGGCCGAGTCGATCCCGGGTCGTTGCGTGACCGCCTCCCAGACGCCCAGCTCGCGACCCACCTCGAGCAGGTTGGTCAGGTGGTAGCCCGCGATGAGGTCGTAGAGGCGCGAGACCTGGTCGACGAGGGACGGTCCGGTCGGCTCAGCGGCGGGGTTCGCCGTCATTTTCCGTGCCGTGCCCGTTGGGCCGCCAGTCGGTCGTGCGCCTCGGCCAGCAGCGGGACGATGACGTCCTCGAACGTCGTCGCGCTCGGGTTCACGATCGAGACGTAGTGCTGCCGCGCGTAGTCGGGGTGGGGGAGGAATTGGTCGACGGCCGTGTAGTCCGGGTCGTCGACCGAACCGACGAGCCGCTCGAACGTCTCTCGGCTCAGGCCGATGTTGAGACGGAAGAAGCCCGGTCGCGAGAGGTTCGACGCCTGGTCGAAATCGTCATTCCAGACGATCGTCGCGAAGTTGGGGAAGTGTCGCTCGGGATCGAGTGAGAAGAACGAGCCGCCTTCGATCGTGACGACATCGGTATTCGGAAACGTCGTCGTGATGTAGCTGGTGATGGCCTCCGGGTCGGGGTTCGTGGTCAGGTAAATTCGTCATGACTCAATCGTAAAACGTGCATGTCAACCCCCCGCCGCCGCATGGTCCTGCGGTCCCGCGGCCTATCATCGAGGCGAGCGGTCAGGCCCTGGCCGCGATCGCATCGCGAGGTCGACCCGATGGATGAACCGACCGTTCGAGCACGTGCCCAGGCCGTGTGCGATGCCCTCGCCGCGGGCGATGTCCAGCGGGCGACGGGCGACTTCAGCCCGGAGCTCGTGCGCAACCTCGGCGAAGTCCTCGCCCTGATGCCGCTGCCCGCGAACGAGGTCGCGATCCAGTCCATCGAACAGAGCGGGTCCGGCTACAACGTCGTCATGCGGATCGCGGGCGAGGTCGACGAGGTCCTCATCCAGACGCGCTGGAAGGACCGCGATGGCAAGGCCCTCATGGTCGAGGCGAGTCACCTCGCGTCCACGCAGATCGCTCGCCCCGACGAGGAAGGCGATGCGTCCGCGGACGACGCCGGCGAGGGCGCCTGACCTCAGCGTTCGCGCTTGCCCTGCCTGGCGAGCTCGACCAGCTCGGCGATGCGCTTCGCGCGCGTCTCGGGTCGCTTGGCACCCTCGATCCAGCGCGTGTAGTTGTTGCGATAGAACGACGGGAGTGAGTCGTAGAACCGCGCTGCGGCCGGCTCGGCGGCGAACGCGGCGGCCACATCCGCGCCCATGCTGGTCGACTGCGACCCCTCCGGTCCCATGACGACCTCCACCTCGTCGCCCGGCCGGAAGCCCGGCGCGCGGCACCAGGCCGGACCGAGCTGGAGGGACCACGAGCCGTCCGCGTCCGCCAGCGGGCCGCGGAACGGCTGACCACCTACCGTCCCGTGCACGTGGTACTGGTCACGCTCACCCCAGGCGGTCGCCGGGTCGAACGGGATCGCGATCGAGAAGCCACCACGCGGGCGGCCCTCCGCCGCGGTCCTGAACCGTCGGAGCGCTGACTGGTCGGCGGGCATCGTCATTAGCGTACCGCCAGATCCTCGGGCGAAGGCCGTCGGGACTCTGCCATCATCGCGACTCATTCACACACGAGGGAGGCGGCGGAGATGAGCGACAAGGCGGGCGGCCCTCCGGAACACAGCAACTCCTACAACATCTTCATGCTGGTCCTGACGTTGCTGTCACTCGGGATCATGGTCCTGCTGCTGCTTCCGGTGTCGCAACCCACGATCGACGTCCTGCAGGTCTACGACAACGTCGTCTGCATCATCTTCCTGGCTGACTTCGCCGCGAACCTGCTGCGGAGTCCCTCGAAGCGCGACTACTTCATCGGCCGCAGGGGCTGGCTTGATCTCCTGGGGTCGATCCCGTCCCTCGGGGTCTTCCGGTTCACCGCTCTCCTTCGACTCGCACGACTCAGTCGACTGGCCCGGATCGCGCGGCTCCTGCAGGGTGAGAGCAAGAAGGCCCTGGTCGCGGACGTCCTCGAGAATCGCGGCTCGTACGCCGCGTTCATCACCCTTCTGTCGGCGTTCATCGTCCTTGTCGTTTCGAGCGTCCTCGTGATCCAGTTCGAGAGCCAGTCGCCAGACGCGAACATCCAGACCGGCGGGGACGCGCTGTGGTGGGCCGTCGTCACGATCACGACGGTCGGCTACGGCGACCGCTTCCCGATCACCCTCCTCGGGCGGATGACGGGCTTCACGGTCATGGTCGCGGGCGTCGGGATCATCGGCGCCCTGGCGAGCATCCTGGCCAGCATCCTCGTGCCACAGGCGGACGAGCCGGAGCCCGTCGATCCGACCGTGCCAACCGTCGTCCAGGAGCTTGCCGACATCAAGGCAGAGCTGGCTGGCCTGCGCGAGGCTCTCGCGACGACCGGCGGGGCCCGCACCGACTGACCGTCACCGACCTGGCGGCCTTGAAGAGCCTCGGCGTCATGATCGGCGACGTCAGGTCGAGAAACCGCCGTCCGAGTGGATGAGTTGGCCGGTCGTCCAGGCTCCATCGTCCGAGAGCAGGAACGACACGATCGCGGCGACATCGGCCGGGGTGCCCAGTCGTCCGGTGGGCTGTTGGCGAGCGAGCTCGACGTGGAGCTCCTCGCTCATCCAGCCGGTGTCGATCGGCCCGGGGTTCACGACGTTCGACCGGATCCCGAGACGCCCGAGCTCACGGGCGGCCGCGATGACGATGCGGTCGAGGGCGCCCTTGGACGCGCCGTACGGGAGGTTGAACGCCGTGTGGTCGCTCGTGAGCGCGACGATCGCGCCGCCGTCCTGCACCTGCCGCGCGAAGGCGGCGATGAGCTGCCAGCTGGCTCGAGCGTTCACGGCCATGTGCCGATCGAAAGAGTCGACTGTCGTGTCGAGGATCGACGAGTCCCGCGACTCGGCGTGCGAGAGGACGAGGCCACGCAGCGCGCCGAGCACGGCGGTCGCGGCCTCGACCAGGCGCGCAGGCTCGTCTGGGTCGGCGAGATCGCCGGGCAGCAACACCACGGTCGACCCGCGGCCGCGGAGGTCCTCGGCCAGACGCTCCGGCTCGTCATCGCTCGACGTCCACGCCTGGTCGGCGTCATATGGCCGCCAGTACGAGAGCGCCAGATCCCACCCGTCGTCGGCGAGCCGCGACGCGATCCCGGTTGCGATCCCCACCGATCGCCCCGCGCCGGTGATGAGCGCCGCCGGCCGGCGCGGTTCGCCGCTGGGTCGTCCCACTACTGGGCGGTCCAGCCGCCATCGACCGTGAGGACCGTCCCGGTCACCATGGCCGCGGCGGGGGAGGCAAGGTACAGGACGGCGGCGGCGACGTCGCCGGTCGACGCGACCCGTCCGGCCGGGATCCTATCCAGGACCGAGGCTAGGAACGTCGGATCGTCGAGGCGCTCGGCCGTGCCGGGCGTGTAGACCCAGGTCGGGGCGACCGAGTTGACCGTCACGCCCCGGTCCGACCACTCGAGCGCGAGCACACGCGTCAGTCCGATGACCGCCGACTTGCTGGCCGAGTAGGCCGCGTGCCGGCGGATCCCGACGAGCCCGGCCTGCGAGGCCATGTTGATGATCCGGCCCGAGCCCTGGCTGAGCATGTGCCGCGCGGCCGACTGGCAGGCGAAGAAGAGCCCGCGCACGTTGACCGCGAAGAGCTCGTCCCACTCGGCTTCGGTCGCGTCGACCGCGTCGTGGTTCGTGCCCAGCCCCGCATTGTTGACGAGGATGTCGATGCGGCCGAAGGCCTCGACCACGCTCGCGACGCCCGCGTCGATCGACGCGCGATCGGTCAGGTCGAGCTCGATGGCGACCGCCTCGCCGCCGGCAGCGCGGACCTGCGCGACCACGGCGTCAAGCTGCGCCGCGCGTCGCCCCGCCACGCCGACTCGAGCGCCGGCCGCGCCGAACGCCGAGGCGAGGTCCGCACCGATCCCGCCGGTCGCGCCCGTGATCAGCGCGACTTGCCCATCGATCGAGAACGACGGAACCTCCATCCGCGGAGGGTACGACTAACCAGTCGCCGCGGGGCGGAGGTTGGCCGTGTCGCCGACGCGCGTGAACGTCTTGCCGTAGAACGTGATCTCCTTCGCGTCCGGCGTGGACACGTAGTCGGATTCGTTGATCGTGCCGTCCGATGCGTCGTACAGCCGGATCTTGCCGGCGGTGACTTCGTACCGGCCGTGCCACGCCTTGTGGCCGACCGGGTCCTCGATCTGGCGACCCACCTCGCTGGCCGACGGGAAGAACATGTACGTCCCGTCTGTGAAGAACGCATAGAACTCGATGGTCGATCCCCACGTCCCCGAGCCGGGCGGCCCGGTGATGTCGAGCTGGAGACCGAACGTCGTCGCCGAATACAGCCCGTCGAGGGCGACGCCGGTCACATCGGGTGCCGAGAGCGTCGAGACCGGGATCTTGGCCTGCTCGACGGCCGACGCGGCATCGGCCCCCGGAACGGGCACGTCCACGCCCGGGAACATCCCGTCGGGGACCAAGTCGAGCAGCTCCTGCCGCATCTGGTCGGGTTCGCCTGGCGGCAAGGTCAGGAGATGGTCCGAGAGCGCGACCACGCTCAGGACATCGAGGAGCGGCGCGTACTCCTGGGCGACGCCGTGCACGGTCCACAGCGTGACGAGCGCGGCGGCGACGCGTTGCTGTTCATCGGGGCCGATCTGGCGGTTCCAGATCCACCCGCACGTCGCGAAGTAGCTTCCGAGCAACCCGTTCGTGAGCGGCGGCTCGTCGGCGAACACGTACTCGGCGAGGCGCGCATCGCCCGGCGGCACCTGCCACGAAGCCCAGTCGACGCCACGCACCTGCGCGTGCGCGGCAGCCAGCACGCCTGTCAGCGCATCGGATGTGGCCATGGCTCACCTCCCGCCGGTCATTTTCGCAGCGGGCGCGCTGCGCTGCCGTCACGCGAGCCGCGCGTCCGTCGCCTCGTCCGCGACTCCGCCGTAGAAGCGCTCGAGCACCTGCGCGAAGACCGGCTCGTCGGGCGCGGCGCGATGGAACAGCGTCATGCAGGAGCGGACCTTCATCGCGTCGAGCGAGCCGAAGATGTCGCTCGCCGTCCGTCCCCGGGTCTCGAGGACGATCCCGGCGCATTCGCGGAGTCGTGCGCCGAGGACCGGGTGCGCGAGGTACGCCCGTGCCTCGTCGAGCGAGCCGATCGCATAGTGCTGCGACATCGAGCTCGACCCGAGGCCGGCGACCTGCGGAAAGATGAACCAGATCCAGTGGCCGGTCTTGCGTCCCTGTCGAAGCTCGTCGAGCACGCCCTCGTAGACGCCTGCCTGCGCCGAGACGAACCGATCGAGGTCGAAGGTCATGGCCGCCCCAAGGTCTGATTTCGCGCGGAGTCTACGACATGCCCATCGGCGAAGGGACCTCGTCATTCGTCGGGCCGACGTGACGACAGATGTCGGCTCGAGCTGTCGACCAGCGGCTGAGGACCCGGCCGGAGTCGAACCCGCAAGGTGCCCGGATGGGCGACAACCGGTTCGACATCCGAAGGAGTACCCGTCATGTCCACGGCACCTAACGCCCGACGCACGCGCGTCGGAACCCCACTGCTGACCCTGCTGGCCGTCGCCGCCATCGCGGCCGGCGTCGTGACGGGCTTCCAGTCGCTCCAGACCGTCGCGAATGCCGGCGCTGTCGCGGCGGTGCCGGCGCCCACGCCGGCCATCAACGACCCCGCCGGTGGCGGGACCGGGACCGTGACCTCGAATGGCGCGGCACGCCCGCTCGAGACGCCGGACGTGGCCCCGCAGGCCTGTAAGACCATGGCGGAAGCGGCCAACCGAGAGAGCTGCGGTTTCCCCCGCGGAACGAAGTACGTCGCCCCGCGAGCGACGTGGCTCGCCTGCGAGGCCATGGACGCGGCTGCGTACCGGGAGCTCTGCCTCCGCGGCGACGGCGGTCGGTGGATCGAGGGGTCCGCGGGCTAGCGACGATAGACTGGGTCGCCGATGCCCGACGACCCAGATGTCCCGGCGAGGTCACCCGAGCGCCTGACCGCGGCCGAACTGGCCGACCTGGTGGGCGACTCGCGTGACCGCGTCGAGGACCTGACGACACGCGGGGTTCTGACGCCCGACGACGATGGGCGATATGCCCCTGGCGAAGCGCATCGGATCCGCGTGATCGACGGCTTCGAAGCCGCAGGCGTGCCACTCGACGTCCTGGTCCGGGCACAGGACGCGGGGATCATCAGCGTCGCGTACTACGACGACCTGCACGGTCCGCCAGGCCACCCGTCATCGCGCACGTATCAGGCATTCCAGGCATCCCTCGGCGACCGGGGCCACCTGCTGTCCTCGATGTTCGGGGCCTTCGGCATCGCCGAACCCGACGCGACGTCCCACCTGTCGCGCGAGGACGAGGCGTTCCTCGAGGATTGGGCTGCACTCATCGAGGCGACCGGGGAGATCGACCTCACGCTGCAGATCCTTCGCCAGTTCGGCGAATCGACGCGTCGGGCGTCGGTGGCGGCCCTCGAGGGCTACGCCCAGTACGTCGAGCGGATGGGGCCCGAATTCGAAGGCGTGCCGTCTCAGGACATCTACGACCGCGTGTTCCTGCCATGGGCGACGGCGGCCCGCACGTTGCCTGCCCTCGCCGAGTGGCTCACGCGGCACCACATCAGCCGCGAGATCGACGACTACAGCATCCAGGCGACCGAACAGGTGCTGGCCGCCACCGGCTACGTCCCGAGCCGTCCCGGCGTGGAGCCCGCCGTGGCCTTCCTCGACCTGACGGGATTCACGACCCTGACCCAGGAGCGAGGGGACGCGATCGCCGCGGAGGTCGCCCTTCGGCTCGCGGATCTCGCGTCGCGCATCGCCACTGCGCATCGGGGACGCGTCGTCAAGCTGTTGGGGGACGGCGTGCTGAGCCAGTTCGCGAACGTGGTCGATGCCGTGGAGGCCTCGCTCCAGCTGTTGGACCGCCTCGCCGACGCCGACCTGCCGCCGGGTCACGTCGGCGTCACCCACGGGCCGATCGTCGCGCGCGACGGCGACATCTTCGGGCGGACGGTCAATCTCGCCGCGCGGATCTCCGACGTGACGCCCAGCGGCGAGCTGTACGTGCCGGCGTCGATCGGCGACGCGCTCACCGGTCGGTTCCGCGTCGAATCGGTCGGCACCACGACGATGCAGGGCGTCGGACCCGTCGAGCTGGCCCGGGTGTCGCGGCCGGTGGCCTGAAGCGCGACTGCATCCGGCCGGACGTCCGCGGCGTTACTCCATGTGGGCGCGACTGACCGAATCCCGTGGGTCGCCCGACCCGAGCCGTTGGCCACGAACACAAGGAGAACGACATGGCATTGACCCTGGGCATCCTCGCGTTGGTGGAGGCCAAGCCCGGCAAGGAAGCGGAGGTCGAGGCCTTCGTCAAGGGCGGCCAGGCGATCGTGGAACAGGAGCCGGGCACGCGTGTCTGGTACGGGTTCCGCGTCGACGGCTCGACCTTCGGGATCTTCGACGCCTTCGAGGACGAGGCCGCTCGTCAGGCGCACCTGTCGGGCCAGATCCCGGCGGCCCTTGCCGCGGCGGGCCCGCAGCTTCTCGCCAAGGACCCCGACATCCGCCTGGTGGACGTCCTCGCGGTGAAGGGCGTCTAGATCAGGCGGGGGCCGGCGTCGGCCCGAGCGCTTCGGTCCGGGCCGGCCGCGTCGCCAGCATCGACCCGGCGATCACGAGGGCGAACCCGATCGCCATCGGCACGGTGAACGTCTCCTGCAGCACGAACACCCCGAGCACCGCGGCAACGGCCGGGTTGATGTAGGTGATGACGGTGGCGCGCACCGGCCCCACGGCGTCGATGAGCGCGCCGAACAGGATGAAGGCGGCCGCGGTGCAGACCGTGGCGAGGACCACGACCGAGATCAGGGCGTTGGCCGATGGCGTCGCGGTCGGCCACTGTGTGGCAGCGATCGGCGTGAATGCGACGGCCACGAGGGTAAGGGACACCGCCATGATCCCGACCGTCGGGAGGCCGTCGAGCCGACGGGCGAGGATCGCCGGCCCGAGCGCGTAGCAGACGACGACGACGCCGATCTGCAGCAGAGCGGTCGTGTCCGAGGCGGCGAAGTCCGCCCCGACGATGAACGCCACCCCGGCGACGCCGAGGAGCATGCCGAGCACGCCCACCGGACCGAATCGGTCGGCGCCACCGGTCAGGAGCGCGATCGCGGCACCGACCAGCGGGACCCCCGCGATCAGCAGGCCCGCGAGCGAGCTCGAGATGTGCTGCTCGGCGGAGCCCAGCGCGACCCATGGGATGGCGATCTCGACCACCGCGAAGGCGACGACCCAGCGCCAGCGCGTGAGGACCTCGCGAACGTCCGTGCGGGCCAACGCGATGGGCAGCAGGATGGCCGCCGCGATGGCCGTCCGGCCGAGCACGAGCACGGCGGGCGTGATCTCGGTGACCGCGATCCGGATGAACAGGTACGGGATGCCCCAGATGACCGACATCAGGACGAACAGGAGCAGCGCGCGGCGACTCACGACGCCGGGACCGTGGGCATGCCTGAAAGTCTAGGGCTCGGCCCGGTCCTCCATCTCCCACGCGTGATCCATGACGTGGTAGGCGGTGCGACGCACGAGGAACTGGATCGGCCAGGTGCGGGCCGGCTTGCCCTCGGCGTTGTAGGCGCGGAAGGCGTCGAGGTAGGCCTGCCGATGCGTCGCGAGGCCCTCGGGCGTGAGGACGACCTCGAGCGGGCGTTCGGACCTCGATCTTGCGTGACATCTGCTCCGGCTCGTTGCCGTACACGTGGCGGACGATCTGGTCGCGCGTGCGCCCGGCGCTGCGGGATCCGGGCCGCAGGTCGCCGGTGACGCGCGAAGCGAGGTCGTCGAAGTACGCCCAGCACGCCGCAGGAGGTCGAGTCGCCGTTCGAGGTCGGCGGGGGACAGGACCTCGCGCTCGATCTCCGACGGCACGTGCGCGATGCCCCAGAAATCGGTCGAGCTGGAGCCGGGCACGCGTTCGACCACCTCGACGTCGCGCGCCCGCGCGAACGCGTCCGCCATGCCGGCACGTTCGGCGACGCCGGTGTAGCGAGGGAGGTACGACGTCAGCTTGTGCGAGCGCGTCGTCCTCCGACGTGCCCCAGCGATCGAGGCCGGGCCAGTCCATGGCGCCCGCCACCACCCGGCGCGTCTTGCCGACCTCGAGGATCACGCGCAGCGTGTCGGTCATGTCGGACAGCCTACTCGCCGCCGGCTGAGGCGAAGGGCGCCGGGGCCCGCGCCGTCGACTCGTAGCATTCGCGCATGACACGAGCTGCGACCCCGACCGCCGTCGAGCGATCGGCATACGACCTCACCGATCGCGGCCCCGGCGACCCCATGGCCGAGGAGCTGCTGGTTTGGCTGTCCGATTCGGCCCGGTTCCGCACGTTCGCGGAGGCACACCGCGACAAGATCCACAAGAAGTTCCGGAAGGCGGCCGACCCGGAGGCTCTGCGGGACGTGCGGGCCGAGCTCCTGGTCGCGCGGCTGCTGCTTGCTGACAAACGGATCGACCTGGCGTACGAGGCATACGGGAGCGGAAGGCTGGGCCCCGACTTCACGGTCACGTTTCGGGGCTCGCGGGCGTTCAACCTGGAGGTCACGAGGCTCCGTCGCCCGCCGAAGGCCACCAGCGACGGCGCTCCGATCCTCGCGAAGCTCCGTCAGCTGCCGCCGAGTGTCCCGAACGTCGTGCTGCTCGCCGTCGACGGCGACACGGCGGAGGCGATCGACATCGACGCCATCGTCCGAACGCTCCGGTCGCGAGCCGACGCGAAGGACGACGACTTCTTCGCCAAGCGCGGACTGGACGGCAGCCGCGGCTTCTATGACCGGTTCCTGCGGCTCAGCGGGGTGCTCGTGTGGTGCGAGGCCGCGGCCGGCGAGGCGCGGGCAAGCCTCTGGGTCAACCGTTCAGCTCGGATCGCGCTCCCGGAGCGTGCCATCCGTGCCAGCGTGGAGTGCCTGCGAGCCTGACCACGAGTTCGAGTCCCGGGATCCGGCGGTTCAATCCGGGATGCGTCGCTCCGGTGCCGGACGGCTGCTACGGTCCCCGACCTCAAGGTCCGACCGCGGTCAGCGATACCGCCGCGACGGCTGGGTCGAGCAGGTTAGGGGGAAGTGGCCATGTGGATCGTCGAGATGCCGGTGTGGCTAATCGACCGATCGACAGTCACCGTCCTGGACGCGCTGACCTCGCTCACCAGCCACCGAGCAGGCGAGTTTCCAGGTGGGCGAAGCCGGCGAACGACGTCGTCGCTCCTGGACGATCACGCTGGCGACCGAGGATGGACGTCGAAGCGCGCCGGCGCGATCGCGCCGATCGCACTCCGCACGGCCAGGACGAAGCCGTCGCGCACGGGTGGATCCGAACGTCCGTCTCCGCGTGGCCATCGACTGCTCGCACGATCACGGCATCGAACGGTGAATGACACGGGCGAACGCCACGCGTAGCACTCGCGGGCTGGGGAACGCGCGATCAGCTCGGATTCGCAACAGACGACGGGGTGGTAGTGCAAGCGATCCGATGATCGGATCCTACGTCCAGTTCGTACGCGAAACGCTGACCAAGGATGTCCGTCACGTGGCTCGGGATCCGGTCAGCGGGAGACGTGACCGCGAACCATCCATCGCGTCGAAGCGGAAACGCGACGATCACAGGGTTCGCGAGCTCACCTGGCACCGACGGATCGTACCGCCGGTCCAGGCTGTGTCAACTCAGATATCCTCGACACATGCCCAGCGTGAACGTGGCCGACAGCCCCCGTGAGACGCGGCACTGAACGTCGTCGCCCTGGTTGCGTCGCTGCTCGCGCTCGTCTGTGCGGGGTGCGGATCGACCTCGACGCCTTCGGCCTCGTCGGCGTCGACCTCGTCGCCTCCGACCGCAGCTCCGACCCTCCCGCAGACACCAGCACCGAGTGAGCCGGCTCCCACGCCCAGCGCGAGCCCGACGCCACCGGCTCTCCGACTCCCCGAGCCGAACGCCGGCTTCGACTACCAGCTCGGCGGCGCCTATCCGCCACCGTCGGGCGTGACCGTCGTCTCGCGCGACCGAACCGCCGCGCCGGCGCCCGGGCTCTTCAACATCTGCTACGTGAACGGCTTCCAGATCCAGTCAGGCGAGGTTGACTTCTGGAAGGCCGAGCACCCCGATCTCATGCTCAAGGACGCCAAGGGCAAGCTCGTCATCGATCCCGACTGGGACGAGTACATGCTCGACCCGAGGACGCCGGCCCAGCGCGCGGCCCTCGCCGGTGTCATCGGCGACTGGATCGCGGGGTGCGCGGCCGCGGGGTTCGACGCCGTCGAGATCGACAACCTCGACACGTTCACGCGCTCGAACGGGCTGATCAGCGAGGACGACGCGGTCGCGCAGGTACGTCTCTTCGCGGACGCCGCGCATGCCAGCGGCCTGGCCATCGCGCAGAAGAACTCGGCCGAGATCGTCGGTCGCCGCGACGAGATGGGCACGGACTTCGCGGTCGCCGAGGAATGCGACCGCTACTCGGAGTGCGATGTCTACACGGGCGCCTACGGCGACCACGTCCTGGTCATCGAGTACCGGCGCCGCGACTTCGACAAGGGCTGCGCCGGGTACCCGAACCTGTCGATCGTCCTCCGCGACCTGGACCTGGTGACGCCGACGGACAAGGGCTACGTCTACGACGCCTGCTAGACGCTCGTCTCCATTCCTGGCGGATCAGTGGCGCAGGAGGTCCTCGAAGGGCACCGGGTCGGTGAACTCGTCGCGGGGCGCCACGAACGGGATCGTCGCCATCGCCTCCGCGAGCTCCGTGGCGGCCCGTTCGATCCGCTCGACGAGGCTGCCGTCCGTCGCCGCCCCGCCTTGGCCCCAGTCCTCGGTCGCCGCGTACACCCCGGTCGTGACGACGGCCCCCCGGAGATAGGCGAAGAGAGGCCGCATCGTGTGCTCGATCGCCAGCGAGTGCCGCGGCGTCCCGCCGGTGGCGGCGATGAGCGTGGGCTTGGCGCGGAAGCCATCGCGATCGATGGCGTCGAAGAACGACTTGAAGAGACCGTTGTACGAGCCGCTGAAGATCGGCGTGACCGCGATGACGCCATCCGCGGCGAGGACGGCGTCCATCGCCGCCTGGAGTGACGGGGTGGGGAAGCCCGTCAGCATCTGATTGGCGAGGTCCATGGCGTGCTCGCGGAGTTCGATGACCTCGAGGCGCGGCTCGAGGCCGGCCTCGCGGAGGTGACGCTCCACGGCGGCGGCCAGCCGGTCGCCCAGCAGCCGGCTCGACGATGGCTCCGACAGGCCGGCCGTCACCACCACGAGCGACCGGGTCGCGGGATCGCTCATGCCGTCGTTTCCGCCAGCACGGCCGGGGCCGTGGACGCGTCGCCGGCTCGTGCCGCGACCACCCGCGGGTGGAGCGGCGGCCCCGCGGGCACGTCCGCCGGCCGGAGCGCTTCGAACTCCCGGCGCAGGACAGGCACGACCTCGGAGCCGAGGATGTCCATCTGCTCGAGCACGGTCTTGAGCGGGAGGCCGGCGTGGTCGGCCAGGAACAGCTGGCGCTGGTAGTCCCCGGCGAACTCGCGGAAGCCGAGCGTCCGGTCGATGACCTGCTGCGGGCTGCCGATGGTCATCGGCGTCTGGGCCATGTAGTCCTCGAGCGACATCGCGCCACCGTAGACGGGAGCCTTGTCGAAGTACGGCCGGAACTCGCGGATCGCGTCCTGGCTGTTCTTGCGCATGAACACGTGCCCGCCCAGGCCCACGATCGCCTGGTTCGCCGGCCCGTGGCCGTAGTGCTCGAAGCGCCGTCGGTAGAGCTCGACGATGCGCTGGACGTGCTCCTTCGGCCAGAAGATGTTGTTGTGGAAGAAGCCGTCGCCGTAGTACGCGGCCTGCTCCGCGATCTCCGGGCTGCGGATCGATCCGTGCCAGACGAATGGCGGCACGCCATCGAGCGGGCGCGGGGTCGAGGTGAAGCCTGTCAGCGGCGTCCGGAACTGGCCTTCCCAGTCGACGACGTCCTCGCGCCACAGTCGGCGCAGCAGGTCGTAGTTCTCGACCGCCAGCGGGATCGCGTTGCGCAGGTCCTGCCCGAACCACGGGTAGACCGGGCCCATGTTCCCGCGGCCCATCATCAGGTCGACCCGGCCGTCGGCCAGGTGCTGGAGCATCGCGTAGTCCTCGGCGATCTTGACCGGGTCGTTGGTCGTGATCAGCGTGGTCGCGGTCGAGAGCTGGAGACGCTCGGTCTTCGCGGCGATGTAGCCGAGCAGCGTGGTCGGGGAGGAGGGGACGAACGGCACGTTGTGGTGCTCGCCGGTCGCGAAGACGTCGAGGCCGATCTCCTCGGCCTTGAGCGCGACCGTGACCATGATCCTGATTCGCTCTTCTTCGCTGACCGTCTGCCCGGTGGTCGGATCGGGCGTGACGTCGCCCACCGTGAATACGCCGAATTGCATGCTGTTTCGTGTCCCTTGACGGCTCGACCGTCGTGCCGGCGACCACGAGCGGTGGTCACATCTCGTGCCAGTATAGCCTGCACGTCGTTGCGTATACAACTACTTGCGAACACACCATTGCGGCGGGACCATACTCGGAGCAGAGCGAGCCGTGAGCGAAGGAGGCATCCCGTGGCGAACCTGGTCGTGCACTTCGAGATCCACGCGTCGGAGCCGCAGAAGGTGATCGACTTCTACTCCGAGCTCCTCGGCTGGACCTTCACCCAGTTCGGCGAGGCGCCGTACTGGACGATCGACACGGGGGAGGGGGCCATCGGCAACGTCGCGGGCACGGCCGGACACGGCATCAATGGCGGCCTGAACCAGCGGCGCGGGCGGAGGCCCGAGCCGGGTGATCCGGTGATGGGCTGCAACTTCGTCGTCGGCGTCGGCGACGTCGATGGCCTGATGCGTCGGGGCGTCGAGCTCGGCGGCATCGAAGCCCTCGCAGCGGAAGACATGCAGGGGGTCGGCCGCGTCGGCTACCTCCTGGACCCCGACAACAACGTCTTCGGCCTCATCTCGCCGGTCCTCTCCGACGGCACCACCGGGATGGGCGGCAGCGGCGACACGGTCTAGTCCTCGGCGAGGACCTCGGACACACGGATGCGCCGGAGGAGATCGATCTCCTCCGGCGCGAGTAACAGCGATTTCAGCTGAGGTCAGCCCTCGGCGAGGACCTCGCGCAGCTTGGCGGCGAAGCCATCGGGATCGCCCGGCTGGCCGTATTCGTTGCCGAGGAAGCCGCCGTGGCCGCTCGGGAAGGTCACCGGGGTGGTGCCGAGGCGCTCGGCGACGGCCTCGCCGCCGCGGTGGGCCATCTCGCCCTCGGACTCGGCCCCGACGCCCAGCACGATCCGTGTGGAGGCGGACCGAAGCGCGTCGAAGTCGGGCTCGTAGTGCGTGCACGTGGTGATGTTCTGGAACAGAAGCGGGTCGGTGCGGTTGCCGTCGTCCCCGGCGGGCAACCCGAACATGGCGGGATCGGGCGCCGGCTGGGCGGCGAACTCGGCCGTCATCGGGCCCTTGTGGCCCACGGCCACGATGAACTGCGCCATCGCCGGGCCGAAGCCGCTGCGCTGGTACGTGTCGGCGATCGCCTGGGTGGCGGCCATCGCACTCTCGCGGTCGGGCAGGAGCGACGCGAGCGGCGGCTCGTGCGCGACGAGCGTCCGGACCTGCTCCGGGTGCTTCGCGACGAAGGCCAGCGCGTTCACGGCGCCGCCGCTGCTGGCGAAGAGGTCGACCGAGCCCGACGCCGAGGTCGTCGATGATCCGGTGCAGGTCGTCGGCGTGCTGGTCGGGCGTGGACTGGCTGGCCGGATCGGCCTTCGTGCTGCGCTCGACGCCGCGCGGGTCGTAGGTGACCACCGTGCGATCGGTGAAGTGGCTCGCCAGCGTGCCGAACCCGCTGGCACCCATCGGGGACCCGATGACGAACAGCACCGGGGCAGGGGAGTCCACCTTGCGGACGTCGTAGGTCAGTGTGGCGCCGGGGACGTCGAGGGTCTTCGTCGTCGGCTCGGTCATCGTGGTCATCGTGGCTCTCCTCAAGGTCATGCGGTGCTCTATCGATTCAGACCGTCGCCGCGAGCGTTTCTCATCGGTCGCGCGCTACGCGGAGTGGACGACGTCCTCGGCGAGGATGGCATCGATCTGGCCCACGGCCTGCGTGAGGCCCTCTTCCATGCCCATGGCCAGGACCTGCTCCATGGCCTCGGTGCTCGGGAAACGGCTCTCGATCGACATCCGCGTGCGGCCGGCATCGATCGGCTCGATCGTCACCCGGCCCTCGTTGCGCGGGAAGTCGTCATTCGGCGTTCCGTCCTCATTGGCGAACCCGTCGAGGTACACGAGGCGACGAGGCGGATCCACCTCGATGATGTCCCAGTAGCCGTGCGGCTGGTCGCCGGTCGGCCCGGTCATGTGGTACTCGACGTGGCTGCCGAGGGCCAGGTCGTGTCGCGTGAAGGTCGCCGGGTAGGTCGGCGGGCCCCACCAGCGCTCGAGCTGGCGCGGATCGGCCCAGAGCTGCCAGACGCGCTCGGGCGAGGCCTCGAATTCGGCGGTCAGCGTCAGGACCAGGGCGTCGGGGTCGTTGCGGACAGCGGTGACAGTCATGCGATGGTCTCCTCCGTGCTGGTGATGAGGGCCGTCATGCGGTCGATGCGGCCGCGCCACAGCGCCTCGTACTGGTCGAGCAGGCCTCGTGCGAGACGAAGGCCGTCCAGGTTCGTGCGCACGACCTTGCGGCGACCGGTGCGCTCCTTGGTGACCAGACCGGCCCGCTCGAGGACCGCGACGTGCTTCTGCACCGCCGCGAAGCTCATGGGGTAGTGGTCGGCCAGCTCGGCGACGCCTTCGTTGCCGTTCAGGGCACGCAGCACGATGTCGCGCCGAGTGGCGTCGGCGAGTGCGGCGAAGATCTGGTCGGCGTTGAAGGCGAGCTGCATTGATACAACCATACGGTTGTATGTCATGCCTGTCAATGCCGAGTCCGCGGAAACGTCCCGAATGCCAGAGGCGGGTCCATACTCCGCCGATGAGACGGCTTGGCGTCCTGACCCTGATGGCCGTCCTTGTGGCCTCGTGTGGTGGTCAGGTCGATGTGTCGCCGGCAGCGTCGAGCGCGTCGACTTCGTCGGCACCGAGTGCCGGCGCCACCAGCCCGGCGACGCCCGCGGTCGCCTACAGCGCGGACGGGGAGGCGCTCCTGGCCGTTGGCGTCGCGCAGGCCGGGCAGTCGTTGGGCAACGGGGACCCGGACCGCGACGCGATGACCGCGGCGATGGATCTCCGAACGGTCCTCGGCACGGACGCCGACCACATCCTGGCGGTCGCGGCCGCGGCGGAGGCTGAGGCCGCGGCGAAGGCGCCGCCGCTCGAACCCGTCTCCGGTCCTTCGGCTCGGGCCCAGCCGGGCGGTCGCTTCATCGATGCGATGGCGATCCTCGCCGACACCAGGTATCTGCCGCCGCTGAACGACGCTCGCGTCCAGCTGACCCTGCGTCTCGATGACATCGGGAACCTGGGCGAGAACCACGCCCACGACGACACGGGCACGCTGTCGGCCAGGACCACCGACGGCGGGGTGTCGGCGTTGACCGATATGCGGACCGAGATCGACGTCACGTACGCCGGGTCCGACGTCAGGGCTGTGGTCGATCGCGATGTGCATGACGTGGTCACGGACAGCAAGTCCGGGTACACGCTCCTGGACCACCACATCCACTTCATGGTGTACGGGGAGCTTGATGCGTGTCCGGGCGCCAAGGGCAACGTCAAGGCGTCGAGCGGCCATCACTACACGAGCGAAGCGAACACGTTCGCGGCGGCGGGCGGGGCGGTGGGTTCACACAACACGTCGACCCTGACGAGCGACAGCACGTTCCTGGGTCAGGTGGACGATCAGGCGAACCTGACCAACGTTGCCCAGGATGCCAAGGTCGACGGCACGTTCCACCGGACCGCATCGGCCGACGGCGGCCCCGAGGCGTCGCACGAAGGCACCTACACCACGAGCGTCACGAACATCAACGACGGCGTCCCGGCGGCCCACGACGACTGGGCGATCAAGGGGAACATCGACTGGTCGCACACCACGTCGATCGTCACCGACAAGACCGGCGATGCGACCACGAATCAGGTCGGCGATGCCGCCGGCTCGGCCGCGATCGACTGGGCGACGGTCGACGGACCTTTCCTGGAGGCACAGAAGCTCTGGCGCGATACCCGCTGCGTGATCGTCACCGTGCCGACGTGGATCCCCTTGGCCGAGTACGCCAACAACGCAAGGCCGACCCACACGGAGGAGGTCGGCAAGGGCAGCTCGACCGAATTCGAGGTGGCGAACGGGCATCGCTTCGATCAGAAGGTCACGGCCCTGATCAAGGCGACACTCGACGGCAAGGAGAGTCTCGATCCGCGGGAGGTGCCCAAGCCGCCGGGCACTCTCACGTACGTCGCGTCGGACGAGGAGGGCGCGAAGACGGTCGTCGACCTCATCTCCACGTCGCAGCAGGGGATCGGCCGCCAGCGGATCCTCTTCCACATCGGCGACGAGAAGCTGAAGGTCAGCATCAAGGGCACGATGACGACGAGCGGGTTCGGGGTCTCCTACACGACCGCCGTCTCGCTGTCAGGGCTCGAGATGACCAAGCAACCCGATGGCACGTTCCTGGGGTCCGCGCCGGTGACCACCACGATCCGTCTCAACGGCGACATCCCATGCCCCAAGCCATTCTCGGAGAAGGGCGGCATGGTCACGCTCAGGGCCACGCACCCGCCGCCTCCGGATCCCAGCACGCCCAGTCCGTGGACGATCAAGTTCGACAAGACCAGCAAGCTCGTGGTGTCGGGCAACTGCCTCGGCGCGAGCCTCGGCGACATGCTCGGACTCGGACCCAATGGTGCGACCGGCGGCTTCATGTTCGTCCTCGGCGACGTCACGATCCCGGACGCCGGGGGCTCGGCGGTCGTCAAGAAGACCGTCTCCCTGGGCCCGGCCCAGAACGCGATCGACGCGACCGTCAAGGCCGAGGTCATCAAGGACGTCGGCCAATAGAGCCTGCGCGAAAGCACCCCCGCGTGCGCTAGGCTCCCCGAATGACCGTTTCACGTGCCGCGGCGCCCACGCGAGCCCAGCTCGACGAGCTGCGCCGCACATTCGCGGGCGAGGTCGTCACGCCCGATGCCGCCGAGTACGACGATGCCCGGCGGGTCTGGAACGCGATGTTCGATCGGCGGCCCGGCCGTCATCCTCCGGCCGTCGAGCGTCGACGACGTCATCGCTGCCATCCGCTTCGGCCGCGACCGCGACCTCGAGATCGCCGTCCGCGCCGGCGGCCACAGCGCCGTCGGCCATTCGACGACCGACGGCGGCCTCGTCATCGACCTCGGTCGGATGAACGACGTCAGCGTCGACCCGGCGCGGCGTCGCGCCCGGACGGCCGGCGGGGCGCTGCTCGGCCACGCTCGACATCGCGGCCCAGGAGCACGGCCTCGTCTGCCCGGTGGGGGTCGTCGGCCACACGGGCGTCGCCGGTTTGACGCTCGGTGGCGGCGTCGGCCGGCTCCAGCGGCGCTTCGGGCTGACGATCGACAGCCTTCGCGCCGTCGAGCTCGTGACGGCCGACGGGCGCGTCGTCCGGGCGACCGCGGACGAGGAGCCGGAGCTGTTCTGGGGTCTGCGCGGCGCGGGCGCGAACTTCGGCATCGCGACGAGCCTCGAGTTCGAGCTCCATCCCGTTCGCGGGGACGCTCCACCGAGGCGTCCACGTCCACCCGGCGACGGACATCCACGAGCTCTGGCCGGTCTTCCGCGAGTTCGCGGCCGCGGCGCCCGACGACGATCGCGGCGATCTTCACGGTCGCCCTCGCCGAGCCGGCCGCGGACTATCCGGACTCGGTCGCCGGCCGGCCGATCATCGTCATCTCCTACAACCACAGCGGGGCAGGGGAGGACGTCGAGCGCGACATCGCGCCGCTGCTCACGGGCCCGAAGCCGGCGTCCGTCACGGCGACCAGCGAGCCGTACCTGACCGCCCAGCGCTCGAGCGACCTCGCGCTGGCGTGGGGCTCCCGGACCGCGATCCTCGGCGGCTACGTCGCGGACTGCTCGCCGGCGGTCCTGGACGCGTTCGTCGCGCACGTGGAGCACGTGCCCGGGCGACAGCAGCATCTCGGTGACGGTCATGGGCGGCGCGATCGGGCGCCTGCCGGACGACGCGGCGGCCTTCACCGGGCGGACCGTCCCGTTCGACGTGAGCCCGGACTCGGCCTGGTCCGACCCGGACCTCGACGAGGCGAACGGCGCGTGGGTCCGCCAGGCGATGGCGATCGTCGAGCCCGACCTGCTGCCGGGCCGCTACATCAACGAGCTGTCCGACGCCGGCCCCGAGGTCACGCGCGCCAGCTACGGCGACGCCAAGCTCGAGCGGCTGCGGGCCCTCAAGCGAACGTGGGACCCGACCAACGTCTTCCACCTGAACCACAACATCGAGCCAGCGGGCGACTGACGACGCTACCCTGAACCCGTGAAGCCGCGGATCTTCCTGGGGTCATCGACCCAGCAGGCGAAGCTGCTCAACGCGGTCGCGCGAGGACTCGACGAGCTCGCCGATGTCGACGCCTGGACGACGGTCTTCAACCCGGGCGTCTCCACGCTCGACCGACTCGTCGAGCTGACGCGCGAGGTGGACTTCGCCGTGTTCGTCTTCGCCCACGACGACTGGACGTCGAAATCGGCGGCGCCAGATGCAGAATCGCTGGCAGGCGTCACCGCGCGACAACGTCGTCTTCGAGGCGGGCCTGTTCGGCGGTGCGCTGGGCATGCGCCGCACGTTCATCCTCCACGCGCGAGGCGCCAAGCTGCCGACCGACCTCCTGGGACTGACCTCGATCCGGTACGACCCGGACACGACGCCCGTGATCGTCCGGCAGATCAATCAGCAGCTCCGCAAGGCGATCGACGCCGAGGGCCGGATCAGCCGGCTCGAGGGACAGTGGTGGCAGCTGTCGCTCACCGCGCGGACCGAGCTCGAACCGTCCGCCATCTCCCTGCTGAGGATCTCCCGGGACCGGACGGGCGCGCTCGAGATCAACGGGCGCTCCTGGGACTCGGACGGCACCTTGTCGGCGCGCTACTGGAGCGAGGCGTCGAAGGAGCGGGTGGACCCGTCCACGGTCTTCTACTTCTGGAAGGGCGAGCGTCCGCGTCACCCGAACGCCCCGGAGCTCGAAGGGACCGGCGAGATCAAGCTCGAGTCGGTCGATCGCGCGAACGGGTACTTCACCACGCGCTCCGACGGCGCCAATGCCTTCCACGCCAGGACGTCAGGGATCTACCTGCGCGCCGACCCGGACGACATGGCCGTGCTCGACGGTGACGATGCCGCCGCACGTGCCGCTCTCATCGAGCGGCGCCTCGAACAGTGGAAGGGCGCCGTCAACGCCTAGCGCCTTCGCACGACCGATGCGTCAGCCGAAGAAAGGGATGTGCATCGGTATGGCGACCTGGAGGTCCCCGCGCGGCTCGAGCGGGTCGACGGTCGGCGTGCCCTGTCCGCGCGCCATCGAACGGCAGTCAGAGCAGAGGAATTCGACCGTTCCCTCAGGCCCGGCGACGATGGTGCGGTCGGAGTAGTACGAGCCGGCGGTGCCCGTGGAGACGCCGCACTCGACGCACGGATCGATCACTTCAAGGCCCACGTGAACCGGCTCGATGCTCATGGTCCAAGCATCGTCCTTTTCACGTCGCCGTCAAGTGCCACGCGCCCGCGTGAGGTCGCCGCCTGTCGTCAGGAAGCAACGGCGGGCGCGTAGCGTTCGAGTCCGTCAGGCGCCCGGCTCGTACACGAGCGTCCCGCCCTCATCGAGGGTGACAGTCAGGCCACCATTCGCGAGGACGTAGCTGGCACTGTTCGAGAGTGCGAGGACATACAGGTCCCCGTGGGAGCCCTCGGCGCAAGGGACGATCGCAGAGGGGAAGAGCGCGAGCGACAGACCTCCGCTTGCGGTCGCGGTCCAGTTGCCGGTGATCGTGTTGCAATCGGCTGTCGCACTGAACACCGCACCGTCCGGGAACGAGAGCGTGTACTTGAAGCGTTCGGCAGCAGGGATGTCGGCCGAGGACACGGGCTCCCTGGTGGTGATCGACACAAGCTGCCAGCTCGTTCCGACGAGGTCACCGCCCGGCGTCGGCGTCGGGGCCGGCGTCGGTGTCGGCGTGGGGGTCGGTGTCGGCTTGGGGGTCGGTGTCGCGGTCGGTTCGGGTGTCTCGGTGGGCTCGGCGGTCTCGGTCGGTTCCGGGGCCTCGGTCGCCTCGGGCGTCTCGGTGGGCTCCGCGGTCTGGGTGGGCTCGGGCGTCGGGGAGGGGCTGGGCGACGCTGTCTCGGTCGGCTCCGCGGTCTCAGTCGGCTCGGCGGACGCGGACGGACTCGGTGACGCCGACGCGGTCGCGGTCGGGACCGCCGGAGCCGTGGCGGCGTTCACGAACGTGCCGGTTCCGCCATCCGACGTCGTCAGCGTCAGTTCGCCGTCTTCGATCACCCACGTCGTGACCGATCCGAGCGCATGCGCGAACAGGCTCCCGTACGAACCGTTCGGGCAGGCGACGAGCGAGCTCGGTCCAAGGGTGATGGTCATGCCGTCGGTACGACTCAGGTCATACGTGCCACCGATGGAGTTGCAGTCTGCCCGCACGGCCAGCGGTGCCATCGTCGGTGAACGAGATCGTGTAGCGCTCCTGGTCGGCGGCCGGGATGTCACCCTGGAATGCCGGGCGTCTGCCCGGTGATCGAGGCGAGCTGCCACGTGCCGCCGGTCAGGGACCCACTGTCCGGGTTGCGAGTCAGGAATGCGAGGAGCAACGCCCCGCCGACAGCCAAGGCGACGATGACCAGGGCGATGTTGGTGGTGTTTGTGTTGGTCGTCTGTGTGTTGGTGGTCTGTGGTTGCTGCTGCATTGGAATGCCTCCCCCGAAGTGAGCCACCGAGCGTGGATGGACGGCCGGACCGAGATGGTATCCCGTCGTCGGCCACGACAGGCTGGTGGCCTGCACACCGGCACACTCCTAGGGCGGCGCCAACAGGGGACGGTAGTGCGCGCGGAACGTCGCGTGACCAGCGACGCCCATCACCAGGCGACGCAACGCCGGGTGCATGTAGCGCAGACGGTCGCGGCGCCTGGTCATGTGCTGGACGTGCTCGACGCGCGCCATCCGGCGCTCGACGAACGCCGCCAGGGCAGGGGAGAGGTCACCCGGCGCCCGATGACAGGCATTCGGCCAGGACGAGCGCGTCCTCGATCGCCAGGGAAGCGCCCTCGGCCATGTTGGGGGCCGTTGCATGGGCCGCGTCGCCGATCAGCACGACCCGGCCCTTGGACCACGTCGGCGGCGAGACCTCCTCGAACGGCGAGAACCACAGCTCGTCCGACGATCGAAGGCGGGCGAGCAGCGAGGGGACCGGTTCCGGGTAGCCGTCGAACAGCCGCTTGAATGCCACGAGTTCGCCGCCCGTCGGGTCGATGCCATCGGTCGAGCGGATGTCACCGACCCCGTAGACGCGGTCGCCGCCGATGCCGAGAGCCAGGAACCCGCGGTCGCGCCCGAGCCAGCCGTTCCAGCCGTCGATCCCGGGATGGCCGTCGACCACGAACCGCCAGCCGACCTGGCCGGCCAGCCGCGCCTCCGGGCCGCCGAACACGGTCCGCCGCGTGGCGGAATGGATCCCGTCGGCCCCGACGACCAGGTCGTAGGTCGCCGATGACCCGTCGTCGAAGGCGACTCGAACCGCATCGGGGCCGTCGTCGACCGACGTGACCGTCACCCCGAACCGGATCGGCACGCCGGTCGCGCCGTCCACCAGGATCTGCTGCAACTCCTCGCGGTGGAGCGCGATCGGTGGGGCCACGTCCTTCCAGAGTCCGGCCTCGTCGAAGTCGATGAGCCGGCGACCCCGATCGTCGAAGATCCGCCGCCGCCCCACGACCGCGCCGCGCTCGGCGACGGCCTCGGCCAGACCGAGCCGCCCCAGCGACGCCATCCCGTTGCCGGGCACGTAGATGCCGGCCCCGACGATCTCCCGGTTCGTGGCGCGCTCGACGATCTCGCACTCGAGCCCGGCCTGCTGGCCGGCTCGGGCCATGGCCAGCCCGGCGATACCGCCACCGACGATCAGGATCCGCATCGCCCGCGATGCTACTCGTCGGTCGTCTCGGAGCGAGGTCCCATGCGCCCAGCTCCGGCGCCACGGCTCCGGGCCGATCGGCCCCCCGGTGCAGTCCGTCCGCCACTTCCCGATCTCGCTCCGGTCGGCTTTGCTGTGTGCAAAGCGCAGATGCGGACCGGCATCGAAGCCGACCCGGGAGGTGACCGATGACCACGGTGTTCGTCGTCTATGGCAGCCGGCACGGTGGGACGCGCGGGATCGCCGAGCGGATCGGCGAAGTTCTGCAGAGCGAGGGGATCGAGGCGGTCGTTTCGGCGTCCGATCGGACCGGCGACATCCTTGGCGCCGACGCATTCGTCGTCGGCAGCGGGGTCTACATGGGGAGCTGGCTCAAGGAGCCGATTGACTTCATGACGCGCAACCAGGAGACGCTCGCAGCCCGACCGACCTGGCTCTTCAGCAGCGGGCCGCTGCCCGGCTCGTCGAAGAACACTCCCGACACGGACCCGGTGACCGTCGCCCTTGGCCCGGTCGACGGACCAGGCAGCGGCGGCAGGAAGAAGGTCGAGGCACTGAGCGCGACGATCCACCCGCGCGACCACCGCGTCTTCCTCGGGGCATTCGATCCGAACGACCCGCCGCGAACGATGGCCGAGCGGCTGATTCGGATGGTGCCGGCGTCGAAGGGAATCCTGCCGACCGGCGACTTCCGCGACTGGGACGAGATCGAGGCCTGGGCTCGAGAGATCGCCACGACTCTGGCGTCGGCGGTCGCCGTCTGACGGTCAGTCGGCCTCGGTCGCCGGCTCGAGCACCACGACTGCGGTCTGCCCCGGTCGCCGGTACGCATAGTCGTCCGGGTCATCGCCGAACTCGCTGAACCTCGCCCAGAGACGCTCGCGCTCCTCGCCCACGGCGGCCCGGGCACGGACCTCGCGCGTGCCGTTCTTGAGCTCGACCTGGGCGTTCGGCTGCGCCTGCAGATTGAGCCACCACGCCGGCTCCGGCGCGCCCCAGCCGTTCATCGCCATCGTGACCAGGTTCGGACCATCCTCGTAGTAGCCGAGGATCGCGCTGCGCGTCTTCCCGGTCTTGCGACCGACGGTCGTGAGCCGCATCGTTCCCCAGCGGCCGGGCCTGGCCGGCCACAGCCCGCGTCGCCCGCCGGTGAGCCGGTGGATCGACCGGTGGACCGCCCAGGCGATGCGGATGAACCAGCGCGGCGGGAGTCGCTTCCGCTGGCTGCTCGTTCCCTCCATCAAGGCATCATAGGGCCCATGGCCAAGCCGACCGGTGCTTCCAAGCCCAGCTTCATCCCGCCGATGCTCGCCACGCTCGTCGGCGCGCCGTTCGACGACCCCGACTGGCTCTTCGAGGTCAAGTGGGACGGCTTCCGCGTCGAGGCGATCGTGGACGGCGAGTCCGTCCGGCTGTGGACGCGCGGCGAGCAGGACGCATCGCGCTACTTCGGGCCGTTCCTGGAACCGCCGACCTGGCTCGACGCCCGGAACGCCATCGTCGATGGCGAGGTCATCGCGCTCGACGCGCACGGCGAGCCCGACTTCGCCCTGCTCCAGGCGCGGATCAAGGGGAGGGGAGTGGCCGCCGAGCCGACGCCGTTCGTCTACGAGGTCTTCGACCTGCTGCACCTCGACGGCCGATCACTTCTCGACGAGCCGCTCGAGGAGCGCCGCCGACTCCTCGGCAAGGCCCTCCGGCCCGACCCGCGCGTCCGCCTCAGCGAGCACATCGAGACCGACGGGATCGCGTTCTTCGAAGCCGCCCGGGTGCGAGGCCTCGAAGGGATCATGGCCAAGGACCGCCACGCCCCGTACGTCCCGGGCAAGCGGACCGACCGCTGGCAGAAGGTCAAGATCCGCCCGGAGCAGGAGCTGGTCGTCGGCGGCTGGGCGAAGGGCACCGGCCGGGCGGTCGACCTGGGCGCGCTCCTCGTCGGGGTCTACGAGGACGGTGAGCTTCGCTACGCCGGCAAGGTCGGCGCCGGCTTCACGAACGACAGCCGAGCCGAACTGCTGGCTGCGCTCGCCAGGCTCGCGGCCTCCGAGTCGCCGTTCGCAGCCCCACCCCCGCGCGCCGCCGCCCGCGATGCCCAGTGGCTGCGGCCCGAGCTCGTCATCCGCGCCGAGTTCGCCGGCTGGACCGGCGACGGACTCGTCCGCCAGGCCGCCTACAAGGGCTTCGACCTCGAAAAGGACCCGCGTCGGGTGATCCGCGAGCGCCCGGCTGCCGCCGCTCCACGCCGATGAGTTTCGGATCGCCTGACGGTCTACCCAACATCGACCCCGATGCGAAGGAGGACCCATGAAGTTGATGGCATCGATGATGCTGAGCCTCGACGGCGTGTACCAGGGCCCCGGAGGCCCCGATGAGGACCGCCGCGGCGGGTTCGACCGCGGCGGTTGGACGTCTGCGTACGCGGACCCGGAGATGTGGCCGATCCTTCTCTCGATGTTCGAGCGCGCGGACGCGCTGCTGCTCGGACGCAAGACCTGGGAGATCTGGGAACCGTATTGGCCGCTGCACGACTCTGGCGATGCGGTCTCCCACGGCATCAATGTCCTGCCCAAGTACGTGCCCTCGACCACGCTGAAGGACCCGATGTGGCAGAACACCCACGTCATCGATGGTGACGTCGAGGCGGCGATTCGCGAGCTCAAGGCGAAGCCCGGAGACGAGCTCCAGGTCCACGGCAGCGGTGTCCTGCTCCGGTGGCTGCTCGAGCGCGACCTCGTCGACGAGCTCAACCTGCGGATCTACCCCGTCATCGTGGGGGACGGACTTCGGCTCTTTCCGGAGCACGGCCAGACGCACGGCCTGACGCTCATCGAGTCCGTGTCGACGCCATCCGGCGTGATGGTCCAGACGTTTCGACCAACGGGGCGCGCGACCTTCGGCAACGCCGGGGAGTGACACACCGGGGCGCAAGCGCCAAGCCGATTTCTGAGCGGAGGAGACTCCGCCCGGCATCGCCGCGGCGGTCGCGCCGCGCGCGATGTCACCGCGTCGGCGCGGATCGGGTGAGGCGGCGGCGGACGTTCTCACGGAGCAGGGCGAGGCCCGACCGGGCGAACACCGAGAGGAGCTCGGATCCGCTCATGCCACGCGGCCGGTGCGCTCGCAGGACCCGCTTGAGTGCGGCTGCCAGGACGAGCTCGTTGTCCGCGCGGAAGTTGCGACAGTGACGTCGGTACTCCCGGTCAGGCGCCTCCCGCGCCATCGTCCGGTACAGCCTGTCGAAGGCGAAGGCCTGTGCCAGGCGGGACGAGGCACTCCAGTACCTCCGGCCCTTGGAGTCCGTGATGCCCGACGTCGAGGCCGAACCCTCCTGGACCAGCGAGCGCGACCAGTACATCGCCTTGGCCTCGGCGGCAAGCATCTGCGCCACCAGCACCACCTGCGGGTACACGAGCGCGGCGTCCGACCCCCGTTCCAGCTCACGATCCAGCAGCGGCAGGGCCTGGCGCACGGCTGAGCACCGGTAGATGAGGCCCGGCGCATGCGACGCCGCCGCTCGAAGGTCCGCATCCGTGATCCGCTCGGTCGCGTCCTTGCCGCGATAGAGCCCGCCGTCCGATGTGAGCCATTGCGTACAGACGAAGTCCGGTCGCTCCGCGGCGAGCCAGCCCATCAGCGCCTCGACGTGGCCCGGTTCCGGGGCGAACACGTCATCGTCCGCCACGAGCATCACCCACTCGGTGTCGCATTCCGAGAGCGCACGGATCAGCGTCCTCGCGTACCCGCGGTTGGTGTCGCTCCGGACCACCTCGAGGCGAGGGCCCCGGTACCGCTCCAGCGACCGGGCGGTGTCGTCCGACGATCCGTCGTCGTAGAAGACCGCCGACACGGCGAGCCCATCGGCTTCGGTCCACGGCGCGATCTGCGCAGCGAGTCGAACAGCGTCGCGAGACCTGTTGAACGTGGGAACGGCGAGGGTGAGTGAGACGTCCATCGGGGTCCTATGTTGGCGCCTGAGCGCGACCTGCGCTGCAGGCCGGCGTGCACCCGGGGTGGTGCGTGCCCGCGTCGCGGGTCATCGCCCGAAACCAGCGGGACCGCGTCCTCGCCGACGACGCGGGGTGCCGCCCTCGCCCAATCGGCCCTGATCCGACCGGGAACGTGGTCAGCCGAGCGGCGTGAGCCGGGCGATCGGGATGACTCGGTCGGTCTTCGACGGGTATTCGGCGAACTGCGGGTGTTCCGCCACGTGCCCGTCCCAGAGCGCGTCGCGGTCGGCCCCTTCCGCGACAGTCGCGGTGGCCTGGAACGTCTTGCCATCCGCTTCGACCGTCACGATCGGGTTCATTCCGCAGGTTCGTGAACCACGCCGGATCCTCGGGTTCGCCGCTCTTCGACCCGACCACGACGTAGTCGTCCCCATCGCGCGAGAAGCTCACGACGGCCTCCCTCGCTTGACCGCTCTTCGCCCCGGTCGTCGTGAGGACCATCACGGGGCGCCCTTCGAAGTAGCCACTCGTGGGGCGGCCGTTGGCACGGATGTCGGCGATCAGGTTCTTCGTCCAGTCGGCGTAGTCGGTCATCGGAGATCCTCGGGCTCAGCGGCGCTTCGGTTGCGCAAGCAACCGTCCCACAGATCCGCGGTTCGCGCTGGCGTCGCCTTGACCCGTCCGCGTAGGCTTCGACGATGGCGCATGTGATCGATTACATCGAGTTCGCGGTCGACGATCTGGAGCAGTCGAAGGCCTTCTACGCGAAGGCGCTCGGCTGGGCCTTCAACGACTACGGTCCCGACTACGCGGGCATCAAGGACCCGAGGACGGGCGGAGAGTTCGGCGGGCTCAACCCACGACCGGTGGCCTCGCGCGGCGAAGGGGTGTTGGCCCTGATCCGCACCGAGGATGCCGACGCGGCCCTGGCCAGCGTGCTGGAGGCGGGTGGCCGGATCCAGACCGCGCTGCACGACTATCCGGGCGGGCGGCGGTTCATGTTCGCGGATCCCTCCGGGAACGTCCTCGGGGTCTACGAGCCCTCGGAGTAGGGGAGTCAGGCCGCCGAGCTAGCCGACACTGGCCGTCCTGGCGCTGGCACCCCCGCCGTGACCCTCAGCCGGCGGCGCCGAAGAAGTCGAACTCGTCGTTGCCCAGCACGTCGCGTGGGCAGACCTCGTTCTGCACGTCATGCATATAGGCCCGATAGAGGCCGAGCAGCTCGACGGCGTCCTTGAAGCCCATGTCCACGACTTCAGACTTGCCTTTGTTCGAATGGGCCTTCACGCCCTTCTTGATGCTCGCGACCGCCGCGTCGCACCCCTCGACCCCGTAGGCGGTGACGGGGTTCACGTCCATGGCGGACATCTCCCGCTGGGCGGTCAGGTAACCCACGGTGCCTGGTGCCGCGTCGCCGGCGACCACCAGGACGGCGTCCCAGGGCGATCTCGAATCGAAGTACGCCCATTCGAGGCCCACCTCGGAGCAGCTATACGGGGCTGTCGCGTCGTTGGCCATCAGGAGCTCGACCGACTTCGTCTGAACGGCATCCTTCGCGGTGACGAGGTCGCCAAAGGTCGCCTTGGCAGGATCGAACTTGGACACGAGCGGCTCGATCGCGACGAGGTAGTCGGCAAGGCCCTTGGCGCAGTCGGCCGGCAGCGGGCCGGCGTTGGATGCCGCGGATGCCTCGGTCGACGCAACGGGCGACGCCGCGCCAGACCCTGCCGGAGCAGGGGATACCGCGGAGCCGGCCGGTGCCGATGGCGAGTTCGATGACGCGGTGGACGCGCCAGTCGACGCCGACCCAGGGCCGCCGCTACAGCCCACCAACAGGATCACCAGAAGCGGAAGGAACCTTCGCATCGTCGCCCCTCAAGCTTCGACCTTTCGAGATGCCCACTCGTACAAAGGCGCCGCCAAGATGGTAATCGGCGCCTGTTCGTCGCTGTCTTCAAGATCGCGGCAGGGCGGCGCCGCGCGATGGAGCCCGGCCCGTCACATCGACAGTCCGGTCGCCGTCCCCTCAAGCGCCCACTCGGACACGGAAGTCGATCGATGGCCGGTATAGTCAATTCCGACCGTCGCGTGACAGATTCGCGTGTACATGCGAACCTGTCGCGGCTGCCGGGGACGAGGCCCGGCGCCGGCCGACCGCGCATGAGCATCTGATGACCGACTTGCCCAACTCCGCAGCCGACCGGGCTGCCAATGCCTCCACACCCGACGGCGAGACGCCCGCCGGCGACCCCGAGCTCGCGGCGCTCGTCCAGCGCGACGCACCGCCCGCCGGCGATCCTGAGCTCGCGGGGCTCGTCCGGAGCGACGCACCGCCGGACGACGCCGACGAGACAGCCCAGGCGTCCGAAGCGGGCCCCACCGCCGGCGATGCCACGCCCGAGGTCGGGGCGGATGCCACCGAGCGCGTCGAGACCTCGCCGGTCCTGCCCCTCGCGGCCGCCGTGAGCGACGACGAGTCGCCGGCACGGCCTCTACGCCGACGGTCGCTCGCCCTCCGCTTCGGCGTCTCGTTCGTCCTCGGCCTCCTGCTCGCCTTCGGCGCCGGCGCCGGCGTCCTGTACGCATGGGGCCAGCAGTACGACGGCCGGGTCCTGCCCGGCGTCCGCGTCGGCAGCGCGGAACTCGGCGGGCTCACCCGGGAGCAGGCGGAGGCGGAGATCGCGAAGGCCTACGAGTCGCTCGCGACCGGGCAGATCACGCTCACCGGCCCGGACGGCCAGACGACGACCATCAGCTACGCCGACGTCGGCCGCGGCCCCGACACCTCGGCGCTGCTCGACGCGGCACTCGCGGCAGGTCGCCACGGCGAGCCCCTCGCCAACCTCATCGGCGCACCCGCGGCCGCGATCCACGGCATGACCCTCGACTCCGCGGTCACCTACGACCGCGACCAGCTGGCGGCCGCCGTCGAGACCCTCGCGACGAGGATCGATCAGACTCCCGCGGACGCCTCCGTGTCGGCCGGCAAAGGCGGGACGTTCAGCCTCTCCCCGGCGAAGGACGGTCGCGCCGTGGACAAGGCGGCGCTGCTGACCGCGCTCGACCAGCAGCTCGTGGCGCTCGACACGCCGGCGTCGATCACGATGGACGTGCCGGTCGTGTCGCTGGAACCCGCCATCGCCACCGCATCGGCCGAGGCGGCGAAGGCGGCCGCGTATCGAATGTCCGCCGACGTGGTCGTCGCCCGTGGCAAGGACAGCTGGACCGTCGCCAAAACGAGCCTCGCGCCATTGATCTCGTTCTCGACCGCGGCCGACGGGAGCATCACCCCGGTCTTCTACCAGTCGGGCCTCGACCCGATCGTCAAGAAGCTGGCCAAACAGGTCAACCAGACCGCGCGGGACGCCGGCCTCAAGCGCGTCGGCGGACACATCGTCGCCACAGGTACCAGCCGCGAGGGCCGAACGCTCATCGCTGACGACATGAAGGCCGCGCTCATCAGCGAGCTCGACGCGCGCCAGGCGGGCGCGGCGGCATCGCCGGTCGCGGCCGTCGTCAAGGCTGTCGACCCGAAGATGACCACGGCGGACGCCAAGGCCTTCGCCCCGAAGATGAAGGTCATCAGCAAGTACAGCGTCTTCTACTGGGTCATCGTCAACAACCACTGGGGCGGGAACATCGAGGCTCCGGCCACGAAGATCGACGGCACGGTCGTGCCGCCCGGTGGCAAGTTCGACTTCTGGAAGGTCGTCGGCGACCTGCGCAAGCTGCCGGGCACGGGCCCTGGAAACGCGATCGAAGGCGGGAAGATCACCGTCACCGGCGCGTTCGGCGGCGGCATCTGCACCACGTCCACGACGCTGTTCAACGCGGCGTTCCGGGCCGGCATGGTGCCGCTCGCCCGAGCAGAACCACAACGAGTACATCACCCGGTATCCGGCGGGCCTCGATGCCACGGTGTGGATCGTCGGCAGGACCAAGCAGACCATGAGCTTCAAGAACGACACCAAGTACCCGATCCTGATCCAGCGGATCATCACCCACGCCGGCAGCAAGCGATGGATCACGTTCAAGATCTGGAGCGTCCCGAACCACCGGACCTACAAGGTCAGCAACCTGTCCATCCAGCACGGCCCGCGCGCGAGGGCCACGATCGTGAGGGATCCGAGCAAGCCGGTGGGGTACAGGTTCTTCAACAACGCCCCGGCTGACGGCGCGAAGGTGGGGGTCACCGTGTCGATCTACGACCACGGCAAGCTCCACTGGAGCAAGCGGTACTTCTCGAACTACCCAGCGGTCGACGGCGTCACCATCGTGGGGACGAAGAAGACCTGACGCCGGCCTAGGGCCTCGCCGTGTCGTCAGCGCAGGCTCGCAAAGAACGCCCGCAGGTCGCCGACATACAGCTCCGGGACCTCCATCGCCGGGGAAGTGCCCGCCGGCGTCGTGCTCGATTCGCAATACGGCAGACGCTGTTCCGGGTAGGCGACCGAGGCGCCGACCCGCGCACGATGCGCCGAAGTCGTGATCACCTCGAGGATCCCGTGCTCGCCCGAGCTGAGCCGCGATGGCTCGTGTGCGCTGACCTGCTCCGCCACGGCCTGCGCGAGCTCGGCGACACCCCCTTCGCCACGTAGTAGCGATCAGTTCTCAGCTCCACCTCGGGCCTCGCCCCAGGACGCCGCCGTGTGGGCCGTCTCGTAGAGAGTTCGCAGCGCCGGCGCCGCCCCGGTTGAACCAGTACACGCTCACCAACGTGAGGAGATGATCGAGGTCGACCGCATCCTCGGGGAGGGCCTTGGCGGGGTCGGTCCACTCCTGGACCTTCTCGACGATCCAGGTCAGCTGGGTGACCGGCGAGTCGGTCAGGCCGTAGGCGATCGACTGCGGTCGGGTCGTCTGGAGCGCGATGTACCCGAAGTCCTCGGACCGGGCGGCCTTGAGCGCGGCGTGGCGCGCCTGCTCGTCCGCCGTGAGGTGGTCCGTCGGGGGCGTGTACTCGGTCGCGATGGCCGCCTGAGACGTGCCTCCTGACCTGGGGGCCATCGCGAGGCGTAGGCTTCGGCCGATGGAGGGCAGCCGCGGCGCATCGCGTGATCCACTGACGCTGCGGTTCCTTGACCCGCATCTCGAGCGGGAATTCCAGGCCGAGATGGCCGCGACGAATGGTCCACAGGCACGAGTCGGCGCAGCCGTCGCCATCGGCCTTTGGCTTTTCGCGGCGTTGATCATCCCCGCCGTCATCGAGGTCGACCGCCGTGTCGTCATCGTGATCTGCGTCGGGATGGCGGCTGTCAATCTGGTGGGCGTGATCGCGTCCGGCTGGGCGACGACGCTCGATCGCCAGCAAGTCATCGGCTTCGCGTTGAATGGTCTTGCGGGCTTGGCGGTCCTGGCCCTCATCGCGGCCTCAGGCACGACCGACCGATACGCAGCGCCCGCGCTTCTGCTGATCGCGATCTTTGCCTTCGTCGTCATCCGGCTGCGATTCGTGTTTGCGCTCGTGGCGGCGGGGACATATCTCGTCGGCTACGTCGTGGTCGTCGCGACCGGGCCGACGCGCGGAACGGCACTCGACGTCTTCCTCGTCACCGCCGCGATCCTGGCCGGTCTCGCGGCGACATATCTGCTCGAGCGCGGTGCGCGCGACGTCTTCGCACAACGGCGGCTCATCGAGCAACAGGCGGCTGAGCTGGCCGAAGCTCATGCCACCTCCGAGCGGCTGCTCTTCAATGTGCTCCCAGGCTCGGTCGCGGAGCGCCTCAAAGCCGGCGAGACGACCATCGCGGACGCCTACGACGACGCGACCGTGCTCTTTGCCGATCTCGTCGGGTTCACGCCGCTGGCGTCGAGCTTGAGTCCGGCCGAGACGGTCAGATTGCTCGATCGACTGTTCTCGGCATTCGACCGGCTGGCCGAGCGTCACGGCCTTGAGAAGATCAAGACGATCGGTGACGCGTACATGGTGGTCGGCGGCGTCCCGGAGGCGTGCACCGATCACCCGGCACGTGTCGTGGCAATGGGGTTGGACATGCTTGAAGCCGTGGCCACCCTCGCCCGGGAGATGGACCGTCCACTGGACCTGCGCGTGGGGATCCATACGGGGCCCGTCGTCGCCGGGGTCATCGGGACGACGAAGTTCATCTACGACTTGTGGGGCGACACGGTCAATGTGGCGAGCCGGCTGGAATCACATGGGATGGCAGGCGCGGTGCAGATGAGCGAGGCAACCTGGCTGCGGTCGGATGGCGTCACGGCCGAGCGACGTGGCCCGATCGAACTCAAAGGTCGCGGAACCGTCGTCGCGTATGTGGCACGCCGCCCAGCCGCTGTCGTGGCTCCACGCTGAAGAAGGACAGCTTTCTGGACCGGACGGTTCGCCGCTACGGCTTTGGATGGTCGACCAGGAAGTCGAGGACCGAGTCCGCGAACGACGTCGAGATCACCGGTACGTGGCCGCCTCCCGGGATCGTCCAGAGCTGGACCGCCGCGCCTGACTTGCATCCTGACCACTCCGCGACTGACGTCTCGGCCGGATCGGCTCCGTCCGCCAGGACCGCGTCGACATCGACCTTTGCGTTGAGCGGCAACGATGTCTCGTCACACCCGTCGTACGTCGCCCAGAGCTCGGCCGTCTTCTCTGCGGCAGGGTAGGTCTCGTTGGTAATGCTGCCACCCTCATAGCGAATGACGTCGTCGGCCGTGCCGTGGACCTGGGCGACCGACACGGGCTCGCTCGGCGCGCAGTCGGCCGGATCCGCGAAGGTGGCACCGGCCAGGCTCACGATCGCCGCAACGAGGCCGGCTCGATCGCAGGCCATCCGATACGACATGAAACCGCCGTTCGAGTGGCCGACGAAGGCGATCCGCTTCGGGTCGATGGAGAGCTTCGCCTGGATCTCAGCGACCACGCCCGCGAGGTAGGCCACATCGTCGACGCCAGACTTGTCGAAGTTGCAGCACGCGTTGGTCGCATTCCAGAATCGTTCGCCGTCGCTGTCGATCGTCCCGTCGGGATAGGCGTAGACGAACCCGCGAGCGTCCGCCGCCGGAGCCAGCTGGAAGTAGCCGTCCGTCCCCTGGCCCGAACCCGTGTAGCCATGCAGCAGGATCACGAGGGGCGCTGGCCGGCTCGCGTCGTACGACGCCGGCACATGAACCGTGACGGGCCGATCCCCACCGACGACCAGCTCCGCCATAGGAGTTGCGATCTCAGATGGCGCGGCCGGCAATGGTGTTGCGGTTGCAGGGGAGGGGACCGATGGCGACGCCGCACCTGCGCAGGCTCCGGCGATCAAGCCGACGAGGGTCGTCAACACGAGCAGGCGGAGTCGGCTCCTTGGAGCCGGGCCCTGCAGCCTCCAGATCATCAAAAGATGAGCTGCCCAAGCGCGTAGCTGACCGCCAACGTGCCAAGTCCGACCGCCAGGGTCCGAGCCAGGGTCCGACCCACACGCATGTGTCCCGTTCGGGCGCCGACGATCGAGGTCACGATCAGCGATACGGCGACCGCCGCGAAGATGGCCCATGCCTCGATGGCGACCGGAGCGAACACCGTGATGAGTAGCGGGATCGCCGCCCCGAGCAGGTACGCGACGGACGCGCCGACCCCCGCCACGATCGCGTCCGATGTCGTGATCACCTCGAGGATCCCGTGTTCGCTCTCGAGCTGCGCCGCGATGGCATCGTGTGCGCTGACCTGCTCCGCCACAGCCCGCGCGAGCTCGGGCGATAGACCCTTCGCCACGTAGTAGGCGATGAGTTCCTGAATCTCCTCCTCGGGACTCGTTGCCAGAGACGCCGCCTCATCCGCTGCCGCCTTGAGGTGCGCCTCCCGCTCGGCGTCGATCTCGGCCCACTTCGCGCCGCCAGCGGCGAGCATGCCAGCGATCGTGGCCACCGTCGCGGCGACGAGCAGAGCCTGATCCGAAGCGCCTGCCCCGGCGAAACCTTCAAGGATCCCGGCGGTCGCGATGATCCCGTCGTTCGCGACGGCGGTCCAGGACCGCAGCGACGCATCGTCGGTCAGCACCGCCGCGATCCACGCCCGGCGGTCGCGGGGCGGCGTGGCGGTTGCTACGTCTGCCGGTTCGGTCGTCACCTGCCGATCGTACGACGCGACATGTTGTCCAAGACGCACGGCCGGGGAAGCGCGCGCGGGTGGGCGGCGATGAAAAGGCCCTGGCGCCCGTCGGGTAGAGTCTGCCTCGCTGCTTCACGCGCGAGGTGAGAGGTGCTCGAGGGCCTTCGGGGGCAATGGCGGGCGATCCCGAACGACCGTAAGGTCGCGGCGCTGATCGCCCTGTTCGTGGCACCTGTCGTCGTTGGCCTGATCCTGATCTTCGTCGATCGAAACCTGCCCGACCCGCCACCGACGTCGATCATCGTCCAGGTCCCAACGGCGCGGCCGACGACCGCCCCGACGCCGCGGCCCGAGATGCTCGAGATCGTTCGTGTCCAGTCTGTCGTGTCGGCCGATGACGCCAATGGCAAGAGCTTGCCGCCGGCGATCGACGTGACGCTCCGCAATCTTGGGGAAACCGTCGCCGTGGTGACCGCGGCCGAGGTGACGGTCCGGGACGTCGCGCACATCCAGAACTGCATCCCCGTGACGGGCGGACCGCTCGGGGTCTCCTTCGGCTACGGCCTCGCCCTTCCTTTGGATGCACCGGCCGGATCGACCCACTCGATCGACATGAGTCAGTCGATCGCCCCGAACGAGGCCGATCGCTTCGCCATCCAGATCGACGCCCCGGACTTCGACGGGGGTTCATACGAGAGCGTCCTGTTCGCGGTGGACGTCCAACTCCAGCATGGGACGGCGAAGTCGACAGATGTAGGGACCGTCGTCGTCGCGTATCCATCGAATCCGTCGCCGGGCGCGTTTCCCGCTTCAAACACCGACCAGGACTTGAACGAGGACACGCGCCGATGCTTCAAGGACAACGAGGCCGCCCTTCGGCGCGTGCTGGCGCTCTCCGCCGAGAAGCCCGACGGGCTGACGGAGGCCCTGCTCGACGCTGAGCCAACATCGCCATCCGGGGCGGGCGAGTCTGAAGAACCCGACGCCTTGACCGCCGACGAGCAGTACCTGCTCGATGGGGTTCGTCGAGGGGCCGTCGGATGCAAGCCCTTCCGCGATGGCCTGCCGGACCGCGCCATCGCGGGGATCGAATGCCGCTCGGACGACGCAGACGTCGCGCGGATCGGCTTCTACCTGTTCGCCGATGATGCCGACATGCTCGACGCCTACTTCGCCCGCATGGACAGCGAAGGCGTCAAACGAGATGGGGCGGGCTGCTCGGCCGGGGAGGAAGAGGCCGCCTACACGCCCGGCGAAGGCGAAGTGGCCGATCGCCATGGATGCTTCGTGAACGATCAGGGGTACGCCAATTACCGGGCGACCATCTCCGGAAGCGACGTGTATATCGGCATCCTGGGAAGGACCAAGGACATGCGCGCGCTCGAGGACTTCGCCTGGCTCGGCAACGAGGACGTCCCCGGAAGGCCGACGCTCTGGAGCGAGCCTGCGAGCTGACGGGACGGTAGGGGAGGGAAGCGGCGCCTAGAGCGGCCTGGCGCGACCCCTGCTAGCGGGCGGGGACTGGCCTGACCATCTTGAGAAGCTCGCCGACCGTGGCGATGTGCTCGGGGGTGCGGTACATCGCGTTGTTGAACGTGAACCCGGTGAACCCTGCCTCGATGTACTGGCCGAGGACGTCGACGACCTGCTCGGGCGTGCCCGCGGTGACGTGTGCGCGACGCTCGGGCGGCAGGTACTCGACGAACGCCTTTGCCTCGGCCTCGGTCGGCATCACGATGACCGGCGCCCCGATGGTCCGCTCGATCGTGGCGGGATCCCGGTCGATCTCCTCGCAGTAGCGGACGAGGAGCTCGTCCTTGTGGCGCAGGACGTCGAGGCCCATCGCGAACCAGTGGCTCATGTCGGCGAACCTGGCCGCGATGCGCAGCGTCCGCTGCTCGCCGCCACCACCGACGAGGATGGGCGGGCCACCGGCCTGGATCGGCCGCGGGCTGTTGAGCGCCTCGTGGATGCGGTAGTGCGTGCCCTGGAAGCTCGGTCGTTCCTCGGTGAACATGAGCTTCGCGATGGTCAGCGCCTCCTCGAGGCGATCCATCCGCTCCTTCACCGGCGGGAAGTCGATCCCGTAGCCGATGTGCTCCTCCTCGTTCCAGGCGGCGCCGATGCCGAGGATCGCGCGGCCACCCGAGAGCACGTCGAGTGTCGTGACCTGCTTGGCGAGCATGGCCGGATTTCGGTAGGTGACGCCGGTCACGAGCGTGCCCAGGCGGACCGTCGAGGTCTCGCGGGCCAGGGCGGAGAGGACCGACCAGCCCTCGAGCATCGGCTCGGCGGTCGAGCCCATGCCCGGGATCTGGTAGAGGTGGTCCATCACGGTGACGAGCTCGAAGCCGGCCGCCTCGGCGGCCTTGGCCTGCTCGACGGTGCGGTCGAAGAGGCGCTCCGGCGGGACGTCCGGGTGGCTGTAGCTGGGGAGGTGAAGACCGAACCAGGGGTGGCGCGAGGCCGTCGCAGTCGTCATGCCGGAATCATGCGCCATCGGCGGGATGGCGCCCGCATCGGGGGCTTGACGCTGCCAAGTTTCCCGAATCGGGTCAGAATCGGCAGATCAGCGAGGTCGCTGAGCTCCTGAAATGACCGGCTCGGCGGCCCTCCCCGGCGGCGGCGACCGTCGACCCGCACGCCCAACTCGAGTGCATCCCCTTCGTCGTCACGTCCTGGAGGACTGAGTCATGAGTGAGCTGCTCGGAATCGCACGCTTCAAGTTTCACGAGGGCAAGCGCGAGGAGTACCTGCGCTTGTCCGACCAGGCCACGGAGATCGTGCGGACGAAGGACTCCGGCACGCTGCAATACGACCTCTACCTCAACGACGATCAGTCCGAGTGCATGTTCATCGAGCGGTACCGGGACTCCGAGGCGGCGATGGAGCACGCCGCGAACCTCGGCCACCTGTTCGACGCGGTCCTTTCGACGGTCTCGGTGGTTCACGGCGAGCTGCTTGGTGAGGCGAGCCCAGAGCTCAGGGCGAGGTTGGCTGGGAGCGACGTGCCGGTCCTCTTCACTCCCTACCGGTCCATGAAGAGATGAGCCGCTACGGCTCGGGCGCCTCCATGCGCTCGAGCAGCGCCAGCGTCGTCTGCCAGCTGCGGATCGTCATCGCCTTGTAGGCCGGGGTGCCCACGATCTTGCCGAGGCGGCTCTTCGTCCGTTGCGCGCTCAGCCGCTGCGAGTAGATCACGCCCTTGCCCGGCCACACCTCGTCGACGCCCGGTCGCGGGTCGAAGACCTTCATCGCCGTCGACGGGTCGATCCCCATGAGGAAGACCGCATCGCTGTGGTAGGTGTCCGGCTGGTCGCCGAAGCCCTTCGGCCGATCCCGGACGACGGCCCGGAGCTGTGCTCGCGTCAGGACCAGGACCGCGATCAGCTCGCTGTGGAGCTTGAATGCCTTGGGGAGGGCGTCCTCGAGCTCTCGTTTGATCGCGGCCGCCGATCGATCAGAGCTCAGGATCACGTTGCCGCTGGCGATGTACGTCGAGACCTTCGTGTGGCCGTGCGACTCGAGGAGCTCGCGCAGGGCCGCCATCGGCACCTTGTTTCGGCCGCCGACGTTGATGCCGCGCAGCAGGACGAGGTATCGGGCCACGCTCAGCGTTTCCCGAAACCGGGGATGGCCGCGGCCTGCTGCATCCATGACGCGATCTGCCGTTCATCGAGGTCGTCCAGCGATTCGAGGTCGACGCCGCGCGTCTCCTTGCCCATCCCGATCGGCGTCGCTGGCGGTACGGGCGTGAGCGACGTGCCGCGCCCGAAGGCGAGCTTGACGTGGCCGGCGAAGCCGCCGCACGCGAAGCACCAGCCGTCGCCGACGCCATACCACGCCATGCCCCACTTCACGGAGCGCTGCAGGCCCGGCAGCGTCTCGGCCGCCAGGGCATCGACGCGTTCGGCGATGGCGCGTTGCGGCTGCGGCAAGCTGCTGATGTAGGCGAAGACCGGCTTGTCGCCGACCGCGGCCTTCGCGGGGCTTGCCCTGCCGGTCATGGCGGCCGGCAGCGTCGTATTCCCTGGTCCGTTTTCAGGCGACGTCATCGGGAGCTCCTCTACTTCGTGTCGTCGACATCATTGACAGGAGATCGGTTCAACACTCATCGGTCCCGGACGCGGTGAGTGCGGAACCGGTCGACCTTCAGGATCGAGTCAAGCACACTGACCCGTGATGGAGCCACGCGTCGGCATCGCGCACATCGAGGTCAGTACGGCCGACGGAACGTTCTCGATCGACCGGGAGGCCTTTCCGGACTTCGACCGGTACGCCCGGCTCGGCGTCCACATCCAGTCGGACCGGGCCCGGATCGCGACGCCGCCTCCAGGCTACGTCGAGGTCGCGCTGACGGCGCTGGCCGACGCCTGCCGGGAGCTTGGCGTCCCGCACGCCGACATCGCCTTCGTCGACACGGTCGTCCCGCCGCCGCGATTCTGGGCCTCGCTACGGCTTCAAGGGCGCGTTCACGACGGACCGGCCCGACGTCGTCTGGATCTTCGCGAACTGGACCGGTCTGGACGAGCTGCGGACGGTCGTGCGCCACGAGGCGGCGCATCTCGCGTTCGCGCGGACCCACACGGCCGAGGAGTCGGCCGGCCACACCGGGCCCTCCGAGGACTTCGCGCTGGCGTTCGAGAACGCTTCCTAGGCTCGACAGAAACGAGTGGGCGTCAGACGTGCGGCGCGACGGACTCGGCGAGCTGCTGCATGACCTCGACTTGCGCGTCGTACTCGAGCAGCGGCAGGAGGCTGCGGGCGACGAACTCGACCCGGACCGGCACCTGACGCCGGACCTCGAGCAGCGCCTCGACGAGCTCGTCGGGCGTGCCGGCGTGCGTGGTCCGGCGCGCCAGGAGCCTTTCAGCGTCGCCTTCGAACGGGGGAGGGGAGACGGGCGGGAGCGGTCGGGTCGCCGAAGCCTCCATGTCCGAGTACTTCCAGTTCAACGCCCAGACCGCATCGCGGTAGCGGGCGAGCGCGTCGGCGCGGGACGCACCGGGCAGCAGGATCGCGTAGTGGACGAACCGGAATGTCGCGGGGTCGCGTCCGGCCTTCTCGAGCTCGTCGAGCACCCACCCGACCTGCACGCCGAACTGCTCCGCCGGAGCATTCGAGAAGATGCCATCCGCGAAGCGGGCGGCACGGCGGATCGCGGGCTCCGCGCCACCGCCGATGAGGACCGGGATCTTGGCTGACGGTGTCGGGCGCACACCGAGCGTCGGGAGTTGGTACACCAAGCCTTCATGGGTGAACGGCGCACCACTCCATGCCTGCGGCAGGATCCGAAGAGTCTCCTCCATCGCCGCGCCGCGACGCCGCATGTCGGCGCCAAGCCCCGCGTACTCCACTTCCGACCAACCCAGCCCCAGCCCGAGCACGAGTCGCCCATGGCTGAGGAGCTGGACCGTCGCCGCGTCCTCCGCCAGACGCAGCGGGTGATGCATCGGCGCGAGGATGACGCCGGTGCCGATCTCGATCCGTGAGGTCGCCTGGGCGAGGGCGGCGCTGACGACGAGGAGCGACGGCATGTATCCGTCGTCGACGAAGTGGTGCTCCGTCGTCCAGACCGATGCGAAGCCGAGCCGTTCAGCCTCGACAGCCAGGCGCACCGTGTCGTCGTACGCACGCGTCCAGTCCGTCTCACCGGGTCGAAGTTGCGCGCTCAGGAGTCCGAGTCCGAGGGTCATACCTGAGAGGCTACCGCACAAAGACGAGCGCGAACGGGAGCGCTAGATCCGTCCCGTAGACTCAGGCCCGACGGGAGGCGTCGTGGGAACGATCGTCGAACACAAGAGCGGACCGAACGTGATCGTCAGGTTCATCTGGTGGCTGTTCATCGGCTGGTGGGCGTCGGGGATCGTCGTCACGATCGCCTGGATCGCCCTCATCACGATCGTCGGGATCCCGCTCGGCATCTACCTCATCAACCGGCTGCCGACCGTGCTCACCCTGCGACCGCGTTCCCGAACATGGCACCTCGGCGAGGACGCGGAGGGTCGGACGGTCGTCTCGGAGCGCGGTCGACCGCAGATCGCGTGGCCGATCCGCGGCATCTGGTTCGTCCTCGTCGGCTGGTGGGCATCCGCGATCTGGATGGGTATCGCCTGGTTCGTCCAGCTGACCGTCATCGGGCTGCCGGTTGCGCTCCTGATGTTCAATCGGACGCCGTTCGTCGCGTCGCTCTATCGATACTGAACAGACCCAACGTCAAGCCATGCCAGAATTGCTTCGATGTCGGACATCCTCCCCAAAAAGGACCGAGGCGGTCTACCGATGTGGGGCTGGGGTAGAGACCTCGGCCGAGTGACCCAGAATGCGACAGCCGGGTGACGGCTGCCCTGTAGGGTCGAGAGGTCAGACAGATGGCCTGACATCTTCGCGAGGTCATTCGAACATGGAGCGAGACGAGACCCAGCAGCGCATCAACTGGCTGACAAGCGCCCTTGGAGCTGTCACGGCGAAACCCGAGACGCTCGATCGGATCAGGGAGAGCCTCGACAACGGCGACGTGAAGGCCTTCGGCGAGCTCGTGCTCGACAACTGGCGAGAGTTCGAAGTCTCGCCCCCGCCCGACAAATGCGACCCGTGGGTGACCGTCTACGTGACCGTGCTCAAGCCACCGACGTACGTCGAGGTCTGCACCTGGATCGGACCCACCCTGGCGCCAGGTGACACGCTTCAGCTCGCCGGCGTCGGCGGGACGGCAGGCGAACTCAAGTCAGCCCTCGTCTCTCGCCGCTTCCTCGACTGCAAGTGGGTCCCAGTGAATCAGGACGACGTCATCGTCGCCAAGAAGTTCGCGCAAGGGATCTGCCCGCCTGGGACATATTGAGGCTCGATCGGACGCCATTCCGGGTGTCGCTCGATCGACTGCTACCAGCAGTACGTGGTTGCGTGCGACGATCTCAGGCATGGCGAGGTCGAAGAGGTACGCCGCGGCCAGGATCTGGAATGGAAGCGGTTCGCCGTAGTCCCTTATCTGCGGACAGCAGCTAGGGGGCCACCCCCACAACCGTGGTCTCCCGCATGGTGTCGTCGCAGCTCACCACGGACGCGGATCGCCACACCGGTAGCCAACGGCATTCCGGAACCGCGTACTCAGGCGTTGGTTCGCCTCGGACTTGGCGAGCAGCCGAACGCTGTTCGGCACGAAGCCATTCGAGAGTTCCGCGACGTCACAGAGGAATTCGACCTGCGCTTGATTCGGAGAATGGAAGTAGCGACCATCGGTCGTGTACTTCCACATGTCACCGAAGTCGAACTGACCCACCGTGTGCCAGTAGTACCAGTCGCACCCACCCTTGCCCAGGGTGCAGGCTCCGATTGGGCCGTCCATGTGGCTCGGATCGTAACCATGCTTGTGCGCCCAGTGATGCCAGCCCTCGTGGACGTAGTCACCTGCGCGCGTCGCGGGATTGTTGGTGGACGCCCCCAGATCAAAGAGCAGGCATCCCATCTTCGTGCGGTCCTGCGCCAGGAATCGACCGGTCTCCGCCTGCGCTAGGTAGCTCCGATCCTCCGAGGGCATGTAATAGATCTCGTTGTGTGTATCCGTGCTCCACGCCTCAGCGGCATGTCGGTAGTCGATGGTTGCATGCCACTGGAGGGCATAGTTGTCGCTGAGACCGTACGTGACGAGGTACGACGCGTTGACCGCCTTCGGATATGGCATGGCGACATTGCAGGCGTCGAAGAAGCCATATCCCGCCCAGTCGCTGTCGAACATCCGGTATGCCTGGTACTGCCAGAGGACGAAGTCCCACCAGCAGTTGTGGGTCGCCCACAGGTCCTGATCAGACTGAGAAGCACCGTCCAAGCACATCTCGTTGACTCCCCTCGCTCAACCGGGCTAGCGAACGGCTATCTCTCGTATCGTGTTGGAGGTTCTGGTCGACCACGGTTCGTCCCCTCGAGGGGACGGCCAGGTTCTGGAGCGACCTCGTCCGGATGGAGGACGTAGAAGCGCTTCAGGTCGGCGTTGAAGGAATCCCGATCAATCGAGCCTGTATGCCGGGTACGGTCTGCCAGGGTTGCATCGCCGGGCGAGAGAACGGCTCGGAGGCGATCCTGGGCCTCGATCGAGTCCCCCCGGCTGAAGAGAAAGGCGTCGACGGCCGTTGACCGAACCGCCGCGGAGGGGTGATCCCGGATGACGCGGAAGACCCGCTCTTCGGCCTCCGCCGTGCCTAGGACCGCGATGCCCTCAACCGCCTTTGATTGCAGCATCTCGAGGATGTCGCGTTTGCCAAGGGCGCCGTGTCCGACCTCGTCATCCTCCTTGGGGGGTTCCTCCCAGACGAGAAGGTCAAGCCGGTCGAGGGCCTCGACGTTTTGAAGTTCACCTATGACGGCGAGGATGACAAGGGCGGCCCCGAAGTCCGACTCACGTTGGCGCTCGAGCCGCTCGAGCAAGCCATCGAGGACCGCCCTGTCCTTGCTCGCCGAGTGGATCACCTCGCGCAGTCGTTCGCGGTCGGTCCCGGGTGCCTGGCCCGCGTAGTTTAGAAACTCGTCGATCCGCTCCGCTTGCAGCTCAACCGGTTCCACGCGGGAGACCGAGAACGGCTTTTCAAAGCGTGGAGGTGTTTCACTCATAACGCGGACCCCCTCTTCCACAACCTTACAACCGGTGGTCAAGCAAGAAGCAGGTGCCGGATTTCCTCATATCCGAAGACCGATCCGGTACACCCTAGTCGCCCGACGTCTCGGAGAATGTTTGACCGCAGGCTTTACTAGGGGACGAACGGCACAGCGGCACCCGTCCCGTACACTCCGGCTTGACCATCGTCCCAGATCGACGGGGTAGGGGAGTTTGACCACCCAGCCGACCCTGGCGTGCCGGTAGGCGTATCCGATGGGCGGTATCAGAACGGCCGCAATTGATCTCGGCTAGTCACCGAAGGTCGTGGGAACCCAGCCCTCCGTCTCGCGTGATTCCCCGAGGAAGCGGAGTGTGTCCGGCTTATCTGCCATCTTTCGAGACTACCAGCCGAGGATCGGCACCTCAGGCTACGAAAGCCGTGCCAGAAACGCGACATGAGCGGCGTGGAAAGGAGCGCGAGGCGGACGCCCGGGGCGTTCCAAACGCGGCTTGCCGCTTCGTCGCCCGCCACGTTGGCGGCGGCTTGCTGGAGAGCGAGGAGCGAACCGAACGCGATGCCCGCGACGGTGAGGTTGACACCCAGAAGGTTCAGATGGAGGTCAAGCATGTGTCAAGGGCACCCGTGCGGCTATGCGTTACTGGTGGTCCTGCCGCTCACGGTCAACCCAGTCAAGGTGAAGCCTCGCCGGGGTGACCTCGGTGTCTGCATCCCTCCAGGGCCGGCCCGCCTTGTTGTGCCGACGTCACGTGCTGGAGGTTGGCGTGCCGGTTGCATCGTGCGGGCGGCCGGTGGGGCGATAGACCTGGATCGTCACGCCCGTTGGGGTGGCACGCCAGTCCACCAGGTCGAGCACTCGATCCGGACCGCGGTCGGGGAACAGCCGCGTGCCCTGGCCGACGATCACCGGGAAGGTGAACAGATTCATCTCGTCGACGAGGTCGTTCTCCAGCAGCAGCCGGGTCAGGGCGCCGCTACCGTGCACCTGCAACTCGCCTCCCGCCTTGGCCTTCAGATCGCGAATGGCGGCCGCGATGTCACCGGACAGGACGGTCGTGTTCGCCCACCTCGGGTCGAAGGGTGTGGTCAGCGCCACGTACTTGGGCAGGGTGTTCAACGCGGTCCAGATCGGGCTGTCGCCCGGATCGTCCCATGTTCCCCAGGAGCCGACGAAGATCTCGTAGGTCCGCCGGCCGAACACGAACGCGTCGGCGCGTTTGAAGATCTCGTCCATGACCGAGCTGGCTTCGTCGTCGAAGTGGGCCCATCCGCTGCGCTCGAATGCGCCGCGCTCGGCCACACCCGCGACTGGTGCGCCGGGGCCCTCCGTCACACCCGCGACTGGTGCGCCGGGCCCCTGCATCACTCCGTCAACGGAGACCTGCGTGGTGGTCGTCAGTTTCATGGGCTCGTCCTTCTGCTCGTCGTGATCCTCTCGTCAGGACCATCGCGAGGCGCGCATCTCATTGCTCGAGCGCGTTCGTCAGCGTAGACCAGCCGCTGAGCACGAGCAGGTCGCGGACGAGTGGCCCGGCGATACTTTGGCAGCCTCGTCTCAGGACCCCCAGTAACGCACAGGCCCGTGCGTGTCGTGACCAGCCCGGCGACGCGACCTACGCGCGCCGCGACGCCTTGCCATTGCCACCTCCACGAATATCTGGCCTGGACCTAACTAAAGCGGACAACGCCCTGGACTAGGTCAACGGCCAGCACGATCCGGTCAGTCCCGAGCCAAGCGCGGGCCTGCACGTGGGTATGGTCATTGGCCCACCAAGCACGATGGGCGTAGGCGGACATCGGAAGCCCGCCAACCAGGCGCGCGATCGCCTCGAATGACATGTCGCAGGGCCGAGCGGCGATCGAGAGATGACTGACCAGTGGGTCGTACTTCGCCATACGCACTCTATGCTCAAAGCACCGGGGCGAGGCAAGTGTCGGTTGCGAGACAGCGGTGCCGCGTCAGAGGCTACCAGTCCCGGCGCCCGCTCCACTGGGCCCGGCTATCGCCTGAGTCCGCGCAGCATCTCCGCCGCGAGGTCGGAGTCGGTCAGGATCTCGATCGGCGTCCTCGTTCCGCGGGATGTGGCCACCGCGCCGGATCGTAACCATGACTTGGCGGAAACGCCGCGGTCGGCGGACCCCGTGCCTGCGGCACGGCCTTGCGCGAGGAGTCCGACCAGCTCGGTCACGACCTCGATGTGCCCACGCGCCGCGGCATCCGGGATCGGCTGGCCACGGAGGACGTCGCTGATCGTCGCTTCGGTCAGCCCCGTGATGCGCTGGGCCTCCTCGCTCGTTGGGAGGAGATCAAGGTAGCTGAGGATCTCTGCAAGGTTGTCGCCGTCAGTCCTTGCGTTCAGACAACCGCGTTTGACTAGGACAGACATAACTTACATTATCGGAAGTGATATCAGGCGCTGAAGAGCCCCTGAAACGCCGTTCTGCGAAGCTTTCGCCCGCATGCAGGACGTCGCGTACTCCTCTGATGGCATCGACATCCGGTACGACGTGCTCGGCGCAGGGTCGCCGGCGCTGGTGTTCGTACATGGCTGGTCGTGCGATCGCAGCTACTGGATCCACCAGGTCGGGCATTTCGCCGCAAGTTACCAGGTGGTCGCGATCGACCTGGCCGGGCACGGGTCGTCGGGCGTCGGCCGTCAGGCGTGGACGATGCCGGCCTTCGGCGACGACGTCGTGGCCGTGGTCGACCGACTCGGGCTCGAGCGCATGGTCCTCATCGGGCATTCGATGGGCGGCGACGTGATCGTGGAAGCCGCCCGGCACCTCGAGGACCGGGTCATCGGCCTTGTGTGGATCGACACGTACGACACGCTCGACGAGCCGATCGGCCCTGAGGGGCTCCTCGCGTTCCTGGAGCCCTTCCGCGCGGACTTCGTGGCGAAGACCCGCGACTTCGTGCGTGGGATGTTCCTGCACGACGCCGACGCCGAGCTGGTCGAGCGCATCGCCACCGACATGTCCGCCGCACCCCCGGCGATCGCGCTCGACGCGCTGGAGCACTCGTTCGGCAACGACGAGGCTGTTCTCGAGGGCCTCCGGGCCGTGGACAAGCCCGTGATCGCGATCAACCCCGAGCAGCCACCGACCGACGTCGAGGGGCTCCAGCGCCACGGCGTCGAGACCGTCTCCATGGCCGATGTCGGGCATTTCCCGATGCTGGAGGCCCCCGAACGGTTCAACCGCGTCCTCGAGGCGACGCTCGAGCGGTTCGGCGCCTAGGTCAAGCGTCCTCGACAGCCGCGCGATCATCGGAGTGACGTCGCTGCCGATGCTGCCCTCGCATCCTGGAGTGTGACGATCTGGACTGTGTCCGACGGCGCGTCGTACCGGTACACGATCAGCAGCCACGACCAGGGGCCAAGGACAAAGCGGAACCCCGACCAGCGTCCAGCCAGAGGCTGACCACGCTCAGGAAGGAGCCGGAGCGAGGCGAACGTCGCGACCACGCGTGCACGCGCCGATGGCGGCAGCGAATGTGTGCGAATCAAGCGCTCGAGGTCCGCCGAGGCTGCGGGCGCGACGACCACCGCAGCCATCGTTCACAGGTCGTCGAGTGGGATGCCTCGCCCAGCCCGGATCTCGGCAAGACCGGCCCGTGCCGCCTCCCACGCCCCCGGGATGGCGTCCAGGACGGCGGTGATGACCATGGCGTCAGGGTCGCGCTGGTCGAGCGCGGTCGACAGCAATGATCGCGCGACCGATTCCGGGCTCAGATGGATCCGTTCCGCGAGCTCGATCAGCCGCTCCGAATGCACGGCGTCGAGATGGACGATGACCGGCAGGTCGACTTCGACCCCCACGGCACGATCCCCCATCGACGTCGCGCCGTATCCGCCGGGCGATTCGCGCGCTGCGTGGCCCGCCCCGATCACGGCCGCCAGCTCTCCCTCGTCGATCAAGAGCTGCGTGCCGATCCTGGTGGCGGGAAGCCTCCCGGCACGGATCCACCGCCGCACGGTTTCGGGATTTCGGCCGACTCGGACTGCGGCTTCCGGCACGGTGAGCATCGGACGACTCCTTGAGTGTAGTCACATACTACACCATAGCGTCCTGACGACCCTGGTTTCGAACTTGCGACGCCTACACTCGCGCGACTCCGATCGACGTCGTCTTCTGGACACGAGGTGATGCAGATGCTCGACACCGCCTTGGTGGTAACGACGATCCCGGTGACCGACCTGGATCGCGCCCGGACGTTCTACGGCGAGACCCTCGGCCTCAGGCTCCTCTGGGAGAACCCGGCGTCGATCCGGTTCGGCGCGGGCGGTGACAGTCAGCTGTCGGTCTTCCGCCGCGGCCCGAGCACAGCCGACCACACGGTCGCCCACTTCGAGGTCGTCGACATCGAGGCGACCGTGCGCGACCTCGAGGCGCGCGGGGTCCCCTTCCTCGACTACACCGACGGACCGCTCCAGACCATCGGCCACATCGCCCGGATCGGCCCGGCGCGGGGCGCGTGGTTCAAGGATCCCGATGGCAACACGCTCGGAGTCCGCCAGGCCGACTAGACCCGGCACGCGGAGCCGCTGAGGTCCGACTGCTCCGGCCGCGACCAGCGTTCGTTTGCGAAACTGCAATGGAACGCAGGCTGAAACGAACCCCGCGCGCGATGCCAAACGGCCCGCAACCCGACTACGATCGGGGTTAACCCCGAGCACGTGGCGAGGACCCCCAACTGAGCCAAGTGAGTGCGACGCCGCCGGGGAGGGCTGGCGGCGCGACCCAGCCTGCCGTCCCGATGTCGCCGACGACGTCGATCGCCGCGCGCCCGCGATCGCTCCGAGCGTCGATCGCGGCGGTCGTCCATGGGGTCCGACGGCTCGATCCGTTCAGCGGCCTCCACCCGCTGCTCTTCGGCGTCTATCCGATCCTGTTCCTCTGGTCGCAGAACGTCGGTGAGGTCGGCCTGGCCGACGTCGAGGACGCCTTCCGCCGGGCGATCCCGGTCCTGCTCCTGGCGACCGCGCTGTTCTGGATCATCTTCAGGGACCGCCGGCGCGGCGCGCTGATCGTCACCCCGGCCGCCCTGGGCTTCCTGCTCTTCGGCCAGGTCGCCCGTCTCCACGTCCCCCCTCAGATCGAGACCGCCGCCTGGGTGGCGATCATGGCGATCGCGCTCGTGGCGGCGGTCAGGCTCAGCAGGACGTGGCTGGTCCGACTCGATACCGCACTCCTCCGCGTCGCCGTCATCCTCGTCGCGGTGAGCCTCGTCTCGATCGTCCCGACGGCAGTGGAGGAGGTCCTCGCCGTCAAGCCCGTCGCCACGACCGGACTGGGCCTGCCGACGGTCACCGCGGCCGCCAAGCGTGACGTGTACTGGCTGGTCTTCGACAGGTACGGCTCCGATCGCTCCCTCCAGCTCCAGTTCGGGGTGGCCAACCCGCTGACGCCGTGGCTCCGCGACCACGGCTTCGAGGTCCTGTCCGACAGCCATGCCAACTACGTCGGAACGGCGCAGTCGCTGGCGACGACGTTGAACATGACCCCGCTCGACCGGCTCGTGCGAAGCGTTCCGACGACAAGCCCGAACTACTCACCGATCTACGCCACCCTCCAGGGATCGCGCGTCGTCCGACAGTTCCAGGCGCTCGGCTACCGGTATCTGCACCTGGGCTCGTGGTGGAACCCGACCCGTGTCGACTATGCGGCCGATCAAAATTTCGACGCCGACATCGTGCCGGACTTCACCTCGGTGGTGGTCGAGACCAGCGTCATCCCGAATGCCATCAAGGCGCTGGGGATCGACGCGCTGCCGCCGACGGAGAGCGCGAAGCACCTCAAACACAACACCTACGCACTCGACACGCTCGACAGTCTCCCGGGCCAGGCTGGGCCGAAGTTCGTCGTCGCCCACGTCCTGCTCCCCCACCCGCCCTACATCTTCGACCGCGACGGGCGCTACATCGCCCCGGATGAGGCGGCGACGCTCGCTCCTGCCGACGCCTGGCATCGTCAGCTGGACTACACGAACAGCCGTCTTCGCGCCTTCCTCGAGGGCCTCCTCGCTTTGCCCGAGGACCGCCAGCCGATCATCATCCTGCAGGCCGACGAGGGGCCATGGCCCGACCGGTACGCCGCCGACAAGGTCGGCTTCGACTGGCAGAAGGCGTCGCGAGACGAACTCGACATCAAGTTCGGGATCATGAACACCTGGTACGTACCGGGCGGGGCGGATCTGCAGCTGCCGCAGTCGCTCACGGCGATCAACACGTTCCCCGTCCTCTTCGATCGTTACTTCGGCCTCGACTATCCGCTCTTGCCCGACAGGGTGACGACGTCACGAAGCTGGACACGGCCCTACCAGTTGGTCGACATCACGACGCGCCTGTCGAGCCGCTGAACCCGGGCGTCGGTCGCGGAGCTACGGCGTCCGGCACCCCAGGTACGCGTAGAGCGGCAGGTCGAGCGCCACGTGCCAGGCGATCGGCACGAGCAGTGAGCGCGTCCGGATCGCGATGAGCCCGGCGACCAGGCCGCCGACCCCGAGCACGACCGTGAGCACGATCGGCGAGCCGCCGACGTCCGACGCGCTGCCGTGGGCGAGCCCGAACACGACCGCCTGCGCGACGACCGCCACCCAGATGCCGGTCACCTTGGCCGTCCAGGCCATCATCGCGCCGCGGTAGGCCAGCTCCTCCATCACCCCGTTCGCGCCCGCGAAGACGAGCGCCGGCAGCAGGAACCCGAGGTTCGAGAGGTCGAGCGAGAACGTCCCGAAGAACGGCCGCGCCAGGAGGGCGCCCAGGAGCAGCCCGAGCGGCCCCAGCACGATCGCGCCGACGACCGCGATCCGCACGACCCAGCGCGCCGGCCAGCGCAGGAACAGGTCGCCCCGGCGCACCCGCAGCACGCTCGCGAGGAGCGCCAGGACGCCGAGCGTCAGGACGGCCTCGGTCAGCCGCCAGACGGCCGGCGGCGAGCCGAGGCTCGTGCAGTCGGCGCCGCCCGGATCGGCCACCGGCGCCACGAGCAGGTTCCAGCACAGGCTGACCGCGACCGGGATCGGGGCAGCCCAGACCCAGCGGACCGGCGCGTTGCGCCCGACCGCCACGGCCGCGCCCGCGACCAGGCCCACGAGCACGAACGGGCGCGTCCACGGGACCGCGGCGGCGAGGATGATCAGCCCGATCGGCACGACCGAGCGTGCGAACTCGCGCGGGTCGCTGGGCAGGGCCCGTCGGGCGGTCACGTGCGGATGATGCCATCGGCGCGGCAGGCCTGGTCGGACCAGGCCGAAGGGCCCTCGGGCTGTACCCGACGATGACCAGCATCAACACGTTCACGGTACTGTTCGACGGCTACTTCGGCCTTGACTCCGAGAAGCAGCCTGACACGATCTACACATCGACGAGCTGGCTGCTGCCGTACGGGCTGACCGACGTGACCGACGGCCTGCCGGGCCCGCAATGAGCCAGCCCGCGCGAGCGGACGCCCGGGCGGCGCGCGCCTCAGCGGCGGCGCAGCAGGAAGAGCACCCGCGGGCTGTCCTCGATGGCCTCCTCGGCCGCGATGTCCCAGCGGTCGCCGGCCGCGGCGCGGAAGCCCTCGAGCGTGTAGTCCGGGAAGACGTCCTTGCGGGTCGCGAGGAGCCGGCGGACCATCGGGTCCTCCTTGGGCACGAACTCGACGATGGCCCATGGCGCCAGCTGCGCGAAGAGGTCAAGCAGCATCGGCAGGGGCACGTTGCGCGAGATCGCGATGTGGTGGACGAGGGCCAGCGCGAGGATCACGTCGGGGTCGGCCCGCTCGAGCAGCGATCGGCGCTCGGTGTTCGCCCAGCCGATGCCGGGGCTCGGGTTCGCGATGTCGAGGATGAGCGGCAGGATGTCGCCGCGCTTCTCGGTCCGGATCTGGCGGTAGTTCTGCTCGGCCGCCGCCGGGTCGATGTCGAACGCGAGGACCCGCTTGCCGGCCTCCGCCGCGATCCGGCTGTAGCGACCGGTGTTGGCCCCGAGGTCCCAGACCCGCGGACCCGGCACCTGCCGCACGAAGGTCTCGACGAGGCGCTCCTTGGCCTGGGTCGCGCGGTCGTTGTAGCTCGTGTTGTCGGCGTAGTCGGACCACTCGGTGCCGGCGGGCTTCCAGGAGAGGCCCGCGACGGTGCTGCGCAGGTTGCCGATCAGGCCGATCAGCTTGGCTCGGCTGATCCGCACGCTGCGGGCCGTCTTGCCGTCGTCGTCGTCGCCGGCGTGACGGACCTGGGCGTTGGCGTGCAGGTGCAGGTGCGAGAGCAGGCCGAAGTTCAGCCGCGTGCGCCACGGCAGGAGGCCCTTGGCGAGGTCGAGCGGGACCCCGTCGGGGTCGGCCCGCAGGAGCGACGCCAGCCGGATGTCGCGGCGGGACATGAGCGCCAGCGGCGCGAGGAAGTGCTCGCAGAACTGGCGATAGGCGACCCACGGCGTGCCGTCCTCGTGGGGCTCGAACGAGAGCGAGTCGATCATCACCGGCCGGCCGTCGCGGAACTGGACGTTGTAGGCCGAGGCGTCCTTGAGCGTCCAGCCGGCCGCGAGCGCCTCGAGCTCGACGTCGAGGGTCAGCAGGGCCGCGTCCTTGAGCTCGCCGAACGTCCACTCGTACGGATACGAGATGAACTCGATGGGTTCGGGGGCGATGACCGCCCGCGCGTCGGACGTGGCCGCGGCCGAGAGCGGCGCCTCCGCGTGGCCGATGAGCCGCCCCGACGCGATCAGCCGGTCGGCAAGGCCACTGGCGACGAACGCCTGCCAGTCGTCGATCGAGGCCGCGCCGATCTGGCGGTACAGGACCCCGTCGCGGCGGTAGACGAAGCCGCCCGGGTCCCGCTAGGAACCGGGGTCACGTTCGACGGCCGGCGCAGACGCCCGGGTGGGCGCGTCAGTCAGTGCCGGCGGCGTCATCGGCGGCCGTCTCGTCCTCCTTCGGACCACGGAACGTGTGCACGATCCGTGCGATCTGGGTCCGGAAGAAGATCGGGATCGCGACCAGCGTCGCGATCGCCGCCTGGATGATCAGGCTCCCCGAGCCGGGGTCGATGTACGCGAGAAGGTGGGTCACGAACCCTCCGCTCTGGACCACGCTCCGGGCTAGGGCGACGGGCCCGTGCTCGCCAGATACTACCGTGTGGCCCGAACCGAGGCACGAAACCGTCGCCCCCGGTCGCCTCAGACGTTGCTCCCGGTGACGATGACCACGGCCGGCCCAGTCGGCGGCTCACCAACGAGCAACCCGGCCCAGGAGGCCGCCGCCGCACCCTCGACCGTGATGCCGAGCTCGGCGTCAGCTCGTCCTGGGCCACGCGCATCGCATCCTCGGATACGAGGACCATGTCGTCGACGCGACCCTCCATCAGGTCGACGGCGTCCGGGATCGCGATGCGCGAGGCGATGCCGTCCGCGTAGGTCGCGGCGGTCGGGGTGTCGATCGGCCGGCCGGCGCGCCAGCTGAGGGTCATCGCGGACGCCTCCTCCGCCTGGATCCCCACGACCCGGCACGCCGGCAGACGTGGCCCGCAGCCAGCCACCGACCCCGTTGATGAGGGCGCCGTTGCCGACCGGCACGGCCATGACGACGGGGCTGGGCAGGTGGCCGGCGGCGACGGCGTCGGTCAGCTCGACGGCCAGCGTCGCGGCGCCGGTCGAGATCCGCGGATCGTCGCCGTCGACGAGCAGCTCCGCGTCGTTCTCGGCGGCGTAGGCCTCCGACGCCCCGCGGGCCTCGTCGAAGTCCTCCCCGACCTGGGTGACGGTGGCGCCGAGCGCGCGCATGCGCTCGACCTTGCCCCGATTGGCGTTGCGCGACGCGAAGATGACCGCGGGCACGCCGAGGGCCCGGGCGGCATAGGCGATGCCCTGCCCGAAGTTGCCGGCCGAGACCGCGACGACCGCGCGGCCGGGCCCGATCCTCCCCTCCCCCGCCAGCGCGTGGACGACGACCCACGTCCCGCGGCCCTTGAACGAGCGGATCGGGTTGACGGTCTCGACCTTGACGATGACCGGCACGCCGAGTCGCCGCGACAGGCCCTCGTGGACGTACTGGGGCGAGTGGGTGAAGGCGGGATCGATCCGGTCGTGGGCGGCGCGGATCGCGTCGGCGGTCAGCTCGGGGATCGTGATCAACGCGGCCGTCGCTCCTGGCGGGAGGGGTCGCGGATCAGGCGGGAAAAGAGAAACGCCCGAAGGAACCCAGATCCACAGTCATCCCCGCCAATGTAAACACCTGCAAGACCGCTTTCGTTCTGGCGCCCCTTCGGGCAAGGACTACGTTACCCGGCGCGACCCGCCGACGGGAAGGGACTTATCCACGAGTTTCCGGGTTCGTCGTGGCTTCCTGCGAGGGTTGTCCACACGCTGTCCACGAAGGGTCGCCTGGCGAGCGTGGCGGCGGCACCGCGCGCATGAAAACGCCCGAAGGAACGACGATCACTAGTTGTTCCAACCCCTGTAAACAAAGGTCAGATCACGAGATGTTCGCAGCCCCTTCAGGCAGGACCACCATACGACGCGGCAGCCGTCGGCGTCGCGCCGCGGACGGCCCGAATCGTGACAACGGCGTTGCGACGTGCGGAGTCGCGGATCAGTCGACCTCGAGCGGTCTCGTCTCGCCGTCGGCCAGGACGGGCAGGCCGCCGGCATCGATCTCGAACGGACGACCGGCCTCGACGCGCCAGCGCCCCGCGGCCAGGCGCTCGACGCCGATCGCCGGCACCTCGTCGAGCTCGCCGCTCGCCCGCAGGACCACGCCGGCCGACGTCGTGCTCTCGCCCGCGGGTACGGACGACGCGAGGCGCCACGCGATCGCGGCGGCGCTCAGGGGCGATCCCTCGACCAGGAGCAGGTCGTCGGGCCCGAACGGCAAGCCGACGACGTGCCGGACGACCTGTTCCACGCGGATCGACATGGTTGCCGTGCAGGGTCCCGTCCCCCTCCGGATGGAACGTCCAGAGCCCGCCCGCCCGGGCCAGCTCGAGGTGGCTGAAGCGGCCATCCACCCCGGTCTCGAGCAGGAGCGAGTGTGCGACCGCGTCGCCCGCGGGCGACGACCTCGCGCCAGCGCCGGCCCCGGCGACCCTCGGCGACCGTCCAGGTCATCGCGGCGCCGTCGTCGAGCGTGCCCCAGCCGGCCACGCGCAGCGGGGCGCTCATCGTTCGGCGCCGACCGCCTTCGCCTCGACGAGGTCCTCGGCCCAGCGTGCCGCCACGGACTCGAGCTCGCCGGCGAGCGACGGCGCGACGCGGCCGTGGACGCGCACGTCGCGCTCGCGGTACTCGACCTCGACCGTGCCGCGCTCGCGGACGCGGGCGAGCAGCTCGCCCGGCCGCGTACGGCACCGCGACGTCGACGTCGACCCACAGCGAGGCGAGGAGCGCCGAGATCCCGGTCCGCAGCGTGTCGATCCCGTAGCCGGTCAGCGCCGAGACGAGGACAGCGCCCGCGATGACCGGCGCCGGGCGTCTCGCCGTTTCGCGCGGAGCGGTCGACGAGGTCGGCCTTGTTGAACGCGACGAGGCGCGGCTTCTCGCCGGCGCCGAGCTCGTCGAGGACGGTCTGCACGGTCGAGCGGTGCTCGTCGACGTGCGCGTCGGACGCGTCGACGACCTCGATGAGCACGTCGGCGCGGTTGACCTCCTCGAGCGTCGCCCGGAACGCGTCGACGAGCTGGTGCGGCAGCTTGTGGATGAACCCGACGGTGTCGGTGACGATGGCCGTCTGGCCGTCGCCGAGCTTCACCTGGCGGCTCGTCGGGTCGAGCGTCGCGAAGAGCTTGTCCTCGGCGTGGGCGACCTCGGAGCCGACGAGCGCGTTGAGCAGCGTCGACTTGCCGGCGTTCGTGTAGCCGACGATGCCGACGGTCGGCCACAGCCGCCGGTCGCGGCCGCGGGCCGCCGTCTCGCGCTGCTGCCGGACCTGCTCGACGCGCTCCTTCATCTTCGCGATCCGGGTCCGGATGATCCGGCGGTCGGTCTCGAGCTGGCTCTCGCCCGGTCCCCGGGTGCCGATGCCGCCGCCGGTGCGCGAGAGGTGGGTCCACAGCTTGGTCAGGCGCGGCAGCTGGTACTCGAGCTGGGCGAGCTCGACCTGGAGCCGCCCCTCGTGGGTCTGGGCGTGGAGCGCGAAGATGTCGAGGATCAGGCGGCTCCGGTCGATCACCTTGACCTTCAGCAGCTCCTCGAGGGCGCGCTGCTGGGCCGGCGACAGCTCGTCGTCGGCGATGAGGACGTCGAAGCCGGTCTCGCGCTTGGCGCCCGCGAGCTCCTCGGCCTTGCCCTTGCCGATGTACCAGTTCGGGTCGACGTGGCGGCGGTTCTGCCACTCGGCGCCGACGACCTCGGCACCGGCCGTCAGCGGCGAGGTTGGCGAGCTCCGCGAGCGAATCCTCGGCCGACCAGCCGTCATCGCCACCGGTGTCGACGGCGATGAGGAAGGCCTTCTCGATGGGTTCGGCGAGGTCGATGAGCGTCGATCGGGTGGGCACGGGGCGAAAGGATAGCCGGTCGCCGATTCAGGGCGCTGTCGTGGCGCTCGGTGCTGCGATGCCGCGAACGAGCGACCACGCCCGCTCGACGACATCCGCGCCACTCGCGTCCAGCCACGCGACGTCGGGCTCGGCGCGGAACCAGGTGCGCTGGCGCTTGGCGAACGCGACGTTCCGGCCCGCGTCGAGCTCGATCGCCTGCTCGAGCGTGGTCTCGCCGTCGAGGACCGACCAGGCCTCCCGGTAGCCGATCGCGCTGAACGCGGGGAGAGCCGGGTCGAACCGATCGCGGAGCGCGCGGGCCTCCTCGAGGAGACCGTCGTCGAACTGCGCGCGTGCCCGCGCGTCGATCCGCTGCGCGTGCTCGGCCGGATCGAGCGTCAGGCCGATCCACGTCACGCTGCCCGGGTAGCCGCGCGGCGGCGGCGGCGGCGCGTCGCCGACGATCTCGGCGATCTCGAGGGCGCGCACGACGCGCCGCGGGTTGCGCAGGTCGACCCGGGCGGCCGAGCGCCGGCGCGATCGCCCGAAGGCGCTCGACGAGCGCCGGCAGCCCCTCGCTCGGTCAGGTCGGGCTCGAGGCCGGCCCGGATCGACGGGTCGCTCGGCAGCGCGGCGGTGTCGAGGCCGCGGGCGACGGCCCGCAGGTACAAGCCCGTGCCGCCGGCAAGGATCGCGACGCCACCCGCCTCGGCGATCCCAGCGAGACGCCGCGTCGGCATGGGCGACGAAGTCCGCGACGCTGAACGGCTGGTCGGGATCGACGAGGTCGAGCCCGTGGTGCGGGACGCGGGCCCGCTCCTCGGCCGTCGGCCTTGGCCGTCCCGATGTCGAGGCCGCGGTAGACCTGGCGCGAGTCGGCCGAGATGATCTCGGCGGGCCGGCCGTCGGCGATGAGCCTCTCGGCGAGCTCGATGGCGAGCGCGGTCTTGCCGGTCGCCGTCGCCCCGGCGATGACGATGAGCGGCGGCGCGGCACTCACCCGGTCGCGGCCGCGCCTCGAAGCGCATACGGCCCGGCGTGCTCGATGCGGACGATGACCTCGCGACCGACGCGGTCCGCGGCACCGGTCACGTGGACGAGCTTGTTGCCGCGCGTCCGGCCGGTCACGACGGGCCCGCTGGCGACCTCCGCGGCCGTGCCGACGCCGGCGTCCTCGTGCTCGTGCGAGCGCGGCGGCGTCACGCCGTCGACGAGGACCTCGACCTCGCGACCGAGCCACGCCTGGTTGCGCTCGAGGCCGATCCCCTCCTGGAGGGCCAGGAGCTCGTTGAGCCGGCGACGCTTGACGTCGGGCGGGACGTCGTCGGCGAGCCGGGTCGCGGGCGTGCCGGGCCGCGGGGAGTAGGCCGCCGCGAAGACCTGGTCGTAGCGGACCGCCTCGAGCAGCGCGAGCGTCGCCTCGAACTGGGCCTCGGTCTCGCCGCAGAACCCGACGATGACGTCGGTCGAGATCGTGATCCCCGGGACGGCCTCGCGGATCCGGGCCAGGCGCTCGAGGTAGTGCTCGATCGTGTACTGGCGGCCCATCCGGCGCAGGACGGCGTCGTCGCCCGACTGGACCGGCAGGTGGAGGTGCTCGCAGACGCTCTCGCACTCGGCGAGGGCCGCGATGAGCCGGTCCGAGAGGTCCCACGGGTGCGACGTGACGAAGCGCAGCCGCCCGATGGCCGGCCGTCCGTCCGCCGTCCGCAGCCCGTCGATCGCGCGGATGAGCTCGGCGAGGTCCGGTCGGCCGTGCAGGTCGAGGCGGCGGCCGGCCCAGCGCGCCTCGTCGACGTGGGCGAACCGCGGGTCCGGCGCGAGGTCGTGGCCGTACGAGTTGACGTTCTGGCCGAGCAGCGTGACCTCGCGGTAGCCGGCCGCCGCGAGCGCCCGCGCCTCGTCGACGATCTCGTCGAACGGGCGGCTCCGCTCCGGGCCGCGGCTGAACGGCACGATGCAGTAGGTGCAGGTCTTGTCGCAGCCGTAGATGATCGGCAGCCAGGCGCTGATCGCCGACCCACGCGCGACGGTCCCCTCCCCCACGGCGCGGGCGCGCGTCGCGGCCAGGCCGTCGGCGACGCCGACGACCGTCCGTCCGACCGTCGTCGTCGCCCCGACCGCCCCGATCGGCGCCTGCGCGGACGCGAGGCCGAGCCGGTCGACGAGCTCGGGCTCCTCGTCGGGCCGCAGGAACAGGTCGACGGCCGGGTACCGGCGGCGCAGGCCGTCCCGATCGGGCTCGCGGACGGAACACCCGGTCAGCACGACCCGCAGCCCGGGGTTCGCGGCCTTGAGCTTGGCGAGCTGGCCCTGCCGGCCGATGACCTTCTGCTCGGCGCCCTCGCGGATCGCGCAGGTGTTGATGACGATGAGGTCGGCATCGTCGAAGCCGGTCGCCTCGTCGCAGCCGGCGCGGAGCAGGCGTCCGGCCATCTCCTCGGAATCGCTGCGGTTCATCTGGCAGCCGAGCGTCCAGAGGTGGAAGCGCGGCAGCGCGCGGGTCTCCGGCAGGTACTCGGCCAGCCGCTCGTCGGCGGGTGCCGCCGGATGGCGTGGCGCGGCGTCGGAGGCCGGCCCGAGGATCTCGAGCATGGGCAGCGCGCGCGAGGTGGCGATCCGGTCGGTCACGGCGCCCGCCATCGTACCCCGGTCAGCCCGACGCGAGACCCAGCCGGTCGAGCAGGACGGACCCGACCTCGGGCGGGACCCACAGGTCGGCGTGCGCCTCGGCGTACGCGCCGAGGTCGCCGTGGTAGTCGGTGCCGCCGGTCGCGAGCAGGCCGAGCGACGTCGCGACCTCCCCGACGGCGACCACGTTCGCCGCGTCGAACGAGCGGTAGTAGACCTCGAGGCCGGCCAGCCCGGCGTCGATGAGCTCGCGCACGATGTCGGTGCGCGCCGGCGCCTCGCGGAAGTGGGCGAGGACCGGAAGGCCGCCCGCTGCCCGGATCGCGGCGATCGCCTCCTCCGGGCCCAGGCCCTCGCGCCGGACGTAGGCGGGCGCCCCGTGCCCGATGAGGCGGCTGAAGGCGTCCTCGACGCTCTCGGCGTGCCCGGCGGCGATCAGCGCCCGGGCGATCGTCGGGCGCCCGAGCGCGTCGTCGTCCGACGCGTCGAGATCGGCCACCTCGGCGTCGATCGGCAGCTCGAGCTCGCGCAGCCGGTCCACGGTCCGCTCGAACCGCAGGCGCCGTTGGTCGCGCTGGGCGGCCAGGACCGCCTCGAACGCCTCGTCGTCGGGGTCCATCCCGAACCCGAGGATGTGCAGCTCGCCCTCCCACAGTCCAAGGTCGCGGGTCACGAGGGCGTTGATCTCGACGCCGGGGATCAGCGTCATCCCGGCCGGCACCGCGGCGGCCGCGACCACGGCCCGGTACCCGGCGAGGGTGTCGTGGTCGGTCAGGCCGAGGATCCGGACGCCGGCCTCCCAGGCGGCCTGCACGAGGTCCGGTGGCGCGACCACCCCGTCGGAGCGGGTCGTGTGCGTGTGCAGGTCGATCGTCGACGGCCCCGGCGGCTGGACCCGACCCTCCGCCCGACGCCGGCAGCGGGTCGTGCCGCTTTCGCCGGGGCGTGCCCACGCCGTCAGGCCTCGACGAGGCGCTGGATCCGTTCGATCTGGAGCGCCCGGCCGGTGGCGGGATCGATGTCGACCTGACAGGCGTTGAAGATGACCGGTCCCTCGCCGACCTCGAAGCGCGTCGGGAGGGCGTTGATGAAGCGCGGGAGGACCGTCCGCGGCGCGAACCCGATGACGCTCCAGATCGGCCCGGTCATGCCGAGGTCGGTCTGGTAGGCGGTGCCGTTGGGGAGGATCCGCTCGTCGCCGGTCACCACGTGCGTGTGCGTGCCGACGACCACGCTGACCCGCCCGTCGAGGTACAGCCCGAGCGCGTTCTTCTCGGACGTGAGCTCGCAGTGGAAGTCGACGAGGCGCACCGGCGGCAGCGGCTCCGACGACTCGTCGAGCAGTCGGTCCGCGTCGGTGAACGGGTTCTCGATCTGCTGCATGTACGTGCGGCCCTGGAGGTTGATGACCGCGACGTCGGTGCCGTCGAGCGCGCTGTACACGCCCCAGCCGCGGCCCGGGACCTCGTGCGTGCCGTAGTTGAGCGGCCGCAGCACGCGATCGTTGGCCTCGAGGAACGGGTAGATCTCGCGCTTGTCCCAGATGTGGTTGCCCGACGTGATGACGTCGACGCCGGACGCGAGCAGGGACTCGGCGGTCGATGCGGTCAGGCCCATGCCGCCCGCGACGTTCTCGCCGTTGGCGGTCACGAAGTCGATCCCGCGCTCCTCGCGCAGGGCGGGCAGGATCTCCTCGACCGTGGCCCGCCCGGGCTTCCCGATCAGGTCGCCGATCATCAGGACGCGGAACGCGCCCTTCGGTCGCGGCGCGTTGCCGTTGGCCGGATTGCCGAGGCTCGTCCGGCCGACCGGCTCGGAGGCGGCTACTTCGCGAACTCCACGGCCCGCGTCTCGCGGATGACCGTCACCTTGATCTGGCCCGGGTAGGTCAGCTGCTCCTCGATCTTGCGGACGATGTCGCGCGCGAGCCGCGATGCCGTCAGGTCGTCGATCTCCTCGGGCCGGACGAGGATCCGGACCTCGCGGCCGGCCTGGACGGCGAACGAGCGCTCGACGCCGCTGAAGCTCTCGGCGATGGCCTGGAGGTCCTCGAGGCGCTTGACGTACGTGTCCATCGACTCGCCGCGGGCGCCCGGTCGCGAGGCGCTGATCGCGTCGGCGACCTGCACGATCGGGGCCTCCAGGCACGCGTACTCGACTTCCTGGTGGTGGGCCGCGATCCCGTTGACGACCTTGAATGGCAGGTTGTGGCGCTGGGCGATGGCCGCGCCGATCGCGGCGTGCGGGCCCTCGACCTCGTGGTCGACGGCCTTGCCGATGTCGTGCAGCAGGCCGCCCATCTTGGCGATCTGGACGTCCGCGCCGATCTCGGCGGCGATGACCGCGGCCAGGTGGCTGGTCTCGACGACGTGCATGAGCACGTTCTGGCCGTAGCTGGTCCGGAACTTGAGCCGGCCGAGGAGCTTGATGATCTCGGCGGGCAGGCCCGGGACGCCGGCCTCGTAGGCAGCCTGCTCGCCGGCCTGGCGCATGACCAGGTCGACCTCGGCGCGGGCCTTGGCGACGACTTCCTCGATGCGGCCGGGGTGGATGCGGCCGTCGGCGATGAGCTTGGTGACCGCCAGTCGCGCGACCTCGCGACGGACCGGGTCGAAGCCGGACAGCACGACCGTCTCGGGCGTGTCGTCGATGATCAGGTCGACGCCGGTCGCCTGCTCGAGGGCGCGGATGTTGCGGCCCTCGCGGCCGATGATCCGGCCCTTCATCTCGTCGGACGGCAGGTGCACGACCGAGACCGTGTGCTCGGCGGTGTGGTCCGCGGCCACGCGCTGCATGGCGGTGACGATGATGTCGCGGGCCTTGTCCTGGGCGTCGTCGCGAGCGGCACGCTCGATGGCACGAGCGAGCTTGACGGCGTCGTGCTCGGCCTCCTCGCGGACGGCCTCGAGCAGGACCGTCTTGGCGTCCTGCGCCGACATGCTCGAGACGCGCTCGAGCGCGGCGACCTGCTCCTGCTGCGCGCGGGCGAGGTCCTCGCGGGTCTTGTCGAGATCGCGGTCGCGCTCCAGGAGCTTGCGATCGCGCTGCTCGAGCATGTCCGCCCGCTGGTCGAGCTGTTCGTCGCGCGCCAGCAGGCGTCGCTCGAGGCCGGCGAGCTCCGCGCGCTTGGCCCGCGCCTCGTCCTCGGCCTCGCCCTGGAGGCGCAGCTTCTCGTCCTTCGCCTCGAGGATGAGCTCCTTCTGGCGGGCGCGCGCCTCGGCCTCGATGCGCCGGGCTTCGGCCGTGGCGGCCTTCATCGCCTGCGACGCCCACATCCCGCGGGCGAGCATGCCGAGTAGGGCTCCGCCGACGGCGGCCGCGACGGCCACCGCCACGACGATCGGTGTGTCCATCAGTGATCCTCCCGTCCGGTCGCTCGATCCGACCGGAGGTCTGTCGATTCGTCGGTGGCGTCGAGCGCGCGGCGGGGACGGTTCGGTCGCCTCTCGGCGATGTCAAACCCCCTACCGTGGGCCGCGTTCGACGCCGGGTCGGGTGCTCAAGCGCCGCTCGGGCGGCGCTGGATTCATCTGGCGCGTAGCCTACGGGCCGCGGCGCGGAGGGTCAAACGGAGCCGGCACCGGGGCGCAACGTTCAGACAGCCCTCGCCGCGTCTCCCGGCATACTGAGCGTGACAGCACACAGGGGAGGTTCCGGTGGGCGACGAGCTGCCGGCGTCGGTCGAGACCGTGGTGGTCGGGGCCGGCCAGGCCGGGCTCATCATGAGCTACCACCTCGGGCGCGCAGGTCGCGAGCACGTCGTCCTCGACCGTCGCGAGACGCTCGGTGGCGGCTGGCAGGATCGCTGGGACGCGTTCCAGCTCGTCTCGCCCAATTGGACGACCGGCCTGCCCGGCTTCCCCTACGACGGCCCCGACCCTGACGAATACCTGCACCGTGACGACGTGATCGCGCGGATCGCCGGGTATGCCGCCGCGATCGAGGCTCCTGTCCGACTCGGGACGGCCGTCGAGCGCTTGACCGCCGACGACGATGGCGAGCTCCGGTTCCGCCTCGAGACCAGTCGCGGCACGATCCGGGCACGCGACGTCATCGTCGCCACGGGCGCGTTCCACGTCCCCAAGGTCCCTCCGGCCGCGACGGCCTTCGCGCCCCGGATCCACCAGGTCCACGCCCACGACTACCGGAACCCCGACTCGCTGCCGCCGGGTGGCGTCCTGCTGATCGGCTCAGGACAGACCGGGGTCCAGCTCGCCGAGGAACTCAGTGAGGCCGGGCGCGAGGTGACGCTGTCGGTCGGGCATTGCGGACGGGCCCCGCGGCGGTATCGCGGCCACGACTTCTTCTGGTGGCTGCGGGGGCTCGTCGACCGCGGGCCGGAGCTCGGCACGCCGCTGCCGACCATCGACCAGTTGCCCGATCCGCGGATGCGGTTCGCGTGCAACCCGCACCTGTCAGGCCATGGCGGCGGGCACGACACGAACCTGCGGCAGTTCGCGGCGCGCGGGATCCGGCTCGTCGGGCGGTTCGAGGGCGCCGACGGAGAGCGCGTGCGCTTCGCCGACGGACCTCTCGGCCAACCTCCGCTTCGCGGACGAGTTCTTCGACCAGCGGTTCCGCACGCTCTGGGACACGTTCGCCGAGCGTGGCGGGCATCGACGTCACGCCTGACGATCGCGAACCGTTCGACTTCGAGCCGCCCGAGGTGCCCGAGCTCGATCTGGCGGCGGCCGGCATCAACTCGGTGCTGTGGACGACGGGCTATGCCCCCGACTACGGCTGGCTCGAGCTCCCGGTGCTCGGCGAGTTCGGCCTGCCGCGCCACGTCCAGGGCGTCAGCGACGTCCCCGGCCTGACGTTCCTCGGGCTGCTGTGGCAGCACAACCAGGCGTCGGCCAACCTGGCTGGCGTCGCCAAGGACGCCGAGTACCTGGCATCGCGCTGGGAACACTGACGGCCTGTAGCCGATCGGACTCGTGCGTCGGTCGGCGCTTGCGGGTTGCCGTGTCCCGCGTAGTCGCCGTGACGAAGGCCGAGGGGTAGGAGTGAACGAGACCAAGCAACCGGGTGAGGCAGAGCCGATCCCGAGGCGCGAGTGGATCAAGGGCATCGTCTTCGTCGCGGTGATCTTCGGGACCGCCGTCGCCGTGCCCATCCTCTTTGCGGTCTGCTTGTTCAGCAGCCTCCCCGCCACCGTTCCCGCTACGGCACGACCTTGATGTCCGACGCGCAGGCCACCCAGGTCTCGACCGGATCGGGACCCATGCCGCCGCCGATCGCGACCCGATCCCCGACGGACGCGACCACGCCGACCCTCGGACATCGACCAAGGTCACAGGAGCGGTGTCAAGGGCCGTCCACCCCTTCGGCCACCGGACCGGGACCACGCTCCCGTCCTCGATCTCGACGCCCAGGCCAGTCCGTTCGTCCCGGACCAGCGTCCCTTGGAGAAGGGCCGCCATGCAGACGTCGGTCTCGACGCCATCCACCGTCACCGGCCCCTGGATCGCGAGCGGGATCACGGACGCTGTGGGTTCGGCCTGAGACTGGTCGCACCCGAGGCAAACGACGATGGCAAGGACGGTTGCTGCCAACAGGGCCTTCATTCGAAAGAGGCCTCCGGTTCTGCCTCGCTCGTCGCGAGCGTCGCCGCCACCTCCCGGCACGTCTCGGGATCGAATCCGTTCCGGGCCAGGAGCGCGTAGGCGCGCTGTCGACGCTGACGAGGGTCGGCGACGCGCTCGAGCGCACGACGGTGCTTGGCGAGCAATCGTTCCGCGGCCACGCGATCGGGGGTGATCCCCGAACCGTCCTCGCCGGCCTGCGCGGCAGCATCCCGGCGTTCGGCGAGGACCAGGTCCACGGTTCCCCGGTCGATGCCCTTGATCCGCAGCTCCTCGCGGATGGCGCGCTCACCGCGCGGCCGTGCTCGATCGCGGGACTCGACCCATGCCCGCGCGAACGCCTCGTCATCGAGCACGCCGAATTCGATCAGCTTGGCGATCGCGCCCTCGACCAGGTCGGGACGATAGCCGGCCGACCCGAGCCGCCGCCGGACCTCGCCGACCGAGCGCGAACGCGCCTCGAGGAACCGCCCCGCGGCCTCGAGCACGACCTGCGGGTCGTCGACCGCCGCCCGCCGCTCCCTGCGCTCCGCGAACGACTCCCGGCGGCCCGCCATCGGCGCTACTCGGCCTCTTCGATGCCCTCGACGGGGATGACGACGTCCTCGTCGATCTTGCCCCGGATGCGCTTCTCGATCTCGGCCGCGACGGCCGGGGTGGCCTTGAGGAAGTCCTTCGAGGCCTCGCGACCCTGGCCGAGCCGGGTCTCGTCGAAGTTGAACCACGCGCCGGTCTTGGAGACGACGTCCATCGCGACGCCGACGTCGAGCAGGCCGCCCTCCTTGGAGATGCCCTCGCCGTACATGATGTCGAACTCGGCGACCCGGAACGGCGGCGCGACCTTGTTCTTGACGACCTTGACCCGGCACCGATTGCCGACCGACTCGGTCCCGGTCTTGATCGTCTCGACGCGCCGGATGTCGAGCCGGACCGAGGCGTAGAACTTCAGCGCGCGGCCGCCCGGCGTGGTCTCCGGGTTGCCGAACATGACGCCGATCTTCTCGCGCAGCTGGTTCGTGAAGACGAGCGAGGTGTTCGAGCGGGAGACGGCGCCGGTCAGCTTGCGCAGCGCCTGGCTCATGAGCCGGGCCTGGATGCCGACGAACGAGTCGCCCATCTCGCCCTCGATCTCGGCGCGCGGCACGAGCGCGGCCACCGAGTCGACGACGACGATGTCGATGCCGCCGGAGCGGATCAGCGTCTCGGTGATCTCGAGCGCCTGCTCGCCGGTGTCCGGCTGGCTGACGAGCAGCTCGTCGACGTTGACGCCGCACTGCCGGGCATACCCGGGGTCGAGCGCGTGCTCGACGTCGATGAAGGCGGCGACGCCGCCGCGCGCCTGGGCCTCGGCGATGACGTGCTGGCAGACGGTGGTCTTGCCCGACGACTCCGGGCCGAAGATCTCGGTGATCCGGCCGCGCGGGATGCCGCCGACACCGAGCGCGAGGTCGAGCGCGATGGAGCCGGTCGGGATCGTGTCGATCAGCTGCCGCTCGCGCGAGCCGAGCTTCATGATCGCGCCGCGACCGAACTGCTTCTCGATCGCGAGGAGCGCCGCGTCGACGGCCTTGCCCCGCTCCGCCTGGGCCCGTTCCGTGCTCCGCTCGTCGGTCATCGCCATCGTTCCGTCACGCTCCTCATCGATCCGTTGGACCGGACACCGGAGCGCGCCACGCTGGCGGTCCGGCCGGTCAGGCCTCTTCGGTGTCTTCCTCGACGACCGGCTTTTCCTTGCGCGGCTTGCGGATCAGCTCGACGTTCTGCGGCGGATCCGACAGCGGGGAAAGGCTTGTCTGGCCGAGCTTGGCCTTCGGCTTCTTCTTGGCTTCCTTGCCGGGACGGTTTCGCGAGCCCATCGCCGTGCCTCCGCGTCGTCATACAGCCTATCGGTCGACCCTTCACGCGGACTTACCGGCGCCTTCATCCACGCTCATCCGGCCCGCGCGAGAACGCAATTCGGCCATCGAGGCGGGGAAGGTTCCGGCCCGGATGGAGGCTCGGACCCTGGCCATGAAGTCTAGGGTGAAGGTCAGGTTGTGACAAGTCGCGAGACGGTACGCGAGGAGCTCCCCGGCCCGGAACAGATGGGCCAGATAGGCGCGCGAGAACCGCCGGCAGGCGAGGCACGGACAGTCGTCCTGGATCGGCGCCGGGTCGTCCTGGAACGCCCGGTTGCGGATGTTCAGCCGGCCGCCCGGGACCCACAGCTGGCCGTTGCGGGCGACGCGCGCCGGCAGCACCGAATCGAACAGGTCCACGCCCCGGTGGACGGCCTCGAGCAGGTCCGCCGGTGACCCGAGGCCCATCAGGTAGCGCGGCCGCGGGTCGTCGTCGAGCAGCGGCACGGCGAGGTCGAGCGTCGCGTCGCGCTGGGCCGGCGTCTCGTCGCCGGCGAGGCCGCCGAGGCAGATGCCGTCGAACGGCAGGCTCGCGATGAACCGGGTCGAGGCCGCCCGCAGCTCCGGGTCCAGGCCGCCCTGGACGATGCCGAAGAGCGCCTGGTCGTCGCGTCCGTGGGCGGCCAGCGAGCGCTCCGCCCAGCGGTGGGTCCGCTCGGTCGCGTCGGCGACGACGGCCCGCGGCGAGGTGGGATAGACCGGCTGGTCGAAGGCGACCGCGATGTCCGAGCCGAGCGCCTCCTGGGCCGCGATGGCCACCTCGGGCGTGAACCGGTGCGTGGACCCGTCGAGGTGCGAGCGGAACGTGACGCCGTCCTCGTCGACGACCCGCAGGTCGCCGAGCGAGACGACCTGGAAGCCGCCCGAGTCGGTGAGGATCGGGCCGTCCCAGTCCATGAACCGGTGCAGGCCGCCGAGCCGCGCGATGCGGTCCGCGCCGGGTCGCAGGTACAGGTGGTACGTGTTCGCGAGGATGATCGACGCGCCCGTCTCGGCGATCTCGGCCGGGGTGAGCGCCTTGACCGTGGCGTTGGTCCCGACCGGCATGAACTGGGGCGTCTCGACCGTGCCGTGGGTCAGCGTCAGCTTCCCGACCCGTGCCCGCGTGGCCCCGTCGGCCGGCGGCGGGACCTCGACCTCGTAGCGGGCCGCCTGCCCTGGTACGCGGCGGTCATGCCTCGACCGGTGGCGCTTCGTCGCCGGGCGGGTCGTCCCAGAGGCTGGGCATGCCGGCCTCGGCGCGTCGCGGCGGCGGGATCTCGTAGCCGAGGCCGGACAGGTGCGCGCGCGCCAGGTCCGTCGCGATGCGGCCCTGCGGCGTGCGGTCGATGAAGCCGAGGCGCAGCAGGAACGGCTCGTAGACGTCCTCGATGGTCTCGATCTCCTCGGAGAGCACGGCGGCCAGCGCCGCGACCCCGACCGGTCCCGAGGCGAACTTCTGGACGATCGCGGCCAGCAGCTTGCGGTCGGTCGAATCGAGGCCCTCGTCGTCGATCTCCATCGCGCGCATCGCCTCGCGGGCGGTCGTCTCGTTGACGCGGCCGTCGCCGTGGACCTCGGCGTGGTCGCGGACGCGCTTGAGCAGCCGGTTGACGATGCGCGGCGTGCCCCGTCCGCGGCGGGCGATCGCGGCGTGGCCGCCGGCTCGATCTCGACGCCCAGGATGGCGGCCGAGCGATCGACGATGGCCGCGAGCTCGTCGTCGGTGTAGAAGTCGAGCCGGTAGGTCGCCCCGAACCGGTCGCGGAGCGGGCCGCTGATCCGCCCGGCCCGGGTCGTGGCGCCGACGACGGTGAACGGCTTCAGGCTGAGCCGGAGCGAGCGCGCCGATGGGCCCTTGCCGATCATGACGTCGAGCGCGTAGTCCTCCATCGCCGGGTAGAGGATCTCCTCGACCGCGCGGTTGAGCCGGTGGATCTCGTCGATGAACAGGACGTCGTGGTCGTCGAGCGAGGTCAGCACCGAGGCGAGGTCCCCCGCCCGCTCGACCGCCGGCCCGGACGTGTAGCGGACGTTGACCCCGAGCTCGCGCGCGACGATCGTCGCGAGCGTCGTCTTGCCGAGGCCGGGCGGGCCGTAGAGGAGGATGTGGTCGGCCGCCTCTCCCCTGCCCTTCGCGGCCTGCAGGAGCACCGAGAGGTTGGCCTTGACCTCGCGCTGGCCGATGTACTCGTCGAGCGTGCGCGGTCGAAGGGTGCCTTCGACGACGAGGTCCACCTCGTCTCCCGGGTCCGCCGACAGGATGCGCGAGAGGTCGTCCGCCATAGGAGCGGAGTCTAGCACAGCACACCGATGTTTCGCACGCATGTTCGAACGCACGCGACCGGCGTCCCGAAGTACCACCACGCGACTAGGGCTTCGGGGGTAGGATGCTGCGATGCGCCTCTCCCGCCGCTCCGAATACGGCCTCCGCGCGCTGACCGACCTCGTGCGCCACAGCGACGACGGGCCGATCGCCCTCGCCACGCTCGCGGACCGCAACCGGCTCCCGGTCAAGTTCCTCGAGCAGATCATGGCCACGCTCAAGCACGCGGGCATCGTCCGCACGACGCTCGGCGCCCACGGCGGCTACGCGATCGCGGCCGACCCGTCGGCGGTCTCGCTGGGCCGGGTGATCCGGCTCCTGGACGGAGCGCTGGCGCCGCTGACCTGCGTCTCGCTGCGCTACTACGAACCGTGCTCCTGCCCGGACGAAGGCACCTGCGCGCTGCGCGACACGATGCTCGACGTCCGCGACGCGATGCTCGAGATCCTCGACAAGCAGACGCTGGCCGACCTGGCCGCCCGGCCCGGCCGTCCGCTCGATCGACCCCGCCGGCATCCACGCCGACGCCCTGGCGGGCCGGCGCCCCTAGTCCCGGACGAGGCTCCGCAGCGCGGCCTTGACCCGCTCCTCGAGCGTGCTCGCGACGCCCAGGTCCGCCAGCGCGACCCGCGACGCCTCGCGCGCCTCGCCGAGCGAGTAGCCGAGCGCCTGGAGCGCGGCGACGATCTCGCCCTCGCTCGCCTCGGCGCCGGCCACGGCCGAGCCGGAGACCGCGACGCCGGCCGCGGTGACCTTCTCCTTGAGCTCGAAGATGATCCGCTCGGCGAGCTTCTTGCCGATCCCCGGGATCGCGACGAGCACGGCCTGGTCCTGGGCGAGGATCGCGAGCTGGAGGTCGGCCGTCGGGCCGGCTCCCGACGATCGCGAGCGCGACCTTCGGGCCGACGCCGGTCACGGTCAGCAGCAGCGTGAAGAACCCCATCTCGTCCGAGCTGCGGAAGCCGTACAGGGCCTGCTGGTCCTCGCGGACGAGGTGATACGTGTGGAGCTTCAGCCGGCCGCCCGGCACGGCCGCGGCGATGATCGCCGGCGCGGCGAACACCCGGTAGCCGATCCCGCCGACCTCGATGACGAGCGAGTCGATCGCGACCGCGCCGACGACCCCCTCGACCGAGGCGATCACGAGGGGCCTGCCACGCGCCTAGGAGGCGCTGCGCTTGGTCGTGCGCGCGTCCGCCCGCTCGACGGCGAGCGCCTCGCGCACGGCGCGGTCGTAGCTCGACTCGCCGCGCTCGATCGGCGCGATCGCCGCGCGGTCCATGACGGCGCCGGTGCGGACCGTGATGGTGTCCTCCGTGTTGGCCGCCCAGGTCGCGATCGCCAGGGCGTCGGCGGCGTCGTCGGGCCGTGGCCGCTCGCTCATGCCGAGCACGAGCTGGACCATCCGGCCGACCTGCTCCTTGTCGGCGGCGCCGTAGCCGGTGATGGCGCTCTTGACCTCGTTCGGGGTCGCCTCGCGGACCGGCGCGCCGTGTTGTGCCGCGGCCAGCAGGACGACGCCGCGCGCCTGCCCGACGGCGAACGCGGTCTGGACGTTCTTGGAGAAGAAGAGCCGCTCCACCGCGACCAGGTCGGGCTGGTGGAGCGCGATGAGCTCGTCGACGAGGGTGTGGATCTGCCAGCAGCCGCTCGGGGAGCGTCTGGTCCGGGCTGGTCACGAGGCAGCCGTGGTCGATCTCGCGCAGCCGTCCGCGCGACCGTTCGACGATCCCGTAGCCCAGCGCGGCGGTCCCCGGGTCGATCCCGAGGACGATCACCCGGCGACCTCGGCGAAGACGTCCTCGGGGATGTCGAAGTTGGCCGTCACCCGCGACACGTCGTCGAGGTCCTCGAGCAGCTCGACGAGCCGCAGCGCCTGGCGCGCCTTCGAGGAATCGAGCTCGACGGTCTGCTTGGCGACCATCGTCGACTCGGCGGACTCGACGGCGACGCCGGCCCCTTCGAGCGCCTGGCGGACGGCCTCGAGGTCGGCGGGTGCGGTGTAGATCTCGATGGTCTCCTCGCCGTCGGTGTCGACGTCCTCGGCGCCCGCGTCGATGGCCGCCAGGGCGACCTCGTCAGCGTCGGCGCCGGAGCGCGGCACGGAGATCAGGCCGCGCGGCTCGAACTGCCAGGCGACCGCGCCGCTGCCCGCCAGCTGGCCGCCGGACTTGGTGAACATCGAGCGGACCTCGGCCGCGGTCCGGTTGCGATTGTCGGTCTGGGCCTCGACGAGGACCGCCACGCCACCCGGGCCGTAGCCCTCGTAGACGATCTCCTCGAACTGCTCGGCCTCGCCGCCGCCGGTCGCCTTGTCGATGGTCCGCTTGATGTTGTCGGCCGGCATGTTGACCGAGCGGGCCTTCTCGATGGCGAGCCGAAGCCGGTAGTTCGCGTCGGGGTCGCCGCCGCCCTGCCGGGCCGCGACGCTGATCTCGCGCGCGACCTTCGTGAAGAGGGCGCCGCGCTTGGCATCGGTGATGCCCTTCGCGCGCTTGATCGTGGACCACTTGGAATGACCTGACATCGCGGGCCGGAGTATAGCCGACTATCATGGCCGGACCCCCGCGCGCTCCCTCCACGACCTACGGTCGAATCGTCCAGCAGGAGGACCGTCGAACCGATGACGATGAAGAGCGTCGACCTCCCTCACCTTCGCAGCGTCGTCCTGGCCGGGCACGTCGGATCCGGCAAGACGACGCTGTCGGAACAGCTGCTGTTCAAGGCCGGCGCGATCCCACGGCTCGGACGCGTGGACGACGGGACCGCCCACCTCGACTTCGAACCCGAGGAGCAGAAGCGACGGGAGTCGCTGAGCCTCGCGGTCGGGACGTTCGAGAGCGACGGGACGCGGATCTCGCTGGTCGACACGCCCGGCTACCCGGACTTCGTCGCCGACGTCATCGAGGGCTTCGCCGCGGCGGACGGCGCGGTCTTCGTCATGGACGCCTCGGGCGGCGTCGAGGCCGGGCTCGAGCAGGCGGTCGCGCTCGGTCGCGGGACCGGCACGGCGGCGTGCTTCTTCATCAACAAGAGCGATCGCGAGAACGCCGACCCGACGGCCGCGCTCGACGCCCTGCGCTCGGCCTTCGGCGAGAAGATCGCGCCGCTCCAGATCGCCATCGGCGCGGCCGAGTCGTTCAGCGGCTACGTCGACCTCGTCCATCGCAAGGCGTGGAGCTGGGACGGCTCGAAGGAAGTCGAGATCCCCATCCCGGACGACCTGGCCGACGAGGTCGCGCGACGGCGCGACCAGCTGCTCGAGGCCGCCGCCGAGGCCGACGACGACGTGCTGACCAAGTACCTCGAGGGCGAGGAGATCTCCGACCCCGAGCTCGAGGCCTGCCTCCGCAAGGGCGTCAAGGAGAGCGTCCTGGCGCCGGTCCTCGTCGGCAGCGCGACGAAGGGGATCGGCCTGCGCGGCCTGCTCGACGCGATCGTGCGCTACCTCCCCTCCCCGGCCGACGAGCCGCCGGCGAAGGCGACCGACAAGGGCGGCGCGACCGTCGAGGTCGCCGCCGACGAGGCCGGACCGCTCCTGGTGCGCGTGTTCAAGACCACGGCGGACCCGTTCGTCGGACGGCTGACGTACCTGCGCGTCCTGTCCGGGACGCTGCACTCCCAGGCCCACGTCTGGAACGCGACGCGGGGCGAGGACGAGCGGATCGGGCAGCTGCTGCTCCTCCACGGCAAGGAGCAGGAGCCGATCGGCGAGCTGAAGGCCGGCGAGATCGGGGCGATCGCGAAGCTCGCGGTGACCGAGACCGGCGACACGCTGTGCTCGAAGGAGAAGCCCCTCACGCTCGCGCCGATCGAGTTCCCGGCGCCGTCGCTGGTGCTGGCGATCGAACCCGCCTCGAAGGGCGACCTCGACAAGATGGGCCCGGCCCTCCAGCGGATGCTCGAGGAGGAGCCGACGGTCCGCCTCGAGCGGACGCTGCTCGGCGAGCAGGTGCTCCGGACGATGGGCGAGGCGCACATCGCGGTCATCACCGAGCGGCTCAAGCGCAAGTTCGGGGCGGCGATCGTGACCCAGACGCCGAAGGTCCCCTACAAGGAGACGATCCGGGGCAAGACCCAGGTCCACGGCCGCTACAAGAAGCAGACCGGCGGCCACGGGATGTTCGGCGACGTGTGGCTCGAGCTCGAGCCGAACCCGGACGGCGGCGTCGAGTTCGCCGAGCGGGTCGTCGGCGGGTCGGTGCCGAAGGGCTTCTTCGCCGGCGTCGAGAAGGGCATCCGCGAGGCGGCCGCCGAGGGCGTCGTCGCGGGCTACCCGCTCTGCGACTTCAAGGCCACGCTCTACGACGGGTCGTTCCACCCGGTCGACTCGAACGAGCTCTCGTTCAAGATCGCGGCCTCGATGGCGCTCAAGGACGGCGTCCACCAGGCGAAGCCGGCGCTCATGGAGCCGATCATGACCGTCGAGATCCGGGTCCCCGAGGCGTACATGGGCGAGGTCAACCGCGACCTCAACGGCCGGCGCGGCCGCGTCCTCGGGATGGATTCGAACGGCACGACCCAGATCATCACCGCGCACGTGCCCGAGGCCGAGCTGTTCACCTACGCGATCGAGCTGCGCTCGCTCACCCACGGACGGGGCACGTTCTCCGCCACGCTCGACCACTACGAGGACGTGCCCTCGCACATCGCCGACAAGGTCATCGCCGAGCACCGCAAGGTGGCCGAGACGCCGGCGGCCACGGCAGCGGGCACTGACCGTGGCCGAACCGACGCCCGGCCCACGGCGCGGGCGGATCTCGCCGCTGTACATGATCCTGTTGATCATGGCCGGGCTCGGGATCGGGCTCGTCGTCGTGCGTGGTCGTGATGTCGGTGTTCGGCATACAACTTCGGCTAGGGTCCGTCGCCCGGTGACGGCCGATCGCCTGCACCCGAACAGCTGACCTCAGGCCGACAGCGCCTCGGCGATGTCCAGGCGGCCGTCGTAGATGGCGCGGCCGAGGATCGCCCCGGTGCAGCCGACGTCGCGCACGGCCCGCAGGTGCTCGACGGTCGCGATGCCGGCCGACGCGATGATCTCGCCGCGGCCGAGGACCACGAGCCGTTCGTAGAGCGCGAGATCGGGGCCTTCCTGCAGGCCGTCGCGCTCGATCGCCGTGGCCTCGAACGTCGTCACGCCCGCGTCGTGGAGCCGTCGGACGGCCTCGGCCGGGTCGACCCCGACCGCGTCGGTGGCCCAGCCCTGGCCGACGGCCCGGCCGCCGCGCACGTCGATCGCCACGGCGACCTTCTCGGCCCCATGATCCGCGACGAGGCGACCGGCGAACGCGGGGTCACGCAGGGCCGCGGTCCCGATCACGACGCGACCGGCGCCGGCATCGACGATGTCGGCCACGGACTTCTGGTCACGCAGGCCGCCGGCCACCTCGACCCGGACCCGGTCCCCCATCGCCGCCATGATCCGCCGGATCACCGCCCCGTGGACCGGCACGCCCGAGCGGGCGCCGTCGAGATCGACCACGTGCAGCCATCTCGCCCCCGCGTCGACGAACCGCTGCGCGACCGCGACCGGGTCGTTCGAGAACGCCGTCTCGCGCGCGAAGTCGCCCTGCTCGAGGCGGACGACGCGGCCGCCTCGGAGGTCGATCGCCGGCAGGATCTCGAACCCGCTTGCCAACCTTGCCACTCCATGTTAGCGTTTTAGCACGCTACTACGATAACACGACCCGATCGATACGCGAGGCAAGGACCGCGACATGGCCGACGACTGGCGAACCCCCGACGCCCAGGCGCTCTTCGAGGCGATCCTCAGTCTCGAGGATACCGCCGAAGCGGAGCGCTTCTTCCGCGACCTCTGCACGCTCAACGAGCTGCGCGACATGGCCCAGCGCTGGGCGGTCGTCCGGCTGCTCGACAGCGGCAAGCACTACGCCGAGATCTCGCGCGAGACCGGCGCCAGCACGGCGACGATCACCCGCATCGCCTCGTGGCTGAACCACGGCGAGGGCGGCTACCGCGCGGTCCTCGAGCGGACGAAGGCCGGCACGCGAGCGATGAGGGAGCGCCTCCGGCTGGCCGTCCCGAACAAGGGCCGGCTCGTCGAACCGACCCTGCGGCTCCTGCACGACGCCGGCCTCGTCTTCGAGGAGCACGACCGGAGCCTGGTCGCGCGCGTCCAGAACTTCGACCTCGACATCCTGTTCGTGCGCACGAACGACATCATCGAGTTCGTCGGCGACGGCGTGGCCGACCTCGGCATCACCGGCATCGACCTGCTGACCGAGACCGGCGCCGAGCTGCCGCGCGTCCGCGTCCCTCGGCTACGGCCGCTGCCGGCTGGCGGCCGCCGTCCCCACCGACGCGCCCCAGCAGACCGTCGAGGACCTGGCCGGCCTGCGGGTCGCGACCGCCCACCCGAACACGGCCCGCCGCTTCTTCGAGAGCGCGCGGCATCGCCGTCGACGTCATCCCGATCTCGGGCGCGGTCGAGGTCGCGCCGCGGCTCGGCCTCGCCGAGGGGATCGTCGACCTCGTCTCGACCGGCTCGACGCTCGTCATGAACGGGCTGCGCCAGATCGGCGACGTCCTCGCGTCGGAGGCGGTCCTGGTCGCGAACCCGACCGCGCGACCGCGAGCGAGCCGCCGAGCTCGCCGCCATCGACACGATGCTGAGCGCGGTCATCGCGGCGCGCGGTCGCAAGTACCTGATGATGAACGCCCCGGCCTCGATGCTCGCGGAGCTCGAGGGCCTGCTGCCGGCCCTCGAATCGCCGACGATCATCCCGCTCGCCCACGAGGGCATGATCGCGATCCACTCGGTCGTCGGCGCCGACGAGGTCTGGGGCCTCCTGCCGCGGCTCAAGGCCGCGGGCGCATCGGGGATCCTGGTGCTCCCGATCGAGAAGATCGTCCCGTGACGGCCACGACGATCGGCCTGCGCCGGCTCGACCTCGGTGCGGCCGCGGCCGGCGATCCGGGGGCGGTCCGCGACCGCGACGCGCTCGTCCGGCGCGGCGCCGTGCCGGAGCCGGCGGTCCGTGACGGCGCGCGGGCGACGCTCGCGGACGTGCGGGCGCGCGGCGACGCCGCCGTCCGCGAGGCCAACGAGCGCGTCGGTGGCGGCCGGCCCGACGGCCGACTGGTCCTCGAACGCGCCGACCTCATGGCCGCCCGCGACGCGCTCGAGCCGCGGGTCCGGCGGGCACTCGACCAGGCCATCGACAACGTCCGCCGGTTCGCGGAGACCCAGCGCCCGACATCGACCCGCACGACGATCCTCCCGGGCATCGAGATCGAACGGCGCTGGACGCCGCTCGACTCGGTCGGGGCGTACGTGCCGGGCGGCTCCGCGCCGTACCCGTCGTCGCTGGTCATGACCGTCGTGCCGGCCCGCGTCGCCGGGGTCGAGCGGATCGTCGTCGCGTCGCCCGCGGACCGGGACGGCCGCAACCACCCGGTGCTGCTCGGCGCGGCCGGGCTGCTCGAGGTCGACGCGTTCGTCGTCGCCGGCGGCGCCCAGGCGATCGGCGCGCTCGCGTACGGGCTCCCGGACGCGGGTCTCGCGCCGGTCGACCGGATCGTCGGCCCCGGCAACGCCTGGGTCACGGCCGCGAAGATCGAGGTCTCGGGCGAGGTCGGCATCGACCTGCCGGCCGGGCCGTCGGAGGGCATGGTCCTCGCCGCGCCGCCGGCCGACCCCCGTCGCGTGGCCGCGGACCTCATCACGCAGGCCGAGCACGGCCCCGACTCCCCCGCGATCCTGGTCACGACCGACGCCGCGTTCGCCGAGGCCGTGGAGACCCAGGTCGGCGAGCTGCTGGCCACCGCGCCACGCCGCGACATCCTCGAGCGGGCCCTGCGCGACCACGGCCGGATCGCGCTGGCACCGGACCTGGACACGGCCGTGGCGTTCATCAACGCCTATGCGCCGGAGCACCTCTCGGTCGACGTCGAGCCGCTGGAGCCCACGGTCGCCCGCCTGCGCAACGCCGGCTCGCTGTTCGTCGGCCCGTGGGCGCCCGAGTCGGCCGGCGACTACGCGACCGGCGCGAACCACGTCCTGCCGACCGGTGGCCTCGCCCGCGGGTCCGGCGGCCTGGCCGTCGAGGCCTACGGCAAGTTCGTGCAGGTCCAGCGGGTCGACCGCGAGGGGCTCGCCTCGATCCGCGAGACCGTCGCGACCCTCGCCGAGGCGGAGGGCCTCCTCGCCCATCGCGACGCGGTCGAGATCCGGTTCGCTGACGAGACGCCGCGGGAGCCACGTCGATGAGCCCGACCCCGGTCACATTCGCCTCGCCGACGACGCCGTCCACGTACACGTGGGAGGCCACCGACGACGAGGTCGCGGCCCGGTACGGCATCCCGCGCGAGCGGATCGTCCGGTTCGACCTCAACACCTCCCCCACCCCGCCCGCGCTGGTCGCGAGCCTGCTCGCCGCCGGGCGCTTCGAGACGAGCCTGTCGGAGTACCCGCCGTCCGACTACCGGCGGCTGGTGGCCGCGGCAGCCGCGCGCTACGAGGTCGAAGCCGAGGAGATCGTCGTCGGGGCCGGTGCCGACGAGATCCTCGACCTCATCGCGAAGGCGTTCCTGGCGCCCGGCGGCCGGGCCGTCGTGCCGGTGCCGACCTACGCGATGTACCGGGTCCTGACCGAGCAGCGCGGTGCGCGGGTCGTCGCCGTGCCACGCCGCGGCGCAGAAGACGGCTGGGCGCTCGATGCCGACGCCGTCCGTGCCGCGGCGGGCGACGCCCAGGTGGTGTGGCTCTGCAGCCCGAACAACCCCACCGCGTTGCCCGAACCCGACGGCGCCATCGAGGCGCTGCTGCGCGGCCTCCTCGCCGACGCGACGGGCGATGGTCGCGCAGCCCCCATCGTCGTCCTCGACGAGGCCTACGCCGAGTTCGCAGGCGGGACGCTGCTGCCGCTGCGGTCGGCCTATCCGAACCTGATCGTCGTGCGGACCGCCAGCAAGGCGTACGCGCTGGCCGGCCTCCGGGTCGGGTTCGCGATCGCCCGCCCCGAGGTGATCGCCCGGCTCAACCCGTATCGGCCGCCCGGCTCGGTCTCCACGGTGTCGGTGACGGTCGTCACGGAGGCCTTGAGCGACGACGGGATCCTGCACGCGAACCTCAGCCGCGTCGCGACCGAGCGCGAGCGCCTGTCCGCGGCGCTGCGGGTCGCCGGCTGGGCGGTCGGCCCGTCGGTCACCAACTTCGTCCTCGTCGACTTCGGCTCACCCGAGCGGTCGGCGGCCGTCGCCGAGGCGCTCCTGACCCGCGGCCTCGTGCCGCGGACGTTCCCGGCCGGGCACGTGCTGGCGGGCTCGCTGCGGCTGACCGTCCGCGACCCGGACGAGAACGATCGACTCATCAATGCCGCCAACGAGATCGCGGCGCCCGCGACCGCCGGCGCCGCCACGCCCAGCACGACGGAGTCGCCCGCATGACCACCCCGCTCGGCGAACTGACCATCGGCCCGCGCGAGGACCGGCGGGTGACCGTCGCGCGAACGACGCGCGAGACGGACATCACGGTGACGCTCGGGCTCGATGGCGCCGGCCACACCGCCATCGACACCGGGATCGGCTTCTACGACCACCTCCTTGGCTCGCTCGCGCACCACGGGCTGTTCGATCTCGCGATCCAGGCCGACGGCGACCTCCAGATCGACGAGCACCACACCGTTGAGGACGTCGCGCTCGTCCTCGGGTCCGCGTTCGGCGAGGCGCTGGGCGATCGTGCCGGCATCCGCCGCTTCGGCGACAGCTCCGTGCCCATGGACGAGTCGGTCGCCACGGCGGTCATCGACGTCGGCGGCCGTCCCTACGCGGTCATCGATCTGCCGTTCCGGGGCGAGCGCGTCGGCGGGCTGCCGCTCCAGCTCATCGAACACGCCCTCGAATCCTTCGCCCGGACCGCAGGGGCCACGCTCCATCTGCGCGGCACGGGTCGCAACGACCACCACCTCGCCGAGGCCGCCTTCAAGGCGCTCGGGCGCGCGCTCCGCGAGGCGTGCGAGCCCGACCCGCGACGCACGGGCGTCGCGTCCACCAAGGGAACCCTCGGATGACGGCCCGACCGGTCGTGGCCGTCGTGGACTACGGGGCCGGCAACATGGTCAGCATCGACCAGGCCCTCACCACCGTGGGCGCCGATGTGCGCGTCGTGCGCGACGGCGAGGCGATGCGGGGCGCCGACGCGCTCGTGGTCCCGGGCGTCGGCGCGGCCGCTCCGGCGATGGCCCGACTCGACCGCCGGGGCCTCGTGGACCCGATCCGGGCCTGGCTGGCCGCAGATCGGCCGTTCCTGGGCATCTGTCTCGGCCTCCAGCTGCTGTTCGAGACCAGCGACGAGGACGGCGCCGCCACGCTCGGCGTGCTCCCCGGCCGCACCGTTCGGCTCGAGGACGCCCCGACCCTGCCCCACATCGGCTGGAACCAGGTCGAGCGATCGCGCGAGCACCCCTTGTTCGACGGGATCGCCGACGGCGCCGACTTCTACTTCGTCCACTCCTATGCGGGCGAGCCGGCCGGCGGCGAGAGCAGCGACGAGGTCCTCGCGTCCACCGAGCACGGCCGGCGATTCGTCTCGGCCGTGGCGCGCGGCCCGCTCCTCGGCGTCCAGTTCCACCCCGAGCGCAGCGGCGCCGACGGCCTGCGGCTCCTGACCAACTTCGTGTCGATCGTGCGGGCCGCCTGATGCTCCGCCACCGGGTGATCCCGTGCCTGGACGTGGCGGACGGTCGCGTCGTCAAGGGGACACGCTTCGTCGACCTCGTCGACGAGGGCGACCCGCCCGAGCTCGCGGAGCGCTACGCCGCCGAGGGCGCCGACGAGCTGGTCTTCCTCGACATCACGGCCGCACCCGAACGACGCGGCACGCTCCTCGACATCGTCGAGCGAACGGCGCGGCGGGCGTTCATCCCGCTGACCGTCGGCGGCGGCGTCCGGAGCGTGACGGAGATGCGCGACGTCCTCCGGGCGGGGGCGGACAAGGTCTCGCTCAACACCGCCGCGGTCGCGGATCCGACGCTCGTGGCGCGATGCGCCGGCCGCTTCGGACGCCAGGCGGTGGTCGTCGCCATCGATGCGCGCCGCCGTCTCACGGCCGAGCCCGCGTGGGAGGTCGTCGTGCAGGGCGGACGCGAGCCGACCGATCTGGATGCGGTCGCCTGGGCCGAGCGGGTCGTGGACCTGGGTGCCGGCGAGCTGCTGGTCACGTCCATCGACCGCGACGGCACGGGCTCCGGCTTCGACACCGAGCTCCTGCGGGCCATCGCGGACCGGGTCCGGGTGCCGGTCATCGCGTCCGGCGGCGCCGCCGGCCCGGCCGATTTCGTGGCCGCGGTCCGCGATGGCGGCGCCGACGCGGTCCTGGCCGCGTCGATCTTCCATCGGCGGATCCACTCGATCGCCGACGTCAAGGCCGCGATGGCGGCGGCGGGCCTGCCTGTCCGCCTGGTCCCGCAGGCCGTCGCGTGACCGGCGTCCGGTCCGTGGCCGTCCCTGCGGTCACCTACGGCCCCGACGGGCTCGTGCCCGCGATCGTCCAGGACGCCGTCGACGGGCGGGTCCTGATGCTGGCCTGGATGGACGCCGAGGCGCTGGCCGCGACCATCGAGACCGGCGAGGTCCATTTCCACTCGCGGTCGCGTGACAGCCTCTGGCGCAAGGGCGAGACCAGCGGGAACGTGCTCCGGCTGGTCGATCTCGCGACCGACTGCGACGCGGACGCCCTGCTCGTGACCGTCGACCCGGTCGGGCCGACGTGCCACCGCGGGACGCGGAGCTGCTTCGACCCTGACGGCGCGCCCGCGGAACGGACGACGCAGGGCTTCGCGTGGCTCGAATCGCTCTGGTCGACCATCGCGCAGCGCGCCGCGGATCGGCCCGAAGGCTCCTACACGGCCTCGCTGCTCGCCGGCGGCGTGGACGCGGCCGGCCGCAAGGTCACCGAAGAGGCCACCGAGGTCCTCATGGCCGCCAAGGACGACGCCGCGGCGGAACTGGCCGGCTCAGACCGAACGCTCACCCGACCGGCTCTCGCCGGCGAGGCCGCCGACCTGCTCTATCACGCGCTCGTGCTCCTGGCGGAACGGGGCCTGCCGCCGTCGGCGACGATCGAGGCCCTGCAGACCCGCGATTCGCAGCGGCTGCCGCGCTAGCCGCTACTCGCCCTCGTCCCGTCGCGTCGAACGGGTCGCGTCCGTGTCCGGCACCTCCGCGGCAGGCGAGCCTCCCTGCTCGCCACGCCGCGCCCACCCGACGGCGCGACCAACGGGGACCACGACCAGGACCTCGACGCCTTCGGCCACAGCTCCCACCGCAGGTGCGACCACACGGTCCCGGACGCCACTGACGACCAGGACCAGGTTGTCGCCGATCGCGACCCCGGTGCCGATGATGAACGCCGTGCCGGCGGCCGCGAGCAAGCCACTGATCCGCGCCGCATCGGTCTCGGCGAGCATCGCCTGCACCAACTGAAGTCCGGGCAGGAGTGGCAGGATCGCCGGCACGACCCAGATCGCGGCGGGGGCACCGAAGTGGCGCGCGAGCAGCCGTCCCACGGCACCGATGAAGATGGTCGCCGCGAGCGTTGCAACGCTCGCATCCAGTTGGCCGAACGGGACGGTCGTCGCCCGATACAGCAGCCAGCTGACCGCCCCGACCAATGCCGCCTGTGCGACCGAACGGGATGGGACACCCAGCTGCACGGCATAGAAGGCGACGGCGACCAGCGATGAGATCACCGAGATCGGCAGACCCCAGTCGGCCTGGCCCACGGTCAGGATATGCAGGGTGATGCCTGCCGATGAGGCCAGAGCAAGGCTCAACGCGGTCCCCCCAGCCACCGCCGCCGCGAGGAGGACGGCTTCGGCCAGACGCGCCGTCCCCGAGACCACCGATCCATCGATGAGGTCACGGAAGCCGGACACCAGCGCGTAGCCGGGCAGGAAGCGGAGCAGGCTGCCGGTCAGCACGAGCCCTCCAGCGATGTCGAGTCCCAGGGCGACGAGCAGTGCCACAAGGATCGCCGACCCGGCGGCGCCGATGCCCAGACGGAAGAAGGGCGGGAGGCTGGAGCGGTCGAGCGCCGCGAGGGCCGGTTGGACGACGAGACCGATCGCCAGCGTTGCCAGCGCCTCGAGCAGATCGCCACCGAACATCAGTGTCGTCCCGGCGGCCGACAGCCCCGGGGCCACGAACCGGGCGACCTGGCCGTAGGACGACGTGGCGGAGTCGAGGCGATCCACGGCCGACTCCGCCGTCTCGAGATCGAGGCTGCCGTCGCGGATGTGGCGGACGGTCTCCGACACGGCTGCAAGCCGCGTGAAGTCGATCCTCCGGTCGCGAACCAGGTGGAGGAGCGTCGTCGGGGGCTCGTCGGGATGGGTATAGCGCGATATCGAGATCATGGAGAACGACACCGCCGCCTGGACCCCGCCGACGTCGTACGCACGGGCCAGGTGTCCGATCGACGCCTCGACGTCCTCCGCCTGCGCGCCGTTGGACAACATCGTGACCGCGATGCGCATCGCCAGTCGAAGGACGCGAACAGGCTCCGCCCCGGGAACGGAGGCCTGCGCTTCACCGAACGTCGTCACCGCCGCTTCCTCCGGCCGGCCGGATCCCGAGGTCTCCAAGCCAGACGCCGTCAGCCCGCGCGGCCGATCTCTCGACGGCGCTTGCCGATGCGCACGTCCAGCCACTCCCCGGCGATCGGCTCGGGGACGAACGCCGGGTCCGCGACGCGGACGCCGTTGATCGTCACGCCACCTCCGGTGACCATGCGGCGCGCCTCGCCCTTCGACGCGAAGACCCCCGCCTCGGCGAGCAGGACCGCGGCGCCCTGGGCGAGGCTCGAGGTCGCGAACGTGAACCCGCCCGACGACGCGTAGAGCGAGCGCAGCGCCTCGGGGTCCGTGATCGCCTCGGACGAGAACTTCGCCGCGGAATCGGCGATCGCCCGTTTCGCGGCGTCCATCCCGTGCGTGCGGGCCGTGATGTCGAGCGCAAGGGCGCGTTGGGCCGCCCGCCCCTCAGGCTGCGCCGCCATCTCCGCCTCGAGCGCCTCGATCCGGTCCTTCGGGAACTCCGTGAACCAGCGCAGGTACGTGCCGACATCGCGGTCGTCGGTGTTCAGCCAGTACTGGTAGAACGCGTACGGGGACGTGCGGTTCGGATCGAGCCAGATGGTGTCCCCGACCTCGCTCTTGCCGAACTTCGCACCCGACGGCGACAGCAGCAGCCTGTACGCGAGACCGTGCGCCTGCTCGGCGGCCTCGGCTGCCGTGTCCCCATCGTCGTCGGCGGCAGCGCTCGTCCGCCGGATGAGCTCCAGGCCGGCGGTGATGTTGCCCCACTGGTCGGCGCCGCCCATCTGCAGCTCGACGCCCATCGTCCGGTACAGGTGGGCGAAGTCATACGCCTGGAGCAGCATGTAGCTGAATTCCGTGTACGAGAGGCCGCGCTCCAGCCGGACCTGGACCGAGTCCTTGGCCAGCATGTACGGGATCGTGAAGTGCTTGCCGGTGTCACGCAGGAAGTCGATGAGCGAGAGCTCGCCCAGCCAGTCGAGGTTGTTCACCATCACGGCGCCGCCCTCGCCCGGCGAGAAGTCGAGGAATCGCTCGAGCTGGCCCCGGATCGCGGTCGCGTTCCGCTCGAGCGTCTCGCGGTCGAGCAGGTTGCGCTCGCTCGAGCGGCCCGACGGGTCCCCGATCATCCCGGTCCCGCCGCCCACGAGCGCGACGGGCCGTCCGCCGAACCGCTGCAGGCGCAGGAGTCCGAAGATCGGGACCAGGTTGCCGATGTGGAGCGAGTCGGCCGACGGGTCGAAACCGATGTAGCCGGAGATCGGACGACCCGTCGCGAGACGGGCCGCCAGGCCGGGTGTGGTCGCGTGGAGGATGCCCCGCCATTCGAGCTCGTCGAGGAGTCCACTCGAGGCCTCGCCCGGCGTGGGGCCGGACGCTGGCGTCACAGCTCTGCGCGTCGAGGCGTCTGGACCCAACGGGAGGCGCGCGACCGGTCGTTCACGCCCCCTATGCTATCGTGCGGCAACTCATGCAGACCAGCCTCGCAAGGCGCCAGCGCCATCGGCGGGCGCTCCAGGGTCGCCCCAAGGGACGCGCTGGAACGACCATCGGTCGTGTCCTCCTCGTCATCTTCCTCATCTTCCTCGTCATCGCCCTGCTCACCACAGGCGCGGGGCTCGTGTTCGCCGTGGGCGCGTACAACCACTACGCAGCCGGCCTCCCCGAGCCGAAGGAAGCACTGACCAACCTCGATTTCGACCAGCAGACGCTCGTCTACGACCGGACCGGCAAGGTCGAGCTCGCCAAGCTCGGCTCGTTGCGCCGCGAGGTGGTCACGTTCGACCAGATCCCGGGCGAGATGATCGACGCCACGACCGCGATCGAGGACAAGGACTTCTGGATCAACGCCGGCTTCGATCCGATCGGCATCGTCGCCGCCGGGCTGGACACCCTGTCGGGCCGCCCGCGCGGCGCCTCGACGATCACGCAGCAGCTCGTTCGGGCGCGCCTGCTGCCGCCCGAGGCGTTCGCGGGGACCACGTACGACCGCAAGGTCCGCGAGATCATCCAGTCGGTGCGACTGACGCAGGCGTATCCCGGGCAGACCGGCAAGGAACAGATCGTCACGGCCTACCTGAACCAGAACTTCTACGGCAACAACAGCTACGGCGTGAAGGCGGCGGCCAAGGGCTACTTCGGCAAGCCGCTCGCGGACCTGACGCTGGCCCAGTTCGCGATCCTCGCGGCCATCCCGCAGTCACCGACGAAGTTCGACCTGATGAAGAACGCCGACGAGGTCTGCGTCGAGGACGTCGACGAGGGCGAGGAATGCCCCGACTTCCAGCTCGTCGTTCCCGACGCGTCGGAGATCGTCCAGCGCCGGAACTACGTCCTGGAGCTGATGAAGACGCGCAGCACGATCACCGGATCGCGCCACGCGGCCGCCGAATACGAGGCCGCCAAGTCCGAGCCGGTCGTGCTCACCCCGTTCGTGTCGGCGACCTGGAAGGCGCCGCACTTCGTGTGGCAGGTCCGCGACGAGCTCGCCAACATCCTGTGCCCCGATACCCCCAACGACTGTGGCGAGGTCGACACCGGCGGCTATCACGTGACGACCACGCTCGACTGGGGCATGCAGAAGACCGCCGAGAAGTGGGTCTACGCCGCGGCCCGTGCGCCGAACGCCAAGGACCCGCGTGCCGTGCTGCGCTCCAAGAAGATCCCGCGCGGCGACTGGAACTGGATCCTCGGCCTGCGCGGCCACAACATCCACAACGCCGCGGCGGGCGTCATCGACTACCGCACCGGCGACGTCCTCGCCTATGTCGGCAGCGCGAGCTACACGTCCAAGGGCAACAAGAAGTTCCAGCCCCAGTTCGATGTCATGGCCGACGGCTGGCGCCAGCCCGGGTCGGCGATCAAGCCGGTCGACTACCTGATCGGCATCGACGACGGGATCCTCACCGCGTCGACCATGTTCATGGACGTCACGACCGACTTCGGCGGCGGGTTCACCCCGACCCAGGCCGACAAGCTCGAGCGCGGCCCGGTCCGGCTGCGCTCCGCGCTCCAGTTCTCGCTCAACATCCCCGCGATCAAGGCCGGCATGATGGTCGGGCTCGATCACCTCTTCGAGCGAACGAAGGAGTTCGGGCTCACCTACCCCTCGACCGCGATCCCGGTCAAGTCGATGGGCATCGGGACGCTCGAGGTCCATCCGATCGACCTGCTCGGCGCCTACGGCACCGCGGCCAACGGCGGCGTGCGGATGCCGCGCCAGACGATCCTGAGCGTCATGGACTCGAACGGGCGGATCGTCTGGCCGCTGAAGGACGACAAGCCCAAGGGCGAGCAGGTCACGAGCAAGCAGGCCGCCTACATCATCACCGACATCATGGCCGGCAACACCGTCATGAAGACCAACCCGTTCTGGGGCAAGTGGGCCATCAAGGACCACGGACGACGCCGACCGGCGGCCTACAAGACGGGCACGACGAGCGACAACCGCGACGTGGCGGCGTACGGCTACCTGGCACCGCCCAAGGACAAGAAGGCCCCGGCGCTCGCGGTCGGCGTCTGGATGGGCAACAGCGACAACTCGCCCAACGACGGCAAGCTCTCGCTCGACACGTCGGCGCCGCTGTGGTCGGCCATCCTGACCGACATCAGCGAGGGCCTGCCCGATGGCGAACTTCAAGTCCCCGGGCGGGCTCAAGAAGGTCACCGTCGACGCGTTCACCGGGACCAAGCCCGGGCCGTTCACCCACAAGACCGTCGAAGAGATGTTCATCCCCGGTCACCTGCCGCCCAAGAGCACGGCGAGCCGGGTCACGCTCCAGGTCGACGCGGCGAGCGGTCTCGTCTGGCGCGAGGGTTGCGTCGGACCGGAGGTGTCGCGGAGCTACTTCGACATCTCCGAGGTGGATTCGAACTTCCCGTCGTGGCAACGGGCGGACCGCAACTGGGCCTCGCGGGCGGCCCGCGGGTCCGGCGTGCGGGGCACGTCGAAGGGCACCCGGACGGCCTACTTCTACAGCAGCCAGTTCCGCCCGTTCGGGTCGTCGTGGGGCGCCCCGTTCGCCCCCTCGAAGAAGTGCCCGATCGCCCCGCCGCCGGCGCCGGTGTGCGATCCGCTGCTCGGTCTGCCCTGCCCGAGCCTGCCGCCCGACGACGGGACGAAGCCACCGAAGCCGCCGAAGCCGCCGCCCGGGCACTGACCCGCTCGGCTACAGCTCGACGATCGTCGCCCCGTCGCCGCCCTCGCCGCGCTGGCCGGGCCGCACCGAGCGCACGAGCGGATGGTCGGCGGCCTGGTGGCGCACAGCGTCGCGCAGGGCGCCGGTCCCCTGGCCGTGGATGATGATCGCCTTGTCGAGGCCGGCCAGCGCCGCGTCGTCGAGGTAGCGCGCGAGCGCGTCGAGGGCCTCGTCAACGCGGGCGCCACGCAGGTCCAGTGACGACGCCACGGACCGTGCGCGGTCCAGGCGGAGGGCGGCCTCGTTGGACGTGGCCGCGGGCTCGGCACTCCCCCGCCCGCCCGAACCGGTCGGGGTCATGAGCGCGGGCACGAGGTCGTCGAGGTCCACCGTCACCCGCATCCCGCCGGCCTCCAGCGTCGCCCGCTGGCCACCCCGATCGAGTGCCGAGATCCGGCCCTCCCAGCCGCCGGAACGGCTGTGGGCCCGCTCGCCGACCTGCCACGTTCGCGGCTCGTCGGGCGGCGGGACCGGCTCGACCGGCCCATCGTCGGTCTCCGGCAGACCCGTGACGGTCGCGGCCGCCCGTTCCACGGCCGCATCGAGGCTCTGTTCCGTGAGGGTCTCGCGTTCCAGCGTGCGTCGCGTCGCGTCCACTTCCTCTCGGAGCGCCGTGAGGACCCGCTCGGCCTCGGCATGGGCGGCCCGAACCACCTCGTCGCGCTCGCGCCGGGCCCGCCGTCGCTCCTCCTCGGCCGTGCGGAGCGCCTCGGTCGCGCGCAGCTCGGCCGCCCGCGCCCGATCGAGCGACTCGCTCGTCTGGCCCTCGGTGGCCTTGATCGCCGCGAGCGTCGCCTCGAACGAGCGCTGCGCCTCCGAGAGGCGCGACCGGGCGTCACCCACGATCGCCTCGGGCAGCCCCAGCCGCTCTGCGATGGCGAACGCCTGGCTGCCGCCCGGGAGCCCGATCGAGAGCCGGTACGTCGGGCTGAGCGTCTCGAGGTCGAACTCGACCGAGGCATTGCTCGCGCCGGGCGTCGTGTGCGCGTACGCCTTCAGCTCCGCGTAGTGGGTCGTCGCCGCGACCAGGGCCCCGGCCCGGATGAAGTGGTCGAGGAGCGCCTGGGCCAGCGCCGACCCCTCGGTCGGATCGGTGCCGGCGCCGAGCTCGTCGAGCAGCACGAGCGTCCCCGGGCCCGCCTCGGCCACGATGCGGATGATCGAGCGCAGGTGCCCCGAGAACGTCGAGAGCGACTGCGCGATCGACTGCTCGTCGCCGATGTCGGCGAACACGTCGCGCCAGACCGGCAGCCGGCTCCCGGCGGCGGCCGGGATGTGCAGGCCGGCCTGGTGCATGAGGCTGAGCAGGCCGAGCGTCCGCAGCGTGACGGTCTTGCCGCCCGTGTTCGGGCCGGTGACGACGAGCGCCTGGTAGCCGTCGCCCAGCCGGATGTCGACCGGGACGACCCGGCCGGTGAGCCCGGGATGGCGCGCCGAGAGAAGGATGACCTGGGGATGATCGGCGGTCTCGGCCCGCACGCCGTCCATGTCCGCGGCCAGGCTCGCCTTCGCGACCCACAGGTCGAACCGCGCGAGCGCGTCGAGGGTCTCCCGGAGCGCCGGACCGTTCGCGGCCACGAAGGCGGACAGCTCGTCGAGGATCCGGGCGACCTCCTCGGCCTCCGCGACCTGCGCCTCCCGCCACGCATTGCCCAGCTCGACCACGACGAGCGGCTCGATGAAGAGCGTCTGCCCGCTGCCGGACGCGTCGTGGACGATGCCCTTCACCCGCGAGCGGGCCTCGGCCTTGACCGGCACGACGTACCGCCCGTTGCGCAGCGTGACGATCGGCTCCTGGAGCGAGCTGCCCAGCTCCGAGCCGACGAGGGCGTCCAGGCGTCGGCGCAACCGGTCGTAGGCGACGCGCACGGCCGCACGCAGGCCTCCCAGCCGCGGGGAGGCCGTGTCGAGCAGCTCCCCGACCGGGTCGAAGCTGCGCGACAGCGTGCTGCGCAGGGCCGGCAGCGCGTGCAACTCGCGCCCGAGGTCCCGCAGGAGCGGCCGTCGCTCGTCCGCGAGCGCGGTCGCGAGGCGCGCCGTCGCATCGAGCGTCTCGGCGATGTCGATGAACTGGGCGGGCTCGAGCCGGCCGCCGCGCACCGCCCGCTCGATGGCCGGCCCGATGTCGCGCGCCGCGCCGACGCCGATCCCGGCACGCTCGATCAGCAGCGAGCGGGCCTGGTCGGTCTCATCGAGGCCGCGCGCCACGACGACCGGGTCGTCGGACGGTTCGAGGGCCTCGGCAAGTCGGCGCGCCGGCGGGAACGATGTCGCCTCGGCGAGGCGCGCCCGCACGAGCGGGAACTCCAGCAGGGCGATCGAGCGCTGGTCCATCGGGGTCCGTCGAGACTCGGGCGGTCAGCGCGCCGAGCGCGGCCCGGACACGGACGGGTGGCCGGCGACGAGGAACCGCCACGGCCGGCTGGCCCACGGCTCCCCCGCGTAGGCGACGCCGATCCGCGCGGTCGTCAGGATCGCCTCGGGCGGGATCTGGTCGACGGGTCCCTCGAGGCGCACGGGCGACGTCGGATCGCACAGGTCGAGGCCCGTGACGCGACGGTCGATCCCGAATGCCGCGCCGACCAGTCCGGGCCCGCTGGCGAGCCGGTCGTCGGGCGTCCGGTCCAGGCGGGTGCGCTCGGCGGCCTCGTCACGGCCGAGGCTGCGACGGCGCTCCGCCGCCACGCGCGCCCGATCGGCTCGCATGGTCGACAGCCCCTCGAGCGGCTCGACCGCGCGGACGAGCACGGCGGACGCGCCCCCCTCCGGGCCGGTCACGACATTCAGGCAGTCATACATCCCGTAGACAAGGTACACGTAGGCGATGCCCGCGGGCCCGAACATGACGGCGTTGCGCTCGGTCCGACCGGCTCGGGCGTGCGACGCCCGGTCATCGGGACCCGCGTAGGCCTCCAGTTCCACGATCCGCCCGACGCGGCGGCCGGTGTCGTCGTCGCGGACCAGGAACGAGCCGAGCAGGCGCCGTGCGGCCTCGGGGGCCGGTGAGGCGAGGATCGAGCGATCGACGACGCTCAGGACGGGTAGAAGGCTTCGATCCAGTCCGGCACGAGGAAGCCGGTGACCGCGAAGAACGCCGGGATGAGCGTCTCACGGAAGATGTCGGCGGCCTGCGACGAATCGAGCGCGTTCCAGAAGTCCCGCAGGAAGCTCAGCTCCTGGGGATCCTCGGCGATGCCCGGGATCCGGAAGAACGAGTCGAGGATGATCAGGACGGCCCCGAAGATGAGGCAGGCCTGGACGAGGCCGAGGATGCCCCCGAGGAGCTCGTCCGCGAAGCGCGCCTTCTGGAAGAGCGGCTGGGTCTTGTACAGGCCCTGCGCGACGATGGCGAAGGCGATCGCCGAGGCCACGAACACGGTGGCGAACGCGATCATCACGCTGTATTCCTTGGAGAACTGCGTCCAGTTGTTGCCGAGGTACTCGCCGAGCGGCTCCGCGATGTTGGCCGCGAACAGGAACGAGAACAGGATCGACGCGATGCCGATCAGGCGGCGGATCGTGCCCTGGGCGAAGCCAAGCACGAAGAAGCCCATGAGGTACAGGAAGATGAGCAGGTCGATCGTGCTGATCCCACTCAGGAATGCCCCGAGATCCACGATGCTCCTTCACTACGTTCGCCCGGACGGATCCGGGGCGGCGCAAGCCTAGCAACGAGATTCGCACGTCGCAAGGCCATCGGCGCATCCCGCGATGGTCCGGTCCGGATTTCGGTGGTCCGGTGCGGTCCGGTGCCCTCGGGTCAGGTCCGAACGCGCGCCCCGACGTCGGCCGCGAGTCCGGCGACGACCCGCGCTCACCGCCGAATCGACCTCCGCCTCGGTCAGCGTCCGCTCGTCGTCGCGCAGCGTGAGGCGGTAGGCGAGGCTCTTCTCGGTCTCCTCGAGCGGCCGCCCGCGGTAGATGTCGAAGAGGGTCACCGACCGCAGGAGCGGGCCACCGTGGCCCCGGATCGCCGCCTCGACGGCGGCGGCGGACGCGTCGTTCGGGACGACGATCGCGAGGTCGCGCTGCACCGATGGATGGCGGGACGGCGCCGCGGTGCGCACATCGTCGAGCCGGCCGCCACCGAGACCCGCGATCGCGACCTCGGCGACCAGCACGCGTTCCGCCCGAAGCTCGTGCTCGGCGACGGTGTCCGGATGCAGCTCGCCGACGCGCCCGACGAGCCGGCCGCCCGCCACCACCCGGGCCGCACGGCCGGGATGCAGATTCGGATCGTCGGTCAGCGCCGTGTACGTCGGCGGCTCGATGCCCAGCCGGCGGCAGATCAGCTCGAGGACGCCCTTGGCGTCATCGAGGTCGAACGGCCGCGCCGGCCGGTTCCAGGCGGGCGGCTCGGCGGCGCCGGTCAGCGCGAAGCCGAGGCGCCACCACTCGTGCGTCGTGCCGTCGTCGGTCGCGCCGTAGCCCTTGCCGATCTCGAAGATGGCGACGTCCTCGCGGCCGTATCGCAGGTTCGTCGAGACGACCTCGAGCACGCTCCCGAGCACGCTCTGGCGCAGGACGGAATGCTGGCTGGACAGCGGGTTCGTGACAGCGACGGCGCGGCCCACGGCACGCTGCTCCGGCTCGCTCTCGAGCGGCCCGTCGTCGCGCGCAGGGAACCGCTCGACGGCCCGTGGCGCAACGAGCGCGGAGGTCACGACCTCGGTCAGGCCGGCGCCGGCGAGCGTCTCGCGGACGGCGTGGCGCAGCTCCAGGGGGTCGTGGCGGAACGGCGGCATCGGCGTGTCCGGGAGCCGGGGTGGCACCAGCTCGTAGCCGCGGACGCGGATGACCTCCTCGGTGATGTCGGCCTCGATCGCGAGGTCGCGCCGCCAGGTCGGGATCGTCGCCTCGATGACCTCGTCCGCGCCGGCATCGACCTCGAGCGGCTTCGGTCCGGCGGCGACCACCACGCGGGCGCCTTGCCCCGCCGGGGCCGTCTCGATCCCGACCCGGGCCAGCAGCTCGCGCTGTTCGTCGGTCCCGAACGTCGTCCCGAGCAGGCGGTTGACCCGGGCCGGCCGGAACGAGACCGTGGCCGCGGGTGGGTCCACGGGATTCGAATCGACGACGCCCGGGGCGATCGTGCCGCCCGCCCACTCGGCGATGAGGCGGGCCGTCCGGTCGGCCCCGAGCCGCGCCAGGCGCGACTCGATCCCCTTCTCGAAGCGCAGGCTCGCCTCCGACCGGAGTGCGTATCGGAAGGCCGTCCGCCGGATGCTGACCGGGTCGAAGATGGCGGATTCGATGACGACCTCGGTCGTGCCGGGCCCCACCTCGGACGAGGCCCCGCCCATGACGCCGGCGATCGCGAGCGGACCCGCCGGATCGGCGATCAGCAGAGTCTCCGGATGCAGGTCGCGCACGACGTGGTCGAGCGTCTCGAGACGTTCCCCGGCCGTTGCCAGCCGGACGACGATCCGCCCGTCATGGACGGCAGCCGCATCGAACGTGTGGATCGGCTTGCCGAGCTCGACCATGACGTAGTTGCTCGCGTCGACCACGTTGCTGATCGGGCGCAGCCCAGCCGCCAGCAACCGCATCTGGACCGCGTCGGGCGACGGGCCGACGGTCACGCCGCTCGCCCACCGGCCGACGAAGCGCGGGCACAGGTCCGGTTCGCCGACCTCCACGGTCAGGCGCTCGGCGGTGGGCCGGCCGGCCTCCTCGACATCGGTCGGCGGGAACCGCAGCGGAGCCCCGGTCACTGCGGCGACCTCGCGCGCGAGCCCGACGATCGAGAGGGCGTCGCCGCGGTTGGGCTTGACGTCCACGTCGAGCACGACGTCGCCGAAGAGGTCGCCGAGAGGCACGCCGATGGGCGTGTCCGCCGGCAGGATCAGGATCCCGTCCGCGTCCGAGGTCAGGCCGAGCTCATCGCCGGAGCAGAGCATGCCGTTGCTGACGACGCCCATCTTCTCGGTCCGTTCGATCCGCCGGTCGCCCGGCAGGACGGCCCCAGGCAGCGCCACAGGCACCCGCTGGCCGGGCGCGATGTTCGTCGCGCCGCACACGATGTCGAGCGGCTCGCCGGTCCCCACGGTCACGCGGGTCAGCGACAGCCGGTCCGCACGCGGATGCTTCTCGACCGCCAGCAGCTCCCCGACGACGACCTGCTGCCAGTCCGCGCCCCAGCGCTCGATGCCCTTGACCTCCATGCCGAGCAACGTCAGCCGCTCCGCCAGGGCCTCGGGCGTCATGTCGACGTCGACGAACTCGCGCAGCCAGCTCAGGGGCACCCTCATCGGAACTGCTCCAGGAGCCGCAGGTCGTTCTCCATGTACAGCCGGAGGTCGGCGACGCCGTAGCGGAGGTTGGCCTGCCGTTCGACGCCCATCCCGAAGGCGAAACCCTGGTAGCGCTCCGGGTCCAGCCCGCCGTACTGGAGCACGACCGGGTGGACCATGCCCGCGCCGAGGATCGTCATCCAGCCGGTCCGCGAGCAGGCCGGGCAGCCGACGCCCCCACACACGAGGCATTCGACGTCGAACGCCACCGACGGCTCGGTGAACGGGTAGTAGCCGGGTCGGAACCGCGTGCGCTTGTCCGCGCCGTAGAGGGCCCGGGCGAACTCGTCGAGCAGTCCGCGCAGGTCGCCCATCGTCGTGCCCTCGTCGATCATCAGGCCCTCGACCTGGAAGAACTCCGAGGCGTGGCTGGCGTCGACCGCTTCGTAGCGATAGCAGCGGCCCGGGAGGAGGGCGCGGATCGGGGGCGCCTCCTCGTGCATCACCCGGATCTGGCCAGGCGACGTATGGGTTCGCAGCAGGAAGCCCTCGACGTCGACGTAGAGCGTGTCCCAGAGGTCCCGCGCGGGGTGATCGAGCGGGATGTTGAGCATCTGGAAGTTGCGCAGGTCGTCCTCGATCTCGGGCGCCTCGTAGACGACGAAGCCGAACTGCCCGAGCACCTCGGCGATCGCGTCGATGGTCGCGTTGATCGGGTGGAGCGTGCCGCGCCGGATGGGCCGGCCGGGCGTCGTGACGTCGACGGCCTCGGCCTGGAGCCGGCCGGTCAGGGCCGAGCCGCGCAGGTCCGCGCCGCGCTCCGCGAACGCGCCTTCGATGGCCACCCGGACCGCGTTGGCGATCGCGCCGACCCGCGGCCTGTCGTCAGCAGGCAGCGCCCCGATACCGCGGAGCACGCTCGTGAGCTGCCCCTTCTTGCCGAGGACGTCGAGCTCCAGCGCCTCGAGGGCGGCCACGTCCGGCGCGGCCGCGACCGACGCCAGGGTCTCGTCGCGCAGCGCCTCCAGCTGGCGGGTCAGATCGGCGAGGTCCACGTCCGTCCTTCCATGGGTGGGCCGGGAATCAGGAGCCCCCGAGCGTCAACGACGTCGAGGGCCGGTCGGGGATGGTCGCGGTCGGCGTCTCGCCGGCCTGGATCAGGCGCCCTTGGCGAGCTCGACGATCCGGCCGAAGGTGGCCGCGTCGCGAACCGCCAGGTCGGCCAGGATCTTGCGGTCGATCTCGACGTCCGCCTTCTTGAGGCCGTGGATGAACTGGCCGTACGTGAGGCCGTTCTGGCGGGCGGCGGCGTTGATCCGGATGACCCACAGCTGCCGCATCTGGCGCTTGCGCTGCTTGCGGTCGCGTGTCGCGTAGGCGAGGGCGTGAAGGAGCGCCTCGCGGGCGGGCTTGATCAGCTTGGACTTGGTGCCCTTGCGGCCCTCCGCGTCCTGGAGCAGGCGCTTGTGGCGCTTGTGGGCGGCGACGCCGCGCTTGACTCGTGCCATCTGGTCCTACGGCCTTCCTAGAGGTACGGCAGCAGGCGCTGGACCTGCTTCTTGTGCTCGGGCCCGAAGAGAGCCTTGCCCGCGTAGCGGCGCGTCCGACGCGACGACTTGATCTCGAGGTGATGGCCGCTCCACGCCTTGACGCGCCGGTACTTGCCGCTGCCGGTCACGCCGATGCGCTTCTGGGCGGCCTTGTGGCTCCTGATCTTCGGCACCGTCGCCTCACTCTCCTGTCGCGACCGGCTCGGGGGCCGGTGTGTTGTCGTTCTTCGTCGCCGCCGGGGCGGGTGCGACCGCCGCTGCGGCCGGCTTGGCGGCTGCCGGCTTGGCCGAGGCCGCCGACTTGGCGGCCGCTGCCGGTTTCGGGGCCGCGGCTGCGGGCTTGGCCGCGGGAGCGGCCGGTTCGGTCTTCGGTTCGGTCTTCGGTTCAGTCTTCGGTTCGGCCGCTGGTGCGGCGGGCGCCGGTGGCGCGGTCTCGGCCGCGACGGGTGTCGCAGCCGCGGCTGCGGCCGGCGTCGGGTTCGGCGTCGGCGCCGGAGCGCCATCGACCTGGCCGTCGGCCCCGTCCGCGGGTCGGACCGGGCCATCGTGGCCCTTGGGCTTGTGGGTCGATGCCATCGTGATGTGCATCGACTTGCCTTCGAGCAGCGGTGTCCGTTCCGGGATCCCGTGATCCTTGACCCGCTCGGCGAACCGGGCGATGAGATTTCGCCCGATCTCCGGATGGGTCAATTCGCGGCCTCGGAAGCGCACTGTCACCTTGATCCGGTCGCCATCCTCGAGGAACTCGATGGCTCGATGGACCTTGGTGTCGAAGTCGCCGACGCCGATCTTCGGCGAGAGACGGACTTCCTTGAAGGTCACCGAGCGCTGCTTGCGCTTGGCTTCCTTCTCACGCTTCGTCAGTTCGTACTTGTACTGCCCGAAATCGAGGAACTTGACCACCGGTGGCGACGCCATCGGGGCGACTTCCACGAGGTCGAACCCCCGTTCCTGCGCCATCTCAAGGGCTTGCGGCGTGGGCATCACACCCAGCTGGGCACCCTCTTCATCGACCACCCGGACCTGAGGGATCCGGATCATCTGATTCACACGCAGGTCTCGGCTGATGGTTCGCTCCTTGTCCTTCGAGGCAGTTCGACCGGCGCGGTCAGACGACCCGCCGTCGGCCGAAGCGGGAGGATAGCACAGAGGTTCTGAGCGCGACAACGAACGAAGGACGTGGCCGTCGCGCCCCTGTCGGGCAGGCCGTCACACGGGAAGATCGGGGGCCCTGTGTACGATGGAAATCAGGTACCCCGGGTGGTCGACTCCGCCGCGAGGCGGTCCGCGAACGCCTCCCAGGCCTGCGGCTCCTGCTGCTCCCCGGCCCGCGTCCGCGGCGATGCGGTCCGGGCCTCGATCTCGCGGTCGCCGAGCACGACCATGTACGGGACCTTCTGCTCCTGGGCCGCGCGGATCTTGTACTGCATCCGGTTCGACGAATCGTCGACCTCCACGCGCAGACCCCGCGATCGAAGCAGCGTCGCGAGCTCCTCGGCCGCCTCGATGTGCCGGTCGGCGATCGGGATGACCATCGCCTGGACCGGTGCCAGCCAGAGCGGGAATGCGCCCGCGTAGTGCTCGACGAGGATCCCGATGAAGCGCTCCAGCGAGCCGTAGATGGCGCGATGGATGGCGATCGGGCGCTGCGGCTGGCCGTGCTCGTCGATGTAGGTCAGATCGAATCGATCCGGCAGCATGGTGAGGTCGGCCTGGATGGTCGCCATCTGCCACTCACGTCCGAGCGCGTCGTCGATGTAGATGTCGATCTTCGGTGCGTAGAACGTGCCGTCCTTCGGTTTCACGGTATACGGGACCGCGGCTCGCTCGAGCGCCTCACGGATGTACCCCTCAGCCCGTTCCCAGAGGGCCGCGTCGCCGATCGCGCCATCCGGCTTCGTGGCGAACGTGTAGCGCGGCTCGAGCCCGAACCACCCGTACGCCTCACGAACCATCGCGAGAAGCGCACCGATCTCGTCGGCCAACTGGTCCGGTCGCACGTAGACGTGGCCGTCGTCCTGGATGAACTGTCGGACGCGGGTGAGCCCGGACAGGGCCCCGGACCGCTCATTGCGGTGGAGCCGTCCGTATTCGGCATACCGGATCGGCAGGTCGCGGTAGGACCGCAGGCGGCTCTTGTAGATGAACGTGCTCTCAGGGCAGTTCATCGGCTTGAGCGAGTACGGCTGGCCATCGATATCGAGCACGAACATGTTGTCGCGGTAGTAGTCCCAATGGCCCGAGGTCTGCCACACGCGATGGCTGACGAGGATCGGTGTGCTCACCTCCTCGTACCCATAGCGCTCCTGGAGCTCGCGCATGGCCGACTCGAGGATGCGCCAGATCAGCTGGCCCTTCGGGTGCCAGAACGCCGAGCCCGGCGAGACGTCGTGGAAGCTGAACAGGTCGAGCTGGACGCCGAGGCGCCGGTGGTCGCGCTTCTTCGCCTCCTCGCGCCGCCACAGGTACTGGTCGAGCTCCTCCTGCGTCGACCAGGCCGTGCCGTAGACGCGCTGGAGCATCGGGCGCTTCTCGTCGCCGCGCCAGTAGGCGCCGGCCGTGCCGAGCAGCTTGAACGGGCCGATCTTGCCAGTGCTCGCGACGTGCGGGCCGCGGCACAGGTCGATGAACGGGCCCTGGCGGTAGAAGGTCGTCGGCGGCATGGCCGCGCCGTCACGCTCAGCGGCGGCGAGGAGGTCGTCCACGATCTCGACCTTGAACGGCTGGTCGCGCTCGACGAGGAAGGCGCGGGCGTCCGCCGGCGACAGCTCGCTCAGCTCGAACGGGTGGTCGGCGGCGATGCTCTCGCGCATCCGCGCCTCGATGGCCGGCAGGTCGTCGGGGGTCAGCGGCCGCGGCAGCTGGAAGTCGTAGTAGAAGCCGTCGTCGATGACCGGCCCGATGCCGAGCTTCGTGCCCGGGAACAGGTCCAGCACGGCCTCGGCCAGGACGTGCGCCGCAGAGTGGCGCATCGGTCCGAGCTCGCCCGCCGCGCCGTGGTCCATCAGCTCGTCGGCCGATCCGCGCTCGGGCGCGTCGAGGGGCGCCTCGTCCATCGCCTCGTCGCTCGGCAGCTGTTCCGTCTCGCTCATGGTCGAGTCTCCTGAGAATCGCAAAACCCCTCGTCCATCGACAGGACGAGAGGTTCACTCCCGCGGTCCCACCCGCCTTCGCCGGGCCCTTGCGGAGACCGACGCTCTTGTGGTCGCGCTAACGGGCGACGCCCGGGCCGGTTCGCCGGCCGCTCACGGGTGGTGCCGTCGCGGAGATCGCCGCCGGGCTTCCAGCCGTGGCCCGGCTCTCTGTGGGTCCGCTCCGCGCGGTGCGTCCCGATCGACGCTCATCTTCGAGTTGTGGTGGGCGACACTGGACTCGAACCAGTGACCTCTTGCATGTCAAGCAAGTGCTCTAACCAGCTGAGCTAGCCGCCCGATGTCGCCGGTCCCCCGCTCGTTCGGACTCGGTCTCGTTGGCTCGCAGGGTGTTCCAGGTCCCGCGACGAGGTCGTGTCCGACTGATCGAGGAGCCAGCGGCGAGGCGCATCATACCCCGAGGTCCGGGCGACGTCATCAGCGCGCTGGGCCCGTTGCGTGCGCTTCTGCGTTGCCGCGCAGATGGGTGCCGTACGTGGTCGCGATCTGGTCCAGGACACGGCCGACCCGGTCGGCGGCGTCGATCGCGTCCTCGAGGCCCTCGTAGATCTCCTCGCCGGTCAGGACTGCGAGCGCACTCGGCGGCGCCTCGAAGAGCTGCTCGATCAGGCGCCGCCGAAGGGCATCGCCCTCCTTCTCGAGCGCATGGATCCGTGGCGGGTACGCGCGCAGGTCCATCGGTCTGACGAGCGCCCCCACGCCCTCGACGATCACGTCGCACGCGCGGACCAGGATCGACGCCTGGTCGACGGCGCCCGGCGGCGGGACGGGGACGTGGTAGAGGACGAGCAGGTCCCCGACCTTCTCGACGAGGTCGATGATGTCGTCGAGCACGCCGGTCAGGGCATGGATGTCCTGGCGCTCGAACGGCACGACGAACGTCGCCTCGAGGTGCGCCAGCACCGCGTGGTTGATGTCGTCACCGCGATGCTCGAGATCGCGCATCCGATCGGCCGCGGCGACCGGGTCGACGTAGTCGCGCAGTTCGGCCTCGAGGACGCGCGCGCCTTCGGCCGCGACTTCCGCCTGGGCCGCGAAGAGCTCGTAGAACTTCTGGTCCGTCGGGATCAGACGGAAGGTCATCGTGGTCGTGCCGATGCGTGCGTGCATGCCGCCAGCGTACGGGGTCGTGTCGACCGGTGCGAGCGGACGTCGCACACGCGCAGCCGGGAGCGCGCCATCATCAGGCGATGGATCGCGCGTCAGGCCACGAGCTGCTCGATGTCGGCGGTGCCGCTCGCCTGGAGCGATTCGGCGGGCGCATCGTCGATCGGCCGGCGCCCGGGGCGCTCGACGCACGCCGCGAGCCCGATGCCTGGACCGCCGCCGACCTCCGCTTCGATCGCGATCGGGGCTGGAGCGGCCCGGGGGCGGGCGAGGGGCCCTGGCCGATCGACATCGTCGGGGTGACCATGGAACTGCGCGCGACCGACGCCGGTCAGGTCGGCCTGTTTCCCGAGCACGCGGCGATGCTGCCGTGGCTGCGCGGCCGTCATCCCGGACCCGTGCTCAACCTCTTCGCCTACACGGGCCTCGTGACCCTGGCCCTTGCCGCCGCGGGTACGTCCGTCACCCACGTCGATTCGTCCCGACCGACCGTCGCCTGGGCCCGCCACAACGCCGAGCTCGCCGGTCTTGCCGACCGCCCGATCCGCTGGATCGTCGACGACGCGCGCGCGTTCGTGGCTCGCGAGGCACGCCGCGGGCGCCGGTATGGCGGGATCGTGCTCGACCCGCCGTCCTACGGGCACGGCGCCGGCGGGCGGCCGTGGCAGCTCGAGGACGACCTCGACGACCTGCTCGCGGCCTCTCGCGGCATCCTCGAACCGGACGGATTCGCCTTGCTGACCGCCCATACGCCCGGGTTCGATGCCGACCGGCTCGCCTCGATCCTGGCCGACGGCCTGGGGCGGCCTCCCCGAACCGTCGAGACCGGCGACCTTGCCCTCGAGACGCGGGACGGCCGTCGCCTGGAGCTCGGGGCGTTCGCGCGCGCACCCGGCGGGGCATGATGCCACCGATGCCCTCCCCCACCCCGCCCGAGCTGACCAGCCGCGCGAACCCGCGGGTCGTCGCTGCCGCGGCCCTTCGCGACCGACGGGAACGCGAGAGCCGCGGCCTCACCATCGTCGACGGTGCGCGCGAGGTCCGGCGGGCGATCGAGGCGGGCGTCGAGGTCGTCGAGGCCTACGTCTGCGAGCCGCTGCTTGCCGGGCCGGATGCCAGGGCGGCGCTCGATGCGCTCGGCGCTGCCGGGGTCACGCTGCTCACGACGAGCCCCGCCGTCTTCGAGAAGCTCGCCTTCGGCGGACGGTCGGAGGGCCTGGTCGTCGTCGTCCGCACCCCGGATCTCGCACTCGAGCACCTCGAACTGCCGCCGGACCCCCTCGTCGTCGTCATCGAGGGCGTCGAGAAGCCGGGCAACGTCGGCGCCGCGCTCCGGTCGGCGGACGGGGCAGGCGCGGACGCGCTCATCGCAGCCTCGCCGCGGACGGACCTGTTCAACCCGAACGCCATCCGCGCCAGCGCGGGCACGGTCTTCGCTGTGCCGCTCGCCGCTGCGCCGTCAGCCGAGGTCCGACCCTGGCTGCGCGACCACGGTCTCCGGATCGTCGCGGCATGGGTCGACGCCGAGCGGCCCTACACGGAGGCCGACCTGCGCGGGCCGCTCGCGATCGTGCTGGGCGCGGAGGCAACAGGCCTCAGCGAGACCTGGAGCGGCCCCGAGGTGGAGCCCGTCGCGATCCCGATGCGCGGCGTGGCCGACAGCCTGAACGTGTCGATCAGTGCCGCAGTGCTCCTGTTCGAGGCGCGCCGCCAGCGTGGCGGCGGTTCCGGTGGCGCAGACTGAACCCATGGACCGATTCGACTTCGTGATCATCGGCGCCGGACCGGCCGGCGAGGCCGCCGCGAACAAGGCGCTCGAGCTCGGCGCGTCGGTGGCCATCGCGGATCGACGGTGGTTCGGCGGCAGTTGTCCGCACATCGGCTGCATCCCGTCGAAGTCGCTGCTCAACGGCGCCGCCCACCACGCGGCGAACCCGGCCAGCTACCCCTGGTCGCGGGCGTCGGCGCGCCGCGACTACATGGTCAACCGTCCGGCGGATGCCGACGAGCCAGACGACGCGAGCCACGTCACGGCGCTCGAGAAGGCCGGCGCCAAGGCCTATCGAGGCGCGGCGCGGATCACCGGGCGCGGCGCGGTCACGGTCAGCCACGACGGCTCGACCCACGAGCTGGCCGCGACGAACGTCGTGATCGCCGTCGGGTCCGGGTCGAAGATCCCGCCGCTCGAAGGCATCGCCGACGTGCCGATCTGGACGAACCGCGAGGCGACGCTCGCCCGCGAGCTGCCGCCCAGCCTGCTCGTGCTGGGCGGCGGGCCGACCGGCTGCGAGCTTGCCCAGGTCTTCGCCCGCTTCGAGGTGCCGACGACCATCGTCCAGTCCGGGCCGCGGCTCGCCCCGACCGACCACCCGCGCAACTCGGACGCGATCAAGGCGGCCCTCCTGCGCGACGGCGTCACTGTCCGCCTGGGCGTCCGGGCTCTGCGGGCGCACGCGTCGGCCGGCCCGGACGGCCAGCACGTCATCGACCTCGACGACGGGACGACCGCCCAGGGACACGCCCTGCTCGTCGCGGTCGGGCGGGACTTTCCGCTCGCCGAGCTGGGGCTGGAGCACTACGGCCTCGATCCCGCCGCGCGTGAGCCGTTCCCCCGAGACGGCCGCATCCGGATCGACGACGGGCTCTTCGTCGCCGGCGACCCGGCCGGCCCGGAGCTCCACACCCACCAGGCCCACTACCAGGGCGAGCTGGCCGTCCGGATGGCCCTCGGCGAGACCGTCAAGCCCGACTACCGGGCCCTGCCGCGCGCGACCTACACGGACCCCGAGGCGGCCTCGGTGGGGCTGAGCCTGAGCGACGCGCTCGGCGCGGGCCACGACGCCTTCGAGCTCGTCGCGGACTTCCCGAAGACCGCCAAGGGCTACTCGGTCGAGGCCGAGTTCGGCCACGTGACGATCGTCGTCGACCGGGGCTCCCGACAGCTGATCGGCGCCGCGATGGCCTGTCCGGATGCGTCCGCCGCGATCCACGAGTGCGTGCTCGCGATCAAGGCCCACGTCCCGGTCGACGTCCTGGCCGAGACGATCCACGCCTTCCCGTCGACGTCGCGCATCTTCAACGGCCTCTTCGCCGACGCACGGCGCGAACTCGAGCGGCCGGGCAGCGTGGTGGGCTCCTGACGCCCCGGACCTAGCGCTCGAACACGACCTCGCCGTCCATCAGCACCAGCGCCGGACGCGCCGTCGCCAGCGCCCCGCCGGGCTCGACCGGATCGTCGAGGACGGCCGCGTCGAGCACGACCACATCGGCCCGATGGCCCGGCATGAGCCTGCCGCGGTCCGCCTCCCGCGCCGACAGCGCCGGGTCCAGGCAGGCGGCCCGCAGCGCCCGGTCGAGCGAGAGCTCCTCGTGCGGCCCGAAGGGTGGCGTGCCGGCCGGCCAGCGCGGATCCTCCCGACGGACCGCCAGCGCGATCCCGGGCCACGGGTCGAAGGACTCGACGGGCGCATCCGTCCCGAACGCGAGGATGGCGCCTGTCCGCGCGAGTGACGCCCACGGGTAGCCGTTCGTCTCGGCGCGGTCACCCCAGAGCTGGCGGGCCACGATCGCGTCCGACCCGACGTGGACCGGCTGCACGCTGGCTGCGACCCCGCCGCTCGCGAACCGGACGAGATCCGCCGGCTGGACGAGCTGGACGTGCTCGAGGCGCGGCATCAGCGGGACACCCGCGGCCGTCGGGATCAGCACGTCGAGCGCGGCCCGGGCCGCGGCGTCGCCGATCGCGTGGATCTGCGTCGCGATGCCGGCGGCGGCCGCTCGTGTCGCGAGCTCGGCCAGCTCCTCGGGTGGGGTGATCCAGACGCCGCGGCGGCGCTCGGGCGGGAGCGGCTGATCGGATTCGGGCTCGATGTCCTCGAGCAGGGCCGCGGTCCGCGAACCCAGCGAGCCGTCGGCGAAGCACTTCTGCCACCCGACCCGGGCGCGCCCCGTCGGATCGGCACCGAGCACCGCGCCACTCCGGATGCCTCGGGCGATCGCGCTGTCGAGGCCGTCGCTGCGCACGCTCGCATGGAGGCGCACCGGCAGACGGCCCGTGTCCGCGAGGTGGGTGTAGGCCGGGAACGAGAACGTGAGGTCGGGATCCGGGGCAAGGCCCGCCGGGTCGTGGCAGGCGACGAGCCCGAGCGAGACGAGTTCCCGCCCGACGGTCTCGATGTCCGTCTCGAGATCGGCCTGCTCGGACGCGGGCAGGTGGATCGAGACGAGGCGGGCGGCTGCCTCGTACAGGACGCCCTCGGGCGACCCGTCGGGGCCACGTCGGATGACGCCGCCGGCAGGATCCGGCGTCTCGCCCGAGACGTCCCCGGTCCGCAGCGCGGCGTGGCTGGCCAGGAGTGCGTGATGGTCGTGCGCCCAGAGCGTCACCCGGCGACCCGGCGCCACCCGCTCGAGGTCAGCGGCGGTCGGCCAGCGACCCCATCGGTCGGCGCTCCAGCCGTGCCCGTCGAGCCAGGCATCGGGGTCGGCGAGCGCGGCGTGCGCGTCGGCGACCTTCGCCATGCCGGCCTCGAGGGTCTCGGTCCCGGTGAGATCCACCTGGTGGAGGGCTCGCGCCGCCTGGGCGAGATGGAGATGCGCGTCGGTCAGTCCGGGGATCGCGACCTCGTCGGGCGCCAGCGCGATCCGCCGGGTGAACGGATCGGCGCGGGTCTCGAGCTCGATCTCGGAGCCCGCGAAGGCGATCCGCCCATCCCGGACGCCGATCGCCTCGACCCAGCCGAAACCCGCCCGTCCGGCAAGCGTCGCGATGCGCCCGGTGATCAGGAGATCGAGCGGCATCGCCTACGCGCGATCGGCCGGGTCGGCGGGTCCGGCGGCGTCCTCTTCCTCGCTGTCTGCGGCCGCGGCCTCGCCGTCGGTCGCTGCGGCCGGGGCCTCGCCGTGCTCGTGCCAGGTGGGACGGTCCGCGCCGAGCGCAGCCGCGATCGGGTCGACCGTGTTGGGATCGGCGGCGTTGTGCGCCTCCGAGGGCTGCAGGGGCCCGCGCACGACGACCGACGCGATGCCGGACACGAGCACGATGATCGCCACCGCCACGAGGACGAACGTGGTCCCGACCTGCTGGCCGGCGACGCGGTCGATGAGGTCCGAGATCGGGCCGACGATGATGATCGGCAGGAAGCTCGCGACCGACACCAGCATGTTGAGGATGCCGAACACGCGCCCGCGGACGTCCTCGGGCAGGTCCTCCTGGAGCTGGGTCTGCGATGGGATCGCGACCCAGGCGTAGAAGATGCCGGCGGCGAGCGCGATGACCACGACGACCGTCAGCAGCGAGGTGACCCCCGAGAGGTCCAGCCCGCCCGGGGCGTCGGCCCGCTGGAGCAGGCGGCTGATCGGCCCCGCCACGGACAACAGCCCGAGCATGATCCCGAGTGCGATCATGCCGCCCTCGATCACCCGCCGGCGCGGCAGGTACTGGCCGTACTGGTTGAGCAGCAGGATGCCGGTGACGATCCCGAACCCGAGCGGGAGCACGACCACCGCGAAGTCCTTCGCCGCGAGCCCGAGGGTCTGTCGGGCGAAGTCCGGTCCGAGCACGCCCAGGACGCCGACGAGCGAGGCGGTGATCCCCAGGTACAGGAGCGACCACCCCACCGAGCGGTGCGAGCGGACGAACGCGATCCCCTCGCGCAGCTGCGCGAACGTCGAGCCCACCGCCTGCTCCGCCTCGGACACGCCCAGGCCGTGGACGTCCGCGTCGTGTGCCGGCGGCGACGACGGGAGCGTGAAGCAGAAGACCGCGGCCAGGAAGTACAGCCCGGCGACGACCAGGATCACGGCCTCGGGCGAGGCGATGTTCACGACGAGCGGGCCGAGGAGCGCGAAGCCGAGGGCGAACGCCGCGTTCAATGTCAGCGTGAAGATGCCGTTGGCCGCCAGCAGCTGGTGCCGGGGGACGACGTTCGGGATCATCGCGGCCTCGGCCGGCGCGAAGAACACCGTCACCGTCGAGATGAACACGTTCAGGATGAGGATCAGGGCGAGGTTGCCCCCGGCGAGCCAGAGGGCGACGAACGCGAGGCCGCGCAGGATGTTGGTCGCGACCAGGATCGTCCGCCCCTCGATCCGGTCGACGTAGACGCCGGCCACCGCCGAGAAGAGGACCGCCGGGACAAGGAACGTCAGGATGAGGAGGCTGACCGCGGTCTTGGAGCCGGTCGAGTCGACGACGATGACGGTCAGTCCGTACAGGACCATGTTGCCGCCGATCTGGGTGGCGGCCTGCGAGAGCCAGAGGCGCAGGAATCCCGCGTTCCGGAAGACCGCGAGGGCGCTCTCGGTCGGCGGCGGGGTGGTCGTCGCGGCCGTCACGCGGCTCGCGTCCGTCCCGGGCGGCGTGAGCGCGGCGCTCAGCTCCGGATCGCCTCGCTCGACGAAGGCGACAAGCCGCCGCTCCAGCTGCCGCCGCTCCAGGAGGACGTGGCGGCCGCAGCCCTGGCAGCGCAGACCGATGTCCGCGCCGAGACGGTCGATCTGCCACGTGTCCGTGCCGCACGGGTGGGCGCGCCGAAGCCGGACGACGTCGCCCACGAACAGCGGAAGGACTTCAGATCGGTGCATCGGGCGGGTCAGCGTATCAAAGCCGAGGGTGGGCGTGGACCGGGACGAGCGTCCGTTCGGTCGCCGGCAGTTCGAGCCGCTCCATCGGGGTGACCGTGATGACCACGTCGGGCTGGGTCGCGGCGAGCTGCGCGATGACCCCGCCGGACCGGGTCAGCGAGCCGGTCAGCTGCTCCGACGCGCCGATGGCATCGAGCGTGAACGTGTCGCCGAGGTCGGCGCCGTCGAGACTCGCGGCACCGGGCGCCCCGACCGCGACGACGCCCGGGACCAGCCGGACGCCGCCGGACGCCATCGCCTCGGCGCCCGCGTCGCGGAGCTCGTTGACCAGGTCCTCGAGGCCCGGGCCGTCGATCGGGCCGGTGACCGTGATCGTCACGCCGGGACCGGTGACCGGGTCCAGACCCGCGTAGGCGCGGACACGCCGGAGGTCGGCGCGGATCTCGTCGACCGAGGCATCGCCGCGGTCCTGGTTCGAGGTGAGCGTGGCCAGTTCGCGTTCGAGCGTCGCGATCTCCCGCCGCAGCTGGTCGTTGCGCTGGTTGACGCTCGCGACGAAGACCGTGAGGTCCTGCGTGTCGAGCGCCGCGAGCCCGGCCCCGCCGGCCTGCGCGCGGAGCTGGATGACCACCAGCAGACCGAGCACGAAGGCCACGGCCGCGATCGTCAGCTGGTTGCGTCGGACGTGCATCGCGTCAGCCCGGCGGGCTCGAGGGGGGCCCCGCGGCAGGAGCCGCCGACGGGGTGACCAGCGGCCGGGAGTAGCGCAGCGAGACCGTCCCCGCGTAGGCCGGCACGTCGACCGTGGCGGGCTCCGCGAACGAGACGCGGATGCCGTAGCCCTCGGCCCGGGCACGGAGGAAGTCGATGAAGCCCGGCGCAGCGGCGAGCTTGTCGTAGAGGTCGTCCGGCCCGACCGCCGTGACCTGGTACGGCGGGGCAAGGTATGCGGCATTCACCAGGACCGAGGTCCCGATGTCGATCAACGAGGTGGTCGGCGTGATCCGCTCGCCGTTGACCGCGATGGCCTCGGCCCCGGCGATCCACAACTCCTCGATGACCGCCCGCAGGTCGTGTGCGCCGACGAGGTAGTCGTCGTCGCTCGCGGCACCCGATGCGCCCTGGTCGGAGTCCTCGAGCTGCAGCACGATGCCGGTCCCGGTCAGCGGGATGAGGCAGGCCGCGATCCGGGCCTGCAAGAGCTGGTCGTTCAGGTCACTGACGAGGGCTGCGGAGCCCTGGCCCGCGCCCTCGATCTCCCCGATCTGCGTCCGGAGCTCCAGCAGGCGTTCCTTGAGCTCGTCCTGCTGGGCCTGGAGGCCGGTCGCCGTCTCGAGCAATGGCGTCCGTTCCTGCGTCGTGTAGCGCACCCGCGGGCGCTTCCGAGGCCAGCTGGGCGGCGATGAGGAACCCGAGGCCGAGCAGCGCGGCACCGAGTGTCACCTGCCATGTCGGGATGCTCCGCACGCGCTCAAGGACGGTCATGCGTCCGCGCTCCGCTGACGCCGGCGCGCGTACAACGCGAAGCCGCCGATGACGATCACGAAGACCGCCACGACGGCAAGGACCACGCCGGTCATCGGGCGGTCCGGGGACGCGCTCGGCGCGCTTGGCGGCGTCGGAGCACCCGGCTCGCCGACCCAGCCGGGCGGCAGCGGACCGCGTGGCGCGGGCTGCGGGCCGAACCGGTTCGGCACGTCGGCACCGAGGTCGGCCAGCCACGCGGCGTTGAACGCGTCCACGTCCTGCCCGATCGCCGCCGTGAAGGCCTCGTCATCGGTCTTGCCGTCGGCGTACGAGCCGATCAGGGCCACGAGGGCGTCCTGGCCGTGCACCCGCACGAAGTAGTCGATCGAGGACACGCTCTCGGCGTATGCGAGGCGGAAGCCATCGGCGCTGGTCGGGAACTCCCCGGAGAGGCCGGGCAGCGGGATGAGCGAGTCGTCGCGGACCGCGTCCTCGACAAGGCCCCGATCGCCGGACCCGTAGCCCTCGCTCTCGTAGACCGCGAGACCCTCGTTCAGCCAGCGTGGCGGGAAGTGGTAGGGGTTGTCGACCGCGGTGTCGAAGACGAGGTGCGTGAGCTCGTGCGGGATCACCGTCTCGACCCAGGCGTCGTCGATGTCGGACGGGGTGATGAGAGCGAACAGCGTCCTGATCTCGGCGTTGGCCTGGCCGCCGACGTTCTCGCGCGTGCCCGGGCCGAGCGCGTCGTAGAAGGCGTCCTGGTCGGCGTAGATGAAGAAGTCGATCGGGTCATTCTCGGTCACGCCGAGAAGCGCGGCTGCCTGTTCCACGCCGTCCTCGGCGATCGCGAGGGCACGCTGCCCGAACGCGTCCCCTCCCTCGGACCAGTGCACGCGCACGATGTCGCCGGCGGCGGTCTTCCAGGCGAATCGGGTGTCTGCGTAGACGAGGCTCGCCGTCGGGCCGACCTCGACATCGGGATCGGCGCCGGCGCCACCGGCGTCGGCCGCGGCGACCAGCCGCCAGGCGGCCGTGATCGGCGTGTTCGGGAGGATGTGGCCGGCGTCCGCGACGGTCAGCGTGTAGTGCAGGTCGAGCGCGCCGGCGCCCGCGGCTCCGGACACGGGGATGACGGTCGGGCCGATGGCATCGGCGTAGGTGACGAGGAGTTCGACGCGATCGAGCGGCCGTGCGACCGTCACCGGCTGGCGGAACTCGATGTCCTGGCCGAACGTGCCGGTGGCGCTGGGGTTCCCGAAGTCGCCGAGGTCCGAGACGTCCGCGGCCGCCGCCGGGAGCGCGACGATGACGGCCAGCAGGGCCCCGGCCAGCAGCGAGATCGCGGCCCGGCGCATCAGTCGGCCCACGCGAGGCCCGCCATCCGGATGATCCCGAGGCCGCTCTGCCCGGCGCCCTGGAGCCCTGTCCGCGACAGGGCCCAGCTGGTGCCGTATGCCAGCGGGACGACGGGCACGTCGCGCTGGACGATGGTCTCGGCCCGGTCATACGCGGCGGACTCGGCTGCGGCGTCGCCGGCGGCCGCGGCGTCCGCGATCGCCGCATCGAACTCGTCGGACGTCCAGTGCCCGTAGTTGTTCGTCGAATCGCTGCCGAGCAGGACGCCGAGGAAGTCGTTGCGCCCCGGGTAGTCGGCGATCCAGCTCAGCGACCAGATCGCCGGCGGGTCGGTCGCGAGCCGTTCGAAGTAGGGCTCGAACTCCATCGTCTCGGACGCGAGCTCGATGCCGAGTTCGCGGCGGACCTCGTCGACGATCGCCGCATCGAACGACCCGCCACCCGTCTGCATCGTGACCGCCGGGAACCCGGCGCCGCCCGGATAGCCGGCGTCCGCCAGCAACGTCCGGGCCGCCGCCGGGTCGTAGGTCGGCAGGAAGTCCTGCTGTCGATCGGTCCGGGACGCCCGGCGGCACCATCGACGTGGCCACGGCCGCCGCTCCGTCGGGCGAGCCGAGGAGGGCGATCCGGCGCCAGTCGACGGCCATCCCGAACGCCTGGCGGACCCGGACGTCGTCGAACGGCTTGCGAGTCGTGTCGAAGCCGTAGTACTCGACCGACATCGTCGGGACCTCGCGGAGCTGCCGGCCGAGGGTCCGGTCGTATGCGATCCAGGTCGCATCGAACGAGGTGATCGGGGCGTAGTCGAGCTCGCCGTCCTCGAACACCTCGACCTCGCTGCGGCCGCCAAGGTCGCCCACCGCCTCGATGGTGTCGATGGCCGGGCGGCCGGCCCAGTACCGCCCATTGGCCCTCAACGTCAGACTCGTCCCGGATTCCGCGGTCGCGACGTAGCCGCCGCTGCCGACGAAGCCGTCGCGCGGCGTGAACGCGCCCGGGTCATCGGCGCCCGGCGGGACGACGCCGAACGACGAGCTCGCGACGACATCCGGGAAGTCCGACGCGGGCCGGGCGAGGGTGACGGTCACGTCGCCGGTCGCGTCGTCGGCGTGCAGCCCGACGGCCGACGCGTCCGACCCGCCGGCGAGGTACTCGGTGGCGCCGTCGACGATCAGCAGGAGCGACGCCAGGGGCGATGGGGCCGCGGGGTCGAGCAGGCGCAGCCAGCTGCGCACGACGTCGCTCGCCCGCAGCGGCGTCCCGTCGGAGAACGAGAGGTCCGGCCGCAGGTGGAAGACCACTCGGGTGCCTCCCTCGTCGACCTGCCAGGACTGCGCGAGGGCGGGCTGGAGTCGCAGGTCGGCGTCGAACGTGGTGAGCGTCTCGAAGAGCTGCACCGAGATCGAGGCGCTGGTGACATCGCTCTGCGCGGCCGGGTCGAGCGTGGACGCCGTACCCGTGAAGATCCGGGCCGGGCCGTTCGCGGCGCGGACGCCGCTCGTCAGGCCCGTGGCACCGCCCGCCACCGACAGCAAGAGGATCAGGCCGAGCGCGACGGCGCGGGAGGAGGGGCGGCGCATCGGCGGGAGTATACGGGCGACCGGCCCGACGACCCTCCGACCGGACCCAGGCCGCATCGGACAGGGCACGGGTACGATGACCGCACCCCCGCCCGCCACGAGCCTGACCTGCGTGACCCTCCGACTGCGCGACACCCTCAGCCGCTCCGTCCGGCCGGTCGAGCCCATCGAGCCCGACCTGGTGCGGATGTACACCTGCGGTCCGACCGTGTACCGGTACGCCCATGTCGGCAACCTGCGCAGCTACCTGCTCGCCGACCTGATCCGCAGGGCGCTGCTGTACCACGGGCTCCGCGTCCTGCACGTCAAGAACATCACCGACGTCGGCCATCTGCGCGACGAGCGATTCGACCGGGGCGAGGACCGGATGCTCGTCCAGGCCGGGCTCGAGGACAAGACGCCGGCCGAGATCGCCGCTGCCTACGAGGCGGCCTTCCATGCCGACGAGGCCGCGGTCAACATCCTGCCCGCACACGTCTTCCCGCGGGCCACCGAGCACATCCCGGAGATGGTCGCCCTCGCCGAACGGCTGGAGGACGCCGGCTACGCCTACGGCTCGTCGGCGGGCAACGTGTACTACGCGGTCGGGGCGTTCGAGGGCTACGGGCGGCTGTCGGGCAACTCGCTCGACGAGCTGCGGGCCGGGCATCGTGGCGAGGTCGAGCCGGACAAGCGCGACCCGGCCGACTTCGCCCTCTGGAAGGCGGCCGGCGAGGGCCGGATCCTCAAATGGCCCACGCCTCGCTGGGGCGACGGCTACCCGGGCTGGCACCTGGAATGCTCGGCGATGGCGATGCGCTACCTCGGCGAGCGGTTCGACATCCACACGGGCGGCATCGACAACGTCTTCCCGCACCACGAGGACGAGATCGCGCAGTCGGCGCCGCTCGTGGGTGGGCCGCCGGCGAACCACTGGGTCCACGGCGAGTTCCTGCTCATGTCGGGGAAGAAGATGGCCAAGTCCGCCGGCAACTTCCAGCGGGTGACGGAGCTCACCGATCGCGGCATCGAGCCGCTGGCGTTGCGGTACCTGGCGTTGACCGCGCGGTACAGCCACAAGCTCGACTACTCCGACGACTCGATCCGGGCCGCGGCCGTCGCGCTCTCGTCGCTCCGCTCGCGCCTCCGCGGCCTGGGCCCGCCGCCGGACGACGGACCGTGGATCGCTCCGACGCCCGTCCTGGCGGGCGCGGCGGGCGACCGGCCGGAGGGGGTCGCGACCGGCACGGCGGGGCACGGTGGTGGCGACGACGGCACGACGCCGACCGACCGGGCGCACGCCCCGGCCGCGCCCCTGTCGGCCGAGGGTCGTGCCTTCCACGGCCGGTTCGTCGACGCCGTCGACGACGACCTCGACATGTCGGGCGCGCTCGCGGTCGTCCGCGAGGTCCTGCGCTCGGAGCTGCCTGCCGACGAGCGGCGGTGGCTGGTCCTCGATGCGGACGCCGTCCTGGGGCTGAGCCTCCACACGGTCTGGCCGGCCGACGAGAGCGCGGACGACCTCGACGTCCCGCCCGCGGTCGCCGCCCTGGCCGACGCCCGTTCCGCAGCCCGGGCCGCCAGGGACTTCGCTCGCGCCGACGCGCTCCGGTCCGAGATCGAGGCCGCCGGCTGGGCCGTGGCCGACGGCCCGGAAGGCTCGACGCTCAGCCGGGCCGCGTCAGCAGATCGCGACGCGACCCGAACCGATCGATGATCCGGTAGAAGTTCCGCTTCGACTGCCGATCGCGTTCCTCGTCGGGCAGGCTCGTCCAGCCGCGGTGCTCATGGCGAGTGAGCGGCAGATCCGGCGAGGCTCACGGCGCGCCGCGGTGGCTCGCCCTCCCCCTCGTCGCGAAGGACGAGGCTCCACCAGATGTCGAGGTTGCGGTAGAAGCGGAACCGCTCATCGAGCGGTCCTCGCTCCACGTAGTCCGTCCGTCGGAAGGCCAGGGCATACCCGCCGATCGCGTCGACGTCACCGGGCGGCGCGTCCTCGAACTTGCGCATGTCGCCCGAGACGAGGCCCCACGCACCGGCCACGGCCACGGTCGGGTCCCCGAGGGCATCGGCGAGCGGGGTCACGATGTCGCCCTGCGGCTCGACGCTCGTGTCGAGGATCGCGACGACCGGCCCGGTCGCGCGTCGCGTCCCGGCGTTGATCGCCGCCGCATGGCCGAGCCGCTCGCTCGTCCAGATGATCTCGGGTGCCTGGCCGGGCTCGGCACCGGCGAGCGTCTCGAGGGCCTGGGCCTGCGCCGGGGACGGCGCGTCGGCCACGATGACGACCGACGTCCCCGCCGGCGCGAGGCGGAGTCCGGCAAGCGCGCGCTCCAGATCGTCGGGCCAGTCGGTCGCGATCAGGATGACGGTGGCGAGCCCCTCCGGCGCCTCGTCCAACCGCGAGGGCACGTTGCGGCTCGCGCCGTAGCGCACCTGCTCCCCCTCGACCAGGTCCGGTGGCGCGGCCGGTGTCAGCGCGAAGTCCGTGCCGCGGTCCACGATCCGCCAGCCGGCTGTTTCGATGGCCTCCCGTAGGCGGTCCGCCTCGGCCCAATCGCGCGCCTCGCGGGCGCGGGCACGCTCGTGGGCGAGCGCCAGGATCTCGTCGGGGATGAAGGCTCGGGTCACCGGGGCAGGATAGCCGCGCGCCCGCTCACGGGGCGCAGGGCGTCATCGACCGGAAGCGCCGAGCGTCCGGATCGACCCCGGCACGCCATCAGGGATGCAACGGATGGCGCCGCGCAACGTCCGTGTTGCATGCTCCGACCGATGCACATCTCGAACCGCATCACCGCCGCGGCTCGGCCGCACCGTCGGCGGCCTCGTGTTCGCCTCGCTCGTCGCCGGCTGCTCGATGGTCCCGAACATGGACCACGGCAGCTCGGGATGCCAGAACGCGGTCGGGATCGGACCACGGTCAGGCGATGCGCCCGTGACGCAGACACTCGGCGATTCCGTCATCCCCGAGCTCGACGGCCTCTCCCCCGCCGCCGCGGCGGCCGCGGCCGTCGCGCAGGGTCACACGGTCGTGTTCAACGTCCAGATCGAGGGCTACGGCGAGTGCTGGTGCGTCCCGCCGCCCGAGGGCACGGTCGTCGCCTCGTGGTGGAACAGCCACGGCGCGCTGTTCCTGCAGATCAAGGGCGTCGAGGAGGGTCACACGCCTGACCAGCAGCCGGCCGCCGGCTGGGGCTGCTAGCCCGTCGAGCGCTAGGCGCCGAGACCCGCGAGGTTCGGCAGGCGCAGCCGGTGGCCATGCGGCATCGGCGAGCGCCGGAGGTCCTCGTTCGGCACCGGTCGGCCGAGGTAGAAGCCCTGGCCAAGGTCGCAGCCGAGGGCGGTGAGCTGGTCGAGCTGGGCGGCGGTCTCGATCCCCTCGCCGATCGTGAGCAGGTCGAGGCGCTTCGCGAGCGCGATGATCGCCGAGGCGATCGCCTCTTCGGGGCCGGCATGCTGGAGCGCGATGACGAACGAGCGGTCGATCTTGACGATGTCGATCGGCAGCAGGGCGAGATAGCTCAGCGTCGAGTAGCCGATCCCGAAGTCGTCGATCGCGACCCGCACGCCGAGGGCGCTCAGGCGCTCGACCGCCGGCTTGGCGACATCGATCTCGAGGAGCGCGGACTCGGTGATCTCGATGACCAGTCGCTCGGCCGCGAGGCCACTGGCCTCGAGGCTCTGGCCGAAGCGGGTGACGATGTCCGGGCGGATGAGCTGGCTCGACGAGAGGTTGACGCTGACCCACGGCCGCGAGAGCGGTGTGCCCCAGCCCGCGGTCGTCCGGCACGCCTCGTCGACGACCCAGTCCGTGAGCGGAGCGATGAGACCGCTGGCCTCGGCCACGGGGATGAACTCGCCGGGCGGGACCAGCCGACCGTCGCGCATCCAGCGAACGAGGGCCTCGTAGCCGACGGTCTGGCCGGTCCGGAGATCGACGATCGGCTGGTAGTGGAGCCGAAGGTCGCCGGCGGCGATCCCGGCGGCCAGGTCGGTCCGGAGCTGGAGCTGGGTGATGGCGGCTTCGTGCATCGACGGCTCGTAGACCTCGACGCGGCCCTTGCCGCGACTCTTCGCGAGGTACATCGCGACGTCGGCGTTCCGGACGAGCTCGTCAGCGGTCTTGTCCTCGGGTGTGGCGACGGCGACACCGACGCTGGCATGGGCGATGAGCTTGTTTCCCGCCACGTCGAACGGCTCGCTGAGCGAGGCGAGCACCCGCTGGGCGACCCGGATCGCGACGAGCGGGTCGGCGCAGGCCGGCAGCGCGATGACGAACTCGTCGCCCCCGAGGCGGGCCGCCATGTCGCCGTCGCGGATCGCGCCCCGCAGCCTCTGGCCGACGGCGATCAGGAGGCCGTCCCCGGCCTCGTGCCCGTAGGTGTCGTTGACGGCCTTGAAGTCGTCGAGATCGACGAGCAGGACGGCCAGCATCCGGTCGTCGGACCGGTTGGCGAAGTCCGCGGCAAGTCGCTCCGTGAAGAGGCTCCGGTTGGGCAGGGACGTCAACGTGTCGTACAGCGCCTGGCGGCGGAGCAGCTCCATGAGCGAGTCACGCTCGTGCAGGCTCTCGCCGAGCTGGCGCAGCGCATCGCCGAGCCGAGCGATCACCAGCAGGCCGATCACGACGCCGCCGATGAGGTACGGCGCCGGATCGATCTCGCGACCGACCACGACCTCGACCGCCAGGGTCGCCGGATTGACCAGCAGTGCCGCCGTGAGTGCGACGATCCGGCGGCGGCGGATCGGCCCGCGGTCGACGTGCTGGCGCTCGGGCGAGATCGCCATCGACGGATGGAGCGCCGCCGCACCGACGAACGCGAGGACGGTGAACGCCGAGAGCAGGTAGGGCGCAGCGAAGTCCCCCCTGCCGACGAGGCCCTTGAGGATGTCGACGATGATGACCGCGTTCGACGCAAGCGACGAACAGCACGATCAGACGCGTCGCGGGTCGATGCGGGCCGGGCAGGACCCACATCCGGGCGACCGCCGCGAGCGCGACGAGCGCGGGGTAGAAGAAGGCGGCGAGCGCGAGCGAGCTCCGTCCGGCCGAGGACACGAAGGGACCGAAACCGATCGCCCAGATCAGGGCGCCGATCCCGGTCGCGAGGATCGCCGCGTCAAGAAGGGCGGCGCGGTCGCCGCCGGGGATCCGACCGCGGATCAGCAGGGCCAGGCCGACGATGCCGGTCAGGGACCCGATGCCCGTCAGGACCTGGCTGGGAATACGGATGCGGCTCCGCGGACCTACGCCGCGGGCAGCTCGTCGGTGCGCGGTGCGCGGGGGCTAGCTGGTCTTCGGGGCCTTGACCTTGATCTTGCCGCCGAACTTCGTGAAGTCGAGCGTCATCTTGCCCGTGACCTTGCCGAGCTTCGCGTCATCCGCGGAGAACGTGGCTGCGAACTTCACGGGCGTGCCGTCGGTCATGACCCAGACGTCGAAGGTGTCGTAGTGACCCTTGATCCCGAGCCCGCCCTCGTAGGTCAGCGCGTGGTTGACCCGGAAGTGCTCGAGATCCTTCTTGCCGACCCGCTCACGACCGAAATACCGGAGGTCGTTCGGGTCCTTGATGATCCGGACCGTCTCGACCATCTCGGCCAGCTGTGCCTTGATCTTCGAGCGCTTGCCCTTGATCCAGGTGCCGGACTGGTACAGCCAGACGTTCTTGCCGACGACCCGAAGCCGGAGATCGACCTTCTGGTTGATGGCCGTGACGTCGAGGTCCACGCTCATGTCGGCGCCGGCGAAGTCAGCGGACATCGTCGCGAACACCTTGACCGCCTTGCCGCTCACCTCGGCCTGGCCTGTGGTGACCTGCTCGACGTGCGTGACGAGCGAGCCCTTGTTCAGCGCCTTGACCGCCGCCTTCGCGATCTTGATCCCGGCCGCGGTGTCGATGAGCGGGGTCGGCTTCGGCGTGACTCCGGGCTGCTCCACCGGGGCCGTCGAGGTTCCAGGCAGCGTCGCGCCACAGCCGGCCAGCACGACGACGGCCGCGAGCAGAAGGGTGGCGGTTCGGGCGAACGAGCGAGGATGCGGGGCCATGCCGTCTCCGGTACCCGGTCCGGGCGGACCGGTGGAGGACGACGATGACCGGTCGGCGACCCCGGTTCTAGGGTCCCGATGACAGGCGACGCCGAACCAAAAGTCCCATGCCTCCGGCGCGCCGCCGCCGAATGTTCCGGGGCGACCACTCGGTGGTGGGCAAGCTGACCCTGACGGCCGCGCAGGTCCGCGCCGGCTGAGTCGAGCCTAAGCCGAACTGAGGACCCGGCCATCGGCCGGGTCCACTTTCATGTCCCGGTCTTCCATCTCCCAGGCGTGGTCGAGCATGTGCCAGGCGCAGCGCCGGATCAGGAACTGGACCGTCCACCACTTCCCGGCCGACGGGCCGAGGGCGTTGAACTCGCGGATCGCCGCGCAGAACGCTTCGCGGTGAGCGCGAAGTGCGGCCGGATCCCCCGGGCCTCGAGCGGCGTGCGCACCCCGACCTTCGTCGCATGCTCGTAGATCTCGGCGCCGTTGGCGTGCCTGACGATCTCGTCCCGCTCGCGCCCTCCTCCGCGCGGACCCTTGCGCAACTCCGGCGAGACGCGCGAGGCGACGTCATCGAAGTAGGTCCAGCAGGCCCGGAGCAACGCGATCTTCCGTTCGCACTCGGCCTCGCTCATCGCCTCCAGTTCGGGCTGGGCCGGCATGCCCGAGACCCCGTACCAGTCGGTCATGCCGTTGCCCTCGCGCCGCTCGACGACGGTCAACTCGCCAGTCGCGCCGAACTCGTCGGCGAGGCCGGCCAGCGCCGCCACCTTCGCGTAGCGCGGCCGGTAGTCGGCGAGCACCCGGAGCGCGTCCTCCTCGGTCTTCGCGCTCCGGTCCCAGCCGGACCAGTCGAAGGCGCAGGCCACGACCCGCTTCTTCTTGCCCGCCTCCGACCATCACGCGGATCGCGTCGTCCAAGTGTCAGACTCGCCCGAATGCCGCCTTCACGTTCGGCTGGTAGAGGTACCAGAGCACAACGGCGGCGATGACGGCAGGGACCGCGGCACCGACCATGGCGGCCAGGATCTCGGTCACGATGCGGTCACTCAGTAGCGACAGTGCCACGCCGACGATGCCGGCGATGATGCACAGGCTCGCCCAGAGCCTCGCGACCAGCCACGCCCAGTTGCGCCCACGCCATAACCCGAACGCGGTGGCGAGACCGAGGGCGCCGATGGCCACCAGGACCAGCCCGACGCCAGTCATGATCCCGTCGAGGGTCGCCCCAAAGCCGAGATCGCCGAGGAAACCACCGCCCATCCCGATGTCACCCAGCCCGGCAAGGATGTCCGCCGCGCCGGCGATGCCGGCCACGACGGCCATTGCCGTCACCCCAGTCGGTCGTACCGTCGTCGACGTCATCTCGACCTCCCGGCGCTGCCCACGGGCAGAACGACTATTCCTTGGTGACCTTGGTCGTCGCCTCGTCCTTGGTCGTCCCGTTGTCGCCGGACGTCCCGCGGACCTGGGCCACCTTGTCCTGGACCTGCGCCTGGACATCAGCGACGTTGGCCTGGACCTGGGCGACGTTGGCCTCGACCTGCGCCTGGGCCGAGGCGACGTTCGCCTGGACCTCCTGGCCGAACTGCTCCAGATCGACGCTCTCGACATTCTTGCGGACGTCGGCGTAGACCTCGCGGAGGTCCTTATCGGTCTGGCCGGCGTACACGATCGCACTGGCCACACCGATCCCGAACCCGATGATGGCCCCGGTGATGAACCCGAACATGCCCTTCACCGCTCACGCTCCTTCTCCCGGGAGTACGTGTGCGCGATGGAGATCAACGCGTCGGTATTCCCTGTGGGCCGTATACCTTCTCACACCGCGAGGCAAGGCGAGTCATCCGTAGCGCTCGTTCGTGTTGCGAAGGGCGCGCGGGACGGCTCGAAGCGTCGACGCAGGCCCAAGGACGGCCTCGCTCGGTCGAGTGAGCAACGGCGGGCGCGTCGGTCCCTAGAATTGGCGTGTGAAGAAGATCGGCTTCCTGTCGTTCGGACACTGGTCGGCGTCGCCCTACTCGCAGGTCCGGTCGGGCTCGGACGCGCTCATCCAGTCGATCGAGCTCGCCGAGGCGGTCGAGGACCTGGGTGCCGACGGTGCCTACTTCCGCGTCCACCACTTCGCCCAGCAACTCGCGTCGCCGTTCCCGCTCCTGGCGGCGATCGGCGCTCGCACCAAGCGCATCGAGATCGGGACGGCCGTCATCGACATGCGCTACGAGAACCCGCTCTACATGGTCGAGGATGCCGGTGCCGCCGACCTCATCGCGGGTGGTCGTCTGCAGCTCGGGATCAGCCGCGGATCGCCCGAGCAGGTCATCGATGGCTTCCGGTACTTCGGCTACGTGCCGCCCGACGGCCAGACCGACGCCGACATGGCCCGCCAGCACACCGAGGTCTTCCTCCAGGCGCTGTCGGGCGCCGGGTTCGCCCAGCCCAACCCCTCCCCGATGTTCCCGAACCCGCCCGGCCTGCTCCGCCCCGAGCCGCATTCGCCCGGGCTGCGCGACCGGATCTGGTGGGGCGCCGGATCACGCGCGACCGCGGAATGGACGGGCCAGCAGGGCATGAACCTGATGTCGTCGACGCTGCTGACCGAGGACGCCGGCGTGCCGTTCCACGAGCTCCAGGCCGAGCAGATCCGGCTGTTCCGTGAGGCGTGGACGGCGGCCGGGCACGAGCGCGAGCCGCGGGTGTCGGTCAGTCGCAGCATCTTCGCGCTGGTCGACGACCGCGACCGGGCGTACTTCGGGCGCGGCAACCAGGAGTCGGACCAGGTCGGCTACATCGACGCGCAGACCAAGGCGATCTTCGGGCGTTCGTACGCCGCGGAGCCCGACGTCCTCGTCAAGGAGCTCGCCGGGGACACGGCGATCCAGGCGGCGGACACGCTCCTGCTGACGGTCCCGAACCAGCTCGGCGTCGAGTACAACGCCCACGCGATCGAGAGCATCCTCAGGTACGTGGCCCCGGAGCTCGGCTGGCGCTAGCCGTCGCCCCACGAGCACGGACCTGTCCCTGGGCTCGCGGCCGATGTAGGCCAGGAACCGGTCCTCCGGCGTGGCGTCGCCGGAGACGGCGATCTCGGGCGGGAAGATGCCCATCTGGCGAAGAAGGTCTCCCACCCCGGACGCGATCGCGTGGACCGCCTCGATGGCCTCGTCGGACAGGTGCGGGTCGAGGCCGGTCAGCGCCGCGACGTCGTACAGGGTCATCGCCCGGTTGAGCGAGATGTCGGACAGGTATCTGGTGGCTGAGACGTCGCCGTAGGAGATGTGGACGATCTGGTCGAGGTCGGCGTGGGCGCGACCGATGCGTTCGCCTCGGAGGCGAGGCGCTCATAGTTGCCCGCCAGGTCGTCGCCGAGCAGATCGCCGTCGAACTCCGGGTTCGTCGCAAGACCAGACTCAGCGGCGAGAACCCTTGGCACGCAGTGACGTTCTCGTAGGCCAGGATGTTCAGCGTCGTCCGGAGCGTCTGGTCATCGTGGAAACGGGCGTACGCCGGCACCTTGAGCACGAGGTCGTCCGGCCGCACGCGCAGGACCAAGCTCGGTCAGGGCGCTGTTCGCGGCGATGAAGGTCTCTTTCGGATCCATCGACCGGCTAGCTGTCGGGAAGCCCTGCGAGCTCCTCCTCGATGCGGCGCTTCAGGGCCTCGGCCTCCTCTTCCCAGCCGTCGATGGGTCGGTCGACACCGAACGAGACCCAGGCAGCACCCGCCGCGGGTTCCCCCGGCAGGACGAGGAGGCTCTCCACGACGTAGTTTTCGCTCCTGCATTTGTCGAGCGCGGTCTTGAGGACCCGCGGCTTGTTCGGCATCCTGACGACCACGCCTGCCTTGAGCTCAGGCGTCAGGCCTTCAGCCTCCATGGCGGCCAGCGCCCGGTTCAAGGGATCCTGCGCATTCGCTGGGTGGTACTGCTCATGGTGCCGCACGAGGACCCGGACGTGCGGCGGGTCGAAGTCGGGGGCGATCGCCTCGATGTTGACGCCGTGCAGGGCGAGTGCTTTCACGACTCGCTCGATGTTTTCGGCTGTGTCGTCGGGAGACGCCTTGACCTGCAGGTGCATTCCAGCTCCCCTTCCGTGGCGATCAGGATCGGGGACATCCTACGCCCGATAGGGGCTGGGAAGCGGCTCTTCCGAGCACGATCGTGGTCGGGTTTCGGTCGGACAGGGGTTTGGTCTTGGCGCCCGGGCGACGGAAACATGCAAGCGAGATCGAAGTCCACGCCGAGCCTTCCAGGTCCGTCAGGGGTGGCGCCACGCTAACTCGAGCGACGTGGTACGACCCACGATGCCTCATCGACGGATGGAGGGCTTGGGATGTCTGCCAACGACATCGATCACCGTCGACGGGCAAGTTCGCGAGGATCACGGGCCGTTTCTACGTCGCCGTACATGCGGGCTGCCGTGCTCGCCACTGCACTCGGGCGATCGGGCTGGTGGCGCGCAGCACGGTCTACCAGGCGACCGTCGCGAGTACGCGGGTCGTTCCATCTGGACCTCGTCGATCGCGTTGATCTCAGGGTTCGCTCTCTGTCATGGTCGCCGGGGTCTCGACAGTTCGTCCTGCGACCGGTCAACAGGGCCGGCGTTGCCTACCTGGTGCTCGAGACGGCTGCCGGTGTCGCAATCCAGGGCGACGAGCATGCTCTGCTCGTGACCGCGATGTTGATGCCGCGGACGGAGCAGTTACATGCAGGGCTACTCGGCGAATCAGATCGAAGGGCTGGCGTACCTGTCCATCAACGTCTACAAAGCCGGCCGGGTCACGGCCCAGCTGTTCTTCGGCACGTGGCTGTTCCCGCTTGGCTACCTCGTCTACAGGTACGGATTCCTGCCTCGGATCCTGGGCGTCCTTCTGATGCTTGACGGGATCGGCGTACTGATCTGGTTCCTTCAGGCCCTGCTCTTGCCTGACTACCACGCGATCATCTATCCCGGGATCGTCGTGAGCTTCATCGCTGAAGTCGGGCTGGCCCTGTGGCTTCTCGTCAGGGGCGTGAACGTCGTCGACTCCCAGGGCAGGTCTCCAGGCTGATCCCGAGTCAATCGACGTAGTCGCTGTCCGAAGAACGGATCGACGCCACGTTCAACGCAGGTTCTGCAGTCTGGCGCCCCCGGACGGACTCGAACCGCCGACGCAGGCCTTAGGACGGCCTCGCTCTGTCCACTGAGCTACGGGGGCGCGACCTCCATCCTACCCCGCGGTGGGAACACGACCGGCACGTCCGGCGTCACGAGGCCATGGCCGCCGCGCCTCCCTGCGGCGGCCTGTTGCTGTCCGGGGCCAAATGGGCCCCTCGCCTACAATCCCGTTCGAGATGGCCGTCACTCCCCTCCCCGACCTCGTGCTCTACTCACGCCCCGGCTGCGGCCTCTGCGACGAGACGCGCGACCTGCTGACCGCCCTCCTGGCGGAGCGTGCGTCGTCCGATCTCGCGCGCCCGACCCTCGTCGAGCGCGACATCGAGTCCGATCCGGCGCTCGAGCGCGCCTATTTCGCGTCGATCCCCGTCGTCGAGCTCGGCGACCGTCGCCTCGAGCTCGCGACCAGCGCGGCGAAGCTGCGCCGTCTGCTCACCGACGTCCTCGACGCCTGACCCGATGACCGGCACCGACCTCACGATCCTCGTCGCCCTCGGCGCGGGGGTCATCAGCTTCCTCTCGCCGTGCGTGCTGCCCCTCGTGCCCGCGTATCTCGGCCAGCTGACGGCCATCGCCGTCGCGTCGTCGGCCGATGGCCGGACGCCGTCGCGCTGGACCGCGATGCGCCATGCCGTCGCGTATGTCGCAGGGTTCGGCGCCGTGTTCACGCTGCTTGGCGTGACCGCCACGTTCCTCGCGGGCCCGCTGGTCGACTACCTGGCGCCATTGCGCACGATCGGCGGCTTCATCCTGATCATCCTCGGGCTGAACCTCGCCGGCATCCTGCGCATCCCCGCGCTCGAGCGCACGTGGCGGCCGCTCGACGCCGGCGCCGCCGGGTCGCTGGCGACCGCCACCGGCTCGATCTCGCTCGCCGGTCCCGGCAACGGCCAGAGCACGGCCGATCGACTCGGCGGGCGCGTGGTCAGTTCGCGTGGCGGCTGGCTGGCGTCATTCGGACTCGGGGCGATCTTCGCGGTCGGCTGGACGCCCTGCATCGGGATCATCCTGGGCGGGATCCTCACGATGGCCGCGACATCGACCACGATCCTCCAGGGCACGGTCCTGCTCGTCGCCTACACGCTGGGCCTCGGGCTCCCGTTCCTCGCCATCGCGCTCGTGTACGACCGCGCACCGGGCCTGATCCGGCCGCTCATCAAGCACGGCCGAGTCGTCTCGCTGATCGGCGGCCTGCTGGTCGCGTTCATCGGCGTCGCCATGATCTTCGACTGGCTGGCCCTGCTGCCGCGCTGGTTCACCTTCAACACGGCGATCTGACTTGTCCGAGCGACCCGAGTTCACCCACAAGCCGGAACGTCATGGGCTCGTCGGTCCGTTCAGCGGCCGGCAGCTCCTGGCCGCGTTCGTGGCGATCGTCCTGGCCGTCATCATCCTGGTCGGGATCACGACCCCGCTCGGGACGACCGGCGTCACGCCGCTGACCGACCCGCGCGCCACGCCGTTCCTGATCGGCACCCCGACCGAGGGTCTCAAGCCCGGGGCCCTGGCCCCGGAACTCTCGATCGCGCTCCCGGACGGCGGCACGTACCAGCTGACGGACCTCGACGGCAAGCCGATCCGGCTCGAGGACCTGCGGGGCAAGGTGGTCTGGCTCAACTTCTGGGCGAGCTGGTGCCCGCCGTGCCAGCACGAGACCCCGATCCTGCGAACGCTGTCCGAGCGCTACCGCGACCGCGGGCTCGAGGTGGTCGGCATCAGCGTCCAGGAGACGACGCCCGCCGACATCGCGGCCTACGCCGCCCGATACCAGCTGCCGTACACGATCGGCTTCGATGCCTCCGGGCACGTCTTCCACGAGTACAAGGTGTACGCCCTGCCGACACAGTTCTTCATCGACACCCACGGCGTCATCCAGCGCGTGCTGAACGGCCCGGTCGACGAGGCCGGCGCCGCCGCGCTCATCGAATCGATGCTCCCACCCGCGGCGAGTCCGACCCCCTAGCCCTGCTGCTCGCCCCTATTCGGGCTCGAACCGGAAGCGGTCCTTGTCCCGCACCAGGCGTCCGACCGGATGCCGCGCCTCGTGCGAGAGCACGATCGTCCAGTCCTCGTCCACGGCCTGCTCGAAGAGCTCGGCCTTGCGGACGACGGAGTCGAGCGGGAAGTCGTCGAACGCGGTCACCCAGCGCGGGTTCGCGCCCCACGGCCGCATGAAGAGGTCGCCGAGGAAGGCCACGACGCGCCCGGTCCCGTCGCCGCCACGGACGATCACGGCCTGGTGCCCCGCTGAGTGACCGCCGGTGGGGACCACCGTCACGCCCGGCAGCAGTTCGCGCTCGCCGTCGGCCCAGCCCTGGGCGCCCCAGTCCTTGACCAGCGTGAGCTCGGGCTGGACGTACGAGGCGACGAGTCGCGGGTTGTCGCCGAGCGCGACCTCCCACTCGGCCTTCTGGGCCACGATCGTCGCGTGTGGGAATGCCCGCTCGCCGTCCGCCCGCAGCAGGCCGCCGGCATGGTCGAAATGGAGGTGGCTCATGGCGACGACGTTCACCGTCTCGGGCAGGAACCCGGCCTCCTCGAGCGCGGCCACGACCCACGGCCCCTCGTAGGCGCGGATCGCCCGGGTCTTCTCGTCGACCCGCTCCCCGATCCCTGTCTCGACGAGCACGCGGCCGCTCGGCGTCTCGATGAGCAGGCAGTTGAGCGCCTGGAGGAGTCGACGCTTGTCGTCGATCTCGTCGGTGACGAGCCCGTTCCACAGGACCCACGGGACGGGCCCGAAGAGCGTGCCGGCGTCCGAGCGGAACGTCCCGGCCTGGATCAGGGCGACGTGGACGCCGCCGCCGAGATCGGCCCGCCAGTCGACCGCGTCGTTCATCGCCATCGGGCTACGACCGGGACGGCTCCCCGGTCTTGCGGCCGGCCTCGAAGTCGCGGTGGAATGCCGAGGCGGTCGGCTCCGACTGGCCCTGGTACTTCGACCCGAGCTCCGGCGACCCGTACGGCCGCTCGACCGGTGAGGACATCCGGAAGAACGAGATCTGGCCGATGCGCATGCCGTAGTAGAGCGCGATCGGCAGATTCGCGACGTTCGAGAGCTCGAGCGTCAGGTTGCCCTTCCAGCCCGGGTCGACATACCCCGCGGTCGAATGGATCAGCAGCCCGAGGCGGCCAAGCGACGACTTACCCTCCAGGCGCGCGACGAGATCGTCGGGCAGCTCGACCCACTCGTGGGTCTGCCCGAGTACGAATTCGCCCGGGTGCAGGATGAACTGCTCGTCCTCGTCGACGGTCACGAGCTCGGTCAGGTCCGGCTGCGGGGCACGCACGTCGATGTACGGATAGCGGTTGTTGCGAAAGACCCGGAAGCGGCTGTCGAGGTGGAGGTCCACCGACGACGGCTGGAGGTCGGCCGGATCGTAGGGTCGGATGACGACGCGCTCGTTCTCCAGCTCGGTGCGGATGTCGCGGTCCGAGAGGACGCTCATGCCTCCAGGGCTCCGGGCGTGCCCCGCTCCTCGTAGAGGTTGTCGACCTCGCGCTTGAGCGCCTCGAGATCCTCGAAGCTCTGGTAGACGCTCGCGAAGCGGATGTAGGCGATCTGGTCGATCGCGCGGAGCTGCTCCATCGCCATCGCGCCGACCTTCGACGATGGCACCTCGTTCGCGCCCGACGAGCGGAGCTCGGCCTCGATCGCGTCCGCGGCGGCCTCGGCCGCGCCCGACGGCACCGGCCGACGCGTCAGCGCCTTGCGGAGTCCGGAGACGAGCCGGTCGCGATCGAACTCCTGGCGCGACCCGTCACGCTTGACGACGACGAGCCGGGCCGCCTCGACGCGCTCGTAGGTCGTGAAGCGCATCGTGCAGGAAGCGCACTCACGCCGGCGGCGGATCGTGGCGGAGTCATCGAGGTCGCGGGAGTCGACGACGCGGGTCTCGCGCTCACCGCACTGGGGGCAACGCATCGGGCACCTGTCGGTCGGTCACCACCACTAGGTGTTGTGGTGTAGGCCGAGCATACCACTACATGGTGTGGTCGCCGCGACGCGTCGTCATGCCGTCGGCACGGCTCGCCTCGCGTGCGATGGCCTCCCTGGCGTGCAGGAGGTTCAGGTAGCCGCGCTTGATGGACGTCTGCGCCTCGAGCTCGCGGGCGCCGCCCCGGATCGTCGACATGATCGTGGTCCCGTGCTCGACCGTGGCGAGCGCCCGGCCGGCCCGCTCCAGTTGCGCGACGAGGTCGTCGCGGATGTCCACCGCCGACGAGGGCGCTCGCAGGGCCTTGGCCTCGGCGAGATACCGGTCGACTGCATCGGAGGCGACGAGCAGCGTCTCCGCGATCGCATCCGGCGTCAGCTCGTGGTGGCGGACCTGGTCGATCCGGTGGGCCGCGCCGCCCAGCGAGGCGTCGATCCGTGCGGCCAGGTCGCGAACCGACGACCGAAAGCCCTCGACTTCCCGCGTCTTCGCCACGATCGAGCCGGTCCGCCGGAAGACGACCGCGAGGCCCGCCGCGAGCGCGACGAACGCCAGGATCGGCAGCAGGCTGATCCAGTCCCAGTTCACGGCGTGTCCCCGAGCCCGTCAGTCAGCCGGGCCGGGCCCGGAGCTCCGCAAGGAGCGCCGGACCGACCTCGAACAGGTCGCCCACGACGAACAGGTCGGCGAAGTCCGCGATCGGCGAGTCGGGGTCGCGGTTGACCGCGACGATCGTCTCCGATGTCTGCATCCCGACCTTGTGCTGGATCGCCCCGCTGATTCCGAGCGCCAGGTAGAGCTGCGGCTTCACGATCTTGCCGGTCTGCCCGATCTGCTGGCCGTAGGGGATCCAGCCGGAATCGACGGCGGCGCGCGTCGCCCCGACCGCACCGCCGAGCGCCTCGGCGAGGTCCTCGATGAGCTTGAACCCCTCGGGGCCACCGACGCCGCGGCCGCCCGCCACGATGATCCGCGCGTCATCGATGGAGACCGCCGCCGTGGCCTCGTCGACGTGCTCGACGAGCCGGACGCCGGCCATCGCCGGGACGTCGGACGCGGGGACGTCCTCGACCGACCCGGGCGTGGCGAGGGGTTCGGCGGTCACCGCGTTCGGGCGGACCGTGATGACGCCGCCCTCCCCGGTGAACGCACTCTCCGTGATGAGCTTGCCGCCGAACGCGCTCATCTCGACGACCGGCCCATCGTCCGACCATCGGGCGCCGACCGCGTTGGCGAGGACGGCCATGCCGGCGAGACCGCACAGCGTGCCCGCGACGTCGCGGCCGTTGGGGCTCGCAGGGAGCAGGACGAGGTCGCCGGCGTCGACCGCCGTCGAGAGCGCGGCGGCGATCGTCGCGGCCGCGGCGCCATCGTCGACCCGTCCGTCGACCTGCACCCTGGGCATGAAGTGGGCCAGCTCCTTCGCGGCGCTCCCGGCGGACTTGCCGTGCACGACCCCCGCCAGCTCGCGGCCGCCTGCCTCGGCGAGGCTCCGCGCCAGCGTCGCCACCTCGGTCGAGAGCTTCGTGAGCGTGCCGTCTGGCGCCACCTCGCCCACGACGAGCACGCGCGCCATCAGGCGAGCCTCCGTTCCGCGAGGAACGCGACGATCTGGCGGGCGGCCTCGTCGGCGGGCTCCCGCACGACCCGGGTCGCCGCGCGGGCCTCAGGCGGCCGCGAGCCGACGACCTTGGTCGTCGCGACGGCGCCCCCGACCGTCGAGGCGTCGAGGCCGAGATCCGCGAGCGAGAGCGTCAGGATCTCCTTCGCGCGGGCCGCCATGATCCCCTTCAGCGACGGGTAGCGCGGCTCGCCGAGCGCCTGCGTGCCGCTGATCAGGGCCGGCATCGGCGCCTCGAGGAGGTCGTAGCCGGTGGACGTGATGCGCCGGACGCGGACCGTCCGGGCGGCCGTGTCCGGCTCGATCTTCGCGGCGTAGGAGAGATACGGCAGGCCGTTGCGGGCCGCGACGCCCGCGGGCACGACGCCGGCCACGCCGTCGGAGGAGTCGACGCCCGCGATCGCGAGGTCGAATTCGAGCGTCTTGAGCGCCGCGGCCAGCACGATCGTCGTCGACACGGCGCAGGAACCCTCAAGGATCGGGTCGGTGACGAGAACGCCGCGCGTCGCGCCCATCGCGAGCGCCTTGCGCATCGTCTCTGGGGCGTTCGCGGGCGCCATCGAGAGCAGCGTCACCTCGCCCTCGCCGGCGGCCTCGATGAGCTTGAGGGCGGCCTCCAGGGCGTACTCGTCGTTGCCGTTGATGACGGCCGGCACGGCGGCGCGGTCCAATCGACCGTCCGGGCCGAGCCGCTCCCCGGCGGATGCCGGATCCGGCACGGGTTTCGTGAGCACGACGATGCGCAACAGGACGTGAACCTCCCCGACCGTTCAGCCGCCCTTGCCGAGCAGCGCCCGCGCCAAGACCAGGCGCTGGATCTGTTGGGTTCCCTCGTAGAGCTGGGTGATCTTCGCGTCGCGCATCATCCGCTCGACTGGAAACTCGTCGATATAGCCGTATCCGCCCATGACCTGGACGGCATCGGTCGTGACCCGCATGGCGTTGTCACCGGCGACGAGTTTACACATCGCCGACCACCGCCCGGCATCGGGTGCTCCCGCATCGATCTCGGTGCACGCCTTGTACAGGAGCTGTCGCGCGGCCTCGGTGCCAGCGTCCATGTCGGCGAGCATCGCGCCCACCTGCTGGAAGTCGCCGATGCGCTGGCCGAACTGCTGCCGTTCGCGGGCGTACGCGGTCGCGACCTCGAGCGCGCCCTGGGCGATCCCGACGGCCTGCGCCGCGATCCCCGGGCGGCTGCGGTCGAGCGTGCGCATCGCGAGGTCGAAGCCATCGCCCTCGGCCCCGACCCGGTTCGCGGCCGAGACACGCACGCCGTCGAAGGCGAGCTCGGCGGTGGGGCTGCCGCGGATTCCCATCTTGTGCTCGATCCGCGTGACGCTGAAGCCATCGGCCGGCACCTCGACGACGAAGCACGAGAGACGCCGGCGGCGGTCGGCGTCCGGGTTCGTGACCGCGAAGACCGTGATGAGGTCCGCGACGGATCCCTGGCTGATGAACCGCTTCGAGCCGGTGAGGACGTAGTCGTCGCCGTCCCGGACCGCGGTCGTGCGGATCGCCGCGGCATCGGAGCCGGCCTCGGCCTCGGTCAGCGCGAATGCGATGAGCTGCTCGCCCGACGCGAGCCTCGGGAACCAGCGGGCCTGCTGGTCCGGCGTCCCCGCGAGCAGCAGCGGCAGCGAGCCCAGCTCCTGCACGGCCAGGATCAGGCCGGTCGTGGCGCAGGCGCGGCTCAGCTGCTCGACCGCCAGGCAGACGCTCAGGAGCTCGCCGCCGAGGCCCCCGTGCTCGAGCGGGTACGGGAGGGCGAGGATGTCCTGGGCGGCGAGGAGCTCCTTGAGGTCCTGCGGGAAGGTCGCGGTCCGGTCGATCTCGGCGGCGCGCGGCGCCACCCGCTCGTCGGCGAGGACCTTGACTGCGTCACGGAGGTCGCGCTGCGCCTCGGTGAGGCGGTACGTTGGCGACCCGCTCGGCTCGGATGACGCGGTCACCCGGCCATCGTAGCCGGGTGTGGCACTCGGTGCGAGCATGCACCGGCGCGCACCACCCCCGGTTGGCGGGTCTTCCATGCCGGGCTACGCTATCGGGGACGAACCCGGAACGGGGAACAGGCACCAGCCATTCTGAGGAGCGTCACGTGGACTCGACCACCGGGCTACTGCTCATCATCATCGCCGCGTCGATCGGGATCGTCGGCACGATCGGGGTCATGGTCAAGCAACGGCGGGCCGTGGAGGCGCTCGGACGTGAGAACCCCTATGCCGTGTCGACCGAGGGCATGAAGCGCTGCCCGTCCTGCAACACGGGCAACCTCGTCACCGACGCGACCTGCTCCAACTGCGGGAAGCCACTCCCCGGCTGAGCACGTGCGGGTCCGACGGCCCGCCTAGACCACCGGCAGGCGGCGATCCTCCGGAGCCGCCGCGATCCGGGCGGCCAGGACTTCGCTGATGTCCCGCGCGGCAACGGTGCCGGCGCCGTCGGACGCCGCGATGCCGTCGCTGAGCATCACCATGCAGAAGGGGCATGCCGTGGCGACGGTCGTGGCGCCGGTCTCGAGCACCTGGCGGGTCCGCTCGACGTTGATCCGCGTGCCCCGGTCCTCCTCCATCCACATGCGGCCACCGCCGGCGCCGCAGCAGAACGTGCTCTTGCCCGATCGCTCCATCTCCGTCACCGACACGCCTGCGGCGCCCAGCACGTCCCGCGGCGCCGAGATGACCCCGTTGTAGCGCGCGAGATAGCACGAATCGTGCACGGTGACGCTGCCCGGCCGGTGGTCGCCGGTCTCCGCCTCTGCGTCCTCGGGCACCGTCGCGAGCCGCCCCGACGAGAGGAGCTCGGCGAGGTACGTCGAGTGATGGACGATCCGGTACGACCCGCCGAGCTGTCCGTACTCGTTGCCGATCGTGTTGAAGCAGTGGGGGCAGGCCGTCACGATCGTCCGCTCCCCCATCCCGTAGCGGTTCAGCGTCTCGACGTTGCCAGACGCGAGGATCTGGAACACGTAGTCGTTGCCCATCCGCCGGGCGGGGTCGCCGGTGCACGACTCCTCCTGCCCCAGCACCGCGAAGTTGACACCGGCCGCATGCAGGCACGTCGCGACCGCTCGGGCGACCTTCTGGTTGCGCGGGTCGAACGCGGCCGCGCAGCCGACCCAGTAGAGGACCTCGAGCTCGTCGAGCCGGCCGTCGGCGGCGACGTTGGCGACCGTCTCGACCTCGAACGCGAGCGGCTTCGCCCAGTCGAGCCGCGTCGACGACGGCTGGCCCCACGGGTTGCCCTGGTTCTCCATCGCCCGGAAGGCGCCGGTGAGCTCGGGCGGGAAGCGCGAGTCCTCGAGCACGAGGTTCCGTCGCAGACCGACGATCTTGTCGACATGCTCGATCAGCACCGGGCACGCCTCGACGCACGCCCCGCACGTCACGCAGTCCCAGACCGCGTCGTAGGGGATGGCCGTGTCGACGATCTTGGCCGCGAGCGACGCGGCGTGCGGCTGGGTGTCCTCGAGCCCGTACGTGTCGCGCACGATCGGCGAGTTCGGGATCAGGTCGATGCCGTGCTCCGCCTCGACCGACATCTCCCGGATACCCATGATGAAGGTCTTGGGGTTGAGCGGCTTGCCTGTGTTGTAGGCCGGGCAGGCCTCCTGGCAGCGGCCACACTCGGTGCACGTGAAGCCATCGAGCAGGTCTTTCCAGCCGAGGTCCTGGAGCGTCCGCAGCCCGAACTGGGGATCGTCGGCTTCGAGGTCCATCTTGGGCAGCTCGCCGCGCGGGGCAAGCTTGCGGAACCAGATGTTCGGGAAGGCCGTGGCGATGTGCAGGTGCTTGCTGAACGGCAGGTAGCACAGGAATGCGGCCACGAGAGCGATGTGGCCCCACCAGAGCACGGCGAACCCGACCTCGAGCGCGTCCGACGCCCAGCACCGCCCGCAGCGGGACCGCGAGTGCATTCGAGATGAACGCGCCGTCGATCTCGCCGTGCGCCGCGACCTCGAAGACCTGGGCCAGCAACTCGGTGGCGACCACGCCGCCGATCATCGAGAGGATGACGAGCGCGTCGCGGTTGTAGGTCAGGCGCTTGGGCTTCGTCACGAGGCGGCGCAGGAAGGCCCAGCCGATCGAGACCAGGACGATGACCGCGACGACGTTCTGCATCGCGCTCACGAGCGCCCAGAGGAGGCCGTCGAACGGGATCGAGATGACGGCCTGGATGAGCCCGCCCGTGACGATGTTGGCGGTCCCGATCGTGAGGAGGACGAACCCCCAGAAGATGCCCGCGTGCATCAGCCCGGCCCGCGCGTCCTTGAACATCTTCGTCTGCACGAACGCGTACTGGATCAGGCCGACGAACCGGGTCGGGATGTCCGAGAACGGGCTCGGGCCGCTGGCTCGGACCGCGGCGAACACGCGCAGGTGCCGGGCCATGGCCAGGCAGAAGAAGGCGGCCGCGCCCCAGAAGACCGGGAAGACCAGCAGGTACGCCGGGACGTTGGCGAACGGCTCGAACACGGTCAGGCGGTGGTGCCGTGGTCGAACGGGCCCGCGAGCGTCTCGAGGGCGTGGTCGAGGACCGCGGCGATCGCGTCGAATGACTCGATGGCGCCCTTCGGGCTGCCCGGGACGTTGACGACGAGCGTCCGCCCGGCGACGCCGACCACCCCTCGCGACAGGTCCGCCAACGGCGTCGTGGCGCGGCCGGCTGCCCGCATCGCCTCGGCCAGGCCCGGGACCTCGTAGTCGATGACCGCGGTCGTGGCCTGCGGGGTCACGTCGCGCGGCGTGAGTCCCGTGCCCCCGGTCGTGACGATCAGCGCGTGGTCGCCCGCGCCCGCCCGCAGCGCGGCCTCGATCGCCGTGCGGTCGTCGCTGACGAGGGCACGATCCACGACGAACCCGAGCGCCCGCAGGCGCGCCTCGAGGGCATCTCCCGACGCGTCCTCGCGGACCCCCGCCGACGCACCGTCGCTCGCGGTCAGGACGAGGGCCGAGCGACCGGATCCGTCGCCCATCAGGACCGCTTCCGCTTCGTGCCGATCCGGCCGGCCGACCGATCGCCTGGCCGCGGCTTCGGTCGGGCAGCGCCATGGCCCGCGTCGCCCGCCCGGCCGTCGTGGCGCTCCCAGGTGCCGCTCTTGCCGCCCGTCTTGGAGATGAGACGGACGGCCCGGATCTCGACCCCACGCTCGACGCCCTTGACCATGTCGTAGACCGTGAGCGCCGCGACCGAGGCCGCGGTCATCGCCTCCATCTCGACTCCGGTGGGGCCTGTGGTGGCCGCCTCGGCCCGGATCCGCAGCACGCCCTCGGCGCGGTCGGGCGTGATCGCCACGACCAGGTCCGTCAGCGCGAGCGGGTGGCAGAGCGGGATGAGGTCGCTCGTGCGCTTGGCGCCCATGACGCCGGCGAGCTCGGCAACGCCCAGCACATCGCCCTTGGGCCCGCCGCCATCGATGACGAGGCTCATCGTCTCGGGCGAGACCGCGACCAGGGCCTCGGCGACCGCCCGGCGGGCTGTCACGGGCTTGGCCGAGACATCGACCATGCGCGGGCGGCCGCTCCGGTCCACGTGCGTCAGCCGGCGCCGCTCCGATCGTGGCCGGTCGCCTGGCGGTCGCTGGTCCATCGGTCCTCCGCTCTTCGGGTCGATCGCCTGAACTGCCTCAGGGCCGGTCGAGCCACCACAGCTCGACATCGGTCCCGGCCGGGACACCGGGCACGGCCTCGGGGATGACGGCCAGCGCGTCGGCGGCGGCCAGCGCCGAGATGACGTGGCTGCCGAGTCCGGCCGTGCCCCCCGCCAGTCTGACGTGAACGCGACCCCGCTCGTCGCGTCTCGGCGCACCATCGGCGTCCCGTTCCGCGACGACGCGCACGAACGCCCGCCGGCCCTCGCTCTTGGTGACGGCGTCGCCGATCACGCCGCGGTCCAGCGGTCGCAGGACATCCCGACGACCGGCCATGCGCCTGATCGCCGGTCGGACGAACAGCTCGAACGTCACGGCGCCCGAGACCGGGTTGCCGGGCAGGCCCACGATGAGGACGGGCGGTCCCCCGCCGGGCCGCTCGGCGGTGCCGAAGGCGAAGGGCTTGCCGGGTTGCACGGCGACGCGCCACAGGTCGATGGACCCGATGGTCTCGATGGCCGCCTTGACGACGTCGAACGGGCCGACCGAGACGCCGCCGGCGACGATGAGCAGATCGGCGCCCTCGGCGAGACCGCGACGCAGGCGGGTCAGGACGTCGTCGAGCACGTCGGTCGCGATGCCCAGGTCGATGACGTCCGCGCCGGCCAGGGTCGCCAGGGCCCGGAGGCCGGGCCCGTTCGCATCGGGGATGCCGGCCGGGCCGAGCATCTGGCCGGGCGCCCGGACCTCGTCGCCCGTGGCCAGGACCGCGACCCGGGGCCGCCGATGCACGTCGATCGCCTCGACGCCGGCGCCCGCCAGCAAGGCGATGGTCGCCGCGCCGATCGCGGTGCCCGGCTCGACGAGCGTCGTGCCCTCGACGAGGTCGCTGCCGGTCGCCCGGACGGAGCCGCCGGGACGGACCACCTCGTGCACGTCGATGGCCGCCGGGAGCGGGCCCGTCGCATCCCGTCCGCGCGGGCCGGGCTGGCCGTCCGCGTCCAGAGGCGTCGTGGCCTCCACGGGGATCACCGCATCGGCGCCATCGGGGAGCCGCGCGCCGGTGGCGATCCGGACCGCCGTCCCGGGCCGGACGATGACGTCGGGGGCGAAGCCCGCCCGCACCTCGCCGACCACCTCCAGCCGAGGCGCGACGGACCCGTCCGAGGCCGATGTCGTGTCCGCGGCCTGGATCGCGTAGCCGTCCATCGCCGAGTTCGGCCAGGGCGGCAACGAGGTCCGCGCGACGGCCGTCTCGGCGGCCACGCGGCCGAGCGCAACATCGATCACGACCCGTTCCGTGCCGGTCGGCCGGGCGGCGGCGAGGACCGCGTCCCGCGCCGTCTCGACGCTGAGCAGCCCCGGCCCGGCAGCCGTGCCGCTCACCACGGCGAGACGCCCGCGCGGTCCGCACGGCCCTGGATCGCGGCGGCCACCGCGCGCCGGGTCAGCAGGCCGGCGAACGCACCGCCATCCATGACCGGCAGGGCGTCGATGCCGACCCGGCCAAGCCCCACGAGCGCGGCCCGGATCGAGGTCTCGGGCGACACGACGAGCAGGGCCGGCGTCGAGATCATCAGGTCCTCGGCGCGGGTCGTGGCCCATCGCGATCGCCGCACGCGTCGGAGCTGCGATGCACCGATGACGCCGAGCAGTTCCGTGCCGCGTGTGACCGGGAGTGCCATCGACGCACTGCCGTCGAGGACCTGCCCGGCAAAGGTGTCGAGCGTCAGTCCCGGCGGGATCCCCGCCACGTCCCGGTCCATGACATCCGCGACGTTGAGGCCGTCGAGCAGCTCGTCGAGCCCGGCCCGCCGTTCGACGGTCCGTGCCGTCGACGTGAAGAACCAGCCGCACAGCGCGACCATCAGGCCGTCGATCGGATCAACGACCAGCCCGTCTGCCAGCAGGATCGCGACGACCCCGAGCCCGGCGAGGAACAGCCCGACGAACCGGCCCACGCGCGCCGCGGTCCGCAGACCGGCCCGCGCATCGCCGGACCGCGCCCAGGCGAGGCCGCGGACCACCCGGCCGCCATCGAGCGGGAAGGCCGGGATCAGGTTGAGCAGGCCCAGCGCAAGGTCGAGCGCGCCCACGACGAACGCGACGTGACCCACGATCAGGGCCGCTCCCTGGTCGTCGATCGTGCCGGCGACCACCGAGACCCCGAGCAGGCCCAGGCCGATGCCGAGGCTGACGAGCGGACCGGCCGCCGCGATGGCGACCTCGTCACGCGGGCGCGTCGTCGTGAGCTCGGGCGAGGCCGCCGCGCCGAGGAAGTACACGACGACCGAGTCGGTCGGCACGCCCCGACGACGGGCCACGGCCGCGTGCCCCAGCTCGTGGGCCATCGCCGACGCGAGGAACAGGATCGCGACCACGACCCCGATCCCCCACCGGACGACCATCGACGAGCCGGGATCGGCGAGGCCGATCTGGGCGCCGACGCTCACGACGAGGATGGCCAGGATGATGGCCCACGAGACGTGGATCCTGATCTCGAGGCCTGCCAGCCGTCCGATCGGGATCGTGCTCATCCGGGCTCCGCGACCGTCGGGGTCGTCACCTGGTCCGCCGCCGCCTGCGACGACGGCCGCGACGAGCGGACGTGGGCCACGACGCCGACGACGGCCGAGATCGCGATGATCACGACGCCCACCGCGATCGCCGATTCCTGCCAGAACTGGAACGGGAAGAGCTGGACGAGCCGTTCCGTCGCCGGGTCGAAGTCATACGAGCCGGCCGGGAACAGGACCTCGTGGAAGACCTCGAAGAGCGTGTCGAACGCGACGAGCGCGAAGACACCCAGACCGACGACCGCGGCGACCAGCCAGAACGCGCCCTGCCGGACGGCCCGCCAGTTGGCGGCCGTGTCCTTCCGGCGAACGGCCGCGATGCAGCAGCACGATCACCGAGACGACGGCGGCGATCGCAAGGCCGCCGAACACCGTGCGCACGTCGCGCATGTGCCCGCGCTCACGATCGTTCAGGACCGGGACACCCGCGATCGCGACGTCGAAGTCGGGCGGCCCGACGACCAGGTCCGCGAGGATCGCGTTCGTGGCGGTCCGCAGGTCGGCCTCGCTGTAGCCGGTCCACGCCTGAGCCTGGGCGCGACCCTGCTCGAAGCCGATCCAGGCCGGCGTCAGGAACGGGATGATCGCGACCGCGACGATGACGATCGCCGTGGCGATCCCGATCGCGATGGAGGCGGGGCGGCCGCCGAGGGTGCGCACCGCGCCATCCTAGCCCGTCCGGTCGAGTGGACCGCCCGACGGGCCCTGAGCGCTACTCGTCCTCGAGGGTCCGGGCCTGGTCCCACCAGCCGTTGATCGTGAGGTCACTCGGCGGCTCGACGTCGAGTTCGGCCGCGGCCGCGACGAGCCGCGCCTTGAGCGCGTCCGCCTCGAGCTCGAGGATCCCGCGCAGACCCTCGATGCCGGCCTGGATGAACAACTGGTGCTCGTCGGGCCCGAAGCTCGCGAGGTTGAGCATGAGCGCCTCGTCGCGCCACTCGAGGATGTCGTTCGTGGTGGCGACCACCTGGTCCGCGAGCGTCTGGCGACGCGTCGGGGTCTCGGACACCTCGAGGAGGAGGCCGGTCGTGAAGATGCCCTGATGGTCGAGCCGCGCGAGATGGACGGGCTCGATGCGGGTCAGTTCGTCGATCGGTGGCACGGGTCCGGTGAGGCCTCCACGTTCCGGCAGGCGATGGCGCCATTATCGGGGCTGCGCGCGCGCGTCGCTGACCGGGCGGCAGACACGGAACGGCCGGGCGACCCATCGGATCGCCCGGCCGCTGAACGCCCTACGGCGGGCGGCTCAGTCGCTCTTGATGTTGCCGCGGATCTCGCCGCCCGGGAAGGTCGGCGTGTGGACGTTGGCGTAGGTCGCGCCGTGGCGGATCGCCCGGACGACCTCGGCGAACTCCGTCGCGGCGATGCCCTGGCCGGCGGGGCCGACGACGTCGGCGGCCACGATCGTGCCGGACACGGAGCCGGACGGCGCTGCCGGGCAAGCGGGCTTGCCGCCGCCACCACACAGGAAGACCGCCACGCCACCGGCCACGTCGGGACGACCGAAGTGGATGTGGGCGAAGAGCGGCGCGCCTGTGAGGTTCCTGTACGTCAGCGTGTACTCGATCCAGGTCTTGTGGATCCTGAGCCGGAACGAGCCGGAACCGGCGGTCGAGACCGATGGCGTCTCGAGGTATCCGTTGAGTGATGCCTTGAACTTGTTGCCACCGTCGCCGGCGACCATCGGTGCGAGCACCGCGAGCATCAGGCCGGCCGCGGCGAACACGAGCAATAGCCTTCTCATCCATCTCTCCTCTGGGGATCGGTCTGGGCATTGACGGGCTGGGTCGTTGCCGCCTCCTTCCACGTCTGACCTCGCGACCGCGCGGGGGTTGGTCGTGTCGCGAGCGTCGAACCGGGGCGCGCCCCACGATGGCCTCCCCTACGCGGACGTACGCCTGAGGCGCGATGCCGGTTCTCGCACACGGCGCGGTCGCACGTGGCGCGTCGCGGCCAGTTCCCACGGGTCTCGACCTGCCATCATGGCGAACGACCCCCGGCGTCCGGCGACCGTCCTACCCCCGAAGGAGCGATCGACCTCTATGCGCGTCCGCCGCCTGAGCATCGTGCTCCTCCCTCCGGCCCTGATCCTCGGCTCCCTGCTGGGGGCGTCGCCGGTTCTCGCGGCGCCCTGTGACGGGTCCACCACGGCGCTGGGGAACGGCGACTTCGAGACGCCGGTGGTTCCTGCCGACACGTACGTCCTGTTGCCGGCCGCGTCGGTTCCGCCGTGGCAGACCACGGACGGTGCCGGCGAGATCGAGCTCTGGGGCACGGGCTTCCTCGGCGTCCCCGCGTTCGAGGGCAACGCCTTCGCCGAACTCAATGCGAACACCGCCGGCACCCTCTACCAGGACGTCGTCAGTACGTCCGGCGAGATCATGACCTGGTCCCTCGCCCACCGGGCCCGCGAGGGCGTCGACGTCATGCAGGTTCTCATCGGGGACGCGAACGCGGCCGACGTCAACGGCACGGCCGGTTGGGACTACGTCTCCCCGGACCTGACCGACGGGGTCGACGACTGGGGGACCCATACCGACCAGTTCGTCGTCCCAACGGGACAGACATGCACGCGGTTGGCCTTCCGCGCCGTCGTGGCCGGATCCGGCAACAATTCGATCGGCAATTTTCTCGATGCCGTCGAATTCGCCATCTCCATCCCGCCGGAACCGGAACCGACCGATCCGCCCGCGCCGGACCCGTCGGACCCGCCCTCCGCGGCGACGGCACCGCCGACCGACACGGCCGCTCTCCGGCCGACGACCGAGGAGTCAGACCCGGGACCCGCTGCGCTCGTCGTGCTGATGGCCCTCGGGACCGTCACGGTGGCGATCCGGCGACTGGGCTCCAGGACCAGAGGCTGACGGCGCGTCGAACTCGGTGCGCTTGACGCCATCGATAGGTTGGCCGCATGGACCACGCGGCGGTCTCCCTCGAACCGGCTGTCGCTCTCGGCGACGCTGCACTGCCTGACCGGCTGCGCCATCGGCGAGATCCTGGGCCTGGTCATCGCGACGGCGCTCGGCTGGCACGACCTGCCATCGGTCGTCCTGGCGATCGTCCTCGCGTTCGTCTTCGGCTACGCCCTCACGATGCGGACGCTCCTGGCGTCGGGCGTGGCGGTCGGGGCCGCGTTGCGGCTCGCCCTCGCCTCGGACACGCTCTCGATCACGACGATGGAGATCGTCGACACCGCGATCGTGCTCGCGATCCCGGGCGCGATGGCGGCCGGACTGGACAGCGCGCTCTTCTGGGGCAGCCTGGCCCTGTCCCTCGTGATCGCGGGCGTGGTGGCGTTCCCGGTGAACCGCTGGCTCATCGCCCGCGGCCGTGGCCACGCGGTCCTGCACGGCCACCACTAGGTCGTGCAGGCTCAGGCTCACGGACCCGGTTCCGCCTTGCCCTCGCGGCCGAGCACGACCCGGGCGAACGCCTGGTAGGCCACGTCCTCGAGCGGCGGGTTGATGAGGCCGGCCCTCGCGTCGCGCAGGGCGCGTTCCAGTCGACCGGCCAGGTAGCCCGGGCCGCCGGCGATGCGCATCGCCTCGTCCGTGGCGGTGACCGCGGCCTGCGTGGCGACCAGCTTGGCCAGTGGCATGTCGGTGGCCGCGGCGGCCATCCCGGCCGCGTCGTCCGCGGCGACCGCCTCGTCCCAGCGCCGTGCGACGTCGAGCAGCACGATCCGGGCGGCACGCAACGTGGCGTCCAGCCGGCCCAGCCGCACCTGGACGCTCGGCACGTCGGCGACCGATGTCGAACCGTCACCCGGCCGGCGGTCGAGCGCGAAGCGAGCGACGTCGCGTCGCGCGCCCTCGCCGATCCCGAGGTAGGCGGCCGCCATCGCCGCCCCGAACCAGGCGCCCGGTCCGGGCCCGCGCGCATCGGGCTCGTCGGCGCGGCGCTCGAGGACGAGACCGTCCGCCGGCACGGGCGTGGCATCGAATCGCAGGCGGCCCGACGCCGAGCCGCGCATGCCGAGCGCCTCGAAGCCGGCCGATCGATGGACGCCGGGCGACTCGAGATCCACGAGCAGCAGGCCGATGACCGGCGGGTCCGCCGCTCCCATCCGGGCGCTGATCAGCCCCAGCCGCAGGACCGGCAGCCAGGTCGTCCATGTCTTCTCGCCGGTCAGGCGCCAGCCGCCGGCCGGGTCGGGCTCGGCCAGCGTGCCCGGGATCGCGCCACGGGACGGCGAGCCGCCGCTCTCCTCGGTCGAGGCGGCGTTGACGAGCGCGCCGTCGTCCAGCACGGCCCGCACGAGCCGCTCGCGCGGCGCCGGGGGCCAGCCCGGGCCCTGGAGCGCGGCCCCGGTCACGTGGACGTGCATCGCGAACCCGAGCGCGGTCGACCCGTCGATGCCGCCGATCGCGAGCAGCGCCTCGGCCGCGTCGACCATGCCGCCGCCCATCCCGCCCTCGGCGGCCGGGACCGCAAGCCGGTGCAACCCGGACCGGACGATCGCCTCGGCCGCGCGCGGGTCGAACTCGTCGCCGAGATCGAGCGCCCGAAGCGCGCCGACGGCCTCGTCGAGCGCGGCGTCGAGTGCCGGCCTCGCTTGAGCGTCATGCCGACTCCCGTGACCAGCGCATCGGACCCGCGGCTTCTGCCCGGCCGCGGAGTCGGCGATGAGTGCCTCGAGCCGTCGCGACGCGCGTCTCGGCGCCCTTGGCGCTCGTCACCCAGTGCGTCACGGTCTTGCGGTACGAGGGCGGCCGACGCTCCCAGTCCGCCCATGCGGCCGGCACGGCCCGGAACCGCTCGAGCTCCTCGTCCGCGAAGAGCGCCTCGGCCTGTTCATAGGAGTAGACGCCCGTCCTGGCCGCGGTCCGCCCCTCGAAGGCCAGCAGGCCGGCCGGTCGCATCCGACCCTCTGCCGTGAGGGCAGCGACCTTGTCGACGTTGATCGCGCTCCAGTTGCTGCCCTTGCGACGGGGCGTGAAGCGTTGCGCGGAGCGCGTGTCGTCGAGTCGCTTGCGGATGCTGTCGATCCAGCCGACGCACAGGGCCTCGTCGACGGCATCGGACCAGCTGACGCTCGGCTTGCCGCTCCCCTTCCGGTAGGAGCCCAGCCAGAGGTCGGCGGCCGTCTCGTGGTTGGCGTCGAACCAATCGCGAAGCTCCGCCGGTCGTCTCGAAGAACTTGACGTCGTGCGGCTCGAGCTTCACGCCGGCGATGCCTCGCGCTCGGCCGCGGACTGGCGCAGCAGGGCCCACGCACGCTCGACGTGGCGCGGCTCGGTGCGCAGGTTGCCGATCGCGACGCGGATCGTGAAGCGGCCGTCGAGACGGGTGTGGGACAGGAAGACCTCGCCCGTGCGGTTGACCGCGTCCATGATCGCCGCGTTGGCCTGATCCAGCGCCTCGTCGGTGCCGCTCCACTCGGGCGGATGCCAGCGGAAGCAGACCGTCGAGAACGGGACGGGCGCGAGGCGCTCCCACTGCGGCGCCTCGTCGACCTGGGCCGCGAACCACGCGGCAAGCTCGAGATGGGCGGCGATCCGGCGACGCAGCCCTTCGATCCCGAACCAGCGCAGATGGATCCAGAGCTTGAGCGCCCGGAATCGCCGGCCGAGCTGCGGCGTGTACTCGTTGTAGTCGTGGACGGGCGTCGCCCGATCGAGGGTCAGCAGGTACTCGGGCACGAGGCTGAACGCCTCGCGCAGCACCGGCATCCGTCGGCACAGGAGCAGCGAGGCGTCGAGCGGCGTGAACAGCCACTTGTGCGGGTTGACGACGATCGAGTCCGCACGCTCCCAGCCGGCGAAGGGCGCCCGGCGCTCGGGCAGGAGCGCGACGACACCCGCGTAGGCGGAATCGATGTGCAGCCACAGCCCCTCGCGCTCGGCGATCTCCGCGATCGCCGCGACGGGGTCGACCGCGGTCGACGAGGTGGTCCCGACGGTCGCCACGATGGCGATCGGCAGGTATCCGGCGGCCCGATCCGCGGCGATCGTCGCGGCCAGGGCGTCCGGGCGCATCTCGTAGTCGTCGTTCACGGCGACCCGGGCGAGCGCCGTGCGACCGAGGCCCAGGGTCATGCACGCCTTCTCGATCGAGCTGTGGGCCTCGGTCGAGGCGTAGACGCGGAGCGCCGGGACCTCCGGGCGCCCGGTCAGCCCCAGGGCCGCCGCGTCGATGCCGGCCGCCTGGCGTGCGCCCGCGAGCGCGATCAGCGACGACGTCGACGCCGTGTCCGTGAGCAGGCCGTCGAAGTCGGCCGGCAGGCCGAGGGCCTGGCGCAGCCACCCGACGACGACCTCCTCGAGTTCCGTGCCGATCGGCGAGGTCCGCCAGAGCATCGGGTTCTGGCCGAGGGCGGCCGTGAGCATCTCGCCCAGGATCCCGGGACCGGACGCGGTGGTCGCGAAATAGGCCAGGAAGCCCGGGTGCTGCCAGTGCGTGGCGTTGGGCTCGATCAGCCGCCGGTAGTCGTCCAGGATGGCCTCGAGCGGCTCGGGGCCCTCGGGCGCACTGGCCGGGAACAGCGGCCGCAGCGACCCGGGCTCGATGGCCGGGAAGACCGCCCGGTCCCCGACCGTCTCGAGGTAGTCGGCCATCACGTCGACGACGGCATGCGCGGCCGCCCGGAACTCGTCGGGCGGCATGTCCCCGAGGTCCGGCGAGGCGATGTGGGACGGGGTTTGGACGCGATCAGCCATTCCGCCCGAGTGTAGCGAGCATCGAACGTATGCCGCCGTGGTCCCGGCCAGCCGCTCCGGTCTTTCAGCCCTGTTGCAAGTCCCGTTTCGAGGTCGTTCTGGTATGGACTTCGCTGTTGCGCCTCCGGATACTCGACCGGATGTTCGAACCTGGATCGCGCGTGCCTGCAGTGGACGCCGCCCCGCAATCGCTGCTTCGGTTGCTCGGACCGCGCTGAGCGGTGACGGCGCGGGTGTCGGTGTCGTGCCCGACGAGCGCACCTACCGAGGTTTCATCGACTCACTCGGGGTCGCGCTGTACACGACGGACGCCGAGGGTCGCCTCACCTACTTCAACGAGGCGGCCGTGTCGCTCTGGGGCCGACGACCCGAGCTGGGCGAGCTCTGGTGCGGTTCCTGGCGGCTGTTCTGGCTCGACGGCCGGCCGATGGCCCATGCCGAGTGCCCGATGGCCGTGACCCTCCGTGAGAACCGGGCCATTCGAGGCGCGACCGCGATCGCGGAGCGACCTGACGGATCGCGGGTCTTCTTCCAGCCCTATCCGAGCCCGTTGCGGGATCCGGACGGCCGGACTCGTCGGCGGCGTGAACGTGCTGATCGACGTGAGCGATCGCCACCAGGCGGAGAAGGCCCTCGAGGCCACGACCGAGGCGCTGGCAGTGTCAAGCGCCGCTCGGGACGACTTCCTCGGGCTCGTGTCGCACGAACTGCGCACGCCGGTCACCACGATCTACGGAAACGCCCGGTTGCTGCTCGATCGGGTCGATCGGCTGCCGGACGCGGAGCGCGACATGGTCGCCGACATCGCGGTCGATTCGGAGCGACTTCTCGCGATCGTCGAGAACCTCCTGCTGTTGAGCCGCCTCCAGGCCGGCGCAGAGCCCGATCTCGAGCCAGAACTGCTGCGGCACGTCGTCGAGCAGGAGGTCGCGGCGTTCACCAAGCGCCACCCCGAGCGGCACGTCGCGTTCGCCGCGCCCGGCCACCACGTCGTCGTGGACGCGGATCGGGCCTACCTCATGCTCGTGGTGCAGAACCTGCTCTCCAACGCCGACAAGTACGGCGGCAGCGGGTCGATCGAGGTCGTCGTCGACCACGACGATGTCGAAGCTCGCGTCTCGGTTTTGGATCGCGGGCTGGGCATCGACGGGGTCGACCCGGAGGACCTCTTCTCGCCCTTCTTCCGGGCGAAGGCGGCACAGAAGGCCGCGAGCGGCCTCGGGCTCGGTCTGCCGGTCTGCCGTCGGATCCTCGAGACGATGGGCGGCCGGATCTGGGCACGTCCGCGCGATGGCGGCGGCTCCGAATTCGGGTTCGCGGTCCCGATCAGCCCGGATCCGGCGGGAGACTGAGGACTAGATCGACTCGCCGATCTCGGACAGGATCAAGCTGACCTGGCTGCCCAACAGGATGAGCGCGACGATCGACAGCACGAACAGCAGGAACAGCACGACCACGATGATCAGGCACGCCTTCGCGAGGCCGCTCGCGCCCTGACCCGACGGGCTCACGAGCGCGGTGTTGGCGAATCGGTCGTGCAGGCCCTGCTTGGTGGGGCTCGTCGCGGTCGTGATGAGCAGGACGATCACCCACAGAAGCTCGATGAGCGCGGAGATCCCCGCGAGGCTCGGGACGATCGCGAACAGGCCGATCCAGCTGCCCAGGCCGAGCCATCGCCGGATCGCCTGCTCGAGGCTGAGCGCCTTGCCGTCAAAGGCGTTGCCGACCTGGATGTTGAAGACCCGCTGGCCGATCGTGGCGCGCCGGCCGCCGGACCACGAGATGACGAAGTACAGGAAGCCGACCAGCGCGCTCGCGAGCGTCGCGGCAGGACTGCCGAGGCCCGTGATCTGACCGGAATCCGCGAAGTCCGGCGTCGGAACGCCGACGATCGCCACCACGATCGAGCCGACGATCGCGAGCAGGACGATGTCGACGATGTAGGCGACCACCCTGGACCCGGTGTCCGCGAACGTCAGACCGGGCGCGACCTCCGCCGCGGGCGGAGGCGGTGGCGCCCAGCCGACCGGCGCCGACGACAGGAGCGCACCCTGGCCCGGGGGTGCCGGGGTCTGCGGCGCGGAGGCCGGATCGGTGGCTGGGGGCGGCGGCGTCTGGGGTGCCGGCGACCAGACGGTGGTCGGGTCGGACGGCGACGGCGGTGTCCAGCCGGTCCCAGGCGGTGGCGGCGGCTCGGGCGTGGACCCGGCGGCCGGTGGCTCGGGCTCCCATGGCATCCGCGGCGGCGGCTGATCGTTCGGCGGTTCCTCGCTCATGGCGCCAATCCTACGCTCGGGGAACGGTCGATTGCCGGACGATCGCAACCTCGGAGCCGATCCTGGCACGCAGCCGAAAGTGCTGACGCCGCAGATTGGCAATGCGCCACATCGGGCGGGCGCGGGACCCAAGGAGATGCCAGACCATGGACAGCGCGAACACCCGGCGAAGACCAGGCGTCCGATCTGCGGCGGCCAGCACCGGGCGATGACGACCTCCTGCACGGAGGGTCGGGCGAGCAGGGTTCCCCCGACGGGTCGACAGTGGACGACGCGATCGATGACCCCCTCAACGGCGGGTCGGGCGAGAACCGACCGACGGCCGAGAACGAACCGCCGATCAAGCGTCACGACGGCCAGGTGTACGGCGGCTGACGGTCATTTCGTCATGAGAACGCCACACTCGGCTGGCACCATGTGCCCATGACAGACACCAAGCGCGTTGCTGCGCCGAACAAGACCGACGCCGAATGGCGTGCCGAACTGACCCCCGAGCAGTACCGGGTCCTCCGCCAGAAGGGCACGGAACGCGCCTTCACCGGCGAGCTGTGGGATGAGCATCGAGCCGGGACCTACCGGTGTGCCGGCTGTGGATCGGAGCTGTTCAGCTCCGACGCCAAGTTCGATTCGGGCACGGGCTGGCCGAGCTTCTTCGCCCCGGCCGACCCGGACGCGGTCGCGACCGAGACCGACCGCTCGTTCTTCATGACCCGCACCGAGGCCAACTGCGCGACCTGTGGCGGCCATCTCGGCCACGTCTTCGACGACGGACCGAATCCGACCGGGCTGCGCTACTGCATCAACTCGGCGTCGCTGGCGCTCGATCCGAAGACCGACGAGCCCGACGCCGGATAGGCGCTCCGCCCTGTCGTCGGCGGTCCCCGCGGTCAGTCCGCGCCGATGTCGACACCCGTCGCGACCGCGTGGCATTCCTCGCATCGAACGTCGTGAGGCGGGTCGTCGTGCTCTGGCGCCCACGGGTCCCGACGGAAGCTGGCCCCGCACGCGGCGGTCACCGTGTTCGGGCAAGGCGCGCACCGTGTCCATGAGATGCCATTCGTACCGCTCGGAGCCGACGCCGGCCGCGCGCTGGACCCAGGTCAACGGCGGATCCGGATGACGACGTCGTCGGTGACAGGGTCGAGGGTCGCGGTGAGGCTGGGGTCCTGCTTGAGCGCGTCGAGGTAGTGCCGAGGCAGGCGCAGCTCGCCGCCTCTCGAGGCGACGATGGCCGCCAACAGCCGATGCCACGTCACATCGACCTGGGGGTCTGGGTCCTCCTGGTCCTGCACGGGCCCATGGTATAGAAATTCTGTACCGCGCACGAGGACGTTCCCGTCGAGATCCTTATGATCGAAGGGCGCCGACCACCCGCGTACCTTTCGCCCATGGACTGACGCTCGCGAGGTTCGATCACCCTTCGTCCCTGCGCACGAAGGGAGCGGGCATGTTCCTGTTCAAGCGAAAGAAGAGGGACGAGGACGACGAGCCGGTCGATCTCGAGGCGCGGTCGCCGGTCACGGGCCTCAAGTACAAGGACATCGCGCTGCTCGGCGAGATCATGAAGACCGGCGCCGACATCACCAAGCCGCGGCACGTCCTGTACTACCTGTACTTCACGAGTCGAGAGGACGCGGAGGCCGGTGCGATCGACGGTCGCGCCGGTGGGTATTCCTGCGAGGTTCGCGAGCCGATGCCCGAGTACCCGGACCAGTGGCGGCTCGTGTGCGAGCGGCCCGACGCGGTGCTGGACATCCCGACAGTTCGCGGGGCCGACGACCTGTTCCAGGGGATCGCCGATCGCCTCCACGGGGACTTCGACGGCTGGGAGGCGGCGGCCGGCTAGGCACCGAGCGGAGATCGACCTTGGACGGTCGATTCACGAGGGGATTTGGTCGGGGCGGCCGGATTTGAACCGACGACCACTAGTCCCCCAGACTAGTGCGCTACCAGACTGCGCCACGCCCCGGCGACCCGGAGTCTAGCACCGCGCGGGCCACGCACCTCCCGGTCTTCCCTACCCCGTCCGCGTCGTCGCCGAGGCTTGCGATCCAGGCGGACGCGTCGGCCAGCTCGTCCTTCGATTCGCGGGCGAGCAGGTCCACCAGGCAGCGCTTGACGCTCTTGCCCTCGAACAGCGCTCGCTCGACCTCGCGGGCGATGGGCATCTCGACGCCGAACCGGTCCGCCAGCGCGAGTGCCGCCCGGACCGTGTAGGCGCCCTCGGCGGTCCCGGGCAGATCGGTCTCGATCTCGGCCCACGACCGGCCCTTGGCGAGCTCCATCCCGAGCCGGTGGTTGCGCGACAGCGGCGAGCCGCACGTCGCGATGAGGTCGCCGATCCCGGCAAGCCCGGCGAACGTCAACGGATTGGCGCCCGCCGCGATCCCGAGCCGCATCATCTCGGCCAGGCCGCGCGTCAGCAGGCCCGCCTTGCCGTTGTCGCCGAAACCGAGGCCGTCGGCCGCGCCGGCCGCGATCGCCACGACGTTCTTGAGCGCCCCTGCGAGCTCGACGCCGAGGATGTCCTGGTTGACGTAGAGCCGGAACCGCCGGCGCGACAGCCGCGCGACGACGCGCGTCGCGAGCGTCGGATCCGTGGCGGCCACGACCGCCGACGCGGGCAGCCCGCGGGCGATCTCGGCGGCCAGGTTCGGGCCGGACAGGGCGGCGATCCGCTCGGGCGTCGATGGCCCCGGCCTCGGCGATGACCTCGCTCATCCGGAGCAGGCTGCCCCGTTCGAGGCCCTTCACGACCGACACGATGTCCGCCGACGGGGCGAGACGGGGCGCGACACCAGCGACAGTCCCCCGCAGGTGCGCCGACGGCGTCGCGAAGATGACCAGGTCGGTCGCGTCGGCCAGGGCGCCTGGATCCGCCGTGGCCGTGACCGTCCGCGGCAGGTCCACGCCGGGGAGGCGCGCCTCGTTCCGGCCGGTCGCCACGATCCGTGCCGCCGTCTCCGGGGAGTGGCACAGCAGGATGACCGGCTCCTCGCGAGCCACGAGCCGGGCGAGCGTGGTGCCCCACGCCCCGGCTCCGACCACCGCGACCCGCGGGCCGCCCATCAGCGGGACCGGCGGGTCTTTCCGGCGCTGACGCGCCGCGCGGGCTTGGCCGCACCCGGCCCGGATCGGGCCTTCTTGCGACGCGGCAGCTTCACCGAGGTCCGGTCGCGGAAGACGAGCTTGATCGGCGTGCCGTCGAAGCCGAACGTCTCGCGGAGCTGGTTCTCGAGGTACCGGCGATAGCTGAAGTGGACGGCTGACCCGTCCGAGCAGAAGAACACGAACGTCGGCGGGGCCACGGCCGCCTGGGTGGCATAGAAGATCTTCGGACGCCGGCCACGGACGGGCGGTGGCGGTGTCCGTTCCGTGGCGGACATGAGCAGGCGGTTGAGCTCGCCCGTCGAGACCCGCTTGCGGCGCTCCCCCCAGATGTCGACGGCGGCCTCGAGGACGCGGCCCACCCGCTGCCCGGTCTTGGCGCTGATCGAGAGGATCGGGGCGAAGTCCAGGAACGGGACCTCGTTGCGGATCCACTCGGTGTACTGGTCGAACGTGCGGTCCGTCTTGTCGGCCACGAGGTCCCACTTGTTGACCGCGATGACCAGGCCCTTGCCCTCCTCGACCACGTAGCCCGCGACGTGGGCGTCCTGCGAGGTGAAGCCCTCGACGGCATCGATGACGAGCACCGCGACGTCCGCCCGCGTCAGCGCGTGGAGCGCGCGCAGCGTCGAGTAGCGCTCGGCGGCCGGGCCGCCGGCGACCTTGCCGCGGCGCCGGATGCCGGCCGTGTCGATGAGCACGATCTCGCTGCGGCCCCAGGCGAGGCGCGTGTCGATGGCGTCGCGCGTCGTGCCAGGGATCTCGGAGACGATCGAGCGGTTCTCGCCGAGCAAGGCGTTGAGCAGGCTCGACTTGCCGACGTTCGGGCGCCCGACGAAGGCGATCGCGGCGGGCTCCTGGTCGGCCTCGGCGGCCATCGCGGCATCCCAGCGGGCGGCTTCCGGATCGACGACGGACAGGTCGACGTCGGGATCGGCGTCATCGCCATCGGCGTCCGCAGCGTCGGCGTCGCCCACGACGTAGGGCTCGAGCCGGCCGGTCGCGACCTCGTCGGCCCATGCCTCGGCCTCGGCCTCGCGGGCCTTGCGGGCGATCTCGCGCTCGGTCTCGGGCGGCAGCGCCCAGACGATCGCGTCGAGCAGGTCGCCGGTGCCGCGGCCGTGGGTGGCCGAGATCGCGTAGGTCTCGTCCCAGCCGAGGGCGTGGAACTCGGCGCCTTCGAGCTCGCGCTTCTCGTTGTCGGCCTTGTTGACCGCAACGATGACCGGCGCCTTGGCCCGGCGCAGGATGTTCGCGGCCTCCTCGTCGGGCGGCATCAGCCCCACGACGGCGTCCACGACGAAGACGATGACGTCCGCCTCGGCGATCGCGAGGCGCGCCTGGTCCTGGACGGCAGCCTCGATCAGGTCGTCGGGGTCGAGCTCCAGGCCACCGGTGTCGACGAGGACGAAGCGGCGGCCGTTCCACTCGGTGTCGCCGTAGAGCCGGTCGCGGGTCGTGTGGGCCCGGTCCTCGACGATGGCCGTGCGCCCGCCGACGATCCGATTGAAGAGGGTGCTCTTGCCGACGTTCGGCCGGCCGACGACGGCGACGACCGGGAGCCCACCCGGATGCGCGGCCACCGGGTCAGGCAGCGCCGGGCGTGGCGACGGCGCGGGTCAGGTTCGGCAGCGAGGTGGTCCGGCCGGCAGGTGTCGCGGCCCCGGCGAGGGCGGCGTCCGCGAGGTTCGCGGCATCGGCCTGCGTCGCGGGCGTCCCCGCGTTGGCCAGGATCCAGTAGGCCACCTCGCGCAGGTCCTCGATCGGCGTGGACGTGCCGCCGGTCACCCCGACGACCTTCGCGCCGTGGAAGTCGGTCGCATCCGAGAGATCGGCGACGCCCTGGATCTGGATGGCGGGCTTGCCGGCGATCTCGCACAGCCGCGTCAGTTCCTTCGTGTTCGCACTCGAGCGGCCACCGACGACGACCATGAGGTCGACCTCGCGGGCCAGCTCCATCGTGTCCTCCTGGCGCCGGATCGTGACGGGACAGACCGTGTTGATGATCTTGAGCTCGTGCGATCGGCCGACCATCAGCGCAGCCAGGCGCTCGAACTTCCAGGGCGGCTGGGTCGACTGGCTGATGAGGGCGAGCTTCTTGCGTCGCGGGACGGCGGCGTCCCACTCCTCCTCCTCGTCGACCACGATGACGTCCGGCGCGAAGCCGAGGAGCCCGACGACCTCGGGATGGTTGGGCGTGCCGAGCAGGACGATCGTGTAGCCCTCGTCGACGAGCTTGCGCAGCTCCTTCTGCTCGGCGATGACCCACGTGCAGGTGCCGTCGATGACCTCGAGGCCGCGCGCCTCGGCGCGCTCGAGGACGTCCGGGCGGACGCCGTGCGCGCGGATGACCACCGCCGCGCCGTGGTCGACGTCGTCGAGGGTGTCGACGGTCTCGATGCCGAGGTCCTGGAGCTCGCGGACGACGCCGTCGTTGTGCACGACCTGGCCGAGCGTGTGCGTCGACTTGCCGGCTGCCGCCGACTCCTTGGCCTTGTCGATGGCCTCGCGGACGCCATAGCAGAAGCCGGTGCGCTTGGCGATGCGGAGCTCCTGGACGGTTCCCATGCGTCGATTATCGCACGGGGCCCCGTTCAGACCCCTCCGTCGGGCGGTGCGGGCGAGGGTTCCGTGGCACCCGCGGGGGTGCCGTAGACGCCGCGTTGGCGCACCGGCAGGAGCTCAGCGATGCGCCGCATGATGATGTCCGTCGCGAGGCCCTTGGCAGTTCGACGGTCCGTGCCGGGCGGCAGTTCGTCGGCGAGGCGGAACGGCGCGACCGACGCGCACCGTGACCCGGCCGCCCGGATGCGGCAGCTTCTGGCCCCGCGGCCAGACCCCGTTCGAGCCGCCGATCCCGATGGGCACGATCGGGGCGCCCGTGCGGAGCGCCAGCACGGCGACGCCGTCGCGGGCCGCCTGGAGCGCACCGTCGGCGCTGCGCGTGCCCTCCGGGAAGACGAACAGGATGTTGCCCTCGTCGAGGATGCGGCGTGCCAGCCGGAAGGCCTCCACATCGGCCGCGCCGCGATCGACCGGGTGGACGCCGCCCGTCCGGGCCATCCAGCCGACCACCGGCCAGTCGAAGAGCTCCTTCTTGCCGAGCCAGTGGATGCGGCGGCCGAGGGTCGGCGTCAGCCACGCGCCCAGGACGACCGGATCGAAGTTCGACGCGTGGTTCGAGGCGATGATCACCGGGCCGTCGCGCGGGATCTCGTCGATCGCACCCTCGATCCGGATGCGCGACATGGCGCGGGCGAAGATCCGCGCGCCGAATGCGACTGTCCGGATGAGCGGGGTCGTCGCGCTCTCGATCGGCTCCGGGGTGGGCGCGTCGCCGTCGGCTGCCGCCGGGGCGGTCACGGGCGATCTATCGGTCACCGGCGCGCCTCGACGTCGCGGATCGCGTTGGTCACGGCCTCCACGGTGTCCTCGAAGCGGTTGCCGTCGGTCACGATGATGCGCGCGTCGGTCGCCGGCCGGAGTGGTGCGACCCGACGGTTCCTGTCGAGCTCGTCGCGGCGACGGAGGGCCGCCAGGATCTCGCCGGCCTCGTTGCCGTCGGGGTCGAGGCCCCGTTCTGCTGTCCTGCGAGAGGCCCGCTCCTCCACCGACGCGTCGAGGAAGATCTTGAGGTCGGCGTCGGGCAGGACCACGGTCCCGATGTCGCGGCCGGCCATGATGATCCCGCCGGCCTTCGCCATGTCCCGCTGGCGCGCCAGCAGCGCGGTCCGGAGCTCCGGCACGGCCGAGACCGTCGAGACGGCCGAGTCGACCTCGGGGCCGCGCACGTCGTCGGTGTGGTCGACGCCATCGACCAGAACCCGCGACAGCCGGCCACGCTCGTCGGGGGCGAGCTCGACGTCATCGACGAGCGCGCTCAGGGCCACCGCGTCGTCGACCTCGACGCCGCGATTCTCGGCCAGCCACGTGACCGCCCGGTACAGCAGGCCGGTGTCGCAGAAGCGGTAGCCGACGTTCGAGGCCGCCGCGGCCCCGACGCTGCTCTTGCCCGAGGACCCGGGGCCGTCGAGCGCCACGACGAGCCCGCGCTGCCCCTTCGACGCGCCATCCATCCGCGGCAGGATAGCCGCTAGGAGGCTGCGGGCTTGCGTGGCCCGGACTTGCGCCGGTCCGTGGCGGGACGGCGGCTGCTGCCGCCGCCACCGGCGAGGCCGCGGATCTCGGGGGCCTTCAGCGGCCGGACGGATCCGCTCCGCAGGCCGTCGATGCGGACTGGCCCGATCCGGACGCGGACCAGGCGCTCGATCGGGGCGCCGACCGCGCCGAACATCCGCCGGAGCTGGCGCTTCCAGCCCTGCGCGAGCGTCGCTCGATACCACTGCAGCGGCGGCGGCTCCGGGTGCATGAGCGCGACGAGCTTGTCGGTCTCGAACGTGCTCATCGCGCGCAGCCCGGACAGCTCGGCGAGACCCTCGTCGAGCGGGATCCCCGCGTTCAGGGCCTCGACCTGGCGAGCATCGAGCCGCTGCCGCAGCCCGAGCGCGTACTCGCGCTCCACACCGAAGCGTGGGTGGAGGACCCGCTCGGACCAGTCGCCGTCGTTGGTGAGCAGGAGCATCCCCTCCGAATCCTGGTCGAGGCGGCCGACCGGGTAGAGGCGGGCGCCCTCGGGCACGAGCGCGGTCGGCAGCAGCTCGAGCACGGTCCGGTGCGCGTGACGATCCTGGGTGGTCGAGGTCACGCCGGCCGGCTTGTGCAGCAGGAGGTAGGCCTGTGTCGAGGCGCCGCCGATGACGCGCCCGTCCACGGCGACGATCACGCGCTCGGGGTCCACCTGCGCCCCGAGCTTGGCGACCTTGCCATCGACGGTGACCCGCCCTTCCGCGATCAGCGCCTCGCTCGCCCGTCGGGATGCGACGCCTGCGCCGGCAAGGACCTTCTGGAGCCGCTCGGCCGGCATCAGTCGGACGTCGTCGTGGCGGGTTCCGGCGCGTCACCGAGAACACCGTCGTCGGGCCCGCCGGCCTCGTCGAGGTCCAGGCTCGGCTGGACGCTCTCGCCACCCTCTTCCGCCAGCCGCGCCGCGATGTCGACTTCGAGTGGCGGCAGGCCGTCGAGGCTGGTCATCCCGAACCGCTCGAGGAAATCGAAGCCGGTGCCGTACAGGAAGGGCCGTCCCGGGGTGTCGGCGCGGCCCAGCTCGACGATCAGCCGTCGGTGCAGCAGGGAGCGCATCGTGTAGTCGGAGTCGACGCCGCGGATCCGCTCGACGGCGGCCTTCGTGATCGGCTGTCGATAGGCGACGATCGCGAGCGTCTCGAGCGACGCCGGGGACAGACGGACCGCGTCCGCCCCGACGTAGCGCGCCACGAGGGCGCCCGCCTCGGCCGCGGTCGCGAGCTCGACGCGGTCGCCGTCGAGCAGCAGCCGGATGCCTCGCTGCGCGCAACGCCACCTCGAGGTCGCCGAGCCGGGCGTCGACGGTCTCCCGGTCCGTGCCGGCGAGCGCGGCGATCTCGCGTCGCGACAGCGGACGCTCGGCGACGAACAGGAGGGCCTCGAGCGCGGCCTCGGTCAGCTCGATCGGCGGCCGTTCCTCGGGCGACGTCGCGTCGGCCGTCGGGTCGAGCTCGTCCGGCCGGCGACACCTCGTCGTCGGTCAGCCCGCGTCAGCTCCTCGGTCACGCGAACGACTCCAGCGACTCGTCGAGCGGCGCGACCGCGGCCTCCTCGTCGACACCGGCCGCGGCCCGCTCCTCGGGCGTCGTGGCCCGTGCGACGATCGGCCCCCACGGCACCGCCTGCGACACGACGATCTCGCGTCGCTTCATGAGCTCGAGCATCGCGAGGAACGTCACCGCGATCACGACCCGGTCGTGCACGCCCCCGAGCAGCTCCTGGAGGACGAACGTCGGCGCGTCGCGGAGCGCCGCACGGATGATGTCGGCACGCTCGGTCAGGGTGATGACCCGCTCGAGGACCTCGGGCGGCGGCTCGGGCGGCGGGGCGAGCGCCGCGAGGCGGTCGAGGGCGCGGACCAGGTGGATCGGGTCCAGCGGCGGCGCGTCGAGCGGCCGGGCGCCGGCCAGGGCGGTGGCATGCGCCGCGCCGGGCTCCCGCCGGAACAGCCCGATCCGGGCCAGGGCGGTCTCGGCCAGCCGCAGTCCGGCGTCGCGATGCGCCCGGTACAGGATCAGGCGACGGCGCAGCTCCGCCTCCGGATCGGGCGCATCGTCCGTGCCGAGCGATGGATCGACGACCGGCGGCCGGGGCAGCATCGCGCGGCTCTTGATCAGGATCAGCTGGCCGGCCACCGCCACGAACGCGCTGACGTTGCCGATGCGGTCGGACTCCAGCGTCGCCAGCGCATCGAGATACGCGTCGGCGAGCGCGCCGAGCGGCACGGTCAGGACGTCGAGCTTGCGCGCCTCGATGAGCGAGAGCAGCAGGCCCAGCGGTCCCTCGAACTCGACCATCTGGACCTGGGTGGCCGTCTCCGGCCGACGGCCATCGCCGAACCGGACGGCCGGCTCGAACGCGATCACCGGCACGCCCGTCATCAGTTCGCTTCGTCCGCGAGCCGCAGCAGCTCCCCGAACTCCGGGTCGCGCGGCGCGTCCTGGTAGCGGATCAACTCCACGGTCCGGACGGTACATCCGGCCTCCGCCGCGAGGCGGGCCGAGACCTCGGCATGGGTCCGCAGGCGCTCCAGGGCAGCGCCGAAGCCGGGCAGCATGCCCGACACACGCCAGACCCACGCGCCGTAGGCCTCACCGAGCGACCACGCCACGCGCGGCCACACGCCCGTGTCGCCCTTGCCGGCGTCGTGCAGGAGTCCGGCCAGCAGCGCGTCCGGCTCGGTCACCCCTTCCGCGCGCAGCGACGCCACGACATCGAGGCCATGCCGCCGATCGGCCACGTGCATCGAGTCGAAGAGCGCCAGCTGCGGCGCGGTCGTCCAGGCCGCCAGCGCCGCTCGCTCCGCGGGCGACACGTGGGCCCGCAGGTGCGTTCGGAACTGGCGGACCTTAGATGCCCACCAAGAGGCCATAGATCGCGTCGATGATCGGGATGAGGATCCGCCCGCCGATCGAGTTGCCGGGCGGGAAGAAGAAGAGCGCGATGACGATCAGGAAGCCGTACTGCTCGAGGACCGGCCGGATGCGGTACTCCGTCTCACGGTCGAGCGCCGCGAACAGCACCTTCGAGCCGTCGAGAGGCGGGATCGGGATGAGGTTGAAGATCATCAGGATGATGTTGATCGACACGAAGCTGTCGAGCACGAGGACCAGCAGCTCGGGCACCGATCGGATCTGGTCGGTCGCGATCAGGAACCGCAGCGGGATCGCCCCGATGGTCGCCAGGAGCAGGTTCGACAGCGGTCCCGCGGCGGCGACCATCGCCTCGCCCCGTCGGCCGCCCGCGAGGTTCATCGGGTTGACCGGCGTCGGTTTCGCCCAGCCGAAGGCGAAGCTTCCCTGCGAGACCAGGAACGACACCGCGAGCAGGACGCCCCCGACCGGGTCGAAGTGGGCGATCGGGTTGAGCGTCAGGCGGCCGAACATCTTGGCGGTCCCGTCGCCGAGCCGATACGCCGCCCATGCATGGGCGAACTCGTGCACGGGGAATCCCACGAGCAGCATGATCGCGATGACGATGACGATCGAGACGAGCTGTTCCTGGGACAAGCGGCACCTCTAGACGGGGGTCCCGCGTATGGTAGCCGGGCCGAGGCCCCGGGGCGGACGGTCTACAGGCGGCCGAGCAGGTCCGCCTTCTTGGCCTCGTACTCCTCGGGGCTGATCGCGTTGCGATCGCGCAGGTCCGCGAGGTTCGCCAGTGTCCGTGTCACCTCGTCGGGGCTCAGGTCGCGCGGCTCCGGCGTTACCGGCGCGGCGGGCGCGGCCGGTGCCGGGGGTGGCGCCGCCGGGAGCGGCGTGGTCGTCGTCGGGCTGTCGGCGAGCGGCGCCGATCCTTCGATCGGAGCCCGGGCCGGGGCGCTCGGCGGCCAGCTCTGGCGCTCCATGTCGACTTCGAACTCGTGCTTGGCGTCGAGCATGGCCTTCTTGAACCCGATGGGGTCCTTGATCATCTTGAACTTCTCGATGCCGACCTCGGCGGCGGTCATGACGTCGAGATCGCCGAAGCCGAAGATCCGGCCGAAGAACGACTGCTCGAGTCGCGCGTCGTTGATCTTCTCGAGCGAGCTGTCGGTCGAGGTCTTGTTGAGCACGCCGCCCACCTGCATCACGCGGCGGTTGGTGATGACGTACTCCTGGTTCAGGTAGTGCAGCAGGGTCCAGAGCAGGACGACGAGTCCGCCGACGAAGATGACCGCCACGATCCAGCTCAGGACGTCGCGGAACGGGCCCTGCCCCTGGCTCAGGCTGACGGCGCCCAGGATGATGGCGACGATCAGGGCCAGGATCGTGAAGCGCGCGCCCCACACGAACACGAACCAGTGCTGCTTCTCGCGATGCGTGATCCGCTCACCGGTCGACAGCAGGGAATCGGCAAAGCCCATCTGGCGTGTCCCTCTCTCTAGGCCCTGGGGTGGGCGCGAGTGTAGACGTCCCGGATCCGCTCTCCGGTCAGATGTGTGTACAGCTGGGTCGTGGAGATACTCGCATGTCCGAGCAACTCCTGAACGATGCGCAGGTCGGCGCCGCCCTCGAGCAGATGGGTCGCGAACGAGTGGCGCAGCGTGTGCGGCGAGACCCGGTCGGCGAGGCCCGCCGAGCGCGCCGCGGACTTGACCGCGCTCCATGCCTGCTGCCGCGCCAGGCGGCTGCCACGCTGCCCCAGGAACACGGGTCCGCCGCGCGTCGGCTCGACGTGCCCGAGCGCCAGGAGCCGCTGTCTCGGGCCGTCGAACCATCGCCCGAGCCAGTCGAGGGCCAGGTCGCCGACCGGCACGAGCCGCTCCTTGTCGCCCTTGCCGATGACCCGCACGAATCCGCCGTCGACCGAGAGGTCCTCGATGTCGAGCCGGAGCGCCTCGCTGATCCGCAGGCCCGCCGCGTAGAGCAGCTCGAGCAGGGCGCGGTCGCGCAGGTGGCCGTCGTGGTCGGGTTCGTCCGGGTCGTCGCCGCCGGCGGCCTCGAGGAGGCGCTCGGTCTCCTCGACGGTGAGGGTCTCGGGCAGCAGCCGGGACTGGCGGGGCAGGTCCAGGTGGGCGGCGATGTCCGTGCCGATCAGTCCCTCGCCGTACGCGAACCGGTAGAAGCCCTTCAGCGCCGCGGCGCGCCTCCGCAGGCTGGACGGGGCGAGGCCGGGGTCGGTCGGCCGTCCGCGACGGGTCCGTGCCGCCAGGTAGCCGACCACCGCGTCCGGCGAGCGTGCCCAGGCCGCCGTCGTCCCGCGACTCGCGGCGAAGTCCGCGAGGTCGCCCCGATAGGCGCGGATCGTGGCCGGCGCGAGTCCCCGCTCGACCGCGAGAAAGGCGAGGTAGTCGTCGATCGCGGCATCGAGGGTCGATCTGGCGCCCATCGTGTTCGGCGGTCGGTCGGTGGGCCGGGTCAGCCGGCCGTCGCGACCTCGCCGCGCCAGGCCTCGGCACGGTCGAGGAGCTCGCGGGCCGCGGCGAGGCCTGCCGCCCCGGCCGGGCCCGGCGTCCCGTCCCGAGCGGTCGTCGCACTGCCCAGCATCTGGGCGAGCTCCACGATCCGGCCCTCGCGATCGAGCCGCTCGACCTCGGTGACGGTGCGACCGTCCCGTTCGCGCTTGGTGATCCGGAACTGGGCGTCCGCGTGGGCCGCGATCTGGGGCAGATGCGTCACGCACAGGACCTGGTGACGGCGAGCGAGCGTCCACAGGCTCCGCCCGACCGGGTCCGCGCTTCGGCCGCCGATGCCGGAGTCGACCTCGTCGAACACGAGCGTCGGGGTCGCGTCGGCCTCGGCGAGGACCGACTTGATGGCCAGGGCGACGCGCGACAGCTCGCCGCCGGACGCGATCCTGGCCAGCGGCCGCGGCGGCTCGCCTGCATTGGGGGCCAGTCGGTAGACGACCTCGTCGGCGCCCGAGGCGTCGAACGCGACCGCGTCGCCATCGAGCTCGACCGCGGGCTCGTCCGGGCCGGCGATCCGCCGTCCGAGCGCGACCTCGAACACGCCCTCGGGGAACCCGAGCTCGCCGAGCGCGGCGCCGACCGCGGACGTCATCGCGACCGCGGCCGTGTGGCGGGCCTCGGACAGGCGCTCCGCGGCCGCCTGGACCTCGGCGAGCAGGCGAGCGTCGTCGGCGTCGCGTCGGGCCCGTTCGCCGTCGAGGCCGTGGAGGCGTTCGGCCTCGGCCGCCGCGCGCTCACCGTGCGCGATGACCGCCGCCTCGCCGTCCCCGTACCGGCGCTCGAGCGAATAGATCGTCCCGAGGCGCTCCTCGAGCGCGGCGAGAGCGGCCGGATCGTGTTCCACGGTCTCGGCGAGCGACCGGGACTCGGCGGCCACGTCGGTCAGTTCCGCCTCCAGGCCGGCGAGCCGCTCGGCCAGGGTCTCGTACCGCGGGTCCACGCGAGCGACGAGCCGTGCCTCGCGCAGCGCGACGGCGACACCGTCCCGTGCCCCGCCGTTCTCCGCGGTCAGCGCCTCGTGGACCGCCGCCGACCCGCGGGCGATGGCCTCGCCGTGCTGCGCGGCCGCGAGCCGGGCCCGGATCTCGTCGGCCTCGCCGGGCCGAAGCCGCGCCGCCGCGATCTCGCCAGCCTCGTACTCGAGGAGCTCCAGGCGCCGGGCGAGCTCCCGCGGATCGCCGATCAGCTCGGCCAGGGCGGCCCGGTTGGCCCGCCACGCCTCGACCGCGTCGGCCATGGCGGCCCGGTGCGTCTCGTGCCCGCCGAAGCCGTCGAGCAGGTCGCGCTGCCAGCGCTCGTCGAGCAGATGCTGCTGGTCGTGCTGCCCGTGGATCTCGACGAGCGGCCCCACCTCCTCGGCGAGGCGGGCGGCCGTCACGGTCTCGTCGTCGACGCGCGCGGTCGAGCGGCCGCCGGCGGCGACCTCGCGGACCGCGATGAGCGGCTCCGGCAGGCGATCGAAGAGGGCCTCGACGTGAGCGGTGTCGGCGCCGTGTCGGACGAGCGAGGTGTCCGCGCGTGCGCCGAGTGCCAGCCCGAGCGCATCGATGATCAGGCTCTTGCCGGCGCCGGTCTCGCCGGTGATCACGTTGAACCCGGGCTCCAGCGAGAGCCGCAGGCGCTCGATGAGGGCCAGGTCGGTGACCGCGAGCTCGAGCAGGCGCCCGGTCACGACGGCAGCAGGGCGACCTTGTGGCGCAGCAGGTCCCAGAAGGGCTGCGCGCCCGTCGGTTCGATGAGGCGGATCGGGCGTTCGACCGCACGGACCTCCACGAGGTCGCCGACGCGGATGGGGATGTCCTCGCGGCCGTCGACCGACACGAGCGCCTCGTGGGCGTCGACGACGCGACAGCGCACGACCTGGCGGGGACTGACCACCACGGACCGGATGGCCGAGAGGTACGCGGCGATCGGCGTGACGACGAGGTTCCGGCTGACCGGGTCGACGATCGGGCCGCCGGCCGAGAACGAATAGCCCGTGGAGCCGGTCGGCGACGAGATGACGAGGCCGTCGGCGATGAAGGTGGCCAGGTGCGAATCGTCGATGGCGACATCGAGCCGGCAGACGCGCGCCAGCGCGCCACGCGCGACGACGATGTCGTTGAGCGCCACGTGTCGGATGTCGTCGATCGGGCGACCGTCGCGCAGGATCACGCCCTCGACGGCCATCCGTTCGCTGATCTGGTACTCGCCGGCCTGGATGCGAGCGAGGACGGCGTCGAGATCGCCCGCCTCGGCCTTCGAGAGGAACCCGACCTTGCCGAGGTTGATGCCAAGGATCGGGACGTCGACCTCGGCGACGGCGCGGATCGCTCGCAGGAACGTGCCGTCACCGCCCAGGACGACGAGGGCGTCGGTCGTCGGCAGCTCGCGCAGCAGGACCTCGATGTCGTCCGAGGGGGCCTGCCACTGGTCGATGTGGCGCATCTGGCACCACCCGGCGGCCCGGGCGCTCAGTTCGACGGCCGCCTCGATCGTCGGGTTGTAGGCGAACCCGATGCGCTCGACGGTCATGGCGCCGTCACCGTCGCGATCCGGTCCGCGATGTCGGCGCAGCCAGGACCCGGCGCGAGATGGGCAAGGAACTCGCGGTTGCCCTCGGGCCCCAGGAGCGGCGACGCGATGACGTCCCGGGTCCCGAGACCGACGGCCTGGGCCCGCTCGACGACCCGTTCCAGGACCTCGCGGTGGATCGCCGGGTCGCGGACGACGCCGTGATCCGTGCGGCCCCGGCCGGCCTCGAACTGCGGCTTCACGAGGGCGACGATCCGGCCACCCGGGCCAAGGGTCGAAGCGACCGGGCCGAGGACCAGGTCAAGCGAGATGAACGAGACGTCGATCGCCGCGAGCCCGATCGGCTCGGGCAGGGTCGTCGCGGTGAGCGTGCGGGCGTTCGTGCGCTCCATCGACACGACCCGTGCGTCGCGCCGCAACGGCTCGGCGAGCTGCCCGCGCCCGACATCGAGCGCGTACACGCGCATCGCCCCACGCTGCAGCAGGACGTCGGTGAACCCGCCGGTCGACGCGCCGACATCGAGACAGACGAGTCCGGACGGGTCGATGCCGAACGCGTCGAGGGCCGCGGCGAGCTTGTGGCCGCCCCGGCTCACGTACGGCTCGCGGACCTCGACCTCGACGTTGACCGACGCGTCGATCAGGTCGCCGGGCTTGCGGTCATGGCGGGCGGCGTCGCCGTCCCCCACCCTGACCTTGCCGGCCAGCACCAGGGCCTGGGCGCGACTGCGCGACTCGACCAGCCCGCGCTCGACGAGCAACTGATCGAGGCGGACGCGCGTGGTCTTCGTCTTGGTCGTGGCGCCGTCGGCCGGACTCACCTGCCTATCGTGGCACAGCCCGCTTCACCGGGGCTCACCCGTCCGGGTCGGGGGTCCTAGTACCCCAAGGTCACGTAGACGCAACCACTCCCGACCTCGACCCTGACGAAACGGGTCCTTCGCGCTGATCTCCTTGGCACGACACTCGACCGCTATCGGTGTCGCAGTGCGTCGCCCGATCTCCCTGTTCCTCGTGAGTCTCTTCGCGCTCACGCTGGTGGCCTCATCCCACCTTGGCATCGCCACCGCGTCCGCGGCCACGATCGCCCCCACCACCACGTGCAGCAACGGCGTCGACGACACGCCTGGCCTTGGACTCATCTGTCGCGTCACGATCATCAACACCTTCACCAGGAGCGGCAATCGCTCTCGGGTGACTGTCCGTGAGTGCCACGGCGCCGCGGGCGATCCAACGGCCGCCTGCACGACCGATGTGCAGACCCTGAACCGCGCGGTCACCAAGGTCACCCAGTGCAACGCGTCCACCAACGGCGGCGGCGGGACCTTGCGGTGCAGCGTCGTCGTCACCAATCGGTTCATCGGGGTCAAGATCAACAAGTCCAACGTGACGATCAACCAGTGCGTCGGTTCGGGCGACGGCATCGCGAACACCTGCGATCCGTTCCCCTCGAGCGTCACCGGTGCCGCGATCACGCAGTGCAACGGCTCCGCAAACGGCGGGACCCTGGTCGGACTGACCTGCACGGCGACCGGGACCACGGCCGCCGGCCATCCGGTCACGATCAATCAGTGCAACGGCTCGACAAATGGCGGCGGCGCGCTCGTCATCTGCTCGGCCGTGCTGACCAACACGTTCATCTCGACCAGCGCGGGGACCACCTCCACGGGCGGTGGCTCGACCTCGACCGCTCCGCCGACGAGCACCATCGACGCGAGCGGCGCCACGTCGCCCGCATCGACTCCGATCATGCTGCTCGGGCTCCTGCTCGTCTTCGCCCTCACGTTCGTCGTCGCGGTCTCGCGACGCGCCAGGCGCCCCGGTCGAACCGACACGCGTCTGACCTAGTGACCCTCCGGTCCGCAATTGGCGGCGATGAACGAGCGCATCTCGTCATCGTCGCCAGCGACCGCCGCCGTGACGAGCACAGCAATGTGGTCCCGCGAAACCGCATCGATCAGCGTCGGATCGCTGAACGTCGCCCAGGTCGGCACGGCCCTGACGGTCGGCTCCGAAGCCTCGATCGCCGCTCGATCGCCATACGCATGAGCGACCACGAGCGCCTGGAACCACGCGCAGGCCGCCTGGAATTCGATCATCGAGCGGCCCGAGGACGCCCCGTATGCTCCGGATTCGTCGACCTCGATCGAGCGCCACACCGCCCCGGATGGCAGCGGGACCGTGGCCTTCGCCCCCTCGATGTCGGCGAGGACCTCCCTGGCGGTCCACGGCGCCGTCATCCCGTTCGGATCGCGCTGGTCAGGTTGCGTCTCGCTGCAACCGGCCGCGACGAGGACCAGCGTCACCATCGATAGGGTCGCTCGGATCCGCACCCGTCCCATGGATCCCAGCGTCGGGCGCCGATCCGCTCATGTCTATCGGTGATCTCCCGGACCGTCTGCCGATGGTCCACCGATCGCTCGGCGCGAGAGGGATGGCCTCGGGCGGCCTCGGGCGTCACACTCGACCGATGATCCGTCAGCTTCTGGCCTCCGTCGCGCTCGCCGCCGCGCTCGCCGCCTGCGGGATCGTCACGCCTCAGCCGGGGGAGGCACCCGAATACTCCTGCGAAGGCGTCCCGTCTGGGGCTTGTTGGGAGCAGGCCGATGGCCTGATGACAGCGGTCGGGCGACCGGTCCGCTCGATCGAGATGGTCTGCGCCGGTGGGAACTGCACGCGCGCCGGCGGCGCCGGGACGGCGACCATCACGCTCGTCGACAACACGACCGTGCGTCGGGATTGGTCATACGTGGGCGATCCGAACCCCGCTCCGAAACCCGGTCTGTCTCGGGCTCGCGCATGACGTCTGCGTCGAACGAGTCCGTGACGTGATCGCCGATGTCTTGCCGTCCCATCACCTGACGGCCGTCACCGTCACCTGCAAGAAACGGTGCGACGCAACCGTCGGCGACGTGGCGATCGTCTTCACGTCCGAGGGTGGCCTCCAGGACACGATCGGGACCAGCTGGGGCCAGCCGCAGCCCTGAACGACCCCTTAGCGACCGGCGCCGGTCGTCGAGCTCGTCGGGGTGACGCCGAGGACCGTGAGCGTCTCGCGGACCTGTTCCGCCAGGCCGGCCGCGTCGAGACGCAGGACCCGTCGCAGGTCTGCCACGGAGCCGTGGTCGACGAAGTGCTCGCCCGGGATGCCGACGACCTGCACGGCCACGTTCCGGAGGGCCGGGTCGGTCATTCGCGACTCCTCGACGATCTCCAGCACGCCGCTGCCGAAGCCGCCGCTCGTGACGCTCTCCTCGAACGTGACCACGAGCCGCTTGCCGCGGGCCTGATCGAGGATCAGCTGCCCGTCGAGCGGCTTGGCGAACCGGGCGTTGATGACCCCGATCGACCAGCCGTCCGCCTCGAGCGCGTCGGCGGCCTCCATGGCCCGCGCAACGATCGGCCCGAAGCCGACGAACAGCAGGTCGCGGCCCTCGCGCAGGACCTCGCCACGTCCGATCGGCAGGATCTGTGGCTCGACCGCGGGCAGCCCGAAACCGGGGTCGCGCGGGTAGTGCAGCGCGAACGGCCCGTCGTGCGCCAGCGCGGTCCGAACGAGTGAGCGCAGCTCCTGCTCATCGCGGGGCGACGCGATGACGAGATTCGGGAGCTGACGCTGGGCCGGCAGCGTGAACATGCCCTGGTGGCTCGTGCCGTCCTCGCCGACGAGCCCGGCCCGGTCGACCGCGATCAGCACCGGCTGGTCGTTCTGGCAGATGTCATGGACCGTCTGGTCGAAGGCCCGCTGCAGGAACGTCGAGTAGACCGCCACGACCGGTCGCATGCCGCCCATCGCGAGCCCGGTCGCGAACGTCAGCGCGTGCTGCTCGGCGATGCCGACGTCGAAGAACCGGTCCGGGAACTCGGCCTGGAACTTGGACAGGCCCGTGCCCGTCGGCATGCCCGCGGTGATCCCGACGATCCGCCGGTCGGTCCGCGCGAGCTCGATCAGCTCGGCCGCGAAGACCGCGGTGTAGTTGGGCTGCTTCTTGGGCGCCTCGTTGGCTCGCGTGGGTGGCGCTGCGTCGTCGGCCATCGACTCGGTCGGCATCGTCGTCCCGTTGATCCCGTTGAGCGGCGGCTCCATCGGCGGCAGCGCCGCCCCGTGGAACCCGATCTGGTCCGCCTCGGCCGGGCGGTAGCCGCGGCCCTTCTGGGTCCGGACGTGCACGATCGTCGGGCCTGGCAGGGCCAGGGCTGCGCCGAGCGTCTCGATCAGGGCGTGCAGGTCGTGGCCGGGCACCACGCCGATGTAGGTGATCCCCAGGTCCTCGAAGAGCTGGCCGGGCTGCGCGAACTGGACGACCGACTTGCGCAGCCGCTTCGAGAGCTCGAGGACCGTCGGGCCGATCACCGGGATCCGCTCGACCGTCCGGTCGTACGCGCTCTTGCTCTGGCGCCACGCGCTCGAGAGCTTGATCTGGCTCAGGTACTTCGAGAACGCGCCGACCGTCGGGCTGATCGACATCTCGTTGTCGTTCACGACGATGAGCATCTGCGTCTTGCGCTGGCCGATGTCGTTGAGCGCCTCGAGCGAGAGGCCGCTCATCAGGGCCGCGTCACCGACGACGACTGCGATCCGCTCGAGGCCGTGGCGCACGTCCCGTGCCTCCGCGAGACCCTCCGCGATCGAGAGACCCGTGCCGGCATGGCCGCCGTCGAACACGTCGTGCGGCGATTCGGAGCGTCGTGGGAAGCCGCCGACACCGTCGAGCTGGCGCAGGGTCCCGAATCGCTCGAGGCGACCGGTCAGCAGCTTGTGCGGGTACGCCTGGTGGCCGGTGTCCCAGACGATCCGGTCGCGTGGCGACTCGAGCAGGCGGTGCAGCGCGATGGTCAGCTCGACCACGCCCAGCGACGAGCCCAGATGGCCGCCCGTGACCGATACGGTCGCGATGATGGTCTCGCGGATCTCGAGGGCGAGCTGGGCGAGCTGGACCTCGGTCAGGCCGCGGAGGTCGGCTGGCCCTTCGAGGTTGGGCAGGATCGGCACGTGCAAAGGACTCCTTCGGTCGGCGCCTGCGGACGCCGCGGCGAGTGTAAACCTGTTCCTTACAGGTCGCTTGTTTTACGGTCCCCGTTCGATGTCGGACGGACGCCCCGGGATCGGCTCTCGTGACGCATCAGGCGTCCTCGGCGGCCTCGTCCGGCTTGACGTCGCGCAGCTCGGAGCCGCCGCCCGCCCGCTGGACGAGCTGCTGCAGGCGCAGCTGGGCGTCGTTCAGGAGGCGATCGCACCGCTCGATGAGGGCCGTCCCACGCTCGTGGAGCGCGAGCGCCCGTTCGAGGGGCTGGCCGCCGGCCTCGAGCTCGGCCACGGTCCGCTGGAGCTCGGCGAGGGCGTCGTCGAAGGCGAGGTCCTCGACACGAGGCTCGACGGTGTCAGTCACGTGGCTCCTCGTCGTCGGGCGTGGTCAGGCGGTCGATCCGTGGCGCCAGCAGCATACCAACGCGGATCCCCACGGCCGCGATGACGACCACGAGGACGGCGAACACGAGGTACTCCATCGGCCGCTCCCCTACCCGCTCGTCGGGTCGTCCACGGTCGCGGCGATCGAGCCGTCCGCGACCCGGATGTCGAGCGTCGTGCGGGCCGGCGCATCGGCCGGTCCGCGCACGACCGAACCGTCGGGGCGGCGGCGGACGATGGCATAGCCGCGGTCCAGTGTCGCCTGCGGGCCGAGCACGGCCAGCGCGGCTGCCGAGGCATCGAGGCTCGAGCGAGCCCCCGCGAGGGTCGCGGCCGTCAGCCTCGGCAATGTCGATGCCGCCCGATCGAGCCGGGCGCGGTCGTGGCCGATGCGCGCTGCGAGGGCCCGCGTCGCTCGATCGAAGAGCAGGCCGACCTGTTCGCGCGAGGCGACCAGCCGGGCCGCCGGGCTGACCACGTCGAGGGCGCGGCGCTCGACGGCGAGCTCGTTCCGCGCGACCGCCAGCCGCCCGGCCGAGACGGACGCCAGGCGCGTGCCGGCGCGTCGAAGCGCCGCCGACATCTCGGCCCGGTCGGGCACGACGATCTCCGCGGCGGCGGACGGGGTGGGCGCGCGGACGTCGGCCGCGAAGTCGGCCAGCGTCACGTCCACCTCGTGGCCGACGCCGGTCACGACCGGGATGGGATGCGCCACGACGGCCCGCACGACCCGCTCGTCGTTGAACGACCACAGGTCCTCGAGCGAGCCGCCGCCACGGGCGAGGATCGTCACCTGCGGCGCGTCGAGGGCGCGACCGGACCTTCGCGAGCTCGTCCCGATGGCGCTCCAGGCGGTGGAAGGCCGAGACGATGCTGGCCGGGGCATCGGCGCCCTGGACCTTGGTCGCGACGAGCACGACCCGCACGAGCGGCCAGCGCCGGCCGAGGACGGTCGCGATGTCCTTCCAGACGGCACCGGTCGGGCTGGTGATGACCGCGATGACGCCGGGACGGATCGGCAGCTTGCGCTTGCGCTCGGACTCGAAGAGGCCCTCTGCAGCCAGGCGGGCCTTGAGCTCCTCGAAGCGCAGGGCGAGGTCGCCGAACCCGGCCGGCTGGAGCGACTCGACGTACAGCTGGAGCGCCCCCTGCGGCTCGAACAGGTCGATGCGGCCGTGGACGACGACGCGCAGCCCGACCTGGGCCTCGAAAGCCGAGCGCAGGCGGTCGTCACGGAACCACACGCACTGGAGCTGGCTGCGCTCGTCCTTGAGCGCGAAGTAGGCGTGACCGGCCGAGGAGACGGTGACGCGGCCGATCTCGCCCTCGACCCACAGGTCGGTCAGACGGGGGTCCTCGCGGACGGCAGCCTTGACGGCCCGGGCGACCTCGCTGACGTTGAGGATCCGGACGCCGAACGTGCCAGGCGCGGGCGGGCTCGCGGCCGGGAGCGGTCCGACGTCGCGTTCGTCCACCGGATCCTGGTCCGTCAGACCCGGGTCTGGTACTCGCCGGTGCGCGTGTCGACGCGGATCGTGTCGCCGGTCTCCACGAAGATCGGCACGACGACGACCAGGCCGGTCTCGGTCGTTGCGTTCTTGCGGGCGCCCGTCTGCGTGTCGCCGGCGAAGCCCGGCTCGGTCTCGGCGACCCGCAGGTCGACCGTCACGGGCAGTTCGACGCCGATCGTCTCGCCCTGGTAGCTGGTCCGGTCCAGGGTCATGCCGTCCTTCAGGTACTGCGCGGTCTCGCCGAGCTGCGCGGTCGTCAGGACGAACTGGTCGTAGGTGTCGGTGTCCATGAAATGGTGGTCGTCGCCGTCGCGGTAGAGGTACTGGACGGGGCGCTTCTCCATCGACGCCCTCGGCCAGCGCGTGCCGGCCTGGAACGAGCGCTCGACCGTCTGGCCGCGCTTGATGTTGCGCAGCGTGATGCGCACCTGGGCCGAGCCGCGGCCCATCTTGATGTGGTGGTAGTCGAGGATCTGCCAGAGCTCGCCGTCGAGCTCGATGGCGACGCCCTTCTTGAGTTCGCCGGTGCTGATCATGTCGGTGGGGGCTCCTGGAAGGCGGACGCCGGGCATGGCGACGCCGGTCATTCGGGTCGGGGTGATTCGCCTGCGATCGTACCAGACTGTCCGGGGATTCCCGGGTCAGCCGCTGTCGCTGGTGTACCCCCAGCCCGAGACGGCATTCGTCCCGTCGGCGTAGTCGATCCGCGTCTCGCCCTCGCCCTTGTGCGGCGTGCAGACCCCGGTGCATCGGACAGTGATCCTCGCGATCGGCGGTCGTCCCGCCGGGCCTGGACCGACTCCCGAGCGGCCGATTCTGCGCCATGTCCTTGCACGTCGCGAACGGCAGGCCGAGGCAGATCGGGACGACCGGGAGGACGGGTGGGTCGACCTGCACCGGCCCGGGCTGCGCGGTTCCGTAGCCGTAGCCGGACAATTCGCGCCGGCCGTCTGCGAGCAATACGTCGATGTTGACCTCCCCGTCGGTGGGCGAGCAGGCCGCGATGGTGCACGCGACCGTGATCTGGACGATCGGCCTGCCGAACATCCCCTCGAGCGAGGCGACCGCGTCGTCACAGGGCCCCTGGGGACGCCGACGCACGCGATCGCAGGGCCTCCGGTCGGCGATCCGCTCGGGTCCGAGCCCCCGCACCCGCCGGCGAGGATCGCAGCAGCGATCACGGCCGAACGAAGCGCCGGCCGGAGCAAAGTCAGTCGTCCTCTTCGAGGGCTCGCATCCGCACCTGGTATTCGGCCGTATCGATCTCGCCCCGAGCGAGGCGGGACTTGAGCTCTGCGACCGCGGGGTCCTCGTTCGGCGGGACGCTGCGCCGGATCGCCCACACGATCACGCCGATGATGAGAGCGGTCGTGAGGATCGGCACGGCGAACGCGAGGAGCATCGTGGGCCCGAGGAAGCCGAAGAGGTCGATCGACATGGCGGCGCCAGCGTAGCGGCGGCTCCGGCCGATGTCAGCCCCCGACCGGCGAGCCGGAGGTCAGCCGTGATGAAGTCGAGAGTGGGCCGTCCCGGTCGGGATGCCGAGGATCTCGGCGACCCGATCGAGCGGCAGGTCGAGGTAGTGGTGCAGCACCACGACCGCGCGATGGTCGATGGACAGTCGACGGAAGCCGCGGTCGAGTTCGTCGCGGTCGATGACCGAGCTCAGGTCATCGCCGCCGACGGGCTCGTCGCCCGGCAGCAGCCGGAGGTTGGGCGCCCAGCGTCGTTCCTTCCGGCCCTCGGCATAGCAGGCGCGCACGAGGAGCCGGTACGACCAGGCCTCGAAGTGGCCGGGGTCGCGAAGCTGCGGGAGATCCTGCCAGATGGCGAGCAGCGCCTGCTGCGTCGCGTCCTCGGCGAGGTCGACATCACGCAGGATCCTGCGTGACACGGCCAGGAACCGGCCGGCGATCCCGGTGGCCACGAGGGCATACGCCCCCTTGTCACCGCGCTGAGCCCGGATCACGAGATCGGTATCCACGGCCTCTTCCACGTGACGGCCCCCGACGACGAGCACCTCGCGCGGGAACTGCGTCAGCCGGGTGACGCGGCCGGCCGACGCGTCGAGTGCGATCAGGTCCTCGATGCGCACGCCCGTCTCGCCCTCGAGATAGACGCCCGGCTCGACCGAGAACACCGTCGGGCTCGGCAGGGGCGTCTCGGGCGCCGCCGTGCCGAGGCTCGGCGCCTCGTGCGTGGCCAGCCCGATCCCGTGCCCGGTCCCGTGGCCGAAGTGCGGTCCGTGGCCGCCGGCCTCGATGACGGCACGGGCGATGGCATCGACCGCGCGGCCGCTCGGGAGCTCTGCGCCGCCGTCCCGACCGGCCCCGCCGGCGACGGCCGTCTCGAGCGCCTCGATGGCGGCCGCCTGGGCCCGCGCCACGAGCTCGTAGATCGCGAGATCGCGGGCGGTCGGGTCGCCCACGAAGAGCGTCCGCGTCATGTCGCTCCGGTAGCCCGCGACTTGGGCCCCGAAATCGAACAGCAGGACCGCGCCCGACAGCACCGGCCGGTCGCCCGGAGCGCCGTGCGGCAGCGCTGCCTCGGGTCCGGACAGGCAGGCGACGTCGAACGCGAGCGCCTCCGCGCCGCCGGTCCGGATCAGCCACTCGAGCCGGAGTGCCAGCGCGGCCTCGGTCACCCCGACCCGGATCTCGGGGAGCAGGGTCGCGAGCGCCCGGTCGGCGACCGCGCAGGCCGCCTCGATGCGCTCGAGCTCGGCCGGCTCCTTGATGGCACGGTCGGCCTCGACCCAGCCTTCGACCGGCACGAGCTCCACGTCCGGCGCGGCCTCTGCGAGGCGACCCCAGGTCGCGTGCGGGATCGCGCCCGCCTCCATGGCGATCCGTCGCGCACCGACCGAGGCGGCCAGCTCCGCCCAGCGCGCGGGCAGGTTGCGGTCGACGTAGGCCACGCGCGCGTCCGGGGCCTCGCGGCCGGCCTGGATCGTGTACCGCGAGTCGGCGAGGACCACCAGGTCGTCCCCACCGACGAGGAACTGGCCGGACGTGCCGGAGACCTTCTCCTCGCCGTCGCCCAGGGCGAACCCGGTCAGGTAGCGCATGTGCTCGGAGCGGACGCCGAAATAGGCGTCGACGCCCGCGTCCGCGAACCGCGCCCGCAGGCGTTCGAGGCGCGCCGGCCGGGCGGCACGGTCGGCCTCGAACCAGGCGGCGCGCTGGCCGTCGGTCGGCGCGGGGGCGAAGTCAGCCGGCTCGGGAAGCCGACCGCTCATATGTAGCCGTACTTCTTGAGGAGCTTCTGGAACGTCGCGTTGTCCTTGGCAAAGGCGTGCGCGCCTCCACCCTCGGGGATCGCGACGAAGTACAGGTACTTGTCTTCCGTGTCGGGCTGGAGCGCCGCATCGATCGAGGGCAGCGTCGGCGTCGCGATCGGGCCCGGGATGAGGCCCGGGCTGACGTAGGTCTGGTAGCCGGCGAGCTCCTCGGGCACGACGACCTCCTTCATCGGCACGTCCGGCGGCGACCAGAACGAGTACTGCTGCCACATGTCGAAGGGGAGCTTGGCGAGCTCGACCGTGTCGTTCGCCCAGATCACGGTCGGGTCGGCGTTGAGGATCTTGTTCTTGATCCCGGGCAGGCCGTCGATGCGGTTCTGGTAGACGCCCGCGATCTTCGGTCGTTCGTCGTCGAGGACGGCCTCGCGCTCGACGATCGAGGCCAGCGCGAGCACCTGGTAGAACGACAGGCCACGATCGGCCGCGACCTTGAGCCGATCGGCGCCCACGACCGCGTAGAACTTGTCGAGCATGAGGCGGATGAGCTCCTCGGGCGTGGTATCCGGCAGCACCTTGTAGCTCGCCGGCCAGAGGAACCCCTCGAGCGTCGGGTGCGCCGGGACGCTCGGGTCAGCCAGGATCTTCTTCAGCCACGGGTAGTCGTCGATGAGCTCCTTGGGCGGCGAGGTCGCGAGGTCGTAGAACTCCTGGACGTCCATCTGCAGGGGCAGCGTCTGGAGCTTGGCCGTGATCTGCTCGAGTCGGAGGCCCGTCCGCAGGCCGAGGTCCACGTACGGGATCGCCGGCGGCTCGAGCAGGGCCGTGACGAGGTCATTGGGCGCCATGTTCTTGCGCAGCAGGAAGGTCCCCTGCTGGAGCTTGTCGGTCAGCTTGCGTTCGACGACGTAGAAGACGAAGGCGCGATGGTCGCGGATGAGGCCCTCGGTTTCGAGGCGCGTCGCGATCGTGGCTTGCGGTGTCGCCATCCTGCACGATGAATTCGACCTGGGCCGGATCGCTCGACGCCGGCTCGGTCAACGACGCGCCCAGGTCCTCGCGGACGATGTCCTTCACGAACGGCATCGAGAGTGCCCCGGGGTTGTCTGCCGCCCAGCTCAGGATCGTCTGGTTGACGACGGGCCGAAGCGCGGTCAGGGCCACCACCAGGACGAGGGCCGCGAGCACGATCGCGAAGACGAGGAACTTGAGGATCCCGCCGATGCCGCCGCCCGACCCTCCCCGGCCGTTGCGGCCGCCGCGTCGGGCGGGCTCGACCATCGGCGGCAGGATGTCGGTGGCATAGGCATCGGGGTCGTATGGGTGCGCGTGCGGGGCACGATCATCCCGTGGGCGTCCGCCGGAGCGGATCGTCATGCGCGGTTCTCCGTGTGGTTGCGGGGTCGGGGCAGGGACGAACGGATCCCGGCCCGTGTGTCGAGTTCATCCTGGAGGATGATGGCCGCCGCTTCGCGATCGACGCGTGCCCGGTAGGCGTCGCGTTGCGCTCGAGTCGGGGGGCCGCCCGACCGGCCGTGCTTCATCGGACCCAGACGGTCCTCGGCGAGGTGGCTGGTCAGGCGCTCGTCGCGAAAGGTTACCGGCAATCGCAGATCCGCGGCGACCACGTCCGCCCACGCCCGGGTGAGGGTCGCCTGCGCGCCCTCCTCGCCGGACATGTCGAGCGGCAGCCCGACGACGAGCTCGTCGATCCCGTGGGCCTCGACGAGCGCACGCAGGCCGGCCGCGTCGCCGGCGGTGTCGCGTGCTCGCCGCAGGGTCACGAGCGGTCGTGCGGGCGACGCATCCCCGTCGGCGAGGGCGACGCCCACCCGGCGCTCCCCGAGGTCGATCCCAAGCAGCCTGGTCATGGGCTCGCCGTCGGTTCCGGCGTCTCGACCGGCACGGCTTCGTCGAGGGTCAGCGTGACGCGCCCGTCGAGCGTCGGCACCGTCGACACCCAGTCCGGCCAGGCCTCGAGCTGCACCTGCCCGAACGCCTGCAGGATCGACCGGGCTTCGTCGAGCGGCCTGCCGATGACCATCGCCTTGAGGGCGTCCGGGTCGAGGATCGCGACCTGCGTGGCCGTGGCCGTCGCCGGGAAGCTGATCTGGTCGCCGCTCACGACGGCCGGGTCGACCGCCACCTTGATGGAGTTCTCGACGAGACGGTGGCCGCTGTCGATCGTGGAGCGCAGTCGCTCTGCCGCCACGGTCTCGACGGGACCCGGGTTCACCGCGGTGACCGTCCCGGTCGCGTTCAGGCCGAGCTCGAACGAGGGGACCTCCTGGTCGACGAGGCTGGCCGGGTCGACGGTCGGCACGGGGACGCCCAGGACCCCGGTCTCCGGGAACACGGTGGCACCCGGCGACGCGATGGACGGATCTGCGAGCCGGGCCGCGAAGGCGGCCTGGAGCGCCGGCTCGAGCGCAGCGAGCGCCGCATCGACGTCCTTCTGGCTCACCTTCGGGAACTCGTCGTGCTTGCCGCCGCTCGTCTCGTCCGGGTTCACGACGTCGAGCGAGATCGGGTCCTCGCCCTTGGGGATGACCACGATGGTGTTCGGTTCGACGTTGCCGTCCGTGCCGGGCTTGATCGCCGTGACCTTGACGTTGGCGGTCTTCGGGAACACGGTGAATCCCACCAGGTCGGCCCGCGGCACGGTGACTGCGCCGTCGGTCTTGAACCGGATGCCGTTCTGGGTGCTGACGATGCTGCCGGCCGGGATCGTGTTCGACGACGTGAAGTCCTTGTTCCGGAACCGGACGACGCCCTTGGCCTTCGCCTCCTCGACCCGCTTGCCGGTCGTCGGGAACGTGTTGGTGGCGGTGGCATCGACCGTCACCACCTCGGCCGGGACGACCTTGGCGTCGGCGTCGGGGGCCGTCGCGTTCGGGTCGGCGCGGATCGTCATCGCCCACGGGTCCGACGGTCTCGTTCTTCGGGGTCACGGTGATCGTGGCGGACGGCAGCACCAGGTAGGCACCGACCCCGCCGATGAGCAGCGCAAGCGCGATCGCCACGAGCGCGATCGTCAACGGCGTCCGCGAGAGCGTCCGCATGGAGCCGCCCGTGACCGGCCCGCCGCGGACCGGCTCATCCTGGACCCGAGGGTCGCGCCACGGGGCATCGCCCGCGCCGGCACGGATGGACGTCCCTGCGGCGACGCCGCGGACCGACGTTCCGGCAGGCCCGGCCTTCGCTCGCGGGCTTGGCACCGACGTCGTCCGGAGCGCGGCCGCCGCCGCGGCAAGCTCGGCCGCCTCCATGTCGTCGAGGGTCTGCTGGACGGGCACGTCCGGTTCCGGCGTCGGCGGAGAGATCGAAGTCCGGGCCGTGTCACCGGCCAGGGCCGCAGCGGCTGCCGCTGCAGCCGCCTGAGCCGCCTCGGCCGCTCGCGGGGTCCCGGCTGCCGTCGCGGCCGCTGCCGCCGTCGCGGCGCCCGTCGCCTCGGCATCGGCGCCCGGCCCCAACGAGTCCTCGTACTCCCCGACCGAGCCGAAGACGGGCAGGCCGGCCGATGCGGCCAGGGCCCGCGTCGCCGCGTCGGGGGCGATGATCGAGAGCCGCTTCTCGTGGGTCAGCGCGTCGCGGGCCAGCAACCGGAAGTTGATCCGGGATGTCGCAACGCGGGACCCGTGCGGCAGCACGACCGCGGCGCGGCGTCCCTCGACCGTCCGGATGCGCGCCGCCGCCGACGTGATCTCGTCGTCGATGTCGAGGTAGATGACGCCGCCGGCCACGGTCAGACCTTCATCGCCCGCAGGACGCGCCGGAGCGCCGCGTCGAGCGCGTCCTCGGTCGTCTGGAGCTCGATCGCCTGGTAGGCGAGGCCAAGCGGCGTCACGTCCTGCTGGTCGACCAGCAGCGCTGTCGCATCGGAGATCGTCTCGATCTGGTCAGGCGCCATCACCGTCACCTCGGGCGGACGGGCGAACGGCAGGCCCTTCCAGAATGCCTCAGATGCGAGCGACGCGCGGATCTCGGGCAGTCGCGAGCCGCCGCCGCACAGGAAGATCCGCCCCGGCAGGAGGTCGCCACCGGACAGCTCCTCCATGACGAGCTCCACGCCGGCGGCCCAGACGCGGACGTCGTCGCTGATGATCGACGCGACCGTCTCGCGGTCCTCGACGGGCAGGTCGCGGGCGTAGTCCACCTTGAGCGACTCCGCCCGCGGGAACGGCAGGTCCAGCCGATCGGCGAGGCTCTTGGTGAACGCCCGACCGCCGAGCGCGAACATGCGGGTCCCCTCGATGCCGCCCTGGCGGACGAGCGCGACGTCCGTCGTGCCGCCACCGACGTCGACGAACAGAGCGCCCGACTGCCGGATCTGGTCGCTGCCGAGCACGCGGGCGACCGCGTATGGCTCGGCCACGATCTCGAGGAGCTCGAGGTCGAGCTGGCTCGCGACGCTCTGGAGGGCGCCGAGGTGGACCAGGGGCGCGAACGCGTTGAAGATGCCGATCTTCACGTGCCGCCCCTGGAATCCGACCGGGTTGGTCAGCGCGTAGCCGTCGATCGAGGCGCCCGTGACGGCCGCGTGGACGAGACGCACGTCGACGTGGGGCAGGCCTGTCTCCCAGGTGATCGCCCGCTCGGCCTCGCGGAGCGCCTGGCGCTGGACGTTGTCGATGAGCTTCTGGAGCTCGCCCTCGGTGATCGGCTGGTCGGGCTTCTTGCGCTCCTGGGCGTGGGTCGTCGTGAAGCCCTTGACGAGCTCGCCGGCGATCCCGATCACGACCTGCGTCGGGCGGAAGCCGGCCATCTCCTCGGCCTCCTGGAGCGCGACCGCGCAGTTGTCGACCACCGCGGCGATGTCGGCGACCGTGCCCGACTGCATGTGCGAGAGGCCCTGGCGCTTGCGCCCGACGCCGCGGACGGTGCCGTGACCGGCGGCATCGATATCGAACACGAGGGCCTTGGCGAACTCCGTCCCCACGTCGAGCGCCGTGCACGCGGCGAGGGCCTCTTCCCCGTCGCGCTGCCAGATGCGGCGCCAGAAGGCCATCAGGCCCCCGTTTCGAGTGCGGCCGTGATGGCCGCCAGGGCCGCCGGAAGACCCTCCTGCTTGGTGCCCTTGCCCTGGGCCATCTCCGGGCGACCGCCACCCCGGCCGTCGATGGCGGGCATCGCGACCTTGACGAGCTCTCCCGCCGAGATGCCCCGCGCGACGAGATCGGGCGAGACGGTCACGAACAGCTGCGGCTCGTCGGCCTCGAGGCCGAGCGCCACGACCCCGGAGCCGAGCCCGGTGCTGACCGACCGGGCGGCGCCCTTGAGCGCCTCCATGGACTCGTACGGGGCCGCGTGGGCGACGAGGCGGACCCCGGGCGCCACCTCGGTGGCCTCGGCGACGAGCTGTTCCGGCGAGGCGATCCCCGGGCCGCCGCCCGCCTTCAGGCGACGCTTCGTCTCGCGCAGCTCGTCCTGGAGCGCGACGACCCGATCCGGCAGGGCCTCCGCCGAGCGGGCGCCGGCGGCCTCGGCCGCCCGGTCCAGGAGCTCGAAGCGCTCGCGAACGAGGGCGTCGGCCGCAGCTCCGGTCACGGCCTCGATCCGCCGCTGCCCGGAGCCGATGCTCCGCTCGCCGGTGATGACGAACCCGCCGATCTGGCCGGTCGCCCGGCAGTGGGTGCCACCGCACAGCTCGAACGAGTAGTCCTGGACGCGGATGGTCCGGACCGTCTCGCCGTACTTCTCGTCGAAGAAGGCGTCCGCGCCGCCTTCGATCGCCTCGGCCATGCTCATGAACGCGATGGAGACGGGCCGGTCGTCGCGGATGATGCGGCGGACCTCGTCCTCGATGGCGCGCTTCTCGTCGTCGGTCAGCGCACGGTCGAACGGGAAGTCGAAGCGCAGGTACTCGGGCGTGACGAGTGAGCCCGCCTGGCGCGCCCGCTCGCCGACCACGTTCCGGAGCGCCCGGTGCAGGAGATGCGTGCCCGTGTGGTTGCGCATGGTGTGGGCGCGCCGCTCGGCGTCCACGACGGCCTCGACGGACGCCCCGACGCGCAGATGCCCTCGAAGCGTCCCGCGATGGACGATGAGCCCACCGACCGGCTTCTGGGTGTCGGTCACCTCGAACAGCACGCTCCCGCCACCCGGCTCCCGTAGCTCGCCCTGGTCGCCGACCTGGCCGCCGCCCTCGGCGTAGAAGGGCGTGCGATCGAGGACGACCTCGGCTTCGCCACGGCCGGTCAACTCGCCGTGCTCGGTCGCGTCGCGCACGATCGCCACGATGCGACCATCGGCTGTCGTCGTCTCGTAGCCGAGGAACTCGGTGTCACCGGCACGGGCCTGGATGGCGCCGTACAGCGAGCCGAGCTCGGCATGTCGGCTGAGCTCGGCCTTCCGGCCCGAGCGCGAGCGGTCGCGTTGCTCGGCGAGGGCGAGCTCGAACGCGGCCCGGTCCACCCCGACGCCGTACTCGGCCGCGAGTTCGACCGTGAGGTCCACGGGAAAGCCGTATGTGTCGTGGAGGCGGAACGCGAGGTCGCCGTCGAGCTGCGGGGCGTCGTCCGGGAGGTCCTCGGGGCGCCGCCCGATGGCACGCTCGGTCGTCGCGAGCGTCGCGAGCGCCTGGTCGAGATGGATCGTGCCCGCGTCGAGCGTTCGGGCGAACTGGGCCTCCTCGCGCGCGATGGCCTGCAGGATCTCGTCCTTCCGCGCCACAAGGTGCGGATACGCCTCGCCCATCACCTCGATGACGGTGGTGGCGAGGTCGCTCAGGAACGGCTCGCGCCGACCCAGCAAACGGCCGTGCCGGACGGCCCGGCGCAGGATCCGGCGCAGCACGTAGCCGCGACCCTCGTTGGACGGCAGGACGTCGTCGGCGATGAGGAAGGTGACCGCACGCGAATGGTCGGCGATGACCTGGTAGCTGAAGCGCTCGGCCTCGAAGGACTCGGGGTCGTGGCCGAGGATCTCGCGCAGCCGGTCGTGGATCGGCGTGAAGAGGTCCGTGTCGTAGTTCGTGGGGACCTGCTGGATGACGCTGGCGATGCGCTCCAGGCCCATCCCGGTGTCCACGCCGGGCGCGGGCAGCGGGACCAGCGAGCGGTCCGGCTGGAGGTCGAACTCCATGAAGACCAGGTTCCAGACCTCGAGCCAGCGCGGGCACAGCTCGCTGTGGTCCGGCACGCAATGGGGGCCCTCCGAGAACTGCGCCCCGCGATCGAAGTGAAGCTCCGAGCATGGACCGCACGGCCCGATATCGGCCATCCGCCACCAGTTCTTCTCGTCACCGGCGGGAAAGTCGCCCCAGCGCACGAGTCGCTCGGGCGGCAGCCCGATCTCGTCGCGCCAGACGTCGTGCGCGACGTCGTCGGTCGAATAGACGGTGGCGGCGAGCCGCTCGCCGGGGATCCCGAGGTCGCGCGTGAGGAAGTCCCAGGCCCAGTGGATCGCCTCGCGCTTGAAGTAGTCGCCGAAGCTCCAGTTGCCGAGCATCTCGAACAACGTGTGATGACGCGGCGTCCGTCCGACTTCCTCGAAGTCGTTGTGCTTGCCGGCCACCCGCAGGACCCGCTGGTAGTCGACGGCGCGGGTGTACGACCGCTTCTCGGTGCCGGTCAACGCGTCCTTGAACTGGACCATGCCCGAGTTCGTGAAGAGCAGCGTCTGGTCGCCCGCCGGGACGAGGCTGGCGCTCGGAACCACCGTGTGGCCGCGCTCCTCGAAGAACTCGACGAAGCGGCGCCGGATCTCGGCGCCGGGCAGCGTCGGGATGCGCGGGTCTGGGCTCACGCTCGGGGTCGACATGGGCCGCAATGGTACCGAACGCCGATGCGTCCCCGAGATCGGCCCGATCGGCACGACCGATATGTATCTGCAATGTCCGACGCACGGGGTTCGGTCGCGACCGCCGCACGCTGCGGTTCACCCTGAGGCGGGCCCAGTCCGCAGCCCGAAGGAGGCCGATATGACGATGGTCAGGAAGTGCGAGAAGTGCGGTTCGATCGACAGCCGCACGACGTGGAGTTCCGCCGAGGAGGCCGCCAAGTCCGGCGCCTTCCAGGGCTGGTCGTGCCCGATGTGCGCGTGGCCCGAGTTCGACCTCGTCGAGGCCGAGCAGGAGGTCCCGGCGAACGCCTGAACGGTAACGGGGTGATCAGTCGGGGACTGTGACCGCCGTCACCTGGCGTCCGGCGTCTCGCGACTGGCGGCATCGAGGATCGTGCCCGCGGGCTTGACCTGCGGCGTTTCCGGTTGGTTCGCCGCCCGGCGCCGCCGGGTCCAGTAGGACGAGCCGGCGATGACCGCCCCGATGATGGCGCCGAGCGTCATACCGCGCAGGAACTTGGCGGTCCTCTCCTCGTCGTTCACGCGCGCCGCTCCGTCGGGCCGAGGACGGCGACGACGTTCACGATCGCGATGCCGAGCCACGCTCCGGCCGACGCGGCGATGAGCCGGAAGTCGCCGATCGATGCGAGCGTGATGCCCAACCGGTCGCCGAGGGTGTTGCCGGCCCAGGCGCCAAGGATGGCCGCCCCGACCACGAGCGGGAGCCGTCCGCCCGCACTGCCCCGGATCAGCACATAGATCGCGGCGTTGAACACGCCGACGAGGGCGCCGAGGATGAGGGCCGGGTCGAGACTCATGCCGAGGCCGCCATGACCGCCTCGGGCCCGCGGGAGTCGGACGATGCCCCGACCGGGGGGCGCGCGATGCGGCCGCCGCCAAGCACGATGTCGCCGTCGTAGAGCACGGCCGCCTGACCTGGCGCAGCGGCCCAGACCGGCTCGTCGGTCGTGACCCGCCAGCGACGGTCGCCGAGGTCGTCGAGCGATGCCCGGATCGGGGTCGCCCGGTGGCGGATCCGCACGTTCGCCCGGAAGGCCGCTCCCGGCGCGGCGCCGACCACGAAGCTCGCGCGCTCCAGTTCGAACGTGTGTGTCTCGAGGTCCTGCCGGCGGCCGAGCTGGATCGTGTTCGTCAGCGGATCGATGCGGCTGACGTAGCGCGGCTCGCCGAGCGCCACCCCGATGCCCTGCCGCTGGCCGACCGTGAAGCCTGCCGACCCCGGATGCTCCCCCACCCCCTCGCCGTCGACGTCCAGGACGGGGCCCGGCTCGGGGCGCCAGCCCGCGCGATCACGGAGCGCGTCCCGGTAGTCGCCGCCGGGCACGAAGCAGATCTCCTGGCTCTCGGGCTTGTCGGCGGTGGCGAGCCCGAGGGTGCGCGCGACCTCGCGGACCTCCGGCTTCGTGAGCTCGCCGAGCGGGAACCGCGCGTGTTCGAGCTGGTCCTGGCGCAGGCCGTACAGGAAGTAGGTCTGGTCCTTGTCCTCGTCGCGTGCCCGACGCAGCCGCGCCCGCCCGTCCGGCCCGACGTCGCGGCGGGCGTAGTGGCCGGTGGCGACTGCCTCGCAGTCGTACAGGTGACGGGCCCGGCCGAGGAGCGCCCCGAACTTCACGTACGTGTTGCAGTCGACGCACGGGCTCGGCGTCCGGCCGTCGAGGTACGCGTCGAGGAACGGCTGCAGGACCCCGGCATCGAACTCGCGCTCGAGGTTCATGACGTAGAACGGGATGTCCAGCTGTGCGGCGACCCGGCGTGCGTCGTCGGCCGCGTCGAGCGAGCAGCAGCTCTTCTTGAACTCCGAATAGCTGTCAGCGACGTCGTGCAGGCGCATCCAGACGCCGACCACGTCGTGGCCCTGCTCGTGCAGCAGTGCCGCTGCGACCGACGAGTCGACCCCGCCGGACATCGCGACGAGGATCCGGCTCACGCCGTGATGCCCTGCCCCAGCGGGTCGGCGGCGACGGCCGCGGCACCGAGACGCATCGAGGCGACGACGCGTGGCACGACCTCGCAGGCCGTGGCGATCTCCTCCTCGGTGGTCGTCCGGCCGATCGAGAGTCGGAGCGCGCCCCGTGCCTCCTCCTCCGGGTAGCCCATCGCGGTCAGGACGTGGCTGACCTCGGTGGAGCCGGTCGTGCAGGCCGACCCGACCGAGCACGCGATGCCCTCGAGGTCGAGCGAGAGTGCGACGGACGAGCCGTCCGTGTCGCGGGCGACCATCGAGAAGAGGCCCGGCAGGCGCTGCTTCGGATGCCCGGTCAGCTCCGTCCCGGCGACGGCGAGGACCGCCTTCGAGAGCCGCTCCCGGAGGCGTCGGAGGCGGGCAACGGTCGCCGGTCGCTCGGCACACGAGAGCTCGTAGGCGGCGGCCAGGCCGACAGCGCCCGCGACGTTCTCGGTCCCGGCCCGGCGATGACGCTCCTGGGTGCCGCCCTGCTGCTGGGCGAGGATGTGGGTCCCGTGCCGGACGTACAGGGCACCGACCCCCTTGGGCCCCTCGAACTTGTGTGCCCCGAGCGACACGAGGTCGGCGCCGAACGTGTGCATGTCGAGATCGACGTACGGGGCCGCCTGGACGGCATCGACGTGCAGGAGGATGCCCTTGCGAGCCTGCACCCGACGCGCGATCTCGGCGATCGGCTGGATGGTCCCGACCTCGTTGTTCGCCAGCATGACCGTGACCAGGATCGTCCGGTCGGTCAGCGCGGCGTCGAGCTGGTCGGGATCGACCCGGCCGTAGCGGTCGACGGGCAGTTCGACGATCTCGAAGCCGAACTTCTCGAGGTATCGCAGCGTGTGACCGACCGCGTGGTGCTCGATCGACGAGGTGACGATCCGATGGCCCCGGGCCTTGCCGGCCCACGCGGCGCCCTTGAGCGCGAGGTTGTTGGCCTCGGTTCCGCCCGACGTGATGACGACCTCGCGCGGCTCCGCACCGAGCCGCGTCGCGACGCGCTCGTGCGCGTCATCGAGCGCGGCGCGCGCTGTTCGTCCGAACGAATGCGCCGAACTGGCGTTCCCGAACGACTCGGTCAGGAACGGCAGCATCGCGTCGAGGACCTCGCGACGCAGGGGCGTCGTCGCCGCATGGTCCAGGTAGATCGGCATCGCGCCGATCGTACACCGCTGGCCCGGCTAGTGGCCTTCGGCCTTCGGACCACCAGCCCGGCATTGGCTCAGGCGGGCCCTTGCTTCGTTAGACCTCGCCAGGAGGCGAGGCACGGCCGTCGTCGTTCGTCCATGACGGGACGCGACGCCGATCGGTGGCTTCACGCGGCTTACACCACGAGCATGGCGGTATCGCCTTCGCACAGGAGCAAGCCCCTCGTGATCACCCTCGTCCAACTCTTGATCGTGGCCGTGCCGTTCGTCCTCGCCGTTCTCGTCGTCGACACGGTGCGCGCCGCACGCCAGATGGGTGGCCTGCCGCCCTTCGAAACCACGTATCGCGCCTACGGCGCTTAAGGAGCCGATCATGCCCGACATCCTGACCACTCTTTCCATCTTCGCCGGCTTCGCATTCGTCATCGTCGTCGGCGCCAAGCTCGGCGCTGGCGGGACCAATTCGGTCCTCGGCCTGTTCCGGTTCGAGGACATGCCGCCTCGACCGCATGGCGTCCAGGAGGCCGACCTGCCCCGCTTCGTCTTCCGCGACTCGAAGAGCCCCGCGTCCGGCGCCGCCTGACCCCTCCGCTCCCGCGACTGGACAGTCGCGGGAGAATCGGGGCATGGCGGATGGACCCACGTTCATCTCGGCGATCGTCGGCTTCGGCATCGTCGTCGTCGCGGGCTACATGCTCGGGGCCGGATCCCACGCCCTGACCGGCCTGTTCGCGGCGCAAGGTGCGCACGACTGGCCGATCGGCATCCAGGAGCCCGACGCTCCCCACTTCGTATTCGAGCACACAAGCGACAGCGCGCCCGGCGTGTCGGACGGCGGCGACGCTCTCCACGCCGAGCCGTCGTGGGCAGTGATCGAGGACCTCTACGAGGGGCCGCTCCGCTAGCCGATCTTGGCCTCGTCCGTCCGGACGATGGGGCATTCCATCAGGGCGCTCGGCGCGACCCACGACGCAAGAGCGCCATCTGACGCGGCCTCGTTCCCCGTCGACCGGGCCACTGCCAGTGTCACGTCACCGCCCGGATCGGCGTCGGTGAACGCTCCGTCAATGCTCGCTTCGTCGGCCGGCGGCGGATCGTCGGGCGGCGGCTCGGCCCCGAAGATCGCGTGGAGCAGCTGCATCGTCGCGCCGCGCGTGACCTTCCGCGCCGGACAGAACGTCGTGGCCGTGCAGCCGGTCATGAGCCCGGCCTCCGCGGCAGCGTTGATGTCTGCCTCGTGGCCGTTGGTCTCGTCATCGGTGAAATAGTCGGTCTCGGTCGGGGGCGCCGCCATGGCGCGGACGAGGACCGTGGCCATCGACCCACGGGTGACCGTCCCGGTGGGGCAGAACTTCTTCGCCGCGCACCCGGCGAACAGGCCGGCCGCGGCCGCGCGATTGATGTCGGCCTCGCGAGCGTTCCCGTTGTCGTCGGTGAAGAAATCCGTGTCGCTCGCGGGCAGGTCCAGCGCCCGGGCCAGATACGACGCGAGCTGCGCCCGGGTGATCGGGTCGTACGTGCAGAACATGTCCGCGTCGCAATTGCCCGCGATCCGCTGTTCCGCCGCCCAGTCGATGTCGGGGGCATACGGCGTCGTGTCGTGGTCGTTGAGGCACTTCGACCCGGTCGAGACCACCTTGACCTTCTTGCCCGTGGCCTTGAACGAGACCTTGGCCCAGGTGCAGTTGTTCGCCCTCGTTGGACTCGAGGAACTTGCCGTAGAGGTCGACCGAGGCCCGGATCGTGTAGGTCCCGGCGGGCAGCCCCGTGATGTCGATCCACTGGTAGGCGAAGTTCGCGGGATAGAGGTCGCCCCAACCGACGGAGATGCCGTTGGTCGTGTGCAGGGAGCCGCGCTTGCCACAGCCCGTCTGCTGATACTTCCGGAACTTGGGGGCGCCGGGCAGCGTGGTATTCCGTCGGTTCGTGTCGAAGAAGCAGAAGCCGATCTTCGCGTCGCGACTCGTGCCGTGGGTCGACCACAGGTGGTACGAGAGCATCCGCCGGACGTGCCAGTGGTTGTGCCCGTCCCCGGCGTATTTCATCGTCGCGGTCGTGGGGACGCGGCGCTTGGTGCCGCCGGTCCGGTAGACGATCTGGTCGATGATCCAGGGCTTCTTGGTCGATGCCCGACGGCCGCGGATCTCGAACGGGCCCCGCCCGACGTTGAGCATCATCCCGCTGAACCGCAGGAGGCGGCGGCCGCTGGCCGTGCGCTGGATGCGGAAGTCCGCCATCTTCGCGACCTTCAGGTCGGGCAGCTTGTCCGTGGCGGCGAGGGCGGGGGCGGCCGGAAGGACCCCAACGAGGATGCCCAGGGTGCCTGCAAGGACGACCAGACGGAGGCCGAATCGGCGGCGACGAGTTCGCGCCATCCCGGCGAACGGTACACGGCCAGGTGGCCGCGTGTCAGGACGCGGGCTCGTCGCCCTCGCGATCCGCGGATCGGCGCAGGTCCTCCGCCCGCCCGATCTCCCGGCGCCGGTCGTGTTGCGAGAGGGCCCGCTTGCGGAGCCGGATCGACAACGGGGTGACCTCGACGAGCTCGTCGCCGGCGATGAATTCGAGCGCCGATTCGAGCGTGAGCGGACGCGGCGGCGTCAGGCGGAGCGACTCGTCGTGGCTGTGGGTCCGGATGTTCGTGAGCTTCTTCTCTTTCGTCGGGTTGACGTCCATGTCGCCCGACCGGCTGTTCTCGCCGACGATCATCCCCTCGTACACCTCGACGCCCGCGCCGACGAACAGCTCCGCCCGCTGCTCGAGGTTGAAGAGGCCGTATGCGTTCGAGGTGCCGGCCCGGTCGCTCACGAGGACGCCGTTCGTGCGGTGGGTGACCTCGCCGGCCCACGGCCCGTAGCCCTCGCCGATCTGGTGCAACAGGGCCGTGCCGCGCGTCTCGGTCAGCAACTGGCCGCGGTAGCCGATCAGGCCCCGGACCGGCAGCACGAACTCCATGCGGACGCGGCCGTCGGTGTCGGTGGTCATCTGGTCGAGGCGGCCCTTGCGGCCGGCCATCGCGCTCTGGATCTCGCCGATGTAGTCGGGCGGGATGTCGATGGTGATGCGCTCGTACGGCTCGTGGATCTCGCCGCCGACCTCGCGCAGCAGCACCTCCGGCCGCGACGCCGTCAGCTCGAACCCCTCGCGGCGCATCTGCTCGATGAGGACGGCCAGCTGGAGCTCGCCGCGTCCGCGGACCTCGAACGCCTCGCTCGATTCGGCCGGCCGGACCTCGATGGACACGTTGCCCAGCACCTCCTTCTCGAGGCGGGCCTTGATCTGGCGGCTCGTGACGAACTTGCCCTCGCGGCCCGCGAGCGGCGAGGTGTTGACGCCGAACGTCATGCGCAGCGTCGGCGCGTCGACGTCCAGGCGCGGCAGCGGCCGCGGATCCGCCGGGTCGGTGAGCGTGTCGCCGATCGTGACCTCGGGCAGCCCCGCCACGCTGACGATGTCGCCCGGGCCGGCCTCCTCGATGTCCACGCGCTCGATGCCGTGCGCTGTCTGCAGGCTCGTCACCGTCCCGCTCAGCGTCACGGTCCGGCCGGGCTCGACGGCGCCGGCCGTGTCGTCGGCCTCCTCGCGCACGACCGTGATCCGCTGCCCGGTCCGGATCGTCCCGTTCCAGATCCGCCCGACGGCCATGCGCCCGACGTACTCGTTGGCCGACAGGTTGGTCACGAGCAGCTGGAGCGGATGCCCGGGCGTGTAGACCGGGGGCGGGGTGACCTCGACGAGCAGGTCGAGGAGCGCTCGCAGGTCGGTGCCGGGGACGGCGAGGTCGCGCGTGGCGGTGCCGGCCTTCGCGTTCGTGTACACGATCGGGAACTCGATCTGGTGCTCGTCGGCGCCGAGGTCCAGGAAGAGCTCGTAGACGTCGTCGAGGACGACCTCGGGCCGGGCGTCGCCGCGGTCGATCTTGTTGATCGCCAGCACGACCGGAAGGTGGCGCGCCATCGCCTTCTGGAGGACGTAGCGGGTCTGGGGCAGCGGTCCCTCGGCGGCGTCGACGAGGAGCAGGACCGAGTCGACCATCAGGAGCGAGCGTTCGACCTCGCCCCCGAAGTCGGCATGACCGGGCGTGTCGACGATGTTGAGCCGGATGCCCGCGTGATCGACGGTCGTCTGCTTGGCGAGGATCGTGATGCCCTTCTCGCGCTCGAGGTCGCCCGAGTCCATGACCCGGTCGACGACGGCCTGGTTGGCCCGGAAGGTCCCGGTCTGGCGGAGCATCGCGTCGACGAGCGTCGTCTTGCCGTGGTCCACGTGGGCGACGATCGCGACATTGCGCAGGTCGGCACGGGTGGCGGTCGGGTCCAGGGCGGGCGCGGCGGGGCTTGAGGCGGCGGAGTCGGTCATGGGCGCGGCGCAGTGTCGCACATCGGTCGCTCCTGCGCCGCCGGGCCGGCGGGCGCCTGCTAGCATCGGGCGACGATGACCGTCGCCGCCGTGATCCTGTCCGCGACCGCCGACGGCGCCCTGGCCGAGACGCTCGGGCAGGCCCGGGTCCGGCGTCTGGCGGACCTCGCGTGGTCGGGCGGGGCCCTGCCGATCGTCGTGCTCTCGCCCGATCCCGACGGCGCGGTGGCGGCGAGCCTGGCAGGCAGCGAGGCGAGCCACGGCCTGCCGGCGCCGGCGGAGACCGGCCCGGTCGGTCAGATGGTCCGCGGCATCGAACTCGCGGAGGCGGAGGTCCACGACCTGACCGGGGCGTTGCTGTGGCCGGCCCGGATGGTCTGGGTGGGCCCCGAGACGATCACGTCACTCATCGAGGCCCACGGCACCGCCCGCGGCACGATGCTGCGGCCCGCCTGGCACGGCGAGCCCGGCTGGCCGGTCCTGCTCCCGCTGGCCCACCTCGAGGCGCTGCGGTCGATCCCGGCGGACGTGATGCCGCCGGACGTCATCGAGCGCCTGGCGCTCATCGTCCCGACGCCGCCTGGTCGAGGTGGGCGATCCCGGCGTCACGCACGACGTCGACACCGACCCGAGCGCGCTGCCCGACTACGAGGGCCCGCCGGACCCGCCGGCCGGGCACACCCACGAGTGGGGCGACGACGTCATCTCCGAGGCCGGCCTGCCGAACCCCGACGGCTGACTCTCGGCCAGCCCGGCGCGCCTAGCCGGCCGGGGCGAACGTCTCGCGCAGGTCATCGCGGACGCGACCGACCGCGCCGGTCGCCAGCGCCAGGCCGACGACCACCAGTACGACGCCCGTGATCTGCCCGGATGACGGCGCCTCGCCGAGCAGCAACGCCGCGAACAGCACGGTCATCACCGGCTGGGTCAACAGGATCGCCGACGTCAGCACGGCCGGCAGCCGCGGCAGCGAGACCTGGATCAGGATGTAGCCGATCGACTGGCTCGTGACGCCGAGCGCCAGCAGGTAGGCGTGGGACGGCAGCGACGGCACCGGGTCGAAGTCGCCGACGATCGTGCCGAAGATCGCAGCGACGAGCGCGCAGACGGCCGTCGCGACCGTCACGGGACCCGCCGCACGGCGGTCCGGCGTCGCCCGGCGGATGACCAGGAGGTAGCCCGCGTACGACGCCGCGGTCACGAGGCCGATCGCGACGCCGAGTGGCGCGTTCGTGCCGTACGCGTCGCCGCCGATCAGACCCGGAGATCAGGACGACCCCGAACAGCATGATCGGCAGGGCGACCGCGACGTTCCGCCCCGGCCGCTCGCCCCACAGGGCCCACGCCGCCAGCGCGACGATCACCACCTGGAGGTTGCCCATCATCGTGGCGAGGCCGGCCCCGATGTTGTCGACGACGTAGTGGAACGTCAGCAGGTCGACCGCGAAGAAGACGCCGGCGAACGCCGAGAGTCGAACCGCCCGTGGGCTCATCGGCCCGAGGTCGCGCCGTTCGAACCAGGCGGCGAGCGCCAGGAGCGGCAGCCCGTACAGGCAGCGGAAGACGACGCCGGTCGAGGGGCTGACCTCGGACCAGCGGTAGAAGATCCCCGAGAACGTGATGCACAGCGCGCCCGCCAGGGCCGCGAACCGCGGGTGGCGGGCGGCCGCGCGAAGCGGGTTCACGCGTCCAGGCTGCCGCCGAAGTCCGTCATCCCCGAATCGACCTGGATCGTGGCGCCGCGTCGCTCACGCGTCGGTCCCCTCCCCGCCGGTCCGACCGGGCACGCCGACGAAGCGCAGGCCGAGCTCCTCGTACTGGCTGGGCTCGGGCGGCGACGGCGCCTCGAGCATCGGGTCGGTGCCGGACTGGGTCTTCGGGAACGCCATGACCTCGCGGATGTTGGTCTGGCTCGCGAACACCATCGCCCAGCGATCGATCCCGAGGGCGATGCCGCCGTGGGGCGGCGCGCCGAACTCGAACGCGTCGAGGACCGCCCCGAACTTCTCGCGCATGCCCTCGGCTGTCTGGCCCTGCAGGAGGAAGCTGCGCTCGAGCAGGTCGCGCCGATGGATCCGGATCGATCCGCCGCCGAGCTCCCAGCCGTTGAGCGCGAGGTCGTACTGGAGCGCCCGGGCACGGCCCGCCGGGTCGTCGGGCGACGGGCTGCGCCGGGTCGCCCGAGGTGGTCACGAGGAGCTCCTCGTCCTCCGGGACGACGCCCGAGAACGGGTTGTGGGTCGCGTCCCAGCGGCCGCCCTCGGCGTCCCACTGGTACATCGGGAAGCGGTGCACCCAGGCGTAGGCGAGGACCTCGGGATCGGCCAGCCCGAGCCGGTCGCCCAGCTCGACGCGGAGCCGGCCCAGGACGTCGGCGGTCACCGCGGGCGTGTCGGCCACGATGAGGATGCAGGTCGCCCTCCGCGGCCCCGGTCTGGTCGATGATGGCGCGCTGCGTCTCGTCGTCCAGGAACTTCGCGATCGGGCTCTTCACCTCGCCGCCCGGTTCGAGCGCGAGATGGACCAGGCCCTTGGCGCCGAACCGCTTCGCCCGCTCGATGAGCTCGTCGATCTCGCGCCGGGTGATCCCGGCCATGCCGGGTGCCACGATCGCCTTGACCCGGCCGCCCGACGACAGGGCGCCGTCGAAGACGCCGAACCCCGACGACGGCGTCCCGTCGGGGCCGACCAGGACGGACCCGAGGTCGACAAGCTCCATCCCGAACCGGATGTCCGGCTTGTCCGAGCCGAACCGCTCGATGACCTCGTCGTAGGTGAAGACCGGGAACGGGGTCTGCAGGATGGGGCGGTCGGGCCGGGTGGCCCGCGAGACCTCGATCACCATCGACTCGACGAAGCCCATGACGGTCGCCTCGTCGACGAAGCTCATCTCCAGGTCGAGCTGGGTGAACTCGGGCTGGCGGTCGCCGCGCAGGTCCTCGTCGCGGTAGCAGCGGGCGATCTGGAAGTAGCGATCCATCCCGCCGACCATCAGGAGCTGCTTGAGCTGCTGCGGGCTCTGCGGGAGCGCGTAGACGGTCCCGGGCTGGAGCCGGGACGGCACGATGAAGTCGCGGGCGCCCTCCGGCGTGCTCTTGATGAGCGTCGGCGTCTCGACCTCGACGAAGCCGTTCGCGTGGTGGACCTCGCGGATCGCCTGGACCATGCGCGAGCGCAGGAGGAGCCGGTCGCGCCATCGGCTGGCGGCGGATGTCGAGGTAGCGGTACTTGAGCCGCAGCGCCTCGTCGACCGGCGCGTCCGGCTCGTTGATGTAGAAGGGCGGCGTCTTCGCCTCCGACAGGATCTCGACCTCGGTCGCGCGGAGCTCGATCTCGCCGGTCGGCAGCCGCGGGTTCTCGGTGCCGGGCAGGCGCTTCGAGACCTCGCCGCGCACCGCCACGACGAACTCCGGCCGGATCCGGCTGGCCTGCTCGTGGGCGGCCGGGGACGTCGGTCTGGTCGATCACGATCTGGGTCAGCCCGTGGCGGTCGCGCAGGTCGAGGAAGATGAGCTGGCCGTGGTCGCGTCGACGGTGGACCCAGCCGGCCAGCCGGGCCTCGGAGCCCGCGTCGGACGCCCGCAGCTCCCCGTTCGTGTGGGTCCGGTAGGGCGTGGCGAGGCTGGGGGTGAGGGCGCTCATGGCCGCCGTATCGTAGTCGACCTCGACCGCCGCCCGACGACCGGCCGACGAAGCCCTGTTACCGTGGACACGTGCCCGCCCGCCGCCACCTCCGTTTCGCCCTCAAGCAGGTGACCTTCGCCGGCGTGAGCATGCCCGGCGCGACACTCGACTGCTGGGACGACGACCAGGGCCGGTCGCAATGGGCCGCGCGTGTCGTCACCCGCTCGAATCCGCCCGAGGACGAGGGCGAGTTCGTCGGCGTCCTCGCCGACGGACGCACGGTGACGGGGTACGTCACGGTCGGCGGACGGCAGATCGGGCCGGGCGGCCGACGCGAGACCCTCGTCGAGTTCCACGGATCGGGCGACCTGCACGGGCTCGAGGACCCGCCCGCCTGATCGCGGGTCGTCAGTCGCGGCCGCGGAGCAACGACACGCGGAACGGTCGGAGCTCGCCTCGAGCGAAGCCGCCGGCGATCACGGGGTCATCCTCCATGAACCGGCGCGCGGCTGCCTCGTCGGGCGCCTCGAAGATGCAGATGCCCGTGTTGTGGACCCCGAGCGTCGGGCCGACGAGGATGATCGTGCCGTCGGCGAGGGCCTCCTGGAACCGCTCGAAGTGGACGCCCCAGGCCGTGGTCTCCTCCGCGGTCATCGTGGCCGCGAAGTCCTCGCGCGGCGGGTGGATGAAGTAGATCCATTCGCCCATCAGGTGCCGGCCTCGGCGTCGGGCGACACCGTCCCCTGGTGGTAGCGGATCCGCCATGTCCCGTCGCGACGGACCCAGACCGAGACTCGCCTCGCCCGCCGGCCGGCACGTGCCGGCTCCTCGGTCACGAAACGCACGAGGGCGACGTCGTCGGCCAGGCGTTCGACGACGATGTCGCGCAGCTCGATCCGGTCGGGCGGATCGGCGGCCAGCGTGGCCACGACATCGTCCCGGGACCAGGCGCGCCCGCTGGCCCCGACCTCGGCGAACGCTCCGTCGAGCAGGCCCTCGAGCCCGCCCGGCCAGGCTGGATCCCGCCGGGCGAGCGCCGTCTCGGCGGCGACGAGGGCCTCGGCCTCTTCGTCCGGAAACCCGACCTCCGCCACGACCCCTGCCCTACTCCGTCCCGTGGCGGTGGGCGGCGTGGGCCCGTGCCAGCTCGCGAGCCAGGTCCGATCGGGCGACCAGCTTCTGCGTCCCCGCCGGCAGGTCGCGCAGCTGGACCTCGCCGGTCGCGAGCTCGTCGCCGAGGATGACCGCGAAGTGCGCGCCGTCGCGGGCGGCGGCCTCCAGCTGCTTGCCGAGCTTGCGCCGGCCCAGGTCGGCGTGGACGTCCAGCCCGGCCGCCCGGAGCTCCGTGGCGATCACCAGCCGCGCGACCGTGTCGTCCGGGTCGGCGCCCACCACGACGGCGACCGGCGCCGGCTCGCGGCACGACCGCGTGGCCGGCCTCCTCGAGCGCGAGGACCAGCCGGTCGAGCCCGATCCCGAACCCGATGCCCGGGGTCGGGCGACCGCCGAGCAGCTCGATCAGGCCGTCGTAGCGGCCGCCGCCGCCGATGGCCTGCTGCTGGCCCTCCCGACCGCGCGACGTAGTACTCGAAGGCGGTCCGCGTGTAGTAGTCGAGGCCGCGGACGAGCCCGGGCTCGAGGCGATACGCGACGCCGAGGGCGTCGAGGTGGGCGCGGACCGCCGCGAAGTGCTCGGCGCAGGCGGCGCACAGCCGGTCGGTCATGCGCGGCGCCCCGGCGTTGATCGCCGCCATCGCCGGGTCCTTCGAGTCGAGCAGGCGCAGCGGGTTGCGCCCGAGGCGCTCGCGCTCCGTCGGCGGCAGGTCCGCCTGCCGGTCCGGTAGTACGCCTTCAGCGTCTCGATGTAGGCCGGCCGGCACGCGGGGTCGCCGATCGAGTTGAGCTGGACCTCGACGCCGTCGAGGCCGACCTCGCGGTAGAACCGCGCCCCGAGCTCGACGATCTCGGCATCGACCGCCGGGCCGGCGTCGCCGATCGCCTCGACGTCGAACTGCCAGAACTGCCGGTAGCGTCCCGCCTGCGGCCGGTCGTAGCGGAACATCGGTCCGGTCTGGGTGACCTTGACCGGCTGCGGCCAGGTCTGCATCCCGTGCTGGACGTAGGCCCGGACGATCCCGGCGGTCGGCTCCGGGCGGAGGGCCCACGCCTCGCCCTCCTCCGTCCGCGGCGCGAGCCGGAAGAGCTCCTTCTCGACGACGTCGGTGACCTCGCCGATGCCCCGCTCGAAGACCGCGGTGACCTCGAAGAGCGGGGTCTCGATGCGCCGGTAGCCGTAGCGGGCGGCGAGGTCCGCGGCCAGGCGCTCGAGGCGCGTCCACGTCGGCGTCTCGGCCGGCAGCAGGTCGCGAGTCCCGCGCGGCGCTCGGAAGGTCGGCATCGCGCCGAAGTCTAGCCGCCGCTCGATGGCGGGGTTCGGGCCGGACCCGCGCCCGCTAGCCCAGGTCGCGCTGGACGCTGACCACGTCCTTGAGCTGCTCGATCCGGCTCATGACCCGGGCGAGCTGGCTGACCGAGGCGACCTGGAGCGTCGCGGTCACGACCGCGGTGTGGTCCGGCGTCACGCCGACGCTCGCGGCCACGATGTTGACCTTGTTCTCGGCGACGACCTGGGTGATGTCCGAGAGCAGGCCGGTCCGGTCGTAGGCCTCGACGCGGATGGCGATCGGATAGGTCTGGGTCGGCTCGGCCTCCCACTCGACCTCGATCAGGCGGCCGAGCTCGCGCTCGTTGACGACCGTCGGACAGGCCTGGAGATGGACCGTGACGCCCTTGCCGCGCGTGATGAAGCCGATGATCGGGTCGCCCGGGATCGGGTGGCAGCACTTCGCGAAGCGGATGAGCAGGTCGCCGACGCCCTTGACCCGGACGCCGCCCGGTCCGCGTGATGTGCTGCGGCGGCGCGACCGTCGGGAGCGTGCTCTGGCCGTCGTCGACGACGCCGAGGCGCATGACCACGGTCTGGGCGCCGACCGCGCCGTAGCCGACCGCGGCGTAGAAGTCGTCGACCGATCTCGTAGTTGAAGGTCTTCGCGACCTCGGCGATGCGCTCGACGCCGACCGCCGCGATCGAGGTCCGGGCGAGGCGCCGCAGCTCACGCTCGAGCGACTCGCGGCCGTGGACGATGTTCTCGTCGCGGTCCTTGCGCTTGAACCATTGGCGGATCTTCTCGCGGGCGTGGCTGGTGCGGACGACGTTCAGCCAGTCGCGCGACGGCCCGTGCTCGCCCTTGGTGGTGACGATCTCGACGATGTCGCCGTTCTTCAGGCGGTAGTCGAGCGGCACGAGTCGGTTGTTGACCTTCGCGCCGATCGTCCGGTGGCCGACGTCGGTGTGGATCCGGTAGGCGAAGTCGAGCGGCGTCGCGCCCGCCGGCAGGTCCTTGATGTCGCCCTTCGGGGTGAAGACGAAGACCTGGTCCTGGAAGATGTCGAGCTTGATGCCCTCGACGAACTCGGTCGCGTCGACTCGGAGACCTCGCGCTGCCAGTCCATGAGCTGGCGCAGCCAGGCGAGCTTCGCGTCGTACTCGCGGTCGGACTTGGTGCCCTCCTTGTAGCGCCAGTGGGCCGCGATGCCGACCTCGGACACCTGGTGCATCTGGTGGGTCCGGATCTGGATCTCGAGCGGCTTGCCGTCGAGGGCGATCACCGCGGTGTGGAGCGACTGGTAGCGGTTGTTCTTGGGGACCGCGATGTAGTCGTCGAACTGGCCGGGGATCGGCCGCCAGAGCGAGTGGACGATGCCGAGCGCCGCATAGCAGTCGCGCACGTCGTCGACGAGCAGGCGGATGGCGTAGACGTCGTAGATCTCGCCGAACTCCGCGCTCTTGCGCTGCATCTTCTTCCAGATGCTGTAGATGTGCTTCGGCCGGCCCTCGATGTCGGCGTGGATGCCGGCCGCCTCGAGCTTGGGCCGGAGCTCGGCGATCGAGCGCTCGATGAAGGTCTCGCGCGCCTTGCGCCGGGTGTCGAGGAGCGTGGCCAGCTCGCGGAACCGCTCCGGCTCGAGCGCCTTGAAGGCGAGGTCCTCGAGCTCCCACTTGATCTGCCAGATGCCGAGCCGCTCGGCGAGCGGCGCGTAGATCTCCATCGTCTGGCGGGCGATGCGCTGCTGCTTGTCCGAGGGCAGGCCGTACAGCGTGCGCATGTTGTGGAGCCGGTCGGCGAGCTTGATCAGCACGACCCGGATGTCCTGGGCCATCGCCAGGAGCATCTTGCGGATGTTCTCGGCCTGCTGCTGCTCGTGGCTGTGGGTGCTGAACTTCGAGAGCTTCGTGACCCCGTCGACGAGCTGCGCGACCTCGGCGCCGAAGCGCTCCTCGACGTCGGTCAGGCTGTACTCGGTGTCCTCGGGGACGTCATGGAGGAGCGCGGCCTCGATCGCGACCGGATCGACGCCGAGCTCGGCGAGGATCTGGGCCGACGCGATCGGGTGCGTGACGTACGGCTCGCCCGTCGCGCGGCGCTGGGTCGCATGCGCCTCGACGGCAAGGTCGAAGGCCCGGTCGACCGGCTCACGGTCGGCGTCGGGGTAGTGCTCGACGATGGCGGCCCACAGCTTCTTGCGGAGCGACTCGAGATCGGGATCGCCAGCCGGCCGGACCTTCGGGGCGGTCGGCGCGCGTCGCGGCGCACGAGCGGCGCGGACGGGCGCCTCGCGGGCCGGTTTCGCGCTCGGTTTCGTGCGTGGCGTGGTCGTGGCCATGGGCGCCAAGGATAGCAGTGGTGCTCAGCCGAACCCGAGCTCCCGAAGGGCCGCCTCCGCCACCGTACGTTCGTTCCAGGCCACCGGGCCCGTCGGACCGATGATCGAGCGCTCGTGGCCCTTGCCGGCGAGCAGGACGATGTCGCCGGGCCGGGCCCGCTCGAGTGCGGCGTCGATGGCCTCCCGGCGGTCCGCGACCAGCAGCAGGTCGTGGCCGCGCCGCTTGCCGGCGGCCTCCGCGCCGCGCGCGATCTCGTCGAGGATCGCGTCGCGGTCCTCGCCGCGCGGATCCTCGTCGGTGACGACGACGAGGCGCGCACGCTCGCCGGCGATCCGGCCCATGAGCGGGCGCTTTGCCGTGTCGCGCTCGCCGGCCGACCCGAAGACCGCGATGAGCCCACCGCCGCGGGCCGCCGCGACGGGTGCGAGCAGGTCGAGCACGGCCTGGAGCGACGCCGGGCTGTGCGCGTAGTCGACGATGACCCCGAACGGCTGGCCGGCCTCGATCCGCTCCATCCGACCCGGGACCGCGTCGAGGCCCTCGAGCCCCGCCCGGATCGCCGCCGCATCCAGCCCGGCGGCCTCGCCGAGCGCGACCACGGCGAGCGCGTTGTGGACGTTGAACCGGCCCGCCAGCCGCAGCGTCAGGCTCGCCGCGCCCGACGGCGCCGTGTAGGCGATCCGCAGGCCGTGGGCGTCCTCCTCGACGCGCGTGGCACGAACATCGGCCGCGGGGTCGGTGCCGTAGGTCAGGACCCGCGCGCCGGCCTCCTGGGTCACCCCGACGAAGCGGCCGGCCGAGGGGTCGTCGAGGTTGACGATGCCGGTCCGTGGCCAGCCGCGGTCGGACGGCTTGGCGACGGCCGCGCGCCCCGGGGCGAGGCGCTCGAAGAGGGAGAGCTTGGCGTCGCGATACGCCTCGAAGCTGCCGTGGAACTCGAGGTGCTCGTGGGTGACGTTGGTCAGGATCGCGACGTCGTACGCGATGGACCCGACCCGCTCGAGCGCGAGGCCGTGGGAGGTGCTCTCGATGACCGCCGCGGTGTCGCCGGCCACGACCATCGCGCGCAGCGCGAGCTGGAGGGCCGGCGCCTCGGGCGTCGTGACGTGGGCCTCGTTGTCCTCCTGGACGCCACCGATCCGCGTCGCGGCCGTGCCGACCATCCCGGTCCGCACGCCCGCCGCATCGAGCGCGGCCACCGCGAGGAACGCGGTCGTGGTCTTGCCGTCCGTTCCCGTGATCCCGACCACGCCCAGCTCGTCGCTCGGGTCGTCGTACCACCACGCCGCGGCGGTCGCGAGCGCGGGATGGGGATCGGCGACGACGAGCTGCGGAAGCGCGACCTCGGGCACCGGGCGCGCGACGATCGCGGCGCCGGCTCCGGCTGCGGCGGCCGCGGCCACGTAGTCATGCCCATCGACCCCGAGCCCGGGGATCGCCACGAACAGGGAGCCGGGGTGGACGGCTCGCGAGTCGTTCGTCACGCCGGTGACCGAGACGCCGGCCAGGCCGGCCGCGCCGATCGCCCTGCCGTCGCGGCGGGCGCCACGCAGCCGCCCTTCGGCGGTCAATCGGGCGATGAGACCCGCGAGTTCCCGGGCTCCGCTGCGCTCGGCAGCAGCAAGGAGCTCGGCGATGGTCCGCTCGGTCATCGCCGGACCAGCCGGGCGACCCGGGCGGCCAGGCGCCCTGCCGCGTAGCGCCTCGGCCGGATGACGCGCTCGTGGGCGCCGGCCAGCTCGAGCCATCGGCCGCCGAACCCGAGCTTGTGCTGGTACAGCCCCCACATCGGCTCGCCTTCGACCGGTTCGCGGCGCGCGCCGGGCAGGTCGGCGCCACCGAGGTCCATCTCGCTCGATCCCTCGCGGATCGCCAGCTGGATCGCTCGCCAGCGCGCGAGGTGGAGGGCGCCTGGATGCGTGCGGCGGGTCTCGGCGCGGTCGCCGGAGTGCACGGTGGAGAGCCGGCCGCCGTGGCGGTACAGGACGAGGCCCGCCAGGGGCACTCCGTCGGCGCCCCCGTCGCGAACCTCGAGGTAGACGAGGTGCCCGGCCGCGAGGGCGGCCAGCCACCAGCCGACGAACCCGGCCCTTGGACCGAACGTGAACTGGCGGCGTTCGCCGGTCGCGAGCAACAGGTCGTAGAAGCGGTCGAGGGCGGCCTCGGCGGGCTCGGCAGGGCCGACGAACCCCTCCCCCACCCCGTCAGGGGCTGGATGCGCGTCGTGACGGACGACGGCCAGCCCCGACGCCTCGGCGGCCCGGATCCGCTGCCGCGTCGACTTGGCGATGTGGCCGAACGCGAGCATCTCGTCGACGCCATCGTCGAGCGCGAGCGTGATCCGGTGGCGCGAGGGCTGGATCTCCTCGATCGGCGCGAAGCCCGCCGCATGGATCGCGGCCACGTAGGCCGTGTCCGCAGCCGGGACCTCCGGGTCCGACGCGACGACATCCACGCCGAGCGCGGCGAGTGCCTCGCCGACCCCCACCTGGCGGGCCGCGAGCGCGGCACCATCGATGCCCACCGGCGCGGGGCCCCGCGGGACGTAGGCGCTCGAGCCCCCGATCAGCGGCCACGGCCGCTCAAGGGTGAGCACCCTGCCGCCGTCCTCGAACACCAGGAAGCGTGGCAGCCAGCCCGACGCTCGTCGGTGCTCGGCCCACGCCCGCGATTGGTACACGTGCCCGCCGGGCGCCTCGACCGCGCGGGCGTCCCAGTCCTCGAGCTCGGCTGGCGCCGCCTCATGCGGGCCGCTCACCCGTCGCCCCCAAGGCCTTCGGTTCCCTCGGCTCCTTCCGCGGCGCCGCCCGTCGCACCCGATCGCCGGTGGCGCCACCGCGCCAACCGGACGCTGGACCTCACCCCGGCCTCGTATGCCTGGCGCCCGATCGGATCGAGCACCAGGTCCCACGCCCCGATGTAGCGGACCTCGCGGCCACCGAAGCCGGTCTTGAAGTGGGCGATGCCGCCGGTGGCGAGACCCCACAGGTCGTAGCTCGTGGCGCCCTGCTCGCGCGAGCTGCGGATGGCCTCCCACTTCAGGAGGTAGTTGGCCCGCGAGTCCGCACCGGCCGCGGTCATGCCGCCGTACGGCTCGACGACGCGCGGCCCGCTGCGGACGAGGAACAGCGTCGCGACGGGTTCGCCATCTGCCGTCTGGGCGAACAGCAGCCGAGCCCGGCCCGCCGGCCGATACGCCTCCCAGACGTCGCGGTACGCATCCTCGGTCCGGATCAGGAACCCGGCCCGGGCCGCAGTCTCCTGGTAGATCCGGTAGAAGTCGCCGAGCCGGTCTCCGTCGGCATCGACCACGACCACGCCGCCGGTCCTGGCCTTGTTCACGTACTGGCGCCACTTCTTGCGCAGGTCGCCCCAGAGGGCGTCCTCGTCGGCCCCCAGGTCGATGACGCGCGTGGAGGCCGGCTGGATGGCCGGCGCCGGTCGCCACTCTGCGGCCCGGAGCGCGCGTCGCAGGGCTCGATCCGGGTCGAGCGGCCCGTCGGCCTCGATCTCCGGGTCGATCCGGACGTGGCTCACGCGCCCCGCGGTCGTGCCGAGATCGGCCCGGACCCGCTCGGTGAAAGCCGCGATGGCGGTCGGGCGTCCAGGCCGTGGCCACCGGCCCACGCGGGGCGTACGCGAATGCCCACGGCATCGGCCGCGGCCGGCGCACGAGGATCTGGACGCCGATCGGGCCGTCGCCCGCACCGTCTGCGACGATCCGGTGCGCCGACCAGCCGTTGGCCGCCTTCACGCCGGCCCACGCCGAGAGCTGGAGATAGGACCCGGGCTCACTCGCCTCGACGAATGCGTCCCACGCCGACGGTCGCGTGAGGTCCCGCGGCTCGGTCGGCCCGGCGGCGTCCGTCACGACGGTCGCGGGCGGCGGAGCACGTCGACCATGACCCCGACGATAGACGGCAGTTCCGGGATCCGCAAGGCGAGCGAGACTCCCGCGTAGACGAGGCCGAAGGCGACGCTGATCACGGCGATCTCCAGGGCGAGGAGGAGCTTGCCCGGGTCGGGCCCGATCGTCCTCTCGAGGATCTCCCGCACGGCCAGTCCCGCGGCACTCGCGACGACGGTGCCGACGGCCGAGGTCAGCCCGACGCCCAGCAGGGCCGACGGCCTGAAGCCGGCCACGCGGCGGGCCAGGACGACGACGAGGGCGATGGCCTCCAGCCAGGCCGCGATGGCGATGGCGAGGGCGACGCCCGGCAACCCGAGCGGCCCGACCAGCACCACCGCGAGCGACACGTTGATGACGACCGCGCCCACCGCGGCGAGGACCGGCGTGAGCGTGTCCTGGCGGGCGTAGAACGCGCGGGCCAGCACCGCGATGAGCGCGTGCGCCGCCAGCCCGACGAGGAAGGCGAAGAGCGTCGCGGCAGTCAGTGCGAGGGCGGCCCCGTCATAGCTGCCGTCGTCGAAGAGGAGGGACACGGTCTCGACGCGGACGATCGCGAACAGCGCGCCGATCGGAATCATGACGTAGACCAGCAGCCGGAGGGCCCTCGTGAGCATGGACACGAACTCGGGCTCGCGACCGACCGCAGCGACACGGGACAGCGACGGGAGCACGACGATCCCAAGCGGCACTCCGATGACACCGATCGGGATCTGGAGCAGCGTGAAGGCGACGTTGAAACTGGTGACCGCCCCGGGCCCCTGGAGGGTCGCCAGCGAGGTCACGACGACAAAGGTGATCTGCGACGCCCCGAGTCCGATGGCCCGGGGCGCCATCAACGTCAGGGCCTTGCGTGCGACGACGTCGCCGACGTCGATCGCCGGCACGTACCGGAAGCCGAGGCGGGCCAGCGGACGCAGCTGGACCAGCAGATGGGTGAGCGACCCGAGCACGACCCCGATCGCGAGGCCTTCGACACCCATCGACGGGGCCAGGAGCAGCGCCGCCCCGATGATCGCGAGGTTGTACGTCACGGGGGCGATCGCCGACGCGGCGAATCGGCCGCCGGCGTTGAGGACGCTCGTCGCGACCGAGCCCAGCGCAAGGAAGATCGGGCTCAGGATCATGATCCGGGTCAGTTCGACGGTCTTGGCCGTCTGGGCGGCATCGAAGCCGGGCGTGATGAACGCGACGATCGCCGGGGCCGCGATCAGCACGATGAGGCCGAGGACCGCCAGGCCGATGAGCATGAGGTTGGTGACCGTCGAGACGACCCGCCAGGCCCGCGCGTGCTCGCCCGTGGCGAACAGACCCGACACGATCGGGATCAACGCCGAGGACAGCGCCCCGGCGGCGACGAGCTGGAAGATGAGGTCCGGGATCCGGAACGCGGCGAAGAACGCGTCGAGTTCCGCGAGCGACCCGCCGTTGCGGACGATGACGATCGTCCGGACCCAGCCGAGGACGCGCGACGCGAGGAACGCGGCGGAGACGATCAGCCCCGCCCGCGCCAGATGGCGGGTCGCGGTCACGGAGCGGTGTCGCGACGCGCCCGCGGGTGCGCCTCCCGGTAGGCCGCCCGGAGTCGCGTGGGCGACACGTGGGTGTAGATCTGGGTCGTCGCCAGGCTCTCGTGGCCGAGCAGCTCCTGCACGACGCGCAGGTCGGCGCCGCCGTCGAGCAGATGCGTCGCGAACGAGTGGCGCAGGGTGTGCGGCGACACGCCGTCGGGCAAGCCGGCGCGACGGCGCAGCCGGTCCAGTCGATAGCGCAGGCCGCGGACCCCGAGTGGCTCGCCGTGGTGGTTCAGGAAGACCTGCGTCGGCGGCGCCGAATCACTCGTGCGGAGGCTGACGAGGATCGGCCGGCCATCCTCGAGGTAGGCGGCCATGGCTGCCCGGGCCGGTCGCCCGAGGAGGCCGACCCGCTCCTTGCGGCCCTTGCCGATCACCCGCAGCTCGCCGCGCCTGAGATCGAGCGCGCCCAGCTCCGCATCGGCCAGCTCGCTGATTCGGAGGCCCGCCGCGTAGGCGGTCTCGACGAGCGCACGGTCACGCAACGCCAGGGCGGTCGCGAGCTCGACCCGCTCGGGGGAGCCCGCATGGGCCGCACGGGCGAGGTCGGCCGTGATGACGCCGAGCAGCGCCTCGATGTCGTCGGTCTCGAGGACGCGGGGCAGGCGGCCGGGCAGGCGGGGTGTGGCGATCGCACCCCACGGGTCGCCGGGTGCCACGCCGTCGCGGGCCGCCCACCGGTGGAACGAGCGGATCGCGGCCAGGCGCTGCGCCACCGACGAACGGGCACGGCCGCCGGACAGCTCACCGAGGTACGCGCGGAGGTCGGCCCGACCGGGTGTCCGCCAGTCGACGCCGCGGGCGGCGAGCCACTCGAGGTAGACCCCGATCGCCGTCGCGTACGACCGCTGCGTGTGGGGCGACGCGTCGCGTGCGGCGAGGGTCCGGAGGAAGCGATCGAGGGCCGAAGGGGTCGCGGGGTCGATGGCGACCCCAGCTCACGCGTCGGCGGCCGGTTCGACGGGGCGTGTCTGCCGGCTGGTGCCCCGACCGGTCGAGCGGGCCGGTCCACGGGCCCGTCCCCCGGCGCCTCTCGAACCGCCGCCGCCTCGTCCCGTGCGTGCCGGTCGGGCGATCGTGGCCGGGTTCGCCGGTCCGCCCGCATAGCGCTCGCCGGGCACGATGCCCTCGGGCGGGGTGTCGCTCGTCGAGCCGCAGACCAGGCAGATGGCAGCCTCGCCCTTGCGCGCGATCGGGCCGTCGTCGGTGTCGTGCAGGCCGCCCAGCGGCTCGTCGTTGGTCGTGTAGTCGCACTTCGGGTAGTTGGAGCATCCCCAGAAGACGTTCCCCGTGCGCCGCGCGCGACGCGGCACGAGGTGGCCGTCGTGGTTCTTGGGGCAATCGACCGTGAACGGGAGCGGATCGGGCGGCGGCGGGCCGTCGCGCTTGATGTAGTCGCACTCGGGGTACCGCGAGCAGCCCACGAACAGTCCGAACCGGCCGCGCTTGCCGACGAGCGTCCCCTCGCCGCACTTGGGGCAGACCTCGCCTGTCCCCTCCTGGGGCGGTGGCTCCTCGCCGGGCAGCGGTCGGCTCTCCTTGTGCTCGGGGAACATCGAGCAGGCGAGGAACCTCCCGTTGCGCCCGAGGCGAATGACCATCGGGTGTCCTTCGGAACAGACCTCGTCGGTCGGCTCGGTCGTGAAGTCGGCACGCTTGAGCTCGCGGCGCTTCTCGTCCACGCGGTCGCGCAGCGGTCCGTAGAAGGCGCGCAGCAGCGGGACCCACTCGCGCTCGCCTCGGGCGATCTCGTCGAGCTCCTCCTCCATGCGGGCGGTGAACGCGACGTCGACGTAGTCGCCGAAATGCTCGACGAGCAGGTCGGTCACGATCTCGGCGACGAGCTCCGGGTGGAGACGCCGTTCCTCGACGCGGACGTACCCGCGATCGACGATCGTCGAGATCGTGGCGGCGTAGGTCGACGGCCGCCCGATGCCGTGCTCCTCGAGCGCCTTGATGAGCGTCGCCTCGGTGAAGCGCGGCGGCGGCTCGGTGAAGTGCTGGTTCGGGGTGACCTCGACCACGCTCGTCCGGTCGCCCTCGACGAGGGCCGGCAGCTTCGCCCCCTCGTCCTCGTCGTCGGCGGCGTCGTCGTCGCGGCCCTCGGTGTAGACACGGGCGAAGCCGTCGAACAGGACCTTGGTCGCGGACGCACGCAGCTCGTAGGGGCCGTCGGCCAGGTCGATCGATGTGGTCTCGAGCTCCTTGGCGGCCATCTGCGAGGCGATCGCTCGCTGCCAGATGAGCCGGTACAGGCGCAGCTCCTCGGGCTTGAGGTGGTCGGCGAGCGAGTCCGGGTCGCGGCGGAAGCTGGTGGGTCGGATCGACTCGTGGGCTTCCTGGGCGCCCTTGCTCTTGGTCTTGTACACGCGGCCCTTGGGCATCGTGTAGGTCGGGCCGTAGCGGTCGGCGATGACCTCGCGGGCCTCGCCCATGGCCACGCCCGCCATCGCGGTCGAGTCCGTTCGCATGTAGGTGATGAGCCCGATGTGGCCCTCGCCGGTCTCGACACCCTCGTACAGGTGCTGCGCCACCGACATCGTGCGCTTCGGGCTGAAGCTCAGGCGTCGGCTGGCCTCCTGCTGCAGGGTCGAGGTCGTGAACGGCGGCGCAGGCGATCGCTTCTGCGTCCGGACGCCGACCTTGGTGACGACCGGGTGGGACTGCGCGATGGCCTCGACGTGTCGCGTCGCGGTGTCGACGTCGCTGACGTCGAGCGCCTCGCCATCGATGCGCACGAGCTCGGCGGCGAACCGCTCGCCACCCTGCGCCTCGAGGAGCGCCTCGATCGTCCAGTACTCGCGCGCCACGAAGCTCGTGATCTCGCGCTCGCGCTCGACGACAAGGCGGACGGCCACGGACTGGACGCGACCGGCCGAGAGGCCGCCGCGGACCTTGCGCGACAGGAGCGGGCTGAGCATGTAGCCGACGAGTCGGTCGACGATGCGTCGCGTCTGCTGCGCGTCGACGAGGTTCTGGTCGATCTGGCGAGGATGGGCGAACGCCTCGCGGATCGCGGGCTCGGTGATCTCGCTGAACGTGACCCGCCGGGTCTTCTCCGCGGGCACGTGGGCCGCTTCGGCCACGTGCCAGGCGATCGCCTCGCCCTCGCGATCGAGGTCGGTGGCGAGGAAGACGGCGTCGGCCCCCTTGGAGGCCTTCTCGATGTCGGCGACCTGCTTGCGCCGGTCGTCGCTGATCACGTATTCGGGCGCGAAGTCGTTGTCGACGTCGACGCCGAACTTGCCCTTGCCGGGATTCTCGGGCAGGTCGCGGACGTGGCCGTAGGAGGCGAGCACGCGATAGTCGGAGCCCAGATAGCGTTCGATCGTCCTCGCCTTGGCGGGCAATTCGACGATCACGAGGTTCTTTGGCACGGCCGGGAGTGTAGCACCGGGTCCTGCACGGACCCTCACCGGGGTCGAGGCGCTTCCTCGCCCGTGGCTTCGACGGAGGCCCTAGACCTCGCGGATGCGGCGCAGGAAGTCCTCGTCGATCTCGAGGTCCTCCTCGGGCGCCAGAGGGGCCTTCGGATCCACGCCGCCACGCAGGCGCGAGCCGATCGGGACGGGCTGGTCGCCGTTCTCGGCGAGCGACGACGGCGGGATCTCGACGAACCGGACGTGCTCGTACGAGAAGAAGAAGACCGAGTACTGGTCGTCGACGAAGACCGGTCGCTTGCCATCGAGCGTGCGCAGGTTCGTGCAGCGCAGGCCCAGGTCCATGGCGGTCGGCATGTCGAAGAGGTCGGCCAGCAGCGGCTGCTCGCCGTTGATGTGGATGCAGGCGTTGTGGATCACGGGACCATCTTCTGGTGCGCCGACGCCCGTGTCAGCCCGACGATGGGGTCGGGCCTGCCCCGCCGATGGTCCGGTGGACTCCTGACGGCGAACACATCGAGCGCGCTTCCTCGACTGTCGTCGCGATAGACAGGAAGAAGCCCCGGCCCGAAGGGCCGGGGCTCGTTGCGTGTTGCTGGTGTGGATCAGAAGCGGGCGACGAACGAGCGGACGACGTCGCCGTTCTTGATGACCTTGATCACGTGCCGGCCCGAGCCGGTCCCGAAATGCTGGTAGAAGGAGGCGTGGTCGCTGAAGCCCTGCTTGATGTGCAGCCTGACGCTGCCGTCGACCTTGACCTTCCAGTCGAGCTTGGTGCCGAGCTCCGCCTGGGCGGTCGGCTTCGCGTGGCTGTAGAGGTCGAGGCGGACGCCGTGGGGGCGGAATGTCTTCGTCGAGTGGCCCCGAACGTTCGCGGTCACGTCGCCGTAGTAGCGCACCTCGCTGTCGGACGATCTTGTTGCCCGACACGGTGACCTTGGCGGGGTCGTAGGTGAGTAGACCGGTCGCTTCGTGCGTCCGCCTGTGTACCAGAGGCGACTGACGTTGTTGTCCTTCACGGTGGCGCTTGCGTTGCCCAGGATGACGATGCCGTTCTGGGCGATGTCGCCGATGTGACCTCGGCCGGTGATGACGTTGTTCGCGATCGTCGCGACGGACTTGTCGGCGGCGGGGGCGCTGGCATCGGCGGTCACGCCGCGGACCTCGATCCCGTTCTTCTGGAAGTCGTAGACCTTGTTGCCGCTGATCGTGCCGTCCGCGCCGTTGATGTACAGGATGGCGCGGCCATGCTGCGTGCCGTCGAACGGCGTCTCGCCGATCTGGTGGACCTTGCTGTTGGTCGTGTTGACCTTGGTTCCGCCGTTGACGACGACGCCGTAGTAACGAGCGCCATGGATGTCAGCATTGGCAACCTTGGTCGGGTTGTACGCACCGATGTCGCAGCCGGTCGCGTCGAGCGACCCGGTGACGGGCACGCCGATCTTGGCGGCGGTGAGCTCGGTGCCGTCGCGGAAGAACCCCGTCGGGGTGCAGGGCGACGCGGCCATGGCGAAAGCGGGCACTGCGGCCACGGCCATCGTGCCGACGATAGCCGACGCTGAAACCAGGCTGACCAGCCGGCGCTTGGTGTTGAAGATAGACATCGAGTCCTCCGATTGATGGGGATGAATGACATCCCGAATCCTGATCGGAAGCGGCCCCTGGTCCCATTGCGGACATCTGCAGAACGGCCACCGATCGACTGCAGGGATGCCGCAGCCAGACCGGGGTGAGCTGAGGCTCCAGCGGATCCGCGAGGTGCGTCTGGTGACGCGCGCGTGCGTCAGGCTCCACGCTCGACGATGGGCGGTGCCACCGCTTGAGGTAGCAGCGGAGAAGCTGGCCCTGCTGCCTCGCGCCGCGCTAGGGGTGGTAGAAGTCGATGACGAGTCGCACCCGACCGTGCGACACCCACACGCCGATGCCGACGCGGTCGTACTTCTTGTTCATGAGATTGACGTAGTGCCCGCCGTTGTACGACTTCTCGGACTGGAAGAAGCGGTGCGAGCCGAGCACGGCCGCCCTGGCGCCGCCCGACCGGCAGCCGATGTTCTCGGCCCAGGTGTAGTTCCTGTAGCCGGCCCGACGGAGCCGGTCGCCCGGGTTGCCGCCGATGAAGTGGCTGCAGTCGGCACCGACCGCGAGCTTGCGCGCGTAGGGCCGCGAGACCTTGCTGCTGATGCCCTTGTCGAGCTTCAGCGGGGCGACCGCACGGCCGCCCGGGCTGCTGCAGTGGCCGCCCGCGGTGACCCAGCCACCGGTCCGCGTGCAGTTCATCAGCCCGAGGTAGTACGTCTCGACCGATGCCCAGCTGCCGCCGCCGACCGCGCCGCCACCGCCTCCGCCTCCGCCACCGGTGCTACCGCCGGTCGACGTGGTCGTGGAGCGCTTGGCCTTGGCGACCGTCTTGAAGCTGCCCGTGGCGGCCTTGGCCAACGCAACACCTTCGGCGCTCAGCGCCGTCGGGCCGACCGCCATGACGACCTTCTTGCCGTACGGCAGCTTCTTGGCCGGCTCGAAGACCAGCACCTTGTTGCCTTCGGCGAAGCTGATCTTTCCGTCGATGGCCTTGCCGCTGACGGTGACCGTGAACGCCGCCTTCGTGGTCGCCTTGTCCATGGCCTTGGTGAACCGGACCGAGAGGGCGGCATCGCGGGCGACCGCGGACGTGTCGTCACGCGGCCGGAACCGGACGACGCCCGGTGACGCGACGGTCCGGACCTCGAGCATCGCGGGCTCGATCGCCACGCCCTCGGCGTCCACGGCCCCAGCGAGGAAGATGCGGTACCGCGTGTTTGCCTTGAGCGCCGACGACGGCGTGAACGTGTAGCTCGTCTTGCCGCCGGCGCTCGACGCCGCCGTGATCGCGCCGGTGGCCACCGGCTCGAGGCGGATGCCGTCGAGGACCGAGTTCGAGATCGACCGGGCGGTCGAACGTGATCGAGAAGGCGGTCCCGACACCGACCCGCTTGCCCAGGCCCTGCGTGGCGTCGATCTGGGCACCGGCCGGACTCCGGGTCAGGAAGGCGGCTCGCGCGGGGCTCGCCATCGGCGCCCCGCTGGCAGCCAGTGCGCCCGCGTCGACGGTCACGGTGTGGTAGGTGCCCGGCCGCCCAGTGGGCCTGCGGGGCGATGGTCAGGACGCGGCCGGCGGCGTCCCAGGCGAGCTTGACCTTCGTCGCCGGCGTGACCGCGAGGGCCGCCGCGACCGAGGTCTTGTCCATCGGGGCGCTGAACTCGAGCGTGACGGGCGCGCTGACGGCGTGGTCAGTGGCGACGACGGTCCGGAATGTGCCCGCGGTGACCGGCAGGATCGAGCTCGGCGGCGTCGCGTTCGTGACTGCGGGGCGCATCGTGAAGATGACGCCGAACGCGAGGATGGCCCCGAGGCCGATGGCGAATGCGCTCCGGACTGCCAGCGAGCGACCCAGCAGGGTGCTCAGATAGACGACCAGGAGGATGGGCACGGCCAGGACCGCGATGGCCAGTTTTCGCAATAGAGAGCGCTCCAGGGCTTGGGGTCGGCGGGGTGCCGCTCTGGCGTCTCCGGGTCACGTTGGGGGTCCGCAACCGAGCCTCACCTTAGCATCGGTACGCAATCGAGGGCAAACCCGACCATCGGGCCACTCGGGGCGGGTCCGATCAGCCGATGGTCCCGGCGCGAGCTCCCGGATCGGCCGCACGAGGCCGATTCGGGCCTCGACTCGCTAGCGTCGGGCGGCCGGATCCGCGAGTGCGAGCGTGCCCGCGGGGCGATAGCGGCCGAAGACGCCGACCGCCAGGCCGCGGCGCTCGAGGAGCGTGAGCGAGGCCAGCACGGTCGCGACCGGGAAGCCGGTGACCGCGACCAGCTCGTCGACCGTCACGTGGCCGGCCACGAGGGCCTCCCCCACCCGTCCGGTCGTGCCGCCGAGCTCGGTCAGGGTCGCACCGGCCAGGGCCGTGGCCCGGGGCGCATCGGGTCGGACGGCCAGGCCCAGGTCCTCGATGAGCTGCGGGATGCCGGCCACGATCCGGGTGCCGTCGCGGAACTCGCGCAGGAATGCGAGACAGCCGGCCGAGGCGGGATCGTCGACGCGGCCGGGCACGAGGAAGCACTCGCGGCCCTGCTCGAGCGCCCAGGAGGCCGTCACGAGTGCGCCGCTCCTCGCCGGCGCCTCGACGACGACCGTGGCGTCGGCGAGGCCGCTGATGACGCGGTTGCGGCGCGGGAACGTGCCCTTGGTCGGTTCGAAGTCAGGCGCCAGCTCCGAGACGACCGCGCCACCGGCGTCGACGATCTCCCGCGCGAGACGGGCGTGGGCCCGCGGATACACCTGCCCGTGGCCGCCGCCGATCACCGCGACCGTCCGACCCGCGGCGTCGACCGTGGCGGCGTGCGCCGCACCGTCGATGCCGAGCGCGAGGCCTGAGACGATCGTGGCACCCGCCGCGCTCAGGGCGTGCGCCACGCGCGCAGCCAGTCCGCGGCCCGCGATCGTCGCCCTCCGCGTGCCGACGACGGCGACCGCGTGGTCCGTCGCGAGTGCCGCGACCTCGCCCTGGACGAACAGCAGGTGCGGCGGGAACTCGATCGCCGCGAGGCGGACCGGGTAGGCCGCGTCGTCCACGGTCACGACGCGCAGCCCGAGGGTGTCGATCCGGGCCAGGATCCGGGCGGCGTCCGATGCCGCCGCCGCGATCGCGGTCGTCACGGCCAGGCTGAGCGCTCGTCGCTGGCGCACGCCGTCGGGGCCGATCTCGGCGGACGCGGCCGCAAGTCGCTCGGGGCCGCCCGGCTCCCCGGCCACCTCGAGGATCCGCCGCCCGGTCCCGAACCGGCGCAGCAGCACCGCGAACCCGACCGGTCCGAGCCCGACGACCGACGCGAGGACGGCCCAGGCATCGCGCTCTGCCGCTCGGTCGTCGGACGCGACGCCCGGTGCGACCGGTGGACCGGCGGCTCCCACGCCGATCACCTCAGACCGCCCGCAGTTCCGAGAGGCGAGCATCCGTGGAGCGGTAGAAGACGGCCTCGTCGAGGTGATGCTCCCGGACCGCCTCGTCACCACCGAGGTCGGCGATGGTCCGAGCGACCCGCAGGATCCGCTCGGTGCTTCGGCCGCTGGCCGACTCCAGCTCGGCGAGGCGGACGACGCGGCGCCGGGCGGCGGCATCGAGCGCGCATGCGGACCGCAGGCTGGCTCCGGTCAGCCGGCCGTTCATCGACCAGTCCGCCGCGCCGCGCCCGCGAGCGAGCGTCCGCGCAGCCACGATCCGCGCCCCGACCACGGCGGAGGTCTCGGGCTCTGGCCCGCCCATGATCGAAGCCGCAGGGACGCGCGGCATCGTGACCCACAGGTCGATCCGGTCGCGCAGGGGCCCCGAGACCCGGCGGTCGTAGCGCTCGACGGTGGCCGACGTGCATCGGCAGTCGCGATCGTTCACGCCCGCGAACCCGCACGGGCACGGGTTCATGGCGGCGATCAGCTGGAAACGTGCAGGGAACGTCGTCGACCGACCGACCCGCGCGATCGCCACGCGGCCGTCCTCGAGCGGCTGCCGGAGGGCCTCGAGGACGTCGCGGTCGAACTCGGGCAGTTCGTCGAGGAACAGGACGCCGTGGTCGGCCAGGCTGACCTCGCCGGGCGACATCCGTGGCCCGCCGCCGACCATCGCCGCGTACGAGATGGTGTGATGCGGGGCCCGAAACGGCGGCCGGCGGCGAAGCCCGGTGATCGGGCCCTCGCCGGCGGCGGACGCGACGATCGTCACCGCGAGAGCGGCCGCGTCGTCGAGCGGCGGCAGCAGCCCCGGCACGGTCCGCGCCAGCATCGTCTTGCCCGAACCGGGCGGCCCGAGGAGGAGCAACCCATGGCCGCCGGCGAGCGCGATCTCGAGCGCCCGTCGACCCTGCACCTGGCCCCGGACCTCGCCGAGATCCGGGAACCGGCTCGCGACGTCGAGGGCTGCGGACGGCGCCGGCCCCGTGACCGCTGACGACGTCCGGGACGGCCCGACGAGCGCGACCCGGGGCGGCGCCACCACGTGTTTCCGCGATCGAGGCGACCGCACGGCCAGGACCGCATCGGTGAGCGTGTCGACCGCGACGACCTCCACGCCGTCGACGAGTCGCGCCTCGTCGGCGGCGCCGCTCGCCACGACGACTGCCCGGACCCCGCGGCGGGCGAGTGCCGCGACCATCGGCAGCACGCCCGGGACCGCTCGGACCTCGCCACCGAGTGACAGTTCGCCGACCATCGCCAGCCGACGCGGGGCGGCCCGGATCTGCTCCGAGCCGAGCAGGATCCCGATCGCCATCGCGAGATCGAGCGAGGAGCCGGCCTTGCGCAGGTCCGCCGGCGCGAGGTTGACGGTGATCCGCCGCGGAGGATGGATGAACCCGGCATTGCGGAGCGCACCGCGGACCCGCTCCCGGGCCTCCTGGAGGGCCGTGTCGGGCAGGCCAACGATGGTGAAGCCCGGCAGGCCGGGCGCGACGTCCACCTCGACGCGGATGAACCGGCCCTCGAGGCCGAACAGCGTGGCGGACGGGATGATGGCCAGCACGCGGCCACCCTATCGAGGCGCAGTCACCCGGGGCTCACCTCGGGATCACCAACCGCTCACCCGCGGCTCACCGCCTCGTGGCGGCCCGAGTTCAGCGGGCCGTGACGGCCTTCGCGGTCGAGGGTGTCGTGACCGGCTTGTCGATCGTCCGCGCGAAGTGCAGCAGCGACCCGCCGAGCGCCGAATTGGCCTTCATGAACATGAACGGGGCACCGGAGTTCAGCGCGCTGATGGCGCCTCGGTACTCGTTCACGATCTGGTGGTCGATCGTGCGGCGCAGGGCGCCCTCGGCGTTCTTGACGTTGATCCCGGTGAACGCGTTCGAGCGGTTGAGGACCAGCTGGACCTTGCTCGGCGGGTAGCCGAGGTGGTCGACGGTCTCGAGGATCAGGCGGACGTTCTTCAGGCACGACAGGTCGGCGGTCATGACCACGAAGATCGTGTCGGCCGCCTCGAAGACGCCGAGGTTGACGTCGTCGAGCCGCTTGTCGATGTCGATGACGACGTAGTCGTACTGCGCCCGCAGGAACTCGCTGATGAGCGGCAGGTGGTCGGGATGGACCAGCTCCGCGGTCTCGGGCGAGGGTGGCGCGAGCAGCAGGTCGACGCCCGAATCGTGCTTGACGAGCACGGACCTGATGAGGTCGCCGTCGATCGAGGTCGCGGTCACGACGTCGACGATGCTCTTGCGATCGAGCCCGAGGTCGAGGAAGACCCGGTGGTCGCCGAACTGGAGGTTGCCATCGACCAGGCAGACCTTGCGGCCGAGCTCGCGGTGCAGGGCGATCGCGACGTTGATCGCGATGGTCGTGGTGCCGACGCCGCCCTTCGCCCCGTAGAAGGCGAGGATGTTGCCCATCGGGGGCCGGGCGGCCAGCACGTCGCGCGGGGCGAACCGGGCGAGGAGGCTCTTGATGCGCGCCAGCAGCTCGGCCGGGTGGAACGGCTTGATCAGGTAGTCGTCGGCGCCGGCGCGCAGGCCGCGGACCTTCTGCTCGACCTCACGCTCGGCGGTGAGCATGATGATCGGGACGTGGGCCGGCGGCTCCTCCTCGGCCCGGATCTTCGTCGCGACCTGGTAGCCGTCGAGCTTCGGCAGCGCGACGTCGAGCAGGATCAGGTCCGGCGCATCGGTGCCCCACAGCCGGAATCCCTCGGCGCCGTCCGCGGCCACGATGACGTCGTAGCCCTCCTGCTTGAGCGTGTACTGCAGGAGTCGCTGGACGTTCTGGTCGTCATCGACGATGAGGATCTTGGCCGCCATCGGTCCTCCGCGGGCGTTCTCGTTGGACAGGAGCGCGCCGGCTCTGGGGACCCCCGGCGTCGCGAATTATAGGCTCACGTCCCCCGAGCGAAGCGTGCCCAGCGCGGTGCATGTGGTCAACGGGCCATTTGTACCATCGGCGGCTGGTCAGGAAGCGGGAGCCTGGCCCTCGGGCGGCGGCGGTGCGGCGGGGGCGGGCGGCGGCGTCGCGGGCGGGGGCGGCTGGATCCCCTTCGGTCGCGGTCCCAGGGGCCCACCGGAGCCGCCCACGACCGGCTCGATGTAGTCGAGGAACGGCTCCAGCCAGCGGGTGAACTCGAACGGGATGACGAACTTCGTCGACGCCCCGGCACCGAGTGCCTTCAGCGCCTCGAGGTACTGCAGCGCCATCGTCTTCTGGTCCACGCCCGACGCGGCGTTGAAGATGCGCGTCAGCGCCTCACTGAACCCCTCGGCCCGCAGGATGGCCGCCTGCCGCTCGCCCTCGGCCTTGAGGATCTCGGACTGCTTCTGGCCCTCGGCGACGTTGATCGCGGACTGCCGGGCGCCCTCCGATTCGGTGATGACCGCGCGCCGCGTCCGCTCGGCGGAGAGCATCCGGTTCATCGAGTCGAGGATGTCGCGGGGCGGTGTGATCTCGCGGATCTCGACGCGGGTGATCTTGCCGCCCCAGTTCTCGGTGATCTCGTCGAGCTTCGTGCGCAGGACCTCGTTGATCTGGTCGCGCTTCGAGAGCACGTCGTCGAGCAGGAAGTCGCCCACGACCGCGCGCAGGTTCGTCGTGGCCAGGCCGGCCAGCGCTCCCACGAAGTCCTGGACGTTCACGACGCTCTTGAGCGGCTCGACGATCCGCCAGTAGATGAGGAAGTCGATGGGGATCGTCACGTTGTCCTTCGTGATCGCCGTCTGGCTGGGCACCTCGACGAACTGCTCGCGCAGGTTGACCTTCCGCGGTCGGTCGACGAACGGGATGAGGAACACGAGGCCCGGGCCCTTGACCAGCGACTCATCGGTGTTGCCGAGGCGGTAGACGACGAGCTGGTCGCCCCGGTTCACGACCCGGATCGACAGCCACAGGATCACCAGGATCAGGACGACCGCGAAGATGAGCGAGATCAGGAACGGCAGTTCAGGCATCGATGTCTCCGTTGGGGGCCGGTGCTCCGGCCGCAGGTTCGATGGGTTCCACGATGAGCCGCAGGCCGTCCCGGCGGATGACGCGGACCGGTGTGCCGGACGGGATCGTCGCGCCGGCCTCGGTCCGGGCCGTCCACTCCTCGCCGGAAGCGTAGACCACGCCCTCGGGCAGCAACGGGGTCCGCACGAGGCCCATGGACCCCGCCCCCACGATCGGACCGGTCGTGGTCATGAGCGTCGCTCCCATCCGCCGTCGCCAGCGGACGACGACGAACAGCACGAACGCCACGTACAGCGCGGTCAGCCCGGTCACGACCACGATGATCGCCGGGTCGACCGCGATCGCCGGTGCGGTCGGCGTCCCGGGCGCCGTGTAGAGCGCCGAGGCGCCCAGCGCGAAGCAGATGATCCCGCCGATCGTGAGCAGCCCGTGACTCGTGACCGTGAACTCGAGGACGAACAGCGCGATCGCGAGGCCGATGAGGAGCAGCCCGGCGACGTTGAGGGGCAGGCTGCCGAAGCCGATGAACGCGAGGATCAGCGCGAGGGCGCCCAGGATGCCGGTCACGAAGTTCGGACTCTGGAGTTCGAACAGGAGCCCGTAGAACCCGAGCGTGAACAGGATGAACGCGACGTTCGGGTCGGACAGCAGGTGGAGCAGCGACTGGAACGGGTTCATCGCGAGCTCCGTCGTGCCGGCCCCGGCCGTCGAGATGACGACCGGCTGGCCGCGGACCTCGACGGTCCGGCCGTCGGCGAAGGCCAGCACGGCCTCGAGGCTGTCGGCCATGCCGTCGACGGCACCGACGGAGACGGCCTCGGTGGCCGGCGACGAGCGGGCTTCCGAGACCGTCTGCTCGGCCCATTCGATGTTGCGGCCGCGCTCCTCGGCGATCGAGTGGATGTTGGCGATCGCATCGTTGCGCACCTTGTCGCCGAGCGTGCCCGGGATGTCCTCGCCCTGGCCCCCGACCGGCGACGCCGCGCCGATGTTCGTGCCGGGGGCCATCAGCGCCACGTGACTGGCGAGCGTGATGAACGTGCCGGCACTCGCGGCCCGGCCGCCCGACGGGGCGACCCACACGATCGTCGGCAGCGGGGCGTCCATGAGCGCCATGACGATCTTCTGCGTGGCGTCGAGGCTGCCGCCCGGGGTGTTGAGGCGGATGATCACGGCCGGCGCCCCCTCGGCGGCGGCCTTCGCGATGCCCTCCTCGAGGTAGCCCGCGAGCACGTTGTCCACGACCCCGGTCGCCGGCAGGACGGCCACGTCGCCGCTCGGCCGCGCGGACCGGCCCCCCGGCGAGCAGCCCGATGAGCCCGAGCAGGAGCGGGAACGCGAACAGGAACCGGCCGATACGACGGGTCACACGACCTCCGACGACCCTATCGTACTGCCGAAGCCTCGAGATACTCGAAGGTCAATCTGCTCCACGTCTCGAGCTTGTCCGCGACGGCCGCGACCTCGGCCGGCTCCGCGAACGAACCCTCGAGCTTGTCGAGCTCCCGGATCGCGACGGGCCGGCCCTCGGCGTCCGCCACGTACACCGCGCCGAGGTGGACCGAGCCGACCTCGGTCGTGTCGTCGTTGAGGAGCGCGACCAGCCGGAACGCCGGTTCGAAGTCGGCGGCGACCTCCTCCGCCCACTCGCGCCTGAGGCCGCCGGCGAGGTCCTTGTCGCCGGGGTTGAGGTGGCCGCCCACGCCGATCGAGTACCGATCGAACAGCCGCGCGTCACCGCCGGCACGGGTCCGGCGCATCAGGAAGAAGCGCTCGCCGTCACGCAGCACGAGGTACGGGATCACCTGCTTGAAGGACGGGTCGATCTCCATCGCCGGGCGCGGACGGAACGACCCCTCGCGCGCGACGAGATCGGCGAAGCCGTCGAGGCCGTCCGTGCGCAGGCCGTACCAGCCACCGTGGTCGGGCAGGACGTCGCGCGGCACGACCAGCACCAGCTCATCCACCGGGGTCGGTCTCGAGGCGTGCCTTCGCATTGGCGAGCCGCGCCTCGATGGCTGCCTCGTCGGGACCGGGCGACCGCTCGAGCTCGACGAGCCACGCGTCGATCACGGCCCGCAGGTCGCGGAGCCGTGCGGCGATGGCCGGCCCGTTCGTCGCCGCGATCGCCGCGCCCATCGCCGGGTCGCCGCGGGCGAGACGGGTCGTGTCGCGCCAGCCCGACGCCGCCAGGTCGTGCGCCTCCGGCCAGTCCGGCCGCGGCTGACCCTCCGGCGAACCTGCCACGGCCTCGACCAGCGAGGCTGCGACGACGAGCGGCAGGTGGCTGATCGCGGCGACCACCTCGTCGTGGGCCGCGGCGGCCATCACGACCGGCCGGGCGCCGCAGGCCGCCGCCAGCGAGGCGACGGCGGCCACATCGGCCGTGCTCGCCGCCGCGCCCGGCACGAGCACCCAGGGCCGTCCTGCGAACAGGTCCGCGGTCGCCGCACCGTAACCGGCCGCGTCCCGGCCGGCCATCGGGTGGCCACCGACGTACCGCAGCCGATGTGCGTCGGCGCGCGCGACGAGCTGCCCTTTCGTGCTCGCCACGTCCGTCACGACCGCACCCGCGACCAGCGACCCGGACCACGGCCCCGCCAGGGCATCGAGGAGATCCAGGCAGTCGGAGGCGGGTGCCGCGAGGACCACGAGCTCGGCCCCGGCCAGGGCCTCCGGGCCGGTCGCCGCGACCTGGTCCAGCACGCCGTCCGCGAGCGCACGGGCAGGGCCGCCGCCGGTCGGGCTCCACCCGACCAGGTCCCACCCGTGGGGCTCGGCCAGACGCAACGCGCGGGCGATCGATCCGGCGATCAGCCCGAAGCCGAGGAACGCGACGCGGACGCGACGCACGGACGACGGGCCGGCCGGATCAGTCGACCCAGCCAGGGTCGTTGCCGGACAGCGGTCCGCCGGTCGGACCGCCACCGCGTCGGCGGCGGCCACGGCGGTCAGTCGAGCGACGTTCCGCGTCGGACTCCGGCGGACCCGGATCGTCGGGCGGGTTCAGACGGCGATTCGTCAGGCGCCGCTCGGCGTCGCGCCGCTCGTCGTTGAGCAATGCCCCACATCGTGGACAGCGCCGCTCCTCGGCGAACAGCGACTCGAGTGGGACCGTTGTGTAGATCTGCCGACCGCACGCGCGACAGGCCAGCTTGGGCATCTAGATCACCGGGAGCGAGGCCAGCGCGGCCTCGACCTTCTCGAGCGGGTACTCGTAGTCCTCGAGGTCGCCCGACAGGTAGCGCTCGTAGGCCGAGAGGTCGAAGTGGCCGTGGCCGCACAGGTTGAACAGGATGACCTTGGCCTCGCCGGCCTCGCGGGCCGCCAGCGCCTCGTCCATCGCGACCCGGATGGCGTGGGTCGGTTCCGGGGCCGGCAGGATGCCCTCCGCCCGGGCGAAGGCGACGCCCGCCTCGAAGCTCGCACGCTGGTGGACGCTCCGGGCCTCGATGAAGTCGTGCTCCTTGAGCAGGCTCACGAGCGGGGACATGCCGTGGTACCGCAGGCCGCCGGCGTGGATCGGATCGGGGATGAAGTCCGACCCCAGGGTGTGCATCTTCACGATCGGCGCCATCTTGCCGGTGTCGCCGAAGTCGTACGCGTAGACGCCCCGGGTCAGGCTCGGCGCCGCCTCGGGCTCGACCGCGATGATCCGGTGCTTCGCCCCATCGCGGAAGTTGCGGCCCAGGAACGGGAAGGTCAGGCCCGCGAAGTTCGAGCCGCCGCCGGCACAGCCGATGACGATGTCCGGGGACTCGCCCGCCATCCCCATCTGCTCGATCGCCTCCTGGCCGATGACGGTCTGGTGCAGGAGCACGTGATTCAGCACGGAACCAAGGGCGTACTTGGTGTCGTCGCGGGTCGCGGCGTCCTCGACGGCCTCGCTGATGGCCATGCCCAGCGAGCCCGGGCTGTCGGGGGTCTCGGCGAGGACCGATCGGCCGTAGTTGGTCGTGAGTGACGGGCTGGCCACGACCTCGGCGCCGTACGTCTCCATCAGGATCCGGCGATACGGCTTCTGGTCGTAGCTGGCGCGGACCATGTAGACCTTGACCTCGAGCCCGAAGACCGCTCCTGCGAACGCGAGCGCGCTCCCCCACTGGCCCGCACCGGTCTCGGTCGCGATCCGCTTGACCCCGGCCTCCTTGTTGTAGAAGGCCTGGGCGAGCGCCGTGTTGGGCTTGTGGCTGCCGGCCGGGCTCACGCCCTCGTACTTGTAGTAGATGTGGGCCGGCGTATCGAGCGCCTTCTCCAGGCGGTGGGCGCGGTAGAGCGGGCTGGGACGGTACAGGCGATATGCGTCGCGGACCGGCTCGGGGATCTCGATCTCCCGTTCGGTCGAGACTTCCTGGCCGATGAGCGCCATCGGGAAGAGCGGGGCCAGGTCGTCCGGGCCGAGCGGCTGATGCGTGCCCGGATGGAGCGGCGGCGAACCCGGGACCGGCAGGTCGGCGGCGATGTTGTACCAGGAGCGCGGGATCCGCGATTCGTCAAGGACGAACTTCGTCTGCCGGGGGTCCGATGGCGCCATCACGCTCTCCTGCACTCAGCCCCCGACGGCATGGCGGTCGCACGAGGCCGGGGGACGCGAGCCTAGCGCGGCGGACTGGGCGGGCGCAATACGTCCGCGAGTGTGCGACGTCGTGCTCCCCCGGGCTGACGGGCGACCTAGTGGTTGCCCCTCCCGTGGTCGTCGTCATGGTGCCGGTCGTGCTGTTGCCCGTGGTGCCGGTCATGGTGCCGCTCGGGGCGCTCGTGCCGCTCGTGGTGCACGGGCCGCTCCTTGGGCTTGTCCTTCGGCTTGGGCTTCGGCTTCGGCTTGTCCTTGTCCTTGTCCTTGTCGTGGTCGCGGTCGTGGGCCTGGTCCTTGTCGCGGTCGCGCGAGCGATCACGGTCGTCGTGGTCGCGGCGGTCCTTGTCGTGGTCGTGCGGCTTGTCGCGATCGCACGGCCGCGCGTGCCGGCCGCGGTCCCGATGGGCGTTGTTGCACCGGTCCGGGGGCGACGGGAACTTGATCGGCTTGAACGTCTCCTTCGGGCCCGGGTTGACGACCGGCTTCCTCGTCGGCTCGGGCCCGGTCGTCGGGTTGGAGGTCGGCGTCGGGGGTGGCTTGGCCGTGGGGTCCTGGGTCGGAGCGGACGTCGGGGCCGAGGTCGGGTTCGAGGTCGGGCGGACGTCGGGTTCGAGGTCGGGTTCGAGGTCGGCGCGGACGTCGGGTTCGAGGTCGGGTTCGAGGTCGGGGCGGACGTCGGGTTCGAGGTCGGATTCGAGGTCGGATTCGGCTCCGATGTCGGCTTCGGGGCCGGCGTCTTCGAGGGCGGCTGCGTGGGATCGGGACACGATCGGTTGGCCCGGTGCCTCGGTCTCGCCTGCGCCTGGTGCCTGGGTCGGGACCACGACCGGGCCGCCACCCGGAGGCGGTGAGGCCGGCACGCCCGGCGAGGCGATCGCGCCCGACGGGGAGCTGCCGGGGTTCGTCCCCGGCGACGACGGAACGATGGGTGGCGGCGTCGGGCCGTTGGCTGTCGTCGCCTGGCTCGGGGTCGTCCCTGTTGCGGCAGGCGAGCCCAGCGCGGTCCCTGGGGTCGAACCGGCAGCCTGGCCCGGAGCGGTCAGATCGGCCACGCTGACCGCCAGTGCGACCGAGACCAGGAGCACGTTGATGATGCCGAGCGCGATGACAGCGCGGAGGCGCTGGGCGGCCGTCACGTCGATACGTTGCTCCGGGGGCGGGCGGCGCCGCGGGGATTGGCGCCTGTTCGGATGGTAGCACCGGGGCCATCCCGCCGCGTCAGAGACGGCCCCATTTCAGGCGAGTTCGACCACCTCGAGAGGCTCGTATCGCGCCGGGCCGCCACCGGTCAGGCTCTCGAACAGACCGACCTCGTCGACCCGGAATCGCAGGTGCAGACCGGACGCCTCGGCCATCAGCCGGGAGGCGAATCCCGCGCCGGCGGCGATCCCGTCCGAGCGTGCCAGCGTCAGGTGCGGGCGGAACGGTCGGTCCGACGCCGGCCAGCCGGCCGCCACGAGGGCCTCGTCCACCCGGCCGGCGAGCGATCCGAGACCGTTCTCCTCGTCGACGATGCCCAGCCAGAGCGCCCTGGGCCGCTCCGGCGAGGGGAATGCGCCGGCGCCCTCGATCTCGAGGTCGAACGCCGGGCCGACACCGGCCTGTCGGACGGCCTCGCGGGCGGCGTCCACCCGGCCCTCGAGCGTCGGGCCGATGAAGCGAAGCGTCAGGTGCAGCCCGTCCATCCGGACCCAGCGGGCGTCATGGCCTCCGCCGGGCACGCCGGGGGCCCGCACGCGATCGACGAGCGCGGCCACCTCGGCGGCCGCATCGGCCGGCAACGGCACGGCCACGAAGAGTCGTCGGCCCGGTTCATCCGCCCCTGGCCACGACCGCCGTCGCGGACCGGTCACCGCGCGACGGTCGTGCCGGTCTCACGCTCCCAGGTGACGCGATCGGCACCGAGGACCTCCAGGGCCCGCTCGCGCTCGCGCCAGCCGAGCATCTCGACGGTCTTGTCCTCGAGCGCCTTGTAGGTCTGGAAGAAGTGCTCGATCTCGACAAGCCGATGCGGCCGGACCTGCTCGAGTCGTTCGATGTGCTGCTGGTGGGCGTCGCCCAGGGCGACACACAGGACCTTGAAGTCGAAGCCCTTCTCGTCACGCATCTCGAGGCCGCCGATCGGGCGGGCCCAGACGTGACAGCCGGTGAACGTCGGCTCGTCGATGATCAGCAGGGCGTCGGTGTGGTCGCCGTCCCCGGCGCGCGTGCCCTCGATGAAGCCGTAGTCGAAGTTGTAGTAGACCGCGCTCGAGAGCACCCGATCGAGCCGGTAGACGCCGGCCTCCTCGTCGAACTCGTACTTGTTGCGCGATCCGCGCGGGATCTCGACGACGATCTCGACGACCTCGGGAAACGGCCCGGGACTCTTCACGACGTCACGATACCCGGTCTCGTGCCGGGTCCGTCGTCGACGGTGTGTCCGGAATTCGACGACCCAGTCGTTGCATCGCATCACGTGGCCCGGCGGGTATTCGTACTCGCACGCGCCGACGAGGGTGAACCCGGCCCGGCGGCAGATGGCGTTCGCCGGACCGTTGTCGAGCGCGGTGAACGCGTGGATGGAGCCGTGCCAAGCCTCCGCCCTGGCGCGCTCGACGATCTGGACCAAGGCTCGCGTCGCGATGCCACGACCCTGCGCCTCGGGGAGCACGCTCACGCCCGTCTCCCACACCGTCTCGCCCTGCCGATCGACCTCCCAGTAGCCGGTCGAGCCTGCTGCGAGTCGCTCCGGCCCGGCCGTGACCACGAACATCCGGCCGGCGGTCGTGTCACCAACGCCGAGGTAGGCGATGTGGCGCCACCGGATCTCGTCAGGAGACTCCGGCCCGCCGAGGTGGACGGTCATGGCCGGATCGCCGAGCAGCCGCTCGAGGAGCGTCAGGTCAGCGTCGGTCCATGGTCGGAGGGTGACGTCGAAGACGCCGCCGGGCGGGAGTCTGGCCCAGCCGTCAGTCGTTGTAGAGACGCTCCTCGATGAGCTTCTCCTGCACCGTTCGGCCGTTCGGGTCGAAGCAGGAGAACTCGAAGTGCTTCTCGAACTCGAGGTCCACGTTGTCCTGGCCACCACGGTTCTTCTCGACCGACACGATGACCCAGTCGCGGAACCGTTGGGCCTGGTACGGGTTGAACTCGATGTTGACCTTGGCGACGATGTGGTACTTCTCGTTGAGGATGACGATGATGTCCGCCTCGTAGTTGATGGCGGAGCTGCCGCGCAGGTGGAAGTTGCGCAGGCGCGAGGCCTTCAGGCCTTCCTTGTCCGCCGCCACGATGGCGATCATCGGGACGTCCTCGGCGAGGGCGATGTCCTTGAGGCCGTTGACGATGTAGGTGACCTTCTCGGTCTCGTTCTCGGGCTCGGGGATCTGGGGCACCTTCTGCAGGTAGTCGACGAACACCACGAGTCGCCGATCGCCCGACAGCGCCCGATGCTGCTGCACGAGCGTCCGGATGTTGTCGATGGTGCTGGCCGTCTGCGAGCCGCGCAGCAGGAACAGGTTCTGCCCGTAGCGGGCGATCCGGTCCAGCGACGGGCGCAGGCGCGGGTTGTTCGCGAGCTGGGCGCCACCGGCACCCTCGGCCATCCACGTGCCGAGGATCTCCTTGCGGACGTCGACGATCTTGATCGCGCCCGTCTTGTGCGGCAGGTGGGCGAGGGCCGACTCCATCGCGATCAGGCGGTTGAGGAGGTACGGCTCGTCGTGCTCGAAGCAGATGTACAGGACGTTGGCCTGGCCGCCCGAGGCGATGTTGCGCGCCATCTGGAGGGCCATCGTGGTCTTGCCGGTGCCCTGCGCGCCGCCGATGAGGAACAGCTCGCCGGCCCGGAGGCCGCCGCCGATCGTCTTGTCCATCGGGGTGAAGCCGAGGGGCACGGGCTGGTATTCGCCGACCTGGCCGCCGACGACCTTGTCGTTGAGGTCGACGAGCACGTCGAGGGCTGACCGGGGCACCATGCTGCCGTGGTCGGTATCGAGTCGCCAGGATGATGTTGGCTGCGGATCCGCCTTCAGATCAGCGGCTTCGGTGCTCACGTGGTGCAGACCTCCCCGAGTGGTGCAGTGACGCAAAGGGTAGCACTCGAATGGGCCCGAATCACCCACCCGCACCCCTGCAGTCCGCACAGGGAGGCCGTTTCTCGCGCTTCCCGGCCGGTGTCCGGATGAACCACCGGACACCGGCTGTGCGCGTCAGTGAGGGATCGTCGCGAGCTCGTCGAAGGCGCGAACGACGGCCCGGATCCCGGTCTCGTAGTTGCGCAGGTCCATCCACTCGTCGGGTGCGTGCGCGTGGTCGTTGGGCGGCGTGAACCCGAGGAGGACGACCGGCAGGCCGAGGACCGATTCGAAGCTCGCGACCACCGGGATGCTGCCGCCCTCCCGGATGTAGACGGGGGCCTGGCCGAACGTCGCCTCGATCGCGCGGGCGGCCGCCTGGGTCGCCGGGAGGTCGATCGGCGTCAACGTCCCCTTGCCGCCGCCGAGCAGGGTGACCGTGACGGTCACGCCGGGCGGGGCGATGGCCTCGACGAAGGACTTGAACTGCTCGTAGATCCGATCCGGGTCCTGGGCGGCCACGAGCCGGCAGCTGACCTTGGCATGGGCGTGGGCCGGGATGATGGTCTTGGACCCCTCGCCCTGGAAGCCGCCCCAGATGCCGTTGACATCGAGGGTCGGCCGCGCTCCGCGGCGCTCCAGGGGCGTGTAGCCGACCTCGCCGACCAGGGCCGGCACGCCGATCTCCTGTCGGAACGCCTCCTCGTCGAACGGCAGCGAGGCGAGCGCCGCCCGATCGAGGTCGGTCATCGCGACGACATCGTCGTAGAAGCCCGGGATGAGGATCCGGCCGTCCGGGCCCTTGAGGGCCGTGACGATCCGGGCCAGGGCGTTGGCGGGGTTCTCGACGTTGCCGCCGAACCCGCCGGAGTGCAGGTCGAGGGGACCCCCGACGACGTCGATCTGCGCGTACATGATCCCGCGCAGGCTCTGGGTGATGGCCGGGACGTTGCCCTCGAAGAACCCGGTGTCGCTGATGACCGCGACGTCGGCCGCGAGGCGGTCGCGGTTGGCCTCGAGCCACGGGTCGAGGTGGCTCGAGCTCGACTCCTCCTCGCCCTCGAAGACGTACCGCACGTTCACCGGGAAGCCGCCACGGGTGGCGAGGATGGCGGCGGCGGCCATCAGGTGGATGTGGATCTGGCCCTTGTCGTCCGAGCTGCCGCGACCGAGCATGCGATGGCCGTCGATGACCGGCTCGAACGGCGGCGAGGTCCACAGGTCCAGCGGATCGACCGGCTGCACGTCGTAGTGACCGTAGACGAGGACCGTCGGCGCGCCCTCGGCATGCAGCCAGTCGCCGTAGACGAGCGGATGGCCGGACGTCTCGCTGACCTCGACATGCTCGATGCCCGCGGTCCGCATCGCGTCGGCGAGCCACTCGGCCGCAGCGCGACAGTCGGCCGCGTGGGCCGGGAGCGCGGAGATGCTCGGGATCCGCAGGAACGCCTTGTACGACTCGAGCCGGGCGTCGAGGGTCGCGTCGAGGTGGGCGTCGAGGGCGGCGTTCGGGTCGGTCACGGGCAGCCTCGGTCGGGGTGATGGACAAGAGGGGGTGGGGACCATTCTACGGCCCCGGAATCGAACGAGCGGGCCTCGGCGGCCCGCTCGTTGCGGTGGTCTGGGATCCGCGCCGGATCAGGCCGGCTGCGGGTTCGGCTCGGGGATCGGCTGGCCTGGCCCGATGATGGTCGGGGCGCCGTGCTGGTTCACCTTCGGCGGCAGGTCGCTGAAGAGGGCCTCGAAGCCCTCCGCGTCGACCGTCTCCTCGGCGACGAGCTTCTCGGCGAGGGCGACGAGCTTGTCCTTGTGGGTCGTGAGGACCTCCTGGGCCCGCTCGTATGCCTTGTCGATGATCGCCCGGACCTCTTCGTCGATGGTCTTGGCGACCTCGTCGCTGTAGTTGCGCTGCTCACCGATCTCCCGGCCGAGGAACACGAGCTCGTCGCGCTTCCCGAACGAGAGCGGTCCGAGCTTGTCGCTCATCCCGAACTCGGTGACCATCCGGCGAGCCAGGTCGGTCGCCTTCTCGATGTCGTTGCTGGCACCGGTCGTCGTGTCGCCGAAGATCAGGCGCTCGGCGACGTTGCCTCCGAGCAGGCCGGCGATCTTGTCCTCGAACTCGGTCTTGGACTGGAGATACCGGTCCTCCTGCGGGAGGGCCATGGTGTAGCCGAGGGCCATGCCGCGGCTGATGATCGTCACCTTGGCGACCGGGTCGCACTTCGGCAGGATCCGCTGGACGACGGCGTGACCACCTTCGTGGTAGGCGATGATCGCCTTCTCGGCGTCCGAGATGAGCCGCGACTTGCGCTCCGGTCCGGCGACGATCCGCTCCAGGGCCTCCTGGAACTCGGACATGCCGATGACCTTCTTGTTGCGGCGGGCCGACAGGATCGCCGCCTCGTTGACGAGGTTGGCCAGGTCCGCCCCCGAGAAGCCCGGGGACTGGCGCGCCACGCCCTCGACGTCGACGCCCTTGTCGAGCGGCTTGCCCTTGGTGTGGACGCGAAGGATCTCGGTCCGGCCGCGCATGTCGGGCCGGTCGAGGATGACCTGTCGGTCGAACCGGCCCGGGCGCAGCAGCGCCGGGTCGAGGACGTCCGGCCGGTTGGTGGCGGCGACGACGATGACGTTGGTGTTCGTGTCGAAGCCGTCCATCTCGACGAGGATCTGGTTGAGGGTCTGCTCGCGCTCGTCGTGGCTGCCGCCGAGGCCGGCGCCGCGCTGGCGGCCGACCGCGTCGATCTCGTCGACGAACACGATGCACGGGGAATTGCGCTTCGCCTGGTCGAACAGGTCGCGGACACGGCTGGCGCCGACGCCGACGAACATCTCGACGAATTCCGAGCCCGAGATGCTGAAGAACGGGACGCCCGCCTCGCCGGCGACGGCCCGGGCCATCAGCGTCTTGCCGGTGCCGGGAGGTCCGACCAGCAGCACGCCGCGCGGGATGCGCGCGCCGAGCGAGTTGAACTTCTCCGGGTACTTGAGGAACTCCACGACTTCCTGGAGCTCGGTCTTGGCCTCGTCGACGCCGGCCACGTCCGCGAACGTCACAACGGTCTTGCTGCCGAGGAACATCCGCGCGCGGCTCTTGCCGAACGAGAGGGCCTGGTTATTGGTCCCCTGGGCCTGGCGCATCATGAAGAAGATGAAGCCGCCGATGACCAGCAGGGGCAGGAGCCCGGTCAGGAGCAGACCGAGCCACGAGGTGTCCGGTGCCTTGATCGCTCTGAAGACCTTCGGATCGAGGTCGTGGCCGCCCGTCGATGCCGCCGTGTTCATGTCGGTGAAGACCTGCGTCAGGATGCTCGGGACGACGACCGTGTAGTTGCTCGGGTTCCCGCTCGACTTGACGGTCAGGACGTCGCCCTCCTGGGTGACCTCCGTCACCTGGCCTGCGGCGACCTGGCTGAGGAACTCGGAATAGCCGACCGGCACGGCCGGTGTGCTGGCATTGATCCAGGTGAACAGGAGCGCGGCCGTGCCGAGCACCAGCACCACCATGACGATGCCGTTGCGGAAGAACTTGGGATTCAACGAGGGAGCCTCCGGGATGTGCGGCGACGCCGGTGCGCAGCCAGCTTGGCGAGTATACCGCCGGGAGTCATGACGGCCCCGTGACGGTGGTCATGGCACTTATCGGGGATACGGACGCTCACCGCGCGTGGATGGTGGCGTCGCGACGGGACAAGGTTTCGCAACCATCGAACCGAATCGAAACGACCCTCCCGGACCGGGAGGGTCGTCATGGTCGAGGTTGGTAGCGGAGGGCGGATTTGAACCACCGACCAAGGGCTTATGAGTCCCCTGCTCTACCACTGAGCTACTCCGCCGCCGAAGTCGGATTCTATAGCCGAACCTGACGTTCTGGACAACCCGGCTCCGTTCAGTGGCACCGTGAGCGCGGAGCGTTGGCGTTCGCGATCAGCCGGGCGAGGACCGCCGGACTCTCGGGCAGCTGGAAGTGGTTCACGCCCGGGTTGTCGGTCAGGCTGAAGTGATGGCAGCGCATGCCGGCCCAGACGGCGACGGCGTCGTTCGTCAGGTCCTCCTGGTTGACGTCGCCGTCGCGCGTGATGAACTCGGTGGTGCCGGTCACCAGCTGGCCGACGGTCAGGTCGGCCAGGCCGAGCCCGACCAGCGTCTCGAGCCCGGAGCCCTTCTCGGCGTAGACGTCGACGTTCGGGAAGTGGCGCCGGTCGGCGAACCGCACGAAACCGATGTACTTGCCGCGCGATCGGCTTCACCCAGGACAGGTCCGCGTCGTCGAACAGCGCCGGGTAGTCCTTCGGCGTGTACGCCTTGCCGGTCGACTGGTCGCGGATGACGACCTCCTTGTCGCCGAAGATGCGCGGATCCGACGCGGTGATGAAGGTCGACGGATGGGACAGGAACATCCGCGCGCTGCTCACGCCGTTCGCCGGTGTCGCCGGGAACGCCAGGTCGGGCAGGTTGACCCCGACGAACATCAGGGCGTAGCCGAGACCCTGGCCGGGGAAGTTGCCGGCCAGCGGCGTGAAGCCATGGATGTACTTCGCCTTCCACGCCTTGCTCGTGTGGGTGAGCAGGTACTGGACGTAGATCGGGTCCGTTGGAATGGCCGACGAGGTGGACCGGGCGGCGGCCGTTGTCGCGGTACGTCTTCTCGATCAGCTTCTTCGATCGCTGGAGGAACCCGGCCATGTCCGGCGTCAGGCGAGCGTCATAGCCCGCGACCCGGATGTCACGATCGCGCGTGTAGCCGGCCGCCTCGAGCGCCTGGTACATCGGCTCGTAGGCCGGTGCGCTCGCGGTCTTGCCGTAGTCGGCGATCTTCACCGTGACGCCCCTCTGCTCCGAGAAGCGGAGGCGCATCGGCAGGTGCCGGTTCGGCTTGTAGCGCAGCGTCAGCAGCTCGTCCCGGCAGACCTGCGAGAACGGCGGGCCCGGATCGAAGAAGACGAGATCCTCGAACGTCCCCGAGCTCGGGCACGCGGGATCGACCTTCTGGTTCTTGACGATGACCTGGAGCCGGGTGAAGTGCCACGCGGGGAACAGGACGATCGGCGTCCGACGTGGCGAGTGCCCGTGGTGGGCAGACGCCGCCATCGGCAGGGCCGCAAGGACGACCACGGCCGCCATGACACAGAGCGCAAGGGTCCGTCGCCTGGGCTGGGCGAACGCGTTCACGGCTGCCTCCTCCTGCTCACCGGGGTCGCCAAGACTCTAGACCGGACGACGACGTCGGGACAACCCTCCACCCGGAGGAAGGACTTGGACGGGCGATCCCAGCGCAGGCGCGGGACCAGAGGGCGTGCGCCTCGCGGCGGCGGGTCCCGCTAGCGCGTGCCGACCAGCGTGATGCCGATCATCCGGTGGTAATGCGAGACCCACGTGTCGCGGTGGATGACGCGGCCGTTGGCGTCGCGGACGGTCCGGGAGACCGACACGTCCTTGCCGTCGACGGGCCACTCGATGCGCTCGGTCTGGCCGCGCTTGCAGCGACGATGTCTTCTTGACGGTGTCGAAGCCGCGCACGACGTTGCTGACGCTCGGGCGGCTCCAGGTGACCTGCCGGCCGTTCGGGACGCTCCAGATCTCGAAGGTGACGATGCCCCCCGAGGCGTGGGTCTTGATGAGGATCGGGTACTTCGTGTCGTTGCGGAACCGCATGCTCTGCGAGCCCGAGACCGTCGCGTCGAGGCCCAGCGGATAGCGGGTGATGTAATACCAGTGCGGTGAGCGCGTCACCATCTGGAGGCCGCCGCGCGCGGCTGCGTTGAAGAGCGTCGTCGATGCCGCGCAGATGCCGCCCGCCAGCGCCTTGCCCTCGACCGAGTGCCCGCCGACGATCGCGCCGCCGAGGCGATAGCCCGTCCGGAAGCTGACCTCGCCGAGGGCGCCCCAGAAGTCGAAGAGGGCCCCGGCCTTCACGACGACCCCGTCGAGCTTGCGCGCCGGCACGGTGATGTTCGCGCCGAAGCCGTTGTGCGCGCTGACCTGGTAGCGCGTCGTCCAGGTGCCGAGCTTGACCATCAGCGGGGCCTTGCGCTTCGCCTCGTCGGTCGAGAGCTTCGGTGCGACCAGCGCCGTGGCGACCTTGACCTTGGCGTTGGTCCCCGATCCCTGTCCACGGGCGGCGAGCGCGGCGACGACGGCCTCGGCGGTCTTCTGCTTGTCGAGTGCCCGTCCGAGACGCGAGGCGCTGACCCCGAAGATGTGACCGGACCGGGTCCGCAGGTACAGGGCCTCGGTCGGCTTGCGCTTCAGGTCCTTGGCGACCTTCTTGAGCGCCGCCGGCACGTCGACCGGGTCGACCCGCGGCCCGTAGGCGGCACCGCTGCCCGAGAACGTGATCCAGCCGCGGATGGTCGCGGCCTTGATCTTCCACGACTTCGAGCCCCTGGCGAGGACGAGGTCGGCCGCCACCTGGTCGGCCATGGCCTGGGCTCGCATCGCGTCGACGTCGGTGGTGGCGGGCTCGACCCGGGAGGCATCGGCGCGCATCGCCCACACCGGCGGCGTCGCCGGATCGAGGAGCGCCTGCTCGATCTCCGTGGCCACGCCGGTCGTGTCGACCTCGACGCCGTCGATCTGGTGCCGGATCACGTAGCCCTTCTTGGTCGTGACGACGCTCGCGTCGAGCGTGCCACGGGCGACGGCGCGGCCGTAGGACGCCAGGGCGGCGTCCAACCGCCCGCGGTCGACGGTGAGCACCGGCGGCATCGAGACCGGTTCGAGCAGCGCTCGCAGCCCGGTCACGGTCTCGGCGAAGCGCGTGTCGTCGCGACCGACGCGCGCGGCGCTGTCCACCATCGCGTCGTAGTCGACCTTGCGGCCGACCTGGTCGTACGAGATGTCGACGGAACCGACCCACGAGCCGACCGTGACCTTGCCATCCTCGAGCGGACCGAGGGCGGCGACGAGCGCCTGACGAGCGTCGGACGGGGTCAGGCCACCGACTTCGACGCCACCGACGCGAACGCCCGGCAGGATGCGGCCGGCGTAGGCCTGACCGTAGGCGACCAGCCCGACCAGGACGATCGCGATCCCGAGCATGGTGCCGAGCACGAACCGCCGCGCCCACCGCCCCGGTCGAGGGATGCGCAGGGCACGCACTGCCGGCGTGACTTGTTCGGTGACGGCCATCGACTGATCAACCCCGAGCGGACGCAGGCCAGCGCCAGCGTAAGGACGGGAGCCTACGGCATGCGCGCCCGGACGAAAAGGGGTAATTCAGCGCCACGTGCGACGAATTCGTCGCAGACCGGCGGGTGTCGCGGGTCACGCCCGCGACGAGGGGTCGCCCGAGCGCACGCGGGGGGTCAGTCGGTCGAGCCGAACAGGAGCGTCAACCAGCTCTCGAACGGAGACACGCGCGACCGGTCTGCTCCGAGCCGAACGCTCGCGGAGCCGGGTGCATCGGCCGCGAGCGGCGGGGCATCCTCGGCGAGCGCGAACGGGATCTCCTTCGTCGCGCCAAGTCCGAACCCGCGGGCCTGCTGCTCGACGTAGCGCGGGCGCTGGATCTGGTCGAGCTCCCGGGTCAGGCCGGCGACCTCCGTCGAGAGCGTCGCGTTGTCCCTGGCGATCTGCTCTGCGCGCGAGGCGGCCGCCTGGGCGTCACCGACCTGGCGGGCGAAGACCACGACGATCCAGACCGCGACGAGGACCCCGATGAGGCCCGCGAGATGGCGCCGGGTGATCCCGGCGATGGACAGGCTGGACAGATCCGGGACCGCACGGGCATCGACGTCGCCGCCCGACGGGTCGTCGGGAGCGATCGCGTCGTCGAGCGCATCGGGGTCGGCATCGGGCGGCAGGGGTGCGGGCCGTCGAACCATCCGACCGAGGGTAGCTGAGCGGTAGGCTGGCGTGTCAACTTGCCCGCGCCGTGACATCCGAGCTGTCACACCCACGCTGGAACGTGCTGCTAGACTCGCACGAATCGAACATCCGTGCTATTCGAGGCCGAACGATGCGAACCTACGCCCCCGCCGACCCGGAGGCCGTCCTCGCGAGCCTGTCTGGCCGAGCCGTCTCTTGCCGCGGGGGGTCGTGCACCACGAGGTCATCCCCGCGCGGGCAGCTGAGTACGGCGAGTTCCCGGCCTGGCTGGACCCCCGGATCGTGGCCGGCCTCGCGTCGCGCGGCATCGAGCGCCCGTACCGCCACCAGGCCGAGGCGATCGAGGCGGTCCACGCGGGCGAGGACGTCGTCATCGTCACGCCCACCGCGTCCGGCAAATCGCTCTGCTATGCCGTGCCGGTCCTCCAGGCCATCGTCGACGACCCGGCCTCGCGGGCACTCTTCCTGTTCCCCACCAAGGCGCTGGGGCAGGACCAGGTCACCGAGTTCGGCGAGCTGTCGGCGGCGGCCGGCATGGCCATCCTGGCATCCACCTATGACGGGGACACGCCCGCCCCGATCCGCTCGGCCGTCCGGGCCGCCGGCCAGGTCGTCGTCACGAACCCGGACATGCTCCATTCGGCGATCCTGCCCCACCACACGAAGTGGTTCCAGCTGTTCGAGCAGCTGAAGATCATCGTCATCGACGAGCTGCACACGTATCGCGGCGTCTTCGGCGGGCACGTCGCCAACGTCCTGCGACGGCTGCTCCGGATCTGTGCCCACTACGGCAGCCACCCGGTCATCGTCTGCTGTTCCGCGACCATCGGGAACCCGGGCGAGCTCGCCGCGATGCTGACCGGACGGCCGGCCCGGCTCGTGGATCGGAATGGCGCGCCGGCCGGCGAGCGCCACGTCGTCCTCGTCGATCCGCCTGTGCTCGAGCCAGCCAGCGGGGCACGGGCGTCCGCGGTCACCCTCGCCCAGCGCTGGGCACTACCCTTCCTGCGGGCGGGCCGCCAGACGATCGTCTTCGGACGGTCCCGAGTCGCGGTCGAACTGCTGCTCACCGGGTTGCGCGAGTCCCTCCGGGAGAGCTACGGACCCCGCAGCCGGGTCCGCGGCTATCGGGGCGGCTACCTGCCGACGGAGCGCCGGTCGATCGAGCGTGGACTGCGCGACGGCGAGGTCCTCGGGGTCGTCGCGACGAATGCGCTCGAGCTGGGCGTGGACATCGGACGGCTCGATGCCGCGATCCTCGCGGGCTACCCCGGGTCGGTCGCGGCCACCTGGCAGCAGTTCGGGCGTGCCGGCCGACGGCTGGGCACGAGCGTGGCGATCCTGGTCGCGTCAGGCGCTCCGGTCGACCAGTACGTCATCCACCATCCGGAGTTCCTGCTCGACAACACGCCCGAGGAGGCCCGCCTCGATCCGGACAACCTGCATGTGCTCCTCGCGCACCTGCGGGCGGCGACGTTCGAGCTCCCGTTCGAGCCCGGCGAGCGATTCGGGCCCGGCCCGGCAGACGATCTCCTCGCATTCCTCGCTGAAGAGCGCCACGTCCGCCAGGCCGACGACGGCCGCTGGTACTGGTCGAGCGAGAACTTCCCGGCCTCGGAGATCTCGCTCCGGACGGCGGCCCCGGAGAACGTCGTGATCATCGACACGACGCCGGACCGGCCGCGGGTCCTCGGCGAGGTCGACCTGTTCAGTGCCCAGGTCCTCGTCCATGAGCGGGCCATCTACATCCACGAGTCGATCCAGTACTACGTCGACCGGCTCGAATGGGGCGAGCGCAAGGCGTACGTCCACCGGATCGACGTCGACCACTACACGTACGCCAACCGAGCCGTGACCCTCAAGCCGCTCGAGATCTTCGCCGAGGCGCAGGCGACCGGCGGACGTCGGATCCACGGAGAGGTGATGGTCGCGAGCCTGGTGACCCTGTTCAAGAAGCTCAAGTTCCTCACCGACGAGAACGTCGGTTGGGGCCCGATCGACCTTCCCGAGCTCGAACTCCAGACGACCGCGTACTGGCTGACCGCGGATCAGGTCCGCGACGGCTGGCGCCGTGACGACCTCGACGTCGCGCTGCTCGGAGCCGGGCGCGCGATCCAGACCGTGGCGTCCGTGCTGCTCATGGTCGATCCGCGCGACCTCGGTCTCGTCGCCCAGGTCCGCTCGCCCCATGCCGAGCAGCCGACCATCTACCTCTACGAGTCCGTGCCGGGCGGCATCGGCCTCTCGGAGCGGCTCTGGGACCGCCACGACGAGCTGCTCTCGGCCGCGGCCGACCTCATCGAGGCGTGCGGCTGCGACGGCGGCTGTCCAGCCTGCACCGGTCCACGGCTCGAACCGGGCGTCGACGCGAAGGCGCTGGCCCGGCGACTGCTCGCCCAGCTGGGCGCACAGGACGGCCCTGGGATCACTGCCCTGGCGACTCCGGCTTGACGGCGTCGTCGATCCAGGATCGGCCCTCCGACATCGGCCGGCGCCTGGAGCGGTTCCGGGCTGCGGTCCGGGTCGCCCCGAGCCACGAGACCGATCCCCTGCCCCACCTCCCGATCCCGGCGTCGGAGCTCGCGGAACGCCTCGCATCGACGCTCGACGGCGAGGTCGTGTCGGGGCCCCGCGGCCGCTTCGTGCGTGTCGAAGGTCGGTCGATCGAGATCGCCGTCGACCGGCGGCGCCTCGCCGGGCTGCCCGGGCAGGCGCCGGCCGACCGCCCATTCGTCTGCCTCGACACCGAGACGACCGGGCTCGCGACGGCAGCCGGGACCGTGGCCTTCCTCATCGGCCTGGGTTGGTGGCAGGGCACGCTGTTCCGTCAGGTCCAGCTGGTGCTGCCCGACCACGCCGACGAAGGGGCACTCCTCGACGAGCTCGCGCGCCACATCCCGCGCGATGCCTGGCTGGTCACGTACAACGGCCGCGGGTTCGACTGGCCGCTGCTCGTGGCGCGCTACCGGATGGCCCGGAGAGCGGCGCCACCGCACGACGGCCACCTCGATCTCCTGCCGATCGTCCGGCGCATGTTCCGTCATCGGATGGACGACGCGCGGCTCCAGACGGTGGAACGGTCGCTGCTCGGGCTGGAGCGCCACGGCGACGTCGACGGCTGGGAGATCCCGGGTCGGTACCTCGGTTTCCTGCGCGGCGGCCCGGCCCAGCCGCTGCTCGCCGTCGTCCGCCACAACGACGAAGACGTCCGCTCGCTGGCGCGTCTCATCGCCCTGCTGGACGGTGGATACACCTCGCCGGCGGCCCGGCTGAACGCGCCGATCGGTGACGTCGCCGGTCTTGCCCGCGCCTACGTCCGGGCCCGGCGCCTGGAAGAGGCCCTTGCCTGCCTGGACGAGGTGGTGGGGCGGACCGAGGATCGGGTGACCACGCCCGACGACCCACCCGCCGTCGTCGCGCCATCGCGCGCCACCGTGCCGTGGTGGGCACCGGCAGCACGGCCTGACTTCGGCGGGGCGCGGCCGCGCGACCACGGACCGTCGAGATGGCACCGGACGGCCGCCTTCGATGCGACCTGGGACGCGCAACGGGTCGCGTTGGACCGGGCGCATCTCCTCCGCCGGCTCGGCCGGTATCGCGACGCGTCCGACGCGTGGGCCGGTGTCGCGGCCGGACCCGGACGGACAGCGATCGTGGCCTGGATCGAGCTCGCGAAGCTGCGCGAGCACCGTCTCGGCGATCTGGCGGGCGCCCTCGAGGCCACGCTCCGCGGTGCCGCCGCCGCCGACCGCCGACGTCAGCTCGCCATGCCGGAGCCGGCGCTCGAAGCGGACCTGCGCCGTCGACTCAAGCGGCTACGACGTCGAGTGGCTATCCGTCAAGGCCCGCTCGAACCGGGCCTGCCAGCGCCTCGAGCGTCGGGCGATCGAACGGGGCAGGCCAGTCGAACATGACGGCGTCGACTCCGGCGTCGTGGTATCGCCGCAGTTCGGCGACGACCGACGCCACCGGGCCCGTGAACGGCGAGCTCGACGCCATCTCGCGGGCTGCCTGGGCGGACATCGCCTGGCGTTCGAGGATGTCCGTCAGGGCCTCGACTGCCGCCGCTCGCGTTGGGCGGATGCAGGGCGCCGCGAGACCCGCGGTCCGCTCGATCGACCCGGGCGAGCGACCGACCGCCCGACAGTGCTCATCGAGGATGCCGTTCCGCCGGCGGAACGACTCGGGATCGTCCTGGTCGGCATTCCAGATGTCCGCGTATTCGGCGACGATCCGGAGCGTGCGCTTCTCCCCGCTCCCCCCGATCGCGATCGGCAGCCGTGGCTGGATCGGCGGGGGGTCATTCCGGGCCCCGACCGCCTTGAACCAGGCGCCCTCATGCGTCACGGGCGACCCGTCGAGCAGGCCGCGGCTGATCGCCGCCGCGTCGGCCAACCGATCGAGACGCCGGCCGACCGGCGGGAAGTCGAACCCGAAGGCCTCGTGCTCCAGCTCGAACCACCCCGCGCCGAGGCCGAGGACGGCACGGCCGCCGGTCGCGTGGTCCAGGGCGGTCGCCATCTTGACGAGCAGGCCCGGGTTCCGATAGGCGGCGCCCGAGACCAGGCACCCCAACCGCGCCCGATGGGTGATCCCCGCCCATCCGAACAGGGTCGACCACCCTTCGAAGACGGGGCCGCCGCCATCGATCGCCCCGCCGGCCGCCTGGGGCAGGAGGTGGTCGTTGCTCCACAACTCGTCGAACCCGAGCTCGTCGATCTCGCGCCCGATGGCCATGAGTTCGGGCCAGGACACGTATTGGCCCCAGACCTGGAACCCGAGGCGAAGCCGTCCGGACGCCATCCTCAGGCCTCGGCGACGGACTCGGCCGCGCCGCTTCGAGCCGACCGCTCGGCAGCCTCGAGGACGCGCAGCCCGCGGACCGAGTCGGCCGGATCGACGGGCCGTTCGCCATCGCCCCGGATCGCATCCCTGAGCCGCGTGTAGTAGCCGCGGTAGTCGCCGCGCTCGGTGGGGACGGGCCGGGACGAGCCGTCACGCGCGTAGACGCGACCCCAGCGGTCCGGCTCCTCTTCGCCGAACCCGGGATCGCCCGGGCGCATCCCGGCGAGGAGCTGCACCTCCTGGGGGTCGAGGTCCTCCTTCACGTACTCGCCATCGAGACCGCGGATCCGCAACCGCGGACCAGTGCGCGAGGCGATCAGCGACGACCAGAGGCGGGAGCGCCCGCCGTCGACGTGATCGATGGCGAAGAACGTCGAGTCGTCGACCTGGCTGTCGGGCCGGCGCCGGTCCATCTGGGCGAAGACGCGGCGAGCGGGTCCGAGCAGCAGCAGGCTCTGGTCGACCAGGTGCGCGCCGAGATCACGATGCGGGCCGCCGGCCTCATCGGCCTGCTCGCGCCACGCCGGGCCGACGTCGCCCCATCGCTCGAACCGGGCCTCGATGCTGTCGATCGCGCCCAGCTCGCCCCGCTCGACCAGGGCTCGCACGGTCTGGAAATCGCCGTCCCACCGGCGGTTCTGGTAGACGGACAGGATCCGTCCGGCTCGATCCGCGGCCTCGATGAGCGTCTCGGCTTCCGGGACGTCCATCGCGATCGGCTTGTCCACCACGACGTGCCGTCCCGCCTGCAATGCCCGGATCCCGACGGGGACGTGGGACCGGTTCGGGGTCGCCACGACGACGAGCTCGACGTCATGGCGCTCGAGCAGCGCATCGACCGTGTCGACCACCGTCGCGCCCGGGTGGTCCGCGGCGGCCTGGGCCTGCCGATCCGGGCTGGGATGTGGCGATGGCCGTCAGCCGGAGCCCGTCGACCCCGGCGATGTATGGCGAATGGAACAGGCGGCCGGCGAGGCCGTAGCCGACGAGGCCGACGCCGATCGAGCCGGTCGGGTCCATCGGGATCCCCCTAGCCGGCGAGATACGGGCCGGCGACGTCGCAGAACCGCTCGGCACAGCGCCGGGCAGCCTCCTCGTCGTCGCTCATCCGGATGCCGAACGGGGCGAGGTTCGTGTCGAACACGCCGATGCCGATGCTCATGGAGCGCGCGAGCAAGGCGTCGGTCCGCGGCAGCATGCCGCGCTCGTACGTCGCTTCACCCGAGCCGTAGCACGCGCAGTCGAACGGGCAGCCCTTGCCGCTGACGGTGCGTCGCTCGAGCAGGTGCTCCATGTTCGAGTAGACATGCCAGCCGGAGGCGTCGAGCGTGATCGAGCCGAGCTCCTTCGCGACCTCCCGCGCGACTTCGGCCGAGGGGAACGTGACGACCAGGTGGGTGGCCAGGTCGCCCTCGGCGTCGACGATCGTGCGAAAGCCCAGCCCCGGCAGCCCGGCGATCGCCGCTTTCACGATCTTCTTGTTGGCGCGGAGGTGGGTGCGGATCAGGTCGAGCTTGCGCACCTGCGCCAGCAACACGGCGCCGGACAGCTCGGTCATCCGGAAATTCATGCCCAGGAACGGGCGATCGGCGTACTTGGACCCGAGCCGGTTCGGCGCGTGGCCCTGGTCGTGGATGGCGAACAGCCGTCCGTACAGGTCCTCGTCGTCGGTGACGATCATCCCGCCGTCGCCACACGTGATGGTCTTGTACTCATTGAAGCTGTAGACCCCGGCGGCGCCGATCCCGCCCACGCCCTGACCCTGGTAGGTCGCGCCGAAGGCCTGCGCACAGTCCTCGATCAGCGGGATGCCGTGCCGATCCGCGACGTCCTTGATCTCGTCGAGCCGGGCAGGCGCACCGAGCATGTGGACGACGATGATCGCCCGGGTCCGCGGGGTGATCCTGGCCTCGACATCGGCCGGATCGAGATTGAACGAGTCGTCGACCTCGGCGAGGACCGGGGTCGCCCTGGCGTAGACGATCGCCGAGATCGAGGCAACGAAGGTGAACCCTGGCACGATGACCTCATCGCCCGGTCCGACACCCAGGCCCAGCAGCGACAGCCAGAGCCCTCCGGAACCGCCGCCGCTCAGGCCGAGCGCGTATCTGACGCCGGCGAGCGACGCGATCTCCTCCTCGACGTGACGGACCTTGGCGCCGAATGACGGGTCGTCGGCGCTGCCGTACCGGCTCAGGTTGCGACTGGTGAGGACCTGCATCACCTCGGCGATCTCTTCCTCGCCGATGAGCTCGACACCGGGTCCGGGCATGCCAGCTCTCCCTTCCTCCGTGCAACCGATTGCATAGCACCCTACCAGCACGATATTCTGACCGTCAACATGTCCAGCTGACGACACGAGCGGAGGGTCGGGACGACGTGAGCGATCTCCTTGAACGAGTGGCGGGCGCACCGATCAGCTGGGGGGTGGACGGATCCCCCGGCTGGGGCTACCTGATGGGACGCGACCGGGTCATGCAGGAGATGGTCGAGAGCGGCCTCTCCGCGACGGAGCTCGGGCCCGACGGCTACCTGCCGACGGACCCTGGCGAGCTCCAGGACTACCTCGGGCAGTTCGACCTGAGCATCGTCGGCGGCTTCGTGCCGGCCCTCCTCTATCGTCCCGACCGGATCGATGCCGTGCTCGAATACGTGACCCGCGCCGCTCGACAGCTGGCCGCCACCGGGTCGAAGGTGCTCGTCCTCGGGCCGTCGAGCCACCACGACGGATACGACACGTCGGTGGACATGGACGCCGGCGAGTGGACGACGTTCCTGGCCAATCTCCAGCGCCTCGAGGCGATCGTCACCGATGCCGGTCTCGAGACGGCCCTCCACCCCCACTGGGGCATGGCCATCGAGAACGGCGCGCACATCGATCGGCTCCTCGATTCGTCCACGGTCGGGTTGTGCCTCGACACCGGCCACGTGTACCTGGCCGGCACGGATCCCGTCGAGGTCGCGCGGGCGGCCCGTGGTCGCGTCCTCCACGTCCACCTCAAGGACCTCGATCCGGCGAAGGCCGCCCAGGTCCGCAGTGGCGAGGTCCCGTTCCGCGAGTCGGTCATCAACGGCTTGTTCGTGCCGCTCGGGCAGGGCGGCGTCGACATCGCGGGGGTGATCGCCGCACTCGAGGGCGACGGGTACCGAGGCTGGTACGTCCTCGAGCAGGACGTGTCGCTGAAGGCGGAGCCGGCCATCGGCAGCGGCCCGAAGGCGGACGCGGTCGACAGCGTGGCCTTCCTGCGCGGGCTCGACGGAACGCCTGCGTGAACCGTCCGGCCCAGGACGACCTCGTGGCGACGTGCGTCCTCCCGGCGGCGGCCCAGCTCGGCGAGTGCCCGGTCTGGAGCCCTGACGACGCTCGGCTGTACTGGGTCGACATCGATGCTCGGGCGGTCCACCGCTTCGACCCGGCAACCGGGCGCGACGATCAGCGGCCGGCACCCGGGCGACCAGGCTCGCTGGCCTTGACCGCGATCCCCGGCCGGCTGCTCGTCGCCATGGAAGGCCGGCTCGCGTTCCTCGATTGGGACCGCGGGACATGGAGCGACTGGGTCGCCCTCGAGCCGGAGGGCGTCGGCAATCGGCTCAATGACGGGCGCTGCGATCCGGCCGGGCGCTTCTGGGTCGGGTCGATGTTCGATCCTGCCGCGGCCGGCAAGACGACCGGGCGCCTCCATCGGGTCGCGAGCGATGGGACGGCGCGCACCGTGCGGTCGACGATCGGCGTGCCCAACGGGCTGGCCTTCGCGCCCGACGGGCGGACGATGTACTTCGCCGACACCCCCCGCGAGACGGTCTGGGCCTACGACTACGACGTGGATGACGGCGAAGCCACCAATGAACGGGTGTTCCTCGACTTCGGTCGGTTGCCGGGGCGGCCGGACGGGGCCTGCGTCGACGAGGCCGGCGGCTACTGGATCGCCTGCCTGTTCGGCTCGGCGGTCCTGCGGGTGACGCCGGCGGGCGCGATCGACCGCACCGTCCGTGTGCCGGTCGTCAAGCCGACGATGCCGGCGTTCGGCGGCGACGATCTCTCGACGCTGTTCATCACGACGATCGGCGGCGGCGGGTCTCACGAGCGCGACCCGAACCAGGTCGATGCGGGCGGGCTGTTCGCGGTCGAGACCGGGGTCAGGGGCTGGCCCGAGACGCGCTTCGCGGGTGGTCCGGCAGCCGGGACGGCCTGATGGCGACGACCTTGCCGCCCGTGTGGTTCGAGCGCCCCGTCCTCCCCGAGCTCGCCGCGTCCGTGGCCGCCGAGTGCACGATCCTCGGCCCGGCCGACGACGAGGATCCGTACGCCGGCGTCGACCGGGCCCTTGCCGCCGTCGTCGGGGCGGCGACGTACGGAGACGCGTTCATGGCGCGTGCCCCGGCATTGCGAGTCGTCGCCCGGACCGGCATCGGCTATGACGCGGTCGACGTCGCGGCGGCGACCCGGCGCGGGATCGCGGTCTGCAACACGCCGGACGGCCCGACGATCTCGACCGCCGAGCACGCGGTCACGCTCATGTTGCTCGTCGCGAAGCGGGTGACCCCCGCCGCCGGGGCCCTCCGGACGGGGACGGCGAGCGGCTACTACAGCCGCCACACCGGCATCGAGCTCGATGGCAAGGTCCTGGGTCTGGTGGGCTTCGGCCGGATCGCCAGACATGTGGCCCGGATCGCCGTCGGACTCGGGATGCAGGTGATGGTCTTCGACCCCTACCTTGCCGCTGCGGCGATCCCGGCCGGGATCGAACGCGCCGACACCCTCGACGCGCTCCTCGCCTCCGCCGACGTCGTGTCCGTCCACGTCCCGTTGACCGAGGACTCGCGCGACATGTTCGGCGCGGCCGCCTTCGCGTCGATGAAGCCTGGAGCCGTGTTCATCAACACCGCTCGTGGCGGCCTGGTCGATCAGGAAGCGTTGCTCGAGGCCCTCGATGACGGGCACCTGTTCGGCGCCGGACTGGACGTCACGTCGCCCGAGCCGCTCCCGATGGGTCACCCGTTGCTGGGCCGCGACGATGTCGTGGTCACGCCCCATGTCGCCTCCGCGACGGGCGACGGCAAGGCCCGCATCTTCCGCCTCGCGTTCCGGCAAGCGATGGATGTCATCGAAGGGCGACGCCCGGAGTACCTCGTCAATCCCGACGTGTGGGAACGCGTCGGCTCGGCGCCATAGGCAGGAGTCTCCATTGAAGACGATCGGGATCGGGGTCATCGGGTTCGGCTGGATGGGTCAGGCGCATTCGCGGGCCTACCGCGACATCCCCGTCTACTTCCCCGAGACCGGCATCCAGCCGCGCCTCGCCGCCGTCGCGGACAACGTGCCGGAACGGCTCGACCTCGCGCGCGACAACTTCGGGTTCGCCACGGGCACCCTGGACTGGCGCGAGCTCATCGCCCGGGATGACGTCGATGTGGTCGACGTCACCGCGCCCAACGCGCTCCACCGCGAGATCGTCGAGGCGGCGGCCGCCGCGGGCAAGCACATCTCGTGCGAGAAACCGGTCGGGATCGACCCGGAGGCGACGGCCGCGATCGAGGTCGCGGCGCGGCGGGCCGGGGTGATCAGCGGCTGCGGCTACAACTACCGCTGGGCGCCGCTCGTCCAGTACACCCATCAGCTCATCGCGGACGGCCGGCTCGGTGAGCTGACGCACTACCGCGGACGCTTCTTCTCGATGTACGGGCGCGATCGGCTCGGCCTGCTCTCGTGGCAATTCCTCCAGGAGGAGGCCGGCTACGGGGTCCTGAGCGACCTCATGTCACACGCCATCGACATGGCCCAGTTCATGTGCGGACCGATCGCCCGGGTCGTGGCGGTGAAGGAGACCTTCATCAAGCAGCGGCCGCTCCCGATCCCTGGTGCCGGCACGCACTACGACCGCGGCAAGCCCGGCGACCCGACTGGAGCCGTGACCAACGAGGACTACGTCGGCGCGCTGGTCGAGTTCGAGAACGGCACGCGCGGGACGCTCGAGTGCGACCGCTCGATCGTCGGACCGCAGAGCTCCATGGCCTTCGAGCTGAACGGCTCCAAGGGAGCGGCAGGCTGGGATCACGAACGCCTGAACCAGCTGCGCCTGTACCTTCCCGAGGAGCAGCCCAATGACGGGTTCATCGAGGTCCTCGCCGGCGACGCGTTTCCGAACCAGGGGAACATCGTCCCCGGCGGCGGCAACTCCATCGGGTACGAGGACCTCAAACTGATCGAAGCGCTGGCGTTCCTCCGGTCCGTGGCGGCGGGCACCCCCCATGAACCGGGCTTCACCCAGGCGCTGGCCAACGCGTCGGTCGCGGCGGCGATGGTCCGCTCGTGGGCGTCCGGGGGCTGGGAGGACGTCGTCAGCCTCCGGATCGCTTGAGGACGTCGCTGTCGTGCTGAAGAACCTGACCAAGGCGAAGCTGGCCGACGGGCACCCCGTCTTCGGCTGCTTCGTCCGGACCGCCGCCCCGTCGTTGATCGAGTACGTCGCGCTGCTCGGCTGGGACTTCCTCGTGCTCGACGGCGAGCACGGGACGCTCCAGCCCGACCAGGTGGAGGACCTGTGCCGGGCGATCGAGCCGCGCGGCGTCACGCCGCTCGTGCGGGTGACGACCAATGACCCACCGACGATCCTGCGCTACCTCGATACCGGCGCGCACGGCGCCCACATCCCCTGGGTCAACAGTCCGGCGGAGGCGGAGCGAGCCGTCCAGTCGGTGAAGTACTCGCCGCGCGGCGTCCGCGGGCTCGCCGGCAGTCGGGCATCCGAATGGGGTCTGCGCGAGCCGCTGGGCGAGTTCGTCGAGCGATCGAACCGGGAGACGCTCGTCGTGATCCAGATCGAGACGCAGGATGCCGTCGATGCGATCGACGACTATCTGGCGATCGACGGCGTCGACGTGCTGTTCCTGGGCCCGACGGACCTGTCGCAGTCCCTGGGCCACCCGGGGGACCTGCGCCATCCCGACGTCCTCGCGGCGCAGGACCGGGTCGCGAAGGCCGTCGTCGGATCCGACAAGGTCCTCGGGATCTACGCCGGCACCGCGGACATGACCCGCGAATGGCTGGACAGAGGAGCACGCTATTTCACGACGTCGCTGGAGCCGTTCCTCCGGGACGGGATGACCGCCCACCTGAAGCACGTTCGAGGATGACCAGGCCATGAAGACGATCCGACTCACCACGGCCCAGGCGATCGTGCGATGGCTGCTCGCGCAACGGACGCGGATCGACGGTGAGGAGGTCGCGCTCTTCGCCGGCGTCTTCGCGATCTTCGGTCATGGCAACGTGACGTCCCTGGCCGAGGCGCTCGAGCCGGTGCAGGATGAGCTGCCGACGTACCGCGGCCAGAACGAGCAGTCGATGGCGCTCGCCGGCGTGGCCTACGCCAAGGCCATGCGCGGCCGGCGGATCATGATCGCCACCTCGTCGATCGGCCCCGGCTCGACCAACATGGTGACGGCCGCAGCCGTCGCCCACGCCAATCGCCTGCCGATCCTCCTCTTCTCCGGCGACACCTTCCAGCACCGGATCGTCGATCCCGTCCTCCAGCAGGTCGAGCACTTCGGTGACCCGACCGTGACGGTGGCGGACACGTTCAAGCCGGTCAGCCGCTACTGGGACCGGATCACCAAGCCCGCCCAGATCGTCCGCTCGCTCCCGCAGGCGCTGGCCGTCATGCTCGACCCCGCGACGCGCGGCCCGGCCTTCTTCGCGCTGCCGCAGGACGTGCAGGCGGAGGCGTACGACTTCCCGGAGGCGTTCTTCGAGCCGAAGGTCCATTACATCCGGCGACCGGGGCCGGATCCACGGGACGTCGAGGCCGCTGCGGCCCTCATCGAGCGCGCGCAGCGTCCGCTGATCATCGCGGGCGGCGGCGTCCACTACTCGGGCGCCGCGGACACCCTGCGCGCCTTCGCCGAGCGCCACCGCATCCCGGTCGTGGAGACCGTGGCCGGCAAGTCGACGCTCACCCACGACCACCCGAACTACGCCGGCCCGATCGGGGTCACGGGGTCGCGTGCCGCGAACGCGGTCGCGGAGCAGGCCGATGTCGTCATCGCCGTCGGGACGCGGCTCCAGGACTTCACGACCGGCTCCTGGTCGGTGTTCAAGGATCCGAACGTGCAATTCGTGGCCGTGAACACCGCCTCGTGGGACGCCCACAAGCAGGGCGCCCAGCCGGTGATCGGCGACGCACATGGTCGCGCTCGAGGCGATCGGGGCGGCGCTCGGTTCGCACGCCGCTCCGCCCGAGTGGCTGGCGGCGGCGGACGAGCGCATCGCCGAGTGGCACGTCTACCTCAATTCGTGGGCCGGGCGACGGCACGACGGTCCGCCGGCCTATGCCGAGGTCATCCAGGCGATCAACACTGCGTGCGACCCGGGCGATTACATCGTCTCCGCGGCGGGAGGCCTGCCCGGCGAGCTCGCCATGGGCTGGCGCTCGAAGTCGGTCGGCTCGTTCGACTCGGAGTACGGCTACTCGACGATGGGCTACGAGATCGCCGGGGCGTGGGGCGCCCGCCTCGCCCGGCCGACGGGTGACGTCATCACGTGGGTCGGCGACGGCTCGTACCTGATGATGAACTCCGACATCTACTCGACCGTGATGACCGGGCAGAAGGTCATCTTCATCGTCTGCGACAACGGCGGCTTTGCCGTCATCAACCGCCTGCAGGTCAACACGGGCGGCGAGGAGTTCAACAACCTGCTGCGGACGACCCGCCACGAGCGCTATCTCCAGGTCGACTTCGTCAAGCACGCCGAGTCGATGGGCGCGATCGCCGAGCGCGTCGAAAGCGTCGATGACCTGCCGGCCGCGTTCGCCCGCGCGAAGGCGGCGGATCGGAGCTACGTGATCGTGATCCCGGTCGACGAGTACACCTGGACCGAGGGTGGCGCCTGGTGGGAGGTCGGCGTCCCAGAGGTCAGCGAGCGAGCGCAGGTTCGGGCCGCTCGCGAGGCGTGGACGACGAACAAGGGCGACCAGCGGGTCGGCGTCTGATCCGGTGGGCGACTTCGATGGCCGGGCCGTCATCGTCACCGGCGCGGCGTCCTTTCTCGGCGAGGCGCTCGGAGCGATCCTCATCGCCGAGGGCGCGAGCGTCCTCCTGGCCGACCGCGACGCCGAACACGGCGCGGCCGTGGCCGCTCGCCTCGGCGCCCAAGCCCAGTTCATCCAGACGGATGTCTCACGGGACGCCGACCTCGACCGCTTGATCGCGACCGCGCTCGAGGACCACGGGCGGCTCGACGGCGTGGTCGGCGCGACAGCGAACTTCGACGATGACCGCCTCGCCAGCACGCGCGAGCTGTGGGATCGCGTCCTCGATACCAATGTCGCGTCGGCAGCCGATGCTGACGACCAAGGCGGCTGCCGTGATGACCGCCGGTGGCGGGATCGTCCACGTCGCGTCGATCAGCGGGCATGTCTCGCAGCCGGCGCGCGTCGTCTACAACGTCTCCAAGGCGGCCCTGCTCATGTTCGTCAAGAGCGCCGCCCACCACCTCGCGTCCCGCCCGATCCGGGTCAACGCCGTCTCGCCCGGCTGGATGTGGAGCCGCAACATCGAACGGCGATATGGCACGCGGGAGCGGGCGGACGCCCTCGCAGCGGAATTCCAGCCGCTCGGTCGGATGGCGGACCCGGAGGAGGTGGCCCACGCCATCGCGTTCCTCCTGTCGAGCCGCGCTTCGTTCGTGACGGGCGCCGAGCTGCTCGTCGACGGTGGCTACTCCACGATCGGCCCCGAGGCGCTCGGCCAACCGTTCGAGAAGATCCGGACGATCGAGTAGCGCCGCTCGCGTCAGCGGGTCGAACGTTCGCGGATCCGGTCGTCGAGCTTCGCCCGACTCGAGGCCAGGTCGGCGGCCAGACGGGCACGCTCGGCCGGTGATCGGACGGTCGCGACTTCCTCGATCCAGGTCCGTGCCCCGTCGATGACGGTCCCGATCACGGCCGCGTCCTCGACGTCGAACGCGGGCTTGCCGGGGACCTCGAGGTAGATCGGCGAGCTGTGGGCGCCCATGCTCGTGGCAAAGCCCGAGTGGATCTGCTCGCGGCTGGTGACCCGGGCGGCCAGCCAGCCGCTCTTGGAGACAGTGACGCGTTCGGCCAGGCTGATGCGATCGACCCCGCCCCCGGATGCCGCGGCCACGACCACGCCATCGTGGACGAGCTCGAGTCCCTCGATGACCGGCTGGGCGGCGGACGCCTTGACGATGACCTCGATCGATCCGCCGTCGCCGCCGAGCGCGATGACGTCGCCCGGGGCGTGGCCGTCCGCCTCCAGCTCGACGAACGCGCCGGACGACACGAAGGTCCGACCCGCCCGGACCGCCTCGGCCCAGGCAGCGAAGGACAGCGGCGCACCGGGCGCGAGGCGAGCGTACGTGCGGATCGCCCCGAGCGGGATCTCCGACGACATCTTGTCGGTGCCGCCCACGATCGCGAGCCGATAGCCGCAGTTCAGGAAGCGATACCACTCGCGGATCGACGGTCCGTCGACGTTCGGCGTCAGGGCCTGCATCTCGACCGCGTCGATCCTGCCCGACACGATGTCCGCGGCGATCTCCGCATAGGGCAGCGGGAAATGGACGGCCACGACCAACCCCGACTGCGCGTGCGCGGCATCCGCCCAATCGCCGATCAGCCGGTCGAGCGGGTCGCCCAGGCGGGCCTCCGGCGCCCCGGCGCTCGCCATCGGGAGGATGGCATCGGACGTCCCGAGCAGGCCGATGTGGCCGAGCATGTTCTGGCGGTTCTCGCTGCCCATGACGACCAGGTGCTCGCCGGCATGGTCCGCGACGACTTCGACCGGCATGTCGGCGATGCTGGTGTGGTGGTCGCCCCACTGCGTCGCGAGCAGGTTCGCGATCGCGATGCCCTCCGCCCGAGCCTGGAGGAGCGCCGAGGTCGGCGAGATGAAGTGGACGTGCGTGTCCACGGCGATCCAGTCGGCGCCCGCGGGGCCGGCGACCGGCTCGATCGGCAGGACCAGCGGGGCACGGCCGAGGTCGTCGCCGACGTCGATGGACCGCGCCAGCGGGCGGTAGCCGAACCCGCGCACCACCTCGACCTCGACGGCGCCGTCCGGCAACGCGATGGGGAACCGGCCCGGGACGTACGCGTAGGCAGCACCGTTGAGGACCAGGTCCGCCCCGGTGTCCTCGTTGAGCCCGGGGTTGATCTCGTCGCGGTGTCCGAGGGGCGGGAGGTATCGCCCGTCGGCCGCCACGAACCGGACGCGGGCGGGCGTCGGTTCGCCGCTCACCGCGTCCACGATCTCGACGTCGACCCGTCGCGTCGGCGTGCGCAGCGACTCGATGACGATCCGGCCGAACCGCCCTCGCGCGCCGTCTGCCGGAAGGCTGCTCGCCGGGATCCGGTCCTCGCCGATCGAGACCGTCGCGTCCGGCGCCATCGCGAGATCGACGAGCCGCCCCGCCGACGATGCCGCCTCGTCGGTCGGCACCCCCCAGCCCACGACCCGCGTGGGTGGACGACCGGCCGCGAGGGGCGCCGGCGCCGGGCGCTCCCGGAACACCTGCCCGAGATCCACGGCGAACTCGCCGGAACCGCCGCGCCCGGTGTCGTCGATCCGCAGCGTCCGGCGGGGCTCGACGACCAGCGGCGAGGCGGTTCCCCGGAACGTCGTGACCGCCGCGACGACGACCGCGCCACCGGCATCGAGCGGTGCCAGCGGCTCCATGGTCAACCGGCTGAGATCCGCCGGCCCGCCCGGGATCTCGATCGCGTGCAGCCACAGGACGATGTCGCCGGTCGGGCTCGGCACCGAGTCCGCCACCCCGGTCTGGGCCGGACCCCAACTGCCGGGCAGGATCCCGAGCAGCCCGGCGTCGCCCGGCGCGGCGTAGCCTCCAGGTGGCATCGCCGGATACGGGCCGCGCCAGTCGAGCGGGGTGTCGACGAGGTGTGGAAGTGCGGCAAAGGCGCCCTGGCCCCACCCGACGATGCCGTCGTTCACCTCGAAGCGACGCCGCACGACCTTGGTCACCGTCCCACCCGAGGCCAGCTCGACGGTGTAGCGGGCGAGGGGCTGCCCGACCGGGGTGACCCAGCCGATCGGCAGGTCCGCGGGACGTCCATCGACCGGATCGCGCCAGGCATCGCAGAAATGCGCGACGATCACGTGGCTGGCCGGTCCGATCGGGCGCAGGTCCACGCTGGCTGGCCGGTCGAGCAACAGCCAGCGCCGGTCGCTCGCGGGACGGGCGAAGCGGAACGGCAGTCCGCGGAGGACCTGGCGGCCGGCCGGCAGCCGTCCGACCGCCTCGCGGTAGCCGGGGTGGAGACGCGAACTGAGGTCGCGATCGCTGGCGTTGCGCTGACGTCGCAGGTCCACCGGGGTCGCCAGATCCGTCGCCCGCGGACTCATCCTCGCGTGCCGATGGTCTGCCAGGTGGTCCCTGTCACGGCCCAGATCCCTCCCGCCACCAACGCGCGTTGACCCTCCCTCGGTCGGTATGCTAGCTTCCGCGCAACCGATTGCACAAGCCTCGGGAGTCAACGCGAAAGCGGAGGGGCTTCGGACAGTGGGTGCGGATCTTCCAACACCCGGGGAGAAGGCCAGGGCGGTCGAGATGATGGTCCCCCAGCCGTCGTCGGCGAGCTAGTCGAGCCGGATGCGTCGAGCCCCCGAACGCCGTGTGGTTCTCGCGGACGTCGCCCGGATCGCCGGGACGTCCGAGGCGACAGCGTCGCGCGCACTGAAGGACGACCCCAGGATCGGCGAGGCGACGCGTGCGGCCGTCCACGAGGCCGCCCAGAAACTCGGCTACGTCCCGAATGCCGCGGCGCGGAGCCTCCGCGCCAAGCGGACGCACATCCTCGGCCTCCTCGTGCGGGACCTCGCCGATCCGGTCCACGGCAAGGTCGCAGCGGGCTTCGAGGAAGCCGCAGCCGGCCAGGGATACGCGGTCTTCATCATGACCGGCTCGCACGACCGGGAACGAGAGCAGCGGGCGCTGACGGCGTTCGTCGAGCACCGGGCGGACGGGATCGTGGTGGCATCGTGCGTCAGCGACCCCGGCGAGGTGTTGGCCCGGGTCCCCGCCGAGCGCGTCGTCTTCGTCCAGCCCGACTATCCAGGGCTCGCGCGCGGCGAGGATCCGCCGGCGCGGGGCGTCCTGCGGACCGACGACGCCGCAGGGTTCGTCGCGACCGTCGAGCATCTCGTTGACCGCGGGTATCGGCGGATCGCCTACGTCGGACCGGGCAGCGAGGCCGCGGACACCATCCGGCGGGCGGCGACGGCTGCGGCGCTCGAGCACGTGTCGCGCGGCCCGATCCGATTCATCGATGCCGGCACCGATGGCTGGCGGGACGCCTCGATGGTGGCCCGCGAGATCGCCGCCGATCCGCCGGACGCCCTGGTCTGCTACGACGACAAGCTGGCCCTCGCGGTCCTCGCCGCGCTCCGGGCGACCAGCCTGGTGGTTCCCGACGACATGGCCGTGACGGGCTTCGACGGGATCCCGGCCGCACACCAATCCTGGCCACGGCTCACGACGGTCGAGGTCCCGTCGGTCGAGGTCGGCCGTCGCGCGGTCGAGATGCTGATGGCATCCACTCGAGAGGGCCGGATGCCGGCCTCCGAGGTCATGCCCGTCCGATTCGTGGTCGGCGACAGCACGCCACCACGCACCTCGCGCATCGCCGGCCGGGACGTGTCGGCGGTCGCCTCGGCCAGCCCGGGATCCAAGTCGTGACGCAGGCCGCCGCGGCTCCCGCGATCGAGCTGATCAATGTCACCAAGCGCTATGGCGGTGCCGTGGCGCTCGATGGCATCTCGCTCCAGATCGAGGCCGGAGAGTTCTTCTGCCTGCTCGGACCGTCCGGCTGCGGGAAGACGACCACCCTCAATCTGATCGGCGGGTTCATCCCGCTCACGTCGGGGGAGCTCCGGATCAAGGGTCAGCGGGTCGACGACCTGCCGCCCCACCGGCGAGACGTCAACACGGTCTTCCAGAACTACGCGCTGTTCCCCCACATGTCGGTCGCCGACAACGTGGCGTTCGGCCTGCGGATGGAGCGGCTGGGCGACGGAGAGGTCGCTCAGCGCGTGGGCGAATACCTCGACCTGGTCGGCCTTGCCGCCTATCGGGACCGGTACCCGGGGCAGCTCTCAGGGGGACAGGCCCAGCGCGTGGCACTGGCCCGTGCGCTAGCCAAGCGACCGGCCGTGCTGCTGCTCGACGAGCCGCTCGGGGCGCTGGACCTCAAGCTCCGCAAGTACATGCAGGTCGAGCTCTCGCGCATCCACCGCCAGGTCGGCACGACCTTCGTGTTCGTGACGCACGACCAGGAGGAGGCGCTCTCCATGGCGACGCGGATCGCGGTGATGGCGAACGGGCACGTCCGCCAGATCGGATCGCCGCGCGAGATCTACCAGGGACCGGTCGATCGGTTCGTCGCGGACTTCATCGGCGAATCGAACTTCCTCGAAGGTCGCCACACCGAGGATGGCGGCACGGCCGGGTTCCAGCTGCGCAACGGGACGATCGTCGCGACACCAGGGAACGTCGGAACGTCGCGCAACGGCCACGACGCCCTGATGATCCGACCCGAATCCGTCGGCGTCGGACACCGCGCCCCGGCCGGCGCGTCGTCCATGGTCGTGATCGGGGGTCGGGCGACCGATGTGGCATTCATGGGCAATCACACCAGGATCACGGTCCAGACCGACGCCGGGATCCTTGTCGCGCTTCGGTTCCATGGCGAGTCGGACGAGCAGAGTGTGGAGGAGGAGATGTTGGATCGAGAGGTGCACGTTTGGTGGGATCCGCGCGAGTCAACGGTCGTCACCACCGGCGAACCACACGGATCGGACGAAGAGTCTGGAGGAGGTCCTGAGGCATGAGTACTCTCGACAATCAGCTGTCGCGGCGACGGTTTCTGCAGGCATCTGCGGCCGTCGGGGCCGCCGTCTCGCTCGGCGGCATCACGGTCGCCTGCAATGCCCTCGGCCAGGCCTCGCCCCAGGGTGGGACGTTCAACTGGATGACCTGGGGCGACCACTACATCGACACCCAGCTGAAGGCCATCGAGGCCTCCGACAAGATCGTCCCCCAGATCAGCGAGCTCGCGGGCAACGCGGAAGGGTTCGCCAAGCTCAAGGAGGTCAAGGGAGAGCTCGACCAGATCTCGGGCGACGCCCTGTGGGTGCCCGATGCCTACTACGCCGAGGGGCTCATCGAGCCGTTCGACATCAACGAGCTCAAGGTCTCCTCGCAGCTGTATTCGTTCGCGCGGACGTTCCCTATCTGGACGAAGCCCGAGGGCTACCTCGGCTACCCGTTCGGCTGGTCCCCGATCAGCATCTACTACAACGTCGCCCAGGTGTCCCCGGCGCCTGACTCCTGGGCCGTGCTCCTGGACCCGAAGTACAAGGGCCGCATCGTCATCGAGAACCAGCCCGAAGAGATCGTCGCCTACATGGGCAAGGCCGCCGGCATCGACGACGTCTACAACATGACCGACGCCCAGCTCGCGACCGTCAAGGGGCTCCTCGAGCAGCTGAAGCCGAACGTCCTGAAGTTCGCCCAGCAGGCCACCGACAGCGTCAACTCGATGATCAGCGAGGAGGCGTGGCTCATCACCGGCAACCTCGGCAACGAGGACCGGGTCAAGGACGGCGGAGGACCGGAGATCAAGGGGTTCATCCCGAAGGAAGGCACCGTCGGCTGGATGGACGCCGAGATGATCGTCAAGGAAGGCAAGAACAAGTCCCTGCTCTTCCCCTTCATGGAGAAGTCCCAGCAGGCCGCCAACATCGCCGAGAACTTCATCACCCACGGCCGCCCGCTCTTCAACGAGGCGGCCTACAAGGTCCTCGTCGACAAGGGCGAGGGGGACCGCGCCGACCGATACCTGTACAACAAGGCCGAGGAGACGCTCGCCAAGACGACCTTGAAGGGTCCCGGAACCTCGACGGAGAAGTCGATCCAGCTCTTCAACGAAGTCTTCGGAGCCTAGTTCGCCGCCCATGGCGACCGAGATCGCCGGCGGGACCGCCCTGGTCCCGCCGGCGGCGATCGGCGGGACGCGGGGGGCCCGTCTTCGTCAGCTCGCGCCGTTCCTTCCGGCGATGGTCATCATCGTCGGCCTGTTCTTCGTGCCCCTCTCGATGATGTTCGTCTTCTCGATGTGGTCGACGGACGAGAACCTCGACGTCATCCCCGTCTGGAGCCTGGAGAACTACCAGAACTTCTTCACGAACCCGACGTACGTTCGGACGCTCCTGAAGACGATGGCGATCGGGGCGGGGGTCACGGTCGTCTGCCTCGTCGTGGCGTTCGTCATCGCGTACTTCCTCGCCCGCTACGTCTCGCGACGCTGGGCCCGGATCGCCCTGCTCGTCATCATCGTCCCGTTCTGGACGAGCTACCTCCTCCGCGTGTATTCGTGGCAGGCCATCCTGGGCGAGCACGGCGCGCTCAACCAGGTCCTCGTGGGCCTCGGGATCCTGCCGGAACCGTCGCTGCTCTTCGCCTATAACGACTTCGGGACGTTCCTGGTGCTGACGTACCTGTACATCCCGTTCGCCGCGCTGGTCCTGTATGCCTCCCTCGAGCGCTTCGATTTCACGCAGCTCACGGCGGCCCAGGACCTCGGGGCCGGGGCGGTCGCGGCCTTCCGGCACATCCTGTTGCCGCAGATCAGACCCGGCCTCATCACCGCGTGCATCTTCGTCTTCATCCCGATCCTGGGCGAGTTCCTGACCCCCTCGATGGTGGGCGGCGCGCAGGGGCTCCTGATCGCCAACCTGCTCGCGAACTTCTTCAAGAACGCCCTGATCCCTGAGGGCGCGGCGGTCGGGTTCCTGATCGCGGCGTTCGTCACGATCCTGCTGATCCTGTTCCGCAAGTACCTGCGGGTCGAGGACGTGGTCGTCCGTGGCTAGGCGCGTCGATCCGCTCGAGACGATGCCCGTCAGCCCGTACGGGCGCGCCATCCGCCGGGCGCTGCAGGTCGCGTTCGGGGCCCTGATCGTCTTCCTCTACCTGCCGGTCATCTTCATGATCGTCTTCTCCTTCGACGAGGGCGCGACCCCGGGCCTGCCGATCACGGGGTTCACGCTCCACTGGTACGAGGCGATGCTCAGCAACCGGGTCCTGATGCGGGCCGTCGGCAATTCGATCACGGTGGCGGTGATCGTCGCGATCCTCGCAACGATCATCGGCACGATGGCCGCGTTCGTCCTGGTGCGCGCGCGGATCCGTTTCCCGAACGCCACTCGCATCGCCTTCACCCTTCCGATCATGGTCCCGGGCGTCCTGATCGGCGTGTCATTGCTGATCTACTTCGCGCGCGTGCTGTCCCTGCCCCTCTCGCTTGGGACCGTCGTGGCGGGCCACCTCGTCGTGACCGTCCCCTTCGTCGTGCTCATCGTGGCGAGCCGGCTGCAGGGCTTCGACCGGTCCCTGGAATGGGCGGCCGCGGACCTCGGAGCGTCGCCCCGTCGGGCCATCCGGCACATCGTGCTTCCGCTCATCGCCCCGGCGATCCTGGCCGGCGCGCTGATCAGCGTGACGCTCTCGATCGACGAGTTCGTCATCACGTGGTTCACGGTCGGCTCGCAGCCGACGCTGCCGACCTACATCTACACGCGGGTCAAGTTCGGCGTCACCCCGGAGGTCAACGCCGTGGCCACGGTCATGCTCGTCGTGACCCTCGGGACGCTCGGGCTCGCCGCGCTCGCCCTCGGTCGCGCCCGCCGATTGACGGGTCGTCGTCGACGACGGCAGGCCGGCTGATGCAGGCCGCTGTCTTCAAGGGCTCGGGCGTCCTGGTCGTCGAGGACGTGCCGGAGCCCGTCGTCGAGACCGACGAGGACGTCGTCGTCGAGGTCGAGGCGTGCGGGATCTGCGGCAGCGACCTGCAGATCCTCAATGTCCCGCCCGGCCACCCGGCCGATCCGGGGGTGATCCTGGGGCACGAGTTCATCGGCCGCGTCCGCGCGCGCGGCGCGCGGGGCGACGCGCTCGCGATCGGCCAGCGGGTGGTCGTCGACCCCGATCCGAAGTGCGGCGTCTGCGGCCCGTGCCGGGCGGGACGCCCGGCCAGCTGCGAGAACGTGCGGGCGCTCGGCGTGTTCCGCCATGGAGCTCTCGCGCCGCTGGTCAAGGCCCCGGCCGACGCCGTGTTCCCGCTGTCGGATGCCCCTTCACCAGCGATCGCGTCGCTCATCGAACCACTGGCGTGCGTCGTGAACGGCGTCAACAAGGCGAACCCGCGGCCCGGTGAGTCGGCGATCATCTTCGGCGCCGGGGCGATCGGCTGCCTCTTCCTCGCGATGTTCAAGGCCGCGGGCGCGAACCCGGTCATCGTGGTGGAGCCGCAGGCCGGGCGGGCAGCCGTCGCGAGCGCGGTCGGGGCGGATGTCGTCGTCAGCCCGGACGAACTGGATGCACGACGGCGGGACCTCCTGCCCTACGGGGCGGATGTCATCGTCGACGCGGTGGGCACCCAGATGGCGTCGGCGATCGAGCATGCCGCCCTGGGCGGCCGGATCGTGCTCTTCGGCATGAACCAGACGGCGCGCCCGCCGATCCACCAGTACACCATCACGGACCGCTCGCTGTCCGTCCTGGGCTCGTACGTGACCGCGTTCACGTTCCCGACGGCGATCCGGCTGGTCGAGGCCGGGTCGCTGCCCCTCGATCCGATCGTGACGCACGTCCTCCCGCTCGATCGCGTGCATGAGGGCCTCGACCTGCTTCGCTCGGGCGGTGCGACCAAGGTCGTCATCACGCCCGGCGAGGCGCCGGCCCGAGCCGCCCGGTGACGGCCCGTTCCCTGGAACTCGGGATCTATACGGACTCGCTCAAGCACCTTGACTTCGAGGCCGCCCTCGATGTCGCGGCGGAGATCGGTGCGACGGGCATCGAGATCGCGACCGGCGGCCAATCCTCGGCTCCGCATCTTCGGATCGACGAGCTCCTCGGCGACGCAGCGAAGCGGAGCGAGTTCGCCGCGGCGTTCGAGCGCCGAGGCCTCCGGATCGCGGCACTCAACTGCTCGGCCTGGCCGCTCCACCCGGTCGTCGGCGACGAGCACGTGGCGCTCATCCGGTCGACGATCCGGCTGGCCGCGGAGCTGGGCGTCCGCAAGATCGTCTCGATGTCGGGCTGCCCGGGCGATGGCCCCGGAGGGTCGACGGTCAATTTCGCCTGGTACCCGTGGCCGGCGGACGCGGTCGCGATGCTCGAGCGACAGTGGGCCACGGCGATCGACCTGTGGCGGGACCTCGCCGAGGACGCCCGGAAGGCAGGGATCGAGCGGATCGCCTTCGAGCTCCACCCCCTGCATCTCGTCTACAACGTGCCCACGTTGCAGCGGATGCGCGACGCCGTCGGGCCGGTGATCGGGGCGAACCTCGATCCGTCGCACCTGTTCTGGCAACAGATGGACCCGTTGGCGGTCATCCGCGCGCTCGGACCGGCGGTCTATCACGTGCACTTGAAGGACACGCAGCTCCTGCCCGACCAGGTGGCGATCGCGGGCGTCCTGGACCAGCGCCCGTTCGACGACCCGGCGAATCGGGCCTGGGTCTTCCGAACGGCGGGGAGCGTGCACGGCCCGGCGTTCTGGTCGGCGTTCGTGGCGGCGCTGCGGGAGGTCGGCTACGACGACGTGCTCGCGATCGAGAACGAGGACGCGGGGCTGACCCCGGAGGCCGCGGTGGAGCAAGCCGCGCGCTTCATGCGCTCGATCCTGGACGACTGACGGGCCAGCCGCCTCCCTACCCCGCCGCGCTGACCGCCGTCCGTTCCCCGCTTCGGGCCGCCGCATAGAGGGCGTCGATCACGGCGTTCGCGCGCACGCCATCCTCGAAGTCGGCGTGCGTCGGCCGGCCCTCGGCGATCGCCGACAGGAACTCGGCCCACATCGCGCACTCCTGGCCGAGAAAGCCGATCGACGTCCCGTCCGTCCCGGCGATCAGCAGCTCCGTGGCGCCTGGATGGGTCGGGTTGACCAGGACGCGACGGTACCCGAACGTCGACGGGTCACCCGGCAGGCAGACGTGGAATTCGTCCGGGCGCTCGAGGTCCCAGGCCGCCGAGCCCAGCGACCCGAAGATCTCGAGCCGCAGGGCGATGCGTCGGCCGATCGTCACCCGGCTGGTCTCGAGCACGCCGTACGCGCCATTCGAGAACGAGAGGAGCGCGGCCGCGGCATCTTCGACGTCGACCGGCTTGCGGGCCCCGCCGCCGGAGCCGGTGCCGCCTCCCCGGTTGCCGATCGCGTCGGCCGCCGGGAGCGGCCGTTCCGTGACGAACGTCGAGGTCAGGCCCTGCACCTCGGTGATCTCCCCGACCAGGAAGCGCAGGCAATCGACGAGGTGGTACCCGGTGTCGATGGCGATCCCTCCGCCGGCGAGGGACCGCTGGAAGCGCCACAGGAGCGGCACGTCCGGATCGGCGGCATAGTCGAGCATGAACGAGGCCCCGGCGCTCCTGACGTCACCCAGATCGCCTCGCTCGATCAGGGCCCCGATCGCCCGCACGGCCGGGTTCCACCGGTAGGCGGCGGCGAGTCCGTGGAACACGCCCGCCCCGCGACAGGCGTCAAGGAGCTCGTCCGCCACCTCCGCGGATTCGGCAAGGGGCTTCTCGCAGACCACGTGCTTCCCGGCCGCGGCGGCGGCCAGCACCACCTCGCGATTGAGGATCGGTGGCAGGCAGGCGACGATCAGGTCGACGTCGGGCGCCTCCACGACGCGACGCCAGTCGCGATCGACGCGCTCATAGCCGAACCGATCCGCCAGACGCGTCGCGAGCGTCTCGTTGACGTCCGTGACCGCGACCAGCCGCGCCCGAAGCGGCAATGCGGGATACAGGGGCCCGATGAGCCCCAGGGCGGCGCTGTGCACTCCGGCCATGGTCCCGGCGCCGACCATGGCGACGCGGATCGGTGACGCGCGACCGGTCATGTCCCGGCGGTGGCCTCAGGAGCCATCCTGTCGGCTGACCGTCAGGCCGGGACCGGCGCCGGGGATCCGATGGCGTCGCTCAACCGCTCGGGATCCGCGAGGACCTCACGGATCGTGTCCGCGTAGGCCTCGATGACCTCGACGGGCTGGACGAAGATCGGGTGCCGCATGTCGCAGATCACCAGCGACGAGTCGAGCAGCGCGGTCGCCTCGGGGAAGTCCGCGACATCGTAGGTGACGTCCCGACCGGCCGGCGGCTGCGTCCACGGGAACAGCCCGCCGAAGCCTTCCCGGTTCTGGAAGATCGGGAAGGCCGGCGCGGGCTCCGTGTGCCATAGCTCGACGCCCACGCCGAGCCCGAGCAGCGTCTTGCCGAGCGTGTCCCGGAACGCGGTCCGTTCGACGTGACCGAGACCGAGCGCCTCAGGGTCGAGGCGGACCCGGTACTCGTAGTAGCTGGATGTCCGGTCGTCGGGGACGTGCGGCGGAATGATCCCGGGCACGCCCGTCAGCCGCTCGGTCAGGATGGCCGCATTGCGCTGGGCGGTGGCGACGTACTCCGGCAGGCGCTTGAGCTGCGAGCGCGCGAGCGCCGCCGGCATCTCCTGGTGCCGGTAGTTCCAACCGACGGAGTGGACGGTGTACGGCCGGAAGTTCCAGCCGGTCAGGCGCCCCAGCTCCGGGATGTCCTCGCCGAACGTCCGCAGCCGGCGTGCCCGGTGGATGATGTCCGGGTCGTCCGCCACGAACAGTCCGCCTTCACCGCCGGTCAGGATCTTGCTGGAGTTGAGGCTGTAGCAGCCGACCGTGCCAAGCGACCCGACCTGACGGCCGCGATAGGTGGCGCCGTGCGCCTGGCACGCGTCCTCGATGACGTAGAGCCCGTGGCGACCGGCGATCTCGAGGATCTCGTCCATGTCGCACGGCATGCCCTGGATATGGACGGCGATGATCGCCCGGGTCCGCGGCCCGATCTTGGCCTCGATCTGACGGGCATCGAGGGTGTAGGTTCGCGGGTCGATGTCGACGAAGACCGGGATCCCCAGCTGCTGGAGGATCGGCTGCCACGTCCCGGCGAACGTGAACGACGTCGTGATGACCTCGTCACCCGGCCGCAGATCGATGCCGTAGAGGGCCGCATGGATCGCCGCCGTCCCCGAGTTGAACAGCAGGCCGGTGGAGCGGCCGACGAAGGCGGCCCACTCGTTCTCGAGGGCCGTCGATTCCGGGGCGCCGACGCCGCCGAGGATCCCTCGCTCGAGCACGGCGAGGACCGCGGCACTGTCTTCCGGCCGGAGGTCGGGCCAGATGCGCTTCTGGTCCTCGGGGATCCTGGGATGGGCGTGGGAATCCATGGCTGTCGGTCCGTTCTGGTGCGGCATGTCGGCCGCTCGATCGTACAGGAACAAGCTCCGCTCGAAGGGGCTTGTCGCGCCGGCCAGACCGGGCCGTCAGGACGGGGGCCGCACCAGTGGCACGCGAGGGTCCGGAGCCTCCGACAGCCAGGCGTCGCGGACGTGGTCGAGCGTGGGATCGAACGAGCAGGCCATCGTCCGGCGGTCGCCGGCCAGCGCATTCAGGTAGTAGCGCGTCGTCGGCGTCGGTGGCCACGAACGGGTGGTATCCGTCGGTCACCACGACCACCTCCCCGCCCCGCACCGCCCAGGTCGCATCCCGTGCCGGGCCGAGCGGGCTGCCCGATGGCCGGTACACCCGCTGCATCGCCCACGCCTCCGGCCGTCGGAACCCGTACAGGTAGATCTCCTCGAGGACCGCCTCGGTCGGCATGTCGTCGACGTCGTGCTTGTGCGGCGGCCAGCTCGACCAGTTGCCGGCCGGCGTCAGGACCTCGACGACGAGCAGCCGGTCGGCGGGGAACTCGGGCGCGATCACGTGATTGATCTGACGCGTCGACCGGCCCGCCCCGCGGATCTCCACGCGCACGTCACCCGGCAGGATCGTGATCGGCACATCATCGACGGCGACGGCACGGACGCGTGGCGCCTCGGCGATCGCGATTCGGACTCGGCCGCCGTCAACGGCGGGTCGCGCCTCGACCCAGGAGGACCGGTGGATCGGCGGTTCGATGACGTCGTCATGAACAGCCCCGACCGGCAGGTAGACGGCCGAAGGCAGATCGTCGAACAGCGAGAGTCGCCCAGGGAGCTCGACCTGGGTGTCGCCATGGGCAGAACGGACGACGGCGCCACCGCCATCGAGAACCACGACGCACGCCTCGTGATCGGGTCGGCCGAAGGCGAGCCGCTGACCTGCCTCGAGCACCGCCGTCCGGAACGTCAGGTACCGCCACCCAGCCTCTGCCGGGTCGATGAACACCGACCCCTCAGGACCGGGCCGCAATCGAAGCCGATCGGGTGGCAGGTCGTTCGGTGGGGCGCTCGGGTGGATCGTCGGATCGGTCATCCGGCGGGACGGATGTCCGGGTTCGGGACCATGGCGTCGGTGACCTGGTGGAGCAGTTCGTGGTACGACCCGACGAAGGCCCGGAGGGTCCGTGCGCTCGGACCGAACGTGTCGAACTCCTCGGGCGTCAGCCCGTCGGGCTCGTAGCGCCCGGACGAAGTCCGGGAACCGCGCCCGAAGCTCGTCGACGATGGCCGGGTCGACCGGGTCGTCCATCCGGGGCCGGACCTCGACGGACGACGCGTTGAACCGACGCTGCCAGGAGGCCGGCAAGGTGATGACGACGTCGCCACCGATCAGCTCCGACCAGTGGAGATGGTGGCGGATCGCCGCCCCCAGGGGCCGCGCCCGAAGGCCGCGTGCCCGGAATTCGGCGACGGTGCGCTTGAAGACCGCGACACCGGACCAGGGGATGGCCGTCGGGTCGGCGACGATGCCGTCGCGCTCGGATTGGACGCGAAGCCAGTCCTCCAGGCGACCCATCATGACCGTGATGACCGGTCCCATGTCGTCGACCGGCAGACCCGCGGACTCCCGTCGTCGAAGCCCGCGCTCGACGGCCTCGCCGGCCGCGACGGCCTGCGCGACGCTGAATGACACGGTCGCGTTGACGTTCACCCCCCGAAAGGTCGCCTCCTCCATCACCCGGACGCCGACCGTGGTCGCGGGGAACTTGACGATGATGTTCGGGGCGAGGGCCGCAAAGTGCTCCCCTTGGGCGAGCATCGGGTCGTAGGAGCGGAAGAGGGTCGGGTCGGTCTGCATCGAGAGGCGGCCCTGGCGGCCGGCCGACGCTTCGAAAGCCGGCATGAGCAGCGGCGCCGCACGAAGCGACATCTCCTCGACGACGGCCCAGGCGAGGTCGATCTCGGTGGCGGCCGGACGCTCCTCGGCGATGGCGCGGATCCGACCGCGCCAAAGGGCCGGGTCGGCCTTCCAGACGTCGGCCACGATCGTCGGGTTGGCGGTCGCCCCGACCGCCCCGAACGAGATCGCGTACTCGAGCTCGTCGACCGCGCAGGAATCGTTCCAGATGTCCGTGGCTGTGGTCGCGATCGTCCGCCCGAGCGGCGTGTCGGCCAGCGGGGGTGCGGGCGGTCTCGCGATCGTCGCCATCGTGTCGCCTCCAGCCGGAATGGGCGGGTTCGCCGCAGGTCTCGAAACGGTCGCCGACGGGTCTGTTCGACCGATCCGATCCCGGAACCGATCCGTTGACAGCACGCGCCGCCATGCTACCCTTCCGCCACCCAAGGGTAATCGATTACATCGAAAGCGCAAGGGGATCTTGTTGCCCGAGCCCACGGCTCGTCCACGGCGGTGAGCGCCCTGGTTCCCGTTCGTCCGGACATCCGTCCGAGCCTGCGGCGAGCGGGTGACGCGCTCTCCCGGACATCGATCGGCACCGTGCCGATCCTGTGGAACAACGTCGACGACGCCGACCAGCGGATCGGGACTGATGGCCTGACGATCCTCGACGAGGTCGCCAGGACCGGCTACGAGGGTGTGCAGCTCGGCCTCGGGTTCCCGGGGGGAGCCGATCTGCGCAACGCCCTCGTCGAACGGCGCCTCGGGCTGGCCGAGGTCTACGCCGCGCTCCCCGCCACGGTGGACGGGCCGACGGATGGCGCCCTCGCCGAGGGGCTCGAACGGCTGCGGCTGCTCCACGACGGCGGCGGCGAGGTCCTCGTCATCGCCGTCGACGGCTCACCGGAGCGATCCGAGCGGGCAGCACGGGCCGACGAGCCCGGCACGCCTGTCCTCACGGACGCCGGGTGGGACGGTCTGGTCGAGGTGGTCCATGCGCTCGCGACGGCCACCCGCGAGGCCGGCCATCGAGCCGCGTTCCATCCGCACGCAGGGACCTTCATCGAGACGCCTGCCGAGGTCGAACGCCTCGTGGACCGCCTCGATCCCGCACTGATCGGGATCTGCCTCGACGTCGGCCACGAGCTCGTCGGCGGCGGCGACCCCGTCCGTGCCCTGCGCGACCTCGGGGAACGGGTGACCCACGTCCATCTCAAGGACGTCGACCCGTCGGTGCTGGGGCGTCTGCGCTCGGCGGAGATCGACGGCCTCGGCGAGGCGGTCCGGGCGCGCATCTTCACCGAGCTCGGCGCGGGGATGCTCGACCTCGACGGGGTCATCGACGTCCTTGTCCAGCGGGACTACGACGGCTGGATGATGGTCGAGCAGGACAGCTGCTGGGGACCGCCGTCGGAGAGCGCCGCGATCGGGCGCCGGGTCCTGACCGCGGCCCTGCGCCGGGCGGGATCGGCGCGGGCCGTCGGGGCGGGCTCGCGATGAGGATCGCCCTTCTCGGCGCGGGCCGGATCGGGCGGCTCCATGCCCGACTGCTGTCCGCGACACCCGGCGTCGAGCGGCTCATCGTCGCGGACGCCGACCCCGCCCGGGCCGCCGATGTGGCTGCCGCGGTCGGCGCGACCGCCGCCCCGACCATCGACGCCGCTCTCGACGAGGCCGACGGTGTCGTGATCGCCGCGGCCACCGAGGCCCACGCCGAGCTGACCCGCACGGCGATCGCGGCGCGGCCTGCCGACCTTCTGCGAGAAGCCGCTCGCGGTCGACCTCGCCGACACGATCGCGGTCGCCGACGAGATCGAGCGGAGCGGCGTGCCGTTCCAGCTCGGGTTCCAGCGCCGCTTCGACGCCGGATACGCGGAGGCGCGTCGGCTGGTCGCGTCGGGCGAGCTCGGGATGCTCTACTCCGTCTACCTCGCCGGCCACGACCCGGCCCCGCCGCACGAGTCGTACATCCCCGGCTCCGGCGGCCTGTTCCGCGACTTCTCCGTCCACGACTTCGACGTCCTGCGCTGGATGACGGACCGCGAGGTCGAGGAGGTCTACGCCGACGGCGGTGTCCGGGGCTTCCCGATGTTCGCCAAGTACGACGACATCGACACGGGCGTCGCGACGTTGCGGATGATCGACGGCCCGTTCGTCGTCCTGACCTCGGCCCGTCACGACCCGCTCGGCTATGACATCCGGGCTGAGCTGTTCGGCTCGGCCGACTCGGTCAGCGTCGGGCTCGGACCGCGGACGCCGATGCGATCCGTGGAACCGGGCGTCGCGGCGCCCGCCGGCCCGGCATGGGCCGACTTCGCCGACCGGTTCACCCCCGCCTACACGGCCGAACTCGCCGAATTCATCCGGGTCGCACAGGGGCACGTCCCGAGCCCGTGCGTCGCCCGAGATGGCCTGGCCGCCCTCCGGATCGCGGAGGCGGCGACCCGCTCACTCCACGAGCACCGACCGGTGCGACTCGAGGAGATCCCAGGCTGAGGAGCCGGCCCGGGTGGCCGGTACGAAAGGAGGTGGCGCGGTCGAGCGATGGGACGCGGGATCCCAGGCCCGACCGGACGGATCCGGGGGAACTGTTTGGCGAGCGGTCGCGGACCATCCGTGACGCTCGCGAGGGCGCGCAGCAGCGCGATCGACAAGTGAGGAGACAGACGGGATGGAACTTCGAAAGTCCGTCGCCCTGTTCGCGGGCACGGTGGTCATCCTGGCGGCGTGCAACGCCGCGACCAGTTCGGGCAGTGCGGCCCCGGCAGGCGGCGCCGGGCTCGATGGCGCACTCGTCAAGCGCAGCGACATCAAGATCGAGGTCGTGACCCACGGCCAGGCGATCGACGGGTTCTGGGGCGTCGTCCGCAACGGCGTCAAGGCCGGCGCGGCCGACATGGGCGTCACGGTCACCTACAACGCGCCGGCGCAGGAGAGCGACATGCCCGGCATGTCCGCGCTCATCGACGCCGCCGTGGCGAAGAAGCCGACCGGCCTCGTCGTCTCGATCCCGAACCCGGACGCGCTGAGCCCGTCGATCAAGAAGGCCATCGAGGCCGGGATCCCGGTCGTCTCGATGAACTCGGGCTCCGACGTCTTCCGCGACCTCGGCATCAAGGCGCACGTCGGCCAGACCGAGTTCCAGGCCGGCCTCGGCGCGGGCCAGCGATTCAAGGAGGCCGGCGTCAAGAACGCCGTCTGCTTCAACCAGGAAGTCGGCAACCAGGCCCTGACCCTGCGCTGCAACGGCTTCTTCCAGGGCCTGGGCGTCGCCGAGGGCGCCGGCCAGGTCCTGACCGGCAAGATCTCCGACCCGGCCGACATGCAGGCCAAGATGTCGGCCGCGTTCCAGTCCGACCCGACCATCGACGGCCTCCTGACCCTCGGGCCGTCCGTGGCCGGTCCGGCGCTGGCCGCGGTCGCCGCCTCGGGCAAGCCGATCCACCTCGCCACCTTCGATCTCAGCGCCGAGGTGCTGACCGCCATCAAGGACGGCAAGATGGACTTCGCCATCGACCAGCAGCAGTTCCTGCAGGGGTACCTGCCGATCGTGATCCTCACGAACTACGCAGAGACCCGCAACCTTCCGACGGGCGATGGCACCGGTCTGATCATGACCGGACCGGGCTTCGTCACGAAGGAAGACGCGGCAGACGTCATCGCCCTCGCGGCGAAGGGTCTGCGCTGAGCTGAGCGTCAGGCGTCGGCCCGCCGACGCCTTCCTGGAGGGGTCGGGCCTCGGCTCGACCCCTCCACCGACCGATGGAGGCCTCGATGGCGGCGACCCCACGCGCCGGCCCCGCGCCCGCGCCAGACCGACTACGGCAGATCTCCCTCGCCCAGCGTCTGCTCGCGCGGCCCGCGGCGGGCGCCCTGGTCATCGTCGTCTTCGTCTTCATCGTGTTCAGCGTGCTGTCCCTGGCCCGCGGGAGCACCGCGTTCCTGTCGATCCCGGGCGTGCTGAACTATGTCGGCGTCGCCTCGCAGGTCGGGATCATCGCGACCTCGATCGCCCTGTTGATGATCGCCGGGGAGTTCGACCTCTCGGTCGGCTCACTCGTCGGCTTCGCCGGGATCATGATCGGGATCGGCTCGACGATCTGGGGCCTGCCGATCTGGCTGGCCATCCTCATCTCGATGGCACTCACGACCGGCCTCGGTGTCGTCAACGGACTCATCGTCGTTCGCACCGGATTGCCGTCGTTCATCGTCACGCTCGCGACGATGTTCATCATCGCGGGGCTGTCGTCGGTCCTGGTCCTCGGGCTCACGAACATCACCTTCATCCGGATCGAACCCACGCTGATCGCCGCTGATCCGCTCGCCCAGTTCTTCAACTGGAAGTTCTCGGTCAAGTTCGATCTGGCGACGTCGGACCTGTACGTGTCGGTCGTCTGGTGGATCGTCATCGCCGTGATCGGCGCCTACGTCCTCAGCCGCCGCAAGTTCGGCAACTGGATCGCCGGCGTCGGCGGCTCGCCGAACGCGGCCCGCAATCTCGGTGTCCCGGTCGCGCGCGTGAAGGTCACCCTGTTCGCGGCCACCGCCTTCTCGGCATCGATCCTGGCCGCCTGCCAGAGCATGCAGTTCGCGTCCGCCGACATCCAGCGTGGCGCCGGCTACGAGCTGACCGCGATCACGATGGCCGTCATCGGCGGCTGCCTCCTGACCGGCGGCTACGGCTCGGTCGCGGGGACCGCCCTCGGCGCGCTGGCCCTCGGGATGGCCAACATCGGGATCGTCTACGCGTCGATCAACGCCGACTGGTACAAGATCGCGATCGGCGTCCTGCTCCTGTCGGCCGTCGTCCTCAACAACTGGATCCGGCGACGCTTCGCCGGCCTGCGCTAGCGGAGGGCGCACGACATGACGATGCCAACAGCAGCTCCCGTCGATCCGGTCGGGGCGGACCGCCCGCCTCTTCTCGAGGCCCGCGACATCTCGAAGTACTTCGGGGCCGTCGTCGCGCTCGAGGGCGTCTCGCTCGAGGTCCGGGCGGGCGAGATCAACTGCCTCCTCGGCGACAACGGGGCGGGCAAGTCGACCCTGATCAAGACCCTCTCGGGCGTCCATCCGCCCGACGAGGGCACGCTCGCCATCGACGGCGAGCCGGTGACGTTCGGGTCGCCGCGCGATGCACTCAACGCAGGCATCGCGACCGTCTACCAGGACCTCTCGGTCATGCCCCTGATGAGCATCAGCCGCAACTTCTTCCTCGGCAACGAGCCGACCGTCGGGTTCGGGCCGTTCAAGCGGTTCGATGCGGCGAAGGCCGCGCGCGTCGCCAAGGAGGAGATGCACAACATCGGGATCGACGTGCGCGACACGGAGCAACTCGTCGGCACCCTGTCCGGCGGCGAGCGCCAGACCCTGGCGATCGCGCGGGCCGAGTACTTCGGGGCCAAGGTCCTGATCCTCGACGAGCCGACGTCCGCGCTCGGCGTCAAGGAATCGGCGATCGTCCTGCGCCATGCGATCGCCGCACGGAACAAGGGCCTCGGGGTCATCTTCATCACGCACAACGTCCAGCACGCGCTGCCGATCGGTGACTCGTTCACCATCCTGACCCGCGGCCGATCGGGCGGGACCTACCGGCGTGGCGAGCTCAACGCCGAGCAGCTCCACGCGATGATGGGCGGCGGATCCGAGCTCGAGGAGCTGCAGGCCGACCTGGAGATGCTGGCGCGACGCGAGGCGCGTGGCGAGGACATCCCGGCCGTCCCGATCGGGACCGACCCGGACTCGGTGGGCCTCACCGGCGACGACAAGCAGGTCTGAACGGCGGGCCATGGTCGCGACCATCGCTGACGTCGCCCAGCGGGCCAGGGTCTCGACGGCGACCGTCAGCCGGGTGCTGGCCGGCCTGGGGCACGCGCGCCCGGAGACGCGCGAGCGGATCCTGGCCGCGGCTCGCGACCTCGACTACCGGCCGTCCGGGGTCGCCCGATCGCTCCAGCGCCGCTCGACCCAGACGTTCGGGCTGATCGTCACCGACATCGAGAACCCGTACTTCCCCGAGCTGGTCCGGGCCGTCGAGGACGCCGCGCGGGCCGAGGGCTACTCGATCCTGCTGTGCAATGCCGCCGACGACCCGGAGCGTGAGGCCGGCTACCTCGAGCTGCTCGTCGAACGGCGCGTGGACGGGCTCATCATCGCGGCCAGCAGCCTGGGGGCCCGGCACGGCGAGTGGCTGGCCTCGTCGCCGCTGCCGGTGGTCCTCATCAACACGACCGCGGCCGACGTCGACCTGCCGTCCGTCCAGTCCGACAACCGGGCCGGCAGCCGCCTCGCGGCACAGCACCTGCTGGACCTCGGGCATCGCCGGTTCGGCTACCTCATGCCCCCGCCGCGGAACGTGGACGCTCCCGAACGACTGGCCGGCGTCCGGGACGCCCTCGCCGCCGCGGGGCTGGACCCCGCCTCGATCGCGATCGCCAGCGGCGCTCCACTGGTCGGCGGCGGCGAGGCCGCCATGCTCGAGCTCCTCGACCTGGCGCCCGGCACGACCGCGGTCCTCGCCTACAACGACCTGATGGCGATCGGCGCACTGCGCGCCATCCGCCGGCGCGGCCGATCCGTCCCCGGCGACATGAGCGTCGTCGGGTTCGACGACGTCGCGCTGGCCGCGTACGTCGATCCGCCGCTCACGACCCTGAGCCAGAACACCGCCGAGATGGGCTACTGGGCGGTCGAGCGCCTGACCGAGCGGCTGCGGGCGCGGAGCACGTCGGCGGACGGCGCCACGACCGAGGACCGCGTGGCGGTCCCGGCGCCGGTCGTCATGCTCCCGGTCCGCCTCGAGGTCCGCGGCTCGACCGGACCTGCACCCCGCGCCTGACCTGGGCCGACCGGGCCGATCGCACGCGCGCGGCGCTCACGGCGGGTCCACCGCGCCGACCTGCGAGACCTCCGTCGGCAGGACCGCCCGACGGATGCGCTCGCGCGCTCGCCGGACGAGGACGGCCGTGCGGTCGGGCACGCCCAGGAGGCCGGGACCCTCGACGACCAGCGACCCGGCCGCCGCCGCGAACCGCAGGTCCGGCGGGCGGCGCGACCGGCGGCGGCCGGCGATGGCCGGCCGCAGGGCCGATGCCTGGAGTGCCGCAAGGAACGTGTCCCCCGCACCGGTCGGGTCGATCTCCAGCGTCGTCGCGGTCGGCAGGTAGCGCAGGGTCTCGGTCGGGCCGTCGCTGCCGAGGTGGATCAGGAGGCCGCCATCGCTGCCCTCCGTGACGAGGAGGTAGGCGCCCGGGTGGAGCAGCCCGTAGAGCGCGCTCAGCGGCGTGCGGGACGCGACGTCGTGGTGGCTCACGCCGACCAGGTCGGCGCGGCGCAGGATCGCGGACGGGCCCGGCGGCCGGCGCGTCACCCGTTCGCCCGCTGCCAGGTTGCGCAGGAACCCCTGCCAGGCGACGGCGAGATGCGCGCCGGCCGGGATGTGCGCGGCCCACTCGTCGGTCACCTCCCCCGCGACCGGGACCACCGACCAGCCCGGCGCGGCGCGCCACGCGTCGGGGATGTCCGGGACCGTCAACGGCACGCCGGTCCGCACGCACGTCTGGACCCGGCCGGTGGGCGTCTCGAGGTTGTGGAAGATCGGGCCCTCGGCGAGCGGCACGAGCCGGAGGTCGACGCCCGCGTCGCGCAGCATGTCGAGCTCGCTCGCGGTGGCCGCGGTCGCATCGACGCCGACGATCGCCGCGGTCCGCAGCCCGAGCCGGGCCGTCGTCAGCGATGCGTACGTGACACCACCGCCGAGCCGCCAGCCGCGCGGGTCCTCCGGCACGACATCGCGACACGCCGACCCGATGTGGACGACCTCGGCGCGGGGCAGGACCATGGCACCTCCGGGCGTATACTGCCGCCTCGCTACGACCGTATCGCGAGGCAACCGTGTTCTTCTACGAGCTCCACGAGGGCGACGACGAGGTCTACTCGGACGTCCTGGTGGTCAGCGAGTCCGAGTGGGAGCCCGACGAGTTCTTCGAGCTCGTCCAGACCATCCGCCGCCGGATCCAGGACCAGTATCACCACGATACCCTCAGCGAGGCCATCGCCAACGAGCTCGAGCGCGACCACGGCTTCATCCACGTCAGCGACGACCGGCTGGCCGCTGCGGTCAACGTCTCGGTCATCGAGGCCGAGAACTTCCTCTCCGAACTCGAGGTCGACCTCGCCGACGCGGCCGAGGATGGCGATGACGACGACGACGATGATGACGATGACGACGAGGACGATCGCGTCGACTTCAAGTCCGTCCTCGTCGATTTCGACCCCGAGGGCCGGCTGAACTGACCGCTACTTGCTGAAGAGGATCTCCAGCACGTCGCCGTCGTGGACACGGTAGGTCTTCCCCTCTGACCGGAGGCGCCCCGCCTTGCGCGCCTCGGCCATCGAGCCGAGCGTGACCAGGTCCTCGTAGGCGACGGTCTCGGCGCGGATGAACCCCTTCGCGAGATCGGTGTGGATGGCCCCTGCCGCGTCCACCGCCGTCGACCCGTCCGGGACCGGCCAGGCCCGGCATTCGTCCGGCCCGGCGGTCAGGAACGAGATCAGGCCGAGCAGCCGGTACGACAACGCGATGACGCGGTCCAGCCCGGACTCCGCGATCCCGAGCTCCTCCATGAACGCAGCGGCCTCGTCGGGCTCCAGCTCGCCCAGCTCCATCTCGATGCGGGCCGAGAGGGCATCGACCATGACGTGCTGGTGGTCGTAGCCGGCGCTGACCCGCTCGACGAGCGCCGGCGCCGAGGCCAGCTCCCCTTCCCCGACGTTGAGCAGCACGAGCACCGGCTTCTGGGTCAGGAAGCGGAAGCCGCGGATCGCCTTCTCCTCGTCGGCGTCCAGCCCGAGGTCGCGGATCGGCTTGCCGGCCTCCAGGCCCTCGTGCAGCCGGCGCAGGACGATCTCCTCGCGCTCGTTCGCCTCGCGCTCGGCGGACGTGCCGTGGCGCCCGCTCCCCTTCAGGCGCTCGAGGCGGCGCTCGGTCATCGAGAGGTCCGCGAGAACGAACTCCAGATCGAGCCGCTCGAGGTCCCGAGCGGGGTCGACGCTGCCGTCCGGGTGGGGGTTCGACGGGTCCTCGAACGCCCGGATGACGTGCAGGAGCGCGTCCGAATCGCGAAGGCGAGCGAGATGGTCGGGCGGCAGCTCTTCGGTGCCGACGTGCCCTTCGGTCGAGGCCGGCGGCGCCGGCAGGTCCGCGTACGTGACATCGGCCTGGACGATCTTCTTGGGCTTGAAGATCTCGGCGAGCCGGTCGAGCCGGGCGTCCGGCACCTTGACGACGCCGACGTTGAGGGTGACCCCGCCGAAGCCGCCGGTCTCGGCGTGGCCCCGGGTCAGCGTGTTGAAGACGGTCGTCTTGCCCGCTCCGGCAAGTCCGACGATGGCGGTCTGCATGCCGCCGATCGTAGCCGGTCAGACGACCCGGCGGCCGTGGCTCAGTAGCCGGCGACCGGATCGACGACGTTGAGCAGCGGCTCGCCGACCGCGAAACGGCGCAGGTTGTCGCAGAAGAGCTCGACGCTGCGGTCGAGGACGCGTCCGCTGGACCACGCGGTGTGCGGCGTCACGATGACGTTGGGCAGGTCGTAGAAGGACGACATCGCGGGCAGGGGCTCGTCGTGGAACGTGTCGAGAACCGCGCCACCGAGCGGGCCGTCGCGCAGCGCCCGCAGCAGCGCCCGCTCGTCCACGAGCCGGCCGCGCGCCACGTTGATCAGCCAGGCGCCAGGCTTCACCATCGCAAGGGTCTCGTCGTTGATCATCGACTCGGTCTCCGGGGTCAAGGGCGCCGCGAGGACGATGAAGTCCGACTCGCCCAGGAGCTCCGGGAGCTTGTCGGGCCCGCCGACCCGATCGAGCGGGATGTCCCCGAGCTCCGGATCCCCGGCGTCCGCCTGCGCGATCTCCGACGCGGTCGGCCCGGTGCCCACCTCGGGGCGCCGGCGGACGGCGATCACCCGGCAGCCGAAGGCCGTCGCAAGGGCCCCGACGGCCCGGCCCATCGACCCGAGCCCGACGATCCCGACGGTCACGTCGCGCAGCTCGGCGCCCTCGAGCGGCTGCCAGGTCCGCTCCCGCTGGAGCTCGAGGAGCTGCGGCAGCCGGCGGCTGACCGCGAGGATCATCATCAGGACGTATTCCGCGATCGGCCGGCTGAACACGCCTCGTGCGTTCGTGACGATCACGCCCCGTTCGCGGGCCGCCGGGGTCAGGGCGCGCTCCACGCCCGACGTCGCCGAGTGGACCCACGAGAGGCGTGGCGCGCGGACGAGCAGCCGGTCGAAGGCGTCGGGCAGGAGCCAGCCGCGGAGCATGACCTCGACGTCGTCGAGCGGGCCGTCGGCCAGGCCCTCGATCGACACGGTGACGATCCGTGCCCCGGGGGCAGCCGCGCGGATCCGCTCGAGATCGCGCGACCGATAGCGGGCGGACAGGATCGGGCTCAGGGCGATCGCCGTCGGCGCCCCGCCGGGCCCGGTGCCGGGGCCGGCCCGGCGGACGAGCGGACCGTCGGCCGTCACGCGGCCGCCCCGTCCAGGACCCGCGCGATCCACCGCTCCGGCTCGTCGATCTCGCCGTCGCGCGGCAGCGTCTCCGCACCCTCCCACAGGCGTGTGAGGGCCTCCTTGCCGCGGGCGTCGGCGATCGCGCGCACGAAGCGCTCGCCCTTCTTGTACTGCTCCATCTTCAGGTCGAGGCCGGTCAGCCGGAGCATCGAGCGCTCGAACGGGGTGCGCTTGGTCCGCCGTTCATGGAAGCGCGCGCTGATCCGCTCGACGCCCGGGACCAGGTCCTGCCCGACCTCGTCCATCACGTAGTCGCTGAACCCCTCGAGCAGGCTCATGACCGCCTGGGTCTCGCGGAAGAGGGCCTTCTGCTCCGGGCTCATGAGGCGCTCCATCCAGTGCTCACCCTCGGCCTCGCCGCGCAGGGTCCGGCCGAGCGCCCGCAGCGCGTCGCGGCCGAGGGTCCGGGCGTCGCTGCCGAACAGCGTCAGCTGGCGCTCGAGGCGCGAAGCGAGGTAGGGCCGGAGCCACGGATGCGCCTCGAACTCGAAGGCGTGGGTGGTCTCGTGGAGGGCGATCCAGGTGCGGAACGGGTCGAGCGGCACGCCGAGCGACCGGGCCGTCTGGCGGATGTTCTCCTCGACGAACAGGAGCCGGCCGGGCGCCTGTTCCGTGGTCAGGAGGGCCAGGTCGTACTGGCCGAGGACGCGGCCGCCCATGAACCCGAGCAGGAAGCCGAGCTGGCGGCTCGTCACCCACCGGTTGGCCAGCGCCATGGTCGCCTTGGCCAGCCCGCCACCGGTCGGGACGACCTGGTCGAGCAGGTCCGCCTCGAGCTTGCCGATGAGCGAGGCGAACGTCCCGATGTTGGCCTGGACCCAGCCCGCCCGATCCACGACGGCCGACCGTTCGACGACCCCCGGCAATTCCGTGCCGAGCGCACGCGACAGCGCGGGGACGATCTTGGTCATGGCCTCGGCGTACGCGGGCTCCGACGCCCGGAGCTCGGCTGCCGACAGGCGGCCCGGGGCGCGCTCGAGCCGCGCGACCGCCATCCGCTCGACCGCGGGCCAGTCGACCAGTCCGCGCCGGGCCGACCGTTCGGCGTGCCGGCCGACGACCGTCGCGGCGGCGCCGAGGGCCGAGCCGATCAGGAATCCGGCCTGCCACACGCGGTCGTCGCGCCACGCGGGGCCGCGTCCACGCTCGCTCATCGGGCCGGCACCGCGAGGTCGATCCGTTCGACGTCCGGGAAGGCCGCCCCGAACAGGCGCGCGGCGAGGGCGTGGAATGTCTCCGGGTCCCCGGTCGTCAACTGGAGGTGGGTCGCTGCCGCCGCGCCGGCGGGCACCGCGAGGCCGTTGATGTCGAGGAGCTCGGCCAGGGCGGACGCGGTCGCCGTCGCCGAATCGACGATCGCGACGTGGGCGCCGGCGACGGCCTCGATGAGCGGCCGCAGGAGCGGGTAATGGGTGCACCCGAGGAGGAGCGTGTCGACGGTCGCCCCGGGCGGGGGCGGGACGTCCGACTCGCCGTCGGCGTCGCGCGTGCCGAGCAACGGCCCCAGGGCCTCGGCGACCGCGGCCTCGGCGATCGGCCCGCGCAGTTCGCCGGCCTCGACCAGGGGCACGAGGGTCGGGGTGGCGTGCTCGATGATCTCGACCGCCGGGTTCTCGTCCCGGATCGCCGAGCGGTAGGCGTGCGATCGGATGGTGGCCGGCGTGGCGATGACGCCGACGCGCCCGTTCCGCGTGGCCAGGGCCGCGGCCGACGCCCCGGGTCGGATGACGCCGAGGACCGGCAGGTCGTAGCGGCGGCGGAATGCCGCGATGCCGACCGCGGTCGAGGTGTTGCACGCGACAACGAGCGCCTTCACGTCGCGCTCCACGAGCGCATCGAGGGACTGCGTCGAGAAGGCCAGCACCTCGTCGTCGGAACGGACGCCGTAGGGAGCCCGCAGGTTGTCCCCGAGGTAGATCGTGGACTCGGCCGGGGTCCTTCGGAGGATCTCGCGCAGGACGGTGAGCCCGCCGACACCAGAGTCGAAGACCCCGATCGCGCGGGGATCGGCCATCCGGTCCCCTATCGAGACCCGGCCGCGGCCGGCGTCCGCGCCAGCCCCAGGAGCTCGCCGGCGAGCCGTGCCAGGTCCAGGCTGATGGGCGCCTCCGGATTGGCCAGGACGAACGGCACGCCCTCGTTGTTCGACTGGATCACGAGGCGGCCGTCGGACATCACGCGGTGCTCCGGCACCCGCCCGAGGGCGCGCTCGAGGGCGGCCGGGTCGATCCCGCCCGACGAGTCGGCGCGGTTGATCAGGTACCGCACCTTCGACGCCGCATAGCCGATCGCCCGGAACGTGTCGGCGATCGCGACCGTGTTGTGGATGGTCGTCGAGTCGTACGTGACGATCTCGACGATCGTGTCGCTCGCATCGAGGAACGCGAGGTTGACGTCGTTCACGTAGCTCGACATGTCGATGACGATCACCGAGTAGACCCGGCGCAGGAGCGAGAGGACCTTCTCGATGTCGCGCGAGGTGACCATCTCGGCCATCTCGATGCGTGGTGGCGCCAGCAGGATGTCGATGCCCGACGGATCGCGCCACAGGACGTCGCCCAGGTCGGACTCGGCGATCCGGTCCGTCGGCAGGTCGAGGATGGACGGGGCGTCGGCGGGGACCTTGAGCAGCGCCCGCAGGTCGCCGAACTGGAGGCTGCCGTCGATGAGGACGGTGCGCTGGTCCAGCTGCCCCATCGCCACGGCCAGGTTGAACGCGATGGTCGTCTTGCCGACGCCGCCCTTGGGCGCGAACACCGAGAAGATCCTGGTGCTGGCCGTCTCCTGGTCCGCCTCGAAGAGCTTGCGGACCCCGGTGATGCGGTTGATGAGGTCGAAGCCGGAGAACGGCATCGAGAGCACCCCGTGGATGCCCTGGTCCGGGTCGGGCTCGATCGGGTTCTGCGGCACGGTCAGGACGATCACCGGCACGCCGAGGCCGGACTTGTGGATCTGCTCGACGAGGCTGGGGCCCTTGACCCGGCCCTGCAGGAGCGCATCCACGATCACGACGTCGGGTCGCAGCTCCTGGATCTGGAGGAGGGCCTTGCCGCCCTCGCTGAGCACGTCAAGCAGCTTGACCTTGCTCTGCGCGTTCAGGAGGCCGCGGATGTACTGCGCGACTTGCGGCACGTCCTCGACGATGAGCAAGCGTGTCTGGTCACTGGATGCCATCAGGCCGACGATACCACGCAGCACGCTCGGCGCACTCCCTCGTAGGTCCCGTTCGACGGGGGACCCGCGAGACCCACCTTCACGGCTTGACCGCGATCAGGACCGCCCGTTCGCTGCCGGGTCCGAAGGCACCCAGCTCGTAGCCGCCGGCCACCAGCTCGATCGTGAGGCCGGCCGCCTCCGCCCAGGCCCCGAGCTGGTCCGCGGACAGCAGGCGCATCACGTCGCGCCGGACCCAGCGTCGCGCGGGCTCGCCCTGGCGTGACGCCTCGAACATCGTCGTGAGCGTGATCGTGCCGGTCGCCGCGTCGTGCTGGGCGGAACCGGCCTTGGTCACCAGCTCGCCGGTCTCGGGATCGACCCGCGGCCACTCGAGGATCACGCGGCCGTCGAACCGGGCCAGGTCCTCGGCGTCGGGCAGCCAGATGTCCACGACGCCCACGCCACCCGGCGCGAGATGCTCCGCCAGGGTCGTGAGCGCCGCACGCTGCGCCGCCCGGTCCGCGAGCACGAGGATCGAGTTGAGGGCGATGAAGGCAAGCCCGTACCGACCGGCGTCCGGCAGCCGCAACCCGACGAGGTCGGCCTCGACCAGCGTCAGGTGGTCCGTCGCGACCGCGGTCCCGCGTCCGCGGCCCGTGCCTTGGCCCTCGCGAGCATCGCCGGGTCGAGGTCGACGGCCGTGACCCGGTTCCCGCCCGCCGCCAGCGGGACGGCCAGGCGACCGGTCCCCGCCGCCAGCTCGAGGATCGGCCCGCCCGTCCGCTCGGCGAGGGCGAGATAGAGGTCGAGGTCGCCCGGGATCGTCGACCAGGTCGAGGTCGTAGAGACGGGCCAGGTCGTCGGCCGTCGCCCGGTCGCGGGGGCCGAGCGGATCGCGATCGATGGGTCAGCCCTCCCAGCGGACCCGGGCGCCCGCCTTGCGCTTGAGCGCGAGCGCGCTGATGGCCTCGAGCGCCGCCCGGTTCGCGGCCATCGCGGTGGTCTCGGCCTGGTCGTACGGCGGGGAGACCTCGACGATGTCCATGCCGGCCAGCTCGACCGACCCGACGATCTGGCGGATCGCCCGCAGGACCTCGCGGGTCAGCATGCCGCCCGGCTCGGGCGTGCCCGTCCCGGGCGCCATGCCCGGATCGATGACGTCGATGTCGAGCGAGAGGTAGATGACGTCCGGGCCGTCGAGCGCCTCGGCGATCGCGTCGGCGATGACCGCCTCGGCGCCGCGCTCCTCGATCTCGCGCATGAAGTGCCAGCGCAGGCCGTGCTCCTGCATCCAGTCGAACGTCTCCTGCGGCGGCCAGTAGCCGCGAAGGCCGACCTGCACGAAGTTGCGGCCGTCGATGGCGCCCGACTCGATCAGCCGGCGCATCGGCGTGCCGTGGCTCGCGAGGACGCCGAACGTGTCATTGGCCGTGTCGGCGTGGGCGTCGAAGTGGACGATGCCGACACGCTGCGGCGCCCGGAGCTCGGCGATCGCGGTCGCCGCCGGCCAGGTGATGGAGTGGTCGCCGCCGAGGATGATCGGGATCGCCCCGCTGCCGGCCACGTCGCGGACCTTGCGGTAGATCATCGCGTGCCCGCGCTCGATCCAGGAGGGCACGATGTTCGCGTCGCCCGCGTCGACGACGGTCAGCACCTCGAACGGGTCGACGTCGAGCTGCAGGGAGTGGAGGCTCCCCGAGGCGTAGTTGGCCTCGCGGATCGCCCGCGGCCCGAACCGGGTGCCGGAGCGGTGGCTGACCGCGTCGTCGAACGGCGCGCCGACGATGGCGACGTCGACACCCAGTCGGCGGAGCTCGGCCGGATCGTCGACCCAGGGCAGCTTCGAGAACGACACAGGCCCGACATAGGTGGGCAGGTCGAAGTCCGAGTACGTCTCGTAGTCGTGGTCCCAGCCGTTGCGGGACGCATACCCCGATGCGGGGTCCGGATCGTGGGGGCGCTTGGCCACGTGGTCCTCCCGGAGAGCGGGCGCGGCAGGCATCGCCGCGGACGGATCCGTCTCGCTGGGGGCGCCGCCGGTTCGATCCCGTCGTCCAGCGGGGCGCGCCGCGGTCATCCTACCCCACGCCCGGCCCGTCGCCGAGTCAGGTCTCGCGGAAGGCGCGCCAGGCCGCGGCCAGGAGCTCCGGGTCCGCGAACAGCTCGTACGCGGTCTGGGCCACGAGCGTGGCGGCCAGGAGGGTCACCTCGTCGGCGCGTGGGGTGATCGCCGCGTCCCGGAACTCGATGGAGTGGCCGGGCGTGCCCTCAGGCGCGATCGAGAGCTCGGGGTGGATCGTCGGGCAGACCCAGCTCACGTTGGCCATGTCGGTGCTGCCGGCGTTCGGGTCGTCGCCCTGGTCTTCGATCCCGTACGCGGCCATGTTGGCCCGGAAGCGCTCCACCAGGACCGGGTTGTTGCGCATCGTCATGGCCTTGCCGCTGAACGTCACCTCGACGGTCGTTCCGCTCGCAAGGGCGGCGGCCTCGCACAACGACCGGAAGTCGGCACGCATCGTCTCGTAGTAGGCCTCGTCCGTGGCACGGATCATGAACCAGGCCGAGGTGCGGGCCGGGATCACGTTCGCGGCGGTGCCGCCCTCGCGGATGATCCCGTGGACGCGCGAGGTGTCACGGAGGCGCTGCCGCCACAGCCCGACCGAGTTGAAGAGCACGATCAGGCCGTCGAGGGCGTTGCCGCCCTTCCACGCATCCGACGACGCGTGCAACTCCATGCCGTGGAACACGACGTCCACGTCCTCCGACGCGAGCGGCCAGCTCTCGACGTGGCTGCGGTCGCAGGGGTGGTACATGAGGGCGGCGTCGAGCCCGTCGAACAGGCCGTCCTCGATCATCTGCGCCTTGCCGCTGCCGCGCTCCTCGGCGGGCGTGCCGAGGAAGACGATCTCGCCCGGCAGCTCGTCCGCGATCGATGCGAGGGCGATGGCCGTGCCCACGCCCGCCGCGGCCATCGTGTTGTGGCCGCAGCCGTGGCCGAGCCCGGGCAGCGCGTCGTATTCGGCGAGGATCCCGATACGCGGGCCGTCGCCCCCGCGGCCGCCGCGCCGGACGGCGCGGATCGCCGTCGAGAGGCTTCCCGCGGGGTGCTCCACCTCGTAGCCGTGCCGCGCAAGCGCTTCTGCGACCCACGCGGACGCGTGGTGCTCCTCGTAGGCCGGCTCGGGGTCAGCGTGGATCCGGTGTGACAGCTCGAGGATCTCCGCGCGGGACGCCTCGATGGCGGCAGCCAGACGGGCCTTCGTGTCGGCGTGGGGCTCGGCCGGGGGCGTGGCGGACAGCGACGGCAACGTGCGCTCCAGGCTGGGGGTAGTTGGACGGCGCCAGCCTAGCGTCCACGCCCGCCGGTACGCAGGCCGTTGCGGCGTGTGCGGTCAGCGCTCCGCGGAGAGGGTCGATTCCGCGACGAGCGCGAGGGCGATCATGAAAAGCGCGATCGGCCAATCGAGCACGCCCTGAACGCGCAGCGCCACGAGGACCGTGACGATGACGCCCACCCAGGCCCCGCGCCGGATCGCGCGGGTCCAGTCGCCGCGAAAGGCGATCTGGCGGTGCCGGCCGAAGACCACCAGCCAGAAGATCGGCACGAGCGTGAGCCCGATGGCGAGGCCGATGAGGCCCGCGCCGATGAACCCGGCGCTCGGATCGAGGACGGGATCGCGCGTCGTCAGCACGAGGCCGACCAGCAGCCAGACCAGCGCCGCCGCCGCGAAGAACCCGAGGTTGACCCAGCGGTCGCGCGCCTCCATCACGAGCGAGTCTAGGGCCTCGGCCTGCGCGGTCGCCCAGGGGCGGAACACGCGGCTCAGCAAGTCCATGGTCGATCGTCGCTCCCATCCACGATGTCCGGCGGTGCACGGCGCTCCTCGCCGCCGGGTCGGCGACGATGCACCAGCGAGGGCCCGGCGTCGAGTCGGGCACATTCCCTATCGCTGCGCCGCCGCGATCGGATCGGGGCGTCAGCGGGCGACGCTCGCCGGGCAGATGTCGCGGAACGCGCAGTAGGTGCACGCGAGGTAGTCCGGCTTCGGCGTGTAGTCGCGCGCTCGCATGCCCGCCGCGGCCGTGGCGATCCGCTCCCGGGCCTTGGCCAGGCGCTTGGGGTCCACCTCGACGCGACCGATCAGGCCGGACCCGAGGAAGTGCAACTGGAGCGCATCGGGCAGCCGGCCGGTCATCGCCTCGTAGCCCATGGCGTAGATCTGGAGCTGCAACGAGTCGCGGGCCCGCTGGCGGGCCTTCGCCGGGTCGCGGACGTCGGACGACTTGTAGTCGGTGATCGTCACCCGCTCTCGACCCATCATGCCGAGCGTCGGCGAGACGACGTCCGCCGACGGCTCGATGCCCTCGAGCGGCCCGGCCGCAGGCGCGGTCGCGTCCCCGGCGATCGGCTCGACATCGACGCGATCCCAGCGTCCCCTGACCCGGTCGCCGTCGAGCGTGAAGCTGAACTCGCGCTCCACGTAGGTCGGGATGACCGAATCCGGCTGGAGCTGGGCCTCGCGGAAGCGGCGCAGGGCGAGTCGGCCCGCCTCCAGGCGCGCCTCCTCGTGCTCGCGGCTCATGAAGCCCTCGTTCGACCAGGCCGATTCGAACACCTCGTCGAGCTCGGCCTCGGACATGACGTGGCCGCGCGCGTGCCGGTGGTGGAACATCTGGACGGCCTTGTGGAGGGCCGCGCCGTACACGATCGCGTGATGCGGGGCGAGCGGCACGCGCAGGACGTGGGCGTACTTGAACTTGAGCGGGCAGGTGAGGTAGTCGTCGACCTGGTAGAAGCTGAGCGAGAGCGGCTCGTCGCTCGGGCCGCGCACGACCTCGGGACGGGCCGCGGCGGCCTCGAACGCGGCCAGGCGCTCCTCCGGCGTCGGGGCGGCCGCGCCGGCGCCGGGCACGCCAGCCGTCGAGGGCAGGTCCAGGGCCTCGAGCACGAACGGCGAGACGCGCCGGGCCCGGGCGCCGCCGTAGTCGGCCGCGTGCGAGAGGATCAGCTCGTCGCGGGCCCGGGTCATCGCCACGTAGCACAGGCGTCGCTCCTCAGCGAGCGCCAGTTCCGGCGTCGGTGGCAGCCCCCGGCCGAGACCGGCCGGCAGCGCCAGGGCCTCGCCCCGCCCGCTCGATGGGAATCGCCCCGCGACGAGCCCGGGCAGGAAGACCACCGGGAACTCGAGCCCCTTGGCCTTGTGGATCGTCAGGACGGCTACCGCATCGGCATCCGGGTCGAGCTCGGCCGTCGCCGGGTCGTCGCCCGCGTCGATGAGCGTCTGGAGATGAGGCGCGACGAAGACCGCTCGGTCGTCGACGAGCAACGCCGACTGTCCGCGGACGATCTCGAAGAACCGGGCGATGTTCGCCAGCGCCTCCTCGGCGGCGACGGTGTCGGTGGCCGCAAGGCGGGCCAGCAGGCCGCTCGACCGGAGGAACCCGTACAGCAGCTCCCCGGCCGGCCGCTCGTGCGCGATCTCGCCGTACCGACGCAGGTCCGCGAGCAGCTTGGCGACCGTGGCGCGCGTCTCCGGGCCGACCCGCAGGATGCCCGGCTGGCGGTCCAGCTCCTCGAGGATCTCGCGGACGGAGCGATTCCGTCGGCGGGCCATGTTGACGATGGCCGTCAGGTCGTCGCCACCGAGCCCGTACACCTCCGAGGTCGCGAGGGCGTACAGGTCCACGCTCGAATCGGGGTCCGCCACCACGCGCAGGAACGCCAGCAGCAGGCGCACCTCGGGGCGGGCGTACAGGCCGGAGGTCCCCGAGAACCGCCACGGGATGCCGGCGAGGTTGAGCGAGCGCAGGAACGGGTCGGCGTGGCCGTTCGCGCGGACGAGGATCGCGTGGTCCCGCGGCGGCCGGCCCGCGGCGATGCGACGCCCGATCTCGGCGACGATCCAGTCGGCCTCGTCCGATGCCGTCGCGAACGCCTCCACCCGGACCGGCGCGGCGTCCGCATCGGCGCGCTCGGCGCGGAGTCGCTTGCTGACGCCGGCGCGGACCTCGAGCCGCTCGGGGTCGTTGAACCGGACGAGGCGGTAGGCGGCGTCGAGGATCGGCGCCTTCGAGCGGTAGTTCCGGCGCAGGACGACGGTCCGGGCCGAGCGATACCGGTCGCGGAAGCCGAGGATGTTGTCGATCGCGGCGCCCCGGAACGCGTAGATCGCCTGGTCGTCGTCCCCGACGACGGTGATGTTCCGGTGGGCCTCGACGAGGAGCCCGACGAGCTCGGCCTGGGCGCGGTTCGTGTCCTGGAACTCGTCGACGAGCACGTACCGGAACCGCCCGGCGATCTCGGCCCGGGCCGCAGCCGACTCGCGCACGAGCCGCAGCGCCAGCGCCACCTGGTCGCCGAAGTCGATGCAGCCGTTCGCCGCGAGCAGGTCCTGATAGGTGGCGTAGGCCCGCGCGAGCTCGTCCTGTCGCCGGCCCTCCTCGAGCGCCGCGTCCGTCGCGCCGCTGTCGACCTCCGATGCCGTGCCTCCCGCCGCTGCCGCCTCGGCGAGGCTCGCCGCCTCGGCCGCGACGCGATCGGCGAACGCGCGGTACGTGGCCGGGCTGATGTCCTCGTCCTTGCAGCGGCTGAACAGGGTCGCGAGCGCCCCCAGGAAGCGGGTCGGGTCGCCGAGCGGCCGGTAGACGTCGAGGTCGAACGCGAAGAGGTGCTCGCGCAGGAAGATCACGACCTCCGGGCGGGTCAGGACGCGGAGGTCGGTCGGCAGCCCGAGCTCGAGGGCGTACTGGCGGATCAGGCCGTCGCCGAAGGCGTGGAACGTCGCGATCGCCGTGTCGGTGTAGCCGTACGGGACCAGCTGGTCGACGCGGACCGCCATCTCCTCGGCGGCCTTGTCCGTGAAGGTCAGGGCGAGGATCTCCGACGGCCGGGCCCGGCGCGTCGCCACGAGCCAGGCGATCCGGCGCGTGATGACCTCGGTCTTGCCGGTCCCCGCGCCGGCCACGACCAGCAGCGGGCCGTCGTCGTGCGTCACCGCGCGGAGCTGGTCCGGGTTCAGGCCGTCGAGCAGGGCCGCAAGGCCCGACCCGGGCTCGGCCGCCAGGTCGGGGTCGATGACCGGGACGAGGTCGTGCCAGGCCGGCAGTTGGTCGAGCGAGGCCGGCTCCCGCCGGGCGCGGAGTCGCGGACGGGTCACCGACGACTCGGTCGGCGGGTTCGTCGCGAGCGGGGAAGGCGTCGAGGTCGGAGGCGTCGGTCGTCGTGGGGGCCATGCGCGGACCATCGCGGACGGCCGTGTCACCTAGCCTGTCAGACCATCGCCTGCTTGATCGCCGCGGACTCCTCCTCGGACAGGCCGGTGTCCGATCGGCCCGCGACGATGGCCTTGGCGTACACGCGCGTGCCCGAGCGGGCGTGGAGGCTGGACAGGACCCAGCCGTCGCCGTCGGCGTCGAGGAGGGCGAGCGCGAAGCTCTGGTTGCCGCCCGTCTCATCGAACGGGTTGTAGCGGACGAGTCCGGTCCGCTGGAAGGCCCGTGGCTGGCGCGACTCGAGGACCTTGGTCCGGCCGCCGATGTCGTCGACCTTGCGGGCCACCTCGACGACCTTGTCGAGGTGCGCCTCGAGGACCGCCTCGAGGCTCTGCCCGTCCGAGTCGCGCGTCAGGCCGACCAGCCGCGCCTCGAGCCGTCGCGAGCGTCGGGCCAGCACGATGAGCACGAGGACGACGAAGAACAGGGCGACCACGAGCCCGACGACGATGGCACCGATGGCGGGCGTCACGAGCGCGTTGAGGTCGATCGCCTGGTCCTCCCGATGGGGTCCCGAGTCTAGCAGGGGCCTGAGGGCGGGACCGGCCGACGACCGCCGTGATGCTATCCTCTCCGCTCGGCGGGACCCGGATCCCTGCGCCGTCAGGCGGCCCGCCCATCCGACATCGCCGGAGGACCGTCCCGCACCATGGCCAAACGCTCTCGAGGCAGCACCCGACCCGGCCAGCGCCGACCGATCCAGCGTTCCGCCGCCCGGCCGTCAGCGCCGGCGCCGGTCGCCCCGGTCAGCCCGCGGTCATCGAGCCTCACGCCCGAGGAGGAGGCCCGCGCGGCCGAGCTCGAGGCGAAGATCGTGGCCGACGAGCGCGCCGCCGAGGATGCCCGCAAGCGCACCGACCGTCGACGCAGCAGCCCCGTCGCCCCCGACCTCACCCCCGGCCCGCGGTCGACGTCCGGCCTTGCCGTCCGGGCAGCCGAGGAGTACGCCTACGTCGGTCGCGACGTCCGGCGCATCACGCTCATCGGCGGGTCGCTGATCATCGTGATGCTCGTGCTCTGGGCCCTGACGCACCTGACGGGCAACGCGGCCATCTGACCCACGGGCCGGTCGGCCCGCCGCGCTACCATCGGGGCATGCCCGCCGCCCGCCGCCCGACCGGCGCCAAGCCCGAGGCGCTCTTCCATCCCCCGCCCGAGCGACAGCCGCTCGCCGCGCGCATGCGCCCGCGCAGCCTCGAGGAGTTCGTCGGACAGACCCACCTCGTCGGCGAACGCGGACCCGCTCCGCCGGCAGCGTCGCCCGCGGCCACCTCTCCTCGATCCTGCTGTGGGGCCCGCCCGGCACGGGCAAGACGAGCCTCGCCCGTCTGCTCGCGGACGCGATCGGCGCCCACTTCATCTCCCTGTCGGCGGTCATGTCGGGCGTGGTCGAGGTCCGGGCGCACGATCGCCGAGGCGCAGGACCGGCTGGCCCTGAACGGGCATTCGCACGGTCCTCTTCCTCGACGAGATCCATCGCTTCAACAAGGCCCAGCAGGACGCTCTCCTGCCGCACGTCGAGGACGGCACGATCACGCTCATCGGCGCGACGACCGAGAACCCCTACTTCGAGGTGAACGCCGCACTCCTGTCGCGGATGCGTGTCTGGCGTCTCGAGGCACTGACCGATGACGAGGTCGGGACCGTCGTCCGCCGCGCGCTCGCCGACGAGGACCGCGGCATGGCCGGGGCGCTCGGCCCGGACGGCGGGGTCGCGCTCGCCGATGACGCGTTCGAGCACCTCGTGTCGCTGGCAGGCGGCGACGCACGCGCGGCACTCAACGTCCTCGAGGGCGCGGCTGCGTTGGCCGCCGACGAGGGCGTTCGGGACAAGGCCGGACATGTCACGCCGCGCCTCGAGGACATCGAGACGGCCGCCCAGCAGCGCGTCCTCGCCTACGACCGGGCCGGGGACGGGCACTACGACACGGTCTCCGCGTTCATCAAGAGCCTGCGCGGCAACGATCCGGACGCGGCGCTCTACTGGCTCGCCGCGATGGTGGCTGCCGGCGAGGACCCGCGGTTCATCGCCCGGCGGCTGATCATCAGCGCGTCCGAGGACGTCGGGAACGCCGACCCCCGTGCGCTCCAGATCGCGGTCGCGGCGGCCGGCGCGCTCGACTGGATCGGGTTGCCCGAGGCGCAGTACGCGCTCGCCCAGGCGACGACCTACATCGCCACCGCCCCGAAGTCGAATCGCTCGGGTGCGGCCTACTGGGCGGCCGTCTCGGACGTCGAGGCGAAGGGCGCCCTGTCGGTGCCGCTGCACCTGCGCAATGCCGCGCATCGGGGCATGAAGCAGCACGGGATCGGCGTCGGCTACCGCTACAGCCACGACTTCGAGGGTGCCGATGTCGAGCAGCAGTACCTGCCCGACGAGCTCAAGGACCGACGCTACTACCTGCCCGACCGACCAGGGCTACGAGGCGACCCTCGCGGCTCGGATGACCGCCCGGGCCGAGGCCCGCGCCGCGGCCAAGGCGGCCGGCAAGACCCCGCGCTCGCGGATCCCCGGGCCCGAGTCGACGCCGCACTCAGGCGACGGGCTCATGCGCACGCGCGAGGCGAACCGCAAGAAGCTCGCCGAGACAGAGAAGCGCGACGCGGCCGACTGACTACAGGCGCGCGACCGCGATCGTGCCGAGCTTCTTGGCCAGATCGAGGAGCTGGTCGGGCGAGATGTCATCCGGCAGGCCGTCGATCGGCACGCCGCTGAGCGTTCCCACCGCGAGCGACAGCAACGTGGCGCCCTTGAGGACATGCAGTTCGACCGCCGCAGGGCCCGGGAGCCAGACCGCCTCGTCACCGAGCCCGGTGACGACCGTGGCTTCCGGATTGCCCTTCAAGGCTCCGAACCTCGCGGCAGCGCCGTCGCTCGCCACCTGCGCCAGGGCGGCGATCGCGTGGCTGTCCGGCGTCTCGTAGATGCATGTGGCCGGGTCGCTCGCCACCGCCGAGACGGTGAAGCCCAGCACCCCGGCCACCTCCTCGGCCGAGATCAGCGCACACGCGCCGGTCGCGGCACCACCCGCGCTGGCCGCCGCCGTCGGCGATGCGGCCGGCTCGGCGGACGGGCCGCCATCCGACGAGGGCGACGCGGCCGGTTCAGCGCTCGCCGCCGCCGGCGATGCCGGCGCGCCTCCGCTCGTGCTCGCGACGGATGACGCCCCGGACTGGCTGCACGCTGTGACCACGAGCAGCGCGGCCGGGATCAGGAACGCGAAGCGATGTCGTCGAGCCATGCCAAGAGCCCTCCCGATGGATCGATCAGCACCGGCAAAGTACCAGTCCGGCCGCGCCGTCGTGTCTTGACATCGCGAGAAATCGGCCATGCTCATCGCATGCGCCGAGCGTGGAGCGGATGACCGTCCTGTCCAGGCCGATCGGCTGGGTCCGCGGGCTCGTCGACGTCGTCTTTCCGCGCGGCGCGGTCGTCCTGTCCGTCCTCAGCCTCGCCTACTTCGGGATGGGCCTCATCCGCAATCGCGTCTTCGCGAACACCTACGGCGCCGGCGCCGAGCTCGACGCCTACAACGCCGCGTTCCGGATCCCGGAGATCGCGCTCGACGTGCTGGTCGCGGCCGGCCTGACCGCCCCGTTCGTCCCGATCTTCACGAGCCTGCGCCGGACCGACGAGGGGGCCGCCAACACCTTCGGCCAGACGATCCTGACCGGCGCGATCGTGATCATGGCGGTCGCCTCGACGCTCCTGGCGATCGCGGCGCCCTGGCTGGCCGACGCCTTCGAGGGCTTCGACCCGGCGACCCGGGCCCTGTACATCGACCTGTTGCGCATCAACTGCATCGCCCAGGTGCTGTTCGCCGCGTCGTTCGCGCTGGGCGAGGTCCTCGTGGCGAACCGGCGATTCGCGTTCTATGCGCTGGCGCCGGTCCTCTATTCGACCGGCATCGTCCTCGGGACGGTGCTCTTCGCCGGTCGCTTCGGGATCTACGCCACCGCCTGGGGGGCCGTGGCGGGGGCCGTGGCGCATCTCGGGATCCGGGCCCTCGGCATCCGCCAGACGTCGTTCCGGATCCGGGCGGCCAGCGCCTTCCGCACGTCCGCCTTCCGCGAGTTCATCCGGCTGATGATCCCCCGCATGATCAGCCACCCGATCGAGCCGATCACCGTGACGTACTTCACGATCATGGCCGCGTCGCTCGGGGCGGGCAGCGTCACCGCGCTGAACTTCGCGAGCGACTACCAGGTCCTCCCCGTCAGCCTGATCGGGGTGGCCTTCTCGCTGGCCGTCTTCCCCACCCTGTCGGCCGCGTTCGCCGAGGGTGACGTCGGGACCTATCGCGCGGTGCTCGGCCGGAACCTGCTGACGATCGGCGTTGCTGACCACCGCCTCGGGGATCGCCCTCTTCCTCCTGTCGGGGATCCTGGTGGACGTGCTGCTCGGGGGCGGGAAGTTCGGGCCCGACGATGTCGCGCTGACGGCGAGCGTCGTGGCCGCATTCGCCATCTCGATCCCCTTCGACGCCCTCGCCTACCCGCTCTCGCGCGGGCTCTACGCCACGCACGACACGATCCGGCAGGTCATCTCATCGTTCGCCGGCCTGGGCGTCGTCGTCGTCGTCTCGCAGGCCCTGGTGGGCCCGCTCGGGATCCTCGCGATCCCGCTGAGCTATGCGGCCGGCATGGCGTCCAAGGACGCGCTGCTCGCGATGTTCCTGGCCGGCCGCGTCCGGCGGATCGGGACGCCCGAGGCTACGGCGCGCTGACGGTCGGGACGACCGAGATGTAGAGGTCGTCGCGGTCCTTGTAGTGGCCCTCGGGCCGGTGCCACTTGAGGTAGTTGCGCTCCATCTCGGCGGCGTCCTGGAACGTGCCGGGCGGGTCGGACCGGCCCCAGATGCTCGAGACCCGCGGATACCAGGGGTCGAGGATGTACGCGCCGGACACCCGGGCGTCCTTGAAGACCAGCGGGTCGGCGTCGGCCCGGAAGCCGGTCATGACCCAGGTGTGGGCGCCGCGCCAGGCCAGCAGGATGACCGGCGAATTCGTCTTGAGGATCGCCTTGGCCGCGTCGCGCAGCGCGCCGCTCCGGGTCTTGTAGGCGCGCACCTCGTAGCCGGGGGCGCCGTAGTGGTCGAGGGCGAGCGCCATGGCGGCCGGTCCCCAGTCGCCGTTGTGGCTGTCCGCGAAGCTCTCCCACTTGCGAACGTTGCGCTGGAGCTCCTTCTGGAACCCGTCCGAGGTGTCCGCCAGTCCGAGCACGGCGAGCGTCATCTGGACGCCGGCCGGCGAGCACCAGGTGTCCCTGAGCTCGGACGCGAAGACGGACTTCGGCTTCGAGACGATGTCGACGTCGACGCGCTTGCGCTGGGGCGCAGGGGTCGGGGTGGGCGTCGGTTCGGGTGTCGGCTCGGGACTCGCGGCGGGATCGGTCGAGCCGCTCGGCGTCGCCTGCGGGATCGGGGTCGCGGTCGGCTCGGGCGCCTCGGACTCCTCCTCCTCGTCCTCCGGATCGGTCACCAGGACCGTGCTGGGGGCGGGGCGGTCCGGCGGGGGCCCGGCCAGGTACCGGTCGACGCGGGCGAGCAGGTGGTCGAACCGGTCACCGACCCCGAAGGCGTTGACGGCCACCGCACCCGAGCCGACGGCGAGTCCGAGGAGCACGACCATCGCCGCTCCGGAGATGAGCTGCGTGCGGCGGCGGGGTCGACTGAACATGCGTGGGCGGTCCTCCGGGGTTTGCCATCCTACGGTCAAACGACGAAGCAGGCGTTGCAGGTGAGACGCCGTGACCCCCCGTGTCGTTGCCCCCGGTCACGGCTCCAGGTCGAACGTCCGCACGTGGCGAGGCTGGAAGACCGCGATCGGACGACGGTCGAATGTCGCGATCCGGCGGACGCCCAGACGCTCCGCGGTCGCGACCAGCAGGGCGTCCGCCAGCCGCGGCCGGTGCTCGGCGGCGGCCTCGAGGTGCTCCGCCGCGCGGCTCAGGTCCGCGTCGGTCGGGGCGATGAGCCGGATCCCGCCGCCGGTCACCGACCGGATCAGGGCCAACGTCGCGTCGAGGCCCAGCTCCCGCTGGAGCAGGACGTCGAGCTCGGCGAGCGTGAGGTCGCCCAGCAGCAGGGGCTCGTCGGCGCGCCGGAACCAGGCGATCGCGGCGTCGTGGTTGAGGTCGGCCTGGTCGGCGGCCGCCAGCACGGCACTCCCGTCGAGCAGGATCGCCACGCGGGTCGGTCAGCCCGAGACGGGCCGGCGTCGAACGGCCTCGCGGCGGGCGATCGAGCGGCCGTCGAGCGACAGGCGACCGTGCTGGCTCCGCCCGACCGCGAGGATGGGCAGGTCGGGCGCTTCGTCGTTCGCCTCGAGGAACGCCTCGATGGCGGCGGTGATGACCGCCGTGCGGGTCGTCCGGTGACGCGACGCGTACCGTCCGACGCGCTCGAGCAGGTCCGCGTCGGCGAGGATCGTGGTGCGATGCGTGGCCATATGACGACATATATGACACGTTGGCGTGACCGGGTCAACCCGTGCGACCATCGTGTCCCGCCCGTCGACCGACCGTCCATACAGTCCGTGCCAGCCGGAGGTCACCGTGGACCGCTTCGAACCGAATCTCCGCATCCCGGGGCCCACGGCCCTGCCACCGTCGGTCCGCGTCGCCGGCGGCCGCCAGATGATCAACCACCGCGGCCCCGAGTTCGCCGCGATGCTCGAGCGGATCCTGACCGGGATGAAGCCGTTCTTCGGGACGAGCTCGGACGTGGCGATGCTCACGACCGCCGGATCCGGCGGCCTCGAGGCCGCCGTCGTCAACACGCTCTCGCCGGGCGACAAGGTGCTCGGCGTGTCGATCGGCTCGTTCGGTGACCGGTTCGCCAAGATCGCGAAGATCTACGGCGCGGACGTCACGAAGCTCGATGCCGAGTGGGGCTACGCGGCGGCGGCCGATGAGGTCCGCGAGCAGCTCCGGGCCGTGCCGGGCGTCAAGGCCGTCCTGCTGACCCACAACGAGACCTCGACCGGGGTGATGAACCCGATCCGCGAGCTCGCCGCGGCCGTCCGCGCGGAGGCGCCCGACGCGCTCATCCTCGTCGACAGCGTCTCGGGACTCGGCGCCGTCCCGTTCGAGATGGACGCCTGGGGCGTGGACGTCGTGGTCACCGGCTCGCAGAAGGCCTGGATGTCGGCGCCGGGCCTGGCCATGGTCGCCGCCTCGCCGCGGGCGTGGACGGCGATGGAGAGCGCGACGATGCCGCGCTTCTATCTCGACCTCCGCGCGCACCGCGAGAGCCACGCGGCCGGTCAGACGCCATTCACCCCGGCCATCGCGGTCGTCTACCAGGTCGACGAGGGCCTGCGGCTGATGGCCGAGGAGGGCGCCTCCGCGATCTTCGCCCGCCACGAGGCGTGCGCGGCCGCGGCGCGGGCCGGGCTGGCCGCCCTCGGCTTCGAGCTGCTCGCCGACGCGGGCGTCGCCTCGAAGACCGTCACCGCGGCGCTCATCCCCGACGACCTCGACTGGAAGGCCTTCAACGGCGAGGTGAAGCGACGCGGCGTCGTCCTCGCCGGCGGCCAGGGCAAGCTGACCGGCAAGATCTTCCGCCTCGGCCACCTCGGGTCCGTCACGGTCGAGGAGATCCTCGGCGCCCTGAGCACGCTCGAGTTCGCCTCGCTCGCGACCGGGCGTCCGGTCCGTCCGGGGGTGTCGGTGGCGGCCGCGCAGGCCGCGGCCGTCGAGGCCTACGGTCTCGCCGCTCCGGCGCCCGCCGGAGCCGGCGCGTGAAGGTCCTCGTCGCCGAATCGGTCGCCGCGGAGGGCCTCGAGCTCCTGCGCGCCGACCACGAGGTCGACGTCCGCACCGGCCTCTCGCCCGACGAGCTGTGCGCGATCCTGCCCGACTACGACGCCCTGATCGTGCGCAGCCAGGTCCAGGTCGACGCGGGGCTCATCGCCGCCGGCACCCGCCTCGTGGTCATCGGCCGGGCCGGCGTCGGCGTGGACAACGTCGACCTCGACGCGGCGACGCGGGCCGGGATCACGGTCGTCAACGCGCCGACCGGCAACACGATCGCGGCCGCGGAACACACCTTCGCGCTCCTCTACGGCCTGGCGCGCAAGACGGCACCCGCCGACGCCTCGGTCCGTCGGGGCGAGTGGGAGCGCTCGGCCTTCACGGGTCGGGAGCTGCGTGGCCGGACGCTCGGCATCGTCGGCATCGGCAAGATCGGGCAGGCCATCGCGGTCCGCGCCCGGGCGATGGAGATGACGGTCCTGGGCGTCGACCCGTTCGTCACCCCGGAGCAGGCGGCCAACCACGGCGTCGAGCTGGTCGAGATGGACGAGCTGCTCCGACGCTCCGACGTCGTGACGGTCCACGTCCCGCTGACCCGCACCACGCGCGGGCTGATCGGCAAGACCGCGATCGCGAAGCTCAAGCCCGGCTCGATCGTCCTCAACGTCGCCCGTGGCGGCGTCCTCGACGAGGCGGCCGTCGCCGACGCGCTCCGCTCGGGGCAGCTCGGCGGGGCCGGGATCGACGTCTTCGAGCACGAGCCGCCGACCGACTCGCCGCTCCTCGATGCGCCGAACACCCTGCTCACCCCGCATCTCGGCGCGTCGACGGCCGAGGCCCAGATCCTGGTGGCCGAGGAGGTCGCCGCGCAGGTCCTCGACGTGCTGGAGGGCCGCAGCGCCCGGTACGCGGTGAACGCGCCGCTGCTGACGCCCGAGACGGCCCGAGCGATCGCGCCGTACCTCCCGCTCGCCGAGGTCCTCGGCCGGTTCTTCGCCGAGTTCACGCGGGGCGGGCTCAAGACGCTGACCCTCGAGATCGCCGGCGACCTCGCCGCCTTCGACGGCACGCCGCTCACGGCCGCCGTCCTGCGCGGCCTGCTCGAGACGACCACGATGGAACGGGTGAACCTCGTCAACGCCGGGGCCCTGGCCAAGGCCCGCGGGATCACCCTCGTCGAGCGCAAGACGCCGGACGCCGGGGCGTTCGCCTCGCAGCTGACCCTCTCCACCGAACGACGTGGCGTGACGACGACCGTGGCCGGCACGGTCGCCGGCGGCGAGCCCCGCATCACCCGCCTCGACGACTACCGCCTCGACATGGCCCCTGCCGAGGTCATGCTCATCACCCGGCACATGGACCGGCCCGGCACCGTCGGGCGGATCGGGATCATGCTCGGCGAGGCCGACGTGAACATCAGCGCGATGCACCTCGCCCGCTCGCGGCCCCGCGAGGACGCCCTGATGATCCTCGCCCTCGACGACGACGTGCCCGACGGCGTGGCCGACGCGATCCGGGCCCACGAGAACGTCAAGGACATCTGGACGATCCGGCTCGGGAGCGAGCGCTGAGCGGCTCGCCGATCCCGGCCGGCCTGGACGCGACGCTGGTCCTCGTCCGCCACGGCGAGAGCGAGTACATCGTCCAGGACCGGTTCCAGGGCCGGGCCGAGACGCCCCTGTCGCCCACCGGCCGACGCCAGGCAGAGCTGGTCGCCGAGCGGCTCGCCGACATCGCCCGCCCGCCTGCCGTGCCGATCCCGACCGACCCGCCGCACGAGATCGTCCATTCCCCGCTGGGTCGAGCCGCCGAGACCGCTGCCGCGATCGGGGACGCCCATCCGGCCCACCCGCCGGTTCGGCCCGATGACCACTTCTCCGAGATCGGCCAGGGCGAGTGGGAGGGCCTCCATCGGGGCGAGATCACCACCCGCTACGCCGAGGTCCTGGCCGGCTGGCGCCTCCGACCGACCGAGGTCTGGGCCCCCGGCGGCGAGTCCCTGGCGGAGGTCGCCGAGCGCGTCCGCGACGGCCTGGCCACGACGCTTGCCGGACTGGTCGGCGACGAGGCCCGCCAGCCACGCGACCCGGTGGCGGGCTACGGCCAGGCGCGACACGACGGGCCGTGGAGCATCGTCGTCGGCCACGACGGCGTCTTCAAGGTGACGATGCTGACGCTGTTCGACCTGCCGCTCGAGCGGTTCTGGATGTGGTCGTTCGACCTGTGCGGGATCACGGTCGTCGAGCTGCGCGCCGGACGGCCGGTCCTGCGCGCACACAACCTGACGGGACACCTCGCACCGGTGTTCGATGCCGCGGCCCTGGCCGAGCGCTCGGCGCGAGAGGCGACCGGCGCCCTCTGACGCCCGTCAGCGGCGGCGGCGGCGCTCGCGGCGGCGGAACGCGAGGCGGAGGAGGTTCACCTTCAGCCGCCGCTCCGCGGCCTTGAGGGCCTGCAGGCGGTCGGCGCCGAGGATGCCCCGGCCATAGGCGGTCTCGACCTTCGCCTGCGCGACGAGCTCGAGCTCGGGCCGGACGACCGGCAGCACCTCCCCGAGGGTCCCGGAGAATTCGAAGACGGTCTGGGTGGGGCGTGGCCCGAACCCGAACCGCGACGAGAGCCGGGTGACCGTCCGGTACGCGTGGTCGGCGGTCGTGCCGGACCGCGGCCCGCGCTGCCACGCGATGAAGGCCAGCGCGCCGACGATCACCAGCAGCAGGATGGTCATGCCGATCAGCGGCGCCGCGAGGTTGTTCGACGTCGAGGTGGCACCGCCCGTGACCTCGTCCGGATCGCGGAACTCGTTGTCGCCGAACCGCGACGGCAGGGCGATGCTCGGCAGCGGCTTCGCGGTGCCGGTGACCGGCGGACCCGACGGCAGGACGGGCAGTCTGGCGACCTCGCCGCCGGTCGGATCGAACGGCACCCAGCCGTAGCCCGGGAAGTAGACCTCGACCCACTGGTGGCTCTGACCGTTGCCGATCGGCTCCTCGCCGGTCGCCGACCGCTTGCCGGGCAGGAACCCCTCCACGATCCGCGACGGGATGCCCTGCTCGCGCAGGAAGATCGCCATCGTCGAGGCGTAGAACTGGCAGTAGCCCTGGCGGTAGTGGGCGAAGCACTCCACCGACGAGATGTCCTTGCACGGGCCCGCGATGAGATCGAGGACGTCCGTGTCGTAGGTGAAGAGGCGGGTCGGTCCTGAATCGCGGAAGCGCGTCTGGAGGAAGTTCGCGAAGTCGAACGGGTTCAGCGAGGGCGCTTCGGTGACGAGCTGGTCATACAGGGCCTCGGCCGATCCGCCGTCCGGGATGGCCCCGTCCGGGACCTCGAGGTACAGGTCGGTGATCTCGACCGGATAGGCCGTGCCGGCGGCCCGCAGGTTCTCCTGGTTGAGCTCTCCCGGCTCGTTGCCCGCGATCGGCACGAGCGCGGTCACCGTGTACGGGCCGTTGCCGTCGCGTTCGATGCTGTTGATGTACGGACCATCCCCGATGAGCCGGACGGTCGCCCCCTGGTCGACCAGGCTCGGGGTCAGCGGCGAGAGGATCGGCCGTCCCGTGTAGCGGGCCGGCGTGACCTTGAACGTCACCGGCTCGCTCAACTCCGGATTCGGGGCTTCGGCCGTGTCCTTGAGGAGCTCCTCGCCGGCTTCGCGTGTCACCTCGGACCCTTCGCTCGGTTTCCAGCCGTTGAGCGCGAACTGGTCGAAGGTGACGACGCGCCAGTAGAAGTCACGCGTCTCGTCCGGGGGGAGCTGGATCGTGACCTCGAGCGAGTCGTCCGGGTTCCAGCGGCCGGAGATGCGCGTGCCGGACGGGTCGAAGTCGGCGCCGAACGACACGCTGTTCCCGCCCGTCGGCAGGAACTTCTGGAACGAGCGCGACAGCTCGATCAGGCTGGCGCTGACCCCGCCCCACGCCCCGCGCAAGGGGTCCGACGACGCGACGTTCGTGAGCAGCAGCGATCCGCCGATGGCCGCCGTGATGAAGAGCGTCCCGCCGCGCAGGTACACGCCCGAGATCGAGGCCGGGTCGCCGATCCGGCGGCGAAGCCACTCCGCCTGCTCCTCGAGCACGTGATACCGCATGAGCAGGAACAGCGAGGTGATGCTGAACAGCACCAGCAGGACCAGCTGGTCGCGGGTCGTGAGCGACATGTTGACCAGCAGGACCAGGCCCACGATCACGATCGCGTTGAGAGGCCGGCGATGGCCGAATGCGGCGTAGGCCGCGAACATCGAGGTGCCCCACACGAACAGGCCGAGCACGAGCAGGAAGTGGCCGTACTCGTTGGTGAGCGACTTGTCGAGGATCACGAGATCGTTGAAGGCCTGGACGAGGGACGTCGCAGTCGCCTCGTAGGCGGGCAGCGTGCTGCCTTCCTGGGCCAGGATGCCGCCGACGACGAGCGGGACGATGAGAGCGCCGAAGACGGCCCCGATGAGGTACGTGCGCCAGCGGCCCCACCCGACCTTGACTCCGATCAGACCGGCGAACATGCCGAGGATCGCCATCGGGATGAGGAAGTCGGTGAAGTCCTCGCGGGCGAGGATCGGGGCCGCGTCGTCGATCGACGACGCCATCGTCGCGCACAGCAGCGCGACGAGCGCCACGGTCAGCCAGCCTTCGGCGGGCGCGAGGGGGATGCGGCGTTGGCCGACGGTCCGGCTCATCGGAGCAGGATCTCGCCGAGGGGGCGTCCGGGGGTGACCACGTAGAAGGGCAGCTCGTACTCCGCGAGGGTGTGTCGCAGCGCCCGGGCACGCTTGGCCGCCGCTTCCGCCTCGGCCGGATCGACGACGACCCGCTGGCCCGAGGCCGCGGCCGCGGCGGCGCGGGCGACCGCGTCGTACTCGCCGACGTCGAAGGTGACGACCACGCAGGCGACGCCCCGGGTCCGCAGGCTCGCGAGCGGGCGCACCCATGACGGATCGAGCGACGGGGTGATCACGACGGCCGTCATGCCGCGACGGAGGCGACCGACGGTGGAGATCAGCGTCTCCACGAGCGGCGCGTGACCGTCGGCCTCGACGGCCGCCAGGAGCTGCATGATCTTCTGGTGCTGGCGGCCGCCGCGGTCCGCCGGCAGGAAGGCCGTCCGGCCTGCATTGACCGTGAAGCCGACCGCGCGATTCTCGGCGATCGCCTTGTCCGAGACCGCCGCCGCGACCCGGATGGCCGACTCGGTCGTCGACTCGTCGCCCCGGCCGCCGCCGATGCCGCGCTGGAGGTCGAGGATGATCCACGCGTCGGCGGTCTGTTCGAGGTCGAATTCCTTGACCTGGAGCTCGCCGTGGCGCGCGGTGGTCTTCCAGTGGATCCGGTTCATCGCGTCGCCCGGGGCGTAGGGCCGCACCGACGTCGCGAGCGGTGTCGTCTGGAGAGTCCGCTCGGGCGACGCGTGGCTGCCCTCCAGGATCGCCGATGGCAGCCGCCAGGACGGGATGGGCTCCAGCCGCGGATAGACGATGACCGAGACGCCCTGGCCGACCGTGGCCGCCGCCTCGAAGAAGCCGAACGGGTCGCCGGTCCGGATGTGGAGCGGCTCGATCCGGAAGTGGCCGCGGCGCGAGAGCGGGACGCGGATGAGCCACGAGCGCTCGCTCCGCCCCCCGAGCGTGATCGCCCGGCCCGGCAGGGCGCCCGGCAACGTCGTCGGGTTATGGACCTCCAGCCAGAGCTTGGGCAGCCGGCTGCCGTTGCGGAGCGTGTAGGTGACCCGCATCCGGTCGCCGACGTGGCCGTGCAGCTGGCTCACGGCGTAGCCTGCCTCGAGGTCGGTCAGGCCCAGGCGCACCAGGATGTACGAGCCGCCGATGACGAGGATCGCGAGGTAGAGCAGGTAGAAGAGGAACGGCCAGCCGGTCGAGAAGGCGGCGACGACGAGGAAGGCAGTGACGAACAGCAGCTCGAGCCGGCGGATCATGCGGTTCGGCCCCGAGGCTGCATCCGGCCGACGGCCCGGGTCCTACGCGCCGGGAACGGCTGACGCGCCAGCCGGGTTGCGCAGTCCGGTCGGGCCGCCTTGCCCGGTCGGTCGGATGCCCTCGATCGAGGTGGTCTCGAGCAGCTCGCGGACGACCTGGCCGGCCTGGACGTCGTGGATGGACGAACTCGTCTTGATGATCAGCCGATGGGCGAGGGCCGGTTCTGCGAGCGCCTTGATGTCGTCGGGGATGACGTAGTCCCGGCCGAGGAGACCCGCCAGCGCCTGGCCCGCCCGGTACAGGGCGATCGAACCGCGCGGCGAGGCACCGAGGTAGACGTCGGGGTGGCTGCGGGTCGTGCCCACGAGTCGAACGATGTAGTCGGCGACGCTGGAGTCGACGTAGATCTCGCGGACCGCCTCCTGCATCTCGCGCAGCTCCTCGACGGTCAGGACCTCCTCGAGGTCCTCGAGCGGGTGGGTCCGCTTCTGCTCGTCGAGGATGACGATCTCCTCGATCGGCTGGGGGTAGCCGAGGCGGAGGCGCAGCATGAAACGGTCCAGCTGCGCCTCGGGCAGCGCGAACGTCCCCTCGTACTCGATCGGGTTCTGGGTCGCGATGACGAGGAACGGGTCCGGCATCGGGTAGGTCGTGCCGTCGATCGTGGCCTGTCGCTCCTCCATGCATTCGAGGAGCGCGGACTGCGTCTTCGGGGTCGCCCGGTTGATCTCGTCGGCCAGCACGATCTGGCTGAAGATCGGGCCCGGGCGGAACTCGAACTCCTGGGTCTTCTGGTTGTAGATCGAAAGCCCCGAGACGTCTGAGGGCAGCAGGTCGGGGGTGAACTGGATCCGCCGGAACGACGAGCCGAGGCTCCGGGCGATCGCCTTGGCGAGGACGGTCTTGCCGGTCCCCGGCACGTCCTCGATCAGCAGGTGGCCGCGGCACAACAGGGCGACCAGGGCCAGACGGACTTCGTGGTGCTTACCGACGATGACGCGCTCGACGTTGGCGAGGACCTTGTCGCCGGTCTCCTGGATCTTGGTCATCGGCCTCTCTCGCGGGGTGGGCGACGCCGGGGACGCCGCAGGCGGGCGGGTTCGTGGGGTGCGACGAGCCCAGGAGGACTCATGTGTCGTCGCAGGATAGTACGTCGGACCAGCGCGATAGGTTCCGAGCCCCTCGACCCTCACCCTGTATGACGTCGCCCGAGGCCGATCCGTTCAGTCGTGTCGCCCGCGTGGCGCAACGGTCACGGTTGGATCGGGCCGGACTCCACGGCATCGGGCCGGAGCGCAGCCGGATCGGCGGGCACGCGAGGGACCGGGTCGGGTCCGCCGGGTCGCGGGTACCGTCCCCCAACGGGACCCGCGACGCAGCGCCGACGGACGAGCATCGGCCTCGAGCGGACGAGCCACCCGCCGCGCTGACCGATGTGGGAGGGTGTGCGACAACGATCACGGCCCCCAGCCATCACCGTCGCCTCACCTACCGGTCTCCCGCACGTGACCACGGTCGCCCGGAACGGTGAACGGCGTGTCAGCGGGACGTCAACATTCGGGCTGCCCTAGCCACGCAGAAGCGTGAGCGCCCCGACCCAGGCGGTCATCAGGCAGCCGATCGCGCCCATGACGGTCAGGAACGGCTCTCCGCCGATCCACGCGGCGGCGGCGACCCCGCCGAACATCGTCGCGAGGACCGCGGCGATGGCGGCCAGCCCGATGCGCTCGACCCACGGGCGACGCGGGCGGTCCGGCGGCACGCCCTGGTCGCCGGGTGGGGACGCCACCGGGTCGTCGTCGCTCACGGTGTCGCCCGCAGGTATCGCGTCATCAGGTCGCCCGCGATCGGCGCCGCGACCTCGCCGCCGCGGCCGGCCTGCTCGACGAGCACGGCGATGGCGACCGTCGGGGCCTCGGCGGGTGCGAACCCGATGAACCACGAGTGCGGCTCGCCCGTGCCGCCCAGCTCGGCCGTGCCCGACTTGCCGGCCGTCGTGACGCCGGGCACCTTCGCACCGGTGGTGAACTGGCGCCCGAGGTCGCCCTCGACCGCCTCGACCATGGCGCGGGTGATGTCCTGGGCGTCCGCGGCATCGATGACCTGCGCCATCCGCTCCGGGCCGAGCACGCGGGGCTGGCCGCTCTTGCCGACCAGCGACGTGACAAGCCTGGGCCGCATCAGGGTGCCGTCGTTGGCGACCGTGGCCGCGACGAGCGCCATCTGGAGCGGCGTCACGACGGTCTCGGCCTGGCCGTATGCGGCATTCGCGAGCTCGACGTCGTCGGCGAACCCGCCGGGCTCGGACCCGTCGCCATTGGTGACCTGCGAGACCGCGGTGGGCAGGTCGAATGGCAATGGCGCGTCGAAGCCCATCCGGTCGGCATAACGCTTCAGGTCGCCGCCGCCCGTCTCGAGACCGGTGAGGGCGTACCAGATGTTGCAGGACACCTCGGTCGCCTCGACGAAGTCGAGGGCCTTGTTGCCGGTCTGGGGGTGATGGCCGTCGCGGACCCGGAAGCCGTCGACGAGGAGGCCGTTCTTCTCGGCCTTGGGCTGCTCCTTGTAGGTCGTCGCAGGGGTGACCGCCCCGGACCCGAGGCCGGCGACGGCCGTCACGATCTTGAACACCGAGCCCGGCACGTAGCGGCCCTGGGTCGCCCGCGGGAGCAGCGGTTGGTTCTTGTCGTCGATGAGCGCCGCGAACGTCGAGTCGGCCGTGGCCGGGTCCGCGATGGCCGAGGCGTCGTACGTGGGCGTCGAAGCCATGGCGAGGACCTCGCCCGAGCGCGGGTCGAGCATGACGATCGCGCCGCGGTTCTTCCCGAGTGCCCGGACCGCGGCCCGCTGGAGGTCGTACGAGAGCGAGAGCGTCAGGTCCTTGGGGTCGTACGGGGTCGTCCCGAACTTGCGGAACGCATCGGACAGCGGGTCGCCGGCGAGACCGGACAGCTCGGCGTCGAAGGCCCGCTCGATCCCCGCGGTGCCGTAGCGGCGCGAGGCGTAGCCGACGACGTGGCTGACCGCCGTGCTCGCGTACACGCGGTACAGCTCGCCGTTGGCGTCCTTCTTGTTCCGGGCGAGGACCTTGCCGTCACGGTCGAGGATCTGCCCGCGCGGGACCGTGCGGGAGGCCGCGATCACCGCCGGGTCGTATGGGGAGCGGACGAGATCCGGCGCCCGGACGATGCCCCAGTACCCGGCCGCGCCGCCGAGGATCCCGAACGCGACTGCGAGGACGACGAAGACGTGGATGATGCCGCGCGACAGCGGCCGCACGCTCGTCCCGCTCGCGCGCATCAGGCGGCCCGCCAGCCGGTCAGGCGCCGCCAACGGCGGACCTCGGACGGGGGCGGGGGCGGCTCGACGCCCTTGTCGGACAGGGCCAGCAGGAGCCCGACGATGAGCGCGTTCGCGAGCAGTGACGAACCGCCGTAGCTGATGAACGGCAGCGTCACGCCGGTGAGCGGCAGCACCTTGAGATTGCCCGCGGCGATGATGAATGCCTGGATCCCGACCACCAGCGCCAGCCCGATCGCGAGCAGCGAGCGGAAGTCGTCAGCCGCAGCGGCGCCGATCCGCAGGCCTCGCTCGACGACGACGAGGAACAAACCGAGGATCGCGAGCACGCCGACGATGCCCAGCTCCTCGCCGAGTGCCGCGAGCGGGAAGTCCGTGTGGATCTCCGGGATCGGAAGCCGGCCGCCGACCTCGGGCAGGCCGGCACCCAGCCCGACGCCCACCAGGCCACCACGGGCAAAGGCGAGGAGCGCCTGGACGACCTGGTAGCCGGTGCCCAGTGGGTCTGCGAACGGGTCGAGCCAGAGGTCGAACCGGACCCGGACGTGATCGAACAATTGGGCCATCAGGACGCTGCCGAGCACGAACAGGATCAGCCCGATGACGACGAGGCTGACCCGCCCGGTCGCCACGTACACGAGGGCGAGGAAGACGCCGAAGAACAGGAGAGCCGCGCCGAGGTCACGCTGGACGACGACGATGCCCAAGCGCGATCGCCCACATCGCCACCATCGGGGCGAGGTACGGCAACGGCGGCAGGCGGAGCGGACCGACCCGGGTGTCCTGCTCGACCAGGAGCGCGCGGTTCTCCGAGAGGTAGCCGGCCAGGAACACGACCAGGATGACCTTGAGCAGCTCGGACGGCTGACCGCTGATGGGGCCGAACTGGAGGGTCAGGCGCGAGCCGTTGATCTCGCTCCCCAGCACGAACGTCAGCAACAGCAGCCCGACGCCGGCCGCCGCCCACGTGTACTTGTACCGGCGCAACCAGGCGTCGGAGCGGACGACGATCCCGAGGGTCGTCGCGATCGTGATGGCCACCAGCAGCCAGACCAGCTGGACCTGGGCGAGCCCGAGCTCGGTCCCGAAGAACGTCTGGGTGACCAGGTCCTGCGGGAGCCGCTCCATGAGCAGGAGCGAGATCCCGCCGAGCAGCCCGACGACCGGCAGCAGGACCTGGTCGGTCCGACGGCCGGCCAGCACCTGGGCGCCATGGGCCACGGCCAGCGCAGCGAGATAGATGGCCAGGGCGCCGGCATCGGCCGGGACGAACGACCCGGTGACGGTCGCCCCGAGCGAGACACTGCCGACCAGCAGCGTGAACGCGACCAGGAGCAACAGGCGCGCCTCCTGCCATCTCGGACGCGGACGGATCGGTCCCGAGGATCCGGGGCAGCGCGGGCGCCGGACGGGCCGTGCTCGGAGCCCCGGCGCTCATCGGCGAGCCCGCTCGAGCCGGAACCGGACCTGGCCCACCTGGAGCTCGTCGCCGAAGCCGAGCGCCGCGACGCCTTCGACCGGCCGGCCATTCACGTACGAGCCGTTCGTGCTCCCGAGGTCCTCGAGGTACCACGCCCGCCCCCGGTAGGTCAGGATCGCGTGCTCGGTCGAGGCGAAGGGGTCGTCGACGACGATCGCGTTGTTCACGTCGCGGCCCATGGTCGTGATCGCATCGAGGGCGAAGACCTGTCCGGCCTCGGGTTCGCCGCTCGGCGAGGCGACGACGACCAGGCGCCCGAGCTCGCCGGTCCCCTCGCGTGTCGCCGCACGAAGGTCACGCAGCAGCGCCCGCACCACGCGGTACAGGAACACGTACAGGAGAGCGAGGAAGAGGAACCGGACGACCCACAGGACGACCAGGTATCCATCCATCAGGTCCGGGCCCCGTCGACCTCGACCTCGAGCGTCGAAGCACCGATCCGGATCTGGTCGCCGGGCCCCAGGACCACCGACGTGACCCGCTCGCCGTTCACTTCCGTGCCGTTCGTGCTGCCGAGATCGGAATACAGCAGCGCCCCGCGACGGCCGGCGATGCGCCCGTGATGGCGGGAGACGCGCTCGTCGTGCAGGACGAGGTCGTTGTCCGTGGCGCGTCCGATCGTGAGGCCAGCCCCGACCGACACCTCACGAACGCCACCCCGTGGCTCGTGCACCCGGAGGCGGGCGGACGGCGCGACGACCACGGGCACCGTGTAGACCATCGTTGTGGACCGGGTCGGCGCCCCGACCCTCCTCGCTTCGGCCGTCATCGATCACGGGTGCGCTCCGCCCCGCGATCGGGTCGGCGAATCGGGCGTCGACCCGTATGTCGGCACGCACGACGGTCACGTCACCCAGCAGGTCCACGCGCGGCCGGTCCACGAGCGTGTAGTGGTGGGCGCGCGCGAAGAGGAGCGCGGCATCGGCAAGCTCGGCGGCCAGCGTCTGCTCCATCTCGTCGAAGCCGGCGAGATCGTCCGGATGGAGGTGGACGACGAACCGATTCGGCACGAGGGTCCGGTCCGACGCAGCCAGCCGCTCGGCCTCCATGGCGCGCTCGATCCGCCGCTGGAGTTGGACAGGCTGGAGTCTGGTCCGGAACAACCGAGCGGACGGGCGCTCGAAGAGTCGTTCGAAGAACCGCTCGATGGCGGTGAGCGGCGGCATGGTCGGTGGCACGCTACCAGAAGTTCCTGTGGAGGCCCCCGGCCCGCTGCAGACCGCACCGGACTATCCGCCGGGGAGGCCGGTACCCCCGTTGGGGGAACGTCCGGTACCGTGGGATATACTCTCGCCCCTGTTCGGGGTGGTCCGACCGCCCCAGCATGTCCAGTGCCCATCCGGGGACCCGATGGCCGAGATCCTGACCGAATCCTTCTGCGAGCGATGCGGCTCGCGCTATACCTTCGAATCGGCGGTCCCGCGCGCCCGGCTCCGAGGCGTCAAGGTCCTCTCGCGCGGCCTAAAGAACTTCGTCCTCGACGACAAGACCTCGATCGACGAGGCCATGGCCGCCGCTCGCGACGACACCGACCGTTCGCTGACGTCGCAGCAGCTCGAGGCGTTCCACAAGACCTTCAACTTCTGCATGTCGTGCCGGCAGTACATCTGCCCGAACTGCTGGAACGAGGCCGAAGGCCAGTGCCTGACGTGCTCGCCGACCCTCGGCCGCGGCATCCTCCCGGCGCCGTTCCCCCACCTCGACCCGTCGGCCGGCATCGCCGCGGCGCCCGAGGACGGCCTGGCGGCCGCCGCGATGAACGGCCACACGCACGTCGCCGACGGATCGAACGGCAACGGCTTCGACGCCATCAGCCGCCTCGACACGCTCACGGCGGCCCCGACGCCGGCTGCGCCGCCCGAGCTGATCGGGTCGACCGAGGTCGAGGCGCGCGCCGCGGTCGAGCCCGAAGCCACCGCGCCGGAGAGCCCCGAGCCGAGTGTCGAGGCCGAAGCGACGCTCGATGCCGCCGTGGCCGAGCCCGCGCCCGAACGCTTCATCTACGACCCGTACGATCCGCCCCCGCCCGTGCCGAAGTCGGTCGATCCCGGGCTCATCGTCGAGGCTGCGGCGATCGCGGCTGCGCCCGAGCTCATCGGAGCTGAGGTGGCTCCGGTCGCCGGGGAGCCCGTCGTCGTCGACAGTGAGCTCGCGGTCGTCGAAGCCGAGCGCGACGTCGTCGGCGAGCCCGTGGCGGCCGAGCCTGTCGAGGCCACCGCCGCAGCCCAGGACGTCGTCGAAGCCGATGCGGCCGCCTCGTCCGACGAGGTCGAAGCGGAATCCGACCGCGCTGCGGCCCTGGCCGCCCAGACCACCCTCTTGCTGGCCGGCCTGCGACCCGGCGAGAGCCTGGATGAGGCCCTCGCCGCCTTCGAGGCTGAGCCTGCCGACGCCGACGTCGCCGAGACCGTCGCTGCCGAAGCCGTCGTGGCCGATGCGGTCGTTGCCGAGCCTGTCGTGGCCGATGCGGTCGTGGCCGATGCGGTCGTGGCCGATGCGGTCGTGGCCGATGCGGTCGTGGCCGAGCCTGCGGCCGAGGCCGTGGTTGTTGATGCGGCAGAGCCCGTCGCGGCCGAGGACCTCGTTGCCGACGAGGCCGTCGTGGCCGATGCGGCCGTCGAGCCCGAACCCGTCGTGGCCGAGCCTCTCCGGCCGATGCGGTCGTGGCCGAGCCTGTCGTGGCCGAGCCTCTCCCGGCCGATGCGGTCGTGGCCGAGCCGTCGTGGCCGAGGCCCTCGTTGCTGACGAGGCCGTCGTGGCCGATGCGGCCGTCGAGCCCGATGCGGCAGTCGAGCCCGAACCCGTCGTGGCCGAGGCCATCGCCGCCGAAGCGATCGCGGCCGAAGTCGCCGCCGAGCCCGAACCCGAACCTCCATCGCAGACCGAGCATCCGGTGCTCGACGCGGCCGCACTCGGCATCCTGGCGGCTGCGGCAAACGCGCCGGAAGCGCCGACCATCACGGAGTCCGCACCTGCCGCGTCCATCGACGCGCCCGTCGAGGCCGAGCCGGAGCCGGTCGCGCTCGTCGAGCCGCTCGACGAGATCCTGGTCGTCGACTCGGTCGCCGCCGAGTCGGCCGCCGACGCCGAAGCGGAGCCGGAAGCCGCCTGGCAGGCCGAGCCGCTGGACGACATCGTCGCCGCCGAGGCCGCGGCCGAGCCAATTGCCGAGGCCGCGCCCAGTCGCCGAGGCCGCCCCGAGCCGGTCGCCATCGAGGCCGCACCCGAGCCCGTCCGCCGGCCGTCCCCGAGTCGCCCGAGATCGCTGCAGCCGCCGCCGACGATGTCGTCGCCCAGCCGACGTGGTCGATCCTCGCTCCCGACCCGCTGCCCGTCGCCGAGACGCCCGGCCCGCTCGCCGACGGCCCTGCCCCGACCATCGAACCGATCCCGCCGCCGCCCAGGCCGTGCCGCCCCCTTCGGCCGAGCCGAGTTGGCCGGCCCAGCCGCAATGGCCGAGCGCGCAGTCGTCCGCGGGTCTGCCCTTCCTGGGTCGACCGCCCGTACCGACGGGTGGAGTCGACGCCCTCTGGGCCGAGTCGAGCCAGGCGGTCAGCGCGCCCCTGGTCGGCACGGACAAGCCCGCCGGCGGCGTCCAGCCGTGCACGAGCTGCGGCCTGTCACTCTCCGCCTCCGCCCGGTTCTGCCGGCGGTGCGGGACGTCCCAGGTCGGCTGACCCCGGCTCGACCGCCTCGGCCTCGGCGCGTCGGTCCGCCTTCGACGCCGCATCCTCGCGAACCCGAACCCATGACGCGCCGTAGAGCACGGCCTGGAACGTGAACGACAGCCAGGCGAGAGCGATGAACGCGGTGGCAAGCGAACCCGCAAGCGCCGCGGCGCCGACCAGTCGGGGTGCCAGGAACACGAAGACCTGGCTCAGCACGACGACGACCACCGCGACGACACCCGCCGGGAGCATGACCGCCGACCATCTCGGGGCCCTGGGCGGCACGGTTCGATAGACCAGCGTCATGACCAGGAACGCCGCGATCAACACGACCGGGGGCGACGTCAACAGCTTGGACAGTGAGTGCCCGAACGGCGACGTGTCGGGGAGCCACGCGTCCGCGGCACTCGACAGCCAGACCAGGATGATGAGCACGATCACGATCGCGATGAGAAGCGCGACCCACACGAATCCGCGGGCCGTGCGGCGAAGGATGTCGCGCTCCGGCGCGTCCGAGAAGATCCGCGAGAAGGCCACGTCGAGGGTCACGTAGAACTGGCTCACGGTCCACACGAGGCCGATGATGCCGATCACGGAGGTCAGGGCCGCGCCGCTCACGAGTCCCTCGAGCGTCCCGTCGATCAGGTCCTTGAGCGGCGGGAAGACCGAGGACAGGGCGTCAGCCAGCTCCTGTTGGACGTCCTTGTTCGCGACGAGCACGCCGGCGAGACCGAGAGTGACCAGCGCGATCGGGATCGTCGCGAACAGTGCCGCGAACGCGAGGCCGTTCGCAAGCAGCCCACCCGCCGCGCGCCCGTACGTGTCCAGCACGGCGCGGACGAATGCGACGCGCGGCCGCTCGAGGAACCGCTCGAGGATCGCGCCGGGATCCATCGGTCGCCCGATCAGCTCCCCAGGTCGTCGAAGAGGGCCGGCTGGAGATCGGCGGCGCGGACCCGACGGGGCCCGGCGATCAGGGCCCGGACCTCCCCGCGCCGGACGAACCGGCGGCCGCCGAGCTTGATGCTCTGGAGACGCCCGGCCCTCGCCCAGCCGCCGATGGTGCCCGGCGTGAAGTGGACGTTCGCGGCAGCGAGGATCTCCGCCGCCTCGGCGAGGGTGATCCAGTCGGCAGGCGCGGCCACGTCAGTCGCCGCCCTTCGCCGGAGCGGCCTTGTCGGCCTTGCTTGCCGTGTCGCCGCCGGTCGCGCTCGTCTCGCTCTTCTTCTCGGTGGTCACCGTCGATGTCGAGGCCGCCGTTCGCGCGGCGTCGTCACCGCCGCTGGAGCCGCCGTCGCCGTCCTTCTTCGACGACGGAGACGAGGCGCGTCGCTCCTTCTTGGCCCAGCCGGATCCCTTGAAGTGGACAGCAGGCGCCGAGATCGCCTTGCGGACCGGTCCGCCGCCGCACAACGGACACTCGGTCGGGCCCGGGGCGTAGACGCCGTGGACCACCTCGAACCGCCGCTTGCAGTTCGCGCACTCGTAGTCGTAGATGGGCATTCGGGCGATCGGTCGGGCGACGTCAGCCGCGCAGGAGGCGCATGCCGCACTTCGGGCAGTAGAACGCCCGCTCGTGGGCCGAGGCGAACCCGCAGTGCGCGCAGACGAGGCCGCCCCGCCCGGCTGCCGGCACGGGCCGCTCGATCTGGGTCATGCCCTGGGCGTACTGGCTCGCCAGGATGTTCGTGAGGATGCCCGACAGCAGCTTTGCCCCGATCCGATCCGTGTCGCCGCGCGCGCCGCGGCCGCCCCAGCCGACCACGGCCCGACAGATCATGTCGCCGGTCGCCTCGTCCCAGTGGGACGCCACGCCCCCGACGATCGCGTTGTACTCGGGGTAGCCGGCGGTGTCGATCTCGCCGTCGAGCAGGGCGACGGCGAACGTGTCGAAGGCGAGGTCGACCGCGTCGATCGACTCCAGCACGACCAGCGCGTGCCGGGTGATCGGCGAGTGGACGTGGTGGGCGTTGAGCCACTGCATCGCCTCGGACGGGCGTGCGATCGTCGGGGTCGCCTGGCTGAACTCGATCGGCAGCGGCGCGACGACCTCGATCTCCGACTGGGCCAGACCGGCCAGCATCCCGGGCAGCTCGGCGAGCGCCTTGGGGCCGGACTTCATCCGGACGCCCTCGCTGCTCTTGCCGGCGTAGTACAGCTTCAGCTGGTGGTCCTGGGCGACGACCTCCTCGGGCATCGCCAGGCCCGACGTGCGGGCAGGCGCCGGCGCGGCAGGTGCCGGTGCCTCGGCGGCACCTTTTCGCTTCAGGAACTCAAGGGGCACGAAGGTCTCCCGAATGGACGAGTGGCTCCGCAGCCATGGTAGCAGGGCGCTTTGCGCGCTTACGGACCCCGTCCGCGCCGTCTCCCGATCAGGCGGGACGGAAGATCGCCGCCTCGTAGGGCCGGAGCGCCATGGCGGTGCCGTCCGCGAAGGCCGGGGCGGCTGGATCGATGGTGTCGAAGACCGGTGTCCATCGGGTGCCGGCCCGGGCGACCACCTGGGCCATCACGGCGTTGGCCGCGAAGTTGATGACGACCAGTGCCGACCCGCCTTCGCCTTCGCGCAGGTAGGCGAACACGTCGACCGAGCCCGACGCGACCTCGCGATAGCTGCCGACCTGGAGCTCCGGATGCTGACGCCTGAGCCAGATCAGCCGGCGGTAGGTCGCAAGGACGGAGCCCGGGTCATGGTCCTGGGCGGTGACGTTGCGTCGATCGATGTCGTTCGCCATCCGGATCCAGGGCCGGCCGGCCGTGAACCCGCCGTTCTGCCCGCCGCCTCCCCAGGGCATCGGTGAGCGGGCGGCGTCGCGGTTCCACCATGGGACGAGGGCCCGGGTCAGGCGCCCGCCGCGCTTCGCCGGCGGGTCGATGATCTCGGCCCATGGCACCTTGACGTCACGGGCCGCGATCTCCTCGCCGTAGTACAGGAATGGCGTGCCGCGGAGCGTGAGATTCAGCACGGCCGCCGCTCGGGCGATCGCGTCGCCGTCCGCCACGGGATCCTTGACGCCGGCGCGACAGGCGGCTGACGTGGCGCGACTGGTCGTGGTTCGACAGCACGACCGTCGGCCACCGTCCCTCGGGGAAGATCTGCTCGTGCTCCTTGCTCGCCCATGCGAAGGCCCTCGCCCTCCACGGCTGGCTGATGAGCAGGAAGTCGAACGCGAGATGACGCGGCTTCGCGAGGGCTGCCGCGGCCCGGTAGTCCGCCGAGAACATCTCGCCGACCGTCATCCGGCCCGGGAAGCTGTCCACCATCGCCCGGAACTCGGCGAGGAAGTCCAGCAACTCCGGCCGGTCCTTGTCGTACAGATGGGTCTGGCGCGAGTACGGGCGGCGGGCGAACGTGCGCGCTCGCGGGTTCGACCGGAGCTCTTCGTGCTTGAAGAACGCGTTGAACACGTCGAGCCGGAAGCCGTCGACGCCTCGCTCGAGCCAGGCCCTGGTCATCCGCAGCATCTCGGCCCGGACTGCGGGGTTCCGCCAGTTCAGGTCCGGCTGCTCGGGCAGGAACGTGTGCATGTAGTACTGGCCGCGCACGTCGTCCCACTCCCAGGCCGAGCCGCCGAAGAACGAGACCCAGTTGTTCGGCTTTGCGCCGCGACCCTTGCCGCCCGGCGAGTCGCGCCAGATGTACCAGTCCCCGGTCGGTCCCGAGCGGTCGCGCCGTGACTCCGTGAACCACCGATGGGCCGAGCTCGTGTGGTTCATCACGAGGTCGAGGATGATCCGGATGCCTCGCCGATGCGCCTCGTCCACGAGCCGGTCGAAGTCGTGGAGCGTCCCGAAGAGCGGATCGATGGCGTCGTAGTCGGCCACGTCGTAGCCGACGTCGAAGCCGGGCGACGGGTGGATCGGCGACAGCCAGATCGCGTCGATGCCGAGCGACGCCGGCGTGCCGTCGTTGAGGTAGTCGAGCTTCGAGATCAGGCCCGGCAGGTCCCCCACCCCATCGCCGTTCGAGTCGGCGAAGCTGCGCGGGTAGACCTGGTAGACGACGCCGCGCTGCCACCAGTCGTCGCCGAAACCGGCGTGCTCGACGGGCGCTGGAGCGTGCGACAGGGCGGGCTGGTCGGACATCGGCGAGCGACCTCACGCGAAGGGACCGATCCGAGTCGGCGGTGGCCCAAGCCTACGACACGACCGAGGCCCGGTACCGCCCGGTCGCGTCGATATACTCGGCGCCCATGACCGAGAAGCCCCCGACCCGCGGGCCACTCCAGACCGTCCGGCTCGGCGTCCTCGGGCTCGGCGCCGTCGCGCAGGCCGTCCACCTGCCGTTGATCGACAGGCTCCACGAGCACTTTGCGATCGCGGCCCTGGCGGACCTCTCGCCGTCGCTCGGGGCCACCATCGGGGACCGGTACCGGGTCCCCGCCGACCGTCGGCACGTCTCGCTCGACGACATGCTTCGGGCGGGCGACCTCGACGCCCTGCTCGTCCTCACGTCCGGCTCCCATGGATCGGCCGTTCTTGCCGGCCTCGACCACGGCCTGTCGGTCTTCGCCGAGAAGCCGCTCGCGTTCACGCTCGCGGAGGCCGATGCGATCGCCGCTCGACTGGCCGCCGACCCGGAGCGCCGGCTGCAGGTCGGCTACATGAAGCTGTACGACCCGGCCGTGACCCGCGCGCGGGCGATCGCCGCCGAGGGTGCGTTCGGCCCGCCCCGGGCGATCGAGGTGACGGTGCTCCATCCGACCTCCGAACGTCAGCTCACCCACGCTCGCCTGCAGCCGCCACCGAGCGACATCGACCCGGCCGTCCTCGCCGCTCTCCAGGACGAGACCGAGGACCTCTACAGGACGGCTCTCGGCGAGGAGGCGGCCGCGGCGCTCGGTCCGCTCTACGCCAACATCCTGCTCGGGAGCATCGTCCACGAGCTGGCCCTGGTCCGGGCCTTCAGCGGCGATCCGGTCGCGATCGATGCGGTGGATGCCTGGCCGGCCCATCGCTGGCCGCCGTCGGTGGCGATCGCCGGCCAGCTCCCCGACGACGGGCGGGTCGCGATCCGCTGGCACTTCCTGCCCGAGTACCCCGCCTACCGCGAGGAGGTCCGTGTCATCTACGAGACGGCCACCATCGAGCTGGCCTTCCCGGACCCGTACCTGCTCCACGCCCCGACCGAGTTGCGCGTCGTCCAGCTCGACGACCGGGGCCGCGGCGACCAGGGCCGTCGCGACACCGTGTGGACCTCGAGCATCGAGTCGTTCGACGACGAGCTCCTCGCCTTCCATGCGCTGGTCACCGAGGGCCGGCCGCCGGCGGCGGGTCTCGCCGAGGGACGCGCCGACATCGTCACGTGCCAGCGGATCGCGGCCCACCGTGCGGCGCAGTTCGGGCTGGCCATCGGCGGCGAGGCGGCCGGATGACCGAGCCCACGGTCGTCCACCTGGTCCCGCACACCCACTGGGACCGGGAGTGGTACGAGCCGTTCCAGGTGTTCCGGATGCGGCTGGTCGACCTGATCGACGAGCTGCTCGAGCGGATGTCGGGCGATGAGCGGTTGCGCTTCACGCTCGACGGCCAGGCGGCGACCGTCGACGACTACCTCGAGATCCGGCCCGGCGCCGAGCCGCTGATCCGGCGACTGATCGCCGAGGGCCGCCTCGCCATCGGGCCGTGGCAGATCCTGATGGACGAGTTCCTCGTCTCGGGCGAGACGATCGTCCGCAACCTGGAGTTCGGCGTGGGCACGGTGCGGAGGCGCTGGGCCGGTCGATGCGCGTCGGCTACCTGCCCGACATGTTCGGCCACATCGCCCAGATGCCCCAGATCCTGCGCCGCGCGGGCATCGACCGGGCGGTCGTCTGGCGGGGCGTCCCGCTCGCGATCGACCGCGACCGCTTCACCTGGCAGTCACCCGACGGGTCGGCGGTGCGAGACCGAGTACCTCGTGGGCGGGTACGGCAACGGCGCGTACCTGTTCGACGTCCCGGACCGGCTCGCGGCGAAGCTCGCCGGCTATCGGACAGCCAACGCGCCGTTCTACGGCGACCGGTCGCTGCTCGCGATGTACGGCACCGACCACGCCGTCCCGTCGCCGCGCCTCGCCGACCTGGTCGAGGGGGTCAACGCGGCCGGCGGCGACATCGTGGTCCGGCTCGAGACCCTCGCCGAGTACGTGGAGCGCGACGATGTCGACGATCCGGCTCGGCCCATGCCCGCGTGGACCGGCGAGCTGCGGTCGGGCGCCCGGGCGAACATGCTGATGAACGTCGTGTCGGCCAGGGTCGACCTGAAGGCCGCGTGCACGCGCACCGAGCGCCTGCTGGAGCGCTACGCCGAGCCCCTGACCGCCCTCCACGGCGATCACCTGGCCGGCGCGGCCGCTCGAGCTCGCCTGGCGTCGAGTGGTCGACAACTCGGCCCACGACTCGATCTGCGGTTGCGCCCACGATGACGTCGTCGCCCAGGTGCTGACCCGGTTTGCCGAGGCGGAGCAGATCGGCACGAGCGTGCTCCGGCGGACGCTGACCGCCATCGGTCGTGCCGTGCCGGCCGGCCACTGGGCCGCCGTGAACCCATCGCCGTCCGAGCGCGTCGATCAGGTCCTCCTCGACGTCGCCGTCCCCCTCGACTCGACGGGGGTCGTCCTGCGCAGCGGCGACCGGCTGTACCCGACCCAGGAGCTGTCGCGGCCGGACCGGACCGTCGCCGAGATCCGCCTGCTCGGCCGTGACCTCCCGGGCTTCTTCAGCCGGCGACGGCACGGCCGCGAGCTGTTCGGCCGGCTCGTCAACGGGGCGACCCTCGAGCCCGGCGCGGACGGCGCCGTGACGCGGATCACCATCGAGATCGACGACGTGGCCGACCCTCCGGAACTCGACATGGAGGAGCTGCTCGGCGGGCTCGAGGCGGTCGTGGCCGAGCGACCGGACGACATGGTCGACCTCGTCCTCCGGGCGGCCGACCGCCGACGGCTGCTGGCGCGGGTCCCGGCTCCCGCGTTCGCGCTGGTCGCAGGTGGTCGTCGCCGCGGACCCGGGGCAGGGCGTCGAGCCGATCGGGCATCCGGTCGTCGTCACCGCGGCGTCGATGACCAACGGGCTCGTCTCGGTCGAGGTCGGGGCCGACGGCACGTTCGAGCTGTCCGGTGGCGGGTCGACGCTGCGCGGGGTCGGACGGATCGTCGACGGCGGAGACTTCGGCGACAGCTACAACTACGGACCACCCGCGGCCGACACGGTCGTCGAGACGCCGGGAGCCACAGCGACGCGGGCGATCGAGACCGGGCCGCTTCGCGGGCGGTTGGAGATCGTCCGCCGATACGACTGGCCGACGGGCCTCGAGGCGGACGGGTCGGCCCGGGCATCGACCACGGCGCCGACCGACGTGGTGACCGACCTCGAGCTCCGCGCCGACGAGCCATTCGTGCGCGTGCAGGTCCGCTTCGACAACCGATCCGACGACCACCGGGTCCGCTGGCACATCCCCCTGCCGCGACCGGTCGCGGGCTCGTCGGCCGAGGGCCAGTACGCGGTCGTCGAGCGCGGCCTGACCGTCGAGGCCGGCCATGGCGAACGTGCCCTGGCGACGTTCCCGGCTCGTGGCTTCGTCGCCGTCGATGGCCTCAGCGTCCTGCTCGAGCAGCTCACCGAATACGAGGTGATCGAGGGCAGCGAGCTCGCGCTGACGGTCCTCCGATCGACCGGGCTGATCAGCCGCAACACGAACCCGTATCGCGAGGATCCGGCCGGGCCGGAGATCCCCATCCCGGCCGCGCAGCTCCACGGTCCGCGCGCATTCGGATTCGCCCTGTACCCGCATGCGGGCTCGTGGGACGGCGCCGGGACGGTCGAGGAGGCCGAGCGCTACCAGCATCCGTTCGCGATCACGCGCGGGACCGCCCAGACGGATGCCACAGCACCTCCCGAGCCCCACGGGCTCCAGATCGACGGACCGGGCGTCGTGCTGTCCGCGTTGCAGCGTGTCGAGCACGGCATCGAACTGCGCCTCGTCGCGCAGCGCCCGACCGCTGGCCCGGTCACGATCCGTGGGGCGTTCGATGCCGCCCAGGAGGTCGACCTGCTCGGCCGCGTGCTCGCCGACCTCGATGTCGAAAGGGGCGTCCTGCGCCTCGATCTGCGTGCGTGGGAGATCCGGACGATCCGGCTTCGAGAGATGCCCGTCGCCTGAGGCGCCACGAGCACATTTCATCCATCTCACAATGTGTTCGCGGGGTTTGACAGGACGATCTGGCGGACACTAGGCTCGGCCAGATGGCCTGGGTTGCCATCGACTCCCGGCGGATCGGTACCTTTGGGATCGACGTACGGGAGACCCGGTCCGAGATGCACGGGTGGCGCCGTTCCCCTTGATCGTCAAGACGAGGGGCGCGACGCAGGCGTCGCGGGTCGTGGAGGAGGAGACCGTGGGTGTCCGCGCGTGCCACGCACCGCCGATCCGCGGGAATCGCCGTTCGAATGGCCGGCGACAGCCGATCGAACCCTGGAGGTAGTCGATGATTTCGAAACTGGCGCGCATCTGCGCTTCTCATCGCGATCGTCGTGGTCGTGACCGCCTGCGGCGGCGGCGGGGCCTCGGCCTCGGCGCCCGCAGCCTCAGCGCCGGCCGCTTCGGCACCGGCCGCTTCCGCGCCCGCCGAGAGCGCGGCAGCCGGTGGCTCCATCACGGTGACGTCCCTGTGGGGCGGCAGCGAGCAGGAGTCGTTCCAGAAGGTCCTCGACGCCTTCAAGGCGAAGACCGGGATCACCGCCACCTACGAGTCCATCCGGACCGACTACGCGACGGTCCTGCAGACACGCATCACCGGCGGCAACCCGCCGGACGTCTCGATCCTGCCGGGCATCGGCTTCCTCCGACGCTTCGCCCGGGACGGCTCGATCAAGAAGGTCGCTGACCTCGGCCTCGATCCCGCGGCACTGGAGGCCAACTACGCCCCCGGCATCCTCGACATCGGCAAGGTCGACGGCGACGCTGTACGCGATCATGGTCAAGTTCAACAGCAAGAGCACGCTCTGGTATCGGCCCGACCAGTTCACCGCCGCCGGCGTGACCCCGCCCAAGACCTGGGACGAGTTCAAGGCCGTCGCTCGAGAAGCTCAAGGACAAGTCCGCTGGGCCTGGGCACGTCGCCCGACACCTGGACGCTGACCGACTGGTTCGAGAGCATCTACCTCCGCCAGGCCGGCGGCGACAAGTACGACCAGCTGTTCAGCGGCAAGCTGCCCTGGACGGATCCGAGCGTCGCGCAGGCCGTCACGTCGATGACCGAAGTGCTCAACGACAAGTACGTCGCCGGCGGCATCACGGCCGCCAACGGCCGCGCCTGGGTCGACGGCATCGCCCAGGTGTTCGGTGACGACCGCCGTCGCCGACATGTACTACGAGGGCGGCTTCGTCGGTGGCATCGCCACCGGCCAGGTCAACACCGCGCTCAAGCCGGGCGAGACGATCGACTGGACGGACTTCCCGTCCCTCGGCGGCCCGGACGCCAATCCGGTCACCATCGGTGGCGACGTCATCGCGGCGCTCACCGACAAGCCCGGCGTCAAGGAGTTCGTCGAGTTCATGACGACCGCCGACTCGGGCAATGCGTGGGCGGCCACCGGTGCGATCATCTCGCCGGTCAAGGCCGTCGACCAGTCCGTCTACCCGACCGACCTCGTCAAGCGCGAGGCCGCCCAGGTGACGGGCGCCAGCGTCGTCAAGTTCGACGGCTCCGACCTCCTGCCGGCCGGCAGCCCCGACCTCGGGGCCGAGCTGCAGAAGGCCATCGCCGGATCCACCGTGGACTGGGCCAGCTTCGAGTCCCAGGTGAAAACCGCCTGGGGTAACGAGTAGCCTTCACCGAACCAAGCGCGGGAGGCCCACCGGGCCTCCCGCACCTCCGCCGCGGCACGACACGAGGACGGGCCCTTGGCTTCGAGCGACGTCAGCGATCCGGTCTTTGCCACCCCCGCGACCTTCCCTGAAGGGGCGCCCAAGACGGGCGAGAAGAACAACTGGCGCGGCTTCCTGATCTTCTTCGGGCCGGCCGCGGTCCTGCTCCTCATCTTCCTCGTCTTCCCGACGATCTACACGATCCTGCTGGCCTTCAACCGCGGACGCCGCGGCGAGTTCACGAACTGGGTCGGGCTCGACAACTTCACGACCCTCTTCACGGCTGACCCGAACTTCATCAACCTGAGCACGTTCCCACCGAGCGGCGCGGTCTGGAACAACGTCCTGTGGATCATCTTCTACACGGGCTTCGTGCTCGGCCTCGGACTCCTCATCGCGACCCTCGCGGGACGGGTCCGCTACGAGTCGATCATCAAGGCGACGGTCTTCCTGCCCCAGGCCATCGCGGCGACCGCGCTGGCCGTCATCTGGAAGTTCGTCTACGCGCCGGATGCGAACATCGGGCTGCTCAACGCGGGCCTCGGCACCGTCGGCGTCGGACCCATCTCGTTCCTGGGCGACCCGAACCTCGTCAACTGGGCACTCATCGCGGTCGGGACCTGGGCCTCCGTCGGCTTCGCGACCGTCATCCTGTCGGCGGCGCTCAAGGGCATCCCGGCCGAGATCATCGAGGCAGCGCGCACGGACGGCGCCGGCGAGCGCCAGATCTTCTTCCGGATCATCCTGCCGATGGTCAGCCTGCCGCTCTCGGTCCTGGCGGTCACTCTGATCGTCAACGTGATCAAGCTCTTCGACCTGATCTACGTGCTGACCAACGGCGGCCCGGGCACGGCCAGCCGGGTCATCGGCTACACCTTCTACGTTGAGGGCTTCCAGGCGGGGCTCTTCGGCAAGGCAGCGGCCGTGGCGGTCGTGATGATGCTGATCCTGATCCCGATCATGATCTTCAACGTCCGGCGCTTCCGAACGGCGAACGTGGTATGACGGCCGAGCACGACGCCCTTTCCGGCCCGGCCATCAAGCCGAAGGCCACGACCCTCAGCGGACGCATCGTCGCCCGCCTGAACCGGACCCCGATCCACATCGCGCTCGGTCTCGTCGCGCTGGTCTGGCTGGCCCCGACCGTCGGCCTCCTCATCACGTCGTTCCGGCCCCGGACGGACATCCAGTCGACCGGTTGGTGGGAGACCCTCCTGACGCTCCGGTTCACCACCGAGAACTACGACCAGGTCCTCAATGCGCAGGGCATGGTCCAGTCGTTCATCAACAACATGATCATCGCGGTGCCCTCGACGCTCCTGCCGCTCACGCTGGCATCGATGGCCGCCTACGCGTTCTCGTGGCTGCGCTTCCCGTTCCGCGACTCGCTGTTCCTGATCGTCGTCGCGTTGCTGCTCGTGCCGGTCCAGGTCGCGTTCATCCCGCTCCTGACCCTGTTCAAGCCACTCGGGCTGACCACCGGCTTCGGCGCGATCTGGCTGGTCCACACCGCGTTCGCGCTGCCGTTCGGGATCTTCCTGCTGCGCAACTTCTTCATCACGCTGCCGCGCGACCTCATCGAGGCGGCCCGTATCGACGGCGCCGGGGAGGTCGGGATCTTCCGGACGATCGTCGTGCCCCTCTCGGTCCCGGCGATCGCGGCGTACGGCATCTTCCAGTTCCTGTGGGTCTGGAACGACCTGCTGATGGCCCTCGTGTTCGTCCAGGACCCCGCGAAGTACCCGATGACCCGGACGGTCCAGAACCTGCTCTCGCAGTACGGCACGGAGTGGCATCTGCTGGCCGCAGGGGCGTTCCTGCTGATGGTCGTCCCGCTGCTCGTGTTCTTCAGCCTGCAGCGCTTCTTCGTCCAGGGACTGCTGGCGGGTTCGGTCAAGTAGCCGGGGCTCCATGAGCGCCGGCCCGGCGTTTCGCGTCGCGACCTGGAACGTCCGCGCTGCGATCGGACCAGGCGAGCCGTTCCCGCCCGCATGGTGGCGGCACGTCGATCGCGGCCGCCTGGAACGGATCGCCGGGATCATCGCCGCGCTCGACGCGGACGTCGTCGCCCTCCAGGAGGTGTCCGTGTTCACGGTCGAGGGCCGGCTTCTCGACCAGCCGGCCGAGCTGGCTCGGCTGACGGGCACCGAAGCCCGCTATGCGGCCGTCCACGCGTTCACGCTCGTCGAGCCGGAGACCGGCCGGGCGATCGGATCGGCCCAGTGGGGCAACGCCCTGCTCAGCCGCGGTCCGTGCCTCGAGACGTTCGCGGACGGCCTGCCCGTCGGCGCGGACGACGAGGCGGTCGAACCCGCCGACAGCGGCCGGCCCCTCGCGGGCGTCGCCTTCGCGGATGCGCCGTACGGCACCCGTGAGCCGCGCTGCGTCATCGGCGGGCGCGTGGCCGTCGATGACAAGCCGGTCCGCATCCTGAACGCGCACCTGGCGTATGCGGGAACAGCCCAACGCCATCGCCAGGCGGACGCCATGGCCGCCCTCGCGCTCGCGGGTTCCGAGCCGGTCGTCGTGACCGGCGACTTCAACGCCGCGATCGATTCACCCGAGCTCGCGGGTCTGGCCCGCTCGTTCGACGACGCGTTCGAGGTCGTCGGGATTCTGCCGGGCGACCCGCGCCGTCGGTCGTCGGGGCCGAACCCGATCGACCACGTCCTGAGCCGCGGTCTCGATGTCGTGGACTGCCGGGTCGTGACCGAGGCCGGCGACGCGTCGGACCACCTGCCGGTGGTCGTGACCTTCGAGCAGCGCCGGACCGCCTGACCCGCGCCGTCAGCCCGCGAGCCGGTCCCGCAGACGCTCGACCTGCTCGGTCAGCTCGGTCTCGAGGGCCTGCGCGCCCTCGACGACGGCCGGCGGCGCCTTGGCGAGGAAGGCCTCGTTCGCCAGCCGGTCGCGCGCCGCGGCCAGGCGGGTCTCGGCCTCCTCGAGCTCACGCTCAAGCCGCGACCGCTCGAGCGCGGCCGCTCCGGCGTCGGGTGCCGCCGGCCGGATCGCCGCCTCGAGGTCGCCGCCCGGGACGATCACCGCGAGGTCGCCCGGGGCGACTGCCGCGTGGAGCGCCTCGGGGGTGAGGACGCGATGGAGCGGCCGCGCCCGGGCGAGGCGCTCGATGGCCGGCCGCAGGGACTCGAAGACCTCGCCGAGCCCGATGGGCACGTACACCCACGTCTCGAGCCGATCCCCGGCTGGCAGCCTGGCGGTCGCGCGGGCGTTCCGGAGCGCCGTCACCAGCCCGATCAGGGCCTCGAGCTCGGCCTCGGCTTCGAGGTCCCGGTCCCCCACCCCGGGCCAGCGCGCGACGATCAGCAGGCCCGGGTCGGTCTCTCGATGCGGCAGGGCCGCCCAGAGCTCCTCGGTGACGAACGGCATCACCGGATGGAGGAGCCGCAGGTACGTGTCGAGGACCTCGACGAGCGTCCACCACGTTGCCTCGCGGACATCGGCCGGAAGGCCCTCGTCGGTGAGCCGGACCTTGGCCAGCTCCACGCCCCAGTCGCAGAACTCGTTCCAGATCGCGTCGTAGAGGATCCGGGTCCCCTCGCCGAACGCGTACGCGGCCATCGTCTCGTCGACCGCCTCGGTCGTCGCCGCGGCCCGCGACAGCAGCCAGCGCTCGGCAGGGCCGAGATGCCGGGCGTCGGGCAGACGCCGCTCGGCGCCGTCCGGGATCGTGGCCGGCCGGGCGCCGACGACGTAGCGGGCCGCGTTCCAGAGCTTGTTCGCGAAGTTCCGGGCGTTCTCGAGCTTGGCCGTCCCGAAGCGCTGGTCCTTGCCGGGCGTGGCGCCGTGGATCAGGGCGAAGCGCAGGGCGTCCGCGCCGGACTCGTCGATGATGCCGAGCGGGTCGACGACGTTGCCCTTCGTCTTCGACATCTTCTGGCCGAGCGGGTCGCGGATGAGGCCCGAGAGATAGACCGTGTGGAACGGCTCCTGGTCGGTCAGATGCAGGCCCAGCATCATCATCCGGGCGACCCAGAAGAAGATGATGTCGTAGCCGGTCTCCATGACCGAGGTCGGGTAGTACCGGCGGTAGTCGGGCGTGTCGTCCGGCCAGCCGAGCGTCGACAACGGCCACAGTCCCGAGCTGAACCAGGTGTCGAAGATGTCGGGGTCCTGCTGCAGGTCGGCCGCGGGACGGCCGCAGACCTCGCACGCCGTCGGGCCGTCGGCCTCGGGCGAGACCGTCACGTGGCCGTCCGGGCAGTACCAGGCCGGGATCCGGTGGCCCCACCAGAGCTGGCGGCTGACGTTCCAGTCGCGGATCTCGGTCAGCCAGTGCTCCCACGTCTTCTCGAAGTGCTCCGGCAGGATCCGGGTCCGCCCGGAGCGGGTCGCGTCGAGCGCGCGCGCCGCGAGCGGCGCGGTCCGCACGAACCACTGGGTCTTGAGCCGCGGCTCGATGACGTCGTCGCTGCGCTGGCAGTGGCCGATGACCATCTCGTGCGGCGCCGAGCCCGCCAGGTCGCCCCGCGCCTCGAGGTCCGCGACGATCCGGCGGCGCGCCTCGTAGCGGTCAAGCCCGTCGTAGGGCGTGCCGGTTCCGGCGATCGGACGCGTCGTCGGCGAGGACCGTGATCGACGCGAGGCCGTGGCGGAGGCCGACCGCGTGGTCGTCGTGGTCGTGGGCCGGGGTGATCTTGAGCGCCCCGGTCCCGAACGCCGGGTCGACGGCCTCGTCCGCGATGATCGGCACGTCGCGATCGACGAACGGGATGCGCACGCGGCGACCGACCAGGGCGGCATAGCGCGCGTCGTCCGGGTGGACCGCCACCGCCGTGTCGCCGAGGATCGTCTCGGGGCGCGTCGTGGCGACGGTGATCGTCGCGTCGGGATCGGGGGCGCCGGTCGCCTCGTCGAGCAGGTGATAGCGGACGGACCAGAGCGTCCCGGTCTCGGGCCGGGCGATCACCTCGAGGTCGCTGACGCTCGTGAGACAGCCCGGGCACCAGTTGACCAGGGCCTCGGTGCGGTACGCCAGACCGTCCCGGTAGAGCCGGTCGAAGGCGACCCGGACCGCCCTGGCCGAGCCGTCGTCCATCGTGTAGCGCAATCGGCCCCAGTCGAAGGAGCCGCCGACCCGGCGCTGCTGGCCGAGGATCACCGGCTTCGTCGAGTCGCTGAAGGCGCGCATCCGCTCGAGGTACCGCTCGCGACCCAGCGACTCGCGGCTCTCGCCCTCCTTGGCGAGGATGGCGTCGAGCACGACCTGGGCGGCGATGCTCGCGTGGTCGAGCCCGGGCAGGAACAGCGCCGCGTGGCCGCGCATCCGGGCGTGCCGGATCATCAGGTCCTCGACCGCGGTCCGCTGGGCGTGGCCCAGGTGCAGGGAGCCGGTCACGTTCGGCGGTGGCTGGATGATCGTGAAGGGCGGCAGGTCCGGGTCGGCGGTCGAGCCGGCGCCGTCGGGCGCGAAGACGTCCGCAGCGAGCCAGCGCTCGTAGATCGCGCCCTCGACTTCGCTCGGTGTATAGGTCTTCGCGAGTTCGCCCATCGTCGCCTCGAACATGAAAACGCCCGGTCGTCCAGCGGACGAACGGGTCGTGGTACCACCTGCTGGTTCGGCGCTCGGGGTCGATCGCTCATCACGATCGCCGGGTCCGGACACCCTCTCGGCGCTCTATCGGGCGCCAGCCGTCACGGCTCGCGAGCGACCTTCACGCCGTGGGTCCCGCGCGGCTCGCACCATCCCGCACTCGCTCCGGAGACCCGTCCCGGCACTACTCTTCTCGGTCCCTGCCGTGAGGCCGGGAGTGTAGCACGCGGTTCTCGGCCACCCAGGCCGCCACCTCGGCCCGCCGCCCCACCCCGAGCTTGGCCAGGATGTGCTCCATGTGCGACCCGACCGTTCGCGGCGCGATCCCGAGCTCCTGCGCGATCTCGGCGTTGGTCCGCCCGGTCGCGACGAGGCGGGCGACGGCGAACTCCCTGCCGGTCAGCGGCTCCCAGACCTCCTCGTCGGGATGTCGCGCCCGACCCGCCCGGACGGCCGCTCGGGCCCGAGCGGCGAGCGGCGGGCTGCCGATCCGCTCGGCCATGGCGACCGCCTCGCCGGCGATCCGGACCGCCTCGGCGGGACGGTTCGCCCGGAGGTGGACGGTCGCGAGGTCCGTCAGCGCGCCGACGTGCTCCCAGACCCGGCGCCGCGGCGGCCCAGCCGGCCACGGCCGCCTCGAGGCTGACCCGCGCGCGGACGCTCGCGCCGGCGGCGAGCTGGAGGAGGCCGGTCGCGTGGTCGATGGCGGGGCGCGTGCCGGGGATGTCGCGGTGGCGCAGCCGGGCGGCGATCTCGCCGACCCACGCCTCGGCGGCGGCCGGGTCACCCGACTGGAGGTGCGCCCGCGTCCCGGTCACCAGGAACGGGAACAGGTAGGCGGCGTCGTCGACCGCCGACGAGGCCGCCAGGCCCTCACGGCAGAGCTCGAGCGAACCGTGCGGGTCGTCCGCCTGGAGGCGCGCCTCGGCCAGCCCCCACACGGCCGGCGACAGGCGCTGGAGCTCGCGCATCACCTCGGCCGCGGCCCTGGCCTCGAGGAGCGTCGCGTTCGCGCGGTCGAGGTCGCCCCGCCCGAGGGCGACGAAGCCCAGCGCGTGGAGCGCCGTGATCCGGGTCGTCAGGCCGCCGCGACCGTCGGCGAGCGCGTGCGTCGCCATGTCCTCCGCCTCGTCCCATCGACCGGTCGCCCACAGGACATGCGCGAGATGGGCCGCCATGTAGTGGCGATGGTTCCAGCGTTCGACGCGCTCGGCGAACGCGATGCCCTCGGGCAGCCAGGCATCGGCCCGGTCGTACTCGACGAGGACCGAGGCGCACGACCCGAGCATCCGGTACCCGCGCGCCGCGGTGTCCTCGAGGTTCGCCGCTCGCGCCCGCTCGATCCCGGTCTCGAGAGCCGACCAGCCTTCGGCCATGTGGCCCTCGAACACGAGATCGGCGCCGACGGTCACGAGCGCGTGCAGCTCCGACGCGGCATCGCCGAGTCCGACGGCCAGCGCGATGGCCCGGCGGCCATGCTCGATCGAGGGCTCCAGGCGACGGTCGAGCATGTACGCGGCCGAGAGGCCCGCTTCGAGTCGGAGACGGGCGGCCTCGACCTCCGGGCCCGCGGGAGCGGCGTCGAGCAGGCGGAGCGCTCCCTCGAGCGCCCCGACGCGCGTCTCGAGGTCGTCGCCGAGCAGGTGCCGGACGGCGACGAGCGGGGCGACGATCGCGGCGGCGCGGATCGGCCGGCCAGCCGCGAGATAGCGCTGCCGGGCCTGTTCGTAGGCTTCGGCCGCGGTCTCGTTCTCGTCGAGCGCGGCGGCCTCGGTGGCGAAGGCCTCGAGGACCTCGGCGTGGCGCGCAGCATCGAGGTCGTCGGGGAGATTGCGCAGCGCGCGCCGGTAGAGCTGGGCCGCCTCCCGATGCGACGACCAGCGCGGCGGCCGCCCGTGCCCCCGCGACGGCCGCTTCGAAGGCCTCGCTCGTCCGTCCCGCCAGTTCGAAATGGCCCGACCGGAACGCCTCGCCGGCGCCGGGCAGGCCTTCGCCCAGCTCGGCGACGCGGGCGTGCATGCCCCGTCGCGTCGGCTCGGGGACGCCGCCGTAGATCGCGTCCCGGATCAGGGCGTGGCGGAAGTCGACCAGACCGGGCCGGGACGTCTGGACGAGGAAGAAGTGGTCGATGAGTTCCTGCAGGGGCGCCGAGAGCCGTTCGGGCTCCTGCTCGAGGACGCCCGCGGCGACGTCGACGACGAAGCACCGCCCGATCACGGAGCCGGCCTCGGCGAGCGCCCGCGCCTCCGGCGACCGTCGCTCGAGGCGCTCGCGGATGGTCGTGTCGATGGTGTCGGGCACGCCGATGGTGTCGACCGACGATCCCGTCCAGCCGTCCTGCTCGCGGAGCGCCCGGAGGACCTCCTCGACGTGCAGCGGGATGCCGTCGGTCCGGTCGTGGACGGCCCCGACCACGTCCTGCGGGGCGGGCAGGCCCGACGCGAGCAGGAGCGTGGTCATCATCCCGGTCTCCGACGACGAGAGCCGCCCCAGCCGGGCCTCCTCCGCCAGCCGCTGGGTCAGCAGCCTCGAGCGCCACTCGCGCATCGGGATCCGTGGGTAGAGCTCGTCGCTCCGATAGGTCCCGAGGGCGAGGATCGGGACGTCACGGACGCGCCGGGCGAAGGCCCCGACGATCTCCAGGCTCAGGTCGTCGGCCCAGTGCAGGTTCTCGAAGCACAGCATGGCCGGGGCCGGCATCGTGGCCATGAGGTCGGCGATGTCGTGGACGAGCTCGCGACGCCGCTGCGATGCATCCCCCCGTCCAGGGGAGTCGGCGTTGGTCCGACGCCCCTCCGTCATGCGCTTGAGGATCGCGGTCCGGACGGGCTGCAGCGCTCTCGCGGCCGGCCATCGAGTGGGTCAGATCGAAGATGAGGGAGCCCGCCACCTCGAGATCGCGGACCCCGACGTCCCCGCCCGCGACCGTGAAGCCGAGCGCCTCCGCCTTGCCGACGATCGCGGTGACGCAGGCGGGTCTTGCCGATCCCCGCTTCGCCCGCGAGGAACAGCATCTGGCCGCGGCCCGAGCGGACTTCGGCAAGTCGGCGATCCGCGAGGTCGAGCAGATCGTCGCGGCCGACCAGGATGGGCGAGACGAGGGTACCGGCGGCGCTCATCGTCCGCGAAGTGTAGGTCGGCGGCGTCCATGGTCATCGGTCGAATGACCGATGACCGCTCGTGGAACGGTCATCAACGTTCGCTGCAGAGGCCTCCCCGCCGGTGGGCGAGGCGTGCATCAGAGGAACGCCACGTGAACAAGTTCATGGATGTCCATTCCGGGTTCTTCGGCGTGACGGCGCAGCAGCTCGCCGAGGCGCACCAGCGCGACCTGGACATCGAGAAGGCCGAGGGCGTGCACTACGAGCACGCGTGGCTGGATCCGGAGGCCGGCAAGGTGTTCTGCCTCGCGACCGGGCCGTCCAAGGAGGCGGTCATGCGCGTCCACGAGCAGGCGGGTCATCCCACGCCCGAGGTCTACGAGGTCCCGATCGAGGTCTCCTGACGACCGACGTTCCGGGCGCCACCCGAGGATCCGGGTGGCGCCGACCTTCTGACCGGTCGTCCAGCCGACCCGGCGCCAGACGCTAGGCGGTTTCGCCTCGCTCGGCCAGCCACTCCTCGAAGTTGGTCTCGTCCACCCCGCCCTCGACGTCGTTCTTCGAGAGCAGCAGCGGGAGGCGACCGTCGCGGATGGTCTCCTCGGTGATGATGCATTTGCGGATCTCGGTCCGCTCGGGGATGTCGTACATGACCTCGAGGAGGGACTCCTCGACGATCGAGCGCAGGGCCCGGGCGCCGGTCTTGCGGTCGAGCGCGACCTCCGCCGCCGCCCGCAGCGCACCCGGCGTGAACACCAGGTCCACCTTGTCGAGCGAGAGGAACTTCTCGAACTGGCGGGTGACCGCGTTCTTCGGCTCGGTCAGCACGCGGACGAGGTCGTCCGCGGTCAGCGCGGAGAGCGTCACCATCACCGGCAGCCGGCCGATGAACTCGGGGATCAGCCCGAACTTCAGCAGGTCCTCGGGCATCAGCTTGTCGAGGATCCGGCCGCGGTCGACCGCGTTCATCGCGGACTCGGACCCGAAGCCGATCGACCGCCGGCCGACCCGCTCCTCGACGATCTTCTCGAGGCCGTCGAACGCGCCGCCGCAGATGAACAGCACGTTCGTCGTGTCGATCTGGATGAAGTCCTGGTGGGGATGCTTGCGGCCGCCCTGGGGCGGGACGTTGGCGACGGTGCCCTCGAGGATCTTGAGCAGCGCCTGCTGGACGCCCTCGCCCGAGACGTCCCGGGTGATCGAGGGGTTGTCGGCCTTGCGGGCGATCTTGTCGATCTCGTCGATGTAGATGATCCCGCGCTGGGCGCGGGCGACGTCGAAGTCGGCCGCCTGGATGAGGCGCAGCAGGATGTTCTCGACGTCCTCGCCGACGTAGCCGGCCTCGGTCAGCGACGTCGCGTCCGCGATGCAGAACGGGACGTCGAGGACCCGGGCCAGGGTCTGGGCGAGGAGCGTCTTGCCGGAGCCGGTCGGTCCGACCAGCAGGACGTTCGACTTCTGGAGCTCGACCTCATCGACCTGGTGGCCGGCGTTGACCCGCTTGTAGTGGTTGTAGACGGCGACCGAGAGGACCTTCTTGGCCTTCTCCTGGCTGATGACGTACTGGTCGAGCGCGTCCTTGATCTGGTGCGGGTTCGGCAGCTTCGCGGCCGCGGACTTGGGACGCGGGGTCTCGAGGAGCTCCTCCTCGATGATCTCCTGGCACAGGTTGATGCACTCGTCGCAGATGTAGACGCCCTGCCCTGCGATGAGCTTGCGAACCTGTTCCTGGCTCTTCCCGCAGAAGGAGCACCGGTACGGGACCTTGGGTCCCTTGGTGCTGCTGCTCGTGGTCACTGTGCCCGTCTAACCCCTAGCCATCTTTCGGCTTCTTCGCCGGTTCCGGTGCCGCTTCGGCGGCCTCCGCGGCCGCCGCTCCTTCGCCGCCGACCATGCCGGCATCATGAGCCTGCGCGATCAGAGATGCACTCTCGACCGAGTAGACCGCGTCGATGATGCCATAGTCCTTGGCGTCTCCGGGAGCCATGAAGTAGTCCCGGTCGGTGTCTTTGATCACCTTTTCGAGCGGCTGCCCCGTGTGGCGCGCAAGAATCTCGTGGTTCGCATGCACCAGATGCTCCCATTCCTTCATCTGGATGACCGCGTCCGGGGCGTTGCCGCGGAACCCGCCCGACCCCTGGTGGATCATGATCCGGGCGTTCGGCAGGGCGTAGCGCTTGCCCTTCGCGCCGGCGGCCAGCAGGACCGCGGCCATCGATGCGGCGAGGCCGATGCAGATCGTGCTGACCGGCGCCCGCAGGTACTGCATGGTGTCGTAGATCGCGAGACCGGACGTCACCTGTCCCCCGGGCGAGTTGATGTACAGGCTGATGTCCTTCTCCGGGTCCTCGGATTCGAGGAACAGGAGCTGGGCGATCACGAGGTTGGCCAGGTGATCCTCGATGGCGTCGCCGAGGAAGATGATCCGCTCGCGCAACAGGCGCGAGTAGATGTCGTAGGCACGTTCGCCTCGGCTCGAGGACTCGATGACCATGGGGACGAGCATTCGTTGGTCTCTCCATTGCAGGCTCGGGTTCGGAACGGGTTCTCGAGCGGTCAGCCGGCGAGCGAGGGCTCGTCGGCCAGGATGGATCCGGGATCGGTGGCCCCGATCGCGGCGTTGGATTCGGCTCCCTCGCCCTCGACGGCCGATCCGGGGGCATCCTCGAGGTGGGGCAGCGGCGGGTGTTCGGGATGGTCGGCCAGCCAGGCATCGACGATGGTCTCGACGACCCGGCTCCGTCGGAGCGTGCTGCGGATGAAGCTCCGGCCTCGCTCGGATTCGAAGTAGCCAAGCAGCTTGGGATCGCCCGCGTAGCGCTCGCGACCCCGGGCGACCTCGGCGTCGACGGCCGCGTCGTCGATCGTCACGCCCTCGGCCTCGGCCACCTTCGAGAGGACCAGCAGCATCTTGACCCGCTTCTCGGCGTTCGGCCGGAACTGCTCGTGCAGGTCGGCCTCGGTCTTCTCCATCACCTTGAGGTAGGCCTCCTCGGTGATGCCCTGCCGCGCGATCTGGCCGCGGAACTCGTCGTGCATCACCTCGACCTCCTGGTCGATCAGGACGTCGGGCAGCTCGACGGTGGCGTTGGCCACCGCGTACTCGATGATCTTGTCGGCGAAGTCGTGGCGGGCGCGGTCGATGGCGTTCGCCTCGAGCCGCTGCCGGATGTCGGTCCGCAGCGCCTCGAGGTCGTCGAAGTCGCCCAGCTGGTGCAGGAAGTCGGCGTCGAGCTCGGGCAGGACCTTCTCGCGCAGCTCCTTGATGTCGACCGCGAAGTGGACGGTCTGGCTGGCCAGCTCGGTCTCGCCGTAGTCCTCGGGGAAGGTGATGTCGAACTCGGTCGATCCGCCCGGCTTCAGCCCGACGAGATTCGCCTCGAAGCCCGGGATCAGTCGCTCCTGGCCGAGGATGAGCGGCATCCGCTCGGTGGTCCCGCCCTCGAACGGCTTTCCGTCGCGGGTGCCGACGAACGCGATCACCGCATAGTCGCCGTCCTTGGCGCCGCGATCCTCGACCGCGGTCAGCGTCGCGTTCTGGTCGCGGAGCTCCTCGACGACCGTGTCCACGCGGGCGTCGTCGATGGTCTCGATCTCCGGACCGAAGTTGAAGCCCCGGTAGTCCCCGAGGGTGACGTCCGGCCGCACCTGGACGGTGGCCTTGAAGATCAGGGGCTTGCCCTCTTCGGCTTGCACGACGTCCACGTCGGCGTTCGTCAGCGGCAGGAGGTCTTCCTTGACGAGAGCCTCGCGGTAGGCCGATTCGACGAGATGCTCGACGGCGTCGTCGAGGACGGCGCCGGGCCCGAGGGTGCGCTCGAGGACGGCCCGCGGCGCCTTGCCGGGCCGGAAGCCCGGGACGCGCGTGCGCCGGGACAGGTGCTGGACCGCGTCCTTGATGGCTCGGTCGAGTCGCTCCGGGGGGAGCTCGATCTCGAGCTCGACGGTCGACTTGGGGGCGGGGGTGGCTGTGACGTGCATCGCCGGGGAAGTATAGGGCGGGTCCCCGCTCGCGGCCGGGTCGCGGGCGACGAGCGTGGTAGGCGAGGTCGGGGTCGAACCGACACGCCGCTTACGCGGCACCGGCTCCTAAGGCCGGCGCGTCTGCCATTCCGCCACTCGCCCGTCCGCGAGTGTAGCGGGTCAGGCGCCGGCGTCCGACGGCGTCGTCCCCGGGGCGGCCGCTGCGCCTCCCGCCCTCGAGCGCGCTCTCGACCTCGCGCTCGGTCCGCTCGCGAACTTCGGCCAGCCGTTCCGCGAAGGTCTCGTTGGACGGTTTGAACAGCCAGTCGGCGGCGGCCTTCCCTCCGCGAGCCAGGAGCGGCGTCGTGACCGTCAGCAGCAATGATCGCCGCAGGCTTGCCTTGTCTCGCCTCGACTGCTTGGCGTACCCGGCGAAGTCGCGCTCGAGCGCGCCGCGTACCTTGGCTCCGTCGCTCCCCAGTGAGCGCAGCGTCTTCTCGATCTCGTCGGGCAGCATCGATGGCGGGAACTCGGTAGGCGGCCCGGAGACTGCGCGCTTCGCCGCGCCGAAGATCCGCTGCGGCCCCTTGACCGCGAGGAATCCGACGCCGCCGACGACCGCCGCGGCCTTCGCCGGGCTGCGCTTGATCTTGGCCGGGATGTCGACCGCCGCCCTGAGCGAGGCTTCCATGACCTCCAGCTCGGCGGCCATGTCGGCTCGCGCCGCGATCACCCGATCCCGGGCGGCATCCGTTTCTGTAGCCACTCGAGCGTCTCCTTGCTGGTCTCGATGGTCTGGGTCGGGGTGAAGCGAGCCTTGAGGGCCTCGATGTCGATGCCGGTGCGACTGACGTCGATCGCCATCAGGGCGATCCACGTGATGTAGCCGACCGCGATGCCGACACCGGCCGCGGCCTCCGGGACGAACGTGATCGCCGTGAACGCGCCGAGCGCCACGCCGGCGAGGAGGCCGGCGAATGCGGTGCCGACGATCGAGGCCTTGGCCCGCCAGCCGGCAAGGAGGCCGACCAGGAGCCCGAGCACGCCGACGACGATCATGCCGACGACGAGCGGCCGGACGCCCGGCTCGATGCCGTTGAGCGTCTGGTCTCCGATCGCGGCGTAGGCCTGGTTCGGCAGGTGCAGGCCGAGAACCACCGCAACGACGATCCCGACGATCACGGCGGTCGCGAACGCGCCCACGATCCGCCGGGCCCTGATCCCGAGGGCCACGAGGACGCAGGTCAGCGCGATGGCCACGAACGCGAGGACCCCGTGCAGGACACCCCAGCCGATCGAGCCGAGGATCCACTCCCCGAGGAACAGCGCCGTTCCAAGGATGAGCAGCGAGAGCGCCGCGATGACCAGGACGATCGCGACGCCGAAGAGCGCGGCGACCTGCGCGATCCGGCCACCGATCTCCGTGGCCTCGGCCTTGGCCAGTTCGACATGGGCCATGACCAGCCGCATCGCGGCATCGCGAAGGACTTCGATCTGGGCACGGAACCCGGGGGGCGGGCCGGGCGGTCGTGGCGGGCGTCCGGGCGGAGGCCCAGGGGGTGGACCGGGCGTGGGGGGATCCGGAGGGCCGGGCGGATCGGGGGGCCCGGTCGGCGGGGTCGGGGTCTGCGGATCGTCCAGGTCGGGGCTCCGGGGCTGAGCTGATGGACGCGGGGGTCGGCCCGATGATACCAGCGGTGTGGCGCGTGGATGTCACCCGCACACGCCGCGGGCCGGTTGGCTACGCTCCACCGATGACCGACGACGTCGCGCGCCGACCGCTCCTGACCGCCGAGCTCCTCAGCATCGGCAGCGAGCTGACGGTCGGCGAGACCCGCGACACGAATGCCGGCGAGCTGGCGCGGGCCCTCACGGAGCGGGGCGTGCGCGGTCGGCCGGCTGACGGCGGTCCCCGACCGCCTCGACGTCGTGACCGAGGCGTTCCGCGCGGGCCTCGACCGGGCCGACCTCGTCATCTCCACGGGCGGCCTCGGCCCCACGCCCGACGACCTCACGCGGGAATCGATCGCCGCGGCCCTCGGGGAGACGCCCGAGGTCGACCCCGATCTCGAGGCGTGGCTGCGCGACCTCTGGCGCCGGCGCGAGATGCCGTTTCCCGAGCTGAACCTCAAGCAGGCCTGGCGGATCCCGTCCGCGGAGGCGCTCCCGAACCCGAACGGGACGGCGCCCGGCTGGTTCGTCCGCCGCCCGGACGGCCGGATCGTGGTCGCGCTCCCCGGCCCGCCGCGGGAGATGCGCCCGATGTGGACGGATCACGTGCTGCCCCGGCTCGAGGCGTCCGGCCTCGGCACCGATGTCGCGATCCGCACGTACCGGCTGACCGGCATCGGCGAGTCACAGCTGGCCGACCTCCTCGGCGAGCCGCTCCTGCGGGCGACGAACCCGGTCGTCGCGACCTACGCGCGCGTCGAGGCGGTGGATGTCCGGATCTCCGCGATCGGTGACGGGACCGCGAGCGCCGAGGACCTCGTGGAGGCGGCCGCGACGACGGTCCTGGCCAAGGTCGGCGACCGGGTCTGGACGACCGGGGAGACGACCTGGTCGGGTGCGATCGGACAGCGACTGGAGTCGCTCGGCTGGACCCTCGCGGTCGTCGAGATCGGCTCGGCCGGCCAGCTCGCGACGCTGCTCGGTGACGTGCCGTGGCTCCGTTTCAGCGAGGCGCATGGCCGCCGACTCGCCCGCGGCCCTCGCGCACGGCGACGCGCCCGATGACGAGGGCGGGGACGCCCCGAGCGGGCCGGACCCGCTCGAGCCCTATGCGGCTCGAGCGCGCGAGCTCGGCGGCGCCGATGTCGGGCTTGCATTGCGCGTTCGGCCACGCCACGGCGACCTTGCGGCGTCGGTCGTCGTCGTCACGCCCTCTGGGGTCCACCGACAGCGCCGACTCGTCTTCCTCGACGGGCCGACCGGTCGGAGCCGCTCGGCGCTCACGGCCGCGGCGATCCTGCTCGACGCGCTCGGGTCCGACTAGCGCCGGGACGCCCGGGCGAGGCCGTCGAGATCGGTCAGGACGATCGCATCCCGCTCGAGCCGGAGGTACCCGTCGCCCGCGAACTGGCCGAGGAGCTTGTTCACGCTCTGGCGGGTGCTGCCCACCATCGCGGCCAGGTCGCCCTGCGTCAGCGAGGTCCGCAGGCGGACCGCCCCGTCCGGCAGCGTTGTGCCGCCGTCGCTGGCCAGGCGGACGAGGCATGCCGCCAACCGCCCGGTGATGTCGAGGAAGTGGAGCTCCTCGACGTGGGTCGTCAGCCGTCGCAGCTCCATGGCCAGTGAGGCCAGCAGCGCATCGCGCACCGCCGGCTCGTTGGAGATCAGCTCGCGGAACCGGTCCCGCGGCAGCACGACGGTCTCGACCGCGCTCAGTGCGGTCGCGGTCGCGGACCGTGGGGCGCCGTCGAGCAGGGCGAGCTCCCCGAACACGTCTCCAGGTTGCAGCCGGACGAGGATGGCCTCCTCCCCCGCCTCCGACGGCAGCCAGATCTTCACCTCGCCGGACACGATGATGAACAGGGCGTCGCCCGGATCGCCGACATGGAAGATCACCTCGCCGCGCCGGAAGCGCCGGGAGCGCATGCCGGCGGCCACCCGTTGCAGGGCGTCGGCATCGAGGCCCGCGAAGAACGGGACAGCCGTGAGCGAGTCGACGATGGGGCCGCTGGCGAGCATGGTCGTGCCATCGTAGCCCTGCCCGGAGGCGCCCGACCATCGCCCCGGGGCCCCAGGATGTCCGCGGGCCGACAGAGCGCCCGTCAGCGGCGTGTCTCGCCTCACGACGTCGGGCGGCGATAGCATGCCGGCGATGAGCGCGCGCCACGCCGATCGGCTTCGCTTGACCGTGCTCGGGTGCAGCACGGCCGCGCCGCACCCGGACTGGCCGGCGTCGGGTCACCTGGTCGAATGGGGCGAGACCAGGCTCCTGCTCGATGCCGGTCCCGGGGTCGTTCGCCGCCTCCAACGGTCGTCCCGACCGGCGGACCTGAGTGCTGTGATCATCGGCCACATGCATGCCGATCACTACCTCGATCTCGTCGCCCTGCGCTATCTCTTCCCATGGGGCGAGGCGGCCGCGCGGCCGCTCCCCGTGTTCCTGCCACCGGGCGGACGCGGCCGCCTCGATGCGCTCGCGACCGCGATCTCCGAGCGGGCAGGCTTCTTCGACGCGGCGTTCGCGATCTCGGAGTTCGACCCCGAGACGGCCCTGGCCGTCGGCCCGTTGGTGGTCCGGTTCGTCCGTGGCCGGCACTACGTCCCGGCGTGGGGCGTCGTCATCGAGGCCCCGGACGGCGCCCGCATCGCCTACACGGGCGACACGGGACCGTCGGACGCCGTCACCGATGCCGTGCACGGGGCGGACCTGCTCCTCGTCGAGGCCGCCCTGCGACATCCGTCGCACGACGACGAGGAACGGGGACACCTCACCGCCGAAGAGGCGATCGCGATGGCGAGCCGGGCGCGCGCCCGGGCGGCGCTCCTGGTGCACTACGCCCCGGCCCGCGGAGGCGAGCTCGAGACCCTGTGCGAGGCGGCCGGCTCCTGGGTCGCTCCGGCCGTCGTCGGCCGGACCATGACCGTCAGTCCGGGCCCGCGTCCGTCAGGGAACGACGTGCGTCACGCCCCACCGACCGCCGCGAGCGCATCGGCCGCCCGCGACCGATAGGCGGCGGCCTCGGTCGGGTCGGTCGTCAGCTCCGCCGCAGTCCGCCAGAACGACGCCGCTTCCGTCGCGGCCCCCACGCGCGAGCGCAGCTCCGGCGGCCGCTTCCAGCAGCGGGATCGCGCGAACGGCGTCGCCGGACGCGGCTCGGTGCACGGCGATGAGGCTCACGGCCCGCAGACCCTGTCGAGCCTCCAGCTGGTCCGCGAAGCTGGCGTGGAGCTGCCGCCGCCGGACCGCCAGCACGCCCGCATACGCCGTGTCGTGGATGAGCGGGTGGCTGAACCGCCAGCCGCGCTCATCGGGAACGACGAGGCCGGCGTCGGCCACGCGCTCGAGGGTGCCCGGAGGCAGCGGGCCGCCCATCAGCGCCTCGATCCGGGCCTGGTCGAAGCGCATGCCGACCACCGACGCCACACCCAGCGCGTCACGAGCCGCGACCGGCAGGGCATCGATGCGCGCGCCGAGCACGGCCCGCAGCGTCAGCGGGACGCTCGTCACGGAGCTCTCGGTGAGCGTCACCCGGCCGTCGTGCCAGGCCAGCGTGCCGTCGTCGAGCGACGCCCTGACCGTCTCGGTGACGAACAGCGGATTTCCCGCTGTGCGCTCGTGGATGCGCCGCGCCCCGTCGGCATCGAAGGCGGCGCGCGCGATCTGCGTGGCGAGCTGGGCGGTCTCGGGCATGGACAGGCCGGACAGGTCGATCTGCTCGACCCCCGGCTGGTTCGCCCAGTCGGGCCGTTCGACGGGGCGCATGGCCGCCAGGACGACGAGAGGCAGCCGGGACGCCCTCTCGACGAGCACCTCGAGCATCGCGGCCGACGATGCGTCGATCCAGTGCATGTCGTCGACGACCACGACCCGCGGTCCACTCGTCTCGATGAGCCGATCGACGTACCGGCCGGCGACCTCGACCAGCGTCGCCGTCACAGTCGTCGCGTCGGCCGGCATGTCGGGCGTCTCGGCCTCCCAGCCGGAGAAGGCGGCGTCCCGGGCGATCGCCGCGATCGCCCCGCCGTACTGCCGGACCACGGCGTCGTCGAGGTCGGGCGTGAACAGCAGGGCCCGCGCGTACGCGCCCGAATCCATGCCGTGCTCGTCGGCGGCGGCCTGCGCGAACATCCGGCCGAAGCGATACGGCTCGGCCTGCCCGTAGGACGTGTTCTCGGTCCAGGTCCAGGCGATGCCCCTCGCCCTGGCGTCGCCCTCGAGGTCGGCGAACAGCCGCGACTTCCCGATGCCTGGGTCGCCGACGACGAGCATCGTGCCGCCGACACCCGTCGACTGGCATCGGTCGAGCAGCGCGCGGAGCCGGCGACGCTCGGGGACGCGGCCGACGATGGTGCCGATGAGCCGCGTCCGCGGGGCGGTGTAGCCGCCCAGCCCGACCTCGCCCTCGAGCGCGTGCAGGCGCACCGGCTCCGACTGTCCGCGCAGCACGAACGAGCCCCGGTCCGCGACGACCAGCCGGCCTCGGGCGGCGCGCACGGTCGCCGAGTCGAGCAGGATCTCGGCCGGCCGGGCGAGTGACTGGATCCGGGCCGCGGTCGTGATCGCCGACCCGGTCAGCGCCAGGTCGTCGCGGGCCGGGTCCGCGCGGGAGGTGACGACCTCGCCGGTTGCGATCCCGATCCGGACCTCCATCGCCTCGGCGCCATCGCCCAGGTCGCGCAGCGACGTCCGGATGGCCAGGGCCGCGAGGGCGGCGCGGACGGCGTCGTCGTCGTGGGCGCGCGGCCAGCCGAAGACCGCGAAGACCGCATCCCCGATGAACTTCTCGCGCGTGCCGTCGAACCGTTCGATGGCATCCGCCATGACCGTGAGGGCCGCCCGGACGCGACGCCGGACGACCTCGGGATCGTGCTCGGCCACCATCCGGACGTAGTCGACGAGGTCGGCGAACAGGGCCGTGACGATCCGCCGGTCGCCGTCCTCGTCGGCGACGGGCGTGGGCTTGCTGCCGGGTTCGGCCGCACCGAATGACGCCCCGCATTGATCGCAGAACCGTGCCCCGACCGCCCCGGTCGCGCCGCACGCACCGCATCGCACCGTCGGGCCGATCCCCTCTCCTCCCGCGCGCTCCGAGCTGCAGTCTAGACCTGCGTCGGCCTGACCCCGCGCATCGTCAGGAGACGGTGAGCACCGGCCGGTCCGCGGCCTGGGCCGCGCGCACGCTCATCCGCGCCGCCACCGCGCCGGCGATCGAGGTCAACGCCCGGGCGGCCGGGCCGGGCTCGCGCTGCGCGACCGCGGGGACGCCGACATCGCCGCCCTGCCGGACGGTGACATCGAGCGGCACGCCACCGAGATAGTCGATGCCGTGGTCCGCCGCGAAGCGCTCGCCGCCGCCGCGTCCGAAGATCTCGGTCAGCTCGCCGCAGTGCGGGCAGGCGAAGGCCGTCATGTTCTCGACGAGGCCGAGGATCGGCACGCTCATGCGCTTGAACATCGCGAGCGCCTTGGCCACGTCCGACAGCGCGACCTCCTGGGGCGTCGTCACGAGCACCGCACCCGAGATCGGGACCGCCTGGGCGAGCGTCAGCTGGGCATCGGAGGTGCCCGGCGGGAGGTCGATGACGAGGTAGTCGAGATCGCCCCATTCGACGTCGCGCAGGAACTGCTGGATCGCGCCGCCGACCAGCGGCCCGCGCCACACGATCGGCTGGCCCTCGGGGACGAAGAACTGGATCGAGATGGTCTTGACGCCGTGTCGCTCGAGCGGGCCGATCTTGTTGTTGTCGGTCGCCTTGGGCTGGCCCTCGATGCCCATCATCATCGGGATGTTCGGCCCGGTGATGTCGGCATCCAGCAGGCCGACGGCGGCACCGGCCTGGGCGAGTGCGACCGCCAGGTTGACGCTCACGGTGCTCTTGCCGACGCCGCCCTTGCCGGATGCGACCGCGATCACGTTCTTGACGCCGGGGATGAGCTGCTCGGCCTGGCGGGGCTGCGCCCGGCGGACCATGGCGCCCCAGGTGATGTCGACGCTCTCGGCACCGATGGCCGCGAGGACCGACTTCGCGTTGCCCTCGATCTCGTCCTTCAGCGGGCAGGCCGGGGTCGTCAGCTCGATCGTGAATGCGATCGACGTGCCGTCGATGGCGACGTTCTTGACCATCTCGAGGGTGACGATGTCGCGGCCCAGCTCGGGCTCCTGGACGGCACGCAGCGCGTCGATGACGGCGCTCTCGGTGAGGCTGGACATGAGCGGTCGGTTCCCTCCGCGACACGGGGTCGCACGTTCTGACGGTCGATGCGTCGATATCCTACCGCGCATCGAGCAGGCGCTCCGGCGACAGGCCGACGACCCGCGGCCAGGGCCTCGGGTGACGCCGCTCCTGGCCCGATCCGCGATGTGACGAAGTCCGTGGCCAACAGGGGTTTCGGGCACGAATCTCGCACGCGCCCGCTCGTCCGGGAATGCGGACTCCATGGGCCGGTCCACATCCTTGACACTCGGCGCGCCGCGACCATATCCTCGGGCCGCATCCGGAGCCGGGCCGGGAGGGCCCCGCGGGACAGCGGCGAGGCGCGTGCCGGTCCCGGGTGGCATGATGCGCTTCCTCGCCCCTTCCAGGAGTGCCAACGAACGTGCCCGCCGTCGACGTCAGGCTCGTGGACGTGGTCAAGCGCTACGGCGAGGCCGTGGCCGTCGACCACATCAACCTCGAAGTGCAGACCGGCGAGTTCTTCAGTCTGCTTGGCCCATCCGGCTGCGGGAAGACCACCACCCTGCGGATGATCGGCGGGTTCGAGCAGCCGACCTCGGGGCTGATCGAGCTGAAGGGCGAGGACGTGACGTGGCTGCCGCCCTACAAGCGGCACGTCAACACCGTCTTCCAGAACTACGCCCTGTTCCCGCACCTCAACATCTACGAGAACGTCGCGTTCGGCCTGCGCCGCTCGAACGTGGACGACGCCGAGGTCAAGAGCCGCGTCACGGACATGCTCAAGCTCGTCGAGCTGCCCGGCTTCGAACGACGCAAGCCGACCCAGATCTCCGGCGGCCAGGCACAGCGCGTCGCGCTGGCGAGGGCGCTCATCAACCGCCCCGCCGTGCTGCTGCTCGACGAGCCGCTCGGCGCCCTCGACCTGAAGCTGCGCAAGCAGATGCAGGTGGAGCTGAAGCGGATCCAGCAGGAAGTCGGGATCACGTTCATCTTCGTGACCCACGACCAGGAAGAAGCGATGACGATGTCCGATCGCATCGCGGTGATGAACCACGGCAAGTACGAGCAGCTGGCCGACCCCGCCAGCCTCTACGAACGCCCCCGCACCCGGTTCGTGGCCGGCTTCCTCGGCGTCAGCAACCTGCTCCCGACCAAGTCCGACGGCACCACCGATGGCGCCTATGTCGTCTGCCGTCTCGCGGACGGGACCGCGATCCGCGTGCCGAAGACCCTGACCGAGGGGTTCGAGGCCTTCGAGGTCGGCGTCCGGCCCGAGAAGATCCGGCTGCGCGAGACGACCGAGGCGATCCCCGAGGGGCAGAACCACCTGCTCGGCACGATCCGCGACGCCTCGTACCTGGGCGTCTCGACGAGCTACATCGTCGAGACCAAGGGTGGCGGCACGGTCACCGTCTACGAGCAGAACGTCGAGCGCGCCACCCGAGCCGAGCTCTGGACGCCCGGCGAGGAAGTCCTGATGACCTGGTCGCCGGACCACACGTTCGCCGTGGACGGCACGGGCCCGCCGCCCCCGGCCGGCCCCGTGGGCGCCCTTGTCGCGGGAGCCGATGACGGCGGCGCACCCATCCCGCCGCCGGCCGGCGTCTCGCGCCGGAAGTTCCTGATCGGCGGCGCGGTCGTCGTCGGCGCCGTCGGGTTCGCCGCGTTCCTGGCGAGCACGTCGGGCGCCGGCGTCAAGCCGTCCGGCTCGCCCGGCGCCTCCACGGCCGTGGCCACGCCGCCCGCCGTCCCCTCGACCACCGCCCCGGCCAGCGAGCCGCCAGTCGGACCGTCGCCCGAGCCGCCGCAGATCGGCACGCTCCGGTTCGCGAACTGGCTGGGCTACATCGACATCAACGAGGAAGACAAGTCGTACCCGACGATCCTGAAGTTCGAGGCCGAGACGGGCATCAAGGTCGACTACATCGAGGCGGTCGACGGCAACGAGAGCTTCTTCACGACCCACCTGTCCGGCCCGCTGAACGCCGGCCTGCCGACCGAGTGGGACATCGTGGTCGTCACCGACTGGATGGTCGCCCGGCTGGTGCGCCTCGGCTGGCTCGAGACGCTCAACACGGCAAACACGCCGAACTTCGTGGCGAACCTGCTGCCGCTGTACAGGGGCCGCTCGTTCGACCCGGACACCAACCTCGCGGCGCCCTGGCAGTCGGGCATGACCGGCCTCGGGTTCGACTTCAACGAGACCGGCGACCAGACCTCGATCGACATCCTGTTCAGTGACGACTTCGGCGGCCGGATGACGTACCTCGACGAGATGCGCGACACGGTCGGCCTGTCGGCCCTGCGACTCGGCTCCGATCCGGCCACGCTCACCGAGGAACAGTTCCAGGCGGCCCTGGCCGAGGTCGACAAGGCCGTCAAGGCCGGCTACGTCCGCCAGGTCACGGGCAACTCGTACGTCGAGGTCATGGCCCGTCGGCGACGCGGTCCTGGCGATGGCCTGGTCCGGCGACGTGCTGACGCTGCTGGTCCCCGACCAGAAGCCGACCAGGACTTCCGGTGGGCGCTGCCGACCGAGGGCGGGATGCTCTGGACCGACAACATGGTCGTCCCGAAGGGGTCGCCGAACCGTCGGATGGCCGAGAGCTGGATCGACTTCTACTACGACCCGGCGAACGCGGCCACGATCGAGGCCTACGTCAACTACGTCTGTCCGGTCGCCGGGGCCCGCGAGGTCATGCTCGGGCTGGACGCCGACCTCGCGAACAACCCGCTGATCTTCCCGCCGCCCGACTACGCCGCGCGACTCCACCAGTTCCGCGCGACGACGGCCGAGGAGGAGACCGCCTGGAGCGAGGCGTTCACCAAGGTGTTGGGCCTCTAGCCATCCGATGCGCCGGTCGATCAACTTCCGGACGATCGCACCGTACGCGCTGCTGCTCCCCGGCCTGCTCTGGCTGGCCGTCTTCTACGTCTACCCGGCGATCCAGATGTTCCTCGTCTCGCTGTGGACCGGCAACATCCAGGACGGGTTCGAGCAGACGTGGAACTGGGGCATCTACCCCCAGGCGATGACCGAGTACTGGCCGTGGATCGCCCGCTCGATCGTCTACGGCGGACTCGCCACGATCCTGGCCTTCGCGCTGGGCTTCCCGCTCGCCTACGCGATCGCGTTCCGCGGCGGCCAGTACAAGAACCTGCTGCTGTTCCTCGTCATCGCGCCGTTCTTCACGAGCTTCCTGCTGCGCACGATCTCCTGGAAGATCATCCTCGCCGACGACGGGCTCCTGCTCGGCCCGCTGAAGGCGATCGGGGTCCTGCCCGAGGAGTTCCGCCTCCTCGCGACGCCGGCGGCGGTCGTCTTCGGCATCACCTACAACTTCCTGCCGTTCATGACGCTGCCGCTGTACGTCGCGCTCGAGAAGATCGACCGGCGGCTGCTCGAGGCGGCCGAGGACCTGTATGCCGGTCCGTGGCGACCGCAGGGCACGATCGCCGGGGCCCTGGTCGGCGGCCTGCTCGGGCGTCGTCGTCGGCGTGGTCATGGAATACGGCCCGCTGTCGCTCGGCATCCCGGGCGCGATCATCGGCGGGCTCGTCGGGACGTACCTCGTCAGCCAGGCGTTCGTCCGGGTCACGCTGCCACTGGCCGTGCCCGGGCATCTTCGCCGGGCTCGCTGCTGACGTTCATCCCGGCCGTCGGTGACTACATCAACGCCGAGCTGCTCGGCAATCCCGTCGTCGCTCATGATCGGGCAACGTCATCCAGGCCCGCTACCTCAAGGTGACCGACTATCCGACCGCGTCGGCGCTGTCGTTCATCCTGATGCTCGCGATCCTGATCGGCGTGCTGATCTACACGCGCCTGCTCGGCACCGAGGACCTGACCTGATGGCGACGGCCGCCGTTCCCGTCGCCCGCCCCGAGACCTTCGGGAGCCGGCTGCGCGGGCCGGTCGACCGCTACCTGCTGCCGCTCTACGTGCTCGGCGTCACGGTCTACCTGGTCCTGCCGGTCCTGATCATGATCATCTTCAGCTTCAACGACCCGGTCGGTCGGTCGAACCTCACGTGGCGCGGCTTCTCGCTCGAGGCGTGGCTCAACCCGCTCGGTCGACCCGGTCTGGCGCGAGGCGGTCGGGAACAGCCTGATCATCGCGTTCGTGTCGACGATCGTCGCGACGATCCTCGGCACGCTCATCGCCCTCGCCCTCGTCCGCTATCAGTTCCGCGGGCGGTCGGCGCACGAACCTGCTCATCTTCCTGCCGATGTCGACGCCCGAGATCGTGCTCGGGGCGTCGCTGCTGACGACGTTCATCGCGTCGGTCGGGCTGCCGTTCGTGCCCGAGGGCGCTCGTCTACCCGCTCAGCATCCGCACGATCATCATCGCCCACATCATGTTCAACATCAGCTTCGTGGTCGTGACCGTGAAGGCCCGGATGCAGGGCTTCCCGCGACATCTCGAGGAAGCGGCGATGGACCTCGGCGCCAACGAGTGGGTCACGTTCTGGAAGGTCACCTTCCCGCTGATCCTGCCGGGCGATCATGGCCGCCGCGTTGCTGGCCTTCAGCCTGTCCATCGACGACTACGTCATCACGAGCTTCACCGCCGGGACGACGCAGACGTTCCCGCTCTTCATCTACGGGTCGCAGCTCCGCGGCATCCCGGTCCAGGTCAACGTCATCGGCACGATGATCTTCGTGACCGCGGTCGGCCTGGTGCTGCTCAGCACGCTCTGGCAGCGTCGCGTGGCGGCTCGCGATTACGCGGCCTCGCGCGCCTGACGCGTCCCCAGGAGGCTCCCTCGATGGTCGATACCGCCGACGCTCCGGCCGGCGCTCCCGCCGGTCCCCTCCCCGACCACGCGGTCGTCCCGCCCGTCTGGGGCCGCATCACCAACCTCGACGTCGATCGCGGCGAGGGCTCGTGGCTGATCACCCGCGACGGCGAGCGCTACCTCGACTACTCGTCGGGGATCGGGGTGACCAACACGGGCCACGCGCATCCCCGTGTCGTGGCGGCCATCCAGGCGCAGGCCGCGAAGCTGCTCCACGGCCAGCAGAACATCCTCTACCACGAGCCGGGCCTGCGGCTCTACGACCGGCTGCGGACGGTGCTGCCCGGCGGGCCGTGGCAGGCGTTCCTCTCGAACTCGGGCGCGGAGGCGGTCGAGGCGTCGGTCAAGCTCGCGCGGGTCGCGACCGGCCGGCCGGCGATCATGGCGTTCCGCTACGGCTATCACGGCCGGACGGCCCAGACGATGGCGCTGACGACCGCGAAGGACGTCTACCGCGCCGCGTTCGAGCCACTGCCGGGCTCCGTCTACCACACGCCCTACCCGTACTGCTACCGGGCGCCCGGCGGCCCGCACTCGCCCGACGCATGCTCGTGCGACTGGGAGGAGCAGCTCGACCTCACGTTCCACCAGTTCATCTACCCGGACCGCGTGGCCGCGATCATCCTCGAGCCGGTCCTCGGCGAGGGCGGCTACATCGTCCCGCCGTCGGGGTTCCTGCCACGGCTCCGCGAGATCACCCGCGAGCACGGCATCCTGCTCATCGCCGACGAGGTCCAGACCGGGTTCGGTCGGACCGGCGAGATGTTCGCGGTCCGGCACTGGGACGTCGAGCCCGACATCCTGGTCATGGCCAAGGGCATCGCGTCGGGTCTGCCCCTCTCCGGGATCCTGGCACGGGCCGAGCTCATGGCGGCCTGGAAGCCCGGCACCCACGGCGGGACGTACGGCGGCAACGTCGTCTCGTGCGCGGCCGCGAACGCCACCCTTGATGTCATCGAGGAGGAAGGGCTGGTCGCCAACGCCCGGGAGCGTGGCGACCAGTTCCTCGCCGGCCTCCGCCGCCTCGCCGGGAAGTACCCGTCGATCGGCGACGCACGCGGCCTCGGCCTGATGGTCGCGATCGAGCTCGTGCAAGCCGGACGTCGGCGACGGCCGGACGCCCGACCCGGACCTGACCAAGCGCATCCAGGCCGAGGCACTCGCACGCAAGCTCATCGTGCTGACGGCCGGCACGTACGTGAACGTCATCCGGATCATCCCGCCCCTGGTGACCACGGCCGATGAGGTCGATCAGGCCATCACGATCCTCGACGAGTCGCTGGCCGCCGCCGGCGCGTAGATGGACGACGAGCCGCCGGCCGAGGCATACGACCCGGTCGCGGCCGTCGAGCACATCTACGCATGGCTCGATCGCTGGGGATCGAAAGCGCTCCACGCCATCGCGATCCGTCCCGAGGATCCCGTCGCGCTCGAGCGAGCCAGGGACCGCGCCATCGACGCGGCGATCGTCAACGGGCGTGGCGAGCTCCTGCGGGAGCTCCAGGCGGGCATCACCGAGTGGGCGCTCGAGCAATACCGACGGCAGGGGTTCGGGGCGATCTACTTCCAGCCCGCCATGGAGCCGCCTGAACAGCGGCGCGATGCCATCGAGGTCATGACGGATGCGGCGACCGCCAATCTGGTCGCCGACCTGGTCCCGCAGGAGACCGTCGATACGCTCGTGGCCCGATTCGCCATCGTCTTCGGCAGCCCTGGCTTCACCGTGCCGCCCGGGAACGACCGCTAGGCGGGATCCTGTGGTGGCGACGGGAACCGCGACTCGGCCCGGGCCTGCTGCCCGAGTGCCGTGCGCATGCCGACGATGGCGAAGATCCCGAAGCCGACCAGGAACGCCACGATGGCGCTTGCGACCGTGATGGTGACCCCGGCCCCGAGTCCCAGCGCGACCAGGCCGCAGATCGCGCCGAAGATCATCGCGTCGATCGTTGCGACCATCCCGACCGTCGTCGTGATCCCGTGGACGATGTTGGCCAGGACGGATCCGCTCCTCGTGACCTCACCGTACGTGGCGAGGACGCCGCGCGCGTCATCGTGGAACCCGCTGACGAAGTACGGCTCGATGCCCGGGACCATCTCCCGGTAGGCGTGCCGGATGCGGTTCATCCCGCGAACGCAGTGGAGTTCCTCCGCATTGGCATCGATGAGCCTGCCGGTCGTCGCCAGGCCGATGAACAGGTCGGCCGTCAACAGGATGGTCGCGACCGGGATGACGTCCGCAGTCAGGCCCTGGGTGCCGATGAGGAACCCGATGACGATGAGCGTCGCGGACAGGAACGAGAGGAACATGCCGGCGCGACTGAATGCCTCGTTGTAGGCGAGTGACCGCCCGGACAGCAGGCTCCAGTGCTCGGTCGAGAGGATCTGGAGCGCCCTCGGATCGGACAGTACGCCGCCGTCTCCGGTCACCGGACCGGCCGCGGTCTCCGGATCGAGTGGTCGGGCCTCTCCGGCACCGACCGGGACGGACTCCTGCATGGGGCTCCTCCTATGGCGCGATGAGGCGGGTTCGGATGGTCTCGTGGAGCCGGCCGTTTGAGACGAGGAACGTCCCGCTGTCGATGGCCCGACGGCCCTCGAGGTCCGTCGCGCGGCCGCCCGCCTCCTCGACGAGGAGCATCGGGGCCGCTGCGTCCCAGGCCGACAGGCCCACCTCGACCATCGCCTCGGCCGCCGCCTCGGCGACCAGGGCGTACCCCCAGAAGTCGCCGAAGCCGCGCTCCCGCCACGCGTCGCGCAACACGCCCTCGAAGCCGGGCGCGCGACCCGACGCGATGATGTCCTGGCCCGAGCCGTAGAGGACCTGGGCGTCCTCGAGCGAGGCCACGCGGGACACCTCGATCCGCCGTGGCGCCTCACCCCGGTTCCGGGCCCAGGCCCCGCCGCCCCGCCACGCCCACCAGCGCTCGTCGAGCGCGGGGGCGGACAGCACGGACGCCTGGAGCTCGCCGTCGCGCTCGACGGCCAGGAGCGTCCCGAACAGCGGCACGCCGCGGATGAAGTTGTGGGTCCCGTCGATCGGGTCGATGTACCAGCGGACGGACGCGTCGCCGGCCTCGGTGCCGTACTCCTCGCCGACCAGGCCGTGATCCGGGAAGGCGTCCGTGAGTCGCTCGCGGATGCGCCGTTCGATCGCCGTGTCGGCCTGCGTCACGAAGGAGCGATCGGGCTTGGTCTCGATGACGAGGTCGCGGCGGAAGTGCGATCGCGCCGTCACGTCGGCCTCGTCGCAGGCGGCCTGGGCGACGTCGAGCCAGCGACGCAGCTCGACGTCGGTCCCCCGCCGGAGCCCGGCCGACCACTCGGTGCCGTACGTCGCGTCGCTCACGACCGGATCCGCTCGCCGGTCGGGTCCCACAGCGGCTCGCGCGCGACCTCGAACCCGATCCACTCGCCGAAGACCTCGACGTCGCCCCTGGTCCCGATCGCGGCCGTCGGGGGCAGGTAGGCGTACGCGATGGACCGCTCGACGGCGAACCCGTAGCCGCCCGAGGTGACCCGCCCGACCACCTGCCCGTCGACCCGGACAGGCTCGTTGCCGAGGCAGACCGAGCCCGGGTCGTCGAGGACGAGGCAGCGCAGGCGCTTGCGCGGGCCGGCCGCCCTGGCCGCGACCAGCGCCTCGCGGCCGAGGAAGCCGCCGGGCTTGTCGAGGGCGACCGCGAAACCGAGACCCGCCTCGTACGGGTTCTCGTCGGGGGTGATGTCGCTCGACCAGACGCGGTAGCCCTTCTCGAGCCGCAGCGCATCGATCGCGCGATAGCCGGCAGCCACCATCCCGTGCGGCGTGCCGGCCTCCCAGAGCGTGGTCCACAGCGTGCGGCCGTACTCCGCGGGCGCGTAGAGCTCCCAGCCGAGCTCGCCGACGTAGGTGACCCGCAGCGCGAGGAGCGGCACGGCGCCGACCGTGATCTCGCGCGCGGTGAGGAACGGGAAAGCGGCGTCCGAGAGGTCGTCGCGCGTGAGCGGCGCCAGGATGTCGCGGGCCCGCGGGCCCCAGAGCCCGAAGCAGACCCGCGACGAGGTGATGTCGCGCAGGGTGACGGTCCCGTCCTCGGGGAGGTGCCGCCGGAGCCAGGCCGCGTCGTGGTTCGCGAAGGCCGTCCCGGTCACGATCATGAACGCGTCGTCGGCGAGGCGCGTCACGGTCAGGTCGGCCTGGATGCCGCCGCGGCGGTCGAGCAGCTGCGTGTAGACGATCGAGCCGACCGGTCGGTCGATCTCGTTCGCGCACATCCGCTCGAGGAACGCGACGGCCCCGGGCCCGGTCACCTCGAGCTTCGCGAACGACGTCTCGTCGAACAGGCCGGCCGCCCGGCGGGTCGCCAGCGCCTCGGCCCCGATGGCGGGCGACCAGTGCTGGCCGGCCCAGCCGCGCGGCCGCAGCGAGGCGTCGCCCGCCGCCGCGTTCGACTCGAACCAGTTCGGACGCTCCCAGCCGGACTTCTCGCCGAACGCGGCCCCGAGCTCGGTCAGCAGCTCGTACGTCGGCGCGGTCCGCAGCGGCCGGCCGGCCTGGCGCTCCTCGTTGGGGTAGTGGATGTCGTAGTAGGTCGCGTAGACCTCGACCGTCCGGGCCAGCGTGTAGGCCTGGGAGCGATAGGCCGGGCCGAACCGCCGGCTGTCCATCTTCCAGAGGTCGAGCTCGGGCTCGCCCTCCACGATCCAGGACGCCATCTGCCGCCCGATCCCGCCCGCCCCGGCGATGCCGTGCGCGCAGAAGCCGGCCGCGACGAAGAACCCGCGGACGTCGCTCTCGCCGAGGATGAACTCGTTGTCCGGCGTGAAGCCCTCGGGGCCGTTGATCATCCGGCTCACGCCCGCGTCGGCGATGGCCGGCACGCGCCGGACGGCGCCGTCCATGATCTCCGCGAACCGCGGCCAGTCCGGGGCGAGGAGCTTGCCGTTGAAGTCGGGCGGGACGCCGTCGAGCGCCCACGGCGCGGGCTGTCGCTCGTAGCCGCCCATGCACAGGCCGCCGACCTCCTCGCGGTAGTACACGAGGTTGTCGGGGTCGCGCATCGTCGGGAGCGTCGGGACGACGCCCTCGATCGCCTCGGTGAACAGGTACTCGTGGGCCATCGGGATGATCGGCACGTTGACGCCGGCAAGGCGGCCGATCTCGGGGGCGAACATGCCGCCCGCGTTCACGACGACGTCCGCCTGGATATTCGACCGCTCGCCCCGGTGCTCGACGGTCACCCCGGTCACGCGGCCGCGCTCGACGCCGATCCCGACGACCCGGGTGTGCGGCCGGATCGAGACGCCGCGCTGGCGGGCGCCCGCCGCGAGCGCGAGCGCGAGCCCCGACGGGTCGAGCCAGCCGTCCGTCGGCAGGTAGACGGCCCCAAGGACCCCGTCGAGCGACATCAGGGGGAAGAGGTCGTGCGCCTCGTCGGCGTGATGAGCTCGACCGGCAGACCGAAGGTCTTCGCCCAGCCGGCCTGCCGACGGAGCTCCTCCTGGCGCTCCTGGCTGGATGCCAGCCGCAGCGACCCCACCTCGTGCCAGGCCGGGTCCGTGCCGGTCTCGGCGGCCAGGCGCCGGTACAGCTCGGTGCTGTACATCATCATCTTCGTCAGCGTCACCGAGCTGCGCAGCTGACCCACGAGACCGGCCGAATGGAACGTCGAGCCCGACGTCAGCTCGGCCCGGTCGACCAGGACGATGTCGGTCCAGCCCAGCTCGGCGAGGTGGTACGCGATCGATGTGCCGCCGACGCCACCGCCGATGACGACCGCCCGGGCGTGCTCCGCCATGGACCTGGACGCTCCTCCACACGACGCTGACCGACGACCACAGCGTAGCGGCTGGCCCGACCCCACGAGGCGGGTGCTCGCGTCGCGCGACGACCGCATCGCGCCCTCGGGGCCTCCAGTAGAGTCGACCGGAGGAGGGGCCATGACCGCAGCGCCACCGACGATCGAGGAGGTCATCGCGGCGATCCCGGCCTGGGCCGGGCGGACCGTCTCGCACGACCGGATCGCCGCCGGCCTCACGAACGTCAACCATCGGGTCGTCGTCGACGGGGTTCCCTACTTCGTCCGCATCCCGGGGCCCTCGACGGAGCTGCTGGCGGTCGATCGGGCCAACGAGCGCCACAACACGCTCGCGGCGGCCACGACCGGCGTCTCACCGGAGGTCGTCGCCGTCATCGAGGACTGGGACGTCTTCGCGCTCGACTGGGTCGATGGCCGGACGATGTCGATCGAGGCGCTCGGGGCTCCAGGCATGCCGACGCGGATCGCGGCGACGCTCCGGAAGCTCCACGCCGGCCCGCGGTTCCGCGACGACTTCGACATGTTCCGCCTCAGCGAGCGCTACCTTGCCCTCGTCGACGAGCGCGACATCCCGGTCCCGCTGGGCTATCGCGAGCACCTCCCGGCGATCCCCCGGATCGAGGCCGCCCTCGCCATCCATCCGCTGCCGACGGTCCCCTGCCACAACGACCTGCTGGCCGAGAACTACATCGACGACGGCGAGCGGCTGTGGCTCGTCGACTACGAGTACAGCGGCAACAACGACCCGACCTTCGAGCTCGGCAACACGTGCCAGGAGCTCGGCTACGACGAAGGCCAGGTGCGCGAGCTGTGCACGGCCTACTTCGGCGAGGCCTCCCCCGCCCTGCTCGCCCGGATGCGGCTCCAGATGATCATGTCCGACGTCGGCTGGACGCTGTGGGCCGCGATCCAGGCGCGCATCTCGACGATCGACTACGACTTCAGGGGCTGGGCCGAGGAGCGCTGGGCGAGAGCGTCGGCGGCGATCGATGGACCCGACTTCGAGGGCTGGCTCGGCGCCGCGCGGCTGCGCCCGTCAGCCGCGCATCCGATCCGCCGGCGGGTCGACGAGGACGTCGGCGGCGATCGACCGCGGGCACCCGCTCGTCGAAGACGTCGACGCTGGAGCTCGGTGCCCTCCGCGAGGTCGGCCGGCAGGTAGACGTAGCCGATCGTCGCGCGACGGTCGGCCCGTAGGCGACGCTCCGCAGTCGCCCGACCACGTCGCCGTCGAGGCGGACCGCCTCGCCGCCGTAGACCGGCAGGCAGTCGGGGCCGCCGATGCGGATCGTCCGCAGCCGGCGGGCGTCGCGTCGCGCGGCGCCCCGGCCGCCGCCTCGAGCGCGTCGCGGCCGATGAAGTCGCCCTTGCGCCGAGCCGGACGAAGGCGCCGAGGCCCGGCCTCGTCGGGCGTCTCGAGCATCGTCATGTCGGTGCCGAAGTAGCGGTAGCCCTTCTCCATCCGGAGCGCGTCGAGCGCCCGGTAGCCGAACGGCTCGAGCCCGCGCGTCGCGCGCCGGCCGACCGCAGCGCGATCCCAGACCTGCGACCGCCCACGCCGCCGTCGGCGGTCAGCTCCCAGCCGAGCTCGCCCGCGTAGCTGATGCGCGACGCGAGGACCGGCGCCGCCCGCGACGTGGATCGTCGCGCGCGCGTCGCGCGGGAGCGCGGCGTCGCCGACGTCGTCCGGCGTGGCGGCGGCCGAGGATCGTCGCGCGCCCGCGGCCCCCACAGCCCGATGGTCGCGACGTCGCCGCTGACGTCTCGAGGCGACACCGCGTCGTCCGTCGTCGGCGTGGCTGCGCAGCCAGGCGAGGTCCGAGGCGACGAACCCGGCGCCGGTCACGACCCGGAAGCGGTCGTCGGCGAGCCGGGTGACGGTCACGTCGGCGACCATCCCGCCGCGCTCGTCGAGGAACGGCGTGTACACGACGCTGCCGACCGGCCGGTCGACGTCGTTGGCCGACGACCCGCTGGAGGAGCGCCAGCGCGCCCGGGCCCGCCGACGGCGATCTTGCCGAACGAGCTCAGGTCGATGATGCCCGGCCCGCTCGCGGACCGCCGCGACCTCGTCGCAGCACGCGATCGAACCACGGCGGCTCGGCCCAGCCCCACGCCGCCTGGTCGCGCCCGGCGCGTCGCCACGGCCGTCCCGGCTCGTGGTGGTCGGCCCGTTCCCAGCCGGCCTTCGTCCCGAAGACGGCGCCGGTCTCCTGGAGCCGCCCATGGAGCGGCGAGAGGCGCCGCGGCCGGCCGGCGACGTCGGCGTCGTACGGGTAGCGCAGCCGGTAGTAGTCGCGAGTACGTCTCGCGCGCGAGCCCGGCCGCGAACCCCGGGTCGCGGTAGACGTCGCCGAACCGCCACGCCCGGTACGGCCCGATGTCGACCCCCGGGTCGCCGGTCGTGATCCAGCCGGCCAGCGCCGGCCGATGCCGCCGCCACCGCCGAACCCGTTGAGCGACAGCCCGGCCGCGACCCAGAACCCGCGGACGCCCGGGCAGCGGCCCGAGCAGCGGGTTGGCGTCGGGCGTCATCGCGTCCGGGTGGCAGACGAGCCGGATCGCCTCGGCGTCGGCGAGGAACGGGAAGCGCCGGATCGCGCCGGCCATCAGCGGCGCGAAGCGCTCGTAGTCGGGCGGCAGCGAGCGCGCCGCGTGCTCCCACGGCACGCCGTCCTCCCAGCGCGACGACCGGGTCGGTCTCGTACCCGCCGAAGACCATGCCGCCCTGCTCGCTCTTGCCGTAGACGAGGTTGTCCGGGTCGCGGAAGCAGGGCATGTCGCGCGGCAGCTCCGAGCCCGGGCACGGCCTTGAGCGCGATGTGCTGGTGGTCGACCGGGCGTCGAGGGGATCGAACGCGCCCGACCATCGCGGCGACCTGCGGCGCCCACATCCCGGCCGCGTTGACGACGAGCTCCGTGTCGATCGGGTCCGGCGTCGGTCAGGACGCGACGGATCTCGCGGCGGGCCGACAGCTCGAACCCGGTCACGCGGACGCCGGTCCGGATCCGGACCCCGAGCGCACGGGCCGCATCGGCGACCGCGTGGGTCGCCGTGTGCGGGTCGAGGTGGCCGTCGCCGGCGAGGTGGACCGCCCCGTAGAGCGACTCGGGCGAGATCGCGGGCATCAGCCGGCGGGCCTCCTCGGCGCCGATCACGCCGGCGTCGAGGCCGATGCCGCGCGCCCGGCTGGCCGTCCGCTCCAGCTCGCGGAGCTGGTCGGGGGACGACGCGAGGCGCAGGCTGCCCGACCCGCTCGAAGACGCCGAGGCGCTCGTACAGCTCGATGCTGTAGCGGCGGAACCGCATCATCGTCGACGACGGGTTGAAGGCGGTCACGAGCCCGGCCGCCTGGCAGGTCGAGCCCGGCGGTCAGCGTGCGCCTTCTCGACGAGCAGGACGTCGGTCCAGCCGGCGTCGGCCAGGTGGTAGCGCGACGCTGCAGCCGGTGATGCCGCCGCCGATGACCACGACCCGCGCCGGTCGACGCTCATGAGCGGACACGGTACGACGCCCGCGGCCTGGCGTCGGGCCCGCCGGCGCACGATGCGGGCACGCTCGGCTACGATCGCGCGCGTGATCGAGCCCGAGCGAGACGCCGACGGGCGCCGCCAGGTCGCGCTCGCCGTCGTGGCGTTCGTCGCGACCCTCGTCCTCCTCGTCGGGCTGTCGTCGGCATCGGTCGACCGGGCGGCCGGCACCGCGGCCCCGCGCTCCAGCCCCGCGCGGCCCGACGTCGCCGACGCGCGTCGCCGGCGTCCGCGTCGCCATCGCTCGTCGGCGGCCTCGCTCGCCGGTCGCCCCTCGCCGTCGGCATCGGGCGCCGGTCGCGCTCGCCCCCGGCCCCGTCGGCCTCGGCCGGCCGTCGAGGCGCGTCCTCGTCGGCGCGGGCGACATCGGCGACTGCGACACGACCGACGACACCGCCACGGGCAAGCTCCTCGACGGGCATCGAGGGGACGGTCTTCACCGCCGGGCGACAACGCGTACCCGTCCGGCCGGGCCAAGGACTTCCAGGACTGCTACGACCCGGTCTGGGGCCGTGTCAGGGACCGGACGCGACCGTCCCCGGGCAACCACGACTGGCAGACCAAGGACCTCAAGGGCTACCTCGACTACTTCGGGAAGGCCGCGGCCGCCCCGGACGGCGACCCCTGGTACTCGTACGACCTCGGGGCGTGGCACGTCGTGGTCCTCGACTCGATGTGCGGCCAGATCGGCGGCTGCGGGAAGGGCTCCGCCCAGGGCAAGTGGCTCGCCGCGGACCTCGCCGCGTCGAACGGCGAGTGCACGCTCGCGATCTGGCACGAGCCGCGGTAGAGCTCGGGCGAGCACGGGAACGACAAGGGCGTCGCCCCGTTCTGGGAGGCGCTCTACGCGGCCGGCGCGGACGTCGTGGTCAACGGCCACGACCACGACTACGAGCGGTTCGCGCCGCAGGACCCGACGGGCAACGAGGACCGCGCCCGCGGCATCCGCGAGTTCGTCGTCGGCACCGGCGGCGCCGAGCTGCGCGCCTTCAAGGACGCCAGGCCGAACAGCGAGCTCCGGGCCGCGGTGACCCACGGCGTGCTCAAGCTCGACGCTCCACCCGCGCTCGTACGACTGGACGTTCATCCCGACCGGCGGCGACTTCGCCGACTCCGGCTCGGGGCCCTGTCACTGAGGCGCCGGCGTCGCCGTCAGTCGCGGGCGGCCTCGCGCAGCGCCCGCTCGAACGCCGGCGTGCTCGCGTTCGCGAGCAGCCGATCGAAGTGCTCGCCGGCGTACGCGACGAAGTCGACGTCGAGCGTGCTGATGCCCTGCTGGAGGACGCCCCACATCGCCTCGCGGAAGTCGGAGACGACCCGCATCAGCGCAGGATCCGCGCGAGTCGCGGCGGGCGGACGTCGCCGTCGTAGGCCGCCAGGAGGACCTCGTCCTGCTCGGGCGTCAGCTCGTGGTTGATGCTGAAGTTGCCGAGGTCGAAGAACGGGTCGCCCATCCCGGCGTACTCCCAGTCGACGATCCGGATCCGCTCGCCGTCGTCGATGAAGTTCGCGTTGAGCAGGTCGTTGTGGCACGGCCGCATCTCGAGCGGCGCCGCGAGGCAGGCCAGCTCGATCCGTCGCCCGATCGAGGCGGCCAGCTCGTACTCGGGCGGGATCGGGACGCCGCGGGCCAGCGCGAGCGCCCGGTACGCCTCGGCGATCCGGAGCGGCACGAACAGGCCCGGGATGGCCGGGCCGTCGTGGATGCGCCGGAGCGAGTCGGCGACGCGGCGGAGCGTCTCGGGCGGTCGGACGGCCTCGTCGCTGACCGGCGAGCCGACGATGAACCGCGTGACGAGGTAGCCCTCGGGCCGGATGAACGCGGTGACCTCGGGCCCGACGCCGACGCCGGCGGCGGCCACCGTCGCGGCGTGCTCGACCTCGCGGCTGATGCCGAGCAGGTGCGTGTCGTTGCCGGCCAGGCGGATGACCCAGCGCTGGTCGGTCCCGGTCGCCGAGACGAGGAAGTTGCGGTTCGTGATGCCGCCCGACAGCGGCGGTCAGCGTCAGCTCGCGACCGGCCAGCTCCGGCACGCGGCCCATCGCCCGGACCAGGTCGTCACGCAGTTCCCCGCGCAGTTCCTGGTCCGGGGACGGTCCGTCGGTCACGCGCGGCTAGCCGATGACCGCCTCGCCGGTCACGGCGTCGGCCTCGACCTCGGACGGCTCGCGCCCGCGCATCGGCGACGACGTAGTAGATGCGCGCCGAGGATCAGCGAGCAGCCCGACCAGCGTCTCGAAGAGCGGCCAGGCCGGCAGGCCATCGAGCGGCTCGCCGGACCGCTGGAGGAAGGCGTTGATGAACGGGTTCCAGAACGCCCGGCCATCGCTCGCCGAAGTCGCCGAACAGCGCCGGATCGTTCCACAGGGCGATGTTGATGATCATCACGCCGCCCCAGATCGAGCGCGAGGATGTTGATCGAGCAGTGCCCCACCGGCCGAGGCTGAACCAGGCCTTCTGGTGCGGCCAGCCGCTGCGGCGGGCGATCAGCGACGCCGAGGTTGCACAGGAAGTAGGTGAGGTAGATCAGCCCGGTCGCGGCGATCGAGAGCGACGATGCCGCCGATCGGACCGTCGACCAGGATCGGGATCGCCGCGAGGACGCCGACCGCGATGGCGGCGTTGGCCGGGGTCTTGAAGCGCGTGGTTGACGCTGACCCCAGACGCCGCCGAGCGGCAGGTGCCGGTCGCGGCCCATCGAGAACATCATCCGGGTCGCCGCGCCCTGGATCGCCAGCGTGCACACGAAGACGGACGCGAGGATGACGAACAGGTAGATCTCGCCGACGCGTGATGCCGCCGACCAGCTCCGTCGTCAGGTTGCTGGTGATCGTCGTCGCGATCGGGAACCCGCCCGCCAGGCCTTCCTCCATGGTGGCCGGGATGTCCTGGAGCGACAGGATGACCGCCAGCAGGAAGACGACGCCGACCGCGCCGGAGATCAGGATCGACGACAGGACGCCGCGGGGCGCCTGCCGGCTCGCGTCGACGGTCTCCTCGCCGAACGTGCCGGCCGTGTCGAACCCGTACACGATGAAGATCGACATGAAGAAGGCCGAGCGCGAAGGTCGCGCAGGCAGTTGCCGTTCGGTCGCGGCCTCCGTCGCCGCCGACGTGTCGGACAGGACCGGACGGCGACTGGTGGTTCGCGAAGAACAGCAGGATGAGCGCGAAGACGAGCATGCCGAGGATCTCGGTCGCCGACGCCGATGTTGTTGAGCGATCGCGAGGAGCCGGACGCCGAAGGCGTTGATGAGCGTCGTGATGACGAGCGCGTGAGGGCGATGAACGTGTGCATGTCGCTGAGCCGATCGGCGACGGGCGAGTCGAGGAAGTCCGCCTGCGCCCGATGATGCCCGTCGATCACGAAGGCCGACGATGCACGGCGACCGCCGTGACCGTCACGACCTGCGCCCAGAAGTAGAACCAGCCGGTGAACCAGCCGAGCGTGCGGTTCGACAGCCGCTTCGACCACTGGTAGATGGACCCGGCCACCGGGAAGTGGCTCGCCAGCTCGGCGAAGCTCAGGGCGACGAGCGATCTGGCCGCACGATGACGAAGAGCCATGACCAGAAGATCACCGGGCCGCCGAGACCGATGCCGACGCCGAAGTTGCCGAACGAACCGGTCGAAACGCTGATGAAGCTGAATGCGAGCGCGAAGTTCGACGACGAACCCGAGCGATCGGTTGCAGCTCGGGCTTGATGCCGAGCGAGCGCAGGTGGGCGTCGTCGCTGCGCCGACGATGTCCTGCTGGGACTTGGACCCGCCACGATCTCCTCCTCCTACCGCCGCACGCACTGGTGCGAGACTGACCTCTGGGGAGCGAGCGCGAGGAACGCCGGGGGCACCGACCGCCGACGGGCTCCCTCCGGGCCGGGTCGCGATCTTCGGCGGAGGATAGCACCGCGCCGGAGCCCGTCAACGACGAGTTTCGTCGTCGGGACGCGCTCCCGTCGCGCGATTCGAACGCGGCGCTACGGATCGAGTCGGTAGAAGCGGAACGCCTCGTGTTCGGTCGGCAGGATCGTGAACCGCGAGAAGCCAGCCTCGCGGGCGATCGCCTCGAGCGCCGACGGGCGCATGACCGTGCCGGTCCCGACCGATGGCGGGTCGACGAGTCCGTTGGCCAGGCAGGCGACGACGCTGTAGCCGTAGAACATCCGCTCGGCCTCGTCGCCCGGCGCGGTGAACCGTTCCGCGACGCGCTCGTCGCCGATGAGCACGGCGCCGCCCGGCGCGAGCAGGCGCCGCGCGGCCGCGAGGACCTCGGCCGGTCGGGCCATGTCGTGGACGGCCTCGAAGATCGTGACCAGGTCGTAGCGGCCGGCGCCCTCGCTGTCGGCGGCGTCGGCGAACAGGAATGAGACCCGGTCGGTCAGCCCCTCGGCGGCGGCATGGGCCTTCGCCCGTTCGATGGAGCCCGCGTCGATGTCGATGCCGTCGACCGCGATGCCCGGGAAGTGGCGGGCGATCGAGATCGACGACCAGCCGGTGCCGCAGGCGACGTCGGCGACCCGACCCTGGCCATCGCGCAGGCGCGCGGCGATGTCCGGCAGCGCGTCGATCCAGTCGCCGACGAGATGCGTGAACTGCGGCCGGTTGACGCCCTCCTGGGCCTCGACGACATCCGGTCCGTAGTCGGCCCAGTCGACGCCGCCGCCGGTCCGGTACGCGGCAAGGATGTCGGGCATGCGCTGGGCCGAGCCGACCACGAACCGGGCGAGCGGCGCCAGGTACGCGAGGCTCTCCTCGTCGACGAGGACCGCCTCGTGGCCGGCCGGCAACGAGTAGCGCCGCTCATCGGCGGCCGCGTCCACGTCGTCGACGTCGAGGATCGCGCCGACCGCCTGGTGCTCGAGCCACTCCCGGGCGTAGCGCGGGTCGATCCCGGTGCGCGCGGCCAGTTCCGGCGCCGTCGCCGGCCCGCCATCGGCGAGGGCGCGATACAGCCCCAGGCGGTCGCCCAGGTAGATGGCCTGGGCGTCGAGCGCGCCCAGGATGGCGGCCCCGACCCGCCCGGCCAGCGCGTCGCGGCGCTCGGCCGCGTCGGTCGTCGTCGTCGACATGGTTCCTCCTGCGCTCAGTCGATGGCGAATGCCGCCTCGGTCAGCCCGCCCCGACGGCCTCGCGCAGGGCGTCGGGCATCGGTCGATGGACCGTCACGGGGCGGATGTACGCCCCGACCATCTCGCGCGACCCGTTGACGCCGAGCTCGGTGAACAGGAACGCGATCTTGCGCCGCTGGGCCGCGAGGATCTCGTCCTTGGTCGCGCAGGTCCCACAGCTGGCGCTTGAACGGCCCGATGGCCTTCTTGCGCGTCGTGTAGACGAACTGCTGGTCGGTCTGGCCGTCCTTGCGCTCGTCGGCGGCGTTCGCGTAGCACCAGGCCTCGATCTCGCGATGGAGCGCCTCGGGGAAGGCGGGGTGCTCGTAGAGGGCGTTCTGGAACCCGGTCGCGAGGTGGATCTCGGCGGTCTCGACGGCCGGGAAGCGATGGAACAGCTCGTCGGGCAGGGTCGAGGCGCCGTGCTGGACGGCGCCGGCCAGCCCGTACTCGCGACGGGCGACCTCGCCGAGCTCGCGCAGGACCTCGAAGTCGAGCTTGACCTCGGCGACGCCACCGTCCGGCAGCGGCACGCCGCCGTGGCTCGTGCCCGGTCTGGACGCTCACCTTGCTGATGCCGACGGCGCCCGGCGACGCGCGTCTCGAGCTCGCGCCGGTAGCCGTCGAGGTAGGCGCGCAGCTCCTCGACCGTCGAGTTCTTGGTGCCGACCTCGCCGATCTCGCCGCCGACGCTGATCGTCACGCCGTCCGCCTCGAGCGTCCGGATGAGCGCGGTCAGCTCGGCCGCGCGACGGTAGTTCTCGCGCTGCTGCTCGTCGGTCGTCGGCTTCGAGAGGTCGACGATCGTCGACGAGTCGATGTCGATGTTGCGGTAGCCGGCCTCGACGGCCAGCCGGCAGGCCCGCCGGATCTCCTCGGTCATCGCCTCGGGGTCGGCCGCGTACTTCTTGGCGTTGAACTGGTAGTGGTCGCCCTGGATGAAGACCGGGCCCCGCCAGCCGGCCGCGATCGCGCCCGCCAGCACGGCGGTCGAGTAGTCGATCGGGCGCTGGAACGTGTAGGTCTGCTCGCTCCGGGCGAGCTCGAGGATGACCGCCCAGACGTCGGCGGCCTTGGCCGTCTCGTAGACGGTGCGCGCCATGTCGAACGTCTGGGCGCGGAGGTTGATGGCCGGCACGGTGAAGCCCGAGACCTCGCCGCGACCGCGGGCGGCGTACAGGTCCTGGATGCTCGCCGACTGGGCGCCGAGCGCCTGGCTGGCCTCCCAGACGAGCCACTGGGCGGTGGCGGTCGTCGGCGTCGTCGGTGCTGAACGCGGCCGTCCAGGCGAGGTCGCGGATCGCGGTCTCGCGGAACGCGGCCTCGTCATCGATGAGCAGCAGGTCGCCGTCGAGATGGGCCGCGTCGTGGATGACGCTCAGCAGGTCGGCGGGCGAGGTCGCGACGTGGGGCATCGGTCGATGGTCTCCTCGGGCCAGGGCTTCGGCGACCATGGTACGGCCCGAGGCGCGCCCGCGCCGTCCGGACATGGAACGACCGCCGACCCGGGGGAAGGTCGGCGGCCGGGGGTCAACGCGATGTCGGCGTCGACCCCGTCGAATCTCGCGGGCGCGCGGTCGGCACGACACCGCCCGAGGTCGTGCAACGCGACCCGGCGGATGACGAGGTCGGACGCCGACTCCGGTCGCACCGGCCGCGCGGGCGCGGCCCCTAGAACTGTCGGCTTGACCACCATCAGGAACACGATCGCGACGAGCAGCGACGCCGAGCATCATGCCGCCGCGCTGGATCCGCTTCGACCAGCGCCGAGCAGCTCCGGCGGCGGGCCGCTGGCGCCGGGCGGTGGCGGCGACGAGGTGATCTCGATGACCCGCTCGACGAGCTTGCGCTGGACGAAGAACGAGTAGCCGTACGCGATGATGTACAGGACGATCCCGATGTCGAGCCACCAGTAGGCGCGACTGGTCAGGTCGATCCCGCGCACGAGGATCATCAACGCGCCGGTGATCGGCAGGGTGATGCCCGATCGGGTACACGAGCCTGCGACGAGATCGTGAGCGAGACGCGCGTGGCGAAGTTGGCGTGCTGCGGCTCGGCGCCGCCCATCGCCCCGATGAACGAGAACGCGAAGGTCGGCCCGAACGCGACGATCGCGCCCAGCACGTGCAGGAACAGCAGCCAGGGGAACAGCGCGCTCCAGTCCATCGACGCCTCCGCTAGACGAGATCTCCGGGATGGTCGCGGGCAGGATAGTCCGCCCCGGGACGCGCGAAGCGACGATCCTGCGCGAGACCGCCGGTCAGGAGACGCGCTTGGTCCGGCGACCGACGAAATCGACCAGGACGTACTCGCCGAGGTGCTCGGGCGTGGCGTAGAAGGCGCGGCCGCGATTGAGCCTGGTCATGTGCGCGACGAACTCCGCGAGCGCCCGGGAGCGCTCGAGCATGAACGTGTTGATGGTGATCCCCTCCTTCGTGCAGCGCTGCACTTCCTTGAGGGTCTCGCTGATGGTCCGCCGGGTCGGCGGGTAGCTGAACTCGACCTGGTCGCCCTCGAAGTGGGCGGTCGGCTCCCCGTCGGTGATGACGACGATCTCCTTGTTCGCGGCGGGATGGCGCTCCAGGATCCGACGCGCCAGCAGGAGCCCGTGCTGGAGGTTGGTGCCGTACTCGTAGCCGTGCCAGGTCAGCTCGGCGAGCGCTCCGGGCCGGATCTCGCGGGCGTAGTACGCGAACCCGATGACCGAGAGGTGGTCGTGCGGGTACTGGGTGCGGATGAGCGTGTCGAGCGCGACGGCGACCTTCTTCGCCGCCAGGAAGCAGCCGCGCAGCAGCATCGAGCGGCTCATGTCGACGAGCAGGACCGTCGAGGTGCGCGTGAGCTGTTCGGTCCGGTACACCTCGAAGTCCGCGGCCGTCAGGTGGATCGCCCGATCGTCGCGGGCGCGCCGCGTCGCCGGGGCGTTCTCCTCGCGGGCCAGCGCGTTGGTCAGCGTGGCGCGCAGGTCCAGGTGGAAGGGGTCCCCGAACTCGTACGGCTTGGTGGTCTCCTCGCGCTCCCCGCCCCGACCGGCCCGGTCCATGCGGTGACCGCCGAACGCGTCGCGCTGGAGCCGCGCGAAGAGGTCGTCGAGGACCTTCTGGCCGATCCGCCGACTGCCCCGGGGCGTGAGCTCGAGCCGCTCCCCGTCGCGCGTGAGGTAGCCGGCCTGCTCGAGTCGGCGGGCCAGGTCGTCGAGCGTGTCGAGGTCGCGGACCGCCTCGTCGCCCAGCAGGTCGCGGACCTCGTCGCGGTCGATGTCGGCGAGGTCGCCCGGACCCTCGACGTCGGACAGGGCGTCCTCCATGCGGTCCATCGCCGCGAGCCGTTCGATCTGGGCGAGGGCGCCTTCGAGGCCGAGCGGCTCGTCGCCGCCGAACGGGACGCGCTCACCGAGGCCGCCGGGCAGCAGCAGGTCCAGGTTCGAGGCGAGCTGGGCGAGGTCGACCAGCAGCCGGTCGTCGCGCAGGAGCGCCTCCATCATCGATTCGAGCTCGGCCCGCTGCTCCGGCGTCATCGACCGCAGGAGGGACTGCATCGCGGCCATGCGCGCGGCGAGCTGGTCGATGATGTCGTCGAAGCTCTGGGCGCCCGGGAAGAACCGGCCGTGCTTCGCCATGAACTCGCGGATGTCCGGCTCCCCGCCGCCGATCCGCTCCCGGATGAGCTCGTTGAGGTCGCGGACCATCTCGCGGTTCGCGGCGAGGTCCTCCGGGCTCATCGAGCGGATCGCGTCCGACATGCCCGCGACGTACTGGTCGAGCATCTGGCCGCGGAGCTTGCCGACGAGGTCGTCGTAGCGCTGGCGGGCCTCGGGCTCGAGGAAGTCGTAGTCGCCGAGACCGCGCAGCCGCTCCCCGATGTCCGCGGGCAGACCGTCGAGCTGGTCCAGCCGCTTCGCGGCGACGTCGCGCAGCATCTCGCGCAGGTCCGCGTCGTCCGTTCCCTCGGCCGAGGCCTCCTCCAGCCGCCGCTCCACCCCGGAGCGCTCCTGGCGCCACGATCTCGTCGAGCTCGCGACGGATGTCGCCGAGCACGTCGCCGAGCCCGTAGCGTTCGAGGGCCTCCTCGCGCCGGCGCTCGAGGCGGTCCATCAGGTCGCGCAGGCCGGCCAGGTCCGGCCGCGTGGGATCGCCCGTGCGCCAGCCGCGCTCCATGAGCCGGCGCAGGGCCTCGGCCAGGTCGCCCTCGGCCATGACGTCGTCCGACAGCGCGTCGATGATCTCGTCGGCGTCGAGGTCGGCGACCTGCTGGCTGCCGTCCCAGCGCGAGTACCGGGCGCGCCGCGCCAGGATGTCCGCCGCGTCCCGGCCCAGGCTCGCCCGCGCGCGGTCGAGGGCCGTCAGGTCGCGCGGGTCCGGCGAGTAGGCGGTCATGACGTGGCGCTCACCGGTGGTAGATCGTGCCGCCGGCGATGCGCTCCTTGTTGAGCCGGCGGGCGAGATGCAGGCCCTCGAGCAGGAACTCCACGGCCGACGCGATGACCGCCGGCTCCTCGGCGCCGTCGGTCACGTCGTACGCGCCGAGCCGGTCGACGGCCGTGCTCAGGCCGGGCACCTCGCGCATCCAGGCCACGTACTCGCGCGACGGGGTGCGCTCGCCGGTCTCGACCGTGAAGCCGTCCTCGAACGCCTCCACGACCGGGTCCAGGTCGTCGAGCGAGACGTGGCGGGTGAACGTGGCATAGAGCGCCTTCGTGATGAGCCGCTCGACGATCCGCTCCTCGGGGGCGTCGTCCCCGACGGACTCCATCTCGACCTTGCCCGCGGTCGACGCGATGACCGCGCCGAGATCGGAGACGCGCGGCGCACCGAGCTTCTCGCCGAGGCGGACGGCCCGCTTGAGGGCGGCGGCCTCGAGGACCTCGGTGTTCGCGACCGACACCCGCACGCTGACGCCTGAGCGCTGGCTGATCTCGGGCGAGCGACGCGCGAGATGGGTCAGCTCGGCGACGAGCTCCTCCATGAACGGCGGCACGACGACCGTGGGGACCGCGTCGTCGGGCGCGAAGCGGTGCTTCTCCTGCCGGACGATGGCCATCTCGTGCTCGAGGGTCCGCGGGTAGTGGGTCCGGATCTGCGAGCCGAGGCGGTCCTTGAGCGGCGTGATGATCCGGCCGCGGGACGTGTAGTCCTCGGGGTTCGCCGAGGCGACCATGAACAGGTCGAGCGGCAGCCGGACGACGAAGCCGCGGATCTGGACGTCGCGCTCCTCGAGGATGTTGAGGAGCCCGACCTGGATCCGCTCGGCGAGGTCGGGCAGCTCGTTGATCGCCACGATGCCCCGATTCGCGCGCGGGATGAGTCCGTAGTGCAGGGTCAGCTCGTCGGACAGGTAGCGGCCCTCGGCGACCTTGATCGGGTCGACCTCGCCGATGAGGTCGGCGATCGTGATGTCGGGGGTCGCGAGCTTCTCCGCGTAGCGTCGTTCGCGCGGCAGCCAGTCGATGGCCGTCGCGTCGCCGTCGCGCTCGACGATCGCCCTGGCCGCCGGGCTCACCGGCGCGGTCGGGTCGTCGTTGAGCTCGCCGCCGCGGACGATCGGCAGCCAGGCATCGAGGAGGCCGACGAGGGCCCGGGCCATCCGCGTCTTGGCCTGGCCGCGCTCCCCGAGGAACACGAGGTCCTGGCCGGCGAGGATCGCGTTCTCGATGGCCGGCACCACCGTGTCGTCGTAGCCGACGACGCCGGGCAGCACCTCGCCGCCGGCCGCGAGGCGCTCGAGCAGGTTCGCGCGCAGCTCCTCCTTGACCGTCCGCGATCGCCAGCCGGAGTCGCGCAGCTCGGCGATCGTCGTGGGGCGCTCGTTCTTCGGCATGTCTGACCTCTAGTTCGGCGCGGTCGCTGTGGCGGATGCGTGCGAGGCGGCGTGGCGGTAGCCATCGATCGCGTGACGGACGTCGGCGACGCCGGTCACGCCGGCCGTGGCGAGATCGGTGAGGTAGTCACGGCGGCGCTCGACCTCGAGCTCGAAGTCGCCGGCCCGTCGGCCGATCCGTCCCGCGAGCTCGGGGGTGACACCCCAGGCGAAATGCTCGAACCCGTCGTGGGCGGGATCCCAGGTCGAGAGCACGGCCGGGCCGAGGTGCTGGACGTGCCCGTGGACGTCCCGGACGACGGGCCGGACGTAGTGCGCGGCCACGACCCGCCGTCGTCCGCCCGCGACCGCGCGCAGGACGAGGACGACGCCCAGCCGCGACAGCTCGTCGTCCGCGAGCAGCACCGGCGGGCGGCGGAGCGCCTCGAAGACCTCGTCGAGCGAGTCGGCGTGGATCGTGGCGGCCAGGCCGTAGCCGATCGACGCGGCCCGGATCGCGATCCGCGCCTCGGCACCCCACGTGTAGGACGGCAGGTGATCGGACAGCTCCGGGATGAGCAGCACGGTCGTCTCCGGCCGGATCGGCGGCCCGACCCGCGTGCCGGCGGCCTCGATGGCGTCGGCGAAGGGCACGCGGACGGATCCCTGGATCACGTCGGTCGTCGCGGGCCGGACCCTGCGCCAGCCGAGTTCGGGCGCCTGCGGCAGCCAGTCGAACGTCTCGGTCGCCCCGGCGAGCTCGACGGCGCTGGTGCCGGCCGGCAGGAAGTCCAGCAGGGCGTTGAGCAGCGTCGACTTGCCGGCCCCCTGGGCGGCCGCCGCGACCACCAGCGGGACCCGCGCCTCGATGAGGAGCCAGAGCGTCGCGGCCAGCTCCGCGTCGAGCGTGCCGGCTCGCACGAGCTCCACGATGGATCGAGGTTCGGGCGGGACCGGGCGGAAGGCCCACCGGCCCCGCGGCGGCGAGGTGTCGGCCACGAGAGACTCCGAACGAAGGGTGGGATGCCGGCTCGGGAGGCCAGCGTACGGCCGGGTCCGGAGGGCGTCAAACGGGCCGACCCCGGACCTCCGGCGGCCCCCGACCGGACGACTTTCCCGGGCGGTGCGCCGCGGTGCCAGACCTACGCTGACCGCGACGATGCCGCCTCTGACCGGACGCCCAGATCCGCCAGGCCGACTCGGCTTGCGCACGGCATGGTTCTGCGAGCAGTGCGGGACGAACCGCGAACAACTGGGCGACGAGTTCCTGGCCCCGATCCGCGAGTGCCCGACGTGCCGCCAGGCCGTCTGCCCGAACTGCTGGAACATCGTCGGCCTCGTCCTGTCTGCGCTGCGTGCCGTTCAGCCTGCCGATCGTCGAGCCGCCGACGCCCGAGCCGGCCGTCATGACCACGTTCGCGGCGACGGTCATGAGCGCGGCGGCGCCGCCCGTCGTGTCGGAAGCGCCAGCCGGCAAGACCGACCGCCTCCGCCGACGACTGGCGAAGGTCGTCCCGACCGTACCGGCCGTCGCGAGCCCGTTGCCGGCCATGGTCCTGACACCGCCGACGCCCGCAACCCCGACCGCCGACGCCGCCGCAGCCCGCCTCACCCGACCGGAAGGCAAAAGGCGCTGCCAAGGCCGCAGCCGCCGCGCCCGAGGTCCAGTGGCCGGATCGATCCGTGGACTGGGAGCTCCGGCCGACCGCGGCCGCGGTCGACCGTCCCCTGCCGTCCCGCCCGGAGCCGTCGGCGCCCGGACCGGCGGCCCACCACGCCGTGTCCGCGTCGCTGCCCGCCGCCGCGAGACGGATCGGTCGCAGTCGAGCGGCGACGCTGGCGGGCTTCACGGTGGTCATCGTCGCCGTGTTCGGGGTCGGCGGGCTGACGCTCACGGCCCTGGGCCGGCTGCCCGGCTCGGGTCCGTCCGACGGCCAGACGGCGACCCCCATGGCGACGGAGCGCGTCACCGTCCCCGGCGCCGCCGCGACGACGCCCGAGTTCGCCACGCCCCCGGATGACACGCCGCCGCTCGACGAGAACGGCTCCAGGAACCACCCCGACATCAAGGGTGGCAGCAGCGACGGTTCGACGACACCCGGCAGCGGCGGCGCGCCTGGCGGCGGCGACACGCCCCTGATCGGACTGACACCGCAGCCGACGCTGGGCCCGACCCCGGCGCCGACGGGCGCCGCGACCGCCGCCCCGACCCCGACCAGCGCTCCGACCCCGACCCCGACGCCCGAACCCACGCCCGACGCCCACGCCGACTCCGGACCCGACGCCCGATCCGACGCCCACGCCGACCCCGGACCCGACGCCGGATCCCACGCCGACGCCCGAGCCCACCGACTGAACCTGCCATCATCCGGCCGCGCGGCCGGTACGCTGACCCCGATGCCTGACGCGCCGGCCGACGACCTCACGATCCTTCCGCTCACCCGCGGGCGGATCGCCGACCTCGCGACCCTGTTCGACGCCGGCGGCGACCCGAAGTGGTGCTGGTGTTCGTTCTACCGGGTCCGCAACCTCAGCTTCGCCAACTCGACGCCGGCCGCCAACCGCGCGATCCTCGAGGGCCTCGCCGACCACACGCCGGCGCCCGGTCTCGTCGCCTACGACGGCGACGCCCTGGTCGGCTGGGTCAGCCTCGGTCCACGCGAGAGCTACGAGCGGCTCACCTACTCCCGGTCCCTCGCCCCGGTCGACGACACGCCGGTCTGGTCGATCGTGTGCTTCGTGGTCGCGCGGCGCCAACGCGGGCGGGGCATCGCGAGGCGGCTTCTGGCCGCGGCCATCGAGTACGCCCGAGAGCATGGCGCCACGACGCTCGAGGCATACCCGGCCGACACGTCCGACGGTCGGATCCCCTCCGCGAACGCGTATCGCGGCACGCTCTCGATGTTCGAGCGCGCCGGATTCGAGGTCGTCGCCCTCCCGAAAGGCAACCCGGATTCGCGGCCGCGGCCCATCGTGCGGCTGGCACTCTGACGCCCCGAGCGAGCGCGACGTACGTCATCTGACGCAGTCCGGCACCGTCGTCCGTCCCTGTTGACATCGATCGCCCGTCGCGCCTAGACTGCCCGCCGGTGCGCAGGTCGCGCGCCCTCGTCTAGCTCATGTGGAGGCGGTCTCCGAATGACGAAGCGACACCTCTTCCGACCGACGGCAGCGCCTATCGGCGTTGGCGACAACGGGAGATCTGCGCCCATCTCGAGCTAGCCGCAGGCGGCACGACCGCCCTCCGGAGAGACCACGAGCCGTGGGCCAGATCGGGCCCCCGGCTTTTTTGATGCCCTTCCCCGCCTCCAGGCGGATCCCGGGACATGAGAGCCGCGAGGCCCACCGACGAACTGTCGGAACGAGGCCCGCGGCTCGTTCCATGTCCACCCTCCACCTGGAGTCCACCGTGACCGCAACCCTCATCGACCAACTGAAGAGCGACCAGCCGACGATCAAGCCCGTGGTCTGGCCGGTCGCGTCCGGGGTCCCCGCCCTGCTCATCGACGGCGTCAGCAAGCACTTCGTCGTGGGTCGGGCGAAGAAGTCGGTCGCGGCCATCACGGACGTGTCGATGCGCCTCGAGCGCGGCGACATCCACGGGATCCTCGGCGCCAACGGGTCGGGCAAGTCGACGCTCATCCGCCTCATCTCGGGTCTCCTGACCCTCGACGAGGGCCGGGTGGAGGTCTTCGGCTACGACATCGAGCGCGACGAGATGGCGGTCAAGCGCCTGATCAACCGGGTCAGCGTCGACGCCGCCTTCTTCAAGAAGCTCAGCCCGATGGAGAACCTGACGTTCGCGGCCCGGCTCTACGGCATCGACGGTGCCGTGGCCAGGCGCGACGCCCTGGCGATCCTGGAACGGCTGGGCATCGGCAGCAAGCGCGTCGGCCGGCCGATCGAGCAGATGAGCCGGGGCATGCAGCAGAAGGTCGCGATCGCGCGAGCCCTGCTGACGAGCCCGACGCTCCTGCTCCTCGACGAGCCGACGACCGGACTGGACCCGCGCTCCAAGTTGGACGTGCAGACGTTCATCGAGGAGCTCCGGGCGACGCACGACGCCACGATCGTCCTCACGACCCACGACCTGGTGGAGGCGGAGCGCCTCTGCCGACGCATCACGGTCCTCGACGGCGGCCGCGTCGTCGCCGAGGACACGCCCGAAGGGCTCAAGGCCATGGTCACGGCCCAGCAGGGCCGCCCCGCCAGCCTCGAGGACGTGTTCATGAAATACACCGGCCGCTCCCTCGATGAGGACATCGAGGAAGACGAGTCCGAACCACGAAGACTGAGAGGAAAGGAGGTGAATGACATGCAGCAGCAACCCTGGCTGGCCCTCGCGCTTGCGCAGGACCAGCGAGAACGACAGATCGAAGCGGCCGCTCGCGAGCGGCTGGTCGGTCGGTCGTCGCCGTCCGTCCGTCGGGCGGTCGGTCGCCGGATCATGGCGATCGGCGCCCGGATCGCGGCGGAACCACGCACTGGAGCTGGCTCGGTCCCGCCGCTAGGGGCCGAGCCGGCTCTCCCGCCTGGAGACACTCCGATGACCATCGTCGCCCATGAGCTGAAGGCCTCCTACGCCTTCGTCGAGCGCAACTTCAACCTCACTCGCCGCTACTGGGGCTGGGAACTCGCGTTCCTGGTCTACTCCGTCGCGGGCGCGCTCTCGATCACGCTCATCGGTGCCGACCAGGGCGACCCGACGTTGCTGCTGACACTGATGGTCGGGGCGATCTTCTGGAACTACCTCTCGGTGGTGTTCAGCTGGATCGCCGAGACGATCGCCGTCGAGCGCTGGGAGGGCACGCTCGAGTACACCTTCATGGCCCCGATCCGTCGCTCGTCGCAGCTGCTCGGGCAGGTCGCGTACGCGATGCTGTACGGGCTGCTCCACACCGGGGTCATCTTCGTCGTGCTCGTGCTGTTCTTCCCGCAACTCGACCTGGGCCAGGCCAACCCGGCCACGGCCGCGACGTTCATGCTGCTCGGCTCGTTCAGCTTCGTCGGGATCGGGATGCTCGCGGCGATCCTGCCGCTCCTGTACATCGAGCGCGGCGCCCAGATGACGTTCGTGCTCCAGTCGTGCATCCTGCTCGTCAGCGGCGTGTACTACTCGGTCGAGGTCCTGCCGCCCTGGATGCAGGCGCTCTCGCGCCTGTCGCCGGCGACGTACGTCCTCGATGGCGTGCGGGCGGGACTCGTCCACGGGACGCCCGTGTCCGAGCTGCTCTACGACGTCTGGCCGCTGATCGTCATGGGCATCGTGCTCATCCCGTTCGGCCTGTGGGCCTTCGGCCGCGCCGAGCGCTACGCCAAGCGCACCGGCAAGCTGAAGCGGGTGGGCTGAGCCATGACCATGCCGGCCGACGATCGCGGACCGACCCCCGTCGCCCTCGGCTGGGACGCCGCCTGGGACGCGGCGTTCCTGCCGTTCGTCGGTGGCGGCCGTCGGCCGGCGCGGGTCCTGGCCGTCCACAAGGAGACCGCGATCGTGCGCGACGAGCGCGGCGTCGAACGCCCCGCCATCGTGACCGGGAAGTTCCGGTTCGAGGCGCTCGGACCGAGCGACTACCCGGCCGTCGGTGACTGGGTCGTGCTGGACGAGTCGGCGGCGAACGCCTCGGCCGACGATCCGGCGGTCATCTCGGCCGTCGTCCCGCGCCGGTCCGCGTTCGTGCGGAGCGCGGCCGACGCCAACCGCCGGACGGCCGGCAACCTCGTCGACGAGCAGGTGATCGCGGCCAACGTGGACGTCGCGTTCCTCGTCGCCGGCCTCGATGGCGACTTCAACCTGCGGCGGATGGAGCGCTACCTCGCGGTCGCATGGGCCAGCCGGGTCATGCCGGTCGCCGTGCTCAACAAGGCCGACATCGGGCTCGACACCGAGGGTCGTCGCGTCGCCATCGAGGCGATCGCGCCCGGCGTCCCGATCGTCACGCTCTCGGCGCTGACCGGGGACCACCTGGCCGACCTCACGCCGTACCTGCAGCCCGGGACGACCGCCGTCGTGCTCGGGTCGTCGGGTGTCGGGAAGTCCACGCTCGTGAACGCCCTGCTCGGCGAGGCCCGCCAGGCGACGGCCGCCGTCCGCGAGGACGATTCGCGCGGCCGGCACACGACCACCCACCGCGAGCTCTTCACGCTGCCCGGCGGGGCGCTCCTCATCGACACCCCGGGCATCCGCTCGCTCGAGGTCGCCGGCGCGGACGAGGGCGTCGAGACCGCATTCGACGACATCATCGAGCTCGCGACCCACTGCCGGTTCAGCGACTGTCGCCACGGCGCCGAGCCCGGCTGCGCGGTCCGGGTCGCGCTCGACGACGGCAGCCTCAGCCAGGAGCGGTTGGCGAGCCACCGCAAGCTCGAGCGCGAGCTGGCCCACGCCGAGCGCAAGGAGGACCCACGCGCCCGGGCGGCCCACAAGCGCGAATGGCGCCTGATCCACAAGTCGGTCAACCAGCACATGGCGCGCAAGTACGGAGACGATCGATGACGACGCCGTCGATGGACGAGATCGAGGTTCCCGGTCGCCCCGACGTCCCGGGTCTGCACTTCCGACGATTCCGGGGCGCCGCGGACTTCCCGGGCATGGCCGCGGCCAACCAGGCCGTCCACGAGCAGGCCGGCAGCCTCGAGGTCGTCTCCACCGAGGACATGGCGCGCTCGTACGCCCACCTCGAGAACTGCGACCCCGAGCGCGACATCCTGATCGTCGAGCGCGACGGCACGATCGTCGGCTACGCCCGGGTCGAGTGGCGCGACCAGGTCGACGGGTCGCGCGGGTTCACCGCGATCTGCCCGCTCCGCCCCGTGGATCGCCGGCTCGGGATCGGGACCGCGATGCTGGGCTGGGCGGAGGGACGGATGGCCGCCAATGGCCGCCAGCCTGCCGGCCGATCGACCATCGAAGATGCGGGCCTGGACCTGGGACGCCGACGAAGGCGCCACGTTCCTGCTGCGGGCCCACGGCTGGACGCCTGAGGGTCGTGGCTACGAGATGGTGCGCTCGACCCTCGATGACATCCCGGAGGTGCCGCTGCCGGACGGGTTCGAGGTCCGCGCCATCGTCGGCGAGGCCGCCGAGCGACGTGTCTGGGAGGCCGCCGCCGAGGCGTTCCGCGATGAGCGCGACGAGGAGGAATGGTCGGAGGAGGACTGGGCCCGCAACCAGGAGGACCCGCATCGCGACCCGACCCTGTGGGCGATCGCGTTCGACGGGGACGAGGTTGCGGCCGGCGTGGAGGGACGGATCGATCCCGATGAGAACGCGGCCCGCGGCGTCCGCCAGGCCTACATCGCAGGCGTCTGGACGCGCCGCCCGTACCGCCGCCGCGGCCTGGCGCGGGCGCTCCTGGCCCGGGTCCTCACGCTCCTCAGCGAGCGCGGGATGACGAGCGCGTACCTCGGCGTCGACGGGCTCAACCCCAATCAGGCGATGACCTTGTACGAGGGGCTCGGGTTCGCGATCCGCACCGCCGAGACCGACTGGACCAAGCCGCTGCCGACACCCGCCGGCGCGTTGGAGGACGGGCGATGACGACCATGACCGACACGAACTGGATCGAGCTCGCGGGGGCGCCGGCGATCCCCGGGCTGCGCGTGCGCCGCTGGCGCGACGCGGCCGACTACGCCTCGATGGCGGCCGTCGCCGCCGCGGCGTACGACGCGGATGCGGTCCCGTTCATGCCCACCGCGGACAACCTGCAGGTGCAGATCGAGGGCGAGGACGGGATCGATCCCGCCAGCGACCTGGTCCTGGTCGAGGTGGACGGCGCGGTCGTCGCCTACGGCGAGGTCTGGGGCGTCACCCGCGACGGCCGCCCGATGTTCGAGATCGGCGGGATCGTCCACCCGACCTATCGCCGACGCGGCATCGGCCGGGCCCTGCTCGCGGAGAACCTCCGTCGCGCGTCCGAACGGGCGGCCGCGCAGCCCGCCGACGCGCCGATCCTCGTCGAGGGCTTCGTCGAGGACACCGAGATCGGGCATCGGACGATCCTGACCGAGGCCGGCTTCGAGCCCGATCCGGCACTTCTTCCTGATGCGGGTCCCCGACCTGGACCACATCCCGGACGCACCGCTCCCGGACGGCCTCGAGCTGCGACCGGTCACGCCGGACCAGCATCGGGCGATCTTCGACGCCGAGGACGACGCCTTCAAGGACCACTGGGGCCATCGCGAGCAGGGCGACGACCTGTTCCACACGATGTACGCCAGGGCCGAGCTCGACACCTCGTTGTGGGCAGTCGCCTGGGACGGCGACCAGATCGCCGGCGTCGTGCAGGCGTGGATCTGGCCGGAGGAGAACGAGCACCTCGGCGTGAAGCGCGGGTGGATGGAACGCATCAGCGTCCGCCGTCCGTGGCGGCGCCGCGGTCTTGGCCGGGCGCTGACCGCGGAGTCCCTGCGCCGGCTGCGCGCGGCGGGCATGGACGATGCGATGCTCGGCGTCGACTCGGAGAACCCGACCGGGGCGCTCGGCCTGTACGAGGGTCTCGGCTTCATCGTCCACTCGCGCGCCGCCGCGTACCGGCGAGAGCTCGAGCGCTGAGACCGGTCTAGGCGAACAGCCGCCCGCCGTCGCGAACGAGCTCCATCCAGGCCCGCTCCCGCCCGATCGTCGTCGCCTGGCCGTGGCCCGGGAGGACGGCGGTCGGGTCCGGCAGCCCGGTGAGGCGCGCGAGCGAGGCGACCATGGCGTCAGCGTCGCCGCCGGGCAGGTCGACGCGACCCCAGCGCGCCCGCGAACAGCGTGTCGCCGCTGTAGAGGACCCCTCCGTCCTCGTCGAGCAGGCAGACCGAGCCCTCGGTGTGGCCGGGCGTGTGCAACACCCGGAGCCGGATCTCGCCGAACCGGATCAGCCCGCCCTCGGCCAGCTCGACGGCCGGCACCGACGGCACGATCTCGAACGGCGCCCAGATCGGGTCGGGATGCTCGAGGCGGGCGCGGTCGTCCGGGTGGACGGCGATGTCGGCGCCGGTGTGCGTCGAGAGCGCGGCGTTGTCGCCGATGTGGTCCCAGTGACCGTGGGTCGAGACGATGAGCTTGAGCGTCCAGTCGCGAGCCGCCAGCTCGTCGACGATCCACGGCAGCGACGGGGTCGCGGTGTCGATCGCGATCGCCTCGCGGGTGCTCGGATCGGCGAGGACGTGGACGTTGGTCGCGACCGGCCCGACGACCCGGCTGAGGCGCTCGGTCAAGCCTCGAGCTTCTCGCGCATGCAGTCGAAGGTCTGGCCGATCATCTTGGTGGCGGTCCCCTCGATCATCCGCGCGCCGACCCCGGCCAGCGTGCCCGCGATGTTCACGTCGGCGCTCCAGTCCATGACCGTCGTCCCGTCGGGCCCGTCGGAGAGCGACATCACCGCGTCGGCGTCGACGGCGCTGCCCGGGGCCTGGCCGTGGGCCTTGATGACCGCCTTGTCCGGGGCGACGAGCTCGGCGAACGTCATGTCGACGTTGAAGCGGGCGCTGATGAAGCCGATCCCGACCTTGGCCGTCGCCTTGAAGTGGGTCGGGTCCACGACCTCGATCTTCTCGACACCCGGGCCGCACTGGCCGACCTGCTCGGGGTCGATGACGAACGCCCAGACCTTCTCGCGGCTGGCACGGATCGGGACGGAGCCTTCGAAGTGCATGGGACCTCCGGGGGGATCGCGAGGTGGCGCTCGGGGGGCGCGGTCGTCAGTCGGGCAAGGATACCGACGCGGGCAGGAACGCGGTCGGCTCGCGGATGAACCGCGTCCGACAGCCGATCGAGCAGAACGCGTACACGACCCCGTCGTGCTCGGCGAGGTGGCGGGCGTGCTCGCGCTCGACGGTCATGCCGCAGACCGGGTCGAGCAGCACGATGTCGTCGACGACCGGCTCGAGCGCGATCGGCTCGAGCGGTGCCCCGGCGACCGTGGCCGGTCCCGGCGCAGCGACGAAGTCGGCCCGGCCGCGACGCACCTGGACCAGCTCGGCCAGGATCGAGAGGGCGACCTCCTCGGCGGTCTCGGCCCCAAGGTCGATGCCCGCAGGCGCACGCAGCGCGGCCAGCCGGTCGTCGGGCAGGTTGGCCTCCTCGCGCAGCCAGGTGCGCACGACGTTGGCCCGGGTGGGCGATGCGACGAGCCCGACGTAGGCGGCGTCGCGCCTGAGGGCGGAGGCCGCCGCCTCCTCGTCCCAGATCCCCTGCGTCGCGATGACGACGTACGGGGTCACGTCCGGGTCCATCCCGGCGAGGTCCGTGCCGGTCAGGACACGCTCGGCCGTCGGGAAGGCCTCGGTCTCGGCGACCGGGTCGATGACGGTCACCCGCCAGCCGGCCGCCGCGCCGAGTGTCGCGAGCGCCGAGGCGATCGGGGTCGTGCCGGCGACCCACAGCACCGGCGCTGGCAGATGCGGTTCCACGTAGATCTCCAATGTGCCCCCGGAATGGCAGGTCATGACGAGCTCGATGACGCCGTCGCCGCGGCGGCCCTCGGCGGGGGCGTCCTTCGAGAGCCGAAGGAGCCGTGGCTGGCCGTCGGCGAGCGAGCGGAGCGCCTCGCGCACGACGACGGGCTGGGCACAGCTGCCGCCGACCCAACCCTCGATCGTGCCGTCCGGATGGACCAGGCCGCTCGCCCCCGGCCGCGCCGAGGTCGGCCGCCGGACCGCCACCACCGTGGCGACCGCGAACGGCCGACCCGCCAATTCGAGCTCGGCGGCGCGCGCGAAGACGGACCGGCCGGTCATCGGGTTCTAGGTGATGCCCTTCTCGTGGAGGATCTTCCAGACCTTCTGGGGCGTGATCGGGATGTCGATGTTGCGGACGCCGAGGTGCCACAGCGCGTCGACCACCGCGTTGGCGATCGCCGGCGGTGCGCCGACCGTGGCGGACTCCCCGACCCCCTTGGCGCCGATCGGATGATGCGGCGAGGGGCTGACGGTCTTCTCGAGCTCCCAGGCGGGCGTCTCGACGGCCGTCGGGACCAGGTAGTCCATGAGCGTGCCGGACAGGTTGTTGCCCTGCTCGTCGTAGACGATCTCCTCGTAGAGCGAGGGGGCGAGGCCCATCGTCAGGCCGCCGTGGATCTGGCCGTCCACGATCATCGGGTTGATGATGTTGCCGCAGTCGTCGACGGCCACGAACCGGCGCACGTGGACCTGTCCGGTGCCCTTGTCGATGTCGATGACCGCGATGTAGCTGCCGAACGGGAACGTCAGGTTCGGCGGATCGTAGTAGTCGACCGCCTCGAGGCCCGCCTCCATCCCGGCGGGATGGTTCGTGTAGGCCGCGAAGGCGATCTCCTGGATCGTCTTGAAGCGGTCAGGTGAGCCCTTCACGCTGAACTTGCCGGGCTCCCACTCGAGGTCGTCCTCGCTGGCCTCCAGCAGGTGCGCCGCGAGCTTGCGGGCCTTGTCGCGGATCTTGCGCGACGCCATCGCGGCGGCGGCGCCGGCGACCGGCGTGGAGCGCGAGGCGTAGGTGCCCAGGCCGTAGGGCGCCGTGTCGGTGTCGCCGTACTCGATCTTGATGTCGGCGACCGGGAAGCCCAGCTCCTCGGCGATGATCTGGGCGAAGGTCGTCTCGTGGCCCTGGCCCTGGGTCTGGACGCCGATGCGGGCGAGGACCTTGCCGGTCGGGTGGACCCGGATCTCGCAGCGAGTCGAACATCTTGATGCCGATGATGTCGAAGTCCTTCGACGGACCCGCGCCGACGATCTCGGTGAAGCTGCTGATGCCGATGCCCATGAGCTCGCCGCGGGCGCGCTTCTCGGCCTGCTCCTTGCGCAGGTCGTCGTAGCCGATCATGTCGAGCGCCTTCTGGAGGGCGCGCGGGTAGTCGCCCGAGTCGTACTCCCAGCCGGTCGGGGTCTTGTACGGGCATCTGCTCGGGCTGGATGAAGTTCTCCATCCGGAGCTGCGCCGGGTCCTTGCCGATCTCGTGGGCGAGCACGTCCACGATGCGCTCGACCGCGTGGACCGCCTCGGTCACCCGGAACGAGCACCGGTAGGCGACGCCTCCGGGCGGCTTGTTGGTGTAGACGCCATCGACCTCGACGAACGCGTTGTCGAAGTCGTAGCTGCCGGTGATGACGTTGAAGAGCCCGGCCGGGAACTTCGAGGGGTCGGCCGCGGCATCGGAGTAGCCGTGGTCGGCGAGCGTCTTGACCTTCATGGCCTGGATGCGGCCGGCCTTGTCGGCGCCGACCTCGATGTTGATGTGGTAGTCGCGGGCGAACGAGTCGGCCTGGAGGTTCTCCGAGCGGTCCTCGATCCACTTGACCGGCTTGCCGACGGTCAGCGACGCGACGACCGCGAGCACGTAGCCCGGGTAGACCGGCACCTTGCCGCCGAAGCCGCCGCCGATGTCGTGGGTCTTGACCCGGATGTTCTGCTCCGGCAGGCCGCTCACGAGCGCGAGCACCGTGCGGATCGCGTGCGGTGCCTGGCTCGTCATGTGCAGGGTCATCTGGCCGCGGACGGCATCCCAGTCCGCGATGGCGCCGCAGGTCTCGATCGAGGCGACGTGGATCCGCGGGATGTAGATGTCCTCGGACACGCGGACCTCGGCCTTGGCCATCGCCGCGTCGGTGCCGGCCCGGTCACCCGATTCCCAGTGCCAGATGTGGTTGTTCGCCTTGTCCTCGCCACGGTCCGGGCGGAGGACGAACGCGCCCGGCTCCATCGACTTGTGGGGGTCGACGATGACCGGCAGCGGCTCGTAGTCGACGAGGACGGCGGCGACGCCGTCGGCCGCGATGTACTTGGTCGTCGCGACGACCGCGGCGACCTCCTGGGACTGGTACATGACGGTCGTCGTCGGCAGCACCATCTGCTTGTCGCCCGCGAGGGTCGGCATCCAGTGCAGGCCGGCCTTCTCGAGGTCGGCGCCGGTGATGACCGCGAGCACGCCCGGGATCTTGAGGGCCTCGGACGCGTCGATGCCCTTGATGGTCGCGTGGGCGTACGGGCTGCGAACGATGTCCAGCCACAGCTGGCCGGGCAGGTTGAAGTCGTCGATGTACTCGCCGGCTCCGCGGATGAAGCGCGGGTCCTCCTTGCGCTTCACGGAGTGACCCATGCCCCCGATCTCGGGGCTGGTGCGGAGCTCGCGCTCGGTCTCGGTGGTCATCTCGTCACTCCCCGCTCAGCCGGCCGCGGCCGGTTCGGCCGAGACTTCCTGTCCTTCGGTGGTTTCGGCCGCGACGACCGGGGCGCTGGCACTCGCGCTGAGCGTGCCCGCCGCCTGCTGGATCGACTTGACGATGTTCACGTAGCCGGTGCAGCGACACAGGTTGCCGCTGATCCCCTCGCGGATCTCCGCCTCGGAGGGATCCGGGTTCTGCTCCAGCAGCCAGGCCGACTGCATGATCATGCCCGGGGTGCAGAAGCCGCACTGGAGGCCGTGCTGGTCCCAGAACGCCTGCTGGAGCGGATGGAGCGTCGGCGCCCGACGCCATCCCCTCGATGGTCTTGACGCTGCGGCCGTCGGCCTGGACCGCGAGCACCGTGCAGGACTTGGCGCTCTCGCCGTCGAGGTGGACGGTGCAGGCGCCGCAGTTGCTCGTGTCGCAGCCGACGTGCGTGCCGGTCAGCCCGAGCGTGTCGCGCAGGAAGTGGACGAGGAGGAGGCGCGGCTCGACGTCGGCCTCGTGGGCCTCTCCGTTGACGGTGACCGTGATGTGCTGGGTGGTCATCGTGGCTCCCCTGCTACGCGTACGCGACGGCGCGTTCGACCGACAGCCGGAGCGACCGCAGGGTCAGCTCCGCGACCATCGCGCGCTTGTAGTCGACGGGTCCGCGGGTGTCCGCGGACGGGTGGCTCTGGGCCGCGGCGGCGGCGCCGGCGCGACGGAACGCGTCGTCGGACGGCGCGTGCCCACGAGCGCGGCCTCGCCGTCGGTCGCCGCGAACGGCGTGTCGGCGACCCCGGTCACGCCGATGCCCGCACCGGTGATCGTCCCGTCGTCCCCGAGCTGGATCCTGGTCGCGACGCCGACGGTGGCGAAGTCGCCGACCTTGCGCTCGAGCTTGACGTAGCTGCCGCCGAGGTGCCTCGGACGCTTGGCGAACCGGATCTCGGTCAGCACCTCGGTCGGCTCGATGGCCGTCTCGAAGGTGCCGAGGAAGAAGTCGCGGGCTCGCGATGACGCGCTCACCGGACCCGCCGCGGCAGACGACCCGGGCGTTCGCGGCGAGCAGGACCGCCGGCCAGTCCGACGCCGGATCCGCGTGGGCGACGGAGCCGCCGATCGTGCCCCAGTTGCGGACCTGCGGGTCGCCGATCCCGCCGGTCACGTCGTGGAGCAGCGGGTAGTGGTCGACGACGATCGCGTTCTCGTGGATCTGTCGATGGGTCGCCTTGGCGCCGATGCGGAGCTCGTCGTCGGTCTCGACGATGCCGTCGAGGCCGGTCACGTCGCGGAGGTCGACCAGGAGCGGCCGGCTGCGCCAGGCGGAGCTTGATGAGCGGGATGAGGCTGTAGCCGCCGGACAGCAGCTTGGCCTCGCCTTCGCGATCCTTGAGGATCCGCAGCGCCTCGTCCAGGTTCGCTGGACGGACGTAGTCGAACTGGGCGGGAATCATCGCGCTGCTACCCTCCTCCCCGCTCGCGCGGGGGCGATACGGTCAGCCCGTCCGGCGCGGGACGGGCATCTGGGGTGTGGCGACGATCACGGGCCGACGGTCGGGACGTGGCGACTGGGGTCCGACCAGGGTCCGGATAGCGTGGGATGTTGCGGCTGAGTATCGTCGCGGTCCGTTCGCACGTCAACGTAACTCGAACGTGGCCGGCGCCTCGCTGGTGCATACGCCACGAGAGCCGTGCCGGATGCGGCGACGGCCCGTACCCGGAGGCTGTTGCCCTCCCGATACGGGCCCGTTCGTCCGCCTAGGCCACCGCGAGCGGCTGGCCGGTCTCGAGGAACGTCTTGAGCCCCGAGACGATGTACACGACACCGCCCGAGAACTCGGCCTCGGTCTTGGAGCCCTGGATGAGGGCGCTCGTGACGGTGAGCCTCGAGCCGCCGTCCTCGGAGGGCTCGATCGACCAGGTCATGCGGACCGGGCCCTCGGCCGCGATGTCGGGCGACCAGCGCGGGTGGAAGGACATCGTCACGGACTTCCCGGGCTCGATGTCGAGCACCTCGCCGTCCGCCGCGATACTGCCGTCCTCGTAGGCGTAGGTCAGCGCTCGAGCCCTTCGCCCAGTCGGACGCGACGCGCGTGCCGTAGTAGTAGCGGACCGTGTCGTCGCCGTCGGTGATCGCGTCCCAGACGCGCTCGGGCGACGCCTTGATGTAGATGTTGTAGACGTGGTTGATCGTTCCCATCGGTGTCTCCAGTTGTGCCTTGATGGTCTTCAGGGAGCCGACGATCGACTCGGCGAACTTGCCGGTCCATCGGTCGTGGACGAGGCGGATCGGCACCGGGTTCAGGAAGTGGCGCTTCTCGCGGCCGACGCGCTGTGTCGTCACGAGCCCCGCCTCTTCGAGGACGCCCAGGTGCTTCATGACCCCGAAGCGCGTCATCGCGGGCAGGTGCACGCACAGCTCACCGAGCGTCTGGCCATCGCGCTCGAAGAGCTGGTCGAGCAGGACCCGCCGACCGGGGTCGGCGAGCGCCCGGAAGACCGGAGCCATGTCATCCGTCATGCCGTCGACTTTATGTGACTAGATAGTCACATGTCAAGACGTCGGGCGGTCACTGGTGGCGCGACGTCGTCCCGACTCGGCTGTCTAACGGTTGATCGCAGTCAGCACCCAGGCCAGGACGACGAGGCCGCCCAAGGCCAACCCGACCACGCGAACGACCGTGCGGCCGCTGGGCCACCGCCCCGATGCCAGCCCGCGCGCTCCTCGTGCTCGTCGCTCGATCTCGGACGCCTCGCTGTCGGCCAGCGCGCTCATGCCCGAGTAGCTGTTCCTCTGGTCGCCGCCGGAGTTTCCCATCATCGTCGTTGACTCCTCACCGATAGAGCATCGGCGGCACCGGCGGCCGAGTCAACGACCGCCGGCCCTTCCAGCCGCGTCCTGGCGCCCCGGCTGGCGCGTCGGCTAGCGCGTCTCGCGATAGCGGAGGTAGACGAACTTCGAGCTGAAGGTGCGGGTCTCGACGAGTTCGAGATCCACCCGGCGCTCGTGCCGCGGAAAGTACGGGATGCCACCGCCGACGAGCACCGGGTAGACGATGACCTGGTACTCGTCGATCAGACCCAACGCCGCCGCTTCGGCCGCGAGAGTCGCGCCGCCGATCGCGATATCGCCCTCAGCCGGCTCGGCTCGTAGTCGCTCGATCTCCTCCGCCAGGCCACCGGACGCCAGTCGGGCGTTTCCCTGCACCGCCTCCAGCGTGGTGGAGAACACCACCTTCGGGAGCGGGTTCCACAGTGCGGCCCACTCGAGTTCCGCCTCGTCGAGCGATGGATTCTGGTCGGCGGTCTCCCAGTACAGCATCGTCTCGTACAGCTTTCGTCCCATCAGGTGGACGCCGACCTCTCGGATCTCGTCGATCCAGAAGCGAAAGACCTCCTTGTCGGGCCCCGTCCAGTCGAAGCTGCCGTCCGGCCCGACGATGTAGCCGTCAAGCGATGCGCTCATCGAATAGGTCACTTTGCGCATGAAACGTCCTCCTCGGTCACGGGTTCGACGATACGACCGCCGAAACGCCGCCGAACTCATCGCGGCCAGCTGGGGTCAGCGCTCGATGCCGTGCGCGGTGACGACGAACTGTGGCTCGCGGCCGGTCACGCGGGGCGGGATCAGTCGCCAGAACTCGTCGCTGCCGTCGGCATCGGTCGTGGCGGATGAGGCGAACGTCTCGAGCACGCAGCCGTCCTCGAAGACGATCGCGAGATCGCCGGCGTCCGTGCCGCGAACCTCGCGAACGATGTGGCCGGGCGCCTCGTGGGCCCTCCAGTCGTCGATCAGGTCGTCGCGGCGCGTCCGCGGCGCCTCTCGCGCCACGAAGTCCTGCCGCCGGACAGCGGAGTCGCGCGGCGGGTAGAAGTAGTCCGCGTAGCCGAGCTGGATCGCGCCGTCGCGGACGATCCGCCAGATCTCCTGGATGTGGAGGCGGTAGTCGGCGATCCGGATGGGCTTGCCGCGTTGGACCTGCACCGACTCGGCGCCGAAGCCGAACGTGCCCATGTCCACGGCGCGGCTGGCGTACGCCAGGGGCAGCCCGACGAGGACCCCGAGTTCCCGTTCGATCTCGTCCTTGATGACAGCCTCCGATTGACTCAGCGGCGGCCTCGTTCCCGGGCACCCAGGTGACGATCCCGATCGGCAAGGGCCGTTGATCGCGCAGGCCGACCTTCCCCTCGGCATCGATCTCGATCTCCTCGTCGAGCGCCGTGCGGAAGCGCTCGTCCTTCTCGCCGCCGGGCTCGATCCAGAGCTGTCGCCGCAGGAACCCCTCGAGCTGGGCGCGGTCGTCGAATCGACGGGGCTCCCGGTCGAGGCGCTCGACGGCCGGCTCGCGCCCCAGAGCCCGGAGGAGCTCGACGAACTCGGGGAGGGCCGGCAGCGCGACCCTGGCCTCGCCGTGGACCGGCGGCCAGCAGACGTCCGCGACCGAGGATGGCTGGCGCTCCATGAGGATCGCGACGCACAGCCGGCTCGTGGCCGACTCCATGGCCTCGAGGAATGGGCCGATGGCCTCGATGTCGTAGCCGACGTGGGCCAGCAGCGAGACGTCCGAACGGAACGGCGCGACATCCTCGGGCGGCCAGCGCGCCTCCACGATCCGGACGTTCGCGATGCCGTGCTCCGTGGCGAGCTCGGTGAGCGCGCCGAGCATCCCGCGTGACGGATCGACCGCGATGACGCGGCCGCCCGTCGGCGCGAGGTCCGCGGCGATCGGCAGGGCGTACCGGCCCGCGCCCGCCCCGATGTCGAGCCACGTCTCGCCCGGTCGGACCAGGCGGCGGAGAGCGTCCAGAGCCGGTTCGTCGGTGCGCGTGGGGTCGGCCCGGAACAGGCCGGTGACCGGGGCATAGAAGTCGGAGCCGTCGGGGACCTCGCGCACGCGGTCGACCTGCTCGCGATTGGCCCGGACGCGCGCGGCCCAGGCCGTCTCCAGCATGGCGACCAGATCCGCGCGCGTGTCGACATCCGGGTTCTCGCCCTCGACCGCCACCTCGCGGATGAGCTCCGGGTGCGAGGCGAGCACCGGACCGAGGCCGCGGTCGCCGGTGGCCGACGCGACCAGCCGGAACGCCGCCCGGCCCAGGAGGACCGGGTTGCGGCCGCCATCCTCGGCGTAGGCCGGCGCGACGATGGGGCGGTCCTCGGTGCGCGGCGCGGCAAGGAGCGCGGCCACGACCTCGCTCGACAGCCGCGGCTGGTCGCCGAGCACGACGAGCGCAGCGTCGACGTCGTCACCGAGGGCACCGATCCCGAGGTGGAGCGAGCTCGAGAGGCCACGCCCCGGATCGGGGTTCCGGACCCGGCGCTCCGACCGCCAGGCGACGGCGGCCTCGATGGCGTCCGCGTCGTCGCCCAGGACGACGATCGTCTCGTCCAGCCCAGCCGCGGCGATCCGGTCCAGGACGTGCTGGAGGATCGGCCGGCCGTCGATGGTCGCGAGCAGCTTGTGCCCGCCGAACCGCGACCCGGCCCCGGCCGCCAGCACGATCGCGACGACCCGCTCGGGCTTGCTCACCCGATGCATGCTAGGCGATGCGACCCGCCCAGGGCGCGCGTGAGACTTCCGCGGGCGGTCGTGTCGCGGTACCGTGTCCAACGCCCGGACGACGCTCGCCCCCAGATCGAGCCGCGGGCACAGAGAGGGACCGATCGATGACCGACGAGACCGATCCCACGCCGCCAGCCGACGGCTCCACCGAGTCGACGCAGGCCGCCGCGTCGACGCCGTCACCGCTGCCGAGCGTGTCGAGCGCCCAGGTCGCGGCGATGTGGTCGAAGTTCGGTCCGGCCGGACAGCTGATCTTCGGCGGCTCGATCGCCCTGATCCTCCTCGCCCTCCTCGGTGCGATCGTGAACGCCTGGGAAGACTCGGGCACGCTGGTCGGCCTGGTGGTGATCGCCGCCGGTGCGGCTGCGGTGGTGGCCTTCATGAGGACGCAGTCCTCCGCTGGAGCAAAGCCGTCCCCGATCCCGCTCGAGACGATCGAGTTCGCCGCCGGTGTGGTGGCGACCGTCCTCGCGCTCCTGCGCGTCGTCGAGATGGTCTTCGACTTCGACGATCTCGACTCGTACGGCGGCGTGCTCGGCGCGATCGTGACGGTGGGTCTGCTCGTCGCGGCCGGTGCCGTCCTCGCGGGCGCGTTCCGTCGCGACCCGTCGCTGCGCTCTGACGTGCTTGCCTCCGACCGGGGGACGCGGCTCGCGGTCGTCGGACTCGTGCTCGTCGTCCTCGCGTGGCTGCTGAATCTCTCGATCGGCTTCTGGAACATGAACGCGGCGGCCACACCCGTGGCCCTCCTGACGTTCGGCGCGGTCCTGGTGGTCGTCCAGCGTCGCTGGCTCGCCGCGCTGGAGGAGGTCCCGCTCGGCTGGGTCGGTGCGGGCTTCGGTGTCGTGGGTCTGCTCCTCGCGATCGGCCTGTGGGGCGACTTGATGGACATCGGCCGCACCCGTGTCGACCTCGAGCTCATCGACTACCTGCCGCAGATCCTGTCGTTCCTGGGCATCATCGGGATCATCGCCGGCGGGGTTCTGGCGGGGCTCCCGACGTGGCAGGCCCGGATCAAGGTCCCGCCGCCGGCCGTTGCCACGCCCCCGACGACGCCGCCCGCCGCCGCGGCCGCCGTGGCGCCGCCGATCGCGCCGGTCGAATCGCCCGCGCCGCCGGACGTCCCCCCGACGCCGCCCGCCTGAACCGCCCCGGGACCGAGAGCCTCAGGCCACCGCGCGCTGGCGGAGCGGCACGCCCGAGCCGCCGTATCGCTCTGCGACGACCTCCGCGAGGATCGCGAGAGCCGTCTCGGCCGGCGCCCGTCCGCCGAGGTCGAGCCCGACGGGGCCGCGCAGCTGCGCGAGCTCCGCTTCGCTGACGCCGGCCTCGAGCAGCCGCGCGCGCCGATCGCCCTGCGTCTTCTTCGAGCCGACGGCGCCGACGTACCGACAGCCGCGCCGGAGAGCCTCGACGATGGCCGGCTCGTCGAACTTCACGTCGTGCGTGAGGACCGCGACCGCGTCGTTCGGCCCGAGACCGATCTCGTCGGCGACCTCGTCCGGCCAGCCGACGATGAGGCGATCGACGTCGGGGAACCGCTCGGGCGTCGCGAACGACGAGCGGCCGTCGATGACGACGGTCTCGAAACCGAGCTCGCGCGCGAGGCGGACGAGCGATCGCGCGACCTCGACGGCCCCGACCACGACGAGCCGCGGCCGGACCGGGAAGACCTCGATGAACAGGGATCGGCCGCCGAGCTCGACGGTCCGCGAGAGCCCGCGCTTCAGCGCCTCGCCGGCCGCGGTGACCAGCTCCGCGTCCAGCTCCGGCGTGCCGAGGGTGCCGTCGAGGTGACCGTCGTCATGCAGGACGAGCTCGGGCGCCGGCGGGGCGCCCTTCCCCGGCTCGTGCGGGCCGAACGTCCCCGGCGGCGAATCGGCGGGGAGCGGCGTGATGACAGCCGAGCCGTGACCGCCGGCGCCCAGCGACCGACGGGCGGCGTCGATCACGAGGGCCGGGGCGGCCGGCTCGACCAGGACGTCGATCGTGCCGCCGCAGGCCAGCCCGACGTCCCAGGCCTGCTCGTCGCTGATGCCGTAGCGGATGACCCTCGCGTTGCCGCTGGCGCGGGCCGTCTCGATCTCCTCGGCCGCGGCGCCTTCGACGCAGCCGCCGCTCACCGAGCCGGCGATCCGGCCGTCGGCCGCGTACAGGAGCACGGCGCCCTCGGGGCGCGGGGCTGAACCGAAGGTCCGCACGACCACGGCCCGGCCGATGTCGGCGCCGTCGGCCTCCCACGCGGCCAGGGTGTCGAGCAGTTCGCGCATCGGTTCGTCGCTCCTTCGAGGGCTCGGTCGGTCAGGCGAGCGGTCGGGCGGTGCCCGGGTCGGTCGGCGTGCCGCCCACGACGCCCGGCAGCACGGCGACGTCCGGCACGGCCGCGCCGGGGAGTGCCGCATGGGCCGCCGCCTCGCTCCCGCGGCGGGTGTCGGTCGCGCGCACGCCACCGAGGATCTCGCCGAGGCGTTCGAGGTTGGCCACGGTCCCGGCGGCGAGGAAGTCGTCGATGTACGGGAAGGCGGCCCGCATGCCCCCGGCGAGGGGCTGGTAGCCGGGCGTGCCGGCAAGGGGGTTGAGCCAGATCAGCCGGTGGCAGTTCCGACGCAGTCGCGCGGTCTCGGTCGCGACGAGCGCCGGGTCGCCGCGGTCCCAGCCGTCCGAGACCACGATGACGACCCCCGACGTCCGCAGGGTCCGCCGCGCCCATTTCTGGTTGAACGTCCGGAACGACTCGCCGATCCGCGTGCCGCCGGCCCAGTCGTTGACCGCCTCGGACACGCGGTTGAGGGCCCGGTCCCGGTCGCGGTCCCGCAGCAGCCGGGTGACCCGCGTGAGCCGGGTCCCGAACACGAACGACTCGGTCCGGACCTCCGATGCCGCCGACAGGGCCTGGACGAAGCGCAGGAGCAGGCGCGAGTGGCGCTCCATCGACCCCGAGATGTCGCAGATGACGACCAGCGAGCGCGGCTCGCGGATCGGCCGCCGCCAGACCCACTCGACGAACTGGCCGCCCGTGCCGAGGTTGCGCCGGAACATCGCCCGCGGCGCGAGGCGGCGGCCGTGCGAGTGCAGCTCGTAGCGGCGGGTCCGTCGCCGCTCGAGGTGGGGCACGAGCGCGTCGACCAGGCGTTCCGCCTCGCGCAGCTCGGCCGGCGTCATCCGGTCGAACTCGCGATGCCGCAGCACCTCGCCCTGGCTGTAGGCATCGGGGGCGATGACGACGCCCTCGAGCGGCGCCTCGTCGCCTGCGTCGTCACTGTCGGAGGGGACCGGGATCCCGCGTTCGTCCGGGGCCTGGCTCGCGCCAAGATCCCCTTCCTCGGGCGGGGCGCCGCCGGGCTCCTCGCCATCGGCCTCGGCCGGGGCGTGCGGATCGGGCATCGAGGGCGGCTCGAACGTGCCGGGCAGGCGCGACGCGCGTCGCCGCCACCAGCGGTCGAAGACCGCGTCGTAGATCTCGCGGTCGTCGCGCCGGCGGGTGAAGATCGCGGCGCCGGCACCGCGCACCTGTTCGCGGTCGCCGATGTCGACGAGGGTCAGGGCCCGGGCGAAGTCCGCGGCGGCGCCGAGATCGACCGAGAGCCGCGCGGCACGCAACGCCCGCCCGAAGCCGACCGCCTCGCCGAGCAACCGGCGCCCGTCGACCTCGGGCCCCCAGGGCGCCTTCACGATCGTGGGGTCGCCGCCTGCCTGCATGACGTCAGCCGCCCGCGGCGACCTCGGTCAGCATCCGGCGGGCCTGGTCGCCGCGCACCTGGCGGATGTCCTCCTCGTACTTGAGGACGACGCCGAGGGTCTCGTCGACCAGCTCGGGCGCGAGCTCCGTGGCGCCGAGCGACAGCAGCGCGGCCGCCCAGTCGAGCGTCTCGGCGATGCCGGGCACCTTGGTCAGGTCGGCCTCGCGCAGGCGGTGGACGAAGCCGACGACCTCGCGGGCCAGGCGTTCGGGCGCCTCGGGCACCCGCGCGAGCACGATCTCGTACTCCTTCTGCGCGGTCGGGAAGTCGATCCAGTGGTACAGGCAGCGGCGCTTGAGGGCGTCGTGGACCTCGCGCGTCCGGTTCGAGGTCAGGATGACCCGCGGCGGCATGGCGGCCTTGATCGTGCCGATCTCGGGGACCGTGACCTGGAAGTCCGACAGGATCTCGAGCAGGTACGCCTCGAACTCCTCGTCGGCGCGGTCGATCTCGTCGATGAGCAGCACCGGGGCGACGCCATCGTCCGACTCGAGCGCCTGGAGGAGCGGCCGCTTGATCAGGAACTCGCGCCCGAAGATGTCGTGGGCGGTCGCCCGGTCCGCCTCGCCACGCGCCTCCAGGAGCCGGATCTCGAGCATCTGGCGCGGGTAGTTCCACTCGTAGACCGCGGTGTTGACGTCCAGGCCCTCGTAGCACTGGAGGCGGATCAGCCGGCTGCCGAGCGACGCCGCGAGCACCTTGGCGAGCTCGGTCTTGCCGACGCCGGCCTCGCCCTCGAGCAGGAGCGGACGCCCGAGCTCGAGCGCCAGGAAGACCGCGGTCGCGAGCGAGCGGTCGGCGATGTAGTCGCGCTCGCGGAAGTCGACCTGGATGGCCTCGATGGAGCGGGTGCCCTCGGGTCGGGTGTCGCGGTCGGTCATCGAGCGAATCTACACGCCCAGGACCAAGGCGGTCCCGCGGCGGGCGCGGACCGTCGCAGTGCGAGCGCAGCCTCAGGCGCCGGCGCCCGCCTCCAGCTCCGCCGCCCGCACGCGCAACGCCTCCAGCACGTCGAGCTCGGCACGAACGGTCGGGAGCCGGGCCGCCCGCCCGGTCTCGGCCTGTTCGACGGCCCGCTCCAGGGCCGCCGCACTCTCGGTGTAGGTCCGATTCAGCTCCCGGATCCGATCCGCGAACCGGGCCCGCATCTGGCGCTGGATCTCGTCGAGCAGCGACGCGAGGCGGCCGTCCGCCTCGAAGCGGACCTCCTCCGCGAACCCGACCAGGAACGTCCGGGCCTGCTGCCGCCGGTCGGCCAGCTGACGCCGCCGCTCGCTCAGCACGCCCTTGCCGCCGAACACGAGCGCGACACCCAGGACGGCCGGCCCCACGATCGCGGCACCGAGCAGCGTGCCGAGCATGCCCAGCATCTCGATCCCGACGCTCGCACCCGTGAAGACCCCGATGCTCGCGATGAGGCCGGACCGGGTCCGCCCGTCGAACGACGGCCCACCCTGCCAGAGGGTCTGCGGGTCGAACGAGATCGGGACCCCGGTGCTGTCGAGGCCGATCTCCTCGTCGGCCAGCAGGCGCGCGATCATCGACTGGACGTCGGCCGCGCCATCGGTGGCCGCGAGGAACGCGCCGCGGACCGTCGCCGCCGTCCGCTCCTGGATCCGGCCGCTGAACTCGGGCCAGTCGTCGCCCGGGATCGATCCGCTCGAGCTCGTCCTGCGCGTCGCGGACGACCTGGCGCATCTGGCCCTGGAACGCGAACGTGATCCGCGTGCGGAGGGCCGCGAACTCGTCCTCGAGCCGCACCGACCACGAGGCATCCGCCTCGCTGAGCGCCGCCAGTCGCGTCCGGACGTCGCGCAGGTCCCCGGCCATCCGCTCGGCGTCGTCGGGATGCTCGAGCGCGGTGAGCTCCGCCGCGAGCGGCTCGCGCAGCTGCTCGATCGCAGGGCCGATCTGGGCCACGGCGCCAGAGAGCGCCAGCGTCCTCGCGCGCCCGACGACGTCGCCGACGAGTGCGTCCCCGAAGGCCGGGAAGCCGCTGTCGCGTTCGAGGGCCTGGTCGCCGAGCACGTCGCTGGTCGACCGCAGGACCGAACTGAGCGCGAACGGCCGCTCGACGAGCCCCATCGACCGCAGGTGGCGCTCGTCGATCTCGACGATGCGACGCCACTCGGGATACATGTCGACCTTCGTGACGGCCACGAGGACCGGTGGTCCGGCCCGCATCGCGCTGGCGAGGAACTCCAGCTCAGGCCCGGACAGCTCGGCCGAGGCGTCGGTGACGAAGACGAGGGCGTCGGCCGACGGCAGGAACGCCAGCGTCGCCGCCGCGTGCCCGGCGTTCAGGCCGCCGACGCCCGGCGTGTCGACCAGCGAGATGCCGCGCCCGAGGAACGCGTTCGGCAGGCCGACCTCGACCAGCTCGACGCCCGGCCGGCGGTCCGCGTCGTCGCGCTCGAGCACCCAGGCCCGCACGTCGTCCGCCGGGATCGATTCGATGAGGAGCTCGCCGGCCTCCCGCCGCCGGACGGTGGCCGTCGGGCGCTCGGCATAGCCGACGACCGTGACCGCGGTCGTCGCGAGGTCGTCGTCGACCGGGCAGACCGGACTGCCGATGAGCGCGTTGATCAGGGCGCTCTTGCCCTTCTTGAACTCGCCGACGACGCAGACCACCGTCTCGGTCCGGGCGATCCGCGCGGCGACCGCGTCGAGCCGCTCGGCCAGGTCGTCGCGACCGTGGTCGGCCGCCGACCGGCGGACGTCGGCGAGGAGCTCCGCGACGCGCCCCGAACCGGGGTCCGACGACGGACCCGGGTCGGTGCCGGTCGGCTCGGCCGGCGGCGCGACGGTCTCGGGCGCGGTGGTTCCGCCTCGCGGCATCGGTGGCGCGGTCCTCCCTCCGGTCCCGGAGTGTACCGTCCGTGATCCCGCACGACGTCCCGCACGCTAGACTCGGCACCCTTGGGAAGGACCGTTCGTCGACGCGCGTCCGGGGAGCCGGATGGTCGAGGTGAGGTGGATGGAGTACTCGCTCGGGATCGATCTCGGAACCACGTACTCCGCTGCGGCGACGGCGCGCGGCGACCGCCTCGAGATCTTCCAGCTCGGCCAGCAGTCGGCGACGATCCCCTCGATCGTCGTCCTGCGCTCCGATGGCGAGGTCCTGACCGGCGAGGCCGCGGAACACCGGGCGCTCGCCGAGCCGACGCGCACGGGCCGCGAGTTCAAGCGCCGCCTCGGCGACCCCACGCCGATCATCCTGGGCGGCACGCCCTACGGCGCCGAGGCACTCCTCGCCCACCTGTTGCGCGGCATCGTGCTGCGGATCAGCGAGCAGCTCGGCGGGCCGCCGGCGGCGATCGCCCTCTGCCATCCCGCGAGCTACGGCGAGTACAAGATCGACCTGCTCCGCCAGGCGGTCCGGCAGGCCGACATCGGGTCGGTCTCGCTGCTGACCGAGCCCGAGGCCGCCGCGGTCGACTACGCCCGTCAGGAGCGCGTCCCGGCAGGCACCGTCATCGCCGTCTACGACTTCGGCGGCGGCACCTTCGACGCGACGATCCTGCGCAAGACCGAGACCGGCTTCGAGCAGCTCGGTCGGCCCGAGGGGATGGAGCGACTCGGCGGCATCGACTTCGACGAGGCGCTCTTCACCCGCGCGATGGCCCTGGTCAAGTCGTCCGGCGTCGAGATCGACGGCAACGACCCGGCCACGCTCGCCGCGCTCGCCCGCTTGCGCGAGGAGTGCCGGCGGGCCAAGGAGGCGCTCTCGTCCGACACGGACGCGACCATCCAGATCTTCCTGCCCGGCATCCAGCAGGAGATGCGCCTGACCCGCCCGGAGTTCGAGGAGATGGTCCGCCCGCGCATCCGCGAGACCATCCAGGCGCTCGAGCGGGCGGCCCGCAGCGCGGGTCTCGGGTTCGCGGATCTCGATCGCGTGCTCCTGGTCGGCGGCAGCTCACGGATCCCGCTCGTGGCCGAGATGGTCCGCGAGGCGACCGGCAAGCCGGTGGCGGTCGACGCGCACCCGAAGCACACGATGGCACTCGGCGCGGCATACATCGCCGATCAGCGTCGTCAGGGCGAGGCTGGAGCCGCCGTCGCGGCGGTCGGCGTGGCCGGTCTGGCCGCAGCCGGGATCGCCGGGGCGACGAGTGCGGCCGCCGGCGTCGATGGCCCGGGGCCGCCGCCGACAACGCCTCCACCGCCGGCTGCGATCGAGCCGGAGCCGATGCCGGCGTCCGTACCGCCGGAGCCGGTCACCGTGCCGCCGGATCCACCCGCCGATATCCCACCCGGCGCCACGGGTGGCGGATCGAACGGCGGTCGCCGTGTTTCCGTGCCGATGGCGGCGATCCTCGCTGGGATCGCGTTGGTCGCCGTGATCGCGATCGGTGGATCAGGACTACTCGGCGGCACTGGTGGGTCGGCGTCGCCATCGCCATCGGCCGCGGCGTCCGTGGCCGTGGTCGCCACAACGTCGCCGTCACCCTCCCCCAGTCCGTCGCCAACGGCCTCGCCGACGCCGACCCCGACACCCGACCCCCACGCCCACGCCGACACCTTCGCCGACGCCCGTCGGGTCGCCAGGTCCGGATCCAGGGCATCACGATCCAGGGGAACGCCTACGCCGTCGCGTTCGAGGCGTTCCACTTCACTCCGGACATCCCCGGGACGCGCCACATCCACTTCTTCTGGGACACGATCCCGCCGACGAAGGCCGGGGCGCCGGCGAAGTCCTCGAACTGGATCCTCTACGACGGGTCGTCGCCGTTCCTCGAGTACAAGGTCAAGGACCGGCCGGCCGGCGCCAAGCAGATGTGCGTCCTCGTGGCCAACCACGACCACACGGTCGTCCAGAAGACCGGCAACTGCTGGCCCCTCCCCGACTAGGTGCCGGCGCGGGATGGCTGAGGGTTCCGGCGATCTCGCGATCGAGGTCCGTCGCATCGCAGACGAGGCCCGTCGGGTGGCCGACGGCACGGACCAGGCAGCCGCCGTGGACGCGACGGTCCGGCGACTGGACGAGCCGCTCCGGGTGGCCATCGCCGGTCGGGTCAAGGCCGGCAAGTCGACGCTCCTCAACGCCCTGGTCGGCGAACGCCTGGCCGCCACCGACGCCGGCGAGTGCACGCGCATCGTCACGTGGTACCGCCACGACCTCGGGTACCGCGTCACGGCCGAGCTGCGGCCGTCGGGCTCGGCGGAGCTGCCGTTCCGGCGCGAGGACGGCGAGCTCTCGATCGACCTCGACGGGCGGCCCATCGATTCCATCGAGCGGATCGACGTGGGCTGGCCGTCGCGGAAGCTGACCGACCTGACCCTCATCGACACCCCGGGGCTCGCCTCGGCGAACGAGCGCACCTCGGAGCGGACCACCAACGCGCTGCTCGATCGCGGGGCCGAGGGCCCGGGCGAGGCGGATGCCGTCCTGTACCTCATGCGTCACCTGCACCGGTCCGACTCGCAGTTCCTCGAGGCGTTCATGGACCGCTCGATCGCGCAGGCCTCGCCGGTCAACGCGATCGTCGTCCTGTCGCGCGCCGACGAGATCGGGGCCGCCCGGCCGGACGCCCTCGACTCGGCACGCTCGATCGCGGCCCGCTACGCGGCGAACCCGCAGGTCCGCGGGCTCGCATCGGGGGTCGTGCCGGTGGCCGGTCTCATCGCCGAGACCGGGGCGACTCTCCGCCAGGAGCAGTTCGAGTGGCTGCGGGACGTCGCCCGGATGGACGAGGCCGACCGTGCCGAGCTCCTGCGCTCGGTCGACCGGTTCCGCGATCCCGACCGCAGCCCGCTCGCCGAGGAGATCCGCGAGGAGCTGCTCGACCGCCTCGGCCTGTACGGCCTGCGCCTGGCCGTCCGGCTCATCGCCGAGGGCGAGGTGAAGACCGCGACCGAGCTGTCGGGCGCCCTGCTCGAGCACTCGGGGATCCGCGAGCTCCAGCGGGTCCTCGCCGAGCAGTACACGGCGCGCGCGCAGGCACTCAAGGCCCGATCCGCGCTGGCGGCGTTGCGGGTCGTCGGCGAGGAGCTCGACCGGCGCGGCGTCCCGGCGGCGGCGGACCTGGTCCAGTCGGTCGACCGTCTCGAGGCCTCGTCGCAGGCCCTCGCGCTCCTCCGGCTGCTGCATCTCGTGCTGTCCGGGCAGATCGCGCTGGCGCCCGACGAGCGGGCCGAGATCGACCGGCTGTGCGGCTCGGGCTCGAGGAGCGAACGGGTGGGCCTGGCGGCGGACGCCCCGCGACCGGACCTCCAGGCCGCGGCCATCGCCGGCATCGAGCGCTGGCGCTCGCGAGCCGGCAACCCGATGAGCGACCGCCAGACGGTCGAGGCGGCCGAGATCGTCAGCCGCGCCTACGAGGAGATCTACGCCGGGGCGACGTGACGCCCGTCAGCCGTCCGGGGCGTCGAGCTCGCGGGCGTAGGGCGGGAACCGGAACCGCTGGCTGCGGGTCAGGATCCCGCCGTGGCCGAGCTTCGCGACCGTCCGCTCCGAGGCCGGCTCCCCGCTGAGCAGCCGCGGCAGCAGCAGGTCCGCGGCGGTCGCCTTGGAATACGCCCCGCATGTCGGCAGGCCGAGGATCGCGGTCTGCCCGACCCGGGCGAGCCAGAGCATCGAGCCCGGATGGGCCGGCACGCCCCGCCGGACCACCCGGCCGCCGAGGGCGACGATGGCCGTGAAGACCGCGTCCTGCGGGTCCGTGCTGGCGGCCCCGGCGGTCAGCACCAGCTCGACCGGCTCCGGGCCGCTCGTGAACCGCGCGAGCGCGTCCTCGACCGCGTCATCGTCGTCCTCGACGTAGTCGATGGCGACGATGGTCGAGCCGAGCCCCTCGATCTTCGCCCGGACGCTGGCCTCGAATCGCTCGCGCGCGGTCGCGCGCACGGACTCCTTGACGATGACGCCGACCCGCGACGCGATGAACGGCGCGACCCAGACGATCGGGTGCGTGCCGAAGTCGGTCAGGCGCACGCCCTCGTCGACGATCGCGGCCTCGACGACGTGCGGCGCGACCTTGATGCTCGCGACGAGGTCGCCGCGCTCGACGATCTGGCCGTCGAAGACCGTGAACACCTCGAGCGGGTCGAGCCGGTTCAGGCGTTCGAGCTCGGCGATCCGGACGTTGACGACGCCGGGCGCCGACGCGACGAGGTCGATCCGGCTCTGGTTCGGGCCGCGGACGTCAAGGCCCGGCCCGGCGACAGCGCGGGCGAGCCGCACGGCCGCCTCGTCCTCGTGGAGCTCGCCGGCCTCGGCGATCAGGACCGTGACCGGCGGGCCGGCATCCGCGGCGGCGAGCGCCAGCAGGTCGTCGGTGCTGAGCCGACGACCCTTCTCCCAGCGCTTCCCCGCGACGGTCAGGTCGCGGGCGAGGACGGCGCCCGCCAGGCGCGCGGGCGCGGACCGACCGGGAACGACCCGCTCGACCCGCACGCCGTGCCGCCGCCGGGTCGGTCAGGCGGAGCGGCCGAGGGCAGCCTCGATCGCACGGCGGGTATAGACGGCGGCCATCTGCGTCCGGTACTCCCGGTCTGCGTGGATGTCGCCGTTGACGGTCACGCCGTCGGTCGCATGCGCGGCGGCGGCGGCGACCGATGCCGGGGATCCATCGGAGCCCAGCAGGGCGGCCTCGACAGCCTTGGCCCGGTAGGCGACCTCGCCCACCCCGGTCAGCGCGACCCGGGCGTGCGTGATGCTCCCACCGCTCGACGCGACCACGGCGCAGACACCCACGATCGAGTACCCGGACGCCGGGTGCTCCATCTTCTTGTAGGCGCCTGTCGCCCCGGCCGGGAGTGGCCCGCGCTTCAACGCGACAAGGATCTCGTCGGATTCGATGCCGGTCGCGAACGCCCCCTGGAAGAAGCCGTCGAGAGGCACCTCGCGCTCGCCGCGCTTCGAGCGCAAGACGACCGAGTAGTCGAGCGCGAGCCCCAGCGCCGGCAGGTCCGAAGCGGGGTCGGCGTGGGCGATCGCACCCCCGACCGTCCCGCGGTTGCGGACCTGGACGTCGCCGATGCCCAGGATGCAGTCGCGGGCGAAGTCGAGCTGCGTGCTCTCGAGTGTCTCTGCGTAGGTCGTGAGCGCCCCGATCTCGAAGCCGCCGTCGGCGGTGGGCCGGGCGCCCTTGAGCTCGCCCAGTCGTCCGATGTCGATGAGCGTGTCGGCAGTCGCGAGACGCAGTTTCATGAGCGGCAGGATGCTCATCCCGCCGGCCAGGACCTTGGCCGATCCATCCGCGGCCGCGAGCGCGTCGAGCGCCGCGTCGAGCGTCGCAGGACGCTGATAGGAGAACTCCTCCATGGTCATGCCTGGCCTCCCTTCGCGGACTGGATGGCTCGCCACACGGTCTGGTCCGTGTAGGGCATGTCGAGGTGGCGGACGCCGTACGGGCTCAGCGCGTCGACGACGGCATTCGCGACCGCCGCGGTGCTCGCGATCGCGCCGGCCTCGCCGACGCCCTTGACGCCGAGCGGGTTGACCGGCGACGGGGTGACGGTCTCGTCGAGCTCGAGGTTCGGGAAGAACGACGCCTTGGGCACGGCGTAGTCGAGCATCGAGCCCGTCAACAGCTGGCCCTCGTCGCTGTAGATGGCCCCCTCCCAGAGTGCCTGGCCGACGCCCTGGGCGATGCCGCCATGGAGCTGCCCATCGACGATCATCGGGTTGATCTTGTTGCCGACGTCATCGACCGCGACATAGCGGACAAGGTCCACATGTCCGGTCTCCTCATCGACCTCGACGACCGCGATGTGTGTGCCGAACGGCCAGGTGCAGTTCGGCGTGTCGTAGTAGGCCGTCTCGTCGAGGTACGGCTCCATGCCCTCCGGGGCATCGAACGCGAGGTCGAGCGCGAAGGCGATCTCCTGGAACGTCTTCTTGCGGTCGGGCGAGCCCTTGACCCGGTACTCGGCGCCGTCGATCTCGATGTCGTCCGGGGACGCCTCGAGCATGTGTGCGGCATAGCGCCGGGCCTTGTCCTTGATCTTGTCCGCGGCCTTGATCGCCGCCGTCATGCCGACCGAGCTGGTTCGCGAACCGTACGATCCGTAGCCGAACGGCGTGCCCTGCGTGTCCGAGTGCTGGACGATGACGTCCTCCATGGGGATGCCGAGGGCATCGGCCATGACCTGCGCGTACGTTGTCTCATGGCCCTGGCCCTGCGGCTGCGTGCCCATCGTGACGACGACCTTGCCGGTCAGGTGGACCTTGATGTTGGACGACTCCCACATCGCGGCGCCCCAGCCCTCGCCGACCGCGCCGATCCACTTGGACGGTGCCACGCCGCAGACTTCGATGTACGTGCTCAGGCCGAGGCCGAGCAGCTTGCCGCGGCCCTTGGCCTCCGTCTTCTTGGCCGCGAGGTCGGCATAACCGACGGTCGCGAGGGCCTTGTCCATGGCCGGCTCGTAGTTCCCTGAATCGATGTAGATCTTGGCGCCGCCGCTGGCGGTGCCCAGGCCGGACGGATTCTCGTAGGGGAACTGGTCGGGCTGGATGAAGTTCCGCCGCCGGACCTCGGCGCGGTCCATGCCGATCTCCGCCGCGAACAGGTCCATCGCCCGCTCGATGACGTAGGTCGCCTCGGGCCGCCCGGCGCCGCGATACGCGTCGACGAACGTGGTGTTCGTGTAGACGCCGGTCACCTCGGCGTACACGTTCGGGATCTTGTAGCAACCCGAAAGCACGCGGGCGTAGAGGGTGGTCGGGATGCCTGGACCGATCGTCGAGAGACGGCCGCCGAGGTTGGCGAGCGTCTTGACCCGGAGGCCGGTCACCTCGCCGTCACGCTTGCCGGCGATCTCGAGATAGGTGATGTGGTCGCGGCCGTGGATGGTGCTGCCGTAGCTCTCGCGCCGACCCTCGATCCACTTGACCGGGCGGCCGCCGAGCGCCTTGCTGGCGAACAGCACCAGGGCGTAGTCCGGGTAGCAGAAGATCTTGGTCCCGAACGCTCCGCCGACATCGGGGCTGATGCACCGGATCTTGTGCTCGGGGATGCCCATCACGAACGCGGCCAGCAGGAGCCGCTGGATGTGCGGGGTCTGGCTGGACATCCAGATCGTGTACTCGTCGGTGCCCGGGTTGTACCAGCCGATGTTGCCCCGGACCTCCATCGGGTTCGGGATGAGCCGCTGGTTGACGATCCGCTGGCGGACAACGACCTCGGCGGCGTCGACGGCCGCGTCCGTCCCGGCCTTGTCGCCGACGCTCCAGTCGAAGACCCGGTTGTTCGGGGCGTTCTCGTGCAGCTGTGGCGCGCCGTTCTCGAGCGCCTTCTCGGCATCGACGACCGCGGGCAGGGGCTCCCAGTCGACCTGGATGGCATCGAGGGCGTCGATCGCCTGTTCCTCGGTCTCGGCGACCACGGCGGCGACGCCTTCGCCGGTCCACTTGACGCTGTCGGTGGCGAGCGTCCGGGGCGTGCTGACGTTGTTCTGGATGCCGGCGCTGCCGCCCGCAGGCCAGGCCATCGGCATCGGGTTGTACGGGATGTCGGCGCCGACGAAGACGGCGACGACACCGGGCATCGCCTTCGCGGCGGTCGTGTCGATCGACCGGATGTTGGCGTGGGCGTACGGGCTGCGCAGGATGGACATGTGCGCCATCGACTGGAGCTTGATGTCGTCAACGTAGCGGCCGCCACCGGTGATGAAGCGCGGATCCTCGGTCCGCTTGATGGCCTTGCCGAGCGGGGAGCTGGGGGCGTCGAGCACGTCGGTCATGGTCGTCTCCCCTGTCTACGCGTTGACGGGGGTCTTGGCCCCGTCGCGCATGGTGGCCGCGGCGGCGCGAATGGCCGCGACGATGTTCTGGTAGCCCGTGCATCGACAGAGGTTGCCGTGCAGGGCGTGACGGATCTCGTCGTCCGTCGGGTCCGGATTGCGGGCCAGGAGATCGGCCGCGGTCATGATCATGCCCGGCGTGCAGAAGCCGCACTGCAACCCGTGCTTCTCCCAGAACGCGTTCTGGAGCGGATGCAGGCCGTCCTCGGGCGCCATGCCCTCGATGGTCGTGACCGTGCGCGCCGTCGGCCTGGACCGCCAGCATCGTGCAGGACTTCACGGCGTGGCCGTCGAGGTGGACCGTGCAGGCGCCGCATTGGCTGGTGTCGCAGCCCACGTGCGTGCCGGTGAGGTCGAGGTCCTCACGGAGGGCCTGGACGAGGAGGCGTCTCGGCTCGACGTCGAGCTCCCGAGCCGTCCCGTTGACCGTCAGCTGGATGTGTTCGCCCACGGGCTCAACCTCCTCCGGCACATGGTGCGCGGACACGCCGATGGGGTCCGCGCCTCACCTTGAGCATTCGGGTCCTCCATCCGACCGCCTTCAAGTCGAACGAGGTCCGACGATGGTGGCACCGTGGCGGACGGGAATCAAGAGCGTTCCGCGAAGGAGACGGCGGGGCAGCCGCGGCGTTCAGCCGGGACGCCGGCGGCGGGACCGGCGGGTGCCGGCCGGCTCGTACCGGCCGAGCGCCGCGCTGCGGCTGTCGATGGCCCTCGGATCGATGGCGGCGAGGCGCTCGTCCGCAGGCAAGCCGGCGAGTCGGACCGCCTCCCCGAGTCGGGCCAGCTTGGCGACAGCGACCGGCCACGACAACGCGGCGAGGGACGACGCGGTCGCGAGCCCGACGCGATCGGGCCCACGCCCGGCGCTCCCCGCGGCATAGGCAGCCGCCCACAACAGCGTCTCGGGGCCGTCGTCCGACCCCTCCGCGGCGGACAGCGCCCCGCACACGATGCCGCGGTCCCCTGGCGCCGATCGCACAAGGCGCCAGTTGTCCGGCCCGGCGATCAGGTCGACCGCGAGGCTCGCGTAGGCGGGGCCCAGGATCGTCGCCGCGCCGGCCGCGTCGGCGGCGCCGCCCGTGATGGCCAGGGACAGGTGGGTGCCGTGGAGCGTCCCCGTGCCCGGGCCGACCAGCCCGTCGAGCAGCCGGTCGTGGAGGTCCCGGAAGCGCGCCTGCTCCGAGGGGTCGGGGCCGATCCCGACGGCGGCGGGCTCGGCGACCTCGACGATCGGACAGCCGGCGGCAGCGAGTCCGCGGATCACGTCGCGAATCCCCTCGACGGACACGCCCGACCGGAGGCCCGCCGTGTACGGCCCGACGACGACGGCCTTGACCGCGCTGTCGGTCCGTGCGGCGGTGGCTCGCCAGGCGGCGACCGGATCGTCGTGGACGAGCGGCCAGCCGCCGTCGGTCACCGGCTCGAGGCCGGCCTCGACCTGCGCCGCCACGACGGCGTCGAGGATCGTCTCGCGTGTCGCGTCGACGGCCAGCGGCGGCCGCGGCAGGGGCCCGAGGAGCGTCGCGAACACGGGCCCTAGCCGGTCCCGGACCCAGGCGTCCGCCCGTCCTCGAGATCGACGACCACCGCAGCCTGGACGACCGCCGTCGCCCCCGCCGCGAAGCCGTCCTCGCGAGCCGCGGTCCCGACGAAGATGCCGGCCAGGACGACGACGACCACGGCCCCGACCGCGACGGCCGGCACGAACCGCGGTGGTTCCGTGACGGGCGCCGACGTCGGCGCAGCACCGGACCCGATCGCCGACGTCGCGCCGCCGGGCCGTCGCCACATCGCGGACATCGTCGGGACTCCGGTCGGCCGGATCGCGGCACCGAGCCACAGCCCGGCGAACAGGCCGCCGAGGTGCGCCGCGTTGTCGATCTGCCCGCCGGAGGCGAATCCGAACACGAGGTTGAGCAGGACCAGGAACCCGAGTTGACTGACGAGCCCGCGGTTGGCCCGGTCGACCGGATGGTGGAGCCGGTTCGCGGCCAGCAGCACGCCGAACAACCCGAAGATCGCCCCGGACGCGCCGACCGCCGGCACGTCGCCACCGAAGACGAAGCTCGCCACCGAGCCCGCGGCGGCGCAGAGCAGGTACAGGATCAGGAACCAGAGGGAGCCGTACCAGCGCTCCACGATGGGGCCGGCCAGGTACAGCGCGTACATGTTGAAGAAGAGGTGCAGCAGGTCGGCGTGGACGAGCGTGACGGTCCAGAGCCGCCAGTACTCCCCGTCCGCGACGGCCAGCTTGTCGAGCCAGAGCGCCTGCAGCAGGTCCTCGCCCTCGGCCGTGAACAGGACGACCAACGACACGATCGCGGTCGCGGCGATGACGATGGTCGAGACCGGGACGAGCGGTCCGTCGCCGCGGGCCTTCGCGAAGTAGCGGCTGGCCGTTCCGGCGTCGCCCGTCTCCTTGGCCAGCCACCCCAGCCGTGAGGCGATCTCGGCCTTGTCGGCGGCCGGTGCCCGTCGGTCCGCCTCTCGGTAGGCCCGCTGGGCGCCGCGGAGGTCGCCGGCGCGGACGCGGGCGGCCGCGACGTTGCGCCAGGCCGGATAGGTGGACGGCGTCTCACCGACCTGGATCGCGGCCTCCCAGGTGGCGACCGCGCCGTCCTCGTCGTCGAGGCGGTAGCGCGCCTCGCCGAGACCCAGCAGGGCCGCGGCCGTGATGGCCGGATCGTCGAAGCCGACGACCCGCTGATAGTGGATCGCCGCATCCCCGTAGTCACCGGCCGCAAGGAGCTCGTCCCCGCGCATCATCAGGCTCTGCGCGGCCGCTCGCGACAGGCGCCCGGGAGGCACCCCGCGTGCGCCGTCCGGGGATCCAGGCTGGTCCATGGCGGCGACTCTACATGAGCGGCTGCGACGAGTGCCCCTGGGGCGCCCAGTCAACGCCCTCGGAGGGGTCGGCGAGGGTCCGGCGCCCCTTTCTCGCACGACCTTGCATCGAACCTTACGGAAGTCTTCCCGATCTTGGGACTATCGGCGTGGAGCACCGGAACCACCGGCCCTCTTGGATCAGGTCCGGCCCCATCTACGATCGTGAGGTCGAACTCATCGCTCGCCGAAGGATCATCGTGGCGAACCCTCAGACCATCGCGTCTCGCTCCCGCGCCCTCCTGGTCGCCCTCCTGGCGATCCTGGCTGTGGCTGCCTGCCAGGGCACCCCGACCGAGACCACCACGACCTGGCTTGACACCACGTCGGCACCGTCGCAGGTGTCTCGGACGTGACGATCCTTCGCCGTCGCAAGGACCGCAAAGACCTCTCCACCGGGCAGACGCTCGTCGAGTTCGCCCTCGTCTTCCCGATGTTCTTCATCCTGTTCCTCGGGGTCATCGAGTTCGCGTTCTCCTTCAACGCGATCCTGGCCGTCAACTACGCGTCACGCAATGCGGCCCTCGCCGCTGCCGAGGCCGGAGCGACCACCGGGGCGGACTGCGTGATCCTCGGCGGCATCGAGAGCGACGTCGCCGCGCCGGCCAATCACGCCAAGATCGTCAAGGTGGAGATCTACCGCGCGAAGTCGAACGGCGATGACTACAGCGTGGGGACCCGGACCGTCTATACGCGAAACCTCTCCGTCGCGGTCAACTGCACCCGGCCCGACCTGACGACGACCCCGATCTACTACTCCCTGACCAGCAACGGGTACCCGGAGACCAGCCGGTGCAACATCATGGCGGGCTGCCCCTGGGCGACCGGCGGCGGTAGCCACACGGGGATCGACCACGTCGGCGTGCGGATCTTCTACGACCACGCGTTCGTGACGCCGCTGCGGACATTCGTCGGGAGCGGGGACGGGATCACGTTCGATCGCTCGAACGTCATGCGCATGGAACCGATCCTGTGATGCGTCGCAAGCGGGAGCGCGGCCAGAGCCTGGTCGAGTTCTCGATGATCATCACGGTGGTCCTGCTGCTCCTGCTCGGCATGCTTGAGTTCGGGTTCGTCTTCGATCACCACCTGACGCTCGAATACGCCACGCGCGAGGGGGCCCGCGTCGGTTCTGCGCTCGCCAACGGCGGCGGGACCGTGGGCTGCAGCGCCGGGCAGTCACCCAACGCCGCCACCGTGGACCAGCAGATCGTCGCAGCGCTCCAGCGCGTGATCACCTCCCCGGGCTCAGCCGTCGTGCCCAGCCGGATCGCCGAGATCAAGATCTACAAGTCCGGCACGAACGGCGAGATCACCGGCACGTCGTTCAACACGTGGGTGTACAGCGCCACGATGGTGGCCGGAGTCCCGGTCGGGAACGGCCCATCGGTGGACGGCAGGAACCTCTTCTTCGTCCCGTCCGGAGCCACCGGCTGGAGTGCCTGCCTGCGCGACAACAACTCCGCGGGCCCCGATTCGATCGGTGTGAGCCTGACCTACAACTACCAGCTCGTCACGCCGCTCTCGGCGGCCGTTGGCTTCTTCGGTTCCGGCAACGGGCCGACCACCATCCCGATCGGTGATCGCACCGTGATGGCCCTCAATCCAGGGAAATGACCATGCGAACCTCTCGTCGACATCCCCGTTCCCGCGGCCAGATCGTCGTCATCTTCGCGCTCGCGATCGTCGCGTTCGTCGGGATGTGCGCCATCGTGATCGACGTGTCCTGGTTCTGGTCGAACAGCCTGCGCATGCAGCGCGCCGCAGACGCTGCGGCACTCGCGGGGGTGATCCGCCTGCCCGGTCGCGAGGATCTCGCGATCGACCTCGCCAGGGCCGAGGCGCAGAAGAACGGCTACACGAATGGCGCCGGGGGTGTCGTCGTCGACGTCCACAAGGACGCCGCGAACAATCGTCGACTGCGCGTGAAGATCAGCGGACCGGTCAACACGTTCTTCGCACGAGTCCTCGGGTTCAACAACATCCAGGAGACCCGCGACTCACAGGCCGAGTACGTGCTCCCGGTCCCGATGGGCAGCCCGGAGAACTACTACGGCGTGTACGGCCTCGTGCGGCATTGCGCGACCGCTACGGCCAACACCGTTTGCGACTCGGTCGGCGGCACAACGGTCTTCCCACCGCCGACCCGTTCACCGACGTCACGACCAGCTACGTGACGGCCTCGAGTGCGCCCACAGGAACCTGGACCACGCCGACTAATACCGTCACGTCCAACGATGCCTGGGCGACCTCGACTCACCGCGAACCAGTATCAGACCTTCGGCGGATTCAACATCTCCCTGAACAGCTCGGTCACGGCGATCAAGGGCATCGAAGTCAGTGCCGAGATGAGCAAGACGGGCACCGGCGCCTCGTGCCAGATCCAGTACGAGCTGTCCGGGGACAACAAGGGCAGCTATACGACGGGCGCTGGCACGGGCGTAAAGCTCACGCCGAATCTGACGACGACCGACGTGGTCACCCCCCTGGGTGGCCCGACCGATCTGTGGAACAAGACCTCCGCCTACTGGTCGCCGTCGGGCTCGAACGGCCTGAGCAACACGAACTTCTGGGTTCGCGTCACCGGATCATCAAGACGACGACGGCCGCCTGCGCGGCCGCCGCTGTCATCCGGATCGACCACCTGCGGATCAGGGTCTACCTATGCTGGATCGAGCGTGGTCACGAACCCGAAAGTCTTCACATCCGACACGAACGTTGCCGGCCCGGCCAATGAGGTCCTCACCCCTCGAGGCTTCTGGGGGATGATGCTCTCGCAGGGCGCAGAGTCGATCAGCGGCGACGCTTACCTTCCCCGATACGACACGGACGGCGCACCAGGGCCCGCCGTCAACAACCCCAACTACGACCAGGCGCAGTACTACAACTACGCCGTCGAGATGGCCCCGGGATCCTCCAATGGCGGCGTCTGGATCTACGACCCGGGCTTCTGCGCCGGCGCGCTGACGACGGGCCTGGGCGACACATGGATCGGCAACAAGGTCCCGGTCAGCTCGTTCTACGACCTGTACGACACGCAAGGGACCCCGTACGACCTGACGGACGACGTCCTCGTGCCCGGGTTCACCTCGGGAAACACGTTCAAGCAGCAGGATGGCTCCGACCCGACGCTCAATGGCTCCGGGGGCTCAGGGATCGCTGGCTGCGATGCCTACCACCTCGGCTGGTACCAGCTCGGGGGGGCATCGACCCTGGCCGGCGGCAAGACCTACCGGCTCCATACGAGCACCGTCGACCCGGGCAACGCGAGTGACCAGCTGCCGACCAACGCACGCAATGGCTGGGCGATCTTCTCCAAGGCGACCGGCACCGCGCCGAAGATCTACGGGATCGGGGCGATGGAGATGTACTCGCCGCTGCCGAGTGGTGCGTCCTCGACCTTCTACCTGGCCCAGATCGAGGCGGCCCATGCGGGCAAGACGATGGAGATCAAGCTCTTCGACGCCGGTGACACCAACCAGGATGCCAACATCGAGATCCTGATCCCGACGGCCGCGGGCTGGAGCGCCACCAACTTCGACTACACCGCGAGCCAGGGCACCACGAACAGCGGCGTGTCCAGCTGCAACAGCTCTGCGGGCACCGGCGTGCCCAATGTCGTGACCTACTCCGGCAGCAGCCGGTTCAACGGCTGCTGGATCACGATCAACATCCCGATCCCCGATGACCTACACGGCGCAGCAGTCGGGCTGGTGGAAGATCAGCTACAACATGACCGGTTCCGGAACGACCGCGACCGACATCACGACCTGGCAGGTCCAGATCCGGGGCAATCCCGTCCACCTGATCCTGCCCTAGGCTCCTTCGCCTCTCACCTGACGACCCCCTCGCCGGCCGACGAGGGGGTCGCTCCATGTCCGGCGCTAGACTCGCGGGCATGTGCGGACGGTTCACCCAGGAGCGACCGGCGTCGGAGCTGGCCGAGATCTTCGGGGCTGAGCCGCTCGTCGACGATCCGGGCGGGCACTACAACGTCGCCCCGACCGACGAGGCCTCGGTGGTCGTCCAGCGCGAGGACCGTCGCGCCATCACGGCATACCGCTGGGGCCTCATCCCGCACTGGGCGACCGAGGCGAAGGTGGCGTCTCGGATGTTCAACGCCCGCGCCGAGACGCTGACCACCAGCCCGGCCTTCCGGGCTGCGTTCCAGCGGCGTCGCTGCCTCGTGCCGGTCGACTCCTTCTACGAATGGAAGCGGGAGGGCACGGTCCGCCAGCCCTACCGCGTGATCCGCAGCGACGGACGCCCCCTGGCGCTTGCCGGTCTTTGGGCGGGCTGGCGCGATCCCGCGACCGAGACCGTGCGGCGGACCTTCACGATCGTGACCACCACCCCGAACGACGCGCTGCGCGACCTGCACGACCGGATGCCGGTCGTGCTCCCCGACGATGCCTGGGACCTCTGGCTCGGGCCGGCTCCGGCGGACCCCGGTGAGCTGCTCGGGCTGCTCGTCCCGAACGACGAGGTCGAGCTCGCGATCTATCCGGTGGTCCGCGACGTGAACGACGTCCGGCGCGACGGCCCCGCGCTCATCGAGCCGCTGGTGCTCGCCACGAGCTGACGCCTAGTCGGTGACCCTGGACCAGTCGCCGGCGGCGGTGATGGTCGTCTTGAAGGCCGTCGCCGCGTCCACGCCGCGATCGAGCGCGGCGGCGTAGGCGCCGACGAGCGTCCCGAACGCCCCGTCGGGATCCGACTCCGGCGCGGCCAGCACGGTGGCATCCGTCGGCAGGTCCGTCGGGATCGTCTCTCCGCGCGGGAGGATGACGACGAGCGCCGCGTGGTTCCAGGCGGCGGCCTCCACCGCGATCGGCGTCAGGCCCGGGTCGTGTCCGGCGAGGACGAGGACGCCCACGTTCGTGAGGTAGCGCAGAGCGAGCTCGAGGTCCGCCGCCTCGAGGACCGGGCCGTCGGGCGTCGCGGGCTGTCGGAGCGTGGCGACGTGCGACACGCCGGACGTCGTCAGGTGCTGGAGCATCGAGTCGCCCGCCGTGTCGTCCACGACCCGCGCGACCAGCTGGACCTCGGAGCCGGCGGCGGCCGCCGACAGGGCCACCAGGGCGGCCGGGCCACCGGCGACGATGCCAGCGGGCGTCTTCCGGGCGATCGGGTTGCCGACGACGACGATCACGCCGTCAGCCTAGCGCCTCCGCGTGGCCGGTCGTCGCCTCAGTCGCCGCCGGGCCCGCTCGAGTCGTCCTCGCCGCCGTCGCCGCCGCCGCCGCCGTGATCGTCGGTCCCTTCGGCCTCGTCGGTCTCCGTCGGTTCAGGCGTCTCGGTAGCTCGTGGCGTCCTCGTCGGCCTCGGGGTCCTCGCCGCCCTGGGCGTCTCGTCCGCCTCGTCGGTCCCGGCCGGTTTCGCGCTCGTGCCGGGTTCGCCGGCCTCGCTCGGTTCGACCGTCGGACTGCTCGAGGGCGACGCGGTCGGCGAGGGCGACGGCAGAGCGGACGGCAGCGTCGACGGCGAGGGCGGAGCCGGGCTCGCGGTCCGGAGCGGGACTCTCGGCGTCGCGATCGGCCCGGGGCCCAGGAGGCTCGCCGCACCGACGGCCGCGAACACGGAGAGTGATCCGGTCGCGAGGACAACGAGCAGCACGAAGGCCATGGCCTGAGCCCGGACGACCACGGGCCGGCCACCACCGGTCGCCACGCGCCAGGCGTCGCGGACCGAGATGGCGAAACCGCCGAGCAGCCCGTAGCGCACGTTCCGGCCGGGCCGGACCAGCACGCGGGGCGCCGGTTCGGTGGCGATCGCGGCCATGACCCGGTCCTCGAACCCGACCGTCGGGCCCACGGCGTCGCGGGCGCCGAGCGCCTCGAGCTCGCGGGCGGCCAGCATGGCCTCGGCCAGCTCGGCGTCGGACGGTCCGGGACCCGCGTCGGGCCGGATCTCGGCCGGATCGAATCGACGACCCATGCCGCTCATCGGGCGCCCTCATCGATGAGTGCGCCGCGGAGACGGGTCAGGCCGCGGTACAGGTGGGTCTTGACGGTGTTGAGCGGTCGACCGGTCTCGACGGCGATCTCCTCGAGGCTCATCTCCCCGAAGAACCGCAGCGTGACGACCTCCCGGTACGGCTCGGGGAGGGAGGCGACCGCTGTCCGGACGTCCGTCGCGCGCTCGGCCCGGACCGCGAGGGACGAAGGGTCCATCGTGCCCGTCGCCGCGAGCGAGGCCTGGTCCATGGCCGCGTCGATCGGGTCCGCCGACTGATCGCGCTCATTGGCCAGCGGGTCCCGCCAGGTGACGGTCTTGCGGCGCCCGGCCTGGCGCAGCGCGATGCGGATCGCGATGCGTGTCAGCCACGCCCCGAACGGCCCGTCCCCGCGCCAGCTCGCCAGCGAGCGGTACGCGATCACGAAGGCCTCCTGGGCTGCGTCCTCGGCCTCGTGGAGGTCACCGAGGATCCGGTGGCAGGCCCGGACGACAGGCCCGGACTCTCGCTCGACCAGGCGGCGGAAGGCGTCGCGATCACCGGCCAGGACGGCCTCGACGATCGCTCGGTCGCCGGCGCGGTCATCGGGCTGCTCGGGCAGCGTGGCTCCTGGGTCGCTGATCGACGATCTCCGGCTGGCGGGGTCCCGTTCCGCGTCGGACGCAGTCGGTCGGCCCGCCCCCATGATGCGCTGGGGCGGGCCGACCCATCGGGTCGCATGTCGGTCGTCCACCCGGATCGGTGGGACGAGTTCGTCCGGTCAGTCGTCGCCGCCGCCGTCCTCGCCGTCGCCGCCGTGATCGTCGCCGCCGTCATGGCCGCTGTCCTCACCGTCGTCGCCGCCGTTGTGCTCGCCGTCGTTCTCGTCGGCGTCCTCGTGCTCACCATCGCCGTCGTCCTCGTCGGCGTCCTCGTTCTCGTTCTCGTTCTCATCGGCGTCGTCGTTGCCCTGGTTGCTCGAGCCGCGGTTGGCGTTGGGCGAGGCGGTCTTGGCCGCCTTGGGATGCGCGGTCGGCTCGGCCGTCTCGTCCGCCTCGGGCGTCTCGCTCGGCTCGGCGGTCTCGCTCGACTCCGCGGCGACGACGGGCTCGGCGGTCTCGGTGGGTTCCGCCGTCTCGGTCGGCTCGGCGGTCTTGGTCGGCTCGGCGATCGTCGCCGGGGTGTGGTCGGCGCCCGAGGGCGCGAGCACGCCGTTGGCGGCGAACGCCGCACCGACGATCAGGAACGTGGAAACGACCGCGACGGCGACGCCGCGCATCCATCGAGCTTGGGAATGCATTCTGTGTCTCTCCCCGGAGGTCGCCGATCGGTCGACCGGCATCTACCTCCCTGAGACAGCACAGGCGCCGAAGGTTTCAGTCGGGCGAGGTGCTCCCGGTGTCCGCTGTCACCGGCTCGTCCCCTGATCCCGGCAGCGACGGCTCCTCGGCACCGGCGGTCGGGCCGGTCGCCGGCCCCTCGTCGAGCGGTCCTGCGGCGTCATCGGCCGGATCCTCCTCGAGTTCGGCGTGCGCCGCCGCGACGCCGACGGCACCACCGGCCGCGCCCTCGACGTCGTCGGGTTCGATGACGATCCGACCGAGGCCCTCGGCCTCGAGGGCCGGGCCGAATGCGTCGACGTCGCCCACGAGCACGATCGCCGCCCGTTCGAGGTCGATGTGGGCGCGAGCCGCGTCCCAGATCGCCGCCGGATCGACGGCCTCGATGCGCGATCGATAGCCGATGAGCTCTTCGACCGGCAGGCCGTGGACGACGAGCCCGGACAGGGCCCCGACGACCGCCGAGGCGGTCTCGAAGCGCAGCGGGAACACGCCGATGAGGAAGTCGCGCGCGGCCGCCAGCTCGGCGTCGCTGACGCTCGTCTCGCGGATCCGCGTCAGTTCCGCGATCGTGTCGAGGATCGCCGGGATCGTGACCTCGGTGTTGACCCCGGCCCGCGCCGCGAACGGGCCGGCGCCGCGTCGCATCTCGAAGCCGGCGCTGGCGCCGTAGGTGTAGCCCTTCTCCTCGCGGAGCTTCATGTTCAGCCGGGAGTTGAACAGGCCACCGAGGATCGCGCTCATGACCGAGACGGCGTGGAAGTCGGCGATCCGCCGCGGCAGGCCCCGGTGCCCGATCCGGATCTCGGTCTGGACCGAGCCCGGTCGGTGGATCACCCGCACGAGGCGGCCGGACACCGACGCGGTGTCCACGATCGGACCCGGGCGTTCGCCATCGGGACCCGACGCCCAGCTGCCGAACAGGCGCTCGGCGATCTCGGGCACGTCCTGGCCGGCGAGGTCCCCGCCGACGACGAGGGTCGCCCGGGCCGGGTCCAGTCCGCGCATCCACGCACGGCGCAGCGTCTCGGCATCCAGGCGTTCGACGGTGTCGCTCGTGCCGCCGGCCGGGCGGTGGTACGGCGAGGTCGGCGCGTAGATCGTGTTGATCAGCGCCTCCTCCACGCGCCGGCGCGGGTCGGCCTTGGCCTGGAGCAGGTCGTTGAGGCGCTCGTCCCGCAGGCGGTCCACCTCGGCGACCGGGAAGGTCGGGTGCAGGACGACCTCGGCGAGCAGGTCGAGGGCCTGCGGCAGCCGGTCGGCGGGGACGTCGAGCCCGGCGGTCAACGCGTCCCAGCCGGCCTCGGCGTGCAGCGACGCGCCCAGGCGCTCGGTCGCCTCGATCAGGGCGATCGCGTCGTAGCGCTCGGTCCCCTCCGCGAGGGCCCGGGCGGCCAGCACGGTCGATCCCGCCTCCTCGGCCGGCTCGTCGACGGCACCGATCGGCAGGACCAGCGAGGCCGACACCAGTGGCCGGCCGGGCAGGTTCGCGACGAGGATGCGCAGGCCCGAGGCCAGCCGCGTCTCGGTGACCTCGGGGAACTCGTACGGGCGAGGGGTGCCCGCGACGGGTCGCTCGGCGATGACCGGCCCGTCGCGCAGCGGCTCGGCGGAGGCCGTCATGCGGCTTCCTCCTCGGACTCGGGCTCGTCGAGCGCCTGGTCGTCGGCCACCGGCCCGTCCGGCAGGTAGGTCAGGACCACCCGGTTGTCGACGCGGAAGACATCCGTGGCGGCGACCCGGATGTCCTCCGGCGTGACCGCGAGGTAGCGCGGCAGCATCGTGTTGATCATGCCCGGGTCGTCGAACAGCGTCGCGTACATCGACAGCCGGTCGGCCCGCTCCTCGACACGCTGGAGGGAGCCGAGCTCGTCGGCCTCCACGAGCGCGCGGGCGCGGGCGAGCTCGTCGTCGGTGACGAGCTCGGTGGTCAGGCGGGCGAGCTCCTCGTGGAAGGCCGCCTCGACCCGTGCCGGATCGATGCCGGGCCGGACGGTCGCCCAGCCGGCGACCATCGAGCCGCCGCCGACGAAGCCGAGGCTGAACAGCGCCACGTCCTGGGCGATGCGCTCGGTGCGCACGAGCCGGCGGTCCAGGCGGCTCCCCTTCCCGCCCGCGAGGATCTGGCTGGCCATGTCGAGCGCCTCGAGCCGCGGGTCGCCGAAGACGGGCGCCCGGAACGCGACGTAGACGCGCGGCAGCGGGACGCGGTCGCGGACGGTCTCGCGGATCTCGGCCCCGAGGGTCGGCGGAAGTGAGAGGTCGCCCAGCTTCGGGATCGACGGGTTCGCGGGGATCTCCCCGAAGTAGTGCTCGGCGGCGGCCAGCGCCTCGGCGGTGTCGACGTCCCCGACGATCGAGAGCACCGCGTTGTTCGGGGCGTAGTAGGTCCGGAAGAACGCGACCACGTCATCGAGCGAGGCGGCGTCGAGATCGGCCATCGAGCCGATCGTCGGGTGGTGGTACGGGTGCCCGACCGGGAACAGATGTCCCTGGATCTTCTCCTGCCACAGCCCGTACGGGCGGTTGTCGTACGAGGAGCGCTTCTCGTTCTTGACGACCTCGCGCTGGTTGTCGAGGTTCTCCTGGCTGAGCGCGTCCGGCAGCGTCGCCATCCGGTCGGCCTCGAGCCACAGGCCGAGCTCCAGCTGGTGGGCGGGCAGCGTCTCGAAGTAGTTGGTGCGATCGAGCCACGTCGAGCCGTTCATCGTCCCGCCGGCGGCCTGCACGAGCGCGATGTGCTCGGCCTTCGCGACGTGCTTGGAGCCCTGGAACATCACGTGCTCGAAGAGGTGGGCGAACCCCGTTCGTCCCTGCCTGCTCGTGCTTCGATCCCACGTCGTACCAGAGGTTGATCGCGACGACGGGGGCGAGATGGTCCTCCGCGACGATGACCCGCAGGCCGTTCGCGAGGCGGTCGTCGCTGAACGTGATGGTCGGGACGTGGGTCGGCACGCTGGGACTCCTGGGGTGTCGGGCTCCGGGCGGCGAGGGACGCCGGAGGTGATCGAGTGGCGACGATCGTACCGCCTTCGGTGTCGGACCGGGTCGGTGCCCTCCGCTGCCGGCCCTTGACACAGCCACGGGCCGATGTTAGACATGCATCTAACACTCGTTAGGAGACGACCACTCCACGATGGCAGCTCGACCCGCCACCCGCCGCGCCCCGACGGACGACCGTTCCGCGAGTCCGCGCGTCCGCCACTTCAATCGCTCGAGCGGGCCGACCATCGAGTGGGACGTCCGGACCGCATACGACTTCGTCTTCAGCCTTTCGGACGACGCAGGCTCCACGGACGACCTGCCGGCCTCCGATCGGGCCTGGCTGACCGAGGCCAAGGCCGACCTGCGTCGGGAGGCCGGCCCGGCGCTCGACCTGTACGGCCACGAACTGTGCATCGTGCTGGCCGGGCTCGCCATCGACCACCCCGAGGTCACCGACGCCGCCTCGTTCATGCGGCTGCTCGACGCCGCGGACGACCGCACGGTCCTCCGGACCATCATCGGCGACGACCTGCGCGACGCCGACACCCGTGAGACCGCGGAACGGGCGATCGACGGCGACCCCGAGGCGATCGCAGCCATGGCCGAACGGGTCGCGACCCACCACGACCCGGCGTTCAAGTCGTATGTCACGGCGGTCTACTCGGATCCGCCGTCGGTCATCGGCCCGGCGCGCCAGGTGCCTCGCCGCGTGGCTCAAGCCGTTCCAGGCGGTCGAGACGCGGGTCGGCGCGATGATCCGTCACGACTACGAGTCCCGCGCCGCCGATCGCGCGTCGCTCGACATCGTCGAGCTCGTCGAACGGACCACCGGCGGCATCCGCTGGCTGACGGAACCCGGCGTCCGGCGCCTGATCCTCGCCCCGTCGTATTTCGCGCGGCCCTACAACTTCCTGCTCGGCGGCGCTGGACTGGCGGCTGTTCGGCTACCCGATCGCCGACGCGGCCCTCGACGCGTCCGACCCGCTGGCGCCGCCGCCGGCGGTGGTCCGGCTGCATCGGGCCCTCGGCGACGAGACGCGGCTGCGCATCCTCCGGCTGCTGCGCGACAAGGACCTCTACCTGACCGAGATCGCCCAGCAGCTCGAACTCTCCAAGCCGACCATCAAGCACCACCTCGCGATCCTGCGCTCGGCCGGTCTCGTGACCGTCGCCGACGCCGGCTCCGTCATCTACTACAGCCTGCGCCCGACCCGCCTCGACGACGCCTCGTCCGAGGTCAAGCACTTCCTGCTGGGCTAGCCCGGCTTCCCGTCGATCCCGATCCGCACCTGATGCCGACCGAGTGTTAGATATCCGTCTTACAGGAGGGAGAAGACCATGGACAACATGAAGATCCGCGATGCGCATGCGCACATGGCCGAGCTCCAACGGACCGCCGACGACATCCGCCTCGCGCGTGCCGTTCGACGGGCCGAGGCCGAGGCGGCCGATGGGTCGCCGCCACCCGGACCGACGGTCAGCCATGCGAAGGCGACGACGGCCGATCGCCGGGTGGCCTGCCCCGACGACCTCGCCCAGACGCGACCGGCGTAGGCCGGCACGACCATGCGCGTCGGGCTGCAGCTCCCGTCGTTCTCGTTCCCGGGCGGCGACGCCGGCCATCCGGCCGACCCTGACCGCGATCGCCCAGGCCGCCGAGGCGAACGGCTTCGCGAGCCTGTGGGTCATGGACCACTTCTTCCAGCTGCCGGTCGACATCGGGCTGGGGCGGCCCCGACGAACCGATGCTCGAGGCGTACACGACGCTCGGGTTCCTCGCCCAGGCGACGGAGCGGATCGCGCTCGGCCCGATGGTGGCGAACGCCGTGGCCCGGCCGCCGGCCGTGCTCGTCAAGGCCGCGACGACGCTCGACGTCCTGTCGGGCGGCCGGACGTACCTCGGGCTCGGGGCCGCCTGGTACGAGCGCGAGGCCAGCGGCCTCGGGCTCCCCTGGCCGTCGCGCGCCGAGCGGTTCGAGCGGCTCGAGGAGACGCTGCGCATCGCGCTCGCGATGTGGGCCGGCGATGCCGGCGCCGATCGAGGGCGGCCACGACCGGCTCGCCGAGCCGATCTCCCGGCCCGGCCCCGCTCGCGCGGCCGCACCCGCCGATCATGATCGGCGGCGGCGGGGAGCGGCAGACCCTGCGGCTCGTCGCGACCTACGCGGACGCCTGCAACATCCTGGTCCCGGACCCGGGCGAGAGCGCCCACAAGCTCGAGGTGCTGCGGCGCCACTGCGACGAGCGTCGGCCGTGACTTCGACATCGATCGAGAAGACCGCGCTCGTCGAGGCCGACCTTCGACCCGGTCGCCAGACGCGCGGCCGACGTCGTCGCGGCCGCTCCGCGCCCAGGCCGACGAGGGCATCGAGCACGTGATCGTCAACCTCCCAGACGCGCACGTGCTCGAGCGCCTCGAGACGTTCGGCCGCGAGATCATCCCGGCCGTCGCCTGACCTCCGAACAGGCGGCGGCCGGACTCGTCGGGGCCGGGCGATCGACTAGACCGGCAGCACCACGAAGATGGCCGTGATGGCCGCCGCGATCGCGCTCGAGTAGCCGAACATGACCAGCGCGGCCCGGCGGTCAGCCGCCTTTGCCGCCGGGTCGGCGATGTGCTCGAGGTCCTCGCGCGCCCCGAAGTTGCGGATGCCGGCCATCCCGAAGCCGGCGCAGAAGTGGCGTCGTGCCTGCTCGAGGCTGACGATCGCGCCGGCGAGGAACGGGAACACCACGAGTCGAGCCACGGGCGGCGCGTCGACGACGACCAGGACGACCGCGATCACGGCGGCCAGAACCAGCTCGAAGAGCCCGGCACGCCTGCGCCGGGCGATCTCGTACGGGCCGATGTTGCACGCGCCCGGCCGATACGGGCCGCCCGCCTTGTCCAGGTACTCGATCTGCACCGTGACTCCGATCGCCTCGGTCGCGGCAACTCGCCGGCGGACCTCGTAGACTCCCGGGCATGATGCGACAGTTCGCCATTCCTCGCCGTCGGGCGATCCTCCCGGGGGTGATCGTCGCCCTGTTCCTGCTCCCGTCGGTGGTCATGGCTCACGCCGAGCTCGTCGAGTCCACCCCGACGGACGGCGCCACCCTCGACGCCAGCCCGACGGAGATCTTCGCGACCTACTCGGAGGCGATGGACCCGAGCGGCAGCTCGCTCAAGCTGGTCGACAAGGACGACAAGGAGCTCGCGACCGGCGGCGTCGATCCGGATGACGCGAAGCGGATGTCGGTCGACGACGTGCCGGACCTGGCGCCCGGGACCTACACGGTCAGGTCCACGACGAAGTCCGCCGAGGACGGCGACATCGACCGGGCGGAGTGGTCCTTCACCGTCGACGGCGGCGGCGACTCCGGAACCGACCGCGACCCCGACGGCCACAGCCACGCCAACCGCGAGCGCCAGCCCCGCGCCGAGCGCGACTGCATCGGCGTCGCCGAGCGCACCTCCCTCCGCATCGGCGAGCGCGAGTGCGACGGCCGGCGCGTCGCCGGCGACGACCGACGGCAGCGACGCGAGCAGTGGCGGCGATGTGCTCTTGCCGATCATCGTCGGTCGCGGTGATCGTCGCCATCGCCGCCGCCTACCTCTACAGCCGTCGCGAGAAGCCACCGACCGACACGCCTCCGACGGGCACGCCCCCGACCGAAACCCCACCGACCGAGGCATGACCCGCGGGCGCCCGCGGCGCCTCACCGTCACCCGGGTCGGCTCCCTCGTCGGGGTCGGACTCGGCCTGTCCGCGGCCCTGCCGGCGACGGTCCTCGGCCACGCGCTGAACCCGACCTACACGAGTCGCCTGCCGCTCGCGGTCTACCTGGCCGGCGCCGCGATGACGGTGGCCCTCTCGTTCCTGTTCGTGCTCGCCCGCGACGTCCGCGCCACCCGCCCGCCGACGACGGCGCCGGCGCACCTGCCGCCGACGAGCCCTGCGCCTCGGACTGCGCGTCCTGGGCCTCGTCGCGTGGGCGTGGATCGTGGCCCAGGGGATCGTCGGCGGGGCGAGCGCCGGATCGGTCGCGCCGCTCTTCCTGTGGGTCTACGGCTGGGTCGGGCGTCGCGCTCGTCTCCGCGGTCATCGGACCCGCCTGGCACTTCCTCGACCCGTTCTCCGGTCTCTACGACCTCGGCGCCTGGGTCCTGCGGCGCCTCGGCGTCGCGCGCCTGGACGCCCGCGGACTACCCGGCACGGCTGGGCGATGGCCGGCGGTCATCGCGTTCGTCGCGTTCGTCTGGCTGGAGCTGGTGGACGCCGGCGGCGGGCCCTCGACCCTGTTCGTCGTGCTCGTCGGCTACACGGCGTTCACGCTCGCGATGATGGCCCAGTTCGGCCGCGACACGTGGCGTGCGAACGGGGAGATGTTCACGGTGTGGTTCCGGCTGCTCGGTCGCCTCGCCCCGTACGGCCTGGCCGACGAGGACGGGCCGCGTCCGTCGCCGTCCGTTCGTCAGCGGCCTGCTCGAACGGGGCTGGACGACGTCGGACGCGATCCTGATCGCCCTCGGCGTCGGGTCCATCCTGTTCGACGGGCTCTCGCAGACGCAGGTCTGGTTCGACCTGTTCGGCGCGCCCGGGGTCGGCGGTGAGACGCTGCTGCTGATCGGCTGGCTGGGGCTGCTGGCGCTCGCGCCGCTCGTGCTGACGCGCGTCGTCGGCGTCGCGGCGACCGGGGCCGGTCTCCTGCCGATCGCCGTCGGGTACCTCATCGCCCACTACCTGACGTACCTGCTCATCGACGGTCAGAACATCCTGGTCGCGATCTCCGACCCGTTCCAGCACGGCTGGGACCTCTTCGGGACGGCGTTCCACGAGGCGTCCGGCGCGTGGCTGCCGCCGGGCCTGGTCTGGACCGTGCAGCTCGCGGCCGTCGTCGGCGGCCACATGCTCGGCGCCTGGGCGGGCCACGTGAACGCGGCCGCGCACGCCCCGGCCGGCATGACGCGCGAGCACGATCCGTCAGCCGCGAGATCCCGCTGGCGGTCGTCATGGTCGCGCTGACGACCCTGACGCTGTGGTCGCTGGGTCAGGCGATCGTGGTGGCCCCTCCAGATGCGCCGGCGCTCGAGCCGCGGGCGTCCGACCTAGTCCGCGTCAGGCGCCGACGGCGCCGCGCCGCGCCGGGCACCCAGTCGCCGAGCGAGCGGACCTCGGAGAGGCGCTCGGCGATGGTCGGGTCGAGCGCCTCGGCGGCCGCGACCGCGGTCTCCATCGCGGTCAGGCACAGGATCCCCTCGTTGGTGGCCGCGAGCCGGATCTCGGCGGCGTCGCGGACCGCGCCCGAGCGCGGCGTCGGCGTGTTGACGACCAGCCGCACCTCGCCGGTCGCGATGAGGTCGAGGATCGCGACCTCGCCGATCGTCTCGTCGCTCGCCTCGCCGAGCTTCGCGACCGGCCGCGCCTCGTAGCCGGCCGCGGCCAGCGCCGCACGCGTCCCGGGCGTGGCCGCCAGCCGATAGCCCGCCGTCGCCAGCGCCGCGGCGAGCCGCCCGAGCGTGCGCCTTGTCGCGGTCCGCGATCGACAGCAGCGCGAGCGCGCCCTCGTCGCCGGCCCGCGGCGGCACGAGCGCGGCCCCGAGCAGGGCCTTCGCGAGGGCGACGCGCGGGTCCGTGTGGATCCCGATGACCTCGCCCGTCGATTGCATGCCCGGCCCGACCGACGGGTCGACGCCGCGCAGCTTGGCGGTCGAGAAGGCCGGCGCCTTGACCGCCACGAAGTCGGGCGGGGCGAGGAGACCGCCGTCCCAGCCGATCTCCGGGAGCGTCGCGCCGAGCGCGATCCGGACCGCGAGCTCGACCATCGGCACGCCCGTGACCTTCGAGAGGAACGGCACGGTCCGGCTGGCGCGCGGGTTGACCTCGATGAGGTAGACGCCGTCGTCGCGGACGATGAACTGGGCGTTGACGAGGCCCCTCGCGCCGAGCGCCAGCACGATCCGCTCCATCGTGGCGACGATGAGCGCCTGGTCGCCCTCGCTCACCGTCTGCGGCGGGAACACCCCGACCGAGTCGCCCGCTGTGCACGCCGGCACGCTCGATGTGCTCGAGCAGGCCCGGGATGAGCACCCGCTCGCCGTCGGAGACGGCGTCGACGTCGACCTCGACGCCCTCGAGGTAGCGGTCGATGCGGACCGGGCGATCGGGGTCGACCACGGTCGCGGCGGCCAGCTGGCGCTCGAGGTCGTCGGCGGAGTAGCAGAAGTCGATGGCCAGGCCGCCGATGACGAAGCTCGGCCGGACGATGACCGGGTAGCCGATGCGCTCGGCGAGCGTCAGCGCCTCGTCGACGCTGTGGGCCATCCCGCCTTCGGGCTGGGGGATGCCGAGACGGTCCAGCAGGGCAGAGAACCGGGTCCGCTCCTCGGCCTGGTCGATGGCCTCGAGGTCGCTGCCGAGGAGCGGCACGCCGCCCGCGGCCAGGGGCGCCGCCAGGTTGAGCGGCGTCTGGCCGCCGAACGCCACGACCGCCGGCAGGAGCCCCTCCCCGTCGGGCGATTCGGCGTCGATGACCGAGCGCACGCTCTCGGGGTCGAGCGGCTCGAAGTAGAGGCGCGTCGACGAATCGAAGTCGGTCGAGACGGTCTCCGGGTTCGAGTTGATCATGACCGCGCTCCAGCCGAGCTCGCGGAGCGTGTCCGACGCGTGGACGGCGCAGTAGTCGAACTCGATCCCCTGCCCGATCCGGACCGGCCCCGAGCCGATGACCAGCGCCGCCGGGCGGGCCACCGGCGGCGCCTCGGGCGCCGAGCCCGCGGCCGCGTACGTCGAGTAGAAGTACGGCGTCTCGGCCGCGAACTCCGCGGCGCACGTGTCGACCATCGCGAACCCGGGCCGCAGCCCGAGCGCCAGCCGGGCCGTCCGGAGCTCCGCCGCGGTGGTGCCGGCCAGGCCGGCCAGCTCGCGATCCCCGAAGCCCGCGCGCTTGACCGTGGCGAGCAGCGTCGCGGCCTCGGCGTCCGCGGGGTCGGCCAGCCTCGTCCCGGTCTTCTGGACCTCGGCCTCGAGCGCGACGTTGCGGCCCATCTCGGCGAGGAACCAGGCGGAGATGCCCGTCGCCTCGCCGATGACCGCCTCGGGCACGCCCCGGCGGAGCAGGCCGAGCAGCCGCCAGAGCCGGCTGTCGGACGGCGCCGATGAACCGGCGGAGGACGATCGGCGCGGCCGTGCGCTGGGCGTGGCGGGTCGACTCGCAGGCCTGCCCCGCCTCGTCGATCCAGCGGATGGGCTCGTCGGCGTCGGGGTCGCCCGCATAGACGCCGGCGAGATAGTCGAACGTCGGCGTCCAGCTCGCGTCCTCGGCCAGCGGCCCGACGCCCGCCTGCTCGAGGCCGCGGAGCGCCTTGTTCAGCGCGGACCCGAAGGTCCGGTCGATGGCCATCACCTCGCCGGTCGCCTTCATCTGGCTGCCGAGCGTCCGGTCGGCGCCCGGGAACTTGTCGAACGGGAAGCGCGGCAGCTTGACGACGACGTAGTCGAGCGCAGGCTCGAACGCGGCGACGGTCGTTCCGGTCACGACGTTGGGGATCTCGGCGAGCTTTCGCCCGACCGCGATCTGGGCGGCGACCCGGGCGATCGGATAGCCGGTCGCCTTCGAGGCCAGCGCGGAGCTCCGGCTGACGCGCGGGTTCACCTCGATGACCGCGTACTCGGTCGAATCGGGCGAGAGCGCGAACTGGACGTTGCAGCCGCCCTCGACGCCGAGGCCGCGGATGATGGCCAGGGCGGCGCTGCGCAGCCGCTGGTGGACGGCGTCGGTCAGCGTCTGGACCGGGGCGACGACGATCGAGTCGCCCGTGTGCACGCCGAGCGGGTCCACGTTCTCCATCGAGCAGACCGCGATGCAGGTGTCATCGGCGTCGCGCATGACCTCGTACTCGATCTCCTGCCAGCCGACGAGGCACTTCTCGACCATGACCTGACCGATGGGGCTCGCCCGCAGCCCGGCCCGGATGCGTTCGCGATACGCGTCCTCGGTCTCGACGATGCCGCCGCCGGTCCCACCGAGCGTGAAGGCCGGGCGCACGATGGCCGGCAGCCCGATGGTCTCGAGCGCCTCGAGCGACGAGGCCGCGCGGGCCTCCGGCGTCACCCCCTCGACGATGAACGAGGGCGCATACGGCTGGCCGAGCCGGTCCAGGAGGTCGCGGAACGCCTCGCGGTCCTCGGCCATGCGGATGGCCTCGAGCGGCGTCCCGAGCAGGCGGACGTCGTGGCGCTCGAAGACGCCGGCCTCGGCGAGGGCCGTCGCGAGGTTGAGGGCGGTCTGGCCGCCGAGCCCGGCGAGGATGCCCTCCGGCCGCTCCTTCGCGATCACGGCCTCGACGGCCTCGACGGTCAGCGGCTCGAGGTAGATCGCGTCGGCGACCTGCGGGTCGGTCATGATCGTGGCCGGGTTCGAGTTCACGAGGATCGTGCGCACGCCCTCGGCGCGAAGCGCGCGGCACGCCTGGGTCCCGGCGTAGTCGAACTCGGCGGCCTGGCCGATGACCACCGGTCCGGAGCCCAGGATCAGGACCGAGGCAGGCTTGCGGGCGTCGGTCACGGCGACCCGATCGTGCCGGTCGACGCGGCCGTGAAGAACCGGTCGAAGACCGCGAGGGCGTCCAGGGGGCCGGGTGCGCCCTCCGGGTGGTACTGGACGGTCTCGATCGGCAGGTCCCGGTGGCGGAGCCCCTCGACGGACTGGTCGTTCAGGTTCACCTGGCTGACCCGGAAGCCCGACGCAGCCGGCAGGGACTCGCCCACCACCTGGACCTCGTGGTTCTGGGCGGTGACCTGGACGAGGCCCAGCTCGACGTCCCGGACCGGGTGGTTCGCCCCGTGGTGGCCGAACTGCAGGCGGCGCGTGTCGGCGCCGGCGGCCCGGCCGACGATCTGGTGGCCGAGGCAGATGCCGAGCAGAGGCCGGCCGTCGTCGATGACCGCACGCGCGAGCGCGACCTGGGCCTCCAGCCGTGCCGGATCGCCCGGGCCGGGCGAGAGGATGACGCCGTCGATGTCCGACGACAGCACGTCCGACGGGTCGGCCGTGTGCGGGAAGACGCGAACGCGCGCACCGCGGAAGCGCATCGCCCGGACGATGTTGTTCTTGAGACCGAGGTCGACGATCCCGATCCGCGGGCCGGTGTCGCCGGGCGATTCGAACTCGGTCACGGCCGGCGGCGACACCTGCCCGACGAAGTCCTGGTCCTCCCAGCGCGCCACGGCCCTGGCCGCCGCCCGGGCCGCGTCGAGGTCGATGTCGCCCGGGGCGGTCACGATCCCGCGCAGGCACCCGTTCGCGCGCAGGTGTCGCGCGAGGGCTCGCGTGTCGACGCCCGCGATGGCCGGGATCCCCGCATCGCGCAGGAGCGCCGCGAGCTGGCGCGCCCCGTCGAGCACGGCGGCCGTTGCGTTGGCCACGACGAGTGCCCGCAGCCACGGACGGATGGACTGGTCGTCATCGGCCAGGCGGCCGTAGTTGCCGATGAGCGGGTACGTCATGACCACGATCTGGCCCGCGTACGACGGGTCCGTGCAGACCTCCTGGTAGCCGGTCTGGCTCGTGTTCACGACGAGGTCGCCGCCGGAGGCGACCGGGGCGCCGAAGGCCACGCCCGGGAACACGGTGCCGTCCTCGAGGGCCAGCAGGGCCGGCCCGAGGTCCCCGATCCGTGGGTCGACGATCGCGCTCGCGCGCGGCGGCGGTGGGACGATCACGAGCCAGCGGATACAACGAACCCACCGGCCCCGAGGGCGCGGTGGGCGAGGACATGCGAGGACATCTGAGCCTCCTTCGCCGGCCTCACGGGACCGGTACGCCAGCCTCACAGGACGGGCCATGAAAGGACGCCGTCAGGGTAGCACGCACGAGGTCGGCGGACTCGCCCGGCGAAGGTCGATGGACGAGGTAGGAGCCCCGACCGGGGACTGGTCGGGGCTCCCGGGACGTTCGGCGATGGACTAGCGTCGGCGGCCGAGACCTCGTCGGTTCGGTGTGACCGACACGACGATGAACACGATGGTCCCGAGACACAGGAACACGACCAGCGCGTCGTTGGTCGTCATGCCGAGCACGGACCCGGCGTCCGTCGGTGGCAGCGTGGCTCGCGGCGTGCCGGTCGCCGGCAGGACGGCGCCAGCGTCGTCCGGCGGCAGGGTGGGCGTCGCGGTCGCGGGGAGGTCCTCCCCGGCGTCGTCGGGCGGCGTGTCGTCGTCGGGCGGCGTGTCGTTGTCGGGGGGCGTGTGTCGTCGTCGGGCGGCGTCCGCGGGTCGCGTCCGGGCAGGCGACGTGGAAGCTCTGGACCTTGCTGCTCCCGTCGATCGGCCATTCGTCGTCGGCGACGACGTTGTATCGGCCTTCGGCGAGCGTGAAGAAGCCGCTGCCGGGGATGCGCATGACCCCGTCGGCGTCGGTGGCGCCCTGGCCCTTGAGACGGGTCTTGCCGTCCTTCCAGTTGCCAGGGACCCAGTCCTTGATCTTCCAGCCGACGATCGGGAAGGCCTGGTCGAAGTCGAAGATGACGGCGAACGTGCAGACCTCCGGTTCGCCGTCGACGATGGTCTGTTCGCCGGTCACCCCGTCGATGACGGTGACGGTGCCGGTCGGTGGCTTGGCCAGGACGCTCGCCGGCTGGACGAGCATGAAGATGACGAAGAGCGGTGTGAGCGCCGCGACGAGCGCGCGATTGCGACGACGACGACCCTCACCGGTCGCCGCCCGCAAGGACGGTCGCATGGATCCTCCCCCGGTCAAGCCGGGATTCCGGAGTCCGACAGGCAGCGTTCGACAGGGAGGAACGCGCCGGGAACTTCCAGGCCCCGATCCCCGAGTCCCGGTCCGTCCGGCTCCGACCGACGGACCATACGCCGACGCGCCGAGGGGGCTCGATGATGGAGTAGCGAGGATGATTGCTCCGAGAAAGCTGCCCCCGAGGCCGCCGCGGCGCACTCTAGTACGGTCTTGTGCAGTCGGCAATAGGGAATCGGACTAGTTTTTCGCGTTCTGGCGCGCTCGTTCGGCCGTCGAGGGGCCGCACGGCTGGAGCCGACGCGAACGTTCAGTCCGTTCGCCACAGGCCCCGAAGGAGGACGACGCCGGTCCCTCCACGCTCGGCTGGCCGCCCAAGGGGGTCAGAGCGGTTCGTCGTTCGTATCCGATCACCGGCGTCGTCGCCGACCACTCTCCGATGCTCGTGGCCCGACCGACAATCAGGCGAACGACCTATGCCGTCAGGTCAGCCGGCCGAAGCGCGGTGACAGACGGAACAGGCGGGAAGGCCGTGCGTGGGGGTGGTGAGCCCGGAAGGACTTGAACCTTCAACCCGCTGATCGAGAGTTCGCCCCAGCCACCCTCCGGCTAGCGTTTCGCACGTGCAGGGCGTCCGAATCCGACACCGAGGCCGGCTTGGTCCGCGCCGCGCCCGACGGCCGAGACGCAATCAAGACGCCCCTGTGGGAGCATCCACGACCAGTGAAAAGGAGGAGCCATGGCTCATCGCGAACCGAAACCGATCTTCCAGCTGACGAAGGACAGCAAGCATCCTGCCGGTAGCGCCCTGGCCAGCGTCAATTGCAACCCTGCCGCCTGCGCAACACTCATCGACCTGGTGACGTGCGGTCGCAAGCGACCGAGCGCCGCGGCGGTCCGGGAGCAGTGCAAGGAACCGAACGGCAAGATGGACAAGACGGGCGGAACGTTCAACTCCGAGGTCGCGGCGGCGATGTGGGCCGGCTGGAGAGTCAAGCTGTACGTCGACCACGGGACCTGGAAGGACGTCGTCCGTGCCCTGATGGACGGCTGCGGCGTGTCGCTCGCCGGCTCCGCCGTTGCGACGCACGGCACGAGATACCAGGCCCGCGCTGGGTTCAGTGACAACCACCAGTGGGCGATCACCGACATCCGCCAGCGAAACGGCAAGTGGGAGGTCCGGGTCTCGATCCCCTGGCGGATGGCAAAGAGAGCGTCAAGGCGCCGTTCTGGATGCCGACCCCGCTCGCCGCCAAGTTCGCGGCCAGCCTGGACCTGCGGTCTCAGGCCGAACGGCAGGCCCATAAGCCCGTCAGGCCTCTGGGCAAGAACAAGGCGAACTACGGCAAGACAGACCCGATCCGGTGCGACGACCGCGCCGTGGCGCCGCCGGCGCATCGTCCTGCTGCCGTTCCCGTCGGCGGTGCGGACGGGCATGACATGGTCGTCAAGGTCGCCGTCGGCCGCGTCCGAAAGGGTCCGTCGACAGCGACCGCGATTGTCGCCCGAAAGGCTCGCGGGCAGCACTTCCTCGTCAACCAGCGGATCGAGGGCCAGAAGGTCGGCGGCAGCCGTGTCTGGTTCGGCGACGACACCGGCCATCACTGGATGCATAGCTCGTTGCTCAAGGATGCGTGAGATGAACGACGTGACCGGCCGCAACTTCAACGTCCTGCCCGACGAGGTTGACGACCCGGACCTGGATGCGGCCTGGGCGGCGATCGACCCGGCCGAGGCAGAGGCGACCAATGCCGAGCTGAACGACGCGTTCAGCGAGGTCGCGACGGAGCGGGCCGCCGTAGACCGGCTGAACGCCGGCCTCGAGGACGTCGATCCGCGCCTCGACCCGGACATCGAGGCCGACGAAGGCGCACCCGATGAGCTCCAGGAGTCCGACAACGAGGACGTCGGCGAGGAGGCGTTCCTGCCCGAGGACCCCACCGCGACCGACGACGCGGCCCCTGGGGACGTCGTCTGAGGGTCGACCGCCGCGAACGATCGAATCGCGTCCCGTCTCACGGCCGCGATTCGCCCACCGCCGCCGCCACGAAGCGGTCGAACACCGCGAGGGCGTCCAGCGGGCAAGGCGCGCCCTCCGGATGGTAATGGACCGTCTCGAGGCCCAGCATCGCCGCCCGAGGTGGGACCGGCGAGGGCAGATGCCACCACATCCGGGCCAGGATCGAAGCTCTGTGCTGCCTAAACCACATTCGGTGAGGGTAGCCGCGACCGCGACGGCTAGGCTGGCACGCGGTGGTACGTTCCGCGCATGAGCCGCAGGAAGCGCGCCAACCTCATCTCCGAGGAAGTCCTATGCGCAAGCGTCTGTTCCTCCCCGTCACCGCCTTCCTCGCCGGCATCATCGTGGCCTTGACGAAGATCAGGCAGAACCGAGGCACCGGCCGGCGCGACGACTAGGAGCTGCAGGGGCCTCGGTCGCTCCGGCTCGGCTGGAAGCGTCCGTCGCGACAGACGAGCTGCGGCTTCATTCCGGCGAGCAGCCGCGACGATTGCGATGTGGATGACGGCTCAGGGGCGGCGGCGGGTACCGGCGCGGGCGGGAAGCTCGGGCCACCGGCGGGCATGGCCGGGTCGCCGTAGCAACCCACGAGCGCCACGAGCAGGACGAGCGTGGCCACGACACGCACCATGGGCGGATCGCGCCCATCCACGACAGGGCGACCGTCGCGGCCGATCTGGACGGCTGGACGGCCACCGTCGCGGGCCACTTCCGGCCGCGGACCGCGGAGTCCTACGCGTCGACCGTCCGGCACTACATCGACCCCCATATCGGGAAGGTCCAGCTTGCCAAGCTGACCGCCGATGACGTCAATCGGATGATCGCCCGCCTGACCGCCCGGGGCGATTTGTCATCGACCACCGTCGCCGGACAGGCGAGCTGGCCGAGCCCAAGACGGACCGGTCGCGGCGGACGCTGCGGCTCGGAACCGAACTGGCTGCGGCACTACGCGAGCATCGCATCCGACAGGTGGCCGAACGGCTCGCGGCCGGCCGACGATGGCACGACGAGGGCTATGTGTTTGCCACCCCGCAAGGCCGATCGCTGGACGCGGCCAACGTCTCGCGCCGGTTCCATGCCGCACTCGCGGCCGCCGGACTCCCCCGCCAACGGTTCCACGACCTCCGCCACTGCTGCGCGACGCTCCGGCTCGAACAGGGCGAGGAATTGGCGGTCGTGTCGCGCATCCTCGGCCACGCCAGCATCACGACGACGGCCAAGGTCTAAGGTCATCTGACCGACCGGATGCTCGATCGGGCGGCCGAGCGGACCGACGTCATCCTCGGCCGCGTGACCGCGTAGGGGTACACGCAGGGGTACAAGGGAATCAGAACGGCCCCCGGACAGGCGTCCGGGGGCCATTTCACGTTCGGATGGGTGGTGAGCCCGGAAGGACTTGAACCTTCAACCCGCTGATTAAGAGTCAGCTGCTCTGCCATTGAGCTACGGGCCCACGCATTTCGTGCTCCGTTGGAGCCGAAGACTGGTCGATGCCCTCATCCCACCGCTCGGACCGCTGATGATTGGTTCCTGTCACAGACCCGATTAAGAGGAGTCCAAGGATGGCTCGAGCATCGACCAGCGGCGTGCATCTTACCCAACCCGGCCACATCGCGACACCAGGCCGACCGAAACGCCGATCCGCCCGTCCGGTCAGGGAGCGGTCGCCGAGCCGGCTGGCGCAGGCTCCGAGCCCTCTGGCGGCGTCACCCGCAGCACCGCGGTGGCGTTCGCCTCGGCATCGAGGCACACGATCACGCTGCCCGGATACTCGGCGCCCACGCCCGGGCTCGGCGTGAGCATCGCGAAGTCGTCGGACTTGTGCCAGAGATAGCCCTGGCTCTCGATGGCGTCCCCCCACTCACGAGCGCCGTAGCGGAGCGAGTACGGACAGTCGGGCGGCGAGCCCTGCTGCCCGCCGATCAACAGGACGTACGTGCCAGTCTTGTCCTGGCCCGCGACGAACAGGGTCTCTCCGGCCGGCATGTCGTAGACGACGCGGAACTGGTCCTTCGGTCGATCCCACGTCCGGCCGTCCGCGAACGTGTACGTCGTCGTCGTGTTCGCTTCGCTGAGGCCGCTGAGGATGCCGACGGCCTCGAACGTCTGGGCGTCGGGGCGTGTCGCCGCCAGAGGCGAACAGCCCGTCGCGACGAGGCCGACGACCAGCGCGAGCAGCGACGATCGACCGAGGCGCATGGCAGACCCTCTGGTGGCATTCGAGGCCGAAGCCGAGTATCCCATCCCCGTAGACTGGCGCCGTGCCCACGACTGGAGCCCTGCCGCCTCACGGTCATGCCGTCGTCTGCGGCCTCGACCACCTCGGGCGGCGGACGATCGAGGAGCTGCGGATGCGCGGCGAAGAGGTCGTCGCCGTGGGGCCGAGCGCCGATCACGAGGAGTGGCTGACCGACCGCGGCGTGCGCCTCGTCGTCGGTGACCATCGGCTGATCCCCGTCCTGCGGACGGCCGGCGTCGCCGACGCGGCGGTCCTCGTCCTGACCATCGACGACGACCTCGGCAACCTCAACGCCGCCCTGGCGGCGTGCGAGCTCAGACCCGATATCCGGCTCGTGATCCGGATGTTCGACCAGGAGCTCGGGGCCCACATCCCGGACCTCTTCCCCGATGCCGTCGCGCTCTCGTCGTCGGCGCTGGCGGCGCCTGGGTTCGTGTCGGCCGCCATCGATGGCGAGACCGGCAGCCGCTTTCGGCTCGCCGGCCGCCTGCTGGCGTCGCGCCACTCGTCCGACCCGCCGCAGGCCCCCATGTCGGTGCCGATCGCCCGGCTGAACCCCGACCGGACCGTCGAGATGCTCCCCGACGTCGACGCCACCGGGCCCGACCTCATCGTCATCGACGTGGCCGAGGAGGACGCCGGGGGCGCTCGCGACGGACCTGGCGCCGCAGCCGGTCCACCGGGGCGGTCCCGTCGGGCGGGCCTGGGGCGGGGTCCGGGCGCGATTCGCCACGCCGGAGCGGCGACTCGTGCGGTTCGCCGCGATCCTCGTGGGGCTGGCGATCGGCTCGGCGATCTTCTTCGGCGTCATCTCGCGGCTCTCGCCGCTCGACGCGGTGTCGTACGCGATCACGCTGCTGACCGGCGCCCCGCTGCCCACCGACCTCCAGACCGAGAGCGCCAACGTCGGCCTCCGCGTCTACGCGATCCTGCTGAGCCTGGTCGGCGCCGCGCTCGTGGCCGTCGTCTACGCGTTCATCACGGATGCGCTCATCCGCTCGCGCCTCCTCCAGACGCTCGGCCGCCGGACCGTGCCCGCGAACATGCGCGATCACGTCATCGTCGCGGGTCTCGGCTCGATCGGCTACCGGGTCGCCCTCGGCATCGCGGCCCGCGGCGTGCCGGTCGTCGTGGTCGAGGTCCACGACGAGAGCCGCTTCGTGGCGCCCGCCCGGGCCGCGGGCATCCCGGTCTACATCGGGGACGCTCGCCATCGCGAGGTCCTCGAGGACCTGCGTGTCGGAAGCGCACGGGCCGTGGTCGCGGCGACGAGCAACGACCTCGTCAACCTCTCGACCGCGTTGAATGCCCGAGCCCTGCGGCCGGACATGCGGGTCGTCGTCCGGCTCTTCGACCCGGACTTCGCGGTCCGCGTCCAGCAGGGCTTCGGGATCCGGTTCACGCGGAGCGTCTCCCACCTCGCCGCCCCCGCGTTCGCGGCCGCGGCCGTCGGTTCGGAGGTCATGGCGACGGTCCCGGTCGGCGACCGCCGGGTCGTCCTGTTCGCCCGGCTGCGCGTGCCTGCCGGTTCGCTGCTGGAAGGCCGGCCGGCGGCCTCGATGAACGCCGAAGGCGCATTGCGCGTGTTGGCCGTCGCGGACCCGGGGTCCGAGGAGGCGCGCTGGGACTTCCCCATGGACGAGATCCTCGATGCCGGCGAGGAGGTCGTGGTCGCCGCGACCCGAGCGGGGCTCGGCGAGCTGCTCCATCTCGCATCGACGCCGGCACACCCCGGCGACGCGTCGCCGGCCGTCCCTGGACCCGCGTTCACCGACGCCGGACTCATCGTCGACACGATGGACCAGCCGGAGCTCGATCCGGTCGGCGCCGAGGAATAGGGCGCCCGCGGCTCCTCGGTCAGCGTCGGGTCAGCACGCAGCCAGGCAGGAGACGGTCGACATCGGCGGGGTCAAGCTCACCCTGGCCGGGCACGAGCGCGTTCGCGGCCGCGGCCGCCGAGCCGTAGCGGACGGCCTCGGGCAGGTCGGCGCCTCGGGCAAGTGCCACGACCAGCCCGCCGAGAAGGGCGTCGCCACTGCCCACGCTGTACGCGCCGCGCTCCGGTGGCGGCCCGGCCACCCACTCGTCGTCCGACCGTGACGAGCACGGCACCGCCGATGCCCATCGTGATCAGCACGGAGTCCGCGCCGCGATCGCGCAGGGCGTGCGCGGCCGCGAGGACGCCGGCCTGGTCGCCCGTCGCGATGCCGGTGGTCTCCGACGCCTCGGCCGCGTTGATCTTGACGAGCCAGGGTCGCGCGTCGAGCGCCGACCTCCAGCGCCGGACCGCCGATGTCGACGACGACGCGGGCACCCGCGTCACGGCCGACCCGGGCGAGGAGCCGGTAGGCGTCGAGCGGCGCGCCCGGCGGCAACGATCCCGCCAGGAGGACGACCGTGGCGTCGGCATCGTCGTCGAGCGCTTCGCCCAGGGCGGTCTCCACCGACGGCCAGCGATCCTCGGACAGGGCGATGCCCGCCTCGTAGAACTCGGTCAGGTCGCCGGTCTGCCGGTCCAGCACCGAGAGGCAGGTCCGTGTCTCGCCCTCGACCCACACGAGCCAGTGGTGGATGCCGCGGGCATCGAGCTCCGCCGCGAGCCACGCGCCCGCGTGGCCCCCGACGACGGCCACGACGTCGGCCGGCAGGCCGAGGTGGCGGGCCGTCCGGACCGCGTTGAGGGCCTTGCCACCCGGCACGGCGGCCAGCATCTCCGGCCGATGGATCCGCCCGGGCCGCAGCGCCTCGACCGCGGCGATCTTGTCGATCGCGGGGTTCAGCGAGACCCCGACGAGCCGGCCGATCCGCGTCGCCTCGGTCATGGCGGCCAGGCGGCCATGGCCGTGTCGATCTCGGCTCGTGTCGCCTGGGACTCGGTGCCGCCGACGGCGCGCGTCGACATGGCCCCGCTGATCGCGGCCATCCGCAGCGCGTCAGCGTCCGAACTGGCCTCGAGCCACGCGGCGAGGAAGCCGGCATCGAATGCATCTCCGGCGCCCGTCGCGTCGACGGCGTCCACCGGGTAGGCGCCCACGCGCTCGAGCACGCCGTGCGTCGACGCGACGAGTGCCCCGTCGCGGCCACGCTTGACGACCACGAGCGGTCCGCCGCCGTGACCTGTCCGCTCCGATCCGGGCCACGGCAACGGCCGCGGCCTCCACCTCGTCGATGCCCGCGATCGCGATCACCTCGGCCTCGTTGGGGAACACGAGGTCCACTCCTGACAGCAGGTCCCGCAGGCCCGAATCCCATCGCTCGGCGGGGTCCCAGTTGGGATCGATCGATGTCGTCAGCCCGGCGTCACGGGCCGCTGCCAGAAGCCCGGCGGCGCCCGGATGCAGCCCGGATTGGAGGAACCAGCTCCCGATGTGCAGGTGGCGCGCCCGCGCGAGCAGGGCGGCCGGCACGTCGTCGGCCGTCGCCGCCCCGATCGTGCCGGGAGCCGTGAGCATCGCGCGATCGCGCCCGTTCGAGAGGATGACGCTGGCGCCGGTCGGTGTGTCGGGATCGACGCGGACGGCCGACACGTCGAGTCCCCGGTCGCGCATCGCCTCGAGCATGAACCGCCCGAAGACGTCGTCGCCGACGACGCCGACGATCGCGACGCGGAGCCCGAGCCGGGCGGCGGCGCAGGCCATGATCACCGAGCTGCTCCCGATCGTGAGGTGGATCTCGCTGACGACGCGCTCGACCTGTCCGAAGACCGGTCTCGGATCCGGATCGGAGACGATGATGTCCGGGTTGACCTCCCCGACGACGAGGATGTCGAACGCTCGCTCGGTGGCGGCGGAGGTCATGGGCATTCCGGCGTCAGTATCCGGCGTACCAATCGGCCGCGGGCGCCTCCGGTCGCTGGGCCGCCTCCCACCTCGGTCGCCACGGTCGACCGCTGCGCTCGACGAGCTCGGCCAGGCGTCGGAGACGGGCCGCCCCTTCGCTCGCCAGCCACGCCGCTCGATCGTCGGGAGGCATGACCGCCGCGGGGGCCCACACCGACCGCCCGACGAGCACGCCACTGGCACCCGCGGTACAGGCCGTCTCCACCTGGGCCTCGAACGTCGCGTCGTCGACGCCGCCGGACAGCAGGACCCACGGCAGACGCGAGGCGGCGTCGAGCTCGCCGCAGGCCTCCGTCCACAGCGTCGGGTCCGTGACGGTCCGATCGTATGGGAACTCCGCCTTGAGGACGTCCCCGCCGATCGCGGTCAGGCGCCGGGCCGTCTCCACGACGACGCGCCGTCGCGCCTCACCCGTCACGGGCTCGCCATCGAGCCCGAACGAGAGGGGCTCGACGAAGAGCGCGAGGTCCTCCCGGCGACAGGCCGCAGCCACGTCCTCGACGAGCCGTTCCTGGTCCGCCGCGTTCGGCGGCGTCCGGGTGGTAGTAGATCAGGAGCTTCGCGGCCGACGCTCCGAGACGCTTCGCCTTCGCGGCATCCCACCCCGGCAGCAGCCGGCTGACCCGGGCGTTGGCCGGCCCGTCGTAGCCGGTCGCCTCCAGGGCGACGAGCAGGCCATCGTGACCCGACAGCGAGCCGTCCGCGATGCATTGGGCGGCCCCGACCTCGGGGTCCAGCAGCGTTCCCGTCGCCTCGGCGGCCAGCGCCCGAACGACCGTGCGCTTGAAGGCGACCATCTCCTCGAGCGTGGTCGACTCCGGGGCCTCGGGGTGGAGCTCCTTGCGCAGGTTCTGCCGGTGGTCGAGGGCGAGGACGGTGAACGTCCCCCGCGCGGACGAGGTCGCCTCGAGACCGCGTCGAGTGCCGAGCAACAGCGCCATGCGTCTCCCAGGTGGCGATCCGAACCACGGCAGGATAGCGGCGGGAATCCCTATCGCGCAAGATTCCTGCGCGATGTGCGCAGAACTCATGGAAATCATGCGCGCGGCGGTCTTGACATGACGCAGAGTGCGCGTCTACCGTCCCGGTCATGTCACGCACGTCGCGCCGTGATGCCCTCCTGACCCGGATCGGCTCCGATGGCCGGGCGTCGGTCGGCACGCTCGCGCGGGACCTCGGTGTCACGCCCTCGACGATCCGCCGCGACCTGGCTCGCCTGGCCCGTGACGGTCGCATCCTCCGGACGTACGGCGGCGCCGCGCTCAGCGGTCCCCCGCTCCCGAGCGCCGGCGACCCCGGTCTCGCCGCGAAGCGGGCCATCGCCGAGGCAGCCGCCGCTCGGGTCAAGGACGGCGACACGATCCTGATCTCGAGCGGATCGACGACCCTCGAGTTCGCCCGCCGGCTCGTCGACCGGCGGATCACGGTCATCACGAACGCACTCGACGTGGCGACGATCCTGATGGACCGGCCCGGCGTCGAGCTCGTGGTGCTCGGCGGCGTCGTCCGGGCGGGCATGCACTCGACGCTGGGCCACATCGCCGAGCTCGCGCTTCGTGAGCTGCGCGCCGACGCGCTCTACATGGGCATCGGCGCGATCGGGCCCGATCTCGGCCTGATGAACGACTCGATCCCCGAGATCCTCACCGACCGGGCGTTGCGCCGCGCGGCTCGCGACTGCGTCGTCCTCACGGACGCGACCAAGTTCCGCACGGTGGCGCCCGCCTTCGTCTTCGACATCGCACAGGTCACGACGCTCATCACCGACGATTCGGTGGCCGCGTCGGACGTTGCCGCGCTCCGGGCGCACGGCGTCGAGGTCGTGATCGCCTCATGACCGCCCCGATCGTCCCCCGCGAGATCGCCGAGGGCCCTGATGCCATCCGCCGGACGGTCGAGACCGCCTGGCCCGCCGCCCGCGACATGGCCGGGCGGCTGCGCAGGGACGGGATCCGCCGGATCCACCTGATCGGCAACGGGACCTCGTACCACTCCTGCCTGGCCGCGGCCGGCCTCTACGCCCGGCATGCGAGCGCGGACGACCCGGTGGTCGTCCCGGTGACCGCAGGCGCGTTCCTCGCCTACCCGCCCGATCTCGGCCGCAACGACGTCATCGTCGGCATCTCGGCGTCGGGCGAGTTCCGGGACGTCGTCGCGGTCGCGGACGCGTGGCAGGGTCGGGTGCCGGTCATCGGCGTGGTCCACGTCCCGGGATCGACGCTGACGCGCGTGGCGTCGGAGGTCCTCATGTCGGCGGGCGGGCCCAGCGACGTGCCGGTCATGACCAAGACCTTCTCGGCCACGCTCGTCGCCACCGAGCTCCTGCTGCTCGGCCTGCTCGAGCGACGGCGGGCCGACGCCGTCGTGGACGCGATCGTGCGCGCGGCCGACCACGCCGAGGCGGCCATCGCCGACGCCGAGCCGATGGCCGACGAGCTCGCCGACGAGCTCGCCGATGCCGAGCACATCTTCGTGGTCGGCAGCGGCCTGGCCCACATCGCCGCGATGGAGTCCGCCCTCAAGCTCAAGGAGATGGCCATCGTGCATGCCGAGGGCACCGAGACCTGGGAGATGGCCTCGGGCGTCGCGACGATCGTCGGGCCGGCGAGCGTTGTCATCGCGATCGCGCCGGCGGGGCCGGGTCGCGACGCCGTGGCCGACGTGGTCCGCCACGCGGCGGAATGGGGCGCCCGGACCATCGAGGTCGGACCGGCGCCGATCATGCCCGGATCGCGCCTGCTGCCGCTGTCGCCGGACGCCGTCGAGGACCACGCGCCGCTCACCGCGGTGCCCCCGATCGCCCGGCTGGCCTACGCGCTCGCACGGCGCCGCGGCCACGACCCGGACCGGCCCGACTGGGTGGAGCGCTACCACAGCCAGGGCCTCCGCCACATCCTCGGCGTCCAGGAGGTCGGCTGATGCGGATCGTGCTCGTGGGCGCCGGATCGGTCGAGTTCACCCGGAACCTGCTGGGCGACATCCTGTCCTATCCGGAGCTGAAGACGGCCGAGATCGTCCTCCACGACATCGACCCGGACCGGCTGCGGACGGCCGAACGGATGGCCGCCTACGTCGCCACGGCCATGGGCGCGACGCCGAGGGTCGAGACGCACCTCGATCGGCGGGCGGCGCTCCCCGGTGCCGACGTCGTCATCAACACCATCCAGGTGGGCGGCGCGACCGCGACCAGGATCGATTTCGAGGTGCCGGGCCGCTACGGCCTGCAGTACACGATCAACGACACGATCAACGTCGGCGGGGTGCTCCGGGGACTTCGCACGATCCCGGTCGTCCTCGGGATCGCTCGCGACATGGAGGACCTGTGCCCGGACGCCTGGTTCCTCAACTACACGAACCCGATGGCGATCCTGATCCGCGCAGTGGCCGAATCGAGCGGGATCCGCACGACCGGGCTGTGCCACAGCGTCTACTGGACGATCGACGCGCTCGCCGGCTACCTCGACCTGCCGCCGTCCGAGATCGACTACGTCACGGCCGGCGTCAACCACCTCGCCTGGGTGCTGCGCCTCGAGCATGACGGTCGGGACCTCTACCCCGCGCTCCGGGCCGCCGTCGATGCCGGCCGCGTCCCGGATGACGACCTCGTGCGCGCCGAGCTCTTCCGCCGCTTCGGGTTCTACCCGACCGAGTCGTCCGAGCACCACGCCGAGTACAACCCGTGGTTCATCCCCAAGGACGATCTGGTCGCCCGGCTCCACATCCCGATCGGCGAGTACCTCGACCGGGTCGCGAACAACCTCGAGGAGTACGCGGACACCAAGCGCCGGCTCGATGCCGGTGAGCCGTTCGAGATCGAGCGCAGCGGCGAGTACGCCGCCGTCATCGCGCACGCGCGCGCCACCGGCGAGGCCGCCCGGATCGTCGGGAACGTGATCAACGGCCCGGACCTGATCGCGAACCTCTCGGCCGACGCGTGCGTCGAGGTGCCATGCGACGTCGACGGGGCGGGCGTCCATCCCCGTTCGCCCGGCCCGCTGCCCGCGCACTGCGCGGCGTACGTCCACCCGGCGGTGGACACCCAGACCCTCACCGTCCAGGCCGCGCTCCGGGAGGACCGCGAGGCCATCTACCACGCCGTGCTCTGCGATCCCCAGGTCCAGGCACGGCTCACGCTCGACGAGGCGTGGCACATGACCGACGAGTTGATCGCCGCGGAGGCCGCCTGGCTCCCGGCGTGGTTGGGTGGCGCGGCCTGACGGCCCGCTGCCAGAGGAGGAGGAGACCCTGATGGCGAACGCAGTCATTCCCCGCTCGACGCGCCGGTCGCTCGCGATCATGGCGACCGTCTTCGCCCTGGTGACCGCGGCGTGCGGCTCGGCGACGACGAGCCCCAGCGCGCCGGCGGCCAGCGACAGCCCGTCGGTCGCGCCGGCGTCGGTGGCGCCCGGCGGAAGCCCCGCCGCATCGTCGGGCTACACGGGCCCGGCGGCCTCGATCGAATATGCGATCTGGGGCGACCCAGCGGAGATCGACAGCCAGACCAAGCTCGTCGAGTCCTTCGAGGCGGTCAACCCGACGATCGACGTCAAGGTGACCGTGGCGGACTGGACGACCTACTGGGACAAGCTGCTGACCGGGCTGTCCGGTGGGGCGGCGCCTGACGTCTTCGCGATGGACGGGCCGCTCTTCCCCGACTACCAGGCCCGCGACGTGCTGCTCGACCTCGCAGCCGTTCGTGACCCGCGACGGGTACGACCTCGGTCAGCTCGCCGACCAGGGCGTGAGCGTGTTCAAGACGTCGGACGGCGGCCAGTTCGGCCTGCCGCGCGACCTCAACGTCATCGCGCTCTACTACAACAAGGCGATGTTCGACGCGGCCGGGATCCCCTACCCCGATGACACGTGGGACTGGGCCAAGCTCGTCGAGGTCGGCAAGCAGCTGACCAAGGACGCCGACGGCGACGGCAAGGTCGAACAGTGGGGCCTCTACACGGAGACCTCGGACATGGAGAACTACTGGCTGTCCCTGGTCTGGCAGAACGGCGGGTCGTTCTTCGGCGCCGATGGCAAGTCCACCGCGCTGACAACGCCCCAGGCGACCGGTGGCGTCCAGTTCCTCCAGGACCTCATCTACAAGGACAAGATCCTCGCCGAGCCGGCGATCTTCGCCGAGACCGGTGACGCGTTCGAACAGGGCCTCGCGGCGATGGAGATCAACGGCTCGTGGCTTGTCCCGACCGATCTGGCCGCCGGCCTCGACTTCGGGATCGCCCCGATCCCGAAGGGCCCGGCAGGCCGGTTCACGTCGGTGAACCCGACCGGGGTGGTCGTGTACAAGTCCACGAAGTCGCCCGATGCGGCGTGGGAGTTCGTCAAGTTCCTGGCAAGCCCGCCGGCCCAGGAGCAGTTGATGCAGCTGAAGGCCGCGCTGCCCGTCTCGAAGGAGGTCCTCGCCGGCCCGTATGCCACCTCGTTCGAGGGTGCCCAGGTCTTCGCCGACAGCCTCGCCTACGCGAACCCGAAGCCGTCGTTCGCCGGCTACGACGAGTACGTCACCATCCTGCAGGGCGAGCTGGATGAGAACGTCTTCATCACCCCGAACAAGACGGCGCAGGCGGCGCTCGACTCCGTCGCGCCCCAGCTCGATGCCCTGCTCGCCGGCCAGTAGCGCCGGCGGGTGACCCGCTCTGTCGTCCCCGAGCAGCTCATCGCCGAAGCCAGCCGGCCACGCCCGCGGCGCGGTCGGCTGGGCGCCCGTGGGCGTCTGGGCGTCGACACGTGGTGGGCGGCGTTGTTCCTCGCCCCGGCGGTCCTTGGGTTGGCGCTGCTCTCGGCCGGCCCGATCGTCGCGGCGCTCGGCATCAGCCTCACGGACTGGGACCTGCTCACGGCGCCGAAACTGGTCGGCCTCGACAACTTCACGGCCCTGCTCACCGACGACCGGTTCCTGATCGCCCTCCGGAACACCGTCTTCTTCACGGTGACCTCGGTGCCGCTCGGGCTTGTCCTCGGGCTCGGCCTGGCACTCGCGCTCGACCAGCGGATCCGCGGCATCGCCATCATCCGGACGGCGTACTTCCTGCCGGTCGTGACCTCGACCACCGCGGTCGCGCTCGTGTGGCTCTGGATCTACAGCCCCCAGGGCGGGTTGCTCAACGACTTCCTTGGCACGTTCGGCATCCCCGCCCAGAAATGGATCAGCGACCCGTTCTGGTCGATGCCGTCCATCGTGATCATGAGCGTCTGGCAGGGCCTGGGCATCACCGTGATCATCTTCCTGGCAGGCCTCCAGGCGATCCCGCAGGAGTACCACGACGCGGCCGCCGTCGACGGCGCCGGCGCGTGGGGCCGCTTCCGCCACGTGACGCTCCCGCTGCTCACGCCGTCCATCTTCTTCACCGGGATCCTCGCGTTCATCGGGGCGTTCCAGGTCTTCGACCAGGTGTATGTCCTCGCCCACCCGGGCGAGCCGACGAAGGCGACGATCACGCTCGTCTACTTCATCTATGAGTCGGGCTTCAAGCACTTCAAGATGGGCTACGCGGCCGCGGCCTCGTGGATCCTGTTCCTCATCGTGGCGGCGCTGACCATCCTGTACTTCCGCTCCCAGCGCCGATGGGTCCACTACCAGTGACGGCGGTGGGTCGCCGTCGGGCGAAGCGGGTCCGCCGGTGGATCCTGACGGCCCTGCTCGTGTCGGCGGGCTGATCATGATCATGCCGTTCCTCTGGATGATCCTGACGTCGCTCAAGACCCGGGCGGAGGTGTTCGGCGCGGCGCCGTTCACGCTGCCGTCGGGAGCGCATCCGGAGAACTACGCGAAGATGTGGAACGCCCTGCCGGAGGTCACCTTCGGGACCTTCTTCGTCAACTCGCTCAAGCTCTCGACGCTGAACACGATCGGCCAGCTGATCAGCTGTTCGATGGCCGCCTTCGCGTTCGCGGTCCTGCCGTTCCGGGGACGCGGACCTCTCTTCGCGCTCATCCTGGCCACCCTCATCATCCCGTTCCAGGTCGTGCTGGTCCCGAACTTCATCCTGTATCGCCTGCTCCCCCATCCGACGAGCGAGAGCGGCAACTGGATCGGGACCCAGGAACCGCTGTGGGTGGGCGCCTTCCTCGGCGGCGCCTTCGGGATCTTCCTGTTGCGCCAGTTCTTCCTGACGGTGCCGCGGGAGCTCGGCGAGGCCGCACGGGTGGACGGCGCCAACCCATTCCAGATCTACCGGCACATCTACCTGCCGCTCTCCAAGCCGGCGCTCGCGACCCTCGCGATCTTCACGTTCATGTGGACCTGGAACGACCTGATCGACCCGCTGATCTACCTGCGCCAGCTCGACCAGTACACGACGACCGTCGGGCTGGCGTTCTTCCAGGGCCAGTTCGTCGGCAAGTGGCCCGAGATGATGGCGGGCGCCCTCGTGAGCGTCGCCCCGATGATCATCCTGTTCGTGGCCGCCCAGCAGGTCTTCGTCCGCGGCATCGCGATCAGCGGCCTGAAGGGGTGAGCCGGGACGTCGCCGACCTGCGCCTGGCCGACTTCCAGCCGCGGTCGCAGGTGCGCGTCCCCCGCCACCGGGTCCCGCGCCCGCGGTTCCCTGCCATCGACGCCCACAACCACCTCGGCTCGGCGTTCGGCGGCGAGTGGCAGGGCCGGACCGCGAGCGAGCTCGCGGCCACGCTGGACGAGGCCGGGATCGAGGCGCTCGTCGACCTCGACGGCGGGTCGGGCGAGGCGCTGCGCCACGAGATCGAGCGGTGGCAGTCATCCCTGCCGGGGCGCGTCGCCGTGTTCGCCGGGCTCGACTACGCGAGCTGGGCCGCCGACCCGCGATTCGGCGAGACCGAGGCGGCGCGTCTGCGCGACGGCGTCGGCGCCGGCGCCCGCGGCCTCAAGGTCTGGAAGACGCTGGGCCTCCACGCGCGGGGGCCCGACGGCCGTCTCGTCGCGGTCGACGACGAGCGCCTTGACCCGCTCTGGGCCGCGGCCGCCGAACTCGGCGTCCCGGTGACCATCCACGTCGCGGACCCGATCGCGTTCTTCGAGCCGCTCGACGAATACAACGAACGCGTCGAGGAGCTGCAGGCCCACCCCGACTGGCATTTCTGGCCGACCCGCCCACGAGGGCAGCCGGACGCGCCGGGCTTCCCCGCGTTCGACGAGATCCTCGACGGGCTCGAGGCGATGGTCGCCCGCCATCCCGCCACGACGTTCATCGGCGCCCATGTCGGATGCGCCGCGGAGGACCTCGCGCGGGTGGACCGGATGCTGGCCACGTATCCGAACTGGCACGTGGACATCGCGGCCCGGGTCGGCGAGCTCGGGCGGCAGCCATACGGCACGCGGAGCCTCTTCCTGCGTTGGCCGGACCGCATCCTCTTCGGGGTGGACATGGGCCCGGATCCGGCCATCTACGCGCTGCACTACCGCTTCCTCGAGACGCTCGACGAGTCGTTCCCCTACGACGCCGACGAGGAGGCGCCGCCCAGCCAGGGCCGCTGGGCGATCCATGGGCTCGGTCTGCCCGACGACGTCCTTCGGCAGGTCTACCGCGACAACGCCCGGCGACTCATCCGTTTCGACTGAGCTGGGTCCGGCGGCGCGACCTCAGCCGCGCTTGCGCGCCACCCAGACCTCTTCGCTCGGCCAGCGGTGCGCCCAGTCGGACGTCACGAACGGATAGGTCGTCGTGGCCCCCTCGGGCGCCTGCAGCTCGACGAGGTCCTCGACCTCGAAGTCGTTGGCCCGCAGCAACCGGATCCAGTCCCCGTAGCCGAGGGCGAAGTTCACCGAGTCGTCGCTCTTCCACTCGAGGCGGTGGAGCCCGAAGTACGGACGGCGCAGTCGATCGTCGGCGGGGACGTCGTCTTCGTCTTCGTCGTGCATCGCGAGGACCAGGATCAGGCCGTTGACCAGGAAGAGCAGCCGGCCGCCGGGCCGGAGCAGTCGCGACGCCTCGGGGATCCAGCGATAGGGGTCGGCCCAGATGCTGGCGCCGTACTCGGAGATCGCGAGATCGAAGCTCGCGTCGGGATACGGCACGGCCTCGGCGTTGCCGTGGTGCAGCGGGAAGTCGAGGCCATGCTCCGCCTGGAGCCGCCGCGCCGTCGCCAGCTGCTCGGCGGAGTTGTCGATGCCGACCGGCCGGGCGCCACGTCGCGCCAGCCAGGCCGACACGTATGCGGTCCCGCACCCGAGCTCGATCGTGTCGAGGCCGGTGAGGTCGTCGGGCAGGAGGTGGAGGTCCGCCTCGGCGATGTCCCAGATCCCCCACGTCTCCTCGCCGACCCCGAGGCGCCAGCTGCGCTCGCCGTTCGCGACGTACTCGGTCGCCCACTCGTCCCACATCGCCCGGTTGCGCCGGACGTGGTCGGGCAGGTCGTCGAGGGCGGCGTCGGTCGCGGCGCCCGTGCTGGCCGGATCGGGGCTCATGCGCCGGCCGGCTCGCCCACGGGCTGCGTCGGCTCGTCCGGAGCGCCCGCGCCTTCGGCTTCCTGGGCCGCCTCCAAATCCTCGTCCTCGGTCTCGGCCTCGATGGTGATCCGGGGGATCCAGCTGCAGGAATCCGGGCATCCACCAGTTCCAGTCGCCGAGGAGCCGCATCGACGCCGGCAGGAGCACGCTCCGGATGATCGTCGCGTCGAGCAGGACTGCGACCGCCAGCCCGAACCCGAGCTGCTTGATGATCGAGAGCCGGAGGGTCACGAAGACCGCGAAGACCGCGACCATGATCACCGCGGCGCTCGTCACAGTCCCGGCCGTGATCGAGATCCCGCGCTCGACGGCGGCATTGGAGCTCAGGCCGTGATCTCGGGCTTCCTTGATCCGGGTCAGGATGAAGACGTGGTAGTCCATCGAGAGCCCGAACAGGATCGTGAAGATGAAGACCGGGACGAACGCCTCGATGACGCCGGGCTTGACGTCGATGAGCGCGGCGCCGTGGCCGTCCTGGAACACGAGCACCATCAGCCCGTACGCCGCGCCGGTCGAGAGCAGGTTGAGCAGGATGGCCTTGATCGGGATGACGATCGAGTGGAAGGCGACGAGCAGGAGCAGGAACGAGAGGCCGAGCACGAACAGGAAGACCTGCGGCATCCCCGCCTCGTAGAAGCCGACGACGTCGAGCGTGTACGCCGCGTCGCCGGTGACGTAGACCTCGACATCCGGCAGCCCGCCGAAGACGGCCGGCACGACCTCGCGCGCGGACGTCGCGGACGATCGTCGCGGTTCGCGATGTCGTTCTGGGTGCCGGCCATGACGTACGAGACCATGCGCGACCGTGCCGTCCTGCGGACGTCCGGGTCTCGACCGGCTCGCTGAGCCCCTCGATCGGCGAGCAGCGCGCTTCGTGAGCTCGTCGATGGCCGCCTTCGTCGCGGGCTGGTCCGCCTTGGTGACCACGACCTGGAGCGCGAGCGTCGAGCCCTGCGGCCACTGCTCGTTCATCAGGTTGAGCGCCTGGACGCTGTCGATCTCGTCGGGGAACGAGGCGAAGTCGCTCTGGCCGATGTGCAGCCGCAGGGCCGGTGACGCGAGCAGCCAGCAGGAAGCCTGCCGAGAGGACGAACGAGAGCACCGGCCGGCGCATCGTCGCGCGGACGATGCGCGCCCACATCCCGCTGCCCTCGGGCCTCGGGCGGCCGATGATCGGGAGGCGGCCGCCGTTGATGCCGTCGCCGAGGATGGACAGGACCGCCGGCAGGAACGTCAGCGACCCGACGACCGAGATGAAGACGACCGAGATCGTCCCGATCGCCATCGAGCGGAACAACGGATCGTCGAGCAGGAACAGGCCCGCGATCGAGATCATGACGGCGAGCCCGGAGAAGAAGACCGCGCGTCCGGCCGTGCTCGAGGCGGTCTGGATGGCGCGCAGCTTCGGGGTCTCGTCGCCTCGCTCCATCAGGCGAGAGATCGACCAGATGACGATGCCCCCGATGACGGCTGCGACGCCGATCCGGACGACGACGTGTCGAAGACGACCGCGATGACGAGCGCGGCGATGGCCGCGACGACGCGAGGACGACCCGCCGGATGTAGTCGTTGCGGTCGTGGGTTGCCGGATCGGCGACGGGTGCCGGCGCCGCTCGGAGCGGAAGCGGGTGAGCATGAACAGCGAGTAGTCGACCGCGACGGCCAGCCCGATGAGCACGACGAGCTGGCTCGCGTACGGGCTGACCGGCGACACGAACTGGCTGTACAGGCCCAGGACGCCGAACGCGGCGAGCAACGCGGTCATCGCCAGGATGAGCGGCACCGCCGCCGCCACGACCGCCCCGAACGCGACCAGCAGGATCGCGAAGGTCAGCGGGATCGTGATCTGGAGCGATGCGTCGAGGTCCTTGTTGACGAGCTCGGAGATGTCGTCATTCGCGAGGGTGTTGTTGAGCGCGTGGATCGTGTAGGTCGGGAAGTCCGCGCGGAGCTGGTCGACGAAGGCGGGGACCGGCTGGAGCCGCTCGCCGATCTCCGTGTTGTCGCCCGGGACCGTGGCGACCAGACGGACGGCGGACCGGTCCGGTGCGACGAGCCCGACGCTTGGCGGGACGACGAGCGGATCGACGACGTCGGTGAACGCCGGGACCGAGGCTCCGCCGACGGTGGCCTGGAGGGCCGTCGTCCGCGCCGCGATCTCGTGCAGCGCGGTCGCCACGGCCGGGTCGTCGACGGTCGTGCCGGGCGGCACGGCCACGACGAGGTACAGCGACTGGCTCGGCTCTGTGGTACCCGATGCGTCGAAGACCTCGAAGGCGCGAACGGACTCGTAGCGGGATCCGCCGTTGTCGTTCTGGACGGCGTTCTGGGAGGCGGTCCCGCCGGCGGCGAGGCTGGCCACGAACACTCCGATCGTGGCGACGAACCAGAGGACGAAGACCGGCCAGCGGTGGCGAGCGCTCCAGATGGCGACGCGGACGGTCCAGGGCTGACGCGCGGGGGTGGGTGATGACATCGCCGGAAGCCTACCCGGTCAGCCCGGTTGGTTGTCGATCTGGGCCCGCTGGAGACGGCCGCTGAAGTCGACGTAGATCGATTTCCACTCGGTGAACGTGTCGAGCGCCGCGTGACCGGCCTCGCGGTGGCCGTTGCCGGTCTCCTTCCAGCCTCCGAACGGCAGGTGGACCTCTGCCCCGGTCGTCCCGGCGTTCACGTAGACGATGCCGGTCTCGAAGTCGCGCATCGCCCGGAAGGCACGGTTCACGTCGCTCGTGAAGATGCTCGCCGAGAGGCCGTACCGCGTCTGGTTGACGGCCAGCATCGCCTCGCCGTAGTCGGCGACCGGGATGATCGAGAGCACGGGCCCGAAGATCTCCTCCTGGCCGATGCGGTCCATCGGCCGCACGCCTGCGAAGATCGTCGGCTCGAAGAAGTGGCCGTTGGCCAGGTCGCCGGCCGTTGCCCGCGCGCCGCCCATGACCAGCTCCCCCTCGCCGCGGCCGACGCCGATGTAGCCGTCCACCTTGTCGACCGCGGCCGCATTGATCAGCGGCCCGACGTCGACCGATTCGTCCAGACCGGGTCCGAGACGGAGCTTGCGGGCCTTCGTCTCGAGCCGCTGGAGCAGAGGCTCGACGACCTGCCGCTCGACGATCACCCGCGAGCACGCCGTGCAGCGCTGGCCGGTGGTCCCGAACGCGGACCAGAGGATGCCGTCCGCGGCGAGGTCGAGGTCCGCATCGGCGAGCACGACGACGCCGTTCTTGCCGCCCAGCTCCATCGCCAGCCGCTTCAGTCGCGCCCCGGCCTTGGCGGCGATGCGCTTGCCCGTCTCGGAGCTGCCGGTGAACGAGATGACCGCGACGTCCGGGTTCTCGACGATCGCGTCGCCGACCTCGCCACCCGAGCCCGTCACGAGGTTGACCACGCCGGGCGGGACGCCGGCCTCGGCCATCAGCTCGACGAGCAACGTGGCGCAATGCGGGGTGTCCGACGAGGGCTTGAAGACCACCACGTTCCCGCTCACCAGGGCCGGCATGATCTTCCAGCACGGGATGGCCATCGGGAAGTTCCAGGGCGTGATGATCCCGGCGACCCCGATCGGCTGGCGGATGCTCATCGCCCACTTGTCGGGCAGCTCGGATGGCGTCGTGTCGCCGAACATCCGGCGCCCCTCGCCGGCCATCAGGTACGCGATGTCGATGCCTTCCTGGACGTCGCCGCGGGCCTCCGAGAGGACCTTGCCCATCTCGCGCGTCATCGCCCGGGCCAGCCGCTCCTTGTGCTGCGCCATGAGCGCGCCGAACGCGTACAGGATCTCGCCTCGCTTGGGCGCGGGCGTCCGGCGCCACATCGGCAGCGCCATGTCGGCGGCCCTGATCGCCATGCCGACGTCGGCCGCGGTCCCCTGCTGGAAGCGCCCGATGACGTCGCGCCCGTCGGCCGGATTGCGGCTCTCGAAGGTGGCGCCACCCGTGGAATCGCACCACTCCCCGGCGATGAAGTGGCCGTAGGTCGGCGTTTCGACGGCGGTGTCGGTCATCTCAGCGCGAGTGTACGGCGAGCCCGTCAGACCCGTTCCACGGCCATCGCCACCGAGCCGCCGCCGCCCAGGCACAGGGTCGCGAGCCCGTAGCGGCCGTCGCGGCGCCCGAGCTCGTGGAGAAGCGTGGCCACGATCCGGGCGCCACTCGCGCCGATCGGGTGACCGAGGGCGATCGCGCCGCCGTTCACGTTGACCTTGTCCCAGTCGAAGCCGAGCTCGCGGCCGTCGGCAAGGGTCTGCGCGGCGAACGCCTCGTTGATCTCGATGAGGTCGAACGCCTCGATCGGCAGCTCGATCCGATCGAGCAGCCGGCGGACCCCCTCGACCGGGGCGAGGAACAGCCACTTGGGCGCGACCTCGGCCTGCGCATAGCCGACGATCCGGGCAAGCGGCTTCAGACCGAGCCGCTCCACGGCCCGCTCGCTCGCCACGACCGTCGCGGCGGCGCCGTCGGTGATGCCCGGCGCGTTGCCCGCGGTGACGGTCCCGATGGTCGCGTCGCCGCGATCGCCGGACGCCTGGCTGGGCAGGTCGAAGGCGGGCTTCAGGCGGGCGAGCGCCTCGATCGTCGAGTCGCGTCTGGGGCCCTCGTCGACGGTGACGACCGTCTCGCGGCCCTTGGCGTCGCGGACGGTCACAGGCGCCGTCTCCGCGTCGAACCGGCCGGCGTCGATGGCGGCGACCGCCTTCTGGTGGCTCGCGAGCGCGAAGGCGTCCTGGTCCTCGCGGCTGACGCCGTCCTTGATCGCGACCCGCTCGGCGTGCGTGCCCATGTGGCAGTCCTCGATGGCGCACCACAGACCGTCGTGGACGGTCGCGTCGATCAGCTCCCCGTTGCCGAGGCGGAGGCCGAAGCGCGCGCCGGGGACGAGGTAGGGCGCCTGGTTCATCGATTCCATGCCACCTGCGACGACGGTCTCGGCGTCGCCGGCCCGGATCTCGGCGGCCGCGAGCATGATCGCCTTGAGGCCGGAGCCGCAGACCCGGTTGATCGTCGTGGCGCTCGTGCCGTCCGGGAGTCCCGCCTTCAGGAGCGCCTGGCGGGCGGGCGCCTGCCCGACGCCGGCCTGCAGGACCTGGCCCATGAGCACCTCGTCGATCCGGGCCGTCGCCGGGTCGAGGCCGGCCCGCTCGACGGCCGCCCGGATCGCGACGGCCCCGAGTTCCGTGGCGGGGACGGTGCTCAACGCCCCGGCGAACTTGCCGATCGGCGTTCGCGCGGCGCTCACGATGAAGATGTCGCCGTTCGGTCCGGCGTTCGGGAGGGTCATGCCCCGAATCTACACCGCTCTCCGCATCGAGCCGCCCCGGCCCGGTCTGCTCCCGGCGAGACCGGGGCGGCACGCACGAGTTCCAGTCGACGAAGGACACCGACCAGAGCCACTGATCGGCGCGCGGACGTGCCAAACGACGTTCGTACTGCCGCTCTCGCGTCGTCGGCGGTCGCTTGGCCGTCGTCTGGAACCTTGGCGTTCCAGGGTCGCCGCCCCGCCGGGTCGCCGACCCGCCTTCAGACCCGCTTGAGGAGCTCGTCCGCGACGATCAGGCGGTGGATCTGGTTCGTGCCCTCGTAGATCTGGGCGCCCTTCGCGTCGCGCATGAGTCGCTCGATGCCGGTCTCGCGCGAGTAGCCGCTCGCGCCGAACAGCTGGACGGCGTCGGTCGCGACGCGCATCGCGGTGTCCGATGCGGTCCACTTGGCCAGCGACGAGACCTCGGCGAGACCGCTCGCCGCGATCCTTGGCCAGCGCAGCCTCGCGGGTCAGGGCCCTCGCCGCGGCCACGTCGCGGGCCATCTCGGCGAGCAGGAACCGCACCCCCTGCTGGTCGGCGAGCGGGCCACCGAACGCCTGGCGCTCGGAGACGTAGCGCGCGGCTGCGTCGAGCCCGGCCCGCGCCAACCCGACACAGGCCGCGGCGATCGAGATCCGACCCTCCCCGAGCGCGGACAACGCGATCTTGTAGCCCTCGCCCTCGGCGCCCAGCCGGTTCGCGGCCGGGACCTCGCAACCATCGAAGACCAGTTCCGCGGCCGGGCAGGCGCGGATCCCCATCTTCCGCTCGTGCGCCCCGAACCGGAAGCCGGCCATCCCCTTCTCGACGAGGAACGCGGTGATGGCCTTGGTCCCAGCGGACGGATCGAGCGTCGCGAACACGAGGTACCGGTCCGCCTCGGGCGCGTTCGAGATCCAGATCTTCGTGCCGGTGAGCCGGTACGCGGTCGGCGCGTCGGCGGGCCCGACCCGCTCGGCGCGCATCCGGATCGCGCCGGCGTCGGAGCCCGCGTGCGGCTCGGTCAGGGCGAACGCACCGAGCGCCTCGCCCGCGAGCATCGGCGGCAGCCAGCGCGCGCGCTGTTCGTCGGTGCCCCACGTCACGACCGGGTACTGCGAGAGGATGTGGACCGAGAGGGTCACCGCGGTCGACATGTCCGCCGCGCCGAGCTCCTCCATGACCAGCGTCCAGGCGAGATAGCTGAACCCGGCGCCTCCGACCGCCTCCGGGATCGGCGCGGCCGTGAAACCGAGCTCGCCCATGCGGGTGAAGATCGAACGGTCGAACCGCTCCGCCTCGTCGCGCTCGATGGCCGTCGGGGCCACCTCACGCTCCGCGAACTCCCGCGCGGTCGCCTGGAGCAGCCGTTCCTCGGCGGTGAGCGCTCCGCTCAACGCCCGTCCCTCGGGTAGCGGTAGAAGCCCTTCCCGGTCTTCTGCCCGAGATCGCCGGCCGCGACGAGCTCCTCGAGGATCCGCGGCGGGTGCAGGTGCTCGAGGCCCAGGCCGTCTTCGAGCACACGCATGATCTGCAGACAGACATCGAGGCCGATGAAGTCCGCGAGCTCGAGCGGGCCCATCGGATGGTTGAGGCCGATCCGGGCGCCCGCGTCGATGTCCTCGGCCGTGCCGATCCCCTGCTCCAGGGCCCGCATCGCCTCGATGAGGAAGGGCATGAGGATGCGGTTGACGATGAAACCCGGCCGGTCCTCGGACACGATGACCTGCTTGCCGAGCTCGATCGAGAGCGCCCGGATGGCCTCGACCGTCGACTCCGAGGTGTCCCGGCCACGGATCAGCTCGACGAGCGGCATGACCGGCACCGGGCTGAAGAAGTGCATCCCGAGGAATCTGGCGCGGCGGTCCTGGCGGACGGCCTCCGCGAGCACGTGGATCGAGATCGAGCTGGTGTTCGACGCGAAGATCGCGTCTTCCCGCGCGTGGTCGTCGAGCTGGCGCCAGAGCGCCCGCTTCACGGCGACGTCCTCGAAGACGGCCTCGATGACCACGTCGGCGTCGCGCACGTCGTCGATGTCGGCAGTCACCTGGATCCGGTCGACGATCGCGTCGCGTTCCTCGGCGGTCAGGCGCTCCTTGGCGACCGCCCGATCGAGGTTGGCGGCGATCCGGTCACGGCCGGCCTCGGCGCGGGTCGGGTCGGGCTCGTAGAGGAGCACGGCCTTGCCGATCGCCGCGTGGACCTGGGCGATCCCGTGGCCCATCAGCCCCGCGCCCGCCACGAAGACCCGCTCGATCGTCACGCCCCGAGCCTACCTGACGAGGCACGCCCGCGCGAGGGCGATGGAACGCCGGCGTGCCAGTCGACGAAGGAGCGCGAGTTCAGCCATCGAATGGCTCTCGCGCGTTCCGACGAAAGGTTGAACCGACGATCACGGGCCCCAGTCGCACTCTCCGACGACGACTGGAAACCTCACGTGCCACGGGCCCGGTCGGCTGGATACGTCGCGCATAAGCGGCTCGTGCGAGGGTGTCGGCATGCCGCTCTCAGAACGTGCCGCGGACCGGGGCGCACGCCGCGGCCGCCAGCTTCGGTCGAAGGTCGTGTCGGAGCTCATCAATGCCCGGATCGGCCATGGCGTGAGCCAGCGTGAGCTCGCGCGTCAGCTGCGCGTCTCCCATACGAAGGTCTGCCGCGTGGAGGCGGGTCGGTCCGGCCTGTCGATCGAGCTGGCCGCACGGATGGCGGCCGTGCTGGGCCTGGAGCTGAACGCCAGCGTTCATCCGGACGGCGAACCCGTTCGCGACAAAGCGCATCTCGCCCTTCTCGAACGTCTCCGGCGCCGATTGCCCGATGGCCTCCGTTGGCGAACCGAGGTCACGATCCCGATCACCGGTGATCGGCGAAGTGCGGACGCGGTCATCGACGGGCCCGATGTGGCGGCCATGGTCGAGGCCGAGACGCGTCTCGGTGATATCCAGGCGCTCGAGCGCGGCATCGCAGGCAAGCAGCGGGACCTGCAGATCGCACGCGTGGTCCTGCTGGTTGCCGACACCCGACACAACCGTCACGTGATCGCGAGCGTGCCGGAGCTCAGTCGGCGCTTCCCGATCGGGACGCGTGGCTTGTCTCGCCGCAGCTCGCCCGAGGTCGGGATCCAGGCAGCGACTGTCTGGTCGTGCTGTAGCGCCGTTCGTGCACTACGCCTCGGAACCGGTCTGTGGAACGTGACGGTTCCAGCTGACGACGCTGGATCGCCTCGGGCGCCGATCGGCGGCGGAGAGTTCCAAGCGACGCCGGAAGTGGCTAGATCGACACCGATGTTCGCCGACTGGAGCACAGGAGCATCAAGGGCGTACGGCGCACGGCCGTCCGCTAGCGAGCCTGCAACTCGGCCAGCAGGCGGTCGGCGGCCGTGTACGGGTCGAGGCGGTGGTCGGCGACCTCCTCGAGCAGCCGTTCGGTGGCGGTTCGCCGTTCCGGGGCCACGAGCGACGCACGCAGTCGCTCGCCCAGGATCGCCCAGACCTGGGCCTCGGCCCTGGCGAGTCGCGCCCGAGCGGACCCGGCCGCGTCCGCGCCGCCCGCGCGGTGCCGGTCCAGCGCGGCCAGGAGTTCCGGCACGCCCTCCCCGGTCGCGGCGGTCGTGATGAGGACCTCGGGCCGCTTCGGTCGCGGGCCCGCGCCGGCGCCACTTCCCGCGCCCCCGCCCCACCGACGGCACCAGCATCGCCCGGAGCTGCGCGGCAGTCCGTTGCGCACCGGGCTTGTCGCCCTTGTTCACGACGACCAGGTCGGCGACCTCCAGCAGGCCCGCCTTGATCGCCTGGACCTCGTCGCCCATCTCGGGCGCCTCCAGCACGACCGTCGTGTCCGCCGCGGCCGCCACCTCGACCTCGCTCTGGCCGGTCCCGACGGTCTCGATGAAGAGGAGATCGAACCCGCACGCGTCCAGCACGGCCGCCGCCGCACTCGATGTCGACGCCAACCCGCCCGCATGGCCGCGCGACGCCATCGAGCGGATGAACACGTCGCGGTCCTCGGCGTATGCCTGCATCCGGACCCGGTCGCCGAGCAGCGCCCCGCCGGTGATCGGCGACGACGGATCGACCGCGATGACGGCCACGGTCCGGCCGGCCTTCCGCACCTCGGCGATCAGCGACGCGACCAGCGTCGACTTCCCGGCGCCCGGCGGACCCGTGATCCCGACGATGTGCGCCCGGCCCGCCAGTGGATACAGGCGCCGGAGCGCGGCCTCCGCGACCGACGTCCGGTTCTCGACGGCGGTCAGCAGCCGGGCCGTCGCCAGTCGATCCCCGGCGAGTGCCGCATCGGCGAGCGCCGATGCCCGGGACTCGGCCGTCTCCCCCACCCTAGCCGCGCGGACGCGCGTTGGCCCGCAGGTAGTCGGCGACCTGGGCGATGGTCGTGCCCGGCCCGAAGACCTCGGCCACGCCGGCGGTCTTGAGCGCCGCCACGTCGTCGTCGGGGATGATCCCGCCGACCGTCACCAGCACGTCGGCCATGCCCTGGTCGGTCAGCAGCCGCGTGACGCGCGGGACCAGGGTCATGTGCGCGCCCGACAGGATCGACAGGCCGACGACGTCGACGTCCTCCTGGAGCGCCGCGGTCGCGATCATCTCGGGCGTCTGCCGCAGGCCGGTGTAGACGACCTCGAAGCCCTCGTCCCGCAGGCCGCGGGCGAGCACCTTGGCGCCGCGGTCGTGCCCATCGAGGCCGGGCTTGGCGATGAGCACCTTGAGCGGTCGGTCCGTCATGGCCGGGATTGTAGGCCCGCGAGGCCGGCCGGCGACCGACCTCGACGGACCGAAACGGGCTAGCGGCGGATCCGGAGGACCTCGCCGCCACCCACGGAGGTGCTCAGGTTCGTGACGTAGATCGTGCCGCGCCGGTCGACCGCGACCCCACCGGGCGTGTCGAGACGACCCGCTGCGATCTCGGTCTTGTGGCCGTGCTTGACGCGCCAGAGCGCGCCGGTCGTATCGCCGCCGGAGAACAGGTTGAACACGCCGCCCTTCACGATCTCGACGACGTACAGGTCACCGCGCGGCCCGAATGCGAGCCCGACGATGGACGTGAAGCCATCGGCGAAGAGCGTGCACGGGCCATGCGTGGCCGTCGGGTCGCACACGACGTTGCGCGCATGGGGCGAGATGCGCCAGATGCGCGACGCGCCCGGGGTGAACGGGAAAGCCCTTCAGCTCCCCGACGTACCAGTAGCCGTCCGGTCCGACCGCGACCGACGTCGGCACCGCCTCGGCCGGGAGCTCCGGGGGCAGTCCGAAGGCGGCCGGCAGGTGCGACGTGCCGATCACGGCATTGGGGAACTTGGCGACGGTCTTGACCCGGCCCTGGCGGTCGACCAGCACGAGCTCGTTGCCCGCGGCGTCGGTGACGAGCGTCTTGCCGTTCTTGAGGACCGCCAGACCATACGCGTTCGAGTCGGTCGGGTTGGGCGGATCGTCGAGGTCGGTGAGGTCCGGGTGGGCGTTGCGGAACGCCTGGATGTCGCCGCGGATCGATTCGCCGCCCTGTGAGACGCGCATGAGCGTGTCGAACCGCGGATCGACGACCTGCGGACCGCCGCCGATCGCGGCGAAGACCTGGCCGTGCTTGCCGACATCGACATTGACCGGGCCGGTGACCTCGCCTTCGGGCGAGATGGCGGACGGCAGGCCGACGCGGTAGTCGCGGACCCCGCCCTTCGAGATGCGGATGATCTTGCCGCTTGTCCCGTAGCCGCCAGGGCCGCCCTGGCCCGCGAGCGCCACGAGGACGCGGCCGTGGCTGTCCACGGTCAGGCCTCGCGGGTTGTCCAGCCCGGACGCGACGACCTTGATCTTGACGTGCGGCCCGGATGCGGCGGCCGGTGCGGCCATCGCGAGCGATGCGAGGAGCAGCGCGGCGAGCGCGACCGCCAATGCGGTAAGACGACCTGGTCTCATCGGTCAAGACCTCCCTTTGCCCGTGCCTTCCCAGACCCCGATCACCGACCATGCTACGCCCGTTGACGCCGCGGGGGATGATGCGGGCATGGACACCGCCGCGGCATCGCCCCTGTCCCGCAAGCTGAAACTCAAGCCCGGAGCACGGGCCGCGGTCATCGACGCGGCCCCGGACTACCTGAAGCGCCTCGACCCGCCTTCGGACGTGACGATCCGGACCGATCTCGACGGCGGTCCGCTCGACTGGATCCAGGTGTTCGTCAAGACCACGGCCGAGCTGGCGGCGGTCGCCCCGAAGATCAAGGCGGCGATCGCCCCCGACGGCCTGGTCTGGATCAGCTACCCGAAGGGCTCGTCGAAGATGCAGACCGACCTCACCCGCGACAAGGGCTGGGGACCGCTCGAGGGCGCGGACCTCATGTGGCTGTCGCTGGTCTCGGTCGACGACACGTGGTCGGCCTTCGGGCTCCGGCCCTACAAGCCCGGCGAGGCTCGCCAGACCTTCCGCTGATCCGGACAGGGTGAAGCCCCGACCCGCGAACGGGCCGGGGCTCCGGGTTTCGCCGTGAGACGTGGCTCAGGCGTTGGCGCGGCTGAAGGTGCGTGCCGCCAGCATCAGCGACAGGACCGCCAGGATGCCGGTCATCCCCACGCCGATCAGGATCTCGGGGTCGCCCCACTGGCCGTTGAACAGCGACCGCGCGGCATCGACCGCATGGGACAGCGGGCTGAGCGAGCTCAGGAACTGCAGCCAGTCCGGCGCGAGCGCCATCGGCAGCAGGATCCCCGACAGCAGCAGGAGCGGCATCGCCACCGAGTTGACGAGCGGCGCGAACGCGTCCTCGCTCTTGAGGATCAGGGCCGCGCTGTACGACAGCGGCGCCGTCACCAGCCCGATCAGGATGAGCAGGCCCAGGACGACCGCGACGCCGGCCGGGTCGACCTCGAGGCCCAGCGGGATGGCCAGGACGATGAGCAGGATCGCCTGGAACATCAGGATGACGACGTCCCGGAGCGACCGCCCGAGCAGCATCGCGACCCGGCTCATCGGGGTGACGCGCATCCGCTCGATGACGCCGCTCCGCAGCTCGGCGATCAGTCCGAAGCCGCCGAATGCGGTCCCGAAGATCGCGATCTGGATGACCAGCCCCGGCACGAACCAGTTGAACGCGTTGGTGCCGGTCCCGGCCGCCTGGGTCGCGCCCTTCGAGCAGCGGTCCGAAGAGGAACAGGTACAGGAGCGGGAGCATCATCCCGAAGACGATCCAGACCGGCTGGCGGATCGTCAGCCAGAGCGATCGATGGAAGATCAGCCAGGTGTCGCGCACGGCCTCCACGAAGGGGCTCCTCGCGCTGGTGGTCTGGGGAAGGGGTCGGGCGTAGGTCTCGGCGTTCATGCTGCGGGCTCCTCTCGAAGGGATCGACCGGTCTGGCGAAGGAAGACGTCGTCGAGGCTGGGCCGCGCCAACGTCAATGTCTGGGCACGCAGACCCGGCGTGGTCGAGCACCCGGATGATCTCGGGGACGGCGCTGTCGCCCTGGTCGACGTACAGGCGGATGAGGCCGTCCTCGGCGCTCGCCTCACGGACGAACGACTGGCCGCGCACGGTCTCGAGGACGCGCTCCTGGTCGCCGGCGACGCCGATGGTCACGACGTCGCCCGCCACCTGGCGCTTCAGCTCGTCCGCGGTGCCCTCGGCCACGATCAGGCCGTGGTCGATGATGGCGAGGCGATCGGCGAGCGCGTCCGCCTCCTCGAGGTAGTGGGTGGTCAGGAAGACCGTCGTCCCCTGCTCGCGAAGGGCCCGGATCTCGTCCCACATGCGTGCCCGCGCCTGCGGATCGAGGCCGGTGGTCGGCTCGTCGAGGAACAGCACGGCCGGCCGATGGACGATGCCGAGGCCGACGTCGAGCCGGCGACGCATGCCGCCCGAGTACGTCCCGGTCGGGCGGTCGGCGGCGGCCGACAGCTCGAGGACGTCGAGCACCTCGTTCGCCCGGCGCACGGCGGTCGTCTTGTCCATGCCGTAGAGCCGGCCCTGGAGCACGAGCTCGCCACGACCGGTCTCGGCCGGATCGGTGGATCCGCCCTGCGGCACGTAGCCGATCCGACGGCGGACCTCCTGCGGCTGCTTGAGAAGGTCGACGCCGGCCACGGTCGCCTGCCCACCCGACGGCACGAGGAGGGTCGCGAGCATCCGCAGCGTGGTCGTCTTGCCGGCGCCGTTCGGTCCGAGGAAGCCGAAGATCTCCCCGGCTCCGACGTTGAGGTCGACGCCGCGCACCGCCTCGACGGTGCTCTTGCGTGTCTTGAACGTCCGGCTCAGCCCCCTGGTCTCGATCATCGGCCCGGCGGGGCCGGTCATGGTCGTCATCGCATCGCTCCTGCTGTGCCCTATGCTGGGTTCCGGCCACTTGCACGGTTCGCCAACGTGGGTCATTATCTGCGCAGTGCAGATATTCACCCACACAGAGGCACATGTCAACATGGACAAACGACAGAGTGTCGAAGGCGTCGTCCGGGCGCTTCGACGGGTCAACTTCCAGGGCTCGATCTTCGGCCAGACCATCGCCATCCGATTGGGCCTCTCCGAGTCCGACATCGACGCCCTCGAGCTGCTGATCGACACAGGGGCGGCCACCGCCGGCAAGCTCTCCGAGGTCATGGGCCTGACGTCGGGCGCGGTCACCAGGCTCGTCGACCGGCTCGAGCAGGCGGGCTACGTCCGACGCGTCACCGACCCGGCCGACCGCCGGCGGGTGGTCGTCGAGGTCGTCCCCGAGCGGGTGGCAACCATCGAGTCGTTGCTCGACTCGCTCGAACGGGCCGCCGCCGCCGAGGTCGACCGCTACTCGCCCGATCAGCTCGCCACGATCAACGACTTCCTCTCGCGGATGGCCGACCTCACCCAGTCCGAGTCCGCCCGCCTTCGGACGCTGACGGAGGACGACGCCTCGGAGCCGACCGGCCCGGCCGAGCACTCGGCGCCGCTCGGCGGCCTCCCGAATGCGCGCCTGCTGTTCCGCTCGGGAGCCCAGGAACTGCGGCTCCGGGCGGGGCGCTCGGCCGCGGAGCTCTACCGGGCCCGCTTCGACGGCGCGACCCCGCAGGTCCGGGTCCGCGACGGCCGCGTGCTCGTCCAGTACCGGGGCATCCCGTTCGACTGGCGCAAGCGCGTCGCGACGATCGGGCTGAACCCGTCGATCCCCTGGAGCCTCGAGGCGGTCGGCGGCGTCAACCGCGTCGAGGCCGACCTGCGCGAGATCGACGTCCGTCGGTTCGACATGATCGGCGGCTCGGAGCGGATCCAGGCCGAACTCGGCCGGCCGACCGGCGAGGTCGCGGTCCGGATCGTCGGCGGCGCGAAGACCATCCGGTTCGAACGGCCGGCGGGCGTGCCGGTCCGCGTCAGGGTCAAGGGTGGCGCCGGACAGGTCGAGGTCGACCGACAGTCCTACGGCTCGAAGAGCGGCGACACGGCGGTCGAGTCCCGCGGCTGGTCCGAGACCGGCGATCGGTTCTCGATCGAGGTGGTCGGCGGCGCCAAGACGATCACGGTCGTCGAGCGCGCCTAGCGGGTCGGCTCGGCGACGTCAGCCGCGCAGCTCGGCCACTGTCTGGGCAGCGCGTCGGAGGCGGGTGTCGGGCCGTTTGGCCTCTGCGACGAACTCGGCGAACTCGCGCCGGTGGGACGGCGCGAGGGCCTCGAAGGCGGCCTTGGCCGCCGCGTCGCCGTCGAGCGCCTCGGCGAGCTCCGGCGGCACGGCCACGTCGGCCGAGCGCGAGCGTTCGTCGCGCTCGAGGTCGAACTCGACGGTGTCGCCGGCGTCCTTGCCGAGCGACGTCCGTGTCGCCTTGTTGACGACCATGACGACCTTGCGGCCCTCGTCCTCGAAGACGTACGGCATGAACTGGTTCTTGAACGGCCGGCCGTCGATGGTGCCGACGACCGAGGTCCGGCCCGTCGCCCGGAGCGCTTCGACGGCCTCGGGCGGGATGTCGACGTAGGTGCCGCCCTCGATCGGCCGGAGCGCAGCGGTGAACCGGATGCGGGTCATGCCTCGGGCGACCGCCGTTCGAGGTGCGCGAAGAACTCGGCCCGGGTCCGGTCGCGGGTCCGGAACAGCCCGAGCACCGATGACGTGGTCATGATCGTGCCGGGCTTGCGGACGCCGCGCATGACGGCGCACAGGTGCGACGCCTCGAGGACGACGCCGACGCCCTGGGGCGCCAGGCGGTCCTGCAGGAACTCGGCGATCTGCTGGGTGAGCCGCTCCTGCACCTGGAGCCGGCGTGCGTACATCTCGACGATGCGCGGGATCTTCGAGAGCCCGATGACGCGCCCGCGCGGGATGTAGGCGACCGCCGCGGTCCCGAAGAACGGCAGGAGGTGGTGCTCGCAGAGCGAGTAGAACGGGATGTCCTTGACGACCACCATCTCGCTGTAGTCGACATCGAAGATCGCCGCGTTGATCAGCCGCTCGGGGTCGACGTGGTAGCCGGCCGTCAGCTCCGTGTACATCCGGTGGACGCGCTCGGGCGTGCCGACCAGGCCCTGTCGGTCCGGGTCCTCGCCGATCTCGAGCAGGATCTCGCGGACCGCGGCCTCGACCCGGCCGTTGTCGCCGTCGTGCCGGCCGGCGCCCTCGATGAGGGCCTCGGCGCCCCCGGGCTCCTCGCCGATCTCGGTCTCGATCTCGTCGACGATCGCGCGGACGTGGCTTGGCAGGTCGGTCGGGCTGGGCATCGGGACGGCGATCTCCTGTGCAGGCCGCGATGGTACGTCGGACGCTGCTAGGCTGCGGCCGTGGCGCATCCCCGTGTCGACCAGCTCCGATTCGCGCGATCCGAGTGGCGCCGCGGCCTCCGCGGTCTGAGCGACGAGGACGCGCGCAAGCGTCTCGACCCGATGAACTCCATCTCGTGGATGGTCGGGCACCTGGCCTGGCACGAGCGACTGGTCTGGCTCGAACGAGGCAAGGGCATGCGCGTCGAACCGGACCTCGATCTCGTCGCGAACGGCGCGCCGGCGACGACCCCGGCGCTGGACGCGATGTGGGGAGCGTGGCGTCGGGTGGTCGATCTGGCCGATCCATTCATGGACGCACTCACGACCGAGGACCTGGAGGTCCCGCTCCCATTCGACGGGCGGACGAATGCCCCGGCCGCCGGCTCGCAGATCCAGCGGATCACGTACCACTACTGGTCGCACATCGGCGAGGCCTCAGCGGTGCGGCAGCTGCTCGGGCACACGCGCCTTGCCCAGTTCGTCGGCGACATCGAGTCGCAGGCGCCCTACCGCCGGGAGGACTGAGCAGCAGCGGGAAGTCCTGCCCGCGACATGCAACCTCTGCGCCATGTCGGCCGCGCCGACGCGCCTGCTAGGCTCGAGGCATGGTTCGCCGACGTGCGCTGACCGCCCTCGCGATCGTCTCCATGCTGGCCGTGGCCGGCTGTGGCGGCGCGGCCGTCGCGTCCGTCCAGCCGACGACGGCACCCACCGCCGGTGTCACCCCGATCCCGACGCCGCGGCCGACGCCACGTCCCGTGCTCAGCGCGCCACCGACCCCGCCTCCCAGCGCGACACCCGCGCCGACACCGGCCGTCCTGACGCCGGAGGGGAGCGCGGCGCGGGAGGGCTTCGTCAGGTTCGCAGGCTCGGACCGACGTCCCGTTCCACCTGGTCCTCACGTCCCGGGTCGTCGTGCTCGCGCAGCCCGTGACCGTCCGGCTGGTCCTCGACGTCTCGGACACCGGCGACATGGCCGGACAGCTCGCCACCAAGGCCGCCGACGTGACCGACACCGCCGATCTGGTCATCGCGGGCGGTCGGGAGTTCGTCCGCCTGGCCGGCCAGGACTGGGTCGCGCTGTCGGGCGATCCGACGACCGCCAACCCGCTCGGCGCGGTGCCGCTCGACAAGGTGGCCTGGGTCGGCGTGGACACGATCGGTGGCAAGCCGCTCCACCACCTGCAGATCGATGACCCCTCGGTCGTCGGTGCGTCGAATGCCGACCAGTCGGGCCTCTCCGATCTCGTGATCGAGACCGGCGTCATGGACGTCTGGGTGGCCGCCGACGGCGCGCCCGTCACCGCCAAGTTCCGGATCCTCGGCAGCGCGGTCGCGCGATCCCGGAAGACGGTCCTCTCGATCGTCGGCCGCTACGAGTTCTCCGATGTCGGCAAGCCGGTCACGATCGAGGCGCCGATCGCCACCGAGGCCCCGCTCGGCTGAGCACGCGCCCCGGCGTCACCGCACCGAGCGCGATCCCTAGACGACGGACCCGCCCTCCGCAAAGCCGGCCGCAGGCAGCGGTTCGAATGAGCGACCCTCGGCGCCGCGCAGCCAGGCGCGGGCGTTCTCGCCCAGCGAGGGGCGGTGGTAGCCACCCTCCTGCAGGATGACGAGTCGCCGGCCGAGCGCCGCCACCCGCCGGCCGACCTCGTGATAGACGTCGGTCGTCAGCGCGAAGTCCCCGATCGGGTCGAGCCCGTAGGTGTCGAAGCCGAGCGACACGACGACCACCGAGCCCGGGACCGCCGCGATCGCGGCCACGGCCTGGTCCGTCGCCTCGAGGTAGTCGGTGTTGGTCGCGCCGGCGCGCAGCGGGATGTTGAGGTTCTCCCCTGCCCCGTCGCCCTCGCCGGTCTCGTCGGCGCGGCCGAGGAAGTACGGGTAGGCGCGTTGGGGGTCGGCGTGGATCGAGACGTACCGCACGTCGCCGCGTCGCCAGAAGATCTGCTGGCTGCCGTTGCCATGGTGGTAGTCCACGTCGATGATCGCGACGCGCTCGCCGGTCTGCTGCGTGATGGCCTCGGCCGCGATCGCCGCGTTGTTGAAGAAGCAGTAGCCCCCGTACATCGATCGCGCGGCGTGATGCCCGGGCGGCCGGCAGAGGCCGTACGCGACCGTGGCGCCGCCCAGGACGAGGTCGACCGTCGTGAGCGCCACGTCGACCGCCGCCCGGGCCGCGGGGTACGTGCCCGCGACGAGCGGCGCCGCCGAATCGAGGCCCCAGAACCCGGCCCGGCCGGCCGCATGCTCCGGCTCGCGGACGAGGCGCGCGACGGCCTCGGGGCTCATCCCCTCGAACATCGAGTGGTTCGGGTACGTGTCGGCCGAGAGGAATGCCACCGGGAGAGCCTGCCGGCGGACCTCCGACCAGGCGACCTCCAGGAACCGCAGGAGCCCGGGATCGTGGACGGCGGTGATCGGCGCCTCGCCGTGCTCGGTCGGGCCGACGGTCTCGAAGCCGCCGTCCGCCTCGAGCGTCCGTCGGATGATCTCGGCCCGCTCGGCGACCTCGTTCGCCGGGATCGCCTCGCCCATGAAGGTCTCGAGCGTGATGTCGTGGCCGAGATGGGCCGGCGTGTAGACGACCTGCATCGGATCCCTCAGTCCCGGGCCCGGCCGACGATCCCCAGGATCGCCGCGCTGACCGCATCGGGACGGTAGCGCATCAGGTTGTGCCCGTCGTGCCGGAACGACACGGTCTCGAGGGGCGGGTTGCCAGCGGCGATCCGGGCTGCCGCGGTGGCCTCGAGGGCCCGATCCCTGGCGCCGGGCGCATCGTCGGCCGATCCGGCCGCGACCAGCACGACCACCGGCGCCTCGATCAGGGGCACGGTCGTCAGCGGATCGTAGGCGAACATCGTGCGGACGCACGCGCCGAGCACGTGCGGTCGCGTGACCGGGACGACGCGACCCGCGTGGGTCTCGACGACCGTGGCCCGCGCGGCCTGCTCCTGATCGGCGTCCCAGGTCGCCGGATCGAACGCGGCCCGATCCGCGAGGAACGCCGTCATCGAGCGAAGGACCTCCGGGGGCTCGTCGAGGCCGCGCAGGAACCCCTCGACGTCGAGGCCGGTCGAGGCCTCGAGGGACTCCCAGCCGCCGTCGACCAGCACGACGCCGGCGCACCGTCCCGCCAAGAGCGAGCGCGGCCTCGGCCGCGACCATCGCCCCGAACCCGTGACCGGCGAGGACGACGCGGTCGTCCGGGCTCGACCAGCAGGCCCGAGCCCTCGGCGACCGCGATGGCGTCGCCGCCCAGCTCGGCGAGGTCGTACGCCCCGTCCTCGGTCGGCGCGTCCGAGAGGCCGTGACCGCGCAGGTCCATGGCCACGACGTGCCGGACGGCGCGCGATCGACGCGCGACGGGCGTCCAGGCCCAGGCCGTCGTCGAGAGGCCGTGGATGAGCAGGACGCCCGGCGCCGCCGGCGCGGACGGATCGGTCGGGCCGCCCCAGTCGAGGAAGTGGATCCGATCACCCGAATCGGCAGTGACGATGAAGCCCTGCAGGCTCGGCCGTCGGGTCCGGCGCCGGGACGCTGTCGGGCGGTGACTCCATCGAGCCTAGGATACGGGCGCCATGGCCAAGCGCCGCCGGGGCTCGCGCAGCGCCCCATCCCGACCCTCCCGCCACCGCCCGTTCGAGGAGCTGGTCGAGCGCGCCCTCGGCACCATCCCGATGCCGTTCGCCGAGGCCCTCGATGAGGTCGCGATCGTGATCGAGGACGAGCCGACGGCCGACCAGCTCGGCGAGGCCGGCTCCGACCCCGATCCCGACGCCACGCTCTACGGGCTGTACGAGGGTGTGCCGCGGACCGAGTGGGGTGCCGACTGGGCACCGGTCCCCAACCGGATCACCCTGTTCCGCCTGCCGCTCGAGGCCGACTTCGCCGATCCGGACGAGCTCGAGGACGAGGTCTGGCTCACGGTCGTCCACGAGCTGGCTCATCACCTCGGCATCGACGACGCACGGCTCCACGAGCTGGGCGTGGACTGACGGTCAGCGCAGGAGCAGGAACGCCACCAGGGCGAGCATCAGCCAGCCGATCACGATCGCGAGCAGCATCCCCCGCCCGAACATCCGGAATGCGGGCCGGCCGGATCCCCGACGGTCCGGGGCGCGATCGCCGCCCGGGCGGACATGGTCGAGCCCGATCGTCGCGTGGGTCAGCCCCACGAACATCACGACCTGTGGCGCGAGCGCGATCGCCGTGACCGTGTAGATCAGCGTTCCGAGGGCGAACGTCCCGGCCGCGATGCCGATCGTGACCAGGATCAGGCCGGCCGGTCCGGAGCTCGCCCCGAGGCCGAGCGCATCGAGCACGCGCAGCGCGATGTCCAGGCCCGCACCAAGCCCGAAGAGGATCAGCAGGCCGGTGCTCGTCTCGACCAGCGCCACGACGATCGCCGCGATCTTGCGCGCCCGGAAGACCCGGAACGACCGGCGCAACGCCTCGAACGGGTCGACGTCGCCGAGGACGACGCCGGCGAGCATGTAGGCGAGCGGCGCCCCGAAGAGCGCGGTCACCACGATCGACACGGCGACCGTGACCTCCCCGGTCATGTCGAAGACGTCCGCGAGCACGGCCTCCACGGCGCCCTGGAGGAGGGCCAGCGGCACGCCCGCGACGATCGAGGCCACGACGGCCCGCCAGAACACCATCCGCGAACGGGCGAGGCCCTGGCGGACGGTCAGCGGCCGGCCGGCCAGCCGCCCGCCCAGGATCCCGGCCGCCATCGTCCGGCTCTCGACGAGCGCCACGAATCCGCCGATGAGCGCCGGGATCGCGAGCAGCCCGTACCAGGCGCCGGCGCCGCCGCTCATGAGCGCGGCGGCCTCGTCGACCGTGCGGTGGAGCGTGGAGACCTCGAGGACCCAGCTCGCGAGGGCGAACGGGCCGACCGTGCCGAGGACGATCGCCCCGACGTAGAACGACGCGGCTCGCATCTCGTCCGACGCCCGGGACAGGAGGTCGAAGCTGGCCCCGACGAGCCGGCGGGTCGATTCGAGCGGAGGCGCCGGCGGCGACGGAGGGTTCGGGCCGACGGGGGCGGGTGGTCGCAGGGGCTCGGCCAGGGGCTCTTCGGGCGGCGGCAGGTCGCTTGGCCCTGTCGGCTCGGCCGGGGGCGACGGCGGCTCTTCGGCGTGCGGCGGCTCGTCCGCAGCGGTCGGTGACGGCTCGTCGGGCGGCGGCGCAGGGCCGTCGGCGCCCGCGCCGTCCGGTGGCCCCTCCGTCACGCTCCGGCCCCGGGCAACGTGCCCGCGCCATCGAGCAGCGCCCCGAGCCGGCCGATCTCCACGTTGCCGCCCGAGAGGATGACCGCCACACGCTCCCCGTCCTCGATCGGCACGCGGCCCGCCAGGACGGCGGCGAGCGCCGCGGCGCCGGCCGGCTCCAGCAGCTGCTTGCCGCGCTCGAGCATGAAGCGCAGGCCGGCGAGGATCGTGGGGTCGTCGAGCAGGATCACGCCGTCGACGTAGCGGCGGGCCATCGCGAGCGTCCATGCGCCGGCGAACGGGGCGCCCAGCCCGTCGGCGACGCTCTCGGGCTGGATCTGCACGATCTCCCCGCGCTCCAGGGCGAGCGACAGGGCATTCGAGCGCTCGGGCTCGACCCCGTAGACGCGAACCGACGGTCGCAGTCCCTTGACCGCGGCCGCGATCCCGCTGATCAGTCCCCCGCCGCCGACCCCGACGACGACGACATCGACGTTGGGCAGGTCCTCGACCAACTCCAGCCCGGCGGTCCCGTGGCCGGCGATGACCATGGGGTCGTCGAACGGATGGCAGTAGGTCAGCCCCTCGGCGTCGCGGATCCGCTCCATCTCGGCGAGGGCCTCCCCGACATGGGCCCCGTGGAGGACGACGCGGGCGCCGTACGCGAGGCACGCATCCACCTTGGAGCGCACCGCGCCCGACGGCATGACGACGGTGACCGGCACGCCTGCCGCACGACCCGCCCACGCGTACGCCTGGCCCGCGTTCCCCGCCGAGAGCGTGATCGCGCCGCGGGAGCGGGCCTCGTCGCTCAGCGTGGCGATGCGATTCGCCATCCCCCGGGCCTTGAACGAGCCGGTCTTCTGGAAGTGCTCGGCCTTGAGGTACAGGCGGCTGTCCGCGATGTTGACGGCGCCGGCGGCGGTCACCCACGCGGCGGCCGTCACCGACGAGAACAGCGGCGTCCGATGGACGAGCCCGCCGATCAGCTCACGGGCAGCGATGATCTGGTCGAGCGTGACGTCGTGGGCGGGATCCGCGTCGGTCATGGGCGGGAGTATGCCGTGCCGGCCCTGCCCGGCGACCGCGAGAAACGTACTTGCGAGTTTGCGCAAGTACTGATATCGTTGAGCGGTGTTGGACTACCTTCCGGTCTCGGCCGAGATCGATCGTGAGCGGTACGCCGCGATCGGTCGGGCATTGGCGGACCCGAAGCGCCTGTGCGTCCTCGAGTCACTCGCCATCGGCGAGCTGTCCGTCAGCGACCTCAGCAACCGGGTCGGATGCCAGGTACCCAACATGAGCCAGCACCTCGCGGTGCTGCGCAACGTTGGGTTGGTGACCAGCCGTCGAGACGGCAACGCCATCCTGTACCGCCTCGCCGACCCCAGGGTCCTCGAGGCCTATCGACTCATCCAGGACATCGCTCGCGAGGCGAGCGCGTAACGCCCGGCCCAGTCCGGGTTCGGATCTCGCCGGAGGGCGGGAGGAAGGAACAGATCCACATGGCGGAGATCAAGGTCGCGACGGACGCGAACTTCGAAGAATTGGTCCTGAAGGCGGAGCGTCCGGTCGTCGTCGACTTCTGGGCCGCCTGGTGCGGGCCCTGCAAGATGGTCGCGCCCGAGATGGAGAAGCTCGCCGCCAAGTACGACGGCTCCGTCGACGTCGTGAAGGTCGACGTCGATGCGAACCCGCGCCTGTCGCAGGCGTTCAACATCCTGAGCATCCCGACGATCGCGTTCTTCAAGCCCGGCGCGCAGCCGCAGGGCGTGGTCGGCTTCCGGCCGCTCGAGCAGCTCGAGCAGCAGTTCGGTCTCGCCGAGTTCGTGACCGCCGACGCCGAGTAGGCGCCCCACTCCACGCACCGACCCCGGTCCCCAACGACCGGGGTCGTTCGATTCCGGTGGCCGACCGGCCTCCGTTCGGGGTCAGCTGCCCTGGGCGCGGCGGGCGGCGGAACCGAGCCAGGCCACGGCCCGGTCGGCGGCATGCGGGTCGAGCGTGGCCGGGCTGAATCGGACCCAGTCCGTTCCGCGCTCGGATGCCGACGTGTCGGGCGTGCGCTGAGCCGCCGCTGCGACCGCCGGATCCAGCCGGAACTCGGCGCTCGATCCGTCCGCGGACACCGCCGCCACCATCGTCGCCCCGACCGCGAACGCCGTCCCGCCATCGGGCAGGCCGGTCACGTCAGTGCCTGCATCATCGGCCGCGGCCCGGAGGAGTTCGCCGAGCGTCATCGCCCCGCCGCCGCCAGGATCGCCGCGAGGTCCTCGAGGTGGTCCTCGTAGTGGTCGACCGTCTCGTCGTGCAGCGACTTCATGTGCTCCGCGTGCTTGACCCAGCGCGTCTCCGGCACCACCGTCAGCGTCCCGCGCAGCTCGCCTGGCTGGCTCCGGAAGCGGTCGCGCAGCTCATCGAGCGGCATGGCCGCCCACTGGGCCTGGATCTCGGCGTTGACGACCTCGCCACCGCGTGCCTTCCAGTCGGCATCGACGCGCGCGATCGTCGGACTCGTCTCCCCCACCGCCAATTCCCGTGCGATGTCGAGGGCCACGGCCTGCCACGCCGTCATGTGCGCCATCAGGTCGCGTGCCGACCAGCCGTGTGCCGACTCGACGGCGACGGCTCGCCTGTTCGTCTGAAAGCTCGGCCAGCGGCTCGTACGGCGCCCAGGCGTCGTGCTCCTCGTCGAGGAACTCCATCGCGTCGAGGTACATGCGTCCATCGTAGTCGCCGGGTGAGCAAATCCGCGACGTCTGCCAGACGACCGCGTGGCACGATGCCCTCATGCCGTCGACCAGCAAGTCCCTCGGCGTCTTCCGGTCGCATCTCGCCGACCCGGACGGGCCGCCCGCAGATCGTCGCGACCGGTCGTGCCCGAGGACCGGATCGGCGTCGTCTTCGTGCACGGGATCGGCTCGCAGAAGCCCGGCGAGACGCTGCTCCAGTGGGCGTCGCCGATCATCTCCGTGCTGACCGACTGGTGGGCAATGGCCGGACGCAGGCGTTGTCGGGCGCACGTTCGGAGGTACGCCCTCGGCTGAGCCTGACGATCCGGTCGTCGAGGCGGCGATCGACCTCGAGAGCCCCCTGCCGACGATCACGCTGCGCATCCCCGCCACGGGCTTCCCGGATCGCGAGTGTCCCCGCCAGGGAGTGGGTGCTGACCGAGGCGTGGTGGGCGTCGAAGGTCTCGCCTCCCGGGCTCTCGACGATGACGTCCTGGCTCGGGCCGGGCGGCGCGGCCGGGCGGATCGTCGAGGCGATCCTGCGGAACAGTGCCGCGGACAACTGGGTGCTCGGCGTCTTTCGGGCGTTCCTCGTCCCGTTCGTCACGGTCCTCGCCGCGATCATCCTCACGCTCTACGCGCTGACGAGGGCGATCATCGCGGTGATCCCGATCCAGTCGGTGAAGGACGCCGCGATCCTGCGGATCTTCGACGAGTTCCTGATCGGCTGGTTCGGCGACGTGCGGATCCTGCTGTACGACCCGGCGCAGTCCGCCAACGTCCGCGCGGGGCTGGCCGACGCGGTCCGGCGACTGCGAACGACGTGTTCGACGTGTCGTGGTGGTGGCTCATTCCGGTGGCGTGATGGTGAGCTACCTGACCCTGACCGACCCGGCACTGACCGACGTGCAGGTCGACAAGCTGATCACCTTCGGAGAGGGATGGAATCTCGCGCTCCGGCTCACGGACGACGACGGCGGCATGGCGGATCGGCTCCGGCGCGACCTCCTGGCGGCCCAGCCGAACCTGCGCTGGCGCGACTTCCTGCGAGCCACGATCCCGCGCCCGCGGGCGCGGTCGACATCGGCGAAGTCCCCGCTCTGGCCGGCCACGGCGACCGGCTCCGCTCGACCGAGGTCTGGAACCGGCGCAGCGTGCTCGAGGACCACGGCGGGTACTTCGACAACGACGAGGAGTTCGACGATGCCGGTCCTGCGCGAGATCGACGTCCCTGACGCCTGGGGCGACGCGTCGCGGTTCTTTCGCCCAGACAGGCCAGCCGGGCATCCCGCCGCCGCCGTACCCGTCGACCGCCACCGAACCTGCCCGACGACCCTCGAGCGCGACGCCACCAGCAGCGGATCGCCCTCCTCGCCCTGTGGCGGCACACGGTCGTGCTCGTCGGCGTCGCCACAGTCGCCCTCGCGCTCCGGTTCGCGCCAGAGCGTCTCGTGGCCATCGGCGAGCGTGATCGCCGATTGGCTGCCCGACGATGTGTGGATCGTCACCGATGTCATCAACGCGATCGCCAAGTTCAGCCAGAGTGGGATCGACGAGGTCGTCCTGCCGATCCCGCTGGTCGGCCCCACGGCACCCGGCGCGGTCGCCCATTGGGTGACCTGGCTGGGCACGGGCGTCCTCCAGGCGATCGTCCTCATCGCGTCTCTACCTGATCGCGTCGCGGACCCAGGTTCTACCGGGCATGGCCGGCCCGGACGCGCTCGTGGGTGGCAACGTCTGGTCATCGAGGGCGTCGAGATCGTGGGCCTGATCGTCTGCGGGCTCGGTCCCGCTCTATCTGCCGCTCGATTACGACCACGACCTCTTGCTGGGAAGCGGCGCCGCCTGGTGGCCCGCGCTCCTCGTCACCTCGGCGTGCTGGTCGATCGACCGGGCTGAGCAGGCTCGGATCGCCTCGGAGCTCCGCGCGGTCTCGAGTGCCGTCGACGCCTACGCCGTGGTGGCGATCCGTGATCTTCATCGGGGCGCTGGCGCTGTACGGTCGTCGCGATCTTCCGGATCCCAGACGTCGTCGAGGTCGCCGAGCTCGCCTACGTGGTCATCTGGGTCGGGGCGTATCCTGGTCTGGCATCGGCCGCAACCGATGGGCGCTCTGGGACCGCGCGGAGCGCCAGGTCGCAAAGATGGCCGGTCGCCACGAGGGTCGTACCACGCGGCCGGCGATCGCGTCGTCCGCCGGGTTCATGGCCTGGCCTGCTTCGCCGTTCATGGGACTCGTGCTCGCGTGGCCGTCCCGCTGATCGAAGGCCTCGTGCGTGCTGGCGGTCGTCCTGGTCCTGACGGGCATGGCCTACGGCGCCAAGGCGTGGAGCAACTCGGCGATCCCGGTCGCCTCGCGGGACCCGTCGAGTACGGCGGCTCATAGGCGGCGCGGCTCCGCCTGGCGGGCCGTCTCAGACCGCGACCGGCTCCCGGTACTCCCCGAACGCCTCGCGCAGGACGCCGCACTGCTCCCCGAGCGTCGCGTAGGCAGCGGCGCAGCGGATGAAATGGGGCATCAGGTTGGTCTCGGACGAGCCCGGTCGTCGGGCTGCCTCGCGGAGCCCCGCGAGGGCGGCCCCGACGGCCTCCGCGTCACGCTCCCGGCGGGTCCGGGCCAGTCGGGCCATGTGCGCCTCGAACGAGCCCGCGGGGACCTGGAGGACGGGCACGCTGGTGACCTCCGAGGCGTCGATGTAGGCGTTGACCCCGACGACCCGACGCTCGCCCGCGTCGAACTCCTGCTGGTAGCGGTACGCCGCGTCGGCGATCTCGCGCTGGGGATAGCCCTCGGTGATCGCCGCGACCATGCCGCCGCGGCGGTCGATCTCGTCGATGTAGCGCCAGACCTGGCGCTCGGTCTCGGCGGTCAGGGCCTCGACGAACCACGAGCCACCGAGCGGGTCCACCGTGGCGTCGACGCCTGTCTCCTCGGCGAGGATCTGCTGCTGGCGCAGCGCGAGCATGGCGGCCTCGGCGGTCGGGACCGCGAGCGCCTCGTCGTGCGCGTCCGTGTGCAGCGACTGCGTCCCGCCCAGGACCGCGGCCAGTGCCTGGATCGCGACCCGGGTCAGGTTGTTGAGCGGCTGTTGCGAGGTCAGCGAGACGCCCGCGGTCTGGGTGTGGAAGCGCATCCAGGCGGAGCGCTCGTTCTCGGCCCCGTAGCGCTCGGTCATGAGCTTGTGCCAGATCCGCCGGGACGCCCGGAACTTCGCGATCTCCTCGAAGAAGTCCGAATGGGAGTTGAAGAAGAACGACAGCCGGGGTGCGAAGTCGTCGACCCGCAGGCCGCGCGCGATGGAGTCCTCCACGTACGCCATCCCGTCGGCGATCGTGAACGCGAGCTCCTGGACCGCGGTCGAGCCCGCCTCGCGGATGTGGTAGCCGCTGATGCTCACGGTGTTCCAGCGCGGCATCTCGCGCGTCCCGAACTCGATCGTGTCGGTCACGAGGCGCATCGAGGGCGCCGGCGGGAAGAGGTACTCCTTCTGGGCGATGAACTCCTTGAGGATGTCGTTCTGGGTGGTGCCCTCGAGCTGGGCCCTGGGCACGCCCGCCGCCTCCGCGGCCACGATGTACATCGCCCAGATCGGCGCGGCCGGGGAATTGATGGTCATCGAGGTCGAGACGCGCTCGAGCGGCAGACCCGCGAGCAGCACCTCCATGTCGGCGAGGCTGCTGACCGCGACGCCGCACGTGCCGAACTCGCCCTCGGCCTCGGGGTCGTCGGTGTCGTAGCCGTACAGGGTCGGCATGTCGTACGCGATCGAGAGGCCCGTCTGGCCGGCATCGAGCAGCTGGCGGAAGCGGGCGTTCGTGTCCTCGGCCGCGCCGAAGCCCGCGAACATGCGCATCGTCCAGAGCCGGGAGCGGTAGCCCGACGGGTGGATCCCCCGCGTGAACGGCGGCTCGCCCGGGAAACCGATGTCGCCTAGCGGGTCGACCGACAGCTCGTCGAGCGACCACGGCCCGTACAGCCCGTCGATGGGCACGTCGCTGATCGTCGAGAACCGCGGCTTGCGCTCGGACGCCCGGTCGATCGCGGGTCCCTGTCGATCGCGCTGCCAGGCGAGTCGTCGAGCGGCCCAGTCGGTCGGCCGGTCGGTCATGGCCGCGACTCTAGCACTCAGCCCTGGCCGAAGGCGGCGACGGCCTCGTCGATCCGGGCGTCCGGCAGGTCGTTGGTGATGACGACGTTGACCCGGTCCGCCTCGGCCGACGGCCAGACCACGACCGTCTGCAGCCGCTCACCGGTCTTGGTGTCCATCCGGTGGCCGGCGCGGCCGACGATCGAGGGCTCGGTCAGGCTCAGCACCTGGGTCCGGTTCGCCGTACGGGCGCTCTCGGCATAGAAGGTGGCCAGGGCGTCGGCGGTCAGGCCGGGCGCCTCGAAGACCGCGAGCACCGCAGCCCGCTCGGCCCCGAACGACCAGGTGGCCCCGGCGAACCGGATCTCGGAGATGCCCGCGGACGCGAGCGTGCCCAGGGCCGGGCCGGAGCAGTGCCGCCCCGAGTCGAGCGTCCCGGGGCGCTCGTCGCGGTACGTCGCCGGCACCAGGGCCTCCAGATCCGGGTAGGCGCCGGGTGCGGAACCGTCGGAGGTGCACGCCCCGGTCGGGTCGAACGACACCGCCGGGGTGGGCGCACAGGCAGCCGAAAGGAACATCACCGCAGCGAGCACGGCGATCAGGGATCGGGGGGACATCGTGCGCGATCGTACCCAAGACCGGGGCGACGCGCCGCCGATGGTGCCTCCCTGCACCTGGTACTTCGGTACCAAAGTGGTGCGCGCGTGCGCCCGACCTATGACCCCGGGCCGAGGGGGAAAAGGGTGCCATTGCCTCCGACCGCCCATCGTCCTAATGTGCTGCCTACGCCGACCCGCGATCGTACCGGGACAACATCCTGGGGCGTCGGTCACGGAACCGGAGACGGACAAGCGATCGAGGAAGGTTCGATCGGGCGACCCCGGATCTGGATCACGAGCCGAATAACAGGTTCTTCGGCCAGCAGGCCTGGTGGACCGTCGGGACGGCAGCAGTCATCGCTTCTCTTCATTCAGCGAACAGAACGCCCTCCGGTATCGGGGGGCGTTTTCGCGTCCGGCGCAGGGTCAGGCCGAGCGGCCGGGGCGCTCCGGTGTCGGGCGCGTGCGGCGCAGGATGCCGCGTCGGTCGAGGTCGCCGCGGATGACCCGGGCGGCGGCCACGAGATCGGGGTCGCGCGTGACCGTGCCGGCAAGCCAGTCGATGTAGGACGGCTCGAAGGCGGCGATCTGGCCCAGCGTGTGGCCGTGGAACTTGCCGAATTCGACCATGTGGTTCGACGCGCGGTCCAGCGATGGCGGGGTCGGACGGCGGAAGTGGCGGATGCGGCCCTTGACCGGCGGCCCGGTCGGGGTCGAGGCCCGCGGCGGCTCGCGATCGACCTGGCTGCCCCGCAGCGGCGGCTGTCCGGCCAGCGGGACGCGACGCGATGGGTTCCCCGCGACCTGGTTGCGCGGCCGGTAGGTGGCGCTCATGTCCACCCGCCCGGTCACCGGCGGCGAGGGCTTGGGCCGCGGCGGCCCGCCTCGCCGCGGCGGCGGTGGCGTCGAACGGCGCCTCGTCGTCGGTCCCGCCCCGACCGCGTCCGGACCCCTCCGTGCGGGTCAGCGCGGCGTAGGCGTCGTTGATCTCGGCCATCTGGCGCGTGGCGACCCGCGAGGCCGCCGGGTCGTCGCCCGTCAGGTCGGGATGGTGCGCCCGCGCCAGCCGCCGCCAGGCCGCCTTGATCTGCGTCGCCGAGGCCCCGGCGTCGACGCCGAGGACTTCGCGCGGGTCGCGTTTCGCCATCAGGCCAGTGTAACGGCGCGTGCCGCCGCCCCCGACGCTTGACAGGGCCCCGGTCCGTGCCGTCCCCTTCCCACATGGGGAGAGTCCGTCAGGCCGGTCTGTTGGCGGCTGCGGCCGCCGTGCCGGCCGGGCTGGCGTATCGATTCGCGCTCGCGTACCGGGTCCGCGCCGGCTATCCGCGACAGCACCCGCCGCACGTCACGCCCGGCGCCCTCGGGCTGCCCTACGAGACCACGACGGTGCGCTCGGCCGGTGTCGACCTTCCGGCCTGGTTCATCCCGGCACGGGACGGGGCGCCCGGCCCGGGCGTCGTCCTCGTCCATGGCTGGGAGTCGGCCAGGGACCGGACCCTGCCGATGGCCGTGTTCCTCCACGCGGTCGGCTATCCACTGCCTGACCTTCGACGTCCGGGGCCACGGGGCGAATCCGCCCGAGGAGCTCCCCCTCAGCGCCGGCGAGTTCGGGCTCGACACGCTGGCCGCGCTCGACACGCTGCTGGCCCGTCCGGAGGTGACGGCGGGCGGCCTCGTCGGGCACTCGCTCGGGGGGATCGGGGCCATCCTGGCGGCCGCCGCCGACCCGCGGACCGCGGTCCTCGTCGCGAGCTCGGCGCCGGCGGACCCGTACCGCCTCACGCGCCAGACCTTCCGGCTCGCCCATCTGCCGCTCCCGGATCCGATCGCCTACCCCCTCGCGTGGCTGACCACGCGCGTCTACCTCCGGCCCCGCGGCCATGTCGTCCGCGACGTCAGCGCCTCGGATGCGATCGCGCGATACCGCGGCCCGGTGCTGCTGGCGCACGGCGAGCAGGACACCGTCGTGCCGCCCGCCCACATGGCTCGACTCGCCGCGGCCGCGCGGGCCGGGCGGGTCGCGGACACCGGCGCAGTCGGACGAGGCCGCACCGGTCGAGACCGTGCTGATCCCCGAGGGCCAGCACTCCTGGCTGTACGAGATCCCGGCCTATCGCCGGGCGGTGGCGAGCTTCGTGGCCCGCGCGTTCGGCGGACCGATGGCGCCCGACGCGGCCGGCGAGCTCGCCGCCGCGACCCCGGCCGAGCGGATCCCCGACGCGGAGGCCCGGTTCGGCGCGATCGAGGACACGCCCGGCGGCTTCCGGACCCTCGCCCAGGTCGCGCTGCCGGGCGCGACGCGGCCTCCCGCGCCCGTGCCGGCCGTCGACGAGCCAGTGATCGAATGAACGGACAACGACCCGGTCTGGGACGCGATCCATCGCAAGCGCGCCATCCGCGCCTTCGCCGACCGACCGCTCGAGCCGGCGCATCTCGAGCGGATCCTCGACGCGGCGCGTCGTGCCGGAAGCTCGAAGAACTCGCAGCGCTGGGCGTTCATCGTCTGTCGCGACCGGGAGCACCTGCGCGAGCTGTCGGTCGTCGGGCCGTGGGCCGGCCATCTCGCGGGCGCGGCCGTCGGGATCGCGCTCGTGACCCCGGACCCGAACACGACCGATGCACCGCTCTCGGTGATGTTCGACCTCGGCCAGGCGGCCGAGAACATGATGCTGGCGGCCTGGGAGCTCGGGATCGGCAGCGTGCCCGCGACCGTCTACGAGCACGACCTCGCCCGGCGGCTGCTCGGGTATCCGGCCGACCAGCACTGCGAGTTCCTGCTCTCGTTCGGCTACCCGGCCGATCCCTCCGACCTGACCCGACCGCTCAAGGCCGGCGGCCGCGTGTCGCAGGACGATCTGGTCCACGAGGAGCGCTGGTAGCGGGGCCAGCGCGGCGTTATGCACGAAATTCCGCCGATCCAGAAGACCCCCACTTCACCTGTCATGCCCGTCGGATGCATAGAAGCGTCACGGGTCGGCGGTGTGCCGCCGACCCCCGTGGCGGGGTCATGCATCCATTGGCATACGTCGGGAAGGGCGACCCCGGCGGCCGAATCGTGCATAAGCCGCCGACCGAGACGGCGCGGGGAGCACCCCGCGGGCTACTGCCAGCGGAACTTCACCGACGCGATCCCGAAGCACACGACCAGCCAGCCGAGGAGCACGGCGACACACACCCACAGCGGGGCGAACGGGGCGCCCCCGACCATGACCTGGCGCAGCGCGTCGGCGAGATAGGTCAACGGGATGACCCGCGCGATGACCTGCAGGAACTGGGGCATCTGGTCGATCTGGAAGAACGCCCCGGACAGGAACATCATCGGGAACTGGATCATGCTGGTCATCCCGTTCGCCGAGTCCTCTGTCGTGGCGAACGATGCGATCACGTAGCCGAGCGCCAGGAACGTCACCGCCCCCAGCACGACGAATGCGAAGGTGACGATCATCGAGCCGACGATCTCGACGCCGAACGCCAGCGTCCCGACGGCGACGATGATGATCGTCTGGGCGAGCGCGATGAGCAGTCGCATCATCACGTTCGAGCCGACCAGCTGCCAGCGCCGCAGCGGCGTGGCGGCCAGACGCTTGAGGATGCCCTTCTCGCGATCGGCCACCAGCGGGATGGCGGCGAAGATGCCGACCTGCATCACCGAGAGCCCGAGCATGCTCGGCACGAAGTAGCTGATGAAGTTGAGGTTCTCGGTCTGGACCGTCTCCGGCTTCGGGACCACGAGCGGAGGCTTGCCGCCGAGGTTGACGACGCCGAGCACGCCCCCGACCACCTGGTAGACCGAACCCGCAAGCTGCTGACGCGTCGGGTCCGTGTAGACCGCGATCTGGGAGGGCGTCGCGGGCCCCGTGGCGCTGGCGATGAGGCCGTCGCTGTAGCCCTTCGGCACGACGATGATCGCGTCGACCTTGCCGAGCTTCATCTGGTCGATCGCGTCGGCCTGGGTCGTGTCGACCAGGCTGACGCCGTCCTGGCTCTTGAAGAGCTCATGCAGCGCCGCCGACCCCGCCCCGCCATCGTCGTCGACGAACGCGAGGGTCAGCGAGGGTCCACCGCCACCCTGGAAGATCAGCCCGAACATGACGATGAAGACCAGCGGGAACGCGAGGGTCCAGAACAGCGCGGCGCGATCGCGGACGTAGCTCCGGATGTTGGCCAGGGTCAGGGCGAACAGCGCCTGCATCGGTCAGCGTCCCCGGTCAGTCACGGAGCGCCCGACCGGTCAGGTCGAGGAAGACGTCCTCGAGGGTCGCCCGGCGCACGAGGAGGTTCTGCGGTTCGAGCCCGCGCGATTCGGTGAGGGCCAGCAGGGCCCCGATGGTCGCCGCGACGTCCCGCGTGTACAGCAGCGACACGCCGGCATCGTGCTTGACGCTCGTGACCGCCGGCATCGCGGCGAGATCGCTGTCGGCGACGGCTTCCAGCGAGTCGAACTGGACGGCACGCTCCTGGAACCGCTTCGAGACGAGCTCCTGCACCGTCCCCATCTCGAGGATGTGGCCGTGGTCCATGATCGCGAGCCGGTCGCACAGGAGCTCCGCCTCCTCCATGTAGTGCGTGGTCAGGAGCACGGTCCGGCCCTTGCGCTTGAGGTCGAGGACCAGGTCCCACAGGGCTCGTCGAGCGGCCGGGTCCAGGCCGGTCGTCGGTTCGTCGAGGAAGACCAGCTCGGGGTCGTTGACCAGCGCCAGGGCGACCGCGAGACGTTGCCGCTGGCCGCCCGACAGCTCGCTGGTCCGGGCGTGCTTGCGTTCCCCGAGCTCGAGCGCGTCGATCAGCTCGGCCGTGGGGCGCGATGTCTTGTAGAAGCTCCGGAACAGGTCGATGAGCTCGATGACCGTGAGCTTCGGGTACAGCGCCGCGGTCTGGAGGCTGACGCCGATGCGCGGCTTGAGCGCGGTCGCATCCTTGGCGACGTCGAGTCCGAGCACCGTCGTCTCGCCGGCGTCCGGCGTGCGAAGGCCCTCGAGGATCTCGACGGTCGTGGTCTTGCCGGCACCGTTCGGGCCCGAGGAGGCCGAAGATCTCGCCGCGCGCGACCTCGAAGTCGATGCCGTCGACCGCGACCAGGTCGCCGTAGCGCTTGACCAGACCGCGCACCCGGATGACCGGGTCGGCGCCGATGGCGATCGTCTGCATCGGCTGATGGTGCCAGAGGTCCGTTGCCTGCGCTGGGGCCGTCCCGCGAGGCTCAGGCCTCGGCGACGACCTCGGGGTCCGCTCCGTCGAGGGACGTCGACCAGTCGATGTCGAGCGCGAGCGAGGTCCCGGGCGCCCGGTCGTCCTCCGGGGCCGGCGCCCCGAGCTCCAGGTAGGCCTCCATCGCCGCCTCGAGCCCGACGTCGCGACCGGCCAGCTCGGAGAGGATCCACTTCTGCTCGAGGACGTCGCAGTACGCCTGGATCGGGTCGCGGCCCTCGCCGATGGCGGGCACGAGCACCGCCAGGCTGGGCTGGAGCACGTCGACGCAGCCAGAGGGCGGCCGCCTCGTCCTCGCCGACGAACCGCTTCCCGTGGTGCTCGAGCCAGGCCCGGTACTCGCGCAGGTCGTTGAGGAGCAGCCGGGCCTGGCCCTCGAGCGCGCCGATGCCCGTCAGCCGCTCCAGCTCCCGCGCGTGGAACCGGCGGTTGGTGACCGCGACCCGCAGGCGGACGGAGCCCCGATCCGAACCGGACGGCTCGAGCTCGATCTCGTCGACCGCGAACCCGAGGTCGTTCAGCCGCCGGATGCGGGCCCGGACCGCGTGCCGATCGTCCGGGGAGAGCTCCGGCACGAGATGGAGCTCGTCCCAGACCGATTCGTATCGCGAGCGGACCGTCTCGGCGGCCTCGACCGCGTCGTCGAAGGCGTCCTCGCGACCCTGCAGCGCGCCGAGGTCGGCCAGCCCGAACGCGACGTTCTCGACGAGGATCTCGAGGTCGTAGCGACGCTGGCCGTCGGAGAGGCTCGGGTGGATCTCGCTGGTCTCGGCATCGACGAGGAACGCCTGGATCTTGTCGCCGTCGCGGCGGAACAGCGTGTTCGCGAGCGAGCAGTCGCCCCAGAACACGCCCGCCCGGTGGAGGTCGACGAGCAGCCACGCCATCGCGTCGAGCAACCGGTCGCGGTACGGCCCGGGGCCCAGCGGGAACCGCGACATCAACCGTCGGTACTGGATCGAGAACGCCAGGTACTCGGTCATCAGGATGGCCGACTCGCGCTCCGGCGACTCGGCGATGCCCACCGCCTGGACCGCCGGCAGCCCGAGCGCCTCGAGGTGGCGCAGGACGTCGAACTCGGTGCGACCGACGTCGAGCGGCTCCTCCTTGAGGGCGTACGTGCGCTCGCCGGCGACCAGGAACCGGACGAGGTGGCGCGACGGCCCGACGGGCAGCTCGCGGAACTCGAACGTCTCGGGCGACCAGTCGGCGAGCGGGTGCTCCCAGGGCAGGTCCAGCAGGACGCCGGCGCGATCTCGAAGTCGCAGCCTCGGGAAGGACCGCTGGACGGCCGGCTCGCTCAGAGCTTCTTGCGCAGGTAGGCGGCGACGGTCGCGTCGTAGCCCAGCGATTCGTAGAGGTGGCGCGCCTCGGGTCGGTGGTGCCCGGCGGTGATCTCGACGAAGGCCACGCCGAGCTCGGCACCGATCCGCTCCGCCTCGGCCATCAGGGTCCGCCCGACCCCACGCTCCCGGGCCCCCGCGTCCACCACCAGGGCGAGGATCCGCAGGATCCGGTCGTCGTGCTCGAATCGGGGCAGCGCGTGGACGGCGATGAAGCCCAGCATCGCACCGTCGTGCTCGGCGACGACGACGCGCGAATGCGGCGAGCCGAAGCGTTCGAGGCGCGCGACGATGTCGGTGGGCCCGGCCGGATAGCCCTCGTCGGTGAACAGCGACGCGATCGCGTCGGCGTCGGCTGGCGTTGGCCGGGCGAAGCGTCACGCCCGAGCGATCGGTCGACTGGTCGGTCATGTGCCGATGGTACCCGGCTCGCCCTCGAGCAGGAGCACGTGCCGGCCGTCGCGGACCTCGCGATCGACCAGCCGCTCCGGGCCGAACGGGCCGGCGGACGGGGCCGACGCGCCCTCGGTCGGGACGATCGCCGTGTGAGAACCAGACCACGGCCGGACCCTCGCCCAGTCGTGCGAGAGCCTCCGCGAGCCGGCCTTCGGTGGCCGGCTCCAGGATCGCGACGATCCCGGCTGGTCCGCCGGCCGCCGTCCGGCATCGGGCGCCGAGGATGTGGTCGTCTGGCGCGTCGCCGAACGCGCCGAGCGCCGTGCCGAACGCCTCGGCGAGCTCCCGCTCGGCTCGCTCCGTCTCGACCGTCACCCAGCCGACAGCGACCGGCCGGGCGGCCTGCCCCACGCCCGGCAGCGCTGCCTCGAGGCGGTCGCGGGCCTCGGACACGGCGTCCGCGAGATCGGCCAGGGTCGGTCGCATGCTCGCCTAGCCGAGCAGGAGCAGGTCCGGAGCCGGCGCGCCGAGCATCTCGAAGCCGGCCCGGCGGTACAGCCGGACGGCGACCTCGTTGTCGGCGAAGACGCCGAGATGGACCCACTCGCTGTCGGCCGCCACGGCGTCGGCGGCCGCGGCCATCGTGACCATCTCGCCGAGCCCGCGCCCGCGAGCCCAGGCGGCCGTCCCGATCGAGGAGAGGTAGCTCACGCCATCGAAGGTCGCCCGCCGAGCGACGGCCGCGGGCTCGCCGTCGATCCGGGCCAGGTAGTGGGTGAACGAGGCGTTCGCCAGCGAGGCGGCCGTCTCGGCCGCGACCCCCGGGCGACGGGCCTCCTCGACGTGGAACGCGTCGCAGAGCACCGAGACGATGTCGGCGAGCGTCGTCGTCGTCGACCCGCCGCCTGACGCCTCGCCCCAGCCGCTCGAGGGTGACCTGGGGTCCCATCGCGCGAGCGGCGCCACGGCGGGAGGGCTCGGGGTCGGTCATGGCCATCATGCAGCCGGCGCCGACGTCCTGAAAGCCGTTCGCGACCAGGCGCTCGACGAGGTCGACCGGCGCGTCGTGGACCGGCGACGGCCAGATGTGGGGCTGGCGGCCGATCGACGTGAACAGGACCAGGACCTCGGTCAGACGTCGATCGAAGGCGTCCGCGTCGGCGGGCCACCGGATGGCCTCGACCCGGTTCCAGAACGGCTCCGGCTCGGCCGGGTCGTACAGGAGGATCGCGTCGCCGAGGTCGCGCAGCTCGCGATTCGGCATGGCGTGCACGCGCGCCTCGTGCACGAGCAGCCGGCGCATGGTCGCCGCGTCCACGAGGCCGTTCAGGCGCTCGCCGGACGCGTGGTGGATGCCCATGCCCCAACCATACCGGCGTCGAAACCGTCGCGATGGCGACGACGTATCGCTGAACGACGTACCGTTGAGTCGACATCGCCTGCCGCGAAGGAGTCGCCCATGTCCCGCGCCATCCTCACCCTCGCCCTGTCCGCGTTCATGACGCTCGCCCTGGCCGCCTGTGGAGGCAGCAGTGCGTCAACGGCCCCGAGCACCGCGGTGAGCGCCGCTCCACCCGCGTCCGCGCCGGCCGCAGGTGCCGCCTGCGAGGAGACGACCGATCCGGGTGACGTCGCCGTGACCGTCAAGGACTTCGCCTTCGATCCGACCGCGATCACCGCGAAGGTCGGCCAGGTCATCGCCTTCACCAACACCGGCGCGGCGCCGCACACGGCCACCCTGGACGACGGCAGCTGCACGACCCCGAACATCGCCGCCGGAGCGGCCGACGGCCTCACGTTCAGCGTCGCGGGCAGCTACCCGTTCCACTGCGCGATCCACGCCCAGATGAAGGGCACGATCACCGTCACCGAGTAAGGGACGGCGGTCTAGCTCGGGCGTTCGACCTGCAGCACCGAGGCACCGGACGGCAGGTCGATGAGGAGCGGCTCCGGGAGCTCCGCGGCCGCGAACCACTCGCGCAGCTTCTCGCGCGTCGGGAGAGCCGTGCCCTGGTACAGCTCGTCGATCTGGACGCCCGTGATCAGCTCGCCGTGGCGCGTCCGGAACTCCTCCGTCGTTGACGGCAGGGGCCAGTCGAGGACGACGATCCGGCCGCCCGGGCGGAGCGACTCCCACGCCGCTCGCAGCGCGGCGACCGGGTCGGTCAGCTGGTGGATGGCGTACTGGAAGTAGGCCAGGTCGTACTCGCCGGCTGGCCCGGGTCGGCTGACATCGGCCTGGCGGATCACGATCCGATCGGACAGGCCGGCGGATTCGACGTTCGCCCGCGCGCGCATGACCGAGTCGGGCTCGAACTCGACCCCGACGAGCTGCAGCGCGGGGAACCGACGAGCCATCGCGATGAGCCAGCGGCCGCCGCCGCAGTGGATGTCGACGACGTGGCCGCCACTCGCGAGGTCGGCGACCAGCTGCGGCAGCTGGGCGAGGACCTCCTGGAAGAACACGGCGATGTCCTGGACGGTGAGGCGCTCGATCGACACGCGATAGCGATCGGGCCGATCGGTGATCGGGCGCCCGGACCGGAAGAAGTCGAGCATCCCGCCCCAGTCGAGCGACGCCGTCACCGAGTGCACGAACTGGCCACCGAGGAACTCCGGGCGCTGCTCGTCGAGGAGCACGATCGCGGTGTTCTCGTCGACCGTCAGCCGGTCGCCCTCGAGCGTGGCGAGCTCGTGGGCGTCGGCCGCCCACGCCCAGACCTCGATCGCCTCCGGTCGACAGCCCGTGGCCTCGGCGAGCTCGACGGTGGTCATGCCCGCCGGTCCCGGCGGCGCGGAGGTGCGTGAAGATGCCCAGCTCGACGCCCAGATACACCAGCCAGGTGTTGTGGAACCCGGCCAGGCTGGCGACGAGGTCGTCGAAGCGTTCATCGAGCTGCATCGGCGGAGCGATTGTCGCACGCACGGGACATGAAAAGACACCGCCCGAACGGTGTCGGGCGGTGTCTCGTTCGGGCACGGTGCCCGGACTAGCGGCGGGTGTACTGCGTTCGCGACGGGGCGTCGACGGGAAGCGCGACGAGGGGCGCGGGGTGACCCCTGTGCGACCGCGTCCGGGGGCCCGAGACGGCGCTCGGGAAGCCCTTGGCGACGGTGGGCGCGAGCACGGCGGATCCACCGATCTCGCCGCGACGCTGGATCCGGAGCGCGTAGTCCATCGTGGCGCTCCCGCCGATCTCGCCCTTGCGCTGCGCTTCGAGCGCGGCCTGCGGGCTGACGGCGCCGGCGGCGGGCGCCGCCTTGTAGGTCGTGCCGAGAGCGATGCCGACCGCACCGAGCGCGAGCGCGCCGACGAGGATGGCGATCGCGCCGAGCGGCGCGCTCTGGTTGGCATGCCCGGCCATGGGCTGCGTGGTGTTGGCGGACATCGTCCGACCTCCTTGTCTGGACCAGGGCCGGCGCTCGGGACATCCGAGTGACGGTCCGTGGTGCTGTCGCCATGCTCGATCTGGCGAACGGCCCCGCCATCGGGCCGGCTGCCTATGCCGGAGGATCGGCTCGCCTCAATCTGTCGGGCACGGGCGGGCCGGGTACCTTATCCACACGGGCGAGGGTCGGATGCAACGCTCCGTGTCTCGTGCCGGTTCTGGAGGGCGATGGACACCGACGACGCGCTCATCGCTGGGCTCGCGCACGATCTCGACGGGACGTTCGAGCGGCTCGTGCTGGCGCACCAGGACCGTTGCTACTCGATCGCGCTGCGGATGCTGGGCGACCCGGGAGCCGCCGAGGAGGCCGCCCAGGACGCCTTCGTGCGCGCCTATCGGGCCCTTGCCGGCTACGACGCCTCACGGATCCTGGAGCTGCGCCTGCGGCCGTGGCTGGCCACGATCGTCCTGAACCTGTGCCGAACGCGACTCGCGCGACGCGCGACCGCCGGCCGGGCGCCGCTCTCGCTCGACGCCGATCCCGACCGGGTGACGCTGCCGGAGCCGGCCGCGACGGACCCGTCGACATCACCGACGGCGGTCGCGGAACGCCGAGCCGCCCGGGACCACTGGGCCGGCCTCCTTGCGACCCTGCCGCCCGCCTACCGGGCCGCCGTCGTCCTGCGACACGTCGACGGCCTGTCCTATCCCGATCTCGCCCTGGCCCTCGGACGACCCGAGGGCACCGTCAAGGCCCAGGTCCACCGCGGCCTGGCGATGTTGCGCACCGCCCTCGAGACGGCGAACCGACTCGAGCGCGAGGAGATGACCGCATGACCACCGATGACCTGACCCTGGAGACCGCGATGGCCGACCTCGCCACGACCGCCCCGACCCGTCTCGCCCCCAACGTCCTCGTCGAGATCGGCCTCGCCGACCGGATGGCCCGCATCGACACCGTGATCGGCCCGCTCCACGTCGCGTGGAACGGCCTGGGCGTCAGCGGCGTGGAGTCCGAGGAGTTCGCCGCGACCCACGCGGCCCGGACCGGGCGGCCGGTCTTCCCGACCGACGCACTCCCCGCCGACCTGGCGAGGGCGATCGAGCGGCGGCTCGGTGGCGATCGCCGCGTGCGCATCGACCTCGACCTGCGGGGCCACAGCGAGTTCGAGCGCGATGTGTGGCGGAAGGCCCTCGACATCCCGCGCGGCGAAGTCCGACCGTACGGCTGGGTCGCCGCCGAGATCGGTCGACCGAGGGCGGTCCGCGCGGTCGGGACGGCGCTCGGCCACAACCCGGTGCCGCTCATCGTGCCGTGCCATCGGGTCGTCCGCACCGACGGCCACCTCGGCCAGTACTCGCTGGGCGGGCCCGAGAACAAGCGCGCGATCCTCGCCTCCGAGGGCCTCGACCCCGACGGGATGGAGGACGCCGCGCGCCGCGGCGAGCGGCTGATCGGCTGCGCCTCGACCCACATCGTGTGCTGGCCGACGTGCCGCACCGGTCGCCACATGCTCGAGCGCAACCGCCGGCCGTTCCGCTCGCTCGAGGACGCGGCCGCCGCCGGATACCGGCCGTGCAAGGTCTGCCGGCCGGTGAGCGGCGGCGCGGCGGTCGCCGCCTGAGCCGGCCCGCCGCCCTACCGGCATTTGTCCTACTGGACTAGGCCAACCCGCCCGACGTAGACTGCCGACACCTTGGACCATCCACCTATGCCAACAAAGCCGGCCGCCGCTGCCTCGCGTCGCGGCGCCTCGCTGTGGGCCGGCATGCTGGTGCTGTACATCGTCTGGGGCTCGACGTACCTCGGCATCGCCGTGGCCGTCGAGACGATCCCGCCCTTCCTCATGGCCGCGATCCGCTTCGGCATCGCCGGAGCCGTCCTGCTCCTCTGGTCGCTCGCCCGCGATCGCGGTGACTTCGTCGCACCGACCCGCCGCGAATGGCGCGACTCGTTCATCGTGGGCGGCCTGCTGCTCGGCGGCGGCATGGGCATGGTCGCGTTCGGCGAGCTGACGATCCCGTCCGGGATCACCGCGTTGCTCATCGCGCTCATGCCGGTCTGGGTCGCGATCTTCGGGCGGCTGTTCCTCGGCGAGGGGCTGCCGCGGCTCGCCATCGTCGGCATCGCGGTCGGCTTCGTCGGCGTCGCGATCCTCGTTGGTCCGTCGGCCTTCGGCGGCAGCGGCGCCCTCGATCCGCTCGGCCTGGCCGCGGTCCTCCTCTCCCCCATCTGCTGGACGCTCGGCTCGCTGTTCGCCTCGCATCGAGCGACCCTGCCGCGCAGGCCACTGCTGGCGACGAGCGCCCAGATGCTGGCCGGCGCCGCGGTCCTGACGGTCATGGCCACCCTCAGGGGCGAGTTCGGGGCCTTCGATCCCGGGGCCGTCTCGGCCGAGTCGCTTGCGGCGCTCGTCTACCTGACCGTCATCGGCAGCCTCCTGGCGTTCACGACGTACGGCTGGTTGCTGCGCGTCGCGCCGTTGCCGCTGATCGCGACCTACGCGTACGTCAATCCGGTCGTCGCGGTCGCCCTCGGCGCCCTCGTGCTGCAGGAGCCGATCGAGCCACGGACGCTGCTCGCGGGCGCGATCATCGTCTTCGCAGTGGCGCTCATCGTGACGACCCGGAGCCGGATGTCGTCCCCGAAGCGGGCGACCGCGCCGGAGGTGAGCCCGATCGTGGCCAGTCCCGCCTCGAGCGCCTGACCGCGGCGAGCCCCTCAGCTCGCCGACTCCTCGGCGAGGATCGTGCGCGCGGTTCGTCGGGCGAGCGCCATGATCGTCAGCATCGGGTTGACGCCGAGACCCGTCGGAAAGGCCGAGCCGTCCCCGATGTACAGGCCGCCGACGACGGCGTCGGTGCGCGGCCCTCGTCGCACCCGTCCCCACGGATCGCACGGGTGGGTCCGCGTGTCGGCGCCCATCCGGACCGAGCCCATCTGGTGGGCGGAGAACACCGAGCCACGGTTCGGTCGCAGGTCGAACGCGCCCAGCGCCTCGTCGTAGCGACCGTACGCGGCGTCCTCGCCGCCGCTCCCCGTTCCCCGCGCATAGCGCAGCGGCGGGGTCCCGGCCGCGACGATCTCCGATGCGCCGGCAGCGAGGAGCAGGCGCGACATCCGGGCGAGCGCGTGCCGGAGGGTCGCGATCCCGCCGGCGTCGAGCTGGTAGTCGATGCGCGGGCGTCCCGCGCGCGTCAGCGTCGCCCGTCCCTCGCCGCCGTCGCGCGTCACCGCGATCAGCGGAACGAGGTGCCCGGCAGTCGCCATGAGGCGGGCGTGGGCCTCGGCGCCCTCCCAGGGCAGGGCGAGGGCGACGAGGCCGGGATGGCCCGGCGCGGACTCGATGACGTAGCCGTTCCGACCGGGCTCGGGCTCGAGGAACTGGACCGACCGCGCGGCCTGCATGGTCCCGCGCCACATGTCGATCGATTCGGTGAACCGGCCGGCCGCGACCGGGACCGGGTGCAGCCGAAGGTATCGCCCGATGGCGGGGTGCTCCAGGCCGGACGCCTGCAGGATCGATGGACTCCGGAGGGCGCCGGCGGCGATCACGACCGTGCGCGCCCGCACGATGAGCCGGCGGCCGCCGGCGGCCGCCTCCACGCCGACCGCCCGGTCACCGTCGAGGAGGACGCGCATGACCCGGGCGTCCGGCACGATCCGGGCGCCGGCCGCCGCGGCGCGAGCCAGATGGACCCGAAGGCCGGACTGCTTGGTCCCGCGCCGGCACCCGAACGGACAGCTGCCGCAGTCGCCGCACGCGGTGGCGTTGCGTCGGGTCGGGGCGGCTTCCCAGCCGAGCGCCCGGGCCCCGCGGAGGATGATCGCGTCCTTCGGTGGGATGTGTGTCGACTCGGCGACGTCCAGCTCGCGTTCGATGGTGCGGACGTCGTCGGTCCACGGCGCGCCGGTGACGCCGTCGAGGCCGTGGATCGATGCCCACTCCTCGCGGACGGACGCCGGGGCGTCGATCGAGGTCATCCAGTTGATCGTGGTCCCGCCGCCGACCCCGGCGCCTGCGAGCATCTGGATCGCGCCGTCCCAGGTGCTCAGGAGTCCGTGGTCGAGGTAGAGACGGTCGAACGCGGCGAGCTCGTCTCGCGGCATGTCCGGTTCGCTGACGAACGGCCCCGCCTCAAGGACGACGACGCCCCGGCCCGCTTCCGCGAGGGCCGCCGCGATCACACCGCCGCCCGCCCCGGACCCGACCACGACCGCGTCGGCGTCGAGGGTGACGGTCTCGTCGTCCGGACCGCCCTGCGGGAGTTCGAACGGCACGATGGCGGTCGGTCGTTCTGTGACGGGCGGATCGTCCGGCCGGTAGCCCATCCCGACCAGGTACGGGTTGGGTGCCGATGTCCCCGGATCCGCATAGGCCAGGAACGTCATCAGCTTGCGGAACGCCCCGAACGCCGATCGGCGCTGGGCGAGTCGCGACCGGCTCCAACCGAGGAGGTAGCGCTCGCGAGCCTTCGGCGACATCGCACGGAACGGTCGCGGTCGGCCGGCGAGGGCGAGGTTCGCCGCGCGTGATTCCATGAGCCGCAGCGCGAGGCGGATCTGCTGGAGCTGGGCCGGGTCGGCGACCTCGGCCAGAGCGTCCGCCGCGAGCCGCGCCCGCGCGGCCGCCTCGCCGGGCACGAAGGTCTCCGCCAGCTCGGTGAGCGTCGCGAGCTCCGCCTCCCCCAGCGGGGATGTCACGCGCCCGGCCGCTCCCAGCCCTGCGCCGGCCAGGGCTCGCAGCGGAGGGGCCGGTCTTCGCGGTAGCCGAGCGCGTAGTCGGCCTGGATGAGGGTGTGGAGCTGGCTCGTGCCCTCGTAGATGACCGCCGCCTTGGAGTTGCGCAGGTAGCGCTCTACGGGGAACTCGTTCGAGTAGCCGTTGGCGCCGTGGACCTGGATGGCGTCGAGCGCGCTCTGGACGGCGTGCTCGGTGGCGTGCCACTTGGCCACGCTCGTCTCGCGCGTGTTGCGCAGGCCCTGGTTCTTGAGCCAGCCGGCCCGCCACACGAGCAGGCGACCCATCTCGGTGCCGGCGGCCATCTTGGCGATGAGCTGCTTGACCAGCTGGTGCTCGCCGATCTCCTGGCCGAACGTGTGGCGTTCGTGGGCGTAGCGCACGCTCGCATCGAGACAGGCCTCGGCGAGCCCGACTGCCCCTGCGGCGACCGTGTAGCGGCCCTGGTCGATGGCGCTCATCGCGACGAGGAAGCCCTCGCCCTCCTCGCCGATCCGGTTCTCGGCCGGGACGGGCACGTCGTCGAGGTTGATCAGCCCGGTGTTCCCGGCCCTGATGCCGAGCTTGCCGTGCAGCGTGCCGGTCGTGAGGCCGGCCATGCCGCGCTCGAGCATGAAGGCCGTCACGCCCTTGTGCTTCTTCGCGCGGTCGACCGAGGCGAAGACCAGGAAGTGGTCGGCGAGGTCCGCGAGGCTGATCCAGATCTTCTGGCCGTTGAGCCGGTAGGCGTCGCCATCGCGGCGGGCGGTCGTCTGCAGGTTCGCGGCATCGGTGCCGACGCCGGGCTCGGTCAACCCGAACGTGGCGAGCTTCTCGCCCTTCGCCTGCGGGACGAGCCAGCGCTGGCGCTGCTCCTCGGTCCCCCACTGGAGGAGCGCGAGCGAGTTGAGCCCGACGTGCACGCTCTGGACGACCCGGAACGCCGTGTCGGCACGCTCCAGCTCCTCGCACAGCAGCGCGAAGCTGATGTAGTCCATGCCGGCGCCGCCGTACGCCTCGGGGATCGGGGCGCCAAGGAAGCCGAGCTCGGCCATCCGCACGAAGATCTCGCGATGGACCTCGCCCTTCTCGTCCCACTCGCGGATGTGGGGCAGGATCTCGGCCTCGGCGAATGCCCGGACGCTGTCGCGGACGAGCTTGTTCTCCTCGGTCAGCGTGAAGTCGACCATCGCGGCATCCTACGCGGCCGCTCTGGCCGACGCTGCCCGGTTCCCGTCGATACACTCGGGCGATGGACACCGCCCCGAACCTGACCCCCGTCGTCGGCCGCTACTACGAACGCGAGTGGAGCCACGGCGTCGGCCATCGCCTGTTCGACACCGACGGCAAGGCCTATCTCGACTTCGCGAACGGCATCGCCGTGACGGCCCTGGGCCACGCCCATCCACGGGTCACGGCCGCGGTCCACGCCCAGGTCGACAAGCTCATGGGCCCGATCAACGCGATCGGCTACACCGAGCCGATCTCGCGCCTCGCGACCGACCTGGCCGCGACGTTTCCCGAGCCGCTCGACTCGGTGATGTTCCTCAACTCCGGCTCGGAGGCGATCGATGGCGCCCTGAAGCTGGCACGCCGCGTGACCGGGCGGCCCGGGATCATCGCGTTCCGTGGCGGGTTCCACGGCCGGACGTTCGGGGCGATGTCGGTCACGTCGTCGTCGCTCAACTACCGGACCGGTTATCAGCCGATGGTGCCGGGTGTCACGCTTGCGCCGTTCCCGCAGGCGTACCACGACTTCGACGGCGACGAGGAGCGCGCGACCGCGGTGGCCCTCGAGGGCCTGCATGCGATCTTCGCCTCGGTCATGCCGCCCTCGGAGGTGGCCAGCATCCTCATCGAGCCCGTGCTGGGCGAGGGCGGGTACGTGCCGGCACCGCACGCCTTCCTGCGGGAGCTACGGGCCCTGTGCCACCGCCACGGGATCCTGTTCATCGCCGACGAGGTCCAGACCGGTTTTGGGCGGACCGGTCGGATGTGGGCGTTCGAGCACGCGGGGATCGTGCCGGACGTGGTGACCATCGCTAAGGCCGTGGCGAACGGCCTGCCCCTGTCGGCGATCGTCTCGTCGCGCGAGCTCATGGAGCGATGGGGCCGGGGCGCCCACGGTTCGACTTATGGCGGCAACCCGGTGGCCTGTGCGGCCGGCATCGCCGTCCTCGAGACCATCCGGGACGAGGGGCTCGTGGCGAACGCGATGGCCCGCGGCGCCGAGCTCACGGCCGGCCTGGGCGCGATCGCCGCGGAGGACGAGCGGATCGGCGACGTGCGCGGGCCCGGCCTGATGGTCGGTGTCGAGTTCGTCCGCGACCGCAAGACGCGCGAGCGCGACATCGACCTGCCGGATCGGCTCATGGCGGCGTGCGCCGACGCCGGTCTCCTGGTGCTCACCTGTGGCTCGCACCACGAGACCGTGCGCTGGATCCCCCCGCTGAACGTCAGCGCGGCCGAGATCGCCGAGGCGGTGGAGATCTTCGGGGAGACCCTGTCCGGTCTGGACTGATCCGGCGCCTCAGTCCGTGGCCGGCGGCAGCCCCGCGTTGCTCCGGATCGCGTCGCGGACGAAGCGGGCCAGGCCGGGCTGGATCCTTTCGTACGTCGCCTCGAACCGCGGGTCGGCCACGTACATGTCGCCGAGCGTGGCGTGCATCTCCTTCGAGCACGGGTAGAACCGGGTGTCGATCTGCAGCCGGTGGCGCTCGACGAGCGCCTGGACCTCGGGGTCGCCCGGGGCCGCGCCGGCGGCCAGCGCCGCGCCGAGGCCCGTCCCGATGGCCTCGCTCTCGGCCTTGATCGCCTTCCAGTCGTCCTTGGTGTAGCGAGCGGTCCGGCGCGCCGACTCGGCGTAGGCGTCCGTGTCGCCCCAGCGCTCCTTGACCTCGATCTCGTAGGCCTTGGGGTCGAAGTCGCCGAAGACCTCGAACATGTCGGCGTCGTTCATCGTCGTTCCTTTCGAGAGCGCGTCGAGGGCCGTGTCGATGGCGGCGAGGATCGCCTCCATGCGACGGGTCCGACCCGCCAGCTGTTCGCGCTGGGCGACCAGCGCGGCCCGCCGGTCGAAGTTCGGGTCGAGCATCAGGCGCCCGATCGCATCGAGCGGGAAGTCGAGCTCGCGGAACAGCAGGATCTGCTGCAGGTCCTCGAGTTCCTCGTGGCGATAGAGCCGATAGCCCGACGCGGTCCGTTCCGACGGGCTCAGGAGCCCGATCGCGTCGTAGTGGTGGAGCGTCCGGACACTGACCTGCGCGAGGTCGGCGAGTTCCCCGACCGTGTAGGTGCGCCCGTTGCCGTCCATCTCGATCGGGAGTCTAGACCCTGACGTTACGTGAGGGTCAAGCCGTGGCTGACAGCGGCCGGGTCTGGGCCCGACCCAGCTCCTGACCGGGACAGCAAGGAGCGCCCGTGCCCTCGTGGGCCGGGCGCTCGAACACGCGCAGAGGAACGACGATCCGGTCGGACCGTGGTCCGACCCGGGACGGTCAGCGGTTCTGCGAGAGGAACTTCATAACGTCGTCAAGCCGGAACCGGCGGTCCCCGCGCTTGCAGACGCGATAGAACGGCAGCTCACCCCGGTCGCCCAGGCGCTTCACGGTGTTCACGTGGAGGTGAAGCATCTCGGCGACTTCGGTCGCGGTGAGCATCGGTCCCAGTTCGTTGACGGCCATCGATGCCATGTGGTCGTTGCCTCGTTCTGCGCTTCTGTCGGCGGTCCGGGCCCCTGGGGTAGCCAGGGGTATGGTGCGGCCCGCTGCGAGGCAGAGCGTATGAGTGAGGTACCACCACCGCCAAGCCGTACTTTGGGGTAGCCGCCAGTACCACGGTCGGGTTAGGGGCGGTCAGTCCCCTCGTCCGACGCGGTAGGCATCGGTCGTATCGCGCGCCTCGGCCACGATCGTGATCTCCAGCGACGGTAGGCGTTCCAGGATCCGCTCCGCAAGGGGCTTGCCACGGATGCGCTCGAGCGCTCCGGAGGCCCGGTGCGGCAGGAGCAGGCGCGTGACGTGTCGACCACTTGCGACGCCGACGATCCCCTCGGTCAGGTCGGAAGCTTCCACGGTCAACACCTCGGCGCCCAGGTCGACCGCATCGTCGAGGTATTCGCGCCGGTGACGCGTCTGCTCCGAAGACGCACCGGCGTCGGCGGGCGTCTCCACGACCAGGGCGAGGAGTGGGGCTCGCAAGACAGCGGCTATCGCAGCGGCGCGACGCAGCGCTCGTGGAGTCGCACGCGAGTCGTCAACGAGCACAAGTACGCGCTCGGTGACCGGGTGCGCGACGTGCGGCGCGCCGATCCCCTCGAGCTGGGCGTCGACCCGGCCGGCCACGAAGCGCAGGCTCAGCTCGCGGAGTGCGGTGAGATTCGACTCTGTGAAGAAGCGGTCGAGGGCGATCCGGGTGCGATCCGGCGGGTAGACATTGCCGTGGCGCATCCGCTGGCGCAGCGCATACGGGCTCATGTCGACGAGTTCGACCTCGTCTGCAGCCGCCAGCACCTCGTCCGGGATCCGCTCGTTGACGGGCGCGCCGGTGATGGTGGCCACCGCGTCGGCGACCGACTCGAGATGCTGGACGTTGCACGTGCTGACGACGTCGATCCCCGCGTCGAGGAGGATGTTCACGTCCTCCCATCGCTTGACCCGCTCCGATCCGGGTGCGTTCGTGTGGGCCAGCTCGTCGACGAGCGCCACGGCGGGCTTGCGCGCCAGCACCGCGTCCGTGTCCATCTCCTCGACGATCACCCCGCGGTACTCCACGCGCCGTCGGGGCACGATCTCGAGCCCATCGAGCAGCTTCTCGGTCTCGGGACGCCCGTGCGCCTCCACATACCCGACGACGAGGTCGGTCCCGCGAGCGGTGCGGCGATGACCCTCCTCGAGCATCCGATAGGTCTTGCCTACGCCCGGTGCCATTCCGAGATAGACGCGAAGGCGCCCGAGAGCGTGCCCGTCCGCGGACCCACGCGTGCGGGCAAGCACCTCCTCCGCCGTCGGACGCTCGTCGTCGGGGTCGCGCCTGGTGTCGGTCACGGACGCCGCCTCCTCGCCGCCCGGTCGTACCGGTCGATCACGATCGTGTCACCTCACCAGCAGGCCGTCGAGGTCCAGGTTGAGGAGCAGGACGTTCACGCGAGGCTGACCGAGAAAGCCGAGCGTCGGCTGTTCCGTGTGACGGGCCACGACTGCGCGGATCTCATCCACGGACGACCCGCGCGCGGACGCGACGCGGGCCACCTGGTACTCAGCGGCAGCGGGAGTGATGTCTGGGTCCAGCCCTGATGCCGACGTCGTGACGAGATCCACCGGGATCGGCGCGTCGCCGTTCTCGGCCTGATACGCGGCCACGGCGGCCGCGACCCGGTCGATCAGATCCTGGTTGGTCGGTCCGAGGTTCGACCCGGCCGAGCCGGATGCGTCGTAGCCGTCCTTGCCGGCCGCCGACGGGCGGCTCCAGAAGTACTTGGGGTCACTGAAGCCCTGGCCGATCAGGCTCGAACCGATCGTCCGGCCGTCCGTCGTGACGACGAACGAACCGTTGGCCTGGTGCGGGAACGCGACTTGTGCGATCGCAGTCACGACCACTGGATAGAGGACGCCTGTGACGACCGTCAGCGCGAGCAGGAGCGCGATGGCAGGCCACAGCCGATAGCGAGCGAAGGTGATCATCGATAGGTCCTTATGCCAGGTGCAGGGCGGACACGACGAGGTCGATCGCCTTGATCCCGATGAACGGGGCGATGATCCCGCCGAGGCCGTAGATGAGCAGGTTGCGCCGGAGAAGCACGCTCGCGGGCGCGGGCTTGAACGACACGCCACGAAGCGCGAGTGGGATGAGCGCGACGATGATCAACGCGTTGAAGATCACCGCCGACAGGATCGCGCTCTGGGGGGTCGACAGACCCATGACGTTGAGGGCGTTGAGCTCCGGGTAGACCACGACGAACATCGCGGGCACGATCGCGAAGTACTTGGCCACGTCATTTGCGATCGAGAACGTCGTGATCGAACCACGCGTGATGAGCAGCTGCTTGCCGATCGCGATGACCTCGAGCAGCTTGGTCGGATCCGAGTCGAGATCGACCATGTTGGCCGCGTCCTTCGCTGCGGAGGTGCCGCTGTTCATCGCCAGCCCGACATCGGACTGGGCAAGCGCCGGGGCATCGTTGGTGCCGTCGCCGGTCATCGCGACGAGGTGGCCCTCGGCCTGTTGCGACCGGATGAAGGCGATCTTCTCTTCCGGGGTCGCCTGGGCGATGAAGTCATCGACGCCAGCCTCCCTCGCGATGGTGGCCGCGGTCCGGGCGTTGTCGCCGGTGATCATCACCGTCCGGATGCCCATCCGACGGAACTCGGCGAAACGCTCGACGAGGCCCTCCTTGACCGTGTCCTTGAGCTCGATGAGCCCGAGGACGCGACCTTCGCTCTCGAGGATGAGCGGGGTGGCACCCTGGTCCGCGATGCGGTCCGACTCGGCGAGGACCTCCGGCGGGAGACTGCCGACCTTGGCGGTGATCGCGTCGACCGCACCCTTGAGCATGGTGACCCCGGTCGCGATCCTGACCCCGCTGGTGCGGGTCTCCGCGCGGAACGGGATCTCCTCTGTGATGGTCTGACCGAGGGCCGCGAGGCCCGTGTCATCGCCGACTCCAGCCGGCCGGCCGAGTTCCGCGAGACGCTTGCGGGCCAGCTCCACGATCGAACGCCCTTCCGGAGTTTCATCGCGGATCGAGGCCACCAGCGCCGCCTCGACGGCCTCGGCCTCGGTGACGCCTGGTGCCGGTGTGATCGAGGCCGCGAGCCGGTTGCCGTAGGTGATGGTGCCGGTCTTGTCGAGCAGGATGACGTCGACGTCGCCGGATGCCTCGACGGCACGCCCGCTCATGGCCAGGACATTGAACCGGGCCACCCGGTCCATGCCGGCGATGCCGATGGCCGACAGCAGCCCGCCGATGGTCGTGGGGATCAGGCACACGAGCAGGGCGGTGAGGGCGACGGTTTCGACGGTCGTGCCGGCATAGATCCCGAACGGCCGCAGGGTCACGGTCGCCATGAGGAAGATGATCGTCAGGCCCGCGAGCAGGATCGCGAGGGCGATCTCGTTCGGGGTGCGTTGTCGCTTGGCGCCCTCGACGAGGGCGATCATCCGGTCGAGGAAGGTCTCGCCCGGATCGGTGGTGACCACGACCACGAGCCGGTCGCTGACCAGGCTCGTCCCGCCGGTCACAGAGCTCCGGATATCGGTCCCGGGTTCCTTGAGGACGGGCGCGGACTCGCCGGTGATCGCCGCCTCGTTGACGAACCCGATGCCTTCGATGACGTCGCCGTCCCCGGCGATCGTCTCCCCCTCGTTGACGACGATGATGTCGCCCTTGCGCAGCTCCGAGGAGCCGATGTCTTCGAGGGTCCCGTCGGCCAGGCGTCGGTGTGCGAGGGTCTCCGAGCGGGTCTTGCGCAGGGTGGCCGCCTGGGCGCGACCGCGCGCTTCGGCAACGGCCTCGGCATACGTCGCGAACAGGACCGTGAACCACAGCCAGATCGCGATCTGGACCGAGAAACCGAGACCAGCCGAGCCGGCCGCCTGGGTGCCCGTCGCGTCGCCGATCGCGATGAGGGTCACGAGCGCCGCGGTGATCTCGACGACGAACATGACCGGGTTCTTGATGAGCAGGCGTGGATCGAGCTTGCGGAAGGCATGCGGGATCGCCGACCTGAGGAGATCCGGGTCGAGGACCCCGCGCGGCCTGGGCGCCTCGCCCGACGGCTTGGCTCCGCCCAGGGTGACGAAGCGCTGGAACCGGCGCGTGCCGCGACCGGTATCAACGGACATGAGTGCCATCAGGAGACCTTTCCGGCGTTCTGGATGAGCTGCTCGACGATCGGACCCAGCGCGAGCGCCGGGAAGAACGTGAGGGCTCCGACGATGATGACGACACCGATCAGCAGGACCACGAACAGGGTGCCCGAGGTCGGGAAGGTGCCGAGCGACGGCGCGACGGCACGCTTGGCGGCCATCGATCCGGCCAGGGCAAGGATCGGGATGATCATGCCGTAGCGGCCGATGAGCATCGCGAAGCCACCGAGGACGTTGTAGAAGGGCGTGTTGCCCGTCAGACCAGCGAAGGCCGAGCCGTTGTTGCCGGTCTGGCTGGAGAAGGCGTAGAGGATCTCGCTGAAGCCGTGCGGCCCGGAGTTGAGCGGGCCAGCCGTGCCTTCAGCCGTGACGCTCGCGATCGCGGTGAAGCCGAGGATGCTGGCGCCGAGGACGAGGGCGACGAGCATCGCCATCTTGATCTCGAACGACTCGACCTTCTTGCCGAGGTACTCGGGCGTCCGGCCGACCATGAGGCCGGCGATGAACACCGCCAGGATCGCGCCGATGACGAGCATGCCGTACATGCCCGCGCCGATCCCTCCGGGCGTGACCTCTCCGAGCTCCATGTTGAGGAGCGGGACGAGACCGGCGATCGGCTGGGCGCTGTCGTGCCAGGAGTTGATCGCGCCGGTGCTGGTGCCCGTCGTGGCGGCCATGAACAGGCCACCGACCGCCGCACCGAACCGCGTCTCCTTGCCTTCCATGTTGCCGATACCGGCCTGGTCAGCGCCGGCCGGGAAGAGCGGATTGCCGACGAACTCGACGTGCATCGCGCCGACAGCCCCGACGAGCAGGATGACCGCCATCGCGGCGAAGATCCCCCAGCCCTGGCGCCGGTCGCGCGCGTACTGGCCGAACGTGTAGGTCAGTGAGAACGAGCACATCAAGAGCGCGAAGATCTCGAGCCAGTTCGTCAGCGGCGTCGGGCTCTCGAAGGGATGCGCGGAGTTCGCGTTGAAGAACCCGCCACCGTTGTTGCCGAGCTCCTTGATGAACTCCTGCGACGCGACCGGACCCATGGCGATGGTCTGCTGCGCGCCCTGGAGGGTCGTCACGGTCTGCGAGGGCTCCCAGGTCTGGGGGACGCCCTGCCAGACGAGCACGAGAGCTCCCACGATCGAGATCGGCAGCAGGATGTAGAGCACGCCTCGCGTGAGGTCGACCCAGTAGTTGCCGATGGTCTTCGCCGAGCGGCGGGTGAGACCTCGGAAGAGCGCGATCGCGATGGCCAGGCCGGTCGCGGCCGACGTGAAGTTCCGGACCGCCAGCATCGTCGCCTGCGACAGGTAGGTGGCGCCGGTCTCGCCCGAGTAGTTCTGCCAGTTGGTGTTGGTCTCGAAGCTCACCGACGTGTTGAACGCGAGATCCGGGGTCATCGGCGGGATGCCGCCCTGATTGAGCGGCAGGACGTCCTGCAAGCGGAGGACGACGTACCCGGCGATGATCGCGACAAAGGCCATCGCGAGCACGGAGACGGCATAGCCCTTCCAGCCCTGCTCGACGGTCTCGTCGACCCCGCAGACGCGATAGATGAACCGCTCGACGGGGCGAACGACTGGGCTCAGGAAGACGTGTTCGCCCTCCATCACCCGATAGATGTAGCGGCCGAGGAACGGGGTGACGACGACGATCGCCAGCGCGATGGTGGCGAGGGTCAGGAGGTCGCTGACGGACACGATCAGAAGTCCTCGGGGCGAAGCAACGCCCACAGCAGATAGACGAAGACGAAGGCGGCCGCGAGGCCGGCCAGGAGCTCGAGGATGTTCATCGCCCGACCCGCTCGCAGAGCAGCAGGTACCCCGAAAAGACGGCGATGCAGCCGATCAGGATCAGGGCGATCTGGACGTCGGTCATGGTTCTGGGATCTCCGTGGTCAACAACCGGTCGATCGTCGACCGAAGCGTGTCCAGCGCAAAGGGCTTGGGCAGGTACCCGGCGACGCCGAACTCGCGCAGGCGGGCTGGACTGACCGCCATGGCGCTCGCGACGACCACCGGCGGTCGTCCGGCGGCCTCGAAAGCCGGGCTGCGAAGGAGCGACCAACCGGTCTCGCCCGGCAGGTTGATATCGAGCAGCACGAGGGACGGGCGAAGGCCCCGGTCGAGCGCCGCGTTGGTCTCTTCGGCCGATCCCGCCACCACGACCTCGTAGCCGTGGGCCCGCAGGTGTCGGGCCAGCAGGTCGCCGAGCGTCACGTCGTCTTCGACCAGGAGGATCGGGGCCGCCGGCTCATCCGACGTCATGCGTGCGTCCTCCGGAAGGCCGGCTCGTCGGACCAGGACGTCGAGGCCCTCTTCGTCGGTTCGCCAGAGCGGCTCCAGCTCGACGCCAAGGTCGGCTGCCAGCGGGCGGACGATCTCGATGGCCGCTTCGCTCAACCGCAGGTTGCCCACGGTCGTTCGGTTGGCGCCCCCGGACGCCACGAGGCGAATGGCGCTCGCCAGGAGCTCCGCCTCGCGGTCGATGGTCGCCTTGACCTGGTCATGGTCTGTCACGCACCCATCGTCGTCCCGGGGTCCAAGAACGCCAGAGCCGTTGGACCCGAGATCCGGCTCAAGGACCCCTCAAGATGCGAACGGGACGGCTCCGGCGAACGTTCAGCCGGGAGCGATCCGGTATCCCACTCCGGGCTCGGCGATGATCAGTCCCCTGGTCGACCCGGTCGGATCCGCAGCCTCGAGCTTTCGACGGATCTGGCTCACGTAGACGTGGATGTAGTGGGCCTCGTCGCTGTAGGCCGTTCCCCATACGGCACGCAGCAGGCGCCCATGGGTGACCAGCCGGCCGGCATGCATGACGAGCACCTTGAGGACCTCGTATTCCCGCGGGGTGAGGTGGACCGGCCGTGATGCCACGCTGACCGTGCGCGTGGCGATGTCCAGCGTCAGAGCACCGACCCGGACCTCGCCGGTCGCGTCCGCCGCAGGCCCCGCCGCCCGTCGAAGGAGTGCGGCGATCCTCGCCCGGAGCTCGACCATGCCGAAGGGCTTCGTCACGTAGTCGTCCGCGCCGAGGTCCAGCGCGGCCACCTTGTCCGACTCGCGATCCCTGGCCGACAGGACCAGGATCGGCGTCGAAGCCTCACGCCGGATGTGCCGGATGACCGCCAGACCGTCGAGGTCGGGCAGGCCGAGGTCCAGCACGATCAGGTCGGGGCGGCGCGCTTCCCATGCCTCGGTCGCTCGGGCCGCGTCGGCGGCCTCCGTGACGTCGTGGCCGTGGCCGCGGAGGAATGTGGCGACCGCGGCTCGGGTCGGCGGGTCGTCCTCGACCAGGAGGATCGAGGCCGCGTCATGCGGGCGGGTCACGGCTGAGCCGCGTCGCTCGCCTGATCGGCTTGATCTGGTCGCGTGGCGGCGATCGGCACATCGAGCTCGATGGCGAGACCGCCCAACTCGCTGGTTCGGGCCTCGACCCGGCCGCCCATGGCCTCGACCAGGCCACGAACGACGGCCAGGCCGATCCCTGTTCCTCGTCGCGAACCTTCGCCCTTGCGCGGCACCCGATAGAACTTCTCGAACAGGCGGGGCAACGTCTCGGGCGGAACGCCTGGTCCCCCGTCCTCGACCACGATCCTGACCTGATGGTCCACGGCGCGGGCCGAGACGCGGATCGGGACGCCGGCGCCTCCGTACTTCGCGGCGTTGTCCAGGGTGTTCGCCAGGACTTGTCCGAGGAAGACCTCATCGACGAGCACCGGTGGAAGGTCCGGCGGGATCCGGACCTCGACCGGATGACCGGCGAGACTCGACGCCGATCGACGGACCGCCTCGGAGACGATGTCCGAGAGCGCGAGGATCGCCAGGCTCGGACGAAGCTCGCCGGCCTCGACGCGACTCATGTCGAGCAGGTTCGTGACCAGGCGGTTGAGCCATTCGGCCTCGAGGTCGATCGACGCGGCGAACTCGCGACGTTGCTCGGGCGGCCACTCGACGTCGGGGTCCATGAGGGTGCCGGCGGCGGCCCGGATCGACGCCAGGGGGGTCCGCAGGTCGTGCGACACCGAGTCAAGCAGGGCCGACTTCAGGGCCTCGCTGCGTCGGGAGACCTCGGCCGAGGTCGCGTCGCGCTGCAGGCGATCGCGCTCGAGTGATCCGCCGATCTGGTCGGCGGCCGCGGCGAGCACACGAGTCTCTCCGATATCCGGTGGACCGAGACCTCGCGGACGAGTCGCCCACACGGCCCCGTACGTGCGACCGCCCGCGGTCGCGAGGACCTGAAATGACTGCTCGGCCGGGTCATGGGCGGACTTCGGCGCACGCGCCGGGGCATGCACCCGCACCCACTCCGCGGGTTCGTCCCCGGGCCGACGGCGCAGGACCGTGTAGACGACCGGGCTCGTGGGTATTCCGGCTCGATCCGCGGTGTCGGCCACGACCATGTCACCGACCACGATCCAGACGCGCGACGCGCGAACCTCATCGCGGACCAGGCCGGCGATCGGCCCAAGCGCAGAGGCGGTGTCGCGTTGACTCGCCAGCGTGAAGCTGATGTTGAACATCGCTGATGCCTCACGCTCGCCTTCGATGGCCGCGACGGCGCGGTCGCGCTCCCGTCCGGCCAAGCGGCCGACGACCACACCGACCACCAGCAGGAGGAGCAGGTTCAGCCACTCGGCCGCATCACGCACCGTGAACGTGTAGAGCGGCTCGATGTAGAAGAAGTCGTAGACGAGGAACGCGCCGACCGCCGTCGCGACGGCGGGCCCGGTCCCGCGCAGGACGGCGACCGCAACGACAGCAAGCAGATACGCCGGGGACGCGTCATTGAGCCCGTACGCCTCGAGGGCGCCGATGACGACGGCCCCGACGAGCAGGGCCGACACGATGACGACCAGACTCGGCACCAGACCGCGGACCCGCCGGCCGACGGCCCTGGCGCGACGCCGGAGACCGTCGACGGCGCGCGTCATCGGTGCTCGCCTCGGGCGATCCGGCGTGCATCCCGGCTGATTCGCAGGAACTGGGTCAGGTGCTGCCGCGGCCTGATATGGCTCGGCTCGCCCGCGTAGATCGTCCGGATCGGCACCCAGGCGATCGGCAGGCCGAGCGCGATGCAGCGGGCGATCATCTCGACCTCGAATTCGAACCCGGGCTCATCGGAGTCCAGGAGCGTCCGCATCAGGCGCCGCCCGATCAATCGGTAGCCGGACTGGTTGTCAGGGACGCCGCGACCGACGGCCGCCGAGAAGACCCAGCCGCCCATCGTGTTCGAGAGGCGTCGGGCGGCGGGCATCTGGCTGAAGTCGCGGCGACCGATGACGAGCTCGGGACGGTCTCGCTCGTAGGCCGCCAGGAAGGCCGGGATCTCGTCGGGGTCGTGCTGGCCGTCCGCGTCGAGTGTGACGACCGCATCGGCGCCCAGATCGAGGGCGTGGCGGAAACCGGCCCGCAGGGCCGCTCCCTTGCCCTGGTTCGGGACCTGCCGGATGACGGTGGCGCCCGCGGCCTCTGCCTGGGCGGCAGTGTCGTCGGTCGAGCCGTCGTCGATGACGACGACTGGAAGATGGCGCGCGGCACCCGCCACGACGGCGGCGATGCGCGGCCCCTCCTGGTAGCCGGGGATCAGGGCGATGATCGATGAGCCTGCCTCGGGACTGCTCGTCACGCCAGCATCGTACGCGCCGCTCGGACTGGTCGGCTGTGGGCTCAGGACTGGGCGCTCAGATGGCGCTCGAACCACTCGGTCGTGCGCCGGATCTGGTCGAGGGCGTGCGCTCGCTCGACCACGACGTGGCCCTCGCGCGGATAGATGACGAGCTCGGTCTCGGCGCCGGCTGCCGCGATCGCCGTGTAGAGCTGGACCCCCTGCTCCACCGGCGTGCAGCGGTCCAGCTCGCCGGCCGTCACCAGCGTCGGCGTCACGCAGCGGTGGGCGTGGACGACCGGCGATCGGTCCGTGTAGGCGCCGGACGGATCGTCCCACCGCCCGTCGAGGATGCCCTCGCCCCAGGCGGCCACCTCCGAGGTCAGGTGCAGCGACCGGAAGTCGGCCACGACCGACATCGCGACCGCGGCCTTGAACCGGTCGGTCTGGCCGACGGCCCAGCCGGCCATGAAGCCGCCGTACGACAAGCCCGGCGATCCCGAGCCGATCCGGGTCGGCGACCCCGGCCTCGATGCAGGCGTCGATGCCGGACAGGATGTCGGCGAAGTCCCCGCCGCCAGGGTCGCCGATGACGCCCTGTGCGAACGCGTGTCCACGACCGGTGCTGCCGCGCTGGTTCGCGAGGAGGACTGCGAACCCGGCATCGGCCAGGACGACGCCGTTCGGCTCGGACTCGGAGAAGTACGTGCTCCAGCACCAGCTCGGGCCGCCATGGACGGCGGCGATGAGCGGCAGCGGCCCGGTCGCGCCGCGCGGGCGTCATCAGCCAGCCCTCGATCTCGAGGCCGTCCGGAGCCGTCCAGCGCATCGGCCGGGCGTCCGGCCAGGCCGGGTCGTCGGCCATGAGCGCGTCGTTGAACGTCGTCAGGCGGATCCAGTCACGCGCGGCCGGATCGAAGCGGGCGATCTCGGGCGGGACGCCGTGCGCCTCATGGGTGGTGAGGACCGTGGCCGCGCCGTCGCTCACCGCGCACTGCGGCTTGACGACGTTCCCGCCGATGAACGCGTGCCCGGACCAGACCTCGTCGCGACGGCCGTCGAGCCAGACCCGGCCCGCGGCGGTCCCGAGGCCGTCGGTCCGCGCGTACCAGAGCGAATCGGCATCGCACCAGGACGCCAGGCCGACCGTCTCGAGGCCAGGCCAGGGATCTGCGACCGACCCGTCCTCGAGGTCGATGACCTTGATGCTGCCGCTGAGCAGGCCAGGGTCGCTCGAGTAGCCCTCGACGACCGCCGCGCGACGTGCGTCGGGCGACACGGTCAGTCCCTCGAGGTGCCAGGTCGGCTGGTACAGGGTTCGGGCGGTCCGGCTTGCGAGGTCGATGACGACGAGCCGCGAGTGGTACCAGCCGTAGCCGCTGGGTGCGTCCGAGACGATCGCGACGACCGTCGAATCGTCGAGCAGGTCGAACTCCCAGACGCTGTGGTTCGGCGGGCCGACCTCCTCGACGACGTCGGCCTCGAGGTCGATGGAGAACAGGCGTCGCCATGACTCGTTCGGCCGCCGGACCTCGAGGCCCGTGTGCTCGGACCACAGGACCGCGCGGGCGGAGAAGTCGAGCCCGTACAGGCCGGCGTCGGCGGCCATCACGAGGAGACGCGTCCCGTCGGCCGACCAGGCGACCGCCTCGGCCGAGCCCGTCAGCTCCGCCGCGAGCACCGGCCTGCCGTCGAGGGTCGTCGTGTACGGCAGCTGGTGACCCGGCGTCGCCCGGTCCGAGAGGAACGCGATCCGTGCCGCCATCGGGCGACCAGACCGGGGTGGAGCCGTCGGTCAGCAGCGTCGCCGGGCCGTCGCCGCGGAGCAGCCACAGCTCGCTCGGCAGGTGCGAGCCGGCATCCGCGGCGGCCGGGTGGACGCGAGAAGACGACGGTCTCGCCGTCGGGGGCGATCGCGATCTCGCCCGGCGTCCGGAGCGCGACCAGTCGCTCCGCCATGTCGCTGAAGGGCATGTGGTCCTTTCGCCTTCGAGCCTGGGGACACCGCGAGCCGAGGCGGGCCCCGATCTTAGGTGTCCGGCCTCTTACCCGGGTGAGCCTTCCGCCACCGGTGCCGGAGCCTCGAACTCGAAGGTCGATCGCATCGGCTCTTCGCGAAGGAACAGGACCACCACCGCCCCGATAAGTGCGCCGACGATCCCGACCCAGAACGTCGAGGCGACCGCGATCGAGAACGCCTCGTAGATCGCGTGCACGATGCCGGGGATGAGCGGCTCGAGCAGCGGCCTGGCGGCTTCGGGAGCCGCCGCGAGGATCCGTTCGCCGAGGTCGCCGGTCCCGGTGACGTCGACGCTTTGCCCGCCCGCGAATTGGTCGACGAACTGCTGTGGAACGCCCGCGGCCAGGAGCTGGGTCGGGATCTCCTCGGTCAGACGACTCGCGAAGACCGTGCCCGCGATCGTCAGGCCGACGGTCCCACCGATCTGCTGGAAGAACGTCAGGCTGCTTGTCGCCACGCCGATCCGGTCGGGCGAAACGGCGTTCTGCACGATCAGCGTGAAGACCGCGAACGACGGTCCGATCCCAAGCCCCGTGATGAGCATCCAGAGCGACATGACGAGGCGATCCGTGTCCGCATGCAGGTGCGTCAGCGCCCACAACCCCACGGCCAGCAGGATGAACGACCCGAGGATCAGCGCTTTGTACCGGCCCGTCCGCGCGACGATCTGCCCCGATGCGATGGCGCTGAAGATCAAGCCGAAGAGGAGCGGGAGGATGCTGTAGCCGGACTCCGTGGCGCTGGCCCCGGCGACCGTCTGGAACCAGCGCGGCAGGAAGATGACCGCGCCGAAGAACCCGAAGGCGGCCAGGAACATCGCCGTCACCGAGATGCTGAACGAGCGCATCCGGAAGAGCGACAGGGGCACGATCGGATCCGGGGCGCGCGATTCGATCCACACGAACAGCGCACCGAAGGCGAGGCCGACGAGGATCAGGCCGCCGACGCTCGGATCCGTCCATTCGCGGCCCGCCTTGTTCGTGAGGCCGATGAGGAAGGGCGCGATCGCGAGGGTGAAGACGGCAGCACCCACGTAGTCGATGTGCTTGGCCGCATCGGGCCGCTTGATGGCGGGCAGCAGCCGCCACAGGATGAACAGCGAGATGAGGCCGATCGGCACGTTGACGAAGAAGATCCAGTGCCACGAGAAGTTGTCCGTGATCAAGCCGCCGATCGCTGGCCCGACCAGCGATGACACACCGAACACCGCCCCGAACAGGCCGAGGTACTTGCCCCGCTCGGCCGGCGTGTAGAGGTCGGCGACCACCGCGAGCGCGATCGGGAACACGGCGCCGCCACCGAGGCCCTGGAGCCCGCGGAACAGGATGAACTGCCACATCTCCTGGCTGAGGCCGGCCCCGACCGATGCGATCAGGAACAGGCTCACCGCGAAGATGATGATCGGGCGACGGCCGAAGAGGTCCGAGAGCTTGCCGTAGATCGGGCCGCTGATCGTCGAGGTCAGCAGGTAGATCGTCACCGCCCACGTGTAAAGGTCGTTGCCTCCGAGATCGGTGACGATGACCGGCAGCGCCGTGCCGACCACGGTCTGGTCGAGGGCGAACAGGAAGAGGGCGAGGAGGATCGCGCCGAGGATCTCGAGGCGCGCTCGGTCGCTGAGCTGGATCGCTGGCTCGTCCGTGGCCGACGGCGTCGTCATCGGGGATGCCTCCTCGGCGGCGCGTCGATGCGGCGCGCTCTCGAATCAGGGATCGGGATCCACTCGCGGTCGTATGGGCTTCCCGCGTGCGGAGCCCAATCCTACCTTGGCCGCCGGTCAGTCTTGGTCATCTTTTGGTGCAGATTGGCGCCCCCGCCAGGATTCGAACCTGGGACCTTCCGCTTAGAAGGCGGCTGCTCTGTCCACTGAGCTACGGGGACGCGATAGGGCGCTCCGAGCCGTCTCGTCTCGGCTAGCGCTCCTCGTCACTCATCAACTCTACCCACGAGGAACGGTATGCGGGCGGATCGAAGGGTTCTCCGAAATAGTCGGTCTCGCGCACGACCTTCCCGTCACGGAACTCCATGATGAAGACGGCGTTCGTGGGTCGCGCCCCGTCGTAGCGGATCGTCGTCTCGGTGACCCAGAGCTCGCCACAGCCGATCGTGCGGCGGATCTCGAAGTCGACCGAGACCGGCGCGGCTTCATGAAGAGCCACGATCTGAGGCTTGCCGCAAATCCGCTCGCCGCTCTGCGGCCACTCCAACACGGCGTCGTCGGCGAAGATCTCGGCGGCGGCGATCTCATCCTTGCCGGCGACCGCGAAATGATCTGCGATCAGTTTTCGGACCACGGTCTCGTCCACGGTTGCGCACCTCCTTGGAAGGGCCATCTTGGCAGGAGGCTGTTCTGTTCAGGTGGCCTTGACGTACCCGCTGCATCGAACGCACGGTTGCCTCGCATCGACGCCATCGCCAGGACTCACCCAATTCGGTGGATGCCGACCGTCGATCCGAGACGTAACCTGCAATTCGGCCAAGCGTGAACGCGGCTGCAGGTGAGCCGGCCCGCCGACGACACGCGACCGACTTCGGCGGGCTACCGGCCGGGGCGCTCTTGAACGTGGAGGAGTCATGGCTGACCGATCGCTCGACGAGCTCGGACCCGTCGACTATCTGATCGTGGAATTCCCGGCAGGTGCCCAGAACTTCACCGGCGAGGGCGCTGTCGAGCTCCTGCGCCTCCACGACGCCGGGATCATCCGGCTCATGGATCTGCTCATCCTGCAGAAGGGCGAGGACGGCACGGTCATGGCCCAGGAGCTCGGCGATCTCGCCGACCTCGGGGAGCTCGCCCGGCTCGAGGCCGAGCTGGTGCAGACGCTGGCCGAATCGGACGTCGACCATCTCGCTGCAGCGATGGATCCCGGCAGCGTCGCCGGCGTCCTCGTCTACGAGAACCTGTGGGCCGCACCGTTCGCCTCGGCCATGCGACGTGCCGGTGGGCAGTTGATCGCCAACGGCCGGATCCCGATCCAGGCCATCATCGCCGCCGTCGAGGCTGACGAGGCGCTCGTCGAAGTAGGAGGCTGACATGCCGCTCGGACCACGTCGCCGCGGAGTCGGCGTCATCGGTGCTCCCGTCGCCAAGGCCGCAGTCGTCGGCGCGGCTGTCTCACCCGGCCGCTCGCCCGTCGCCAAGGCGGCGGTCGTCGGGGCCGCCGTGTCACCGGGCCCGTCGCCCATCGCCAAGGCGGCGGTCGTCGGGGCAGCCGTGACGCCCGGTCGCCGTCGCCGGTTCTAGCCGCCTCCGACCGTCGATCGCCCAGCCAAGGAGGACATGAAGGTGACGAAACGTGCTCTCCTGTTGATGGCGGTCGCGAGCGTCGCCGTGACTCTCGGAGCGTGCAGCTCGACCGGGTCGTCGCCGTCGGCGGCGACCTCCGTTCCGTCGCCGCTGCGTCGGCGACTGCAGCCGGCGCCGGGGTGTGTGACGACGCCGAAGCGGTCAAGTCGTCGCTGGAGGAACTCAAGGCTCTCGATCTGAAGACAGCAGGCAAGGCCGGACTCACCGCGGCCATCGACAAGGTCGACGCGGCCGTGACGACGCTGGCGACCTCGGCGAAGGAGGCCGCAGGCCCACAGGTCGAGGCACTCACGACCGCCCTCGGCACGCTGAAGACCGCGCTCAGCAACCTGACGAGCGACGCGAGTGTCGCCGAGAAGGCGGCGGACATCCGAGCTGCTGGTACCGGCGTTGAACAGGCCGCGACGGCACTCAAGGCCGCGCTGACCCAGTGCTCCTAGGAGGCTGCGCGAGGCACGCTCTCGTGAGCGCGTGAGGGGCCGCTGCCCCATCAACTGAGCCACGCAGAGCGTTGCTCGGTTCTACCGCGCCGCGCACCCCGGACGGCCGAATCCGGCGTGCTATGCTCCCCGCCCCATCGCCCGATCCGCGCCGGGACGAGGGTCAATGAGGTCGCATATCGACGATGTCGGGGCCCCCGACGCGAGCCACCACCGGCCAACTCGCACTCGAGCTTCCGCTCGAGCTGCCGCCACTCGCCATCGCGCCCGAGTGGAAGGACCAGCAGCGCCTGTGGGGCCACCCGTTCCACCCGATGTGCTCGTACCTCGCGAGCTTCCCGGCCGCCCTGGCCCACGCCTTCATCGCCCGGTACTCGCGCCCGGGTGACGTCGTCCTCGACCCGTTCTCCGGGCGCGGCACGACCCCGCTCCAGGCATGCGCCGAAGGCCGGATCGGGGTCGGCAACGACCTCAACCCGTTCGCCCACCTCCTGACCGCGGCCAAGGTCGAGCCCGCGACACGCGCCCAGGCCTCGACCCGCCTCGCCGGGCTTCGACTCGCCTGGCACGCCGGATCGGCGGACTGGCTGGCCCTCGGCGAGCGCGTCTGGACCGATCCGACCGCCGACACCTCGCTCGTGCCGGTCGCCGGTTCCGGTGCGCGGCCCCGACGAGGGCGTCGAGACCGTCCCGATCGAGGTCGCGCTCGCGTTCCATCCCCGCACGCTCGGCCAGCTGCTGTTCGTCCGGACGCGCCTCCGGCTCGACGATCGGACCGATCGATTCCTCGCCGCCGCCCTGACCGGCATCCTCCATGGGAAGAGCGCCTCGTACCTCTCGGAGCTCATGCCCAACACGTTCAGCATGGCGCCGCGCTACGTCCGCGACTTCGCGCGACGGACGGCCTTCGCATCGCCGGAGCGCGACGTCTTCAACGGCCTGGCCAAGAAGCTCGACCGGCTCTATCGCACCGGTCCGCCATCGGCCGAGGGGGTCGGGCTGCTGGGCGACGCGCGCGACGTCGCGCCCCGGATGCGGGTCGCGATGCACGAGCGGGGGCGGCCGGAACGGGCCCGGCTCGTGGTGACCTCGCCGCCATACCTGCGCGTCGTCAAGTACGGCTACTACAACTGGCTGCGCACGTGGTTCCTGGGCTTCGACGCCCGCGCGATCGACGCGACGCTCGACGACGCGCACCACCGGGAGCCGTACCTCGCGTTCCTGCGCGACGTCCTCGCCGGGCTCCGGCCCGTCCTCGCCGACGACGCCGTGGTCGTGCTGGTCATCGGGGACGTCGAGACCGACCGCGGCCGCCGGATCCGGGGCGGCGTCGGGCTGGCCGCTCGCGTCTGGGAATCCGCCGCCGAGCCCGAGGGCTACCGGCTCGCGGGCGTCGCCCTCGACGACGTGGCCGCCACGCGCAAGATGACCAAGCTGTGGGGCGACGAGGCCGGGCAGGCGACCAAGACGGACCGGATCCTGGTCCTCGGCGCGACCGACGTCGGGCGCCGCCGCGCCATCGCCGGGGCCGGCAACGACATCGACTGGACCTGGCCGCCGAGGGCCCTGCGCGCCCTCTAGAATTGCGCCCATGCAGCCGATGTACCACCCCTCGGACCTGGCCGCCATGGATCCGCTGGTCCTGATGAAGAACCTCGACCACGTCCGCATGACCAGCCGACGGCTGAGCTACATCCTCCAGCAGCAGGTCCATCTCTACGTGCCCGAGGCGAACCAGCTTCGCGAGCAGATCGACCGCTACGTCGAGGCGGAGCGACAGATCGAGGGCGAGATGGCGAGGCGCCGCATCCGCGCCTGAGGAATCCCGAACCCCCCGGCGCGACGAGGGGTTCGAGACCTTCTGGGGACCAGGGGCGCCTAGACCGCGGCGTGCACCGGGTGCAGGCGGATGGGGACATCTGTCGTGCGCTCGGCCGGGTCGGCGGGCCGCTCGGTCGGGGTGGTCGCGACCACGGCCTCGTCAGGGGTCTCGGGCGAGTCGCCAACGGCTGCGGCGTCCTCGGGCCCGGCCATCACCGGCACCGGCTCGGCGGCGATCCGCACGGCCACCGGCCGGCGCCGCGCCTGCTCCTCGCTGATGACCCCGGCGGCCAGGCCGGCCAGGGCCGGCATGTCGAACAGGCTGAAGCCGATGCCAAGGCCGGCCAGGTCGTCGGGCCCGAGACCGCGGAACAGACCGCGCGACGCCACCGCGCACATCTCGTCGTAGAGCTCCGGCCAGCCGACGCGTCGACGGCGGTAGCAGAACCGCACGAATTCGATCGCGTCAGGATCGGGTGAACTGGGGCCGGCGGTGCGTGGTTCCATCGATGGCGTGCCCTTCTCCCTCAAACTCCCCCGGGCCGGCCGATGGCGCGACGTCGTGGGCAAAACGAAGCTCAACCCGCCGGGTCGGAGCGCCTGTCCGCCCGTCGGGACACGGTCCCGGATGTCCTCCGGCCTGCCCTCACGTTCATCCCTGCCGGCCGGTGGGTGGATATCGTAGGCCGCGCCCGGAACGCCGGGAAGGGGGCTTGTCCACGAGTTCATCCACCAAGTTATCCACATGAACGCCTGTTCGGTGAACGCCCGTGCTGAACGAGCGTGGACGCCCGGTCGGTGGCCCGAACGAGATCATCACGCGTCTCGTCGACGCAGCCCGAGACCCGGTCCCGACGGCAGGATCCAGCGGTGGTCGTTCCCCAGGGCGAGCCCATCGAAGGGGTCGTCGGCGAGCAGCAGGCAGCCATCGAGGTCGACCCATTCGGCCAGCGAGGCGACCGCCGCGGACGCGGCGATCCCGACAGACGTCTCCTCCATGCAGCCGAGGAACGTCCGGAAGCCGAGCTCGCGCGCCCGCTCGAGCATGTCCTTCGCGGGCGCGATGCCGCCGCACTTGGCGAGCTTGACGTTGACGCCGGCGACGACCCCGACGAGCGCGTCGAGGTCCTCGATCGTGACCGCGCTCTCGTCGGCGACGATCGGCAAGCGACGAGCGCTCCTGGAGCCAGCCGAGGTCGCGATAGGCGCGAGCCGGGAACGGCTGCTCGATGAGCTCGACGCCGAGGTCGACGAGCTCGGGCAGGAGGCGCTCGGCGTCGTCCCGGGTCCAGCCGGTGTTGGCGTCGACCCGGATCGGCCCCTCGAACACCTCGCGGACAGCCCGCAGCGTGGCCAGGTCGTCCGGCCCGCCGCACTTGATCTTGAGTGCCGGAAAGCCCGCCGCGCGTCGTGCCCGCTCGGCGACCACGGCGGGCTCGTCGATGCCGATCGTGAAGTCGGTCGGCGGGATGGCGGCCGGGAGGCCGATCAGCTCGTGGACCGGCACGCCGAGCACCTTGCCGGCAAGGTCGTGCAGCGCGATGTCGATCGCGCACTTGGCCGCTCCGTTCCAGCGGATCGCCGACTCCAGGGCCGCACCCGCAACCTCGAGACCCGGTGCCGTGAGCCCCGGCTCAGGGATCGCATCGAGCAGGACCGGGAAGACGGCCGCCATCGTGTCGGGCGTCTCCCCGTAGAACCGGTCGGGATAGCCCTCCCCCACTCCGACGATGCCGGGGTGACGGTCGTCGCGCAGCTCGACGACGACGGTGGTCACGCCGTCGCCCGTGTCGTGGTCGGCCCGGGCGATGCGGAACGGGTCCCGCAGACGGAGTCGCAGGACCTCGTGCGCGAGGGTCAGACCCACGGCAGGGCGTCCACCCCGTCGCGGACGGCCGCCCACAGGCGGTCCCCGCCGAACCGGACCGGGTCGTCGGCCGGCAGGCCGGTCTCGGCCTCGGTCTCGGCGATGATCCGGCGCGCCTCGGCGTCGTCGGGGTAGCGCGAGGTGTTCAGCGCGACGGCGACGACCTTCGATGGCGCGACGAGGCCGGCGACACGCTCGTGGAGCTCGATGAACCCGGGCAGCGACGCGATCGGGAACGACGCCTCCGGCAGGTGGTCGAAGTCGTGCTCGGTCAGGCCGGGCTTGTGGACCATGATCATCGCCTGCGGGGTCGCGCCGTGGATCAGCCCGAGCGTCACCGACGAGTAGGCCGGGTGGTCGAGCGAGCCCTGGCCCTCGACGAGCACCCAGTCGCCCAGCGCCTCGCCCTGCTCGACGAGCCATTCGACCGTGCCCTGCGTGAAGTCGCTGATCAGCCGATCGACCGGCACCCCCCAGCCCTCGATCATCATCCCGGTCTGGCCGGTCGGCACGAAGACCGCGGACTGGCCGGCCGCGATGGCCGAGCGCCGCAGCTCGAGCGCGACCGACATCTTGCCGATGGCGCAGTCGGTCGCGACGGTCAGGATCACCCGCTTGCCCGGGGCATGGCGGCGGCCGACCGTGGTCTCCATCCGGTCCGGCGGCCGGCGGTAGTCGACGATCGCGGTGCCCTTGGCCGCGGCCGCAGCCGCGAACTCGGGGTCGTCGCCGAGGAACGTGTGCAGGCCGCCGAGGACGTCGAGGCCGGCGTCGATCGAGGCCAGGATCGTGTCCCGCCACGCCGGCGGCAGCTTGCCGCCGGTCGGCGCGATGCCGATGAGGAGCGAGTCGGGCGGCGTCGGAAGGGCCAGGGCATCGGCCAGGCTCGCGACGATCGGGATGTCATGGCCGGGCAGGTAGTCGTTCACGTTCCGGCCGGCCTGGGTCGAATCGAGGACCGCGATCACGTCGTCGCGTCCGTAGCGGATCACGCCGTACGCGGTCTTCGCGTCGTGCTCGCCGAAGGCGCCTTCGGCCAGGATCAGGAGTCGTCGCCGGTCGGTGCGTCGCATCGGGCGAGTGTAGGGAAACCGCCACCTCGCCGGAGGGCGCCCGAACGGGCATCGACAGCCCCCGGTCGGGCGGTAGCATGCGACCGATCGGGTCCTGGCGTCGACTTCCCGCCGATCCGTCGCATGGGATCAGGGTTAGTCTCCGCGTGTGGAGGCCAAGCTCATCAACTTCGGACTGATCGAGATCGACGGACGCCGGTTCGACCGCGACGTGATCCTCGAAGGCGGCCACGTACGCCCTCGGAAGAAGAAGCCGTCGAAGGCCTACCGTGATCGATTCGGCCACACGCCTCTGTCTATCGACGAGGAGATTCCCTGGTCGGCTTCCCGGTTGATCGTGGGTACTGGCGCCAGCGGCCAACTACCCATCATGCCGGAGGTTTACCAAGAGGCCGAGCGACGAGGCGTGGAGGTCGTTGCCGTCCCGACCGAGGAGGCCTGCCGGCTGCTGTCGGGCATCGGCACAGGAGAGGCCGCGGCACTCATTCACGTGACCTGCTAGGGCCACCCGCGGACACCGGGAACACGCCCGAGCGCGCTGTCAACGACAGGGTTCCGAACGAGATTGGTACCGCATACCGGATTCGAACCGGTGATCTCCGCCTTGAGAGGGCGGTGTCCTGGGCCTCTAGACGAATGCGGCCAGAAGTGGCGCGGGCGACGGGACCGCCCGGCCGGTCGGGATGATACCAGACGACGTCCCGGATCCCCTCAGAGGCGGTGCGTCTCCAGGAACCCGCGGACCGCCTCGGCGACCTGCTGATAGCTGTTCTCGCCGATGACCAGCCCGTAGTGCGAATGCGCGCCGAACGGCTCGAACTCGGCGTCCAGCCAGGTCGCCAGCCGCTCGGCCTCATCGGTCGTCACGGTCCGGTCGAGCCCCCCGCCGATGACCAGCCGGGGAACCGCCTCGACGCCCCGCCGGTCGACCTTCACGCCGGCCAGGACCTGGCGCCTGGCGGCGCCGGCCTCGTGCGGCTTCTGGCCGAGCAGGTGCTGGATGCGCAGGACGTCGGCAAGGGTCAGGTCGCGGTGGTCGCGGACCAGTCGCTCGGGGAGGGTCTCCCAGCCGATCATCGACCGGCCGTAGACCTCGGGGATCTCGCGGAGCTCGTACGGCCGGGCCGGCGGGCGGAGGTCGCGCGGCAGCTCGGGTCCGATGACGACGATGCCGCTGATCGGCATCCGCTCGGCCGCCTTGAGCGCGAGCAGGCCGCCCATCCCGTGGCCGATGACGACCGTCGACGGGCCGAGCCGCTCCAGCGCGCAGACCACGTCCTCGGTGTAGGTGTCGAAGGAGAGCTGCGCCGGATCGGCGGTCTGGGACCAGTGGTGGTTGCGCAGGTTGAGGGCATGGCCCTCCCAGCCGCGCCCGGCGAAGTAGCCGAGGTACCGCTCCCACAGCCACGAGCCGGTCAGCTCGCCATGGACGAAGAGGAGCGGCTTGCGGCGCGATCGGCGCTCCGGCAGCCAGGACTCGATGTACAGCCCGCGATCGTGGAGCTCGATCTCGTCCTTGCGGACGGGGCGCCCGTTGATCGGCGGGAGCTGGGCCTGTGCGAGGATCGCATCGGGGGTCTGGTCGGGCAACGGACTCACCATTCGTGCGGGTTGATGACGAGGCCGGTCAGGGCCTTCGGATAGAAATAGGTCGACTTCTGGGGCATGACGTCGCCGGCGCCGGCGACGGCCTCGATCGCGGCGACCGGGGTCGGCTCGAGCAGGAAGGCGGCCGACGCCCCGTCGGTCTCCGAATCGACGCGCGCGATGGCCTCGGCCGCCGACTTCGTGTACGTCACGGCCCCCGCCTCGACCGCCTCGGGGCCCACGCCCAGCCGCTCGAGCGTGGCGCCGAGCAACGTGACGTCGAGATCGCGCAGGGCCTCGCTGCCCTCCGGCAGCAGGGGCTCGAATGCCTCGCGGCGGGCCGTCAGGCGGGCCCCGCCGCTCCGGGTCCAGAGACCGAACCGCCCGGCGCCGCCGGCCGCCAGCCCGGCCGCCTCGAACTGTCGGCGCAGCTCGTCCGCGGGAACGTCCGGCTCCACGTCGAACAGCCCGCCGGCCCGCTCGACCAGCTCGTCCGTCGACACGTCGCCGAGCCCGCCGACCACGCGGTGCGTCGGCAGGACCGTGAGCGGCTCGCCGGTCGATGGCAGGAAGAGCATCAGCAGGTAGTCGAAGGCCGGATCCTCCTCGCACGAGCGGCTCATCCGTCGCTCGTCGCGATAGCGGAGCGCGGTCTCGTACCGGTGGTGGCCGTCGGCGATGGCGATGTGGCCCGACGCGGCCGTGGTCAGGAGCGCGGTGACCGCGTCGGCATACTCCCCGTCGGCCGGCACGGCCCACAGGCGATGATGCGTGCCGTCGTCGTCGACGACGTCCACTTCCGCGGGTCCCGAGGTCCATGCGGCCAGCTGGTCCCGGACGGTGCCGCTCGCGTCCTCGAACAGCCCGACGACCGGGCTCGTGTTGACGCCGGTCGCGCGCAGGAGCTTGTAGCGGTCCTCCTTCGGCCCCGAGAGCGTCCTTTCGTGCGGCAGGACCCCGGACGCCGGCCCGAACGGCTCGAGCTTCAGTCGGGCGAAGAACCCTCGCTGCGTGCGCGCGACATCGGTGCCGGGGACCCGGTACGTCTGCTCGTAGAGGTAGATCGAGGGATGCGGGTCCTTGCGCAGGACACCGCCCGAGCGCCACGCGGCCAGTGTCCGGGCGGCGCGCCGGTAGCGGTCGTCGGGCTCATCGCCCTGGGCATCCTCCGGCAGGTCGAGCCGGACGACGTTGGCCGGGTGGCGGGCGAGCAGCCGCGCGTGCTCCTCCGGACCGATGACGTCGTACGGCGGCGCCATGACGGCAGCCAGGTCGTCGATGTTGGCCGGATCGAAACGCAGGGCGCGAAACGGACGGATCTCGGGCACAGGACCTTCGGGAGGGCGGCACGGGGGCCGACGGCTGCGGGACGATGGCATCGTACGATACGAGCAGCGGCGACGCGACCATGCGGCTCGGGGCCCGCTCGCGTTTCGCCCGCCCACGCAACTTTCACACGGGGTGAGACGTCCTTGCTCCGACCATCGCAAGCCGAACCCGTCGCGGAGTCTTCGTGCGCCTCCATCCCCCAGCCGGCCTGGCCGTCGCCGCCCGACATGCGCATCGCGGCCGCCGCACGCGCCCGCTGGTGGCGACCGCACTCCTCGCGATCATCGCCCTTGGCCTGATCCCGGCGCCGGTCCTCGCGGTCGATGGCCTCACGATGGAGGCACAGGCCCTGCTCGACGGGCACGCTCGCGTCGGGTCGTGGATGGCGATCTCGGTCCACCTGAAGAACGACGGTCCCGCGATCAGCGGCGAACTGCGGATGGCCGGCGGCGCCCAGGGCCGGACCCGGTTCGGCCAGGTCGTCGACCTGCCGACCCTCTCGGACAAGACGTTCGTCCTGTACGCCCAGCCGCCGGCCTTCGGACGCGAGCTCGAGGTCGCGCTGGTCGACGGTGAGCAGGTCATCGCCAAGACCAAGGTCGGCTTCAAGATCCATGACGGGACCCAGCTCATCGTCGGCGTCGTCGCCGAGCGGCCCGGCGACATCGTCGGGGCGATCGACCTGCTCCCCAACCAGAACCAGCTCGCCCCGGTCATCGTGCCGCTCGACCCGGAGGACCTGCCCGAGCGCGTCGAGGCGTGGGGCGGCCTCGACCGCCTCGTCTGGCAGGACCTCGATTCGAACCGGTTGACGACCGGACAGCTCACGTCGCTCCGGGGCTGGGTCGCGGGCGGCGGGCGGCTCGTCATCGTCGGCGGGACCGCCGGGCCGAGCAGCCTGTCGGCATTCCCCGACGCCCTTCTCCCCTACAGGCCCACGGCCACCGTCGACATCCCGGCCGCCTCCCTGACCAGCCTCGTCGGCAGCGTCCCCGTGGGAACGGCCGACGTGCCGGCACTCGGCGGCTCGCTGATCGCTGGCCGGTCGCTCGTGATGAGCGGCGATCGCGTCGTGGCCGCCGAGCGCGGGTACGGCAGTGGCGCGGTGACCGTGGTCGGCTTCGATCCCTCGACGAAGTGGATCGCCGACGGGAGCGCCGGCGAGACCCTCTGGCGCCGACTCCTCCCGTCCCGGACGTACGCCGGGCTCGTGCTCGGCGACGACAGCCAGCTCGTGAGCGCGGTCTCGCAATTGCCCTCGCTGGCCCTGCCCCCGATCGGCGGACTGATCTTCCTGCTCGGGGCCTACATCCTGCTCGTCGGCCCGATCAACTACTTCGTCCTGCGCCGCCTGGACCGGCGGGACTGGGCCTGGATCACGATGCCGGCCCTCATCGGCGTGTTCGCGGTCGGGGCGTACGGGTACGGCGCGCTCCTGCGCGGCAGCGAGGTGCTCATCAACGAGGTGGCCCTCGTCCGCGGCTCGCCTGGCGCCACCGACGGCACCGCCCAGGTCTACATCGGGGTCTTCTCGCCATCCCGCGGCACGTACCAGCTCAACGTGCCGGGTGGGGCGCTGCTCTCGGCGCCGATCAGCGGCGACTTCTTCGGCGGCGACGGCACGGCCTCGGCGCTCGACGTGGTGCAGGGCGACCCGGCCAAGGTCCGCGACCTCGCCGTCGGATTCGGCTCGCTGCGGACGATCCGGGCCGAGACCGCTGTCACCGTGCCCCTGATCGAGACCGACCTCCAGCTCATCGACGGGCACCTCAAGGGCACCGTGAAGAACGCCTCGACGGTCGCGCTCCTGAAGCCGACCGTGGTGCTCGGCGGGACCGTCGCCAACCTGAAGGACCTCGCGGCCGGCGCCGTGGCGAACGTCGACGTCGTCGTCGCGCCGATCCCCTTCGGCCAGCCGCTCTCGGACAAGGTCGTCGGGCCCCTCTTCTTCGGCGACACGGGCCAGCTCACCGCCGACATGACCGATACGTACATCCGGCACACGATCGTCGACCAGCTGACCTTCGACCCCAACTGGGGTGCGACCGGGTCGCTCGCCACGGACGGCGCCGTCATCCTCGCCTGGGGCTCGGGCAGCCTCCTGCCCGTGGACATCGTCGGCCAGAAGGCACGGGCGACGGGCAACGTCCTCTACTACCTGCCGGCCGACATCGCGGTCCATGGCAAGACCACGTTCCGCGGCGACCTGCTGCGCTCCAGCACGATCGACGCGAGCGCGGCGTTCTTCAACAAGGACCCGTTCAACATCAACTTCGGCAAGGGCAGCGCGACGATCGCCTACCGGCCGATCCCGTTCGGGGGCACGTTCGTGCCGACCGAGCTCGCGATGGGCATGAACTTCGGGGGCGACATGCCGGCCATCCCGCCGGTCAAGACCCTCGAACCGCTGCCCGCGATCCCGGAGCCGTGCGCGGATCCGCCGACGCCCGACTGCACCCTGGCCGGCTTCGACGGCCTGCCCGAGGTCGAGCTGTTCGACCTGGTCGCCGGCGACTGGGTCCGCCTCCAGCACCTGGCCGGTGGCGCCCGGTATGCCATCTCGGAGCCGACCCGCTACGTCGACCCGACCTCGGGCAGCGTCGTGGTCAGGTTCGTGAACGACCGGAGCGACGGCGTCGGCTTCAGCTTCGACCTGTCCATGACCGGGGACGTCCGATGACCGCCATCCTGCGGACCGAGGGCCTGGTCAAGCGGTACGACGGCACGCTGGCGGTGGCCGGCGTCGACCTGTCGGTCGAGGCCGGTGAGATCTTCGGGCTGGTCGGGCCCAACGGCGCCGGCAAGACCACGATCCTGCGCATGCTCGCCACGCTCCTTCGTCCGTCGGCCGGGGAGGCCGAGATCGCGGGCTGGTCGGTGACCCGGAACCCCGATCAGGTGCGGGGCGTCATCGGGTTCATGCCGGACGTGTTCGGGGTCTACGACGACATGAAGGTCTGGGAGTACCTCGACTTCTTCGCTCGCTGCTACGGCATCCCGGCGGCCGGCCGACGACGCATGATCGGCGACCTCCTCGAGCTCGTCGACCTCGGCGACAAGCGCGACCAGTACGTCCAGACGCTGTCGCGCGGCATGCAGCAGCGGCTCTGCCTGGCGCACGCGCTCGTCCACGACCCCGAGATCCTGCTCCTCGACGAGCCCGCCTCCGGCCTCGACCCGCGGGCACGGGTCGAGCTTCGCGAGCTGCTCCGCGAACTGCGCTCGCTGGGCAAGACGATCCTCATCAGCAGCCACATCCTGCCCGAGCTCGAGGAGCTGTGCACCAGCGTCGCGATCGTCGATCGCGGCCAGGTGCTGGCCCAGGGTCGCGTCTCGGACATCGAGCGACGACTCCGCTTCGGGGCCGTGCTCCGCGTCCGGCTGATCGCCGACCGCGAGGCCCTCGAGGCCGCGCGGGACCGGTTCGCGAGCCGACCCCGAGGTCGCGTCGGCGGTCATCCTCGAGGACGGCACGATCGAGCTCGGGTTCCGCGGCGACGACGCGGCGTCCGCCCGACTGCTCGCCGACTCCGTGCGCGCCGGGCTGCCGATCGCGAGCTTCGCGCGTGCCGCGAGCGATCTCGAGGAACTCTTCCTCCAGGTGACCGCACCCGATCGAGCGCCGCTCGATGCGCTGAGGAGCCCGCGATGACCGAACCGACCGTCGAGGAGATCGCTCCCGCCCCGATCACGGGTGACCTCGAGGCCGTCGAGACGGCCTGGGTCACCGGCCCGACGCGACGGATCGGCCTGCCGCGGTTGAGCCTCCGCGCGAACCTCGGGCGGGATCGCGGCCGTCGGGGTCAAGGAGCTCCGCGGCCGGATGCGCGGCCGCCGGGCGTTCGTGATCCTGACCATCTACCTGCTGCTGCTCGGCGGCTTCGCCTGGATGGTCGAGCTGCTCATGGAGCGGACCTACACGAGCGGGTTCGGCAACTCGGGGGCCTATGCGTCCGCGGCGATCGGCCAGGTGATCTTCGCCTCGCTCCTGATGCTCGAGACCCTCCAGGTGATCTTCCTGGCTCCCTCGGCGACGGCCGGCGCGATCAGCCTCGAGCGCGAGAAGCAGACCCTCGACATGCTCATCGCGACGCCGATCACGTCGGTGGCGATCGTGCTCGGCAAGCTCCTGAGCGCGCTGACCTACGTCTTCCTCCTGATCGTCGCCTCGGTCCCGCTGACGGCCGTCGTGTTCGTCTACGGCGGCGTCGGCCCCGAGGACGTCCTGAAGGGCTACGCGGTCCTGCTCGCGACCGCCTTGGGGCTCGGTTCCTTCGGCCTCTTCTGCTCGAGCCTCGTCAAGCGGACGCAGGCCGCCACGGCCATCTCGATCTTCGGCGTGCTGGCGGTCTCGATCGGGTCGCTGTTCGTGCTCATCTTCTGGACCGGGATGGCCAGCACGGACCAGGGGCGCGGCTTCGGTCCGATCAAGGGCCGGACGCCCGAGGTCGTCGCCTACGTGAACCCGTTCATCGCGCAGGCGGACGTGCTGTGCGGCACGGAGCTGTCGTTCGGGACCTGGTGCAGCCTGACTCAGTCGCTCGTCCCGAACCAGAACGGCATCGTCACCGTCGACAAGGGGTTCTCGGGCGCGGTTCCCGTCGTCGGGTTCGCGAACGGCGGCGTCGTCCTGGACCGCGGCGTGAACGTGGCGATCGACCAGTTCGGGAACCCGATCAACGACGTGGCCCCGTTCGGCGGCATCCACGACACGGTCTGGCCGAAGAGCGTCGCGACCTGGCTGATCCTCTCGGTCATCTTCCTGTTCCTCTCCATCCAGCTCGTCTCGCCGACGCGTCGCTGGCGACCACGGCTGCCACGCAGAGCACCGAAGGAGGCCGTCGCATGAGGATCCGACGCCCGGTGCTCGAGCGCGCCGTCGCGGGCGACCGAAGCCGCCTACGTCCCGGTCGACCCACGCGGCGTCATCGACGGTCCGCTGGACCCGGCGCTGCTGGCCGTCCGGGCCGGTCTCGCCTCGCACCGCCGCCGCCTGTGGATCCGCCGGATCGTCCGACGGACGTGGCTCGCGCTGGCCGCGGTCATGGTGGCCGAGCTCGTGCTGTGGACCGTCGCTCGGTTCGTGCCCATCGAATGGGCGCCTGTCGCCGGGGCGGCCATCCCGGTCATCGGCGCGATGGGACTGCTCATCGCCGTCGTCCGCGCCCGTCCGTCGCTTGGCGAGACCGCGCTCGCGCTCGACACCGAGGGTCGGCTGGGCGACCGGATCTCCAGCGCGCTCGAGCTCGCGGTCGGCTTCCCGGCGTCGGCCGGCCCGGCGGCCGAAGGCTTCGTCGAGTCCGATCTGACCCCTTCCGATGGCCCCGTCGACGAGGCCGCCCAGACCGACCGCTTCGTCCGCCGCCAGCGTGCCGATGCCGTCGCGTCCCTGCGGGGCGCGCCTCAGAACCTGTTCCGGCCGCGGTTCTCGCGCCAGCCGGCGATCGCGGCGGTCGTCGCCGCGCTCCTGCTTGCGCCGGTGCTGCTCATCCCGAACCCGCAGGACGCGGCGATCGCCCAGCAGCGACAGGTCCGCGAGGCCGCGAACCAGCAGGCCGAGCGTCTCGACGACCTCGCCCACGAGCTCGAGACCAAGGGCGCCGACGCCCAGGATCCGCGGACGCGGCTGGCCCAGGACCTGCGCGACCTCGCCCGCCAGCTGCGCGACCGGCCGGACCAGCTCGACGTGAACCTGGCCCGCCTCGGATCGGTCGAGGCCGCGGTTCGCGCCCAGATCGACCCGGCGACCGAGCAGCGGGCCGCGGCGATGACCTCGCTCAGCCGCGCGCTGTCGAGGGCCGCGACCGGCAAGCCCGATGCGAACAAGGACGGCGATCCCAAGCAGACCCAGGAGGATCTCGACAAGCTCGGCGAGCAGCTCGACGAGATGACCCCCGAGGAGCGCGCGACCCTGGCGCGGCAGCTCGCCGAGCAGCAGGCCGCGGCATCCGGGACGAACGGGGCGGCATCGACGGCACTCCATGACGCCGCCCAGAGCCTCGCCCAGGGCGACACGGAGGGCGCCAAGTCCGCGCTCGATCGGCTCGGGGAGGCGCTGACCGGGACCGAACGCCAGGTGACGGCCAACCGCGACCTCGTCGGGTGCTGCCTCGCGGCTCCAGGAGGCGCGGCGCCAGCTGGCCGACTCGGGTAAGCCCACCACCGCCCAGGGGCAGGGTCAGGGTCAGGCGCAGGGAAGCCCGCGTCCGAGCGGCAGCCCGGGCACGGGTCAGGGTCAGGCCCAGGGGAGCCCCGGCGCCAGCCCAGGTCAGGGCCAGCAGGGGCAGGGTCAGGGGCAGGGTCAGGGTCAAGGCCAGGGCCAGGGTCAGGGTCAGGGCCAGGGTCAGGGCCAGGGGCAGGGTCAGGGCCAAGGGCAGGGGCAGGGCCAGGGGCAGGGTCAGGGTCAGGGGCAGGGTCAGGGCCATCGGCGGTGGCGGCTCGAACGCCCGATCGCTCGGCAACGGCATCGGCGGCAACGGTCGCCCGGCCGGCCCGACCAACCCGAACCGCCCGGCACAGCTCGGGGCGGACCTGTCCTCGGTCTACGCGCCGTTCGATCGCCTCGGCCGGCCCGGCGATCCGTCGTACATCGCCGGCACCGGCGGTGACGGCCAGACCCAGCAGGGAAACCAGGTCGGCAGCGGCACCAACAACGGGGCGCTGACGCCCTACCAGCAGGTCTACGCGGACTTCGAGCAGTACGCCCAGACCTCGCTCGAGCGCGGCTACATCCCGCTCTCGGTCAAGGACTTCGTGCGCGACTACTTCAGCTCGCTCGACCCGTCCAAGTGACGGTCGGCACCGATCAGACGACCCCGACCCAGCCGGAGGCATCCATGGAACCAACGACCGCCACCGCTGCGCAGCGGCTCGCGCCCGAGGCATTCGCCGAACGCGCGCAGGTCATCGAGCGCGAGGTCGGACGCGTCATCGTCGGCCAGCGCGAGCTCGTGCGCCAGACGCTGACCGGCCTGCTCGCCAACAGCCACGTCCTGCTCGAGGGCGTGCCCGGCCTCGGCAAGACCATGCTGGTCCGGACCATCGCCGACGTCATCGACTGCACGTTCAACCGGATCCAGTTCACGCCGGACCTGATGCCGGCCGACATCACGGGCACGAACATCCTCATCGAGGAAGGCGGCCAGCGGGTCTTCCGCTTCCAGCCGGGCCCGATCTTCGCGAACCTCGTGCTGGCCGACGAGATCAACCGGGCCACGCCCAAGACCCAGTCGAGCCTGCTCGAGGCGATGCAGGAGCACCAGGTGACCGTCGCCCGCCAGCGCTTCCCGCTCGACGCCCCGTTCTTCGTGCTCGCCACGCAGAACCCGCTCGAGATGGAGGGCACGTACCCGCTGCCCGAGGCCCAGCTCGACCGGTTCCTGTTCAAGGTCATGGTCCCCTTCCCGTCCGAGGAGGACCTGGTCTCGATCATGGATCGCACGACCGGCGCCGAGGCCGTGACGGCGAACAAGGTCTGCACCGCGGCCGAGATCGTCGAGATGCAGCGGCTCGCACGGGCGGTGCCGATCGCCCCCCACGTGACGGCGTACGCGGTGAGCGTGCTCTCCGCCACGCACCCGGATCAGCCGCGGGCGCCCGAGCTGGCCCGCGAGTACGTCCGCTACGGCGCCTCGCCGCGCGGCGCCCAGGCCCTCGTGACCGCCGGCAAGATCTACGCCCTTCTCGACGGGCGCTTCAACGTCTCGATCGACGACATCCGCGCGGTCGCCCTGCCGTCGCTCCGGCACCGGATCATCCTCAACTTCGAGGGTGAGGCCGAGGGCATCACCACCGAGGCCGTCGTCCGGTCCATCCTCGACGCGGTCGCCCCGCCGTCCGTCGAATAGCGGGTCCATCGGACCCGATCCGAGCGACCACCGCATGACCGAGGGACTACCCGGGCCGCTGACCGGCGCGCCGACCCCGTCACCGTCGGGCGACCGGCCCGCCGCGGCCGGCACGCGCCAGGCGTTCCTGCCGAGCGAGGTCGACCCGACCGTCTTCGACGAGGCCTTCCTGCGGCAGCTGGAGCGCCTGCTCCTGCTCATGCGGGCGCCCGTCCGCGGCGGTCTCAAGGGCGGTCGGCGCAGCGTCAAGCGGGGCCAGTCGGTCGAGTTCGCCGACTACCGCGACTACACCCTCGGCGACGACCTGCGCCAGCTCGACTGGAACGTCTACGCCCGCCTCGAGAAGCTGTTCGTCAAGCTCTTCGTCGAGGAAGAGGACGTCACCGTGACGCTGCTCGTCGATGCCTCGGCGTCGATGGCGGCGGGTGACCCGGCAAAGCTGCTCTTCGCCAAGCGGGCCGCGGCCGCGCTCGGCTACATCGGGCTCGCGAGCGAGGATCGGGTCGCGGTCACGGCACTGGCCGGGCGCACGGCTCGCCGCCGGAACGCCCTGCGGGGCTCGGGCCGGGTCTTCCGCCTGCTGGCCGACCTGTCGGCCATCACCCCGGCCGACGGCCGCACCGACCTGCTGGTCGCGGCCCGGCATGCCGCCGCGCAGCTGCACGGCCGGGGCGTCGTGATCCTGCTCTCGGACCTGCTCGACCCATCGGCCGACCGTGTCGTCCGCGAGCTGGCGGCGACCGGCTCGGAGCTCATCGTCTTGCACATCCTGTCGCCCGACGAGCTGGACCCCGTCCTCGAGGGCGATCTGCGGCTCGTCGACAGCGAGACCGGCGACGGGATCGACGTGACCGTCGACCTCTCGACGATCGATGCCTACAAGGCGCGTCTCGCGGCCTGGAAGGCGGGCTTCGCGGACCTTGCCGCCAAGCGCGGCGCCAGCTACGTCGACCTGTCGTCCGACGTCAACCTGGCCGACCTCATGTTCGCCGAGCTGCGCCGGCGCCGGGTCCTGGGCTAGCCGATGCCGTTCATCACCCCGCTCGCGCTGGCCGGCCTCGTCTTCGTGCCGGCCGTCATCGCGATGTACATGCTCAAGCTCCGGCGCGACCAGGCCGTGGTCCCCTCGACGCTGCTGTGGAGCCGCCTCCTGACCGACGTCGAGGCGAACGCACCGTGGCAGCGCCTGCGACGGAGCCCGCTCCTGCTCCTGCAGCTGCTGCTGGTCATCGCCCTGGTCCTGCTCGCCGCGCGGCCGTTCCTGGAGCGACCCGCGGGCCTGGCCCGCGACATCGTCCTGGTCATGGACACCTCGGCCAGCATGGCCGCCACCGACGTCGCCCCGAATCGGCTCGCCGCCGCGCGCGCCGCCGCCATCGACGCCCTCGGGGACCTGCCGACGGGCGGCCGGGTGAGCGTCATCGCGGTCGACCGGAGCGCCCGGATCGTGGTCAACGACACGAGCGACCTCAGCCGCGTCCGTCAGGCGCTCGACGAGCTCGCAGCCGGCGGCCAGCCGGGGCGACCTCGGCGACGCCCTGGAGCTCGCCTCCAAGCTCGCCGCGCGCTCCGGGGACGCCCAGATCCTCATCGCCACCGACGCGGCCCTCGCGACCGTGCCGACCACGAAGGTCGATGCGCCGATCAAGGTCCTGCCGGTCGGCCGCGAGCGGAAGAACCAGGCGATCGTCGCGCTCGCGGTGCGGACGTCGCCGTCCGCCGTCACCCGCTCGGTCTTCATCAGCGTCGCGAACCTCGACATCGAGAGCGCGCAGCGCCGGATCGAGGTCTGGGGCGACGACCGGCTGCTCGAGGCGCGCGACCTGGCCCTCGACGCGCAGGCGAAGTCCGACGTCGTCATCGACGACGTGCCGGCCGATGTCGCGGTCGTCGAGGTCCGGCTGGTCGGTCGCGATCCGGCGGCCGAGGCGGCGCCGGACCAGCTCGCCATCGACGACCGGGCCTGGGCGGTCCTGCCGCCGACGCAGACCCGGCTCGTCCTGCTCGTCGGCGACGGCGACCCGTACCTCGAGACCGCGCTCTCGTACCTCCCGAACGTCGAGCTGTACGGCGTCGCGCCGGCCGACTACGGGCCCGCGTCGCAGCGCACGGACGGCCGCGCGTGGGACCTGACGATCTTCGAATCGAACCTGCCGGGCACGCTCCCGACGACGCCGATCCTGGCGATCGCGCCGCCCCGGACCAGCGCGCTCGGCGTCGTGACCGGCACGCTCAAGGACCCGGGCATCGGGTCGCTGAGCCCGGACGAGCCGGTCCTGCGCTACGTCGACCTCTCCACGACCCACATCTCGCAGGCGCAACAGCTCACGACGCCGGACTGGGCGCGGACGGTCATCCCGGGACCCAAGGGCGCTCCCCTCCTCTACACCGGCGTTCGCGCCGGCCTGCCGACCGCGGTCCTCGCGTTCGAGCCGCGGCGCTCCGACCTGCCGCTCCAGGTCGCGTTCCCGATCCTGCTCTCGAACCTGACGGGTGAGCTGCTCGGCGGCTCGGCGGCCCCGACCGACGCGGTCGCGCCCGGCACCCCGGTCAACCTGACGATCCCCTCGGGCGCGACCGGCGTCACCGTCACCCGACCGGACGGCACGACCCTCGATCTCGTCGCGAGCGCCGCGGGCGGCGCCTCCGTGTCGTACGTCGCGACCGATCTCCCCGGCATCTACACCGTCACCCCGATCCGCGCCGGCAGGCGCGTCACCGAACCCGTCGGCCAGCGGCGGCAGGAGCCCCGACCCCACGCCCCTGTCGAGCGCCCGGCCGTCCGGGTCCGCCGCGGCGCCCGCCGTCCCGGTCGACCCGAACGCCCCGGTCCGCTTCGCGGTCGACCTCTTCGACGTCGGCGAATCGACCATCGCGCCCGGGTCCGTGGCGGCCATCGAGGGCCTCGGGGCGGCGCCGGATCCGTCCGGGTCGCCCGGGAACGGCGCCCCCACCGACCGCCCGACGACCCGCGACGAGCTGTGGCTGCCGATCGTGCTGCTCGTTCTCATCGGCCTGTGCGTCGAGTGGGCGCTCTACCACCGCGACGCCGTGGTCCGGATGCGGCGGTCGCTGGTCGCCCGGTTCGGCCGGCAGCCCGGCGGGACCACCTAGATGGGCATCGCGTTCGAGGCGCCCCTCGCGCTCGCCCTCCTGATCCCGGCCCTGATCCTGACGATCGGGCTGCACGCCGGGGCACGCCGGCGGATGGGGACCGGTCGTCGCCGTGCTGCCCTGATCCTGCGGACCGTCGTGCTGACCGCCCTGGTTTTCGCGATCGCCGGGTTCCAGCTGGTCCTGCCGGTCGATCGGCTCGCGACCGTCTTCGTCGTCGACCTCTCGGACTCCGTCGGCAACGCCGGACGCTCGGACGCGCTGGCGTTCCTGCGCGAGACGCTGAAGGTGAAGCCGCCCGGCGATGTCGCGGGCATCGTCGCGTTCGGGAAGGACGCGCTGGTCGAGCGGCTGCCGTCCGAGCTCGAGGAGATCGACCGGATCGCGTCGGCACCGGTCAAGTCCGCCACCGACATCGGGGCCGCCCTCCGTCTCGCGACTGCGCTCTTCCCCGACGACGCCCAGAAGCGGATCGTGCTGCTGAGCGACGGCAACGACACGACCGGGGTCCGGCCAGGCCGAGGGCGCCCTTGCCGCGAGCCGCGGCGTGGAGATCGAGACGCGCCAGATCGGCATCGGCGACGCCGAGGAGGTGCTCGTCGAGCGGCTCACGACGCCGTCGACCGCGCGCCTCGGCGAGTCGATCGAGGCCGTCGCGGAGATCCGCTCGTCGGTCGCCCAGCAGGCGGTCGTCTTCCTGTTCGCGGACGGCACCGAGGTCGCCTCGCAGCCGGTCAAGCTCGAGGCCGGCATCACCCGGGTCACGTTCGACATCAAGCCGACCGAGGCCGGCTTCCACACGTTCCGGGTCCGCGTGGAGGCCGCGCTCGACACGTTCAGCGAGAACGACCGGGCGGACTCCAACACGATCGTCAAGGGCGAGCCGAGGACCCTTGTCCTCGCGGGCGACGACGTGGTCGCGGCCGAACTGGTCCAGGCGCTCGAGAGCCAGCGCCAGCAGGTCGACACCATCGTGCCCGAGGCGCTGCCGACCGACTTCGCCGGCCTCGCGACCTACGACAGCGTCGTGCTGGTCGACGTGCCGCGCATCCGTCTCTCGGACCGCCAGCTGGCGGCGCTGCAGGTCTACGTCCGCGATCTCGGCAAGGGCCTGGTGATGGTCGGCGGCCCGGACAGCTACGGGGCCGGTGGCTACCAGAAGACGCCGCTCGAGGAGACGCTGCCGGTCGACATGGGCGTGCGCGACCGGCAGAAGCAGCCGGACATCGCGCTGGTCGTCGTGATCGACGCGTCGGGCTCGATGGCCGCCTGCCACTGCAACACGTTCGAACGAGGCAGCGGCAGCGGGATCGGCGGCGTCCAGAAGGTCGACATCGGCAAGGAGGCGATCCTGCGCGCCGCGGCCGCGATGACCGAACGCGACGAGCTGGGCGTGGTCAGCTTCAACGAGGCCGCTCACTGGGTCGTCCGGACCCAGCCCCTCGGCGGCGTCGGCGACCTGCAGGGCCAGATCAGCCGGCATCCGGGCCGACGGCCAGACGAACATCTTCGCGGGCCTCGACCAGGCCGTGCAGTCGCTCGAGGGGGTCACGGCGACCCGCCGCCACATCATCCTGCTGACCGACGGCTGGTCCACCTCGGGCCAGTACGACGAGATCCTCGCCAAGATGAAGGCCGACGGGATCACGCTCTCGACGGTCGGCGCGGGCGGCGGCGCCAACCCGTTCCTCGAGCAGCTCGCGACCAGGGGCGGCGGGCGCTTCTACGCGGCGGCCAACCCCGCGAGCATCCCGGACATCTTCCTCAAGGAGACCCAGCAGGTGTCGGGCCAGCAGATCGTCGAGGAGCCGTTCTTCCCGATCCTGACGTCCTCGTCGCCGATCATGCGCGGCCTCGACGACGGCCTGCCGCAGCTCCGCGGCTACAACGGGACGACGGCCAAGCCGGCCGCCCAGACCGTGCTCGTGACCGCGCGCGACGATCCGCTCCTCGCCCAGTGGCAGTACGGCCTCGGGCGGTCCGTGGCGTGGACGTCGGACTCGACGGGCCGGTGGGCCAAGGACTGGCTGCCCTGGGGCGGGTTCAGCCGCTTCTTCTCGCAGCTCGTGAGCTGGACGTTCCCGGGCGAGGAGACCGACGGCATCGAGGCGCGCTTCGACTCGAAGGACGGCGAGACCTCGCTGCACGTCGAGAGCGTGGAGGCCGACGGCTCGCCGCGCGACTTCTACGCCACCCGCGCCACGGTCGTCGGGCCCGACCTCGAGCCCGTCGACGTCGCCCTCGCGCAGGTGGCACCGGGCGTCTACGAGGTTCCGCTCGGCGACGTCGCGCCGGGCGCCTACGCCCTGCGCGTGACCCAGACCCGGCCGGGGTCGTCGGCGCTGGGGCGGACGATCGGACTCGTCGCCCCGACCGCCGCCGAGTACCGCCTCCTCGGGCCCGACGAGCCGTTCATGGCCGCGCTGCGGTCCGCGACCGGCGGCGGGGTGGTCGAGACGGCGCTCGATCCGTGGAGCCACGACCTGACCGCGACGAACCGCTACACGGACCTGTGGCCGCTCCTGCTGCTGATCGCGCTGCTGCTCTGGCCGCTCGACATCGCGCTGCGGCGCGTGTCGATCGGACGCCGCGAGCTCGTGGCGGCCCGTGGCTGGCTCGCCGGCGCCCGCCGACGACGCGGCTCGACGGCGCCACGCACCGCCACCGGGGAGGGCCTGTTCGCGGCTCGGGAGCGGGCCAGTGGCGCGCCCTCGCGGGCGGCCCTTCGAACATCCCCGACCGAGGCGACTGTGACCAGCCCGCGCCGCGGCGCCGACCGCGCCGACCGCGCCGGCCGCTCCGGCCGCACCGGCCGCGAGCCGCGCGACGAAGCCCGCGAGCCGCCCGGCCCCGACGCCGGCCGCGTCCGCCGCCCCGGCGCCGACCCAGAAGCCGGCGGGGACCGCCGAGCCTGCCGCGACCCCGTCCCCGGCGGATCCGTCGGACACGATGGCCCGCCTCCGCGAGGCCAAGCGGCGCGCCCGCGAGCGCTGACCCGGCCGCGCCGCGGGCCGCCTGACGGGCTAGAAGCGCGTCCCCGACGGCAGGTCCTCGATCTCCGGGAACGGCTCGTCGTCGAGGGACTGGCGGGACGAGCTCGCGGACCGCCCCGCCCCTCCCCGACCGCACGGCGCCGATGAGGGCGCCAAGGAGGAGGACGGCCGCGACGATCGCCGGCCACGGGAACTCCCGGTAGTCGACGCCGCCGATGACCGAGACCGTGGCCGTCGTGGCGTTGCCGGACGGGTCGACCGCGGTCACCGCGACGGTCTGCGGCCACGGCGCCAGCTGCGTCGGGATGACGAACCGCCCGAGCCGGTCGGTCTCGACCGGGGGTCCGTCACCGATGCTCACCATGACGCCCCGCTCCGAGCGACCGTGCAGGGACGCCTCCCACGGCCAGGGTGCGCTCGTGAACGGGGTCTCGAGCGCGAGCGAGGGCCCGGTCGTGTCCCGGGTCACGGTCCCGGCCACCGGCGGCGCGATCTCGCCCCAGTCGTTGAGCTGCGACATCGACACGGCCCAGCCTTCCACGGGCACGTCAGCGCTCGTGAGGATGTCGGGCAGGGGCACGCGGACGAACGAGCCGTCGCGGCCCGCCTCGGCTCCTGACGGGACCGGGATCCGCGCGAGCGACACGAGTTCGCCCGGGTCGACGCTGCCGCCCAGGAACACCTCGAGCGTCGGGCGCGACCGGCGGCCGCCGGTCCTTGAGCTTGGTCGTCTCGGACCGGACCAGCACGCGGGCCCCGGTGAAGCCGGGCACGTCGGTGGCATGCTCGCGCACCGCGATCCGGTCGATCGTCGGCCGCGGGATCGGGTAGGTCGCGAAGTACGTCGCGTCGCCCGCGCGCAGCTCCGAGAGCACGAAGCCGACCGATGGCCCATGCCGCCACGCCCCGGGCGCACCCGCCGCGGACGGCGTCGGTGCAAGCGGCCTGCCGAACGCCGGATCCCAGTCCACCGCCGGGGCCACCAGCAGCTCGCGGTTCGCGCCGACGTCGAAGGTCGTCAGCGGCCTGGTGGCCAGCCAGAGTGCGCCGGCCCGGAGCGAGCGTCTGTCCGTCGCACTCCGCGGTCACGAGCGGCGCGAGCACCTCGGGGCAGCCGTCGCCGTCGAGGTCCCCGCGCCAGACCTGCGGCGCCTGCTGGAGCGTCGCTGCGTCCTGCATCACCAGCCGCCCGAGCTCGCCCCGGGTCGACGGCAGGCCGGGAAGCTCTCTCGATGCCGGCGTGGTCACGACGATCTCGCCCGTGCGCGCCCGGAACACGCCGGCCATCGAGACGACCATGCCCGATCGCGTGCCCCCTGGCCCGAACCAGGCGATGCGGCCGCCGTTCGCGTCGGGGCCCTCGCTCGGCGCCGCGAGCATGGGGACGGCGCCGTCGGCAGCGACAGCCGTCGCCGACCAGCGGCGCGACGGGTCGAGCAGGACGAGCGAGGGCCCGTCTCGTACGAGCGCCTCGTCCCGGCCGTCATCGTCGAGATCGAAGGCGAGCGGCGGCCCCAGCGGGTCGATCGAGCTGTGTCTCGGCAGGTCGACGATCGTGGACCCGTCGCGGAGCCGGAGGGCAAGGAGTCCGGACAACTCCTCCGGATCCGCGCTCGAGCCGATCGTGCAGGGATCTCCCTCCGCGGACATAGGCGAGCAGGTCGGCTCCAGGCCGGCCATCCCATTCGCCGATCGCCGCCCCAGCCAGCCGGCGGTCTGGCACGGGGTACGCCGTCCGCGTGGCGAGGCTGACGCCGTCGATGACCTCGACGATGGTCTGCGGGCAGCGCGGTGGGGAGTCGGGCTGGCCGACGACTCCCGTCGACGACCAGTTCCGCGATGCCGTCGCCATCGGTGTCGGCGGCGCCCGCGTCGGTGACGGTCAGGTCGACCGTCGTCGTCGCCTGGACCATCGGAGGTCCGAACGGCCAGGTCGCCTGTGATCGGCCAGCGATGACGAATGGCTGTGCGACCGGCGTCGGGATCGACCGATCAGCACGGCAAACCGGCCGTCGCCGAGCTCGACGAGCCAGGGCCTCGGTCGTCCCAGCCGCAGTCCCGACGACGACGGTGTCCTCCGCGATCGGCGACCACGCGTCACCGCGTCGGAGCAGCGAGACGCCGACGCCGCCGGGGACCTGGCCGACGGTGCTCAGCGTGAGGAGGTCCGGCGGCTGGCCGTCCGACCGCGGCGACGAGGGCGACGTCGACGATCGGCCGATCGAGCAGGTTGTCCGACACCGGGACCGGCGGCGCATCGATCGCGACGCTCGACCGAGGCGCGAGCATCGCGACCAGGGCCACGATCGAGAGCGCGAGGCGGAGCGACGGACGGCGGTCGGGCATCGGCTTGGAGACCTGCAGCGAGGGCGTCACTGTACGTCGGGAGGGCCCTCGAGTCGGTCGATGATAGCCTTCGCGCCGATGTCCCCCCGTCGGATCGGCCTCGCCGGACTCCTGCTCGTCGCGCTCGTCGCCGGCGGCTGCGGCATCGTCTCGACGTCGCCCCCGGCGCCGACGCCGGCCGACTTCTCGGACCTCGCGATCGAGCTGACCCAGCAGGGCATCGTCATCGACAACGTCGTCTCGGGCGACGCCGGCTGCGACGACCCGGTCCTCATCCCGACCGCGATCGCCATGGACGCGTCCGGCATGGGCCAGACCAAGCCGGTCCGGGTCTACCTCTACGTCTTCCGGACGAGCGAGGTCTTCGAGCGCCTGCGCTCGACGGTGGACGACTGCGCCCGAAGCTTCGTGACCGACCCCGAGAGCTTCGAGTCGATCGACCAGTCGCCCTACGTCCTCGCCGGCCAGGGACCCTGGGCGCCGGCCTTCGAGGCGGCCCTGCGGAAGGGCCTGGAGGTCGCCGCCGGCAACGGGGGCTGAGGGTCGGGCGGTCGGGTCCGCACCGGTCCGTACCCGTGCGGTGGGGTCTGCCAAGGTCCTCATGCCTCGACGTCGATGGGACGACCGGGTGACGGTCAACGAGGGGTCCGCCGGGGGACGCTGGCGGCATGCCCCGGACCCCTCGCGTCACCCGTTTTCTGACGCCTTCACTCCTCGCGCTGACCCTCGCGATCGGCACCGTTTCGGGGGCGATCGGCCGCGACGCAGCGACTCCGTCGAGCTCGACCGCGGCCGTCGCGACCGCCACGAACGAGGTCGCGCCGGCCCCGACCGGCGAGGTCCTCGCGGCCGAGTCTCGCGTCGTCGGGGTGTCGCGGATCGTCTCGGCCGCGGCGCCCGCGATCATCGTCGGCGCTCCGGGCACGCGACCGGTCCCGAGCCTGCCCGCGCCGCGCCCGGCCGTCAGCGCCGGGCGGCGACACGGCGGTCAGCGCCAAGTACCACGGGCGCAACCACATCTGGATGCCGTCGCTGCGGATCGACAAGTCGGTCGCGACATATTCGTGCTCGAACAAGTCGTACCCCGGGAACCGCGTCTACCGCTGGGGCTGCGCGGGACACAACAACGTGTACCTGTTCGGTCACGCCCACAGCGTCTTCAAGACGCTCCACGACGCGTACGTCCGCGGCCGGCTCAAGAAGGGCGCGATGCTCTACTACGCCGACTCGAGCGGCCAGGTCCGGGCCTACAAGGTCGCCTGGTGGAAGGTCACGACCCCGACCAAGGGCACGTGGGCCTACGCCGCACAGAAGAACCCGAGCCTGACCCTGCAGACGTGCGTCGGCTCGCGGAGCCAGTACCGGCTCATCGTCCGGCTGACCCAGGTCGGGTAGCGCCCTAGACCACCCGCAGGCCGAGGATCTTGCGGGCGATCACGAGCCGCTGCACCTGGCTCGTCCCCTCGCCGATCTCGGTGAGCTTCGCGTCGCGCATGTAGCGCTCGACCGGGTAGTCGGTCACGTACCCGTAGCCGCCATGCACCTGGATGGCGTTGTTGGTGGCGCGGGAACTCACCTCGGACGCGAAGAGCTTCGCCTCGGCCGCGGCCAGGCCGTAGTCGCGACCCTGGTCCTTCAGCCACGCGGCGCGCCAGACGAGCGCCCGGGCCGCCTCGATCTCGGTCGCCATGTCGGCGATCATGAACGCGACGCCCTGGAACGAGCCGATCGGCCGGCCGAACTGCTCGCGCGTCTGCGCGTACGGGACGGCGGCGTCGAGCGCCGCCTGGGCGAGCCCGACCGCGAGCGCCCCGATGCTGATCCGCCCGCCGTCGAGGATGGCGAGGAACGTCTTGAAGCCACTCCCCTGCTCGCCGAGCATGTTGGCGGCCGGGACCCGGGCACCTTCGAACAGGAGCTCGCCGGTGGCCGACGCGTGCAGGCCGAGCTTGTCCTCGAGTCGTCCCACCGAGAAACCGGGCGTGTCGGCCGGCACGATGAAGGCGCTGATCTCGGGCGAGCCGTCGTCGCGGGATCCGGTCCGCGCCGTGACGATGTAGGTCCCGGCCTGGCCGGCGTTCGTGATGAACCGCTTGCCGCCGTCGATGACCCACGACCCGCCGTCGGGCCCGTCCTCGTGCCGGGCGGTCGTCCGGGTGCCGCCCGAGTCGCTGCCGGCGCCGGGCTCGGTCAGGCCGTATGCCCCGATGACCGTGCCCTGCGCCATCGGCACGAGGAACCGCTGCTGCTGGTCCTTCGAGCCCGCGAGGTGGAGCGGCCCGCACCCGAGGCTCGTGTGGGCCGCGACGATCAGCCCGAGCGAGCCCCAGACCCGGCCGATCTCCTCGATCGCGATGGCGTAGGCGAGCGTGTCGAGCCCGGCGCCGCCCTCGTCCTCGGGGATCGGGATGCCCAGCCAGCCGAGCTCGCCGATGCGGCGGACGATCTCGACCGGGAAGCGACGCTCGCGCTCGTGCGCCTCGACGACGGGCGCGACCTCGGTGAGCATGAAGTCGCGGATCGTGTCGCGCAGGAGCGCGTGTTCGGGCGAGAGGTCGAGGTCCATCGCGGCGAGCGTACCAGCCACGGTCGCGACTCGGCCGGACAGCACGTCGTGAACGCCGGTGCTAGCCTTCCGGGATGCCCGAGACCTCCCCCACGGTCCCGGCCTCGGATGGACCGGCCGCAGCCATCGGACCCGCATCCGCGCGTGCCGCATCCGTCGGCGGCGGCCCATCGAGCCTGCGCCGCGACCTGCTGCTTCGCCTGCGCCTGGACGGCCCATCGTCGCCGGACCAGCTCGCCGCCCGACTCGACGCGTCACGGACGGGCGTCCTCCAGCAGCTCCGGGCACTCGAGGCCGCGCACCTCGTCAGCCGCCAGACCGTGCGTCACGGCGTGGGCCGGCCGCGGCACCTCTACGACGTGACGCCCGACGCCCAGGACCTCTTCCCCTCCACGTACGACGCGCTTGCCGCCGGCCTGCTGGCGGCGATCGGCGCGGTCGGCGGCGACGATCTGCTCGACGAGGTCTTCGCCGCGCGCCGGTGCCAGCTCGGCGACCGCGTCCGCGGCCAGCTCGCGGAGCGGACGCCGAAGGGCACGCCGCTCAAGGACCGGGTCATGGAGCTCGCGGTCATCCAGGCCGAGCAGGGCTACCTGGCCGAGGCGTCGGTCGACGCCGACGGGACGATCCGGCTGCGCGAGCACAACTGCGCGATCTACCACGTCGCCCGCGCAACGCCGGCGGCCTGCCAGGCCGAGCTGGAACTCTTCCGCGACGTCCTGGGCGCCGACGTGGTCCGCGAGACCCATATCGCCTCGGGCGATCGCTGCTGCACCTATCGCATCGAGGAGCGCGCCGGGGACTGAGCGCGAGCCGCCCTCCTCAGCGCGGCGCGTGGGTCCCGTACCAGGCGAGCACGAGCGGCAGCAGGCCGGTCAACGCGATCCCGACGCCCGCCATGGGTCCGACGACGACCGCGCCGAGCGCCGCGACCCCGTACCACGCGGCGAAGCCGACGCCGACCCGGCGGTCGACACGGCCGGCGAGCAGCTGACGCGCAAGGAACGCCGCGATGACCGCGAGGGCGCCGTAGACCACGACCACCGTTCCGAGGGGCGTCGGCTCGGTGCCGCCGAGCGCCGTCAGGTACACGGAACCGTTCGGGATCGCGAGCGCGATCAGGACGACGTAGGCGATGGCCGCGATGACCAGCACGGCGCCGGCGACGGTCAGGGGCAGTGGTCGCGACCGGGCCAGCATCGCCTAGGCCTCCTCTCGTTCGACCACCTTGCGACGGGCCGGTTCGAGGCGTGGCGGGGGCACGTCCGTGACGTTCGGCACGAACGAGGCGGCGAGCGAGGTCGCGGCGGCCACCTCCTGGTCGGCCACCGACAGGATCCCGAGCCGGCCGAGCTGCGCCATCTCGTCGCGGATGTACGTCTTGAGCATCTCCGGGCCGTCGGTGTTGATCGTGAACCGGATCTCGTTGCGCCGGAACGTGTCGAAGATCCAGCGGAACTCGTCCCAGCCCGACACGACCCGGGTGTTCAGGTTCGAGGTCGGGCAGATCTCGAGGACGATGCCCCGGTCGCGGATCATCGCCATCGCCCGCGGGTCGTATGCGGCCTTCACGCCGTGGCCGATCCGGTCGGGCTCGAGGAGCTCGACGACCCGGGCGACCTCGTCGACCGGGCCGGATTCGCCGGTGTGGACGGTCAGCCCCAGACCGAACTGGCGGGCCCGGCGGAAGAGCCGGCGGTAGTCGGCCACCCGGAACGTCGCTGCCTCGGGACCGGCGATGTCGACGCCGACCACGCCCCGATCGCGCCAGGCGATGGCCTTGTCCACGATGATCTCGTTGAGCTCGAACGGGAACGCACGGTCGAGGCAGAAGATGAGCCCGGGCTTGACCGGGTACTCCAGCCCGGCCTTGTCCATCCCGCGCACCGCGGCCGCGATGATGTGGTCGAGGTCCTGCTCGCCGCCGCGGTTGCGCTTCATCGGGTTGAAGCGCAGCTCCATCGTCGTGACGTTGTTCTTGCGATACGCGCCGCCGACGACCTCGTAGACGCTGCGCTCGACCGCGAGGGGCGAGCTCTGGATGAGTTCCGTCCAGTGGAAGAGCTGGAGGTATCCGTCGAACGAGCGGTTCCGCCGCGGCGAGACCGTGATCATGTCGCGGAACTCCCAGTAGTCCTTGGTCGGGAGCTTGATGCCCTGGGCGTGGGCGATGCCCCACATGATCGCCGGGGTCACGGCACCGCCGAGATGGCAGTGGAGCTCGGCCAGCGGCAGCTTCCGGGAGAGCGGTCGGACCATGGCAGCAGGATACCTCGCCGGCTGGCCGTCGACCGCCGTCGTCAGTCGCAGAACGGGAGGTGTTTCGGTCCGTCGCGACGCTGCAGCTGGACGATCAGCCCGGCTTTCGACGTGAAGGTTGCGTGGTCCGGATCCGCGAAGGCGATGGTGCCCTCGGCCGAGTTGATCGCATCGGGATGGTCCGAGTCGACGGGTCCGACCGGGTCCCACCAGCTGCCACCGAGGTCGATCCCGCTCCACAGCCCGCAGTGCCCGAGGGTGAACGGCTGGGCGCCGGAGAGGGCGGCCTTCGGGGTCGTCGGCTCGAGGACGATGCCGAAGATCTCCTGGGGCTCGATCTCGAGGGTGCCGTCGGGCGCGGCCTTGACGTGGAATCCTGCTGCGGGGACCCCCGCGAACTCGACGGTGACGTCGCCCTCGGGGCGGGCAGCCAGGGTCGTCGGGCAGCGCTCGCCGCGAGGCATCCGAACGGGCCGACCTGCAGGTAGACGATGCGCGCGTTCCGCGTCGCTGACGAGAGCGTCGCCACGGTCCCCTCGGCCACCCGTCGGCAATCGTCGGGGCCCAGGCCGTAACAGGCGATCGGCACGCCCGCGAGGCCCGGGGCATCGGATGGCGGGGCGGCCGATGGCGTCGGCTGGGCCGTCCCGTCGGGCGGCGGCGACGCAGGACCCGCCGTCCCGTCGGGCGGCGGTGACGACGACGCACAGCCGGCCGTCGCGAGGAGGAACAGGGTGAGGAGTCCGACGATGGGCAGGACGCGGGCTCGATCGGTCATGGGCCGCGAGACGACGCGACGCGCCGGCAGGTTTCCTCGCCGCGACGCGAGCCCGATCTCAGCCGGCGAGCGGGACGATCCGGCCCTCGGCGTCGATGGTCGCCTGGCGGCGGAGGCGCTTGAGCTCGGCGCCCGGCACCTGGTCACGGGCGTGGTAGCTCGAGCGGACCAGCGGCGCCGACTCGACGTGCTTGAAGCCGAGGGCCAGCGCCGCGACCTTCATCTCCGCGAACTCGTCGGGGTGGTAGTAGCGCTCGAGCGGCAGGTGCTTCGTCGACGGCCGCAGGTACTGGCCGATCGTGAGGATGTCGACGTCGACCGCGCGCAGCGCCTCGAACGCCTCGGTGAGCTCGTCGCGCGTCTCGCCCAGCCCGACCATCAGGCTCGACTTGGTGTGCGCCGGGTAGCCGATCTCGGCGGACATCTCCTTGGCCCGACGCAGGACGTACAGGCTGCGGTCCCAGCGGGCCCGCTTGCGGACCGGCTTCTGGAGGCGCCTCACCGTCTCGAGGTTGTGGTTGAGGATGTCGGGGCGGGCGTCCATCACGGTCCGGAGGCGGTCGTCGGAGCCGTCGAAGTCCGGGATGAGGACCTCGATGCCCATGCCGGGCGACGTCTCGCGCATCCGCCGGATCGTCTCGGCGAAGATGCCCGACCCACCGTCGGGCAGGTCGTCGCGCGCGACCGAGGTGACCACGACATGCTCGAGGCCGAGCGCGCCGACCGCCTCGGCCACGCGACGCGGCTCGTCGTCGTCGAACCAGGTCGGGCGACCGGTCTTGACCGCGCAGAACCCGCAGGCCCGCGTGCACGTGTCGCCCAGGATCATGATCGTGGCCGTGCGCTGGTCCCAGCACTCCCCGATGTTGGGGCAGTGGGCCTCCTCGCAGACCGTGTTGAGGTTGAGGCCGCGGAGCAGGCCCTTCAGGTCGTGGTAGTTCTCGCCCGACGGCATCCGCGCGCGGATCCAGTCCGGGTGCCGCCGGAGGGCGACCGATCCGTCCGCCGCGGCCTCGCCTGCCGCGCCGCCGCCCAAGGCGATCGGCAGGTCCGGGCGGGTGTGCGTCGCCCCGCCAGGGCCGGCTGGCGGCGTGAACATCGGGAGGTCGCGGGCCATGATCGGGAGTGTACGACGAGGCCGGGCGGGTCGCCGCTCAGCGCGTCCCGCCGCCGAACGCGTCGGCGAAGCCCGAGGCGAGGTCGCGCGGCCGGTATCCGAGCTCCGCCGCGGCGCGGGCCGAACTCGCCCAGAACGTCACCCCATCGGCGGACTTCAGGATCTCGCGCAGGTTGGGCGAGAGCCCGAACATGCCACCGAGGTTCGGGCCCAGCGTGGCCCCGATGCGCAGGAACCAGTTCGGGACGTTGAGCCGCGGCGGACCATGACCGGCCGCCCGCGCCGCGATCCCCATGGCCTCCTTGAGCCGGACGTTCGGGCCGCCGAGCGCATAGGTCCGCCCCGGTGTGCCGCGATCGAGGGCCGCGAGGATCCCGGCCGCCAGATCGTCGACGTGGACCGGGCTGATGCCCAGGCTGCCGAGGGCGATGAACGCCGCGGTGCCGAGGTACGCCTGGTGGAGCTGCTGTCCGACCGACGAATGGTCGCCCGGGCCGTACGTGACGCCGGGCTGGACGATGATGATCGGCGCGCCGTCCGCGATGCGCGCCTCGGCCGCGACCTGGGCGAGCCACTTCGTCTCGTCGTAGTAGCTCCCGAAGCCGTCCCTGGGGTCGCGCCGGTACGTCTCGTCGACGACCTTCCCGCGCGTGTTGCCGTACGTGTTGATCGTCGAGAGGCAGACGATCCGCGGCACGCCGGCGGCGATCGCGGCATCGAGCACGCGTTCCGTCGTGCCCACGTTCGCATCGAGCATCGCCGGCCGCTCCGACACCGGGATGCCGACCCGATACGAGCCGGCCGCGTGGATGAGCCCGTCGGCGCCACGCATGAGCTCGGTCAGCGAGGCGACGTCCGAGAGGTCGCTCGCGACCAGCTCGACGGTCGGGGCCGCGATGTGCGTGGCCGTCGCCGGGTCGCGCACCAGGGCGACGACGTGATCGCCGCGCGCGGCGAGCTGGCGGACGATGGCCCGGCCGATGAACCCCGCTGCGCCCGTGACGACGACGCGCATCGGGTCAGTAGACCGGCGTGTCGGGTCCCACGGCTTCGAGCGCGGCCTTGATCACCCGAAGGAAGGCGGCCGCCTGGGCGCCGTCGTTGGCGCGATGGTCGATCGCGAGGACCATGTTCATGACCGGGCGGATCGCGATCACATCGCCCTCTGGGGTCTCGCGGACGACCGGCCGCTTGGTGATCGCCTCCATGGTCAGGATCGCGACCTCGGGCACGTTGATGATCGGCATCGTGAGGTTGGACCCGAACCAGCCGGTGTTGTCGATGGTGAACGTGCTGCCGCCGAAGTCGTCGAGACGCAGCTTGCCGGCCCTGGCCCGCGCCGCGACGTCCGCGATGGCCCGGTTGAGCCCGCTGATCGAGAGCTGGTCGACGTCGCGCACGACCGGGACGATGAGCCCGTCGTCGACCGCGACCGCGACGCCCATGTTGATGCGCCGCTTGGCGAGGACGCCCGCGTCGGTCCAGTGGGCGTTGAACGTCGGGTGGCTCTTGAGCGCCTCGACCGTGCGCCTTGATCACGAACGGCACGTAGCTGAGCGAGATGCCCTCGCGCTCCTGGTACTCGCGCTTGGCCTTCTCGCGCGCACGCACGAGCCCCGAGGCGTCCACCTCCATGTGGACCCAGGCCTGCGGGACGGCCAGCGCCCGGGTCATCTGGGCCGCGATGCCCTTGCGCATCTGGGTCATCGGCAGGAGGACTTCGTCGGCGCCGTCGGGGAACGCGATCGCGGCGCCGGCCGGGGCACTGGCCGCGGTGCTCGCCGCGGGGGCCATGACCGGGACCGCGGCCGCGCCGCCGGTCCGGATCGACTCGACCACCGCGAGCACGTCGTCGCGGGTGATCCGGTTGCCGCCACCCGTGCCCTTGATCTGCTCGGGGCTCAGGCCGTGCTCGCGCAGCAGGCGCCGCACGGCCGGGGTCATGCGCGCGTCGGGGTCACCGGTCGCGGCCAGCGTCGCGGCCGGCGCGAGCGGCGCCGCCGCCGGGGCCGCGGCAGGTGCGGCGGAGGGAGCCGCCACGGGAGCTGCCGGAGCCGGGGCTTCGGGCGCGGCCGTCGCCGCGGCGGGTCGCTCGTCGGAGCCGGCCGGGCCGCTCGCGGACTCGGCGGCGGGCGGGCGCGAGGTCGTCGCCGGTGCGGCGCCGGCGGATGCGTCGGATTCGTCGCCGGTGTCGATGACCGCGATCTCGGCGTCGTTGGGGACGGTCGCGCCCTCCTCGGCCAGGATCTCCTTGAGGACGCCCTCGAACGGCGACGGGACCTCGGCGTTGACCTTGTCGGTGATGACCTCGAGGAGCGGCTCGTACTTGTCGACGTGGTCGCCGACCTGCTTGAGCCATTTGCCGATCGTCCCCTCGGCGACGCTCTCGCCGAGTTGGGGCATCGTCACCTTCGCCACGTTCGGTCTTCCTCCGGTCTGCCTGTCGTCGCGCGTAGTGTCCACCATCCCGGCCATCCCGGTCGAGCCGGGCCGGTCGCAGGACGACCCCGCCGCTATCGACGCGTTGCCGCGACGGCCTCGGCGGTGGCCCGGAAGCCGGGGATGCCCCGCGCCGCGAGGTCGGCGAGCTCGGCGAAGAGGGCCTCGTCCACGGTCGTGAAGTTGAAGCACGACTTCCCCTGACGCCGCTTGGCCAGGGCGGGCGAGATCGACCCGGCGAGCGTCGGCTCGGCGTAGACCGGCATCAGGTAGAAGCTCACATAGCGCTTGCCAAGGCGGGTCCCGGCCACGTAGCCCCACGGCTTGCCCTCGAGACCCGGCACCTCGAGAGTCAATCCGCCCGGTCCGTCGGCCGTCACCGAGAGCTCGGCCCGATACGGCTCGAGGAGCCCACGGAGGCGGTCGTGAACGGCGTCGAGGTCGGGCATCGGATGCGACCCTCAGTACGCCGCGAGCTTGCGGACGGCGTCGGCGATCTTCTCCGGGCTGAGCATGAACCAGTCCTCGAGGGCATGGTTGTAGGGCACGCCCGGCACGTCCGGGCCCGCGATGCGGGTGACCGGGCCGTCGAGGTAGTCGAACGCCTCCTCGGCCACGGTCGCCGCTACCTCGGCGCCGTATCCGCCGAACCGGTTGTCCTCGTAGACGACCAGGCACTTGCCGGTCTTCTTGACCGAGTCGAGCACCGTCTCCTTGTCCAGCGGCCGCAGGGTCCGCAGGTCGATGACCTCGACGCTGATGCCGTCGTCGGCGACCCGGTCGGCGGCCTCGAGCGCGTAGTGCGCCATCAGCCCGTAGGCGATGACCGTGATCTGCGTGCCCGGATGCGTGATCGCGGCCCGGCCGAGCGGCACGACGTAGTCCGTGTCGGGGACGTCGCCGCGGACCGATCGGTACATCTTCTTGTGCTCGAAGAACAGGACCGGGTCGTCGTCGCGGATCGACGAGCGCAGCAGGCCGCGCGCGTCGTACGGGGTCGACGGGATGACGACCTTGAGACCCGGCACGTGCGTGAAGAACGCCTCGACGCTCTGCGAGTGGTAGAGCGCGCCGTGGACGCCGCCGCCGTACGGCGCCCGGATCGTCATCGGGACCGCGTAGCCGTTGTTCGAGCGGTAGCGCATCCGGGCCGCCTCGGACACGAGCTGGTTGAACGCCGGGAAGATGAAGTCGGCGAACTGGATCTCGGCGACCGGGCGCAGGCCGTTGACCGCCGCGCCGATCGAGGCGCCGACGATCATCGATTCGGTCAGCGGGGTGTCGATGACGCGCTCGTCGCCGAACTCGGCCCAGAGCCCGTCGGTCGCCAGGAAGACCCCGCCCTTCTTCCCGACGTCCTCGCCGAGCACGATGACCGACTCGTCGCGGCGCATCTCGTCGGCGAGCGTCTGGCGGATCGCCTCGATGAACGTCATCGCCGGCATCAGTCGACGTCCTCGGCGTAGACGTAGCGCAAGGCCGTCGCCGGATCCGGGTCCGGCTGCGACTCGGCGTACTCGGTCGCGTCATCGACCGCTGCCGTGATCTCGGCGGTCAGGCGCGACTCGATCTCGTCGGTCAGCACGCCCGCCTCGCGAAGCTGGCCGCGGAAGAGCGGCAGCGGATCGCGGCCGCGCTCGGCGGTCAGCTCGTCCTCGGAGCGGTACTTCGTCTGCTGGTCGTCCGACGAGTGGGCCGTCAGCCGCATGACCTTCGCCTCGATGAGCGTCGGCCCGCCGCCGGAGCGAGCAAGCGCGACCGCGTCCCGCGCCGCCGCGTAGCAGGCAAGCACGTCGCCGCCGTCGACGACGACGCCCGGGATCCCGTAGCCGGGTGCCCGGTCCGCGACGTTCGGCACGGACACCTGCATCGCGGCCGGCACGCTGATCGCGTAGCCGTTGTTCTCGACGACGAAGACGAACGGAAGCTTGTGGATCGCCGCGAAGTTGAGCCCCTCGTGGACGTCGCCCTGGTTCGACGAGCCCTCGCCCATGCTGGTCATCGCGACCTGGCCGGTCTTGCGGATCTTGGCCGCCAGGGCGATCCCCACCGCATGCAGGAGCTGCGTCGCCACCGGCGAGGACACCGACACCAGGTTGTGCTCATGGCTGCCGTAGTGCCCGGGCATCTGGCGACCGCCGGACGACGGGTCGCCGGCGGTGGCGTACTGGGCGGTCATGATGTCGCGGGCGCTCATCCCGAACGTCAGGCACGTCGCGATCGAGCGGTAGAAGGGCGCGATCCAGTCATGGCCCTTCTCGAACGCCCACGCGATCCCGACCTGGGCGCCCTCGTGGCCCTGGCCGCTGATGACGAACGGGATCCGGCCGGCGCGATTGAGGATCCACATCCGCTCGTCGACGGCCCGCGCGAGCGCGACGAGGCGGTACATCTCGACGAGGTCGTCGTCGGTCAGGCCGACAGATGCGGCGAGTGCAGTGCTCCCCTTGCTCACCGTCATCGCGCGATCGGGCCCTCCGCTAGCGGTGGATCCGCCTAGAAGTTGATGGACCGCCCGTCGACCGCCAGTCGCGGCCTCGCCGAGGACCTCGGACAGGGTGGGATGCGCGTGCGTGGCCGCGCCGATCTCCCAGGGCGTCACCTCGAGCGAGATGCCGAGGCTCGCCTCGGCGATGAGATCGGTCGCGTGCGGCCCGACGATGTGGACGCCGATGGTGTCGCCCGTCGCCGTGTCGGCGATGACCTTGGCGAAGCCCTCGTACTCGCCGCCGATGAGGGCCTTGGCGATCGCCTGGAACGGGACCTTGCCGACCTTGTACTCGCGACCGGCCGCCTTGACCTGCTCCTCGGTCAGCCCGATCGAGGCGATCTCGGGCCGGCAGTAGGTCGCGCGCGGCTGGCTGTCGTAGTCCATCTCGTGGACGTCGGCCTCGCCGGCGATCGTGTGGGCCGCGGTGATGCCCTCGTGGCCCGCGGTGTGGGCCAGCCACAGGCCACCGACGATGTCGCCGATCGCGTAGACGTGCGGCTCCTTCGTGCGCATGTGGCCGTTGACCTTGATGATCCCGCGATCGGTCTCGACCTTCGTGGTCTCGAGCCCGATGTCCTCGATGTTGGCGGCCCGACCGGTCGCGACGAGCATCAGCTCGGCCCGAAGCTCCGCGGGCTCCTTGCCCTCCGGCCCGACCATCACGCAGATGCCGTCCTTGTCGGTGGTGACCGCCTTGGCGTCGAAGCGGGCGTTGGTCATCACGGTCATGCCCCGCTTGGTGAAGCTCCGCTCCACGACCTTGCTGACCTCGCCGTCCTCGAGCGGCACGATCTGCGGCAGGTATTCGAGGAGCGTGACCTTGACGCCGACGTCCTGGAACATCGAGGCGAACTCGACGCCGACCGCGCCGGCGCCGACGATGACGATGTCCTTCGGCAGCGAATCCATCCTGAGCACGTCGTCGCTGGTCACGATCCGCTTGCCATCGGGCGTGAGGCCCGGCAGCGACTTGACCCGCGAGCCGGTCGCGAGGATGACGTCGGTCGCCTGGAGGATCCGCTCGCCGCCCTTGCCCGGCGTGCCGTCCTCCCCGGGCTGGCTGACGCGGATCTTCTGGGGGCCGTCGAGCCGGCCGCGGCCGGGGATCCAGGTGACCTTGTTCTTGTCGATGAGCGTCTTGAGCCCGGTCCACAACCGCTTCACGACCGCGTCTCGCCGCGCTGCCATCGCCGCGTAGTCGACGACGGCCTCGCCGGGCAGGACCAGGCCGTACTCCTTGGCGTGGCGGACGCGCTCGACGAAGGCGGCGGACTCGAGCAGCGCCTTGGTCGGGATGCAGCCTCGATGGAGGCAGGTCCCGCCGATCTTGTCCTCGTCCACGAGGGCCACCTTGAGCCCGAGCTGGGCCGCCCGGAAGGCCGCCGTGTAGCCGCCCGTGCCCGCGCCGAGCACGACCAGGTCGAAGTCGTTGGAGGAGCCGACGGCCATGGGTCAGGAAGCCTCGGAGAGCCTGTCGAGCGGCGGCCGCGGCTGTTCGTCGGCGGGCCGTGCAGGCGGGTGGGTCATCGTGACCGATGGTACGCGTGGCGTCCGAACGCGCGCAACCGAGCCGGGGTCGGTGGATGGCC